>UNRJ01000003.1 GCA_900537125.1 Rhodobacteraceae bacterium Alg238-R152 | reverse complement strand
CATCTGCGCCGCACCGGTGATCATGTTTTTCACATAGTCAGCGTGGCCTGGGCAGTCGACGTGGGCGTAGTGACGCGCGTCGGTTTCATATTCCACGTGCGCGGTGGAGATGGTGATACCACGGGCTTTTTCTTCTGGCGCGCCGTCGATTTCGTCGTACGCTTGGAACTCACCGTATTGCTTGGTGATCGCTGCAGTCAGCGTGGTTTTGCCGTGGTCAACGTGACCAATGGTGCCGATGTTGCAGTGCGGTTTACTGCGCTCAAACTTTTCCTTAGCCATGATGGCCTCCTTAATGTTGAGGTGGGAAGCGGGCGGCCCGCTTCCCGAATTTGATTATGCGTATTTCGCTTGGATCTCTTCAGAGATGGCATGCGGAACCGGATCGTAGTGGTCGAACTGCATGGAGAACTGCGCGCGGCCAGAAGACATCGAACGCAGGGTGTTGATGTAACCAAACATGTTGGCCAACGGCACCATGGCATCGATGGCAACAGCGTTGCCGCGAGGCTCCTGACCAGTCACCTGGCCACGACGAGACGTCAGATCGCCAATGATGCCACCAGTGTAGTCTTCTGGTGTAATCACTTCGACTTTCATGATCGGCTCAAGCAGTTTTGCACCCGCAAGACGCATGCCTTCACGCATGCACATACGTGCCGCAATTTCAAAGGCGAGAATGCTGGAGTCCACGTCGTGGAATTTACCGTCAAGCAGCTGAACCTTGAAGTCGATCACAGGGAAGCCAGCCAAAGGACCGGAGTCCATGACCGATTTGATCCCTTTTTCAACACCTGGAACGTATTCCTTAGGCACCGAACCACCAACAATTTTGGACTCAAAGGAATAGCCTTCGCCCGCTTCAGTTGGGGTGATCAACAGCTTCACTTCGCCGTACTGACCAGACCCACCAGATTGTTTCTTGTGGGTATAGGAGTGCTCGACTTCGTGACCAATGGTCTCGCGGTAAGCAACCTGAGGCGCACCAATGTTGGCGTCCACACCAAATTCACGACGCAGACGGTCCACCAGAATATCGAGGTGAAGTTCGCCCATGCCTTTCATGATGGTCTGACCGGATTCAAAATCGGTTTCGACACGGAAGGAAGGATCTTCTGCAGACAGACGCTGAAGGCCTGTCGACATCTTCTCCTGGTCACCTTTGGTTTTTGGCTCAACGGCAATCTCGATCACAGGATCGGGGAAGTTCATTGTTTCCAAAATAACCGGATCGGCAATCGAGCAAAGCGTGTCGCCGGTTGTGGTGTCCTTCAGGCCGCCCAGAGCGATAATGTCACCAGCGAATGCTTCGCTGATTTCATCACGGTCGTTGGAGTGCATGATCATCATGCGGCCAACGCGCTCTTTTTTGCCTTTGGTCGAGTTCAGGAAGCTGTCGCCCTTTTCCAATTTACCGGAGTAAATACGGGTAAAGGTCAACGAGCCCACAAAGGGGTCATTCCAGATTTTAAACGCCAGCGCGGAGAACGGCATGTCGTCGTCTGCACGACGTGCAATGTTCCGAACTTCGTCATCATCGCCAGGTTTAAAGCCCATGTAATCAACAACGTCGAGCGGGCTCGGCAGATAGTCGACCACAGCGTTGAGCAGAGGCTGAACGCCTTTGTTCTTAAACGCGGAACCACAGAGAACAGGCACGAATTCCATCGCCAGCGTACCCTTACGGATCAGCTCACGCAGAAGCTCAACCGAAGGCTCTTCGCCTTCCAGATAAGCTTCCATGGCATCGTCGTCCATTTCGACAGCCAATTCGATCATCTCAGCGCGCATTTCGTCACACTTGTCTTTGAGCTCATCGCGAATTTCGCGGTGCTCCCAAGACGCGCCCAGATCTTCGCCAGCCCAGACCCATTCTTTCATGGTGACCAGATCAACCAAGCCTTCCAGCTCAGTTTCAGCGCCGATTGGACACTGGATCGCCATTGGGCGTGCACCGGTACGATCAGCGATCATCTCAACACAGTTGAAGAAGTCAGCGCCGATCTTGTCCATTTTGTTGACGAACACAATGCGCGGAACCTTGTAGCGGTCAGCTTGACGCCACACGGTTTCGGTCTGCGGCTCAACACCAGCGTTGGCGTCAAGCAAAGCAACAGCACCATCGAGAACCGCCAGCGAACGCTCAACTTCAATGGTGAAGTCAACGTGGCCAGGGGTGTCGATGATGTTCATGCGGTGCTTTGGAGAATCCGCAGTCTCACCGTCTTCGGTGCGTTCCCAGAATGTGGTGGTCGCAGCCGACGTGATGGTGATGCCCCGCTCTTGCTCCTGCTCCATGTGGTCCATGGTGGCAGCGCCGTCGTGGACTTCGCCGATGTTGTGCGACTTGCCGGTATAGAACAGGATGCGTTCCGAACAGGTGGTTTTACCTGCATCGATGTGCGCCATGATACCGAAGTTGCGGTAGTGGTTGAGTGTATACTCGCGTGCCATTGGTCTAATGTCCTCTGGAAATTACCAACGATAGTGGCTGAAGGCTTTGTTGGCTTCGGCCATTTTGTGCGTGTCTTCGCGTTTCTTAACAGCAGTACCGCGCGAGTTCACAGCGTCCATGAGTTCGCCTGCCAGGCGCTCTTCCATGGTGTTTTCGTTGCGCTTACGGGACGCGGTGATCAACCAACGAATGGCCAATGCTTCGCGACGCTCAGGGCGCACTTCAACTGGCACCTGGTAAGTGGCACCACCCACACGGCGGGAGCGAACCTCAACCGATGGTTTGATCAGATCGAGCGCTTCGTGGAACACTTCCACAGGCGCACGCTTGATTTTTGCTTCAACGCGGTCGAGTGCGTTGTAAACAATTTTCTCTGCAACCGACTTTTTACCGTCGATCATCAGGTTGTTCATGAACTTGCTCAGCACCAGATCGCCAAATTTGGCGTCTGGCAGAATTTCGCGTTTTTCAGCGGCGTGACGACGTGACATATCAGCCTCTCCTTCTTACTTAGGACGCTTCGCGCCGTACTTCGAACGACGTTGCTTACGGTCTTTGACGCCTTGGGTATCCAAAACACCACGCAGAATGTGGTAACGGACACCCGGAAGGTCTTTTACACGACCGCCACGGATCAGAACCACAGAGTGCTCCTGAAGGTTGTGGGATTCGCCCGGGATGTAGGAAATCACTTCGTAACCGTTGGTCAGGCGAACCTTCGCAACCTTACGCATAGCGGAGTTTGGTTTCTTCGGCGTGGTTGTGTATACACGGGTACACACGCCACGTTTCTGAGGGCACTGCTCCAGGTGCTGCGACTTGGAGCGCTTGATTTTTGGCTGGCGCGGTTTGCGGATCAGCTGTTGAATCGTTGGCATAGGGTCTCTTTCCTATTGCTTCCATTTATACGCCGGGCCAAGGCCCAACGCGGTTATCTGATTTTTCACGCCTTGTGCGAACACAAGCGTAAAAACCGCAATCGTTTCCATTCCGAGGCAAACGACGCGGTGGGGTCTCAGCGGTTGCGATCTTCAAAGTAGACCGGAACTTGACCACTACAGGTGTGAAACGGCTCAGGTACAGATGTCCCATTGCCGGATAAGCGCGCGTATATGGGGAGTCGCGCCCGTTGTCAACAGTCGCCCTGTTGCGCTGGCGACCTTGCCCTGCCAATGTGCGCCACAGAACATGAAAGGCAAAAACATGATCGACAGCAAGGACATGCAGGTGATTGGCCTGTGCCGGTTTTCATACCCGGCTCTGGGTGGATTTCAAGTGGAACACGAGACCATCGAAGACCGCATTGCCTTTCTGTACCAAGAAGACCGGCTTGAGGAGAGGTTTCAACTGATGGAAACCGTTGCCTTGCCCTGCCTGCGTGAGCAAACTGATCAAAATTTTGAAATGATCCTGGTGATTGGTGACACGCTGCCCACACACCATGTCGACCGCTTGCACGACATCACCGCAGACATTCCACAGATTTCCATTGTTGCGCACGAGCCAAGGCCACACCGGCCGCTAATGAAAGAACTAATCAATGGCGCGCGCAAAGACCCCAAGGCCCCCTGCTTGCAGTTTCGTCATGATGATGATGATGCCATTTCAGTCGACTTCTTTGAGCGGTTCCGGGCCGCTGTGAACGCGGTGCCCGCCTTGCTAGAAGACAATCGCACCGTTGCCTTTGATTGGAACCGCGGCATCATTGCCGAAATGAGTGCTCAGGGCATTGCCGCCACTGACACGGTGCGCAATCTCTATGTAGCTTCGCTTGGCATGTATGTGCGCGGAGGCTGCAACCTGACCATCATGAATTTCCGACACGGCATCATGAACCAATTTATGCCGACGGTGAGCTTTACCGACACCCCCATGTGGGTGCGCACCCACAACGGCTATAACGACAGCCGCCAAAAGAAGGTGAAGCCGGTGCCGGTGGAGCCGCTCACATCTGAACAGGAAGCCGACTTCAAAGCGCGCTTTGCCATCGACGTGGATCAGGTGCGCGCCACTTTCTCCTGAGACAGTTTGCGCCCGCGCAACAGCGTAAACACCCCTGCCCCCACCACAATGACTGCTCCTGTCAGCGTAACGGGGTCGGGCCAATCACCAAACACCACAAAGCCCAGCAGCAACGCCCAGAGCAACCCGCTGTAGCGAAACGGCGCAATAAAGCTGACCTCTCCGACGCGCATCACCAGCACCGACAGCAAATAGCCCGCCAGAATAAACAACGACGCGCCCCCCAGCAGCGCCCAGTGCTGAGCCTCCAATGCCACCCACTCCGACCCCAAACAGGCAACACCCGCAAAGACCATTACTCCAACAGAGGCAACAAAGGTTACCGTAAGCGACGGCACATTGGCTGACATTTTCCGAGTCGACAGGTCGCGCAACGTCACAAAGACCACAGCAATCATTGCGTAAATTGCATATTCGTCAAATCCTTCGGGCCCGGGGCGCACAATCAGCAACATCCCACAAAAACCGGCGGCAATGGCAGAGGCCCGACGCCAGCCCACCGCCTCGCCAAAGAACAACGCGCCCCCAAGGGTCACCGTTAGCGGCAATATCTGAAGGATCGCCGTCACATTGGCGAGCGGCATATGATAGAGCGCGGTGATAAAGAAATAGGCCGCGCCAATTTCTGCACCGGTGCGCACGACTACCAGCGTCCAGTCTTGTCGTGACAGGGTCCACCGCAGTTTGCCCAAGGATTTGGCAAGTCCCCAGATCAGAACGGACGCCAAAACGCCGCGCAGAAACAACATCTGAAACAGCGGCACATCTGCGCCCAATAGCTTCACAAGCGTGTCGTTAAACGTAAACGCCGCCATCGAGCAGATCATCAAGAGCGCACCCTTGGTGTTGTCTGACATCGCTGCCATCTGCCGCCCTCCCTGACTGCAACCGAGCGACCCTAGGCTTGGGCTCCCGCTTTGCCAAGCCCGCGCATTCACTTTCTGAAAATATCCTCGCCGAAGGCAAAAGGGCCCCCGGCGTGTTGCCGGGGGCCCTTTTAAATCAGTCGCAGAGATCGACGTTTAGTCGAGCTCACGGCTTTCTGGTGTCTCCACCAGACCGCTGTCAAACACATCATCCGCGCTCACGTCTTCCACCGGAGCAGCCAAGCGGGCGGCCGCTTCGGCCTCCTCACGACGCGCTTCGACAACCACGTTGTCACGCTCAGACGCGATGCGACGCACCTTCTGTGTCGCGCCACCGGTACCAGCTGGAATCAGGCGGCCCACAATGACGTTTTCCTTGAGACCAACCAGCTTGTCTTTCTTACCTTGGACAGAAGCCTCGGTGAGAACACGGGTGGTTTCCTGGAACGACGCAGCAGAGATGAACGACCGGGTCTGAAGCGACGCTTTGGTGATCCCAAGTAGGATTGGCTCACCTTTGGCCGGGCGACGTCCTTCGGACAGCGCCTTTTCATTGGCAGCATCAAACTCGGGTTTCTCAACGTGTTCGCCTTTGAGCAGGGTGGTTTCACCAGAGTCCTGGATCTCCCACTTCTGCAGCATCTGGCGCACAATCACTTCGATGTGCTTATCGTTGATCTTCACACCTTGCAGACGATACACGTCCTGAACTTCGTCGATCATGTAATCTGCCAACGCTTCAACACCCATAATGGCAAGGATGTCGTGCGGAGCCGGGTTGCCGTCCATGATGTAGTCACCCTTCTGCACGAAATCGCCTTCCTGCACTGGGATGTGTTTGCCCTTGGGCACCATGTATTCCACGGTTTCCATGGACTCATCAGACGGCTCGATGCCAATGCGACGCTTGTTCTTATAGTCGCGGCCAAAGCGTACGTAACCATCGATTTCGGCGATGATCGCGTGGTCTTTTGGACGACGCGCTTCGAACAGTTCGGCCACACGTGGCAGACCACCGGTGATGTCCTTGGTTTTGGCGCCTTCACGCGGGATACGCGCAACAACGTCACCAGCCTTCACTTCCTGTTGATCTTCGATCGACAGAACCGCATCCACAGACATCGGGTAGTGTACCGGATTGCCTGCATCGTTGCGCACAGGCTCGCCATCAGCATCCACCAAGATCACTTCTGGTTTTAGCTCGTTGCCTTTAGGCGCAGAACGCCAGTCGGTCACGATTTTCTGGGACATGCCAGTCGCGTCATCGGTCTCGTCGCGAATAGAGATACCCACAGTCAGATCGACAAACTTGGCCTTACCGTCTTTTTCAGCAAGGATCGGCAGGGTGTACGGATCCCATTCAAACAGCTTGTCACCAAATTTGACCATCTGGTTTTCTTTGACAAACAGCTTGGACCCGTAACCAACCTTGTGGCTGGCACGCTCTTCGCCGTCTTCGCCTTGAATGATCAGCTTCATGTTGCGGCCCATCACCAGGATCTCGCCATTGGCGTTTTCCAGAGTGTTGGCATTTTCAAAGACAATCTTGCCTTCCTGGCTTGCTTCCAAGAACGACTGTTGACCACCCTGCGCAACACCACCGATGTGGAAGGTCCGCATCGTCAGCTGTGTACCCGGTTCACCAATTGACTGTGCCGCGATGATGCCGACAGCTTCGCCGGTGTTCACCATGGTGCCACGTGCGAGGTCACGGCCATAACACATGGCGCAGACGCCTTCTTCTGCTTCACAGGTCAACGGGCTGCGGATGCGCATAGTTGCCACACCAGCTTCGTCAATCGCGTCCGCCATGCGTTCGTCGATCAACTGACCATGCGCCACGAGAACTTCGTCTGTACCCGGCTTCATCACGTCCTCAGCCGTCACACGGCCCAGCACGCGCTCTGCCAGGGACGCCACAACTTCACCGTCATTGACGGCCGCTTCAGCTGTGATTGCCGTGTCTGTACCACAATCACGCGCCCGCACGATGCAGTCCTGCGCCACGTCCACAAGTCGACGGGTCAAGTAACCAGAGTTCGCCGTTTTCAAAGCTGTATCTGACAGACCCTTACGGGCACCGTGGGTGGAGTTGAAGTACTCCAGAACGGTCAGACCTTCTTTAAAGTTGGAGATAATTGGGGTCTCGATGATGTCGCCGTTTGGCTTTGCCATCAGACCGCGCATACCGCCCAGCTGTTTCATCTGCGTGACCGAGCCACGCGCACCGGAGTGCGCCATCATGTAGACTGAGTTTGGCTCTGCTTCGGATCCATCTTTATCGGTTTTTGAATCCGAAATGGTGCCCATCATCGCGTCGGTGACTTTGTCGTTACACTTCGACCAGGCATCGACAACTTTGTTGTACTTTTCACCCTGAGTGATCAGGCCGTCCATGTACTGTTGTTCGAAATCTTTCACCTGATCACGCGTGCCGTCAACGATGGTCCACTTGTTGTCCGGGATCACCATGTCGTCTTTACCAAACGAGATGCCTGCCTTGAACGCTTCGCGGAAACCCATGGTCATGATCTGATCACAGAAGATCACAGACTCTTTCTGACCACTGTAACGGTAAACGGTGTCAATGACGTTCTGAACGTCTTTCTTCCGCAGCAGCTTGTTCACCAGTTCAAACGGTGCCTTAGCATTCTTTGGCAGCAACGAGCCCAAACGCACACGACCTGGTGTGGTTTCAAACCGCTCAAAGACTTCCAAACCGTTTTCGTCAAACTGAGGAATACGGGCCGTGATTTTGGTGTGCAGGTGCACAGCGCCACTATCAAGCGCATATTGAACTTCGTCGATCGACGAGAAGGCCATACCTTCGCCCTTCATGCCTTCACGCATGATGGTGGTGTAGTACAGACCCAAGATCATATCCTGAGACGGAACAATGATCGGTGCGCCGTTGGCTGGCGACAGAACGTTGTTTGTGGACATCATCAGAACACGCGCTTCCAACTGAGCTTCGAGGCTCAGCGGTACGTGCACAGCCATTTGGTCACCGTCGAAGTCGGCGTTAAACGCAGAACATACAAGCGGGTGCAGCTGGATGGCTTTCCCTTCGATCAGAACCGGCTCAAACGCCTGAATGCCCAAACGGTGCAGCGTTGGCGCACGGTTCAGCATGACAGGGTGTTCGCGGATCACTTCGTCCAGGATGTCCCAAACTTCGGGACGCTCTTTTTCCACCAGTTTCTTGGCCTGTTTCACAGTGGAGGACAGACCCTTGGCTTCCAGACGGGAGTAGATGAACGGTTTGAACAGCTCCAACGCCATCTTCTTGGGAAGACCACATTGATGCAGTTTCAATTCCGGACCGGTCACAATCACCGAACGGCCAGAGAAGTCGACGCGCTTACCCAAAAGGTTTTGACGGAAACGACCTTGCTTACCTTTCAGCATGTCGCTGAGCGATTTCAGCGGACGCTTGTTGGCGCCGGTGATCACGCGGCCACGACGGCCGTTGTCAAACAGCGCATCCACAGATTCCTGCAGCATCCGCTTTTCGTTGCGCACAATGATGTCAGGTGCGCGCAGCTCGATCAGACGCTTCAGACGGTTGTTCCGGTTGATCACACGACGGTAGAGGTCGTTGAGGTCAGACGTCGCAAAGCGGCCACCATCCAGCGGCACCAGTGGGCGCAGCTCTGGTGGGATCACAGGGATCACGGTCAGGATCATCCATTCCGGACGGTTGCCGGACTCGATGAAGCTTTCCACAACTTTCAGACGCTTGATGATCTTCTTAGGCTTCAGCTCGCCAGTGGCTTCGGCCAGATCGGCACGCAGCTGGTCAGCTTCAGATTCCAGATCGATCATCGAAAGCATCTCACGGATCGCTTCCGCACCAATGTTGGCGGTGAAGGCGTCCATGCCGTATGCGTCCTGCGCATCCATGTACTCTTCTTCGGTCATCATCTGGCCGTAGGTCAGGTCGGTCAGACCCGGCTCGATAACAACGTAATTTTCAAAGTACAGCACACGTTCCAGATCACGCAGTGTCATGTCCAACATCAGACCGATGCGGCTTGGCAGCGATTTCAGGAACCAGATGTGGGCTACTGGCGCGGCCAGCTCGATGTGGCCCATGCGCTCACGGCGCACTTTTTGAAGCGTAACTTCAACACCACATTTCTCGCAGACAACGCCGCGATATTTCATGCGCTTATATTTGCCGCAGAGACATTCGTAGTCTTTGATTGGGCCAAAGATGCGCGCACAGAACAGACCGTCACGCTCTGGCTTGAACGTCCGGTAGTTGATGGTTTCTGGCTTTTTGATCTCGCCGTAGGACCACGACAGGATCCGCTCAGGCGACGCCAACGAGACTTTGATCTCATCGAAAGTCTTCTGTGGTGCCAGTGGGTTAAACGGGTTGTTCGTCAGTTCCTGGTTCATTTTGATACCTCAAATTTGGTTGGGAGGAAAGGGAATGGAGTGAGGGCTGACGCCCTCATTCACCTTCCTCCGTATCCAGGAGTTCCATATTCAGGCCGAGGCCCCGAACTTCTTTCACCAGAACGTTGAACGATTCTGGGACGCCCGCTTCGAAGTTGTCCTCGCCCTTGACGATGCTTTCATAGACCTTGGTTCGGCCTGCCACATCATCCGACTTCACGGTCAGCATTTCCTGCAGCGTGTAGGCGGCGCCGTAAGCTTCCAGAGCCCAGACTTCCATCTCACCAAAGCGCTGACCACCAAACTGTGCCTTACCACCCAGCGGTTGCTGTGTGACCAAGGAGTATGGACCAGTCGAACGCGCGTGGATTTTGTCGTCCACAAGGTGGTGCAATTTCAGCAGGTACTTGATGCCCACGGTCACAGGGCGGGCAAACTGCTCACCTGTGCGGCCATCAAACAGAACCGACTGACCGCTTTCGGAGAAGCCAGCACGCACCAATGCGTTGTTCACGTCGCCTTCTTTGGCGCCGTCAAACACTGGGGTCGCAATTGGCACACCGTTGGTCACGTTGCCTGCGGCTTCCAGAAGCTGACCTTCATCCATGCCGGCGATGCCTTCTTCGTAGACATCATCGCCATAGGCCAGGTGCATGGCTTCACGCACGGGGGTCAGATCGCCGGAGCGACGGTATTCCTGCATCGCTTCGTCCACATTCACACCCAGACCACGTGCAGCCCAACCCATGTGGGTTTCAAGAATCTGACCAACGTTCATCCGCGAAGGCACACCCAGTGGGTTCAGACAGAAGTCAACTGGCGTACCATCTGCGAGGAACGGCATGTCTTCCATAGGCACAACCTTGGAAATAACACCCTTGTTCCCGTGACGACCGGCCATTTTATCACCCGGCTGAAGCTTACGCTTCACCGCGATGAAGACTTTAACCATCTTCATCACACCTGGTGGCAGATCGTCGCCACGACGGACTTTCTCAACTTTGTCCTCAAAACGGTGCTCAAGCGCACGTTTCTGGATCTCGTACTGCTCGTTCAGGGCCTCAACAACCTGCGCATCAGCTTCTTCTGCCAATGCAAGCTGCCACCACTGACCGCGGCTCATCGACGCCAGCAACTCTTCGGTGATCTCAGAGTTGGCTTTTACGCCTTTGGGGCCTTTCACGGCCACTTTACCAAGGATCATGCCTTTGAGACGGGCATAGATGTTGCGGTCCAGGATCGCGAGTTCGTCGTCGCGGTCACGCGCCAGACGTTCGATCTCTTCACGCTCGATCTGCAGCGCACGTTCGTCTTTTTCCACACCATGGCGGTTAAAGACGCGCACTTCCACAACCGTACCAAAGTCACCCGGCTTCACACGCAGTGAGGTGTCACGCACGTCAGAGGCTTTCTCACCAAAGATGGCGCGCAGAAGCTTTTCTTCCGGCGTCATTGGGCTTTCGCCCTTTGGTGTGATCTTACCGACCAGAATGTCACCCGGCTCAACGTCCGCACCGATGTACACGATGCCCGCCTCGTCGAGGTTGCGCAGCGCTTCTTCACCGACGTTTGGAATGTCGCGGGTGATTTCCTCTGGACCAAGCTTAGTGTCACGTGCGGCAACTTCGAATTCTTCGATGTGAACCGATGTAAACACGTCGTCACGCGCGATGCGCTCGGAGATCAGAATGGAGTCTTCGTAGTTGTAGCCGTTCCAAGGCATAAACGCGACAACCACGTTTTTACCAAGTGCCAATTCACCAATGTCGGTCGACGGGCCATCTGCGATGACTTCCGCTTTGGACACTGTGTCGCCTACTTTCACCAGCGGACGCTGGTTAATGCAAGTGTTCTGGTTGGAGCGTTGGAATTTGCGCAGACGGTAAATGTCCACACCCGCATCGCCCAGTTCCAGATCAGAGGTCGCCCGCACAACAATACGCTGCGCATCCACTTGGTCGATGATACCTGCGCGTTTGGCCTGAATGGCCGCGCCGGAATCGATCGCCACTTTTTCCTCGATACCAGTACCGACCAATGGTGCTTCCGCACGCAGCAATGGAACTGCCTGACGTTGCATGTTCGAGCCCATCAAGGCCCGGTTCGCATCGTCGTTTTCAAGGAACGGAATAAGCGAGGCCGCAACCGAGACCAGCTGTTTTGGGCTGACGTCGATCAGGTCCACGTTTTCCGAAGCAGCCAGTGTGTATTCGCCCGACTGACGGGTGTTTACAAACTCATTTACGAACTTGCCGTTTTCGTCGAGCAAGGCGTTGGCCTGCGCCACGGTGTGGCGCTGCTCTTCGGTTGCGGACATGTAGTTCACCTCATCGGAGACCACGCCGTTCTCAACCTTGCGATACGGTGTTTCGATGAAGCCGTATTTGTTCACGCGGGCAAAGGTGGCCAGCGAGTTGATCAGACCAATGTTTGGCCCTTCCGGCGTTTCAATCGGACACATACGACCGTAGTGGGTCGCGTGTACGTCGCGCACTTCAAAGCCAGCACGCTCGCGGGTCAGACCACCTGGTCCAAGCGCGGAGAGGCGGCGTTTGTGTGTCACCTCAGACAGCGGGTTGGTTTGGTCCATGAACTGCGACAGCTGCGAAGAGCCGAAGAATTCACGCACAGCCGCTGCTGCCGGTTTTGCGTTGATAAGATCCTGTGGCATGACGGTGTCGATCTCAACAGAGCTCATACGCTCTTTGATCGCACGCTCCATGCGCAGCAGACCCACACGGTACTGGTTCTCCATCAATTCACCAACGGAGCGCACACGGCGGTTTCCGAGGTGGTCGATGTCGTCGATGTCACCTTTGCCGTCGCGCAGCATAACCAGCGCTTTGATACAGGAGATGATATCTTCTTTGCGCAGGGTACGCTGCGTGTCTTCCGCATCCAGAGCCAAACGCATATTCATCTTCACACGGCCAACCGCAGAAAGATCATATCGCTCGCTGTCAAAGAACAACGTGTCAAACAGGTTGGACGCCGCATCAACGGTGGGTGGCTCACCCGGACGCATCACACGGTAGATGTCCATAAGCGCGGTATCGCGGCCCATGTTTTTATCCGCCGCCATGGTGTTACGCATGTAGGGGCCAACATTGACGTTGTCGATGTCCAGAACCGGAATATCGGTGAAACCCGCATCCACCAGTTCTTTGACGGTCCCGCCGATCAGATCGCCGTCTTTGTCGTATTCCAGTGTCAGCTCATCACCGGCTTCCACGTAGATCGCACCGGTTTCCTCGTTGATGAGGTCCTGGGAGACAAATTTGCCAACGATGTGCTCAAACGGCACCAGCAGATCGGTGATCTTGCCTTCATCGATGATCTTTTTGACCGCACGTGGCGTGACTTTCTTGCCAGCTTCGGCAATCACTTCACCAGTAGCCGCGTCGATGAGATCTTGTGTTGGACGTGTGCCGCGCACGCGATCTGGGAAGAACTTGGTGACCCAACCTTTGCTCTTGTCCAGTTTGTAGTTCACCGTGTCGTAATAGGCAGACATGATGCCTTCCTGGTCCAGCCCCAATGCGTACAGCAGGGTGGTCACAGGCAATTTACGACGGCGGTCGATACGTGCAAACACGATGTCTTTGGCGTCAAACTCAAAGTCCAGCCAGCTACCGCGATATGGGATAATGCGGCAGGCAAACAGCAATTTGCCCGAAGAGTGGGTTTTGCCTTTATCGTGGTCATAGAACACGCCCGGAGAGCGGTGCATTTGGGAAACGATCACCCGCTCGGTGCCGTTCACAACAAAGGTACCGTTTTGCGTCATCAGAGGCATGTCGCCCATAAAGACGTCTTGCTCTTTGATGTCCTTGACCGATTTTGCACCGGTATCTTCGTCCACATCAAACACGATGAGACGCAGCGTGACTTTCAGCGGCGCGCTGTAAGTCATGTCACGTTGCTGACATTCCTCAACATCGTACTTCGGCTTTTCCAGCTCATAGTTAACAAATTCCAGCACGCTGGTTTCGTTGAAATCTTTGATCGGGAAAACCGACTGAAACACACCTTTGATACCTTCACCATCGGTGGGGATCTCCAGTTCGCCGGATTTCAGGAACAAGTCGTAGGAAGATTTCTGAACCTCAATCAGGTTCGGCATCTCCAGGACTTCACGGATTTTACCGTAGTATTTACGTAGACGTTTCTGGCCAAGGAAGCTTTGAGCCATGGTCAATGTCACCTTTCGATATCTCATCAACAACTTGCCGTCGGGCCCCGGCACGTCGCGTCAGTGACGGCGTGGATCAGATCCATTCTCGGCCACCGTCCCACCGGAGCCACTCGATCTAAAATCCTGCCTTGGAAAACCTCTTGTCGCGCATTTCGCGCCATCCAAGAGGCTTACCAAGCCGGGGTTTTGCCTGTTTTCAAGGTCTTATCTGGTAGTTGTCGTCTTTTGAAAGTGTGGGGTAGCCCCCCAGATCAGCGCCGCCTTATCCAATAAATCCGCAAAGGACAAAAGCGGCCCCGAATCGCTCGAAACCGCAAGAGATTACCGAATATTGAATCAAGCGTGCCTTTGCAACCCCTTAGGGCTTGACATCCGCCAAAACTGCCATCGCGCCCGACCCAGAAAGACTGCAGACAAGGGCCGCAAATATCTTTTGCGCACGGAAGGAAATTTCACAATACTCCACCGCAAAACAAGCAACAATAAGAGAACCAATTTTAAGATGACTGTTATCATTGCCGGCGGCGGTATCGCCGGGTTGACCATGGGCCTGACTCTGCACGAGATTGGCGTACCGTTTCACATTTTGGAAAGCGTAACCCACCCTAAGCCGTTGGGGGTTGGCATCAACCTACAACCGCCGTGTGTGCGCGAACTCTTTGCGCTTGGCCTTGAGGACATGCTGGAACGGGTCGGCGTGAAAACCCGTGACTACGGGTTTTATACCAAGACCGGCGTGGAAATTTGGACCGAGCCACGCGGCCGTCATGCAGGGTACAATTGGCCGCAGTATTCAGTGCACCGGGGTGAGCTGCAAATGGGCCTACTCAACGCTTTGATCACACGTTGCGGTGCAGACAGCATCTCTTTTGGCTGCCGCGTCACCCAATACGCCAACACCGACAAAGGTGTGGTGGCCATTTACCAACAGGGCGAAACCATCAAGTCTTTGGCCGGCAGCATGTTGGTGGCAGCCGACGGCGTGCACTCGGCTATTCGGGCGCAGATGTATCCCACTGAAGGAGCTCCGGTTTGGGGTGGCGCAATCATGTGGCGCGGCACCACCACGGCGCCCGCGTTTCTGAGCGGCACCTCAATGATTCTTGCAGGTCACGACACGCAACGGTTTGTCACTTACCCAATCTCGGCCCCTGATCCGGAGACCGGTTACACGCTGATCAACTGGATTGCTGAGGCCAGCGTTGATCCAGACACACATATCCAAGAAGGCGACTGGAACCGCAAAGTGGATGCGGCGCGCTTTGCCGACGATTTTGCAGACTGGGATTTTGGCTGGATCAATATTCCCGAGCTGATCGCCAACGCCAACGAGGTGTATGAATACCCGATGGTGGATCGCGAACCGGTGGAGAGCTGGACCGACGGCGCCGTGACCCTGATTGGCGACGCCGCACATGCCACCTATCCTGTGGGGTCCAGTGGTGCGAGCCAAGCCATCATTGACGCCCGCCTGCTGGGCGCAGCCATCAAAGACCAAGGCGTGGGTCACACCGCCGCCAAGATTTACGAAGACCAGGTGCGTCCGATGGCCAATGCCATAACGCTGGCCAATCGCGGCAGTGGCGGTCCGGACGCGATCATGCAAATGGCCGAAGACCGCTGCGCCGGAGACTTTGCTCGTCTGGACGAGGTGTTGCCCATGCAAGAGCGACGCGATCACGCCGAAAGCTTCAAGAAGCTGGCGCGCATTCGGGTTGAGGACACCAACATCCAAGCGGCAATCATCAGCTAAAGCATAGGAGGTGTCCTCTAAGGGGACACCCCATTCCCCAAGCATCCACTGCCCCCTAGACCCGCAGGCCCCTTTTCGGGCAGGCTGGACGCAGTTCGTTCTTGCGTCACATTTGGGAGCCTGCACTTTGTTTTTGACCTCATCCCTGCGCGCCATTGGTCTGGCCTGCCTAATCTCCCCAAGCTTTTCTGCTGCTACCGAAGCGTCACAAGACATCCCAAGATGGTTGCAAAGCCACGTTGGCACGGGGACCGGAAAAATCGCCCCCGTGGTGCTGGACCGCGCCCGCGCGCTCTATCTGGAGAAACGCCGCAGCGGCACAGTCAAAAACCCCTGCTACTTTGCCATGGATGCCACCCGCCCCAGCACAGGGGATGACGGCAGTGCCCTGCCCCGATTTTACGTGATTTGCGAAAAATCAAAGACCTTCAAAGCGGTATCCTCGGGCTATGGCAACGGTCGCAAACTGGCAAAAGCCAATTTTTCCAATGGCCGGCAATGCGCCCGCAACTTCAGCAACGCCGAAGGCTCCAAACTCACCGCTGGCGGGGCCTATGTCACCGCAGAATCCCGCAGGTCTTTTAAGGGCTACTACCAAAGCGGCTCTGGTAAGAAACCCTTCCTGCGCACCTTCCTGCTGTTTGACGGCGAAGGCGAAACCAGCAACGCCCGCGAGCGCGCAATCGGCGGCCACCGCGCGATGTTCCTACGCTGGCAATGCCGGATGGAACGGCCCCAAAGCACCCACGCGGATGCGGATGGCTTTGTGCCGTATGGCAAACTGGTCGATTACACTTCCGGCCGCAGCAACGGCTGCACCACCTGGTCCAAACCGGCCACCGACGAGATCCTGAAGATTGCCGACGGCAAGCCAACAACGCTTTACATCTACCCGTCGTCCAAAGACATCAACGCCGTGGCCAAGGTGATCCAACGAGGGAAATCCCCACAGCAATCCGGCCTTTACTGGCACGCTGCCTGCCTCAAAACCATCGGCATCCCGAAATTCTGGCCCAAGAAAACTCTGCAACCAATCATCAACGACTGGCGCGCCTCACTGCCGAAACAGCCACCGCTGGAATTGCCGCTTTGTGAGTAGACAGAGACTTGAAGGTGGAGCGAACGATCTATCAAGCACGTGACATTTTCGACCTCCACAAACCGTGAAAGGCTGAAATGAGCCCATGTTGACGGATGCTGCAGCGCGCTCGAAGGTCAGCTTTCCATCGTGGCTTTATTTGCCATACAAGAGGTGGCCAAGGCACTTGGTGCCGAACTGGACTGAAAGAAAGCTTATCTACATGCCAATCGATATTACATGGATCGCTCAAATGTTCCCGGCTGCAAAGGTAGTTAGTCCCTCAGATTGCAATGAGGTTCATTTTTCGAACGCGCAGGACTTTCTTAGCTGCCTTGCGGTCTTTACGATCAAACAGAAACCATTTCGGCCCCAAGAAACAAGTAGTTCAGGATGGCTTTTTCGGGGCCATTGGGATGCGACTTGGTCGATGTTGCCCTCAGCTCACCGCGTCGCACAACCATTTGAACAATTCGGCTTCGCACTCCCCGATCAGGCTAACGTAACCAACAAAGAATATTGGCAAAAGATGGTAGAGCGGGAAGCCTTTATGCTTGAGCATTTTCAAACATTGGCCAATACGTTCTCGTTGCCTTGTGACTTCTCACCTAGCATTTTTGATGAATTAGCCCAGATGCGAGATGAAAGTATGAGGAGCTTTTACGAAGACTGGGAATACTTCCCAAAATCAAAGTGGTATCCTGTTTTAGCCAAGGCCCAACACCACCGCGTGCCAACAAGGCTGTTAGATTTTTCTGATGACAGCCTGTTGTCCGCTTACTTTGCTGCCAGCAAGATTTGGGATGATCAGTCGAATAATCTGCAAACCGACGGAAAGCTTTGCGTTTGGGCGTTTCACCAAAACGACCTGAAAGACTTACACCGCGAACCTGATGTAAATCGTCAGTCAGAGAACTGGTTAAAGGTACCTGCTATCTCTCAGCGCGGGTCAAACCTCTCTTCACAGCGCGGGTGTCTCGTCTTGCATGAGGGAGCCAACAATTTCTTTGAGGCCAATAGCCGGTGGCCTGACTTTTTCCAAGATGGCGGTGTCGGGTGTGACGGAGACCGGAAAAAGAAATTCTTCAAGCTCACGCTAGATCAGGCCAATGCGAAGGAGGCTCTTGTCACTCTGGAAACGAAACAAATATGTCCGGTCGCAGTCTATCCTAGTCTTGACAATGTAACCGCCACTTTGAGGTATCGGCATTGGCTTACGAGTTGAAGCCTTTCACTCGACCATGAGCCGGAGCAGACATTTGTTGCTAAGAAAGCAACGGCAGCTAAGTCCGCAAAGCCGACATGCCATCGCGCCTAAAACAACCTCCCCCAAACAAAAACAGGCGCCCCCGAAGGGACGCCTGCAATAACTCGGTGAGATACCGACTTACTTAACTTCGACTTCCGCGCCAGCTGCTTCCAGCTTGCCCTTAACGTCTTCGGCTTCGTCCTTGGACACGCCTTCTTTGATCTTGCCGCCAGCTTCAACCAGAGTCTTGGCTTCTTTCAGGCCCAGACCGGTGATGCCGCGAACTTCTTTGATCACGTTGATTTTGGATGCGCCGGCGTTAACCAGAACAACGTCGAATTCGGTTTTTTCTTCTTCAGCTGCGCCGCCGGCGTCGCCGCCTGCTGCCATTACAACTGCGCCGCCAGCGGCAGGCTCGATGCCATACTCGTCTTTGAGGATGGTTTTCAGTTCTTGTGCTTCCAGCAGGGTCAGACCCACGATGCTTTCTGCGAGTGCTTTCAGATCAGCCATTTTAGACTCTTTCCGTTCTTAGGTATGTGTTCCAACGTTGTGACAATGTCACGACGCGGCTCTCAATAAGTTGCTTACGCAGCCTCTGCCTTTTCCTCGACGGTAGACAGGATGGATGCGATGTTTGAAGCAGGTGCGCCAATGGCGCCGGCGATGTTGGAAGCAGGGGCGCCGAGCATGCTTGCGATCTGAGCAATAAGCTCGTCGCGCGAAGGCATTTTCGACACTGCTGTAACACCAGCACGGTCCAGAGCGTTCTCGCCCATTGCACCACCAATGATCTCAAATTGCTTGTGATCTTTGGCGAAGTCTTCGGCCACTTTGGCAGCTGCCACAGGGTCCTCAGAATAGGTCAGAACGGTCATACCCGACAGAAGGCCACCGATGCTTTCGCATGGTTTGCCGTCTAGGGCGATCTTGGCGAGCCTGTTCTTGGCGACACGAACAGCACCACCCGCATCACGAGCACGTGCGCGAAGGTCCTGCATGTCAGCAACCGTGAGACCCGCGTAGTGGGCAACCACTACAACGCCAGAGCTTTCAAAGATCTGGCCGAGCTCGTCGACCAACTTCTCTTTTTGTGCTCTATCCACAGTTTTACTCCAAAATTGGGGATTGCTCCCCGGCTCAGTTTTGCACACCGCAAAAGCGGCACGCGTTTAGGTCCATACATTGGGTTGGGAACCAAGATCGCCGAAGGCTCGTGAGCCTTCTAAGAATTCTTGTCTCTTACCCCATCTCAGAAAGGAATTATTCAAGCGAACCCGAACCCTTCGTCTTGGACAGGCCATCCTGTGTCGGAATCGATTGCTCGAATCCATTTCCAAGATGGGCAAGGGCCGTTTACAGCCCGCAGCCGTGGTTTGCAAGTCTAGAAACATAGCGGCGTAAAAAGCGAGAGACCCAGCGAAAGGACGCATTTACAAAACCCGCGGCTCACCATTTCCTTTTGTCAAAGCTAAGCTACAGTGCCGCTGTTCCGATTTGGCTCCACCAACTTCCAAAAGGCGCTTTAATGTCCCTCGATTGTACCCTCTCAAACAACCACCTGAGCCTTGCGGTCTCCGCACTTGGGGCCGAAATGCAATACCTGCGCACCCAGACCGGTCTTGACCTGCTTTGGCACGGCGACGCGACTTTCTGGAGCGGGCGTGCCCCCGTGTTGTTTCCCATTGTGGGCCGTGCTGTGAACGATGAAGTTGCGGTTGGGGACCACCACGCTGAGATGCCTCAGCATGGGTTTGCCAGACGGCGGGTCTTTGAGCTGCAAGACCATGACCCAACATTTTGTCGTCATGTGTTGCATGCAGATGAGGACAGCCGCGCCCTCTACCCGTTTGACTTTGCCTTGCACCTTACACACGCGCTGGCGGACGCAACTCTGACAGTTACCGCGCGCATAGAAAACCGCTCAGAAGCGCCAATGCCCTTTGGCTTTGGTTTTCACCCCGCCTTCCACTGGCCTCTACCCGGCGCGGAAACACAGCCGCACGTCGTAAAGCTGCAGTCAGGCAGTACCCCGGCCCAACAGCCGCTTCACCCTGACGGCTTGCTGATGCCAAAACGGGTGGATGGTCCCTTCCACAAGGGGCGCATGGAGGTAACGGAGCCATTGTTCAAGGACGGGGCACTGGTGTTCCCCAATGGCACTGAGGCGTTGCGGTATGGGGCAGAAAACGGTCCCGGGCTGTCATTCACGTTCCACAACTTGCCCGATTTGGCACTCTGGAAGCCGGTCGACGCGCCATTTCTATGTGTCGAGCCATGGCATGGGACAGCGTCACTGGTCGGGGATCGGCCGCAGATTACACAGCGGCCAAACAGCGTCATCCTCGCCGCCGGCGAGACCGTTGAATTTGGCTACAGTGTCACTGTTGAGATCTAGGCGCCCCAACACGTTACACCCGACCAGACCAATCACCAATGAATCGCGCCGCCTGATGGCGGCGCTGTTTATTACCCGTAGATTGCCTTGGCCTCACGAAACGACAACAAGCGTCGCGTCTTTTCATCCCACAGGTGCAGCCGTGCACTGGCCAGGCTTTCACGAACCGTCAGCTGATTGTTATCCGCGAGCTCTGCATAGTCCCGCAGCACGTCCGGCAAGCGATAAAATGGGATGCGGCTGTAAAGATGGTGCACATGGTGGATGCCAATGTTCGCGCTGAACCATTGTAGCACCGCAGGTAGGCGATAGTAGGAGCTGCCTTTCAGCGCGGCCTCGTGCAGATCCCAATCCTCTGCCTCGTCATACTGGGTGTGCTCAAATTGGTGCTGCACGTAAAACAGCCATACACCGGCCGTGCCCGCAATCAGCGTGGTCGGCAGGAAGATCAGCAGGATCGGCGCCAGACCACCAAAATAGTAGATACCCGCCAACACACCAACCAAGGCAACATTGCTAGCCATGGCACTGACCCAGTACTTGCGGCTGTCCATTAGGCCCAGAGGCAAACGGTTTTGCAGGAAGAACAGGTAGAAGGGACCAAGGCCAAACATGGTCAACGGATGCCGCACCATACGGTATTGCAAACGTCGCAAGGGATGCGCCGCCTGATATTCGGCCACCGTCATGGTATAGACGTCGCCAATGCCGCGCTTTTCCAAATTGCCCGCCGCACTGTGGTGGATCGAATGGGTGCGCCGCCACACGTCATATGGCGTCAGGGTGATCACGCCAAGCACCCGGCCCAGCCAGTCGCTGACCTCACGACTTTTGAAAAACGCCCCATGACCACAATCGTGCTGAATGGTGAAGAGGCGCACCAAAAACAGTGCGTTCAGTGCTGAGATGCCAAGTGTCAGCCACAGGCTGATCGACATGCTCCACCACGCCAAAGCCCAAAGCGCCACAAAAGGCACTACGGTCACCGCCAATTCATAGATGCTGCGCGCTTCGTTTGGCTCACGGTACTGTGCCAGGATTTTGACCCATTCGCGCGCGGAACGCTCGACAGGCTGATCAGATTGCGGAACGGAGTGGATTACCATTTGCCTGCCAATGTTTTGTTCGTTGCGCAGTGGATAGACGAAAGCACGCGGCTGGCAATTGATTTTCACGTGGTTTAATGCCGCAACGCCACTTTTTTTGGTCTGAAGGGTCAAAAAGCGGCGAATGTGCGCTTCTGCCTCAAACCACCGTCCATCACACAACCAATCAGAGAAGCCGTTGACGCGGTGCAATCCAGTTGTAATCGGCCTGGAAACACCCTTCGTGCCTCAGAAAATACCGCACAGATCGCGCCTTAAGGTCGCGCGGCGCCCGCAGCTGTATCCAACCACAGGCGCCAAACGCACTCAGCTTCGACTCAGAAGTCCTGCCAGGAGTCCATGTCCAGAGCAGCGTTGCCATCCATCGCGGCCGCAGGATCTGGTCGCGGCTTTGCAACAGCCTTTTCCTGAGGCTTGGGCGCTTGCGGCTCTGGCGAAGGCTTCACCTCTTGGACCACTGGGTCCTGCCTGCCTTCAGCCCCCTCAAGCGTGGCGTCTGTTTTAAAGCTGGACACCATGTCCATCAACGCAGCAGCATCTTTGCTCAACATCTGCCCCGCCGCCGTGGCTTCCTCAACCATTGCAGCATTGGCCTGTGTCACCTGATCAAGCTGCACAACACTCGAGTTGATCTCCGCAAGACCAGCCGATTGATCAGTTGCACTGCGCGCAATCTCACTCACCAGCTTGGAGATATTGTTGACCCGATCGGTGATACTGGTCAGCGCCTCACCTGCTTTGCCCACCAGCACAACGCCACTCTCAACCTGTTGCGTGCTGTCGCTGATAAGGGTTTTGATTTCGCTTGCCGCATCAGAGGACTTCAGCGCCAAAGCACGCACTTCAGACGCCACCACCGCAAACCCGCGGCCAGCATCCCCAGCACGAGCGGCTTCAACCCCAGCATTCAATGCCAACAAATTGGTCTGGAAAGCGATATCGTCAATCACCGAGATGATTTGAGAGATATGGCGCGATCCTTGCTCAATTTCCGTCATCGCGGACACTGCATCGCGGACAACTTCGCCACTGACTTCCGCTTCGCTCCGCGCTTCGGCGACAACGGATTCCACGTCTCGTGTGCCTTCAGCGGCAGACTGTACATTGGTCGTCATCTCTTTCAGGGCAGCTGCAGTTTCTTCCAGTGTCGCCGCCTGGTTTTCGGTCCGCTGAGACAGATCCAAAGAGGACTGGCTGATTTCTGCAGCACCGTTCTTGATGCTGTCCGCGGACTCTACCACCTTTGAGACGGTGGAGTTCAGTTGATGCACGGTCTTGTTAAAGTCCAATCGCAGCATGTCATGGTCTTCCCCAAACGGGTCATCAAGCGTCTGAGCAAAGTCCCCTTGCGACAGCTGGCCAAGCCCAGCGCTCAACGCTTCCACGATCTCTGCCTGCTCACGTGCCGCCACGGCACGCTGTTCTTCAGCATCACGCGCCTTTTTCAAGTCGCCACGCATCGCAACAAGCGTTTTTCCAAGCTCACCGATTTCGTCGCCGCGCTCCGCGGTGGCAACTTCGGTGTCAAAATTGCCGCCAGAAATCTGCTCCATATCACCACAGATGCCACTCAGTGGTCGCGTGATGGAGCGAGCAAACATCCAGCCCAATACCGACAACACAAGAGCCATGAATGCACCAACGGCAATCAGAATGCGGGCTTGCGCCCAAACCGGCCCCATGGTTTCGCTGACGTCCTGTTCGGCGACGATGGCCCAGTTTGCGTAGCCCAGATCGAGCGGCTTGGCGTATGAAACCACCTGCTGTCCGTTTAGCCCTTCGTCAACTTCGTAAACGCTGTGCCCAGCAAGCGCTTCTTCGATGTGATGGGTTACGGTCAAGGGGTTCAGAACCTGGAATCCTTCTTCAAACCGAGACGTTGTTCGCGCAAGGCCGTCTTCACCAACGATGAATATCTGAGTTGTCTCTCCCAGCCCAAGACTGCTGTTCACAATTTCTCCCATCATATTCACGGGAATTTGCAGCGCAACAACACCCAAAAGCGCATTGTCCGCACCGCGCACAGGAGAGGCGATGAAAGCCGCCGCCGCGCCATAGCTTGGGGCATAAGGCTTCATATCGTCAAAGTGCATGCTCCCAGCGGCGCCGTTCACAGCTGACCTAAACACATCTCCCAGACCACTGTCTTTGTAAGCGCCTGAGGCAAGGTTGGTTGCATAATCCAGCTCTTTAAACACCGAATAGATAATGTCCCCGTTTGGATTGATCAAAAATGCGTCGTAGTAGCCTTTGGTTTCGATCAACGTCCGCAAACCAGGGTGATACAGCGCATGATCCGAGTGATAGGCCGCATCCCCCTGCGCCCGATCCAATTGGTGCTTTGAACCCGTTTCGTTTGGGTTGCTGTCGATATAGGCGTCCGTCAGAGAAGCTTGGGCGCGGTCTCCAAGCGCGGTCCAAGACTCCTCAAAATCCACAAGCGCATTTGACGTGGCCGGCGACACTGCCAAGGACTCCAGGTCAGCCTCCACGCCTTTTAGCATTTGCCGCACTGCAAATCGTCGATCTGCGATCATGGAGAACATCTGATTCTCCACCGCCGAGAAGGCGTATTTTTGAAGGGCAAAGAGGCTGGCTGTGATCAGCCCGGCAGCGAGCAAGACGCTAAATCCGACTATGAATATCGGCAGCTTCTTGGAAAGCGGAATTGAATTGAGGCGTGGCATTAGTGATCCTATTGGCTGTCCTAACGTAACGTCACGACTGCGCCAAAGGTTTTAACAAACACCGAAGAACTGCGTTAACCCTCAGAAATCACAGAAAAATGCACCCTGAAGGTGAGTGCTCAACGAGGAGAGCTCTCGTGTAAATTTATTGGCGCAACAAATTAATACGCCAAACCACTTCGATTAGTTCATAGGCGACCTGATTATCATTTCAGCAGTTTGCAAACGAGAATCATACACCTGTGAACCAAAAAAAGGCGCCCCAATTGGGACGCCCTCAAATCTCTCAGACCTTGCGATCTTATTGTGCGGCAGCGTTATCCACAGAGATAGTCACACCTGGGCCCATTGTAGAGCTCAGGGAGATTTTCTGCACATAAGCGCCTTTGGCGCCCGACGGACGTGCTTTAAGAACCGCACCCATGAAGGCACGAACGTTCTCAACCAGCTTGCCTTCGTCAAAAGACGCTTTGCCAACACCTGCGTGTACAACACCGGCTTTTTCCGCTTTGAACTGAACTTCGCCGCCTTTGGCTGCTTCTACGGCTGCTTTCACATCCATAGTCACAGTGCCAACTTTGGGGTTTGGCATCAGGTTGCGTGGGCCAAGCACTTTACCCAGACGACCCACAACAGGCATCATGTCTGGTGTCGCGATGCAGCGATCAAAGTCGATGGTGCCGCCTTGAACGGTTTCCATCAGATCTTCTGCGCCAACGATGTCCGCGCCAGCTGCTTGAGCTTCCTCGGCTTTTGGACCACGGGCAAATACAGCTACGCGTACGTTTTTGCCGGTGCCGTTTGGCAGACCAACAACGCCGCGAACCATCTGGTCTGCGTGACGTGGGTCAACACCCAGAACAACAGCGATCTCGACGGTTTCGTCAAACTTCGCGCCAGCGTTGCCCTTAACCAGTGCAACAGCTTCTTCAACGGTCAGGTTGGATTTGCCTGCGAACGCGTCACGCGCTGCGGCAGTACGTTTACCAAGCTTAGCCATTACTTCACCTCGATGCCCATGGAGCGCGCGGAACCAAGGATAATCTGCATAGCAGCCTCGATGTCGTTTGCGTTCAGGTCTTTCATTTTTGCTTCGGCGATTTCTTTCACCTGAGCAGCGGTGACGGAGCCCACAACTTCACGACCAGGCAGGTTTGCACCGGACTTCAGTTTGGCAGCCTTCTTCAGGTAGTAAGACGCAGGTGGCGTCTTGATGTCCATGGTGAAGGACTTGTCCTGATAGTAGGTGATCACGGTTGGGCACGGCGCACCGGCTTCCAGTTCCTGTGTCTTGGCGTTGAACGCCTTACAGAATTCCATGATGTTGATGCCGCGCTGACCCAGCGCAGGACCCACGGGTGGGGATGGGTTGGCTTGACCTGCAGGAACCTGCAGCTTCATTGTACCAGCAAGCTTCTTAGCCATTTGGTGTTCCTTTCAACATGAGCGAAACGCGTTCCGCCCGGTTCGTGTTGCGTGGTCCGATCGGGCATCGCGATGCCAAAACCTCCCACGAGAGAATCTCGCCCGAAGACGATAGAGGGGCGTTTAGGCTTGTTTTGATGGGTTGGCAAGGGGCTGCGTCAGTCCACATCAAAACACTTCCGCACTTTTTCATCATCACTCGCAAAGGTCTTAAACCCCATCGAGTTGTAGTAGGCCAGCGCATCCGGGCTTTTGGCACCAATTGTGGCTTCGATCTTCCGCAATCCAGCACCGATCGCCGCCGCCTGCGTGGCGGCAAACAACTTGCGCCCCACCCCACGCCGCGCCGCATTTGGGTTTACATGGGTACCAATGATGCCCCAGCCGGGTGCCACGCCATAAGGATCACCCTCGGTGGCTCGCAATAAAATCTGAATACCCAGCAAGCTGCCGTCTGCATCTTCCGCCACCGAACAGGCAATATTGTGTGCGTGTCCAATATAAACATCACGCACAAAATCCTCATCTGCAGGCAACCGACGCTTCCCCAGCGCCACCAATGCCTGAAGGAACGCACTCACTTCGGTGGCATCCTCTGTCCTCGCCTGTCGGATAATCATCTGCGCCCTCTCCCTTTCCTGCTCGCAGGATGGACATTCTCTGCCTCCCCCAGAAGATGCAAGCGGTGATCCAAAACAAAAGCCCCCGCAGTGTCCTGCGAGGGCCTGACGTTTTGGTCCGCTTACGCCGCTTTGTCGGGTTTGCTCCAGGCAAACTGTTGGAACGCCGGATCAACAGCGGTTTGCGCGACGTGGTTGGTGTAGTTGCTCAGGATTTTCTGCGAGAGCCCCAGAATGATCTCCAACACCTGCTGGGAGCCATAGCCCGCCGCATAAAACGCCTCAAACTCCGCTGGCGTCGCATTGCCACGCCCGCGGGTCAGCGCCAGCGTAAAGGTGCGCAGCGCTTCCAGCTTTGGATCGGCCAAGGGGGTCTCGTCACGCAGGGCGTCAATCACATCTTGGGCAATGCCCATCGAGTGCGCGATGCCGGTGTGGGCTGGCACACAGTAATGGCACTCGTGCTCCACATTGATTGCCTGCCACACCACCGTCAGCTCGGTGTTGTCAAAACTGGTGCTCACAAACGCCTCATGGGTGCGCAGGTAGGTTTCCAGCAGCTGCGGCGCATCAGCCATCACCTGATAGAGGCCCGGCAAGAACCCATAGGCCTTTTCCGAGGCAACCAAACGCTCTTTGGCAGCTTCTGGTGCGGTCTCTGTGGTGTGGCGGGGAAAATTTGTCATCGTCGTGTCCTTTATAAAATCGTCAACGTGACTGTCATATGGGCAACTTGAGTGATCGCTCAAGTGTCATATTGAGCGATCACTCAAGTGTGACCTTGGCTTTACCACCCTTCGCCGTTACATAGAGACCTATGAATGTGAGCCACGATAAAGACACGGCGCTGGATCAGGCGCTGGATCTGTTCTGGACCAAGGGCTACGCCTCCACGTCGCTCAAGGACCTGGAGCGTGCCACTGGAATGCACCCCGGCTCGCTCTACGCCGCCTTTGGCAGCAAGGCGAAACTCTACTGCCTGAGCCTGGAACGGTATGCCAAACGTCTGAGCGTCCTGCGGGCAGAGCTACAGGCACAAGCGGCCTCCCCTCTGGACGGGCTCGCGGACTTCATTGCCATAGCCCATCCGCTCTCAGATGCCGATGCGCCGCTGCCGGTGTGTTACCTGGTGAAAGCCACCCTGGAGACCAGCCAAGGCAATCAGGCCATCGACGACAAACTTTCCGAGTTGCTCAGCCAAAACGACGCGACTTTTGCCTCCATCTTTCAGCAAGCCATCACTGCGGGGGACTTACCGCCGCAGAGTGACGCCACAAGACTGGCCCGCCAATTGAGCGCGGACCTCGCGGGTCTATGCTTCTACGCCCTGCGTGAAGAGGATGCGAATGTGATCAAAGAGATGGTCACCGATCTGGCCAAACGGGTGCGCTGCCAGCGCTGATTACCCCCACCTAAACTGCCCCTGCTCTAACCCGCCCGCGCCCATTCCGTTTTGGACTGCGCCGGCTCAGAGTTATCCCAATGCTCGACAATTTGATCGTTCTTCATACGGAAGATGTCCACCATGTTGACTGGCACCCCCTCAATAGTCGCGTGGCTAAGCAACGCGACAAAATCTCCTTCGGCAACAGTTAAAACCCGTTTATGGTAAACTAAAGGGCAAGCGTCTTGCTCAAAGAAGGATTGGAATTTTTCCCACCCATCTTCATAGTGCGGGGAGTGCTCGATGAAGAAATCCATGTTGACGTAGTCAGGCATTGATCGGGTGTCCCGACCAATCACGCATTGATCCATGAACTCTTCTATAAGCGCTTTATTGGTTTCAACTTTGTCGTGCTCCTTGGGTAAGGTCGGTCCACCAACCTTCGTACGTCCCGAAGGATTGCGAATGGAGTCCAACTGCAACACACCCCAGTGATCTGTCACATACCCGCTTTCATCGAGCTTAAAGAAATCCGTCGAGACTTTCTGGCCACTACCGTCTGCGGTTCCAAAATGCAGATGAAGAAAGACATAGTACTCGTCTTGCAAAGCACGTACCACGCGCACTTCGCAGAAGTTGCGATCCGACAGAACTCGCTCAAGATACGCGAACAATTCTTCCGTACCGCCACCCTTGTTATGACCCACAAAGTTATCGCTGATGTAACCCTCTAACGTGGTCCGAGGCTGGGCTTCGCGCAGGCACTTTTTCACAAGATCGGCGAATTGGGGTTTATAATTTTTCATAACTGACGACCTCCAACAATCGAAGAGACGGCAAGTCTGACCGCCCTTTCTCAGTGATAAAATCACTATCGCTGGCATAGCTATTGGAAACCGCGCCAAAGTCTTGTGCTTTCCAGACCTGGAAGAGCCGCGCACTCATTGCACCTGTCTAGAAACGAAAAAAACGCCGCCCCAACAGGACGGCGTTTTATAATCTCAATGCGATGCCGCAGATTTACATCTGCTTGGTCACCTGTGTGAACTCCAGCTCGACCGGGGTTTCGCGGCCAAAGATCGACACGGTCACTTTCAAACGCTGATTCTCGTCGTCGACTTCCTCGACCATACCGTCGAAATCTTCGAATGGACCTTCGTTGACTTTGACTTTCTCGCCAATTTCGAAGCTGATCAACAGTTTTGGTGTTGCGGCTTCGCCCTCTTCAACGCGGCCCAGAATGCCCTGCACCTCAGCATCACGCATCGGCATCGGACGGCCCTGCGGACCCAAGAAACCGGTGACGCGGTTGATCGAGTTAATCAGGTGATAGCCGTGGTCGCTCATTTCCATGTGCACCAGCACGTAGCCCGGCATAAAGCGGCGCTCGGACGTCACTTTTTTGCCGCGACGCACCTCGATCACTTCTTCGGTTGGCACCAGCACTTCGTCAATCTGGTCCTCAAGCCCCTGCTCTTCGACCGATGTGCGAATTGTTTCGGCGACCTTCTTTTCGAAGTTCGAAAGGACGCTAACCGAATACCACCGTTTCGCCATGTGTTCGTTTTCCCGTCATTGTCGGCGTCGTGCCGGAGTGTCGTTTATGGTCACGGCCCTCAATCAGACCGTCAGAAACAAAAAATCGGCGTGCAACTCGAATCGCCACACGCCCGGTATCTTCTAAAGCAGTGCGTAGCGCCGTTGTCCCTTGATTTCAAGAGACAACCACCACCTGCAGCTTAGCCAAACAGCGCCAAAACGCCCTGCAAGCCGGAGCGGATCAGGATGTCCACCAGCGAAAAGAACGCAGCCGTAAGGGCCGCAAGGATGAACACCATCACGGTGGTCAACAAAACCTCGCGCCGGGTCGGCCAGACCACTTTGGAAACTTCCGCGCGGACCTGCTGAATAAATGTGATCGGATTGGTTTTTGCCATGACGCTTCTTCTCTGCCTTGATCAGAGGTCGACATACTTGGGCCGACCGGCAATTTCAAGGCCCAAGACCAAAGCAATCTCAACTCGGCTCAAACACACTTAAGATTTGATACGCGCCAGACGCTCGCCAAAGGTAGGATCAATCGGTCCATCAAAAGTCGGATCTTCGGTGGTGGGCCGGTACAGCACCGGATGCCACCGACGCGGCAGAATTCGCTGCAGCAGGCGACCACAGGACGGAGTGGCCCAGACAAAGCGCTTCAGCATGTAGAGCACAATGCGCGCCATGCGATCCTGTCCAATCAAGGCGCCAACCAACAACAACGACGACACAATCATCAAGGCCAGCATCGGTATGAACCAGGGTTGCCAGGCCACAACACCTGCCAGAAAAACCACTGACACCATACGCGGCGACATTAGAAACCTGCGCAGGCTGCGCCCTGCATTGCCCTCTACTACTTCAATTTTCCGCCACGTGCGCTCACCTTCATAAACGTCTTCTTCTGGTGCAGCGAGAGGTGGAAACGGAGAGGCCTCCTCAGGTTCAGGCATCTCAGGCGCACTGTAGGTTTCCGGCTGCGTGGTGTCGCGACGTTTCTCGCGCCTGCTGCGCCGACCAGCAAACAGCACGGTGTCTTCCAACGGTTTTGGCTGTGGCACCGGATCAGATTCGGCCAACAAGGCTCGAATCGTGTCCAACGTCTGGTCGGTGAAAGGTTCACCTGGTTCTATGATGTCTTGCCCGTATTGCGGCGGCTTCAGCCGCTCCGGCGCAGTGGCAGTCTCTTGCATATCTCAACCCGATTTTTACCCAACACCCCCCATCGCAATACGCGATGTAACTCAGCACCCTTGCAGGGCAGCAAGGCATTCCAAAGGTCAAATTATGGAAAAACAATGGCGCCGCAGTGCAGCTAACCTCTCTTAGTGGGGGATTCGATCCAGCAAACGGCGCATGATGCCAATCTCCCGCCCCCACATGCGCGAAATTTGGTGCATTGCTACATAAACCGCGTCCCGCGCCCGTTCAGGGCCCAGCAACACCGCCGTCAACAAAAGTAGAACCACCATCCAAATCAGCAGGCGCATCGTGACCGAGGGCACCACAGCCGCCAATGTGATCACCACAATCAACGCCAGCAAGCGCGGACGTGGCCAACGATTTTTCACATCGCCCTCCCGGATGGTCTGGTTCACAGCATCTTCAGAGCGTTGATCTTCTGCCGGACCGCGCATCTTCTGAGCCGCCGGGGACGCTTCTTTTTGAGGCTTTGAATTGGCAGAGAGTTTGGCCATCCGTTGTTTGGCTTCGCGCATCAAACGGCGGTTCTCAACACGCACATCCGGCGCAACATCCTGTTGGCCGTCATGGTCCCTCTGTGGCTGAACCGGTTCAAAATCTCCAAGGCGATACTCATGCCTCATAGCCCACTCCTCACACTTAAGCCGCCGTCGCAGCGCTTGCGGTCAACATTCCGCAAGTCATTGAGATGGTTAATGAAAGGTAAATACGGCCGAAGCACGGCTGAGATTGGGGCGAAACTGGGTTCTTTCGCGACAACAATAAGGTCCGCTTCTCACCCCCATGTATTCTTTTGATGCAAAACGACATTAACGCAGGGTCGCTTGGATTGTTGTTCTCTCAAAACAAGTGCTACGCAGATGTTGCACCATCATGGGAGGCAAAGATGGACAGAGCAGACGTGGTAGATAGCGGTTTTCGCGCGCGCATCACATCCAAAGAGTTTCCAACCGGCACTGGGCCCAATGACGCACTTCCAGCGGGCTTGGCGACGGAGATCTTTGCCGCGCAATGTCTGAGCCGCAACCTCGACCGCCGCTCGCGCAAGATGCAATCTGAGGGCAACGGGTACTACACAATTGGCTCTTCCGGACACGAAGGCATGGCCGCTGTTGCCGCCGCCCTGCGTCCCGACGACATGGCGTTTTTGCACTACCGGGACGGTGCCTTCCAAACCATGCGCTCCTCGCAAGTCGAAGGCGTGGACGCCGCCTGGGACATGTTGCTCAGCTTCTGTACTGCCAAGGAGGACCCAATGTCCGGTGGGCGCCACAAGGTGCTGGGATCCAAAGCGCTCAATATCCCACCGCAGACCTCCACGATCGCGTCGCACCTGCCGAAAGCGGTCGGAGCCGCCTATTCGCTAGGTTTGTGCAAACGCCGCGCGCCAGAACACAAATGCCTGCCCGATGACGGCATCATCCTCTGTTCCTTTGGCGATGCCTCTGCCAACCACTCCACCGCGCAAGGCGCCATCAACACCGCCTGCTGGACCTCTTACCAATCTGCGCCCATGCCGCTGCTGTTTGTCTGCGAAGACAACGGCATTGGCATCTCCACCCGCACCCCCGGCGGCTGGATCAAAGCCAGCTACGCCAACCGCCCCGGCCTGAAATACTTCTCTGCGGACGGGCTCAACATCTACGATGCCTACAAAGTCGCCCAAGAGGCTGCGCATTACGTGCGTACTCAGCGCAAGCCGGCCTTCCTGCACATCTCTGTTGTCCGCCTCTACGGCCACGCGGGCTCGGACATGCAACAGGCTTACCTGCCCAAAGCCACCTTTGAAGCCTGGGAAGCCGATGACCCGCTACTGCACTCCGTGCGCCTATTGGATCAGGCCGGTGTGATGACGCCGGATCAAGCGCTGGCGGTCTATCAAGACAGCGAAGACCGCTGCGCCGCGCTGGCCGCGAAAGCCGTCAAGAAACCTCGCCTGAAGAGCGCCGACGGGGTCATGGCCTCGCTGATCCCGCCCGCACGCACCTGCGCGCCAACCAATGGCCCAAGTGAGGCGGCCCGCGCCAAAGCCTTTGGCTCTGATCTCAAACAGATGGACACCCCGCAACCGATGTCGCGCCTGCTCAACTGGGCGCTCACTGATCTGATGCTGGAGCACGGCGAGATCGTGATGATGGGCGAAGACATTGGCACCAAAGGCGGGGTTTATGGCGTCACGCAAAAACTCAAAGACCGCTTTGGTGCCGACCGGATGATCGACACGCTGCTGGATGAGCAATCCATCCTCGGACTCGCCATCGGCATGGCGCACAACGGCTTTGTGCCCATGCCGGAGATTCAGTTCCTCGCGTATCTGCACAACGCCGAAGACCAACTGCGCGGTGAAGCCGCGACCCTGCCGTTTTTCTCCGATGGCCAGTTCACCAACCCAATGGTGCTGCGCATCGCTGGGCTGGGCTACCAAAAAGGCTTTGGCGGACACTTCCACAACGACAACTCACTGGCCGTGCTGCGTGACATCCCCGGCGTGATCATCGCCTGTCCGTCCCGCGGTGACGACGCCGCCAAAATGATGCGCGAATGTGTGCGCCTGGCGCGTGAAGAACAACGCGTGGTGGTCATGGTGGAACCGATTGCGCTCTACCCGATGCGCGACCTCTTAGAAGACAAAGACAACGGCTGGATGGCCACCTATCCGTCGCCGGATCAATCCATCGCCCTTGGCGAAGTTGGTGTAGACGGCGACGGCCCACTGGCAATCCTGACCTACGGTAACGGGCGTTATCTCAGCACACAGGCCGCCGCAAACCTGAAAACACAGGGCATCAACACCCGCGTGATTGACATGCGCTGGCTGGCGCCTCTGCCTGTTGAGGGCATCCTCGCCGCCCTCAAGGGTGCCGAAAAGGTCCTGATCGTGGATGAATGCCGCACCACCGGCAGCCAGTCCGAAGCCCTGATGGCGCTGCTACAGGAACAGACTGACCTGCCACATGCCCGCATCGCGGCGCACGACAGCTTTATCGCAACCGGCCCGGCTTACGCCGCGACCATGCCGTCGCGCGAGAGCATCACCGAGGCCGCAAAGGCGCTTTGGTTACAGACCTAACCCCAAAAACGAAAAAGCCCCCGCAGTCAAAAACTGCGGGGGCTTCGTTTTGTCAGACTGTCAAACTTAGTTCAGCTTGAAGTACTTGAACTTGGCGGTGTCATCCGGTGCCACGATGGTGTCAACCTTGGAGGCCATGCCCCAGTTCAGCACCTGGTGGTGGATCGGGATGTACAGCTGCTCATCCTGAACAACGGTCCAGATCTCATTGATCATGCCGTTACGCTTGTCCAGATCGGTTTCACCAGCCAGCGCTTCGATCTTCGCATCCAGGTCGGCATCGCCAAAGCGGGTCGCGTTCCAGGAACCGTACTTCTCACCTTTGGTGTGAGCGAGGAAGTTGAAGATGTACTCGGAGTCATAGGTCGGAACACCCCAACCCAGCATGTAGAAATCTGTTTCCAGATTGCTCAGCAGTGGGAAGTGCTGTGCCTTAGGCTTGGCGTCCAGGTTCACCTTCACGCCAATTTTTGCCAGCATGCCCACGGCCGCCTGACAGATCTTCTCGTCGTTGATGTAACGATCGTTTGGACAGTTCAGCGTGATGCCAAAGCCATCCGCAAAACCCGCGTCCGCCATCAGGCCTTTGGCCTTTTCGATGTCGGTCATGGACGAGCTGTCCATGGCCTCGTTCCAGCCGTTTACAAACGGAGGAGAGATCATACCCGCAGGCGCAGACTGGCCACGCATCACAACTTTCTGGATCGCCGCGCGGTCAATTGCCATGGACATCGCTTTGCGCACACGTACGTCAGACATCGGGTTGACGCCGTCCACGTCGTCATTGGCAATGTCTTCGGCAGCTTGGTTCATACCAAAGAAGATCACGCGGTTCTGAGGCGCGGTGCGCACGTCCAGACCGTCGGTGCTGGACACACGGCCAAGGTCTTGCACAGGCACGTCCTGAATGAAGTCCACTTCACCCGATAGCAGCGCCGCAACACGGGTCGCTGCGTTCTGAATTGGGGTGTAGATCACTTCGGTGACCTGCATTGGGAACTCATCTTTGCCCCAATAGCCATCATACGCAGACAGCACGGTTTTCACGTCAGGCTCGCGAGACACCAGCTTGTAAGGGCCGGTACCATTGGCGTTTTTGGCCGCAAAGGTGTTCTCGCCACCTTCATAGTCCTGCACTTTGACCGCGTTGTTGGCCTCTGCCCAATCCTTGTCCATGATGAACATGTTGGTCAGGTTGTTTGCCATGATCGGGTTTGGACCGTTGGTCTCGATCTCGATCTCATACTCGCCGGTGGCGCGCACTTCTTTTACGGACGCGAGCAGCTCTTTGTAGTCAGAGTCTTCGGTCATCGCGCGATCAAGCGAGAACTTGACGTCCTCAGAGTTGAACGCAGCACCATCGTGGAAGGTCACGCCTTCACGCAGTTTGAACACCCAAACATTTGGGTTGTCAGCGGACGGGCCCCATTCGGTGGCCAGCGCCGGCACCATGGCACCGGTCATGTCCCGCATCACCAGCGGCTCCATGATCTGGTGCGCAAGCGCGGAGGTTGGTCCCTCGTTCTGTGCATGCGGATCCAGAGTCAGCGCATCACCTGCGCGGGCCCAACGGACGGTTTCGGCTTGTGCCAGCATTGGCATCGCTGCAATCGCGGCGGTGGCCAGCATCATTGTTTTGAACTTCATCAATTTCACTCCCCTGATAAAGTTGGTGCGGGGATGATTGACGCCAACGCCGCGAATATCAAGGTAAAACCTGCCAGTTTTTTGAGCATAACCCGCCCAAGCCACGTGAAAAATTGCAAAAGGGCGCCAAAATAGGCGCCCTGACTGAACATTTGTTCATCTGTTAAAACAGCTTAGCGGCGCACTTCTTCCATAAAGCGTTCGCGGATCACAATTGGATTGGTCTTGATCACCGGCACGGCCACATTGCCGCTTTTGCACTTGCTGACGATGATTGTCATCTCTTCACTGGCAATCGCCGCCTTCACCGCCTCTGCCGTATCTTCCGCCGACACGGTCAGCACAGTTTCCGCACCGCAAGCTTTGGCCACCGCCGCCAGATCGGTTTTCATGCCCGCATACGTTGGCTGATCCCCGGTAGATCCGTAGGACCCATTGTCGATGATCAGCAGCGTGAAATTGCCCTGCGGGTTGTTGCCAATGGTCGCCAACGTGCCGAGATTGGTCAGCACAGAGCCGTCCCCGTCAATCGCCAACACAGGCTTGTCCTGCGCCGCCGCCAATCCAAGCCCAATGGACGAAGACAGCCCCATGGTGCCCAGCATGTAGAAATTGGACGCACGGTCGTCCAACGCATGCAGTTCTTGGCTTGGCGCCCCAATGTTGCAAACGACCAGATGTTCACTGATCACCGGAATAAGCGTTTTGAACACATCGTTACGGATCATGCGGAAGCCCTCCAAAAAGACGCATCACACAGAATGGCCACCGGTTTGGACGCCATCTGCGCATATTCCAGAATGCCCGGCAGCTCCGCGGCGTCTTCTGGTTTGTGGAAGTGATACGTTGGGATGTGCAGCTGGTTCAGGATCGCCTTGGTGTGCAGCGCCATTTCGACCTGACAGGCCACCGGCTCGCCCACCTCACCACGATAAGAAATCAGCATCGGCAGTGGAATTTGGTAAAATTGAATGAGCGTCGCCAGCGTGTTCACCACCACGCCCAGCGCTGTGTTCTGCATCACAATCGCCGGCTTCATGCCTCCCATATAGGCCCCAGCACAGAGCCCCATGCCTTCGTCTTCTTTGTTGGACGGCATGTGCATGATCTCAGAGGTATCCTCCAACACCTCAATCACTCCGGCCAACTGCTTGCACGGCACCGAGGTGATATAATCAATCCCCGCAGCCTTCAGATCCTCGACGATCTGATGATCCATATCTGTCGCCATCTGTTCTCCCATCCCTCGCTCGACGCCCTCTCCTGAGCGCATCACCTTTCGCCACTTTGGGCATACACTTGCGCGTCAGTACAGCCAGAATGCGCCAACGGATGGGGCCAGTTTGCACAGAAAAGGCCCAAGCGATCCACACCGCTCAGGCCCAACAGTCTCAATTGTGATTTTAGCTCAGCCTTACAGCCCGGCCAGACAGGTGTATTTGGTGATCAGATAGTCTTCCAAACCCTGGCTGCCGCCCTCTTTGCCCATGCCGCTTTCTTTCACGCCGCCAAACGGCGCTTCCACGGTGGTGATGAGGCCGGAGTTGATGCCGACCATGCCATATTCCAGACCTTCATTCATACGGAACGCCCGCGCGAGATCTTTGGTATAGGCATAAGCCGCGAGGCCATAATCCGTGGCATTGGCGGCCGCCACGGCATCCTCTTCGTCCTCAAACTTGAAGACCGCCGCCAGCGGGCCAAAAATTTCATCGGTGGAGAACGACATCTCGGACGTTGCGCCGGTGATCACAGTCGGCTCAAAGAAGGTCTGGCCCAGCGCATGGCGGTTGCCGCCCAGCTCCACGGTGCCGCCTTTGGCTTTGGCGTCCGCCACCATGCCCTCAACCTTTTTCACTGCGTTCTCGTCAATCAACGGCCCTTGAACCACGCCATCCTCGGTACCATCGCCAACTTTCATTGCCGCCACAGCCTCTTTCAACTTGGCAACAAAGGCGTCATGGATCCCGGCCTGCACGTAGAAGCGGTTGGTGCAAACACAGGTCTGCCCCATGTTGCGAAACTTCGCGATCATCGCGCCTTCGACAGCCGCGTCCAGATCAGCATCGTCAAACACAATAAACGGCGCGTTGCCGCCCAGCTCCATAGAGACCTTCTTCACCTGATCCGCCGCCTGACGCAGCAGCAATTTACCCACGCCGGTGGAGCCGGTGAAGGTCACCTTACGCACGTCTTTGTCAGCCATAATCGCGCCGCCAATGGCTGGCGCATCCCCGGTCACGATGTTCACAACCCCATCCGGGAAACCCACATCCTGACACAGCTTGCCCCAGACCAGTCCGCTATAAGGCGTCTGCGGCGCAGGCTTGGCCACCACAGTACAGCCCGCCGCCAGCGCCGGTGCAATCTTGCGCGCCAGCATCGAGCTTGGGAAATTCCAGGGCGTGACCATGCCCACAACCCCCACCGGATGATGCGTCACCATCAGACGTTTGTCATTGGTGGGCGACGGAATGATCTCTCCTTTGGAGCGGCGGATTTCTTCGGCAAACCAGCGCACATAAGCCGCCCCAATGCCAATCTCTCCCCGCGCTTCAAACAGCGGTTTGCCCTGCTCCGCAGTCAAAAGCTGTGCCAGATCTTCCTGATTGTCCATCAACGCATCATGCAGCTTGTGCAGCAAGCTCACGCGCTCCATCAGGTTGGTCTTGGACCAGCCCTTAATCGCTGCGCTGGCTGCCGAAATTGCGCGCTGCGTTTCGGCTCCACCGGCCTCCGGCACCGTGCCCAGCACCGCACCCGTGGCAGGGTTGGTGATCTCAGTTGTCGCGCCATTGTCGGCCCCGACCCACTGGCCGCCAATCAAATTGGATTCCAGCAGCAGTCCATTGAAGTTGCTCATGTCTGACCTCTCGAAAAGACAAATTGTGTGTGTTGATGATAACGCTCGCCCGGCCGCAACACGGCCTGAGGGAAATTCTTGTGATGATGCGCGTCAGGCCAAACCTGCGGCTCCAGCGCAATGCCGGCACATGCGCCCATGGGCTGCCCCGCCAGCCCTTTGGTTGTCGTATTGATCCCTGATCCATCATAGATTTGCAGTCCCGGCTCCGTGGTCAAACACGTCATCCGCAATCCCGATGTCGTGCTTTGCAGACTGGCCACCTGTCGCAGCGGTTGCCGGTCTTTGGAAAGGCAAAAATTATGGTCGATCGGATACGCTTGCACCAGCGGTGCAGCTTTGCGGAAATCAAACCGCGTCCCCGCGGCCTGAGCAACCTGCCCTGTCGGGATCAATGTGGTTTCCACTGGCGTGAAGCTCCCGGCCTCGACCTGCAACACATGCTCAGAAACGGTCTCCGCATCATCCAACGTGAAATAGCTGTGATGCGCCAAACTACACAACGTTGTTTTGTCCGTCTCCGCCCGCATTTGGATATCCAGCGTACCAGCTTCCATCAGCGCTAACGTCACCCGAGCTGTCAGCGTTCCGGGAAACCCCATATGCCCGTCCGGCAGCACTGCCTTAAGCGTCACGTGATCCTCGGCGGCTGTGTCTATCTCCCACAGATGACCACCCAGTCCCTCAGCCCCGCCATGCAACGTATGCCGCCCACCATCATTGGTATCGAGTTGATAGGTCTGCCCGTCCAATTCCAGATGCCCGCCACGGATACGGTTGGCAAACCGCCCCACGGTTGCGCCAAAATACGGAGACTCCGTCAGGTAGGGTGCAAACTCGGGAAACCCCAACACCAAAGGCGCCTCGTGGCCCTCCAGACGCAAATCCTGCAGCACTGCGCCAAAAGTCAGCACATGTGCGGTCAGTCCCCCGCCCTTTAGCGTCACGCGATGCACCGCGCGGCCATCCGGCATATGCCCCCAAATCTCAGTCACCAAAGCTCCCCGCCCTATGAGAATGCTGCATCTCTCCCACCATCACTAGCGATGGCGTAGTGCCAAAAACCATCGATGCTGACGCCAGATGCAACCACGCGCGGCGGCGGCCTGCAAGGATTTCCCCGAAATTTGATCAAATTTTCTTGATGGCGCGGACAAATCGCCACCGCCACCGCAGAAATCGGGGGCGCTTAGTCTGTCCCTGAGGTGAGAGTCACATCGGCTACATAGCCCAGATGATCAGAGGCCTCTGCATGTATGCCCTCGATCACCCGCACATCCGAAGCGATGAAATCGCCTTTGGACAGAAAGACATAGTCAATCCGGCGGTGTTTCTTGCTGCCCGCAATCACAGGATACGTCCCGCGCTCCAGCACATAGTCGGCCCCTGACTGCGCAATCAGCGCGCTGTCTTCAAATGCCTGGCTCACAACCGCATGCCGCTTGTCATTGGGCTTGAAGTTGAAATCCCCCATCAACAACACCGGTGTGTCTGAATGCGCAAACGGCGTCATCATCCGCTGTATCTGAATTCCGGTATTGTCGTCTCGGTCGCGGTGTATTGAAGTCGCCAACACCTCATGCCCACCAACATCCAAAACCGCCACAGGCATCGCTTTTCCATTGCCTTTGCCGCGACTGGTCACCACCCGATGTTTATCTGTAATTGGGCATTTGCTTATCACGGCATTGCCCCACCACGGCAGCGGACTTGGATGAAAAACAAAAGCACTGTCCATCTCAAGCGCCCGCGCGATACGTCCGGCCTGCCCCCACCCCAAAACCTCTTGCAAGGCAACCACATCCGGGTCAGCCGCTGCGATCGCCGCTACAATTGGCGCAATGTCATGCCCCTCAAACAATTGGTGCAGTGGGTTTTTTCCCGGGTTCTTAGTGCCCAGCGCTGTGCGGATATTGTAGGTCATCACCCGCAAATTGCCTTGCGCGTCACCACAGCTCTGCTCAGCGCGCTCCGCGGCTCCGTCGGATACAAAACCAAACCCAACTGCGGCGGCCAGAAGTGCCGACACAATCCCCCAACGCGCCATCAACAAAACTTCCTGTAGTCCTTGAGCAATTCATTGACATCATCGTAGTGATACAGCTTGCTGCCATAGGCAAACACACCACAGTCACAATAGTCTTTGATGGTTTTCTCGGAGTGGGAAATCATCACAACCCGCGCATCTTTGATTTTGTCTTTCAGAGCCGTCTCGCTCTTCTTCTTAAAACGCCGATCCCCCACAGCAGTGATTTCGTCGATAAGGTAGCATTCAAAGCTGATCGCCAGTGACAACCCAAACGCCAAGCGCGCTTTCATGCCGCTGGAATAGGTCTGAATGGGCAGGGCCAGAGATTTTCCAAGCTCGGCAAACTCTTGCACCTGCTCTAGGATGGTATCCGTGTGGCACCCATAAACCCGCGACACAAACCGCACGTTTTCCACGCCGGTCATCATGCCATTAAAGCCACGGGCAAACCCCATGGGCCAGCTAACCTTTTCTGTGCGTCGCACCCGACCTGACGTCGGCAGCTCGATCCCTGCGATCATCCGCATCATGGTCGATTTGCCCGCGCCATTATGCCCCATCAGCGCAACATTCTTGCGATCCGCAAACCGATAAGACGCATCGTCAAGGATCACCTTCTTGACGTTTTTAACGTTGTAAATCTTGGTTACGTTTTCAAATGCAATCACGATCAAACCCTCTGCTTGCGCGTGATACGTTCAGCAAACAACGCAATGATCACCAACGCCGCGCCAAGCCCCAATGGGTAGCCAATATTGAGGACGTCACTGTGGTAATTGGAATAGAACCCCTCCCGCGTCCACTCCACAACATGTAATATTGGGTTCCACTTAAGCACCGCAACGGCCTCTGGCGGCATGGTTGATGGAATGTAGAACACACCGGAAAGGAAGAAGAGCGGCCGGGCAAAAATCTTCTCGATATGCTGCCACGCCTGGTTCTTCTGATACAGGATCGCATTGATTGATCCGACCCCAAATCCCAGCAAACAGGTGGTCAAAAACGCATAAATCAACCGCTCCGGGTGGGCCGGAAACTGCCCAAGGCCAACCGCAAGCAAGCCGCTATAAAAGATCACATTGATCACAAGAAAGGTGCACGCGATCAGCGACAGCCGTGCAAACAGCGTGTCCGGCTCTTTGATCATTGGATAAGACAGCAGCGATTTATTCGACGTGAACGCCCGCATCAGCGACACCGAAAGTTTATTGTAGAACTCCAGCGTCAACACCGCCGTGGCAAAAAACAATGCCAGGGAGGTGCCAAACGGGGATTGGCGCCCAATCAGGTAGAACAGCGTCATCAGGAACGACACCGAAAAAATCGGCTGAAAGACGGCCCAGAAATACCCCGAGTGGGAGGTGCCAAACGTCATGCGCGTTTCCCGCAGCGTCAGCGCAGCAATAACCCGGATTTGCAGCCAAATGGCGTAAAACATCAGCCAGACCTCAGCGCATGTGATCTCGGATTGTATAAGCGATCAACGTCGAGATCGCCCAAAGCGCAAACGCAGCAATCATCACCAGGAAGAAGTCACGCACACGCACCGGATAGGCTGCTTCATTGGGTACAAATGGCCGCGCAAACACCGCTAGATAGCGCTGTTGCCGATCCGCATCCATGCGCGCTGTTTCCAGCGACACCATGGCCGAGGCATAGCTCTGCTGTGCGAAGTTTTGCTCGATCAACAGACCTTCATATGCAGCCAGCGCTTCTGCGGTGTTTCTTTTGCTGTCCGCATCTCCAACCCGCCCAATCAAAGCCCGACGTTGCTGGATCTGCTCTTCCAACGCAGACGCCTGGCGAAAGAGTTGCACCAGCATCGGGGAATCCGCATCCACCGACCCCGACAGCGCGTTGATCCGCGCCTGAATATCCACCAGCTTTTTTTCCAGAGATGACATAAGTTCCGCATCAAGCTGCGCATTGATCACCGGGTCCACCGTGCCACGCTCCGCCCGGAAATCCACCAGCTGCAGGCGCACTTTGCGCACACGTTCTTCGGCACGTTCCACTTCTTTGGCCGCAAACTGAACCGAGTCCTGACGGGCCTTTTCCGACAGTTCGTTCACCAGTCGGTCCGCCGCCGCCAGGGCCAATTGGGCCAAGCGCTCGGCGGTTTCAGCATCAAAAGCCTGAACCTCATATGTCACAATTCCGGTGGTGCTGTCATAAGTCGTATTGATCCGCCATTGCCAATACTCCACCAGCTCTTCAAACGTGCTGTCAGGCCGAAAACGGGCAATGGGGTCAATATGATCTTGGGAATAATGCGCGCGCAGATCCAACTCCGCATCCAACTGCCGTAACAGATCAGCACTTTCCAGAAAGTGGCGCACAACATAGCTGTCTGATGTCGTGCTCCCGCTGGGAGACATACCGGTAAACGACGTGACAAAATCAGGTGTTCCACCGCCTTCAAGACCCCGGATCACAAAGCTGGCCCCGGCAGCATACCGATCAGAGGCTATCACCCAAAAATATGCGCCGCCAAGCCCAACAGGCACCAGGAACAAAAACAGAAGGGAAAAGATCAGACCCCACCGTTTGTTCTTGAGCGGAGAGGCCTTTGGAGGCGCTTGCATCACACCGCTGGGACCGTCAGTCTTATCGACGGCCTTCAATGCTTTGACTTCTGCCATGTCTTACCTTTCATGCGCCTTCTGGCTCAGGTTTGAGTCTTTTACACCATACCACATGCTTGCAGCAAAGTGCCCCGCGCGCCTGACACGTCGCGTATTGGGTCGGATCATGTGAGTCCTAGGCAGGACAATCCATTACCCGCCTGCAACCCACGGTGTTTTTCAACTGCTGGATGTCACTCATATCGACTTTGCCTGCGACCAGAAAGGATCTCTGCGCACATAGTCGATCAACCATCGTCTTGCAGAGCTCGCCGACATGCCTTCCAGCTCCGCGTTGCTCCAACCAAACACCACCTGACGGTGCACTGTGTCGGTCTCTTCGGCGTGATCCAAGTAGTCCATCACAGCGGTTTCCGGATCCTGATGTGACATAATCGACTTGCGACTGTAAATTGATGCAAGGCCTTGCGGAACATCATCTTCCCGCGCCATCACCAAGTGGCGAATGCGCTGCTTAAGGAAGATAGCCTCCATGCCGGAAATGTCACAAAGCGCCAATGCCACCGCAAGTGGGTTTGCTTCGTCTTCTTCAATCGTGGCCAAGCGGCTCAACTGAGTATGACAGCCAAACCGCAGCTGCAGGCTTGCATTGCGCAAAACCACTGACACCTGCAGTCCGGACCGGCGCAGAAGTCGAATTCCTGAGATGAATTCCCGCACCATTGCCGGACGCAACATACCCAGATACGGATGCGGCTTCACCACAACCCGATGCATATCCAAGGCCCGCGCCGCTTTCAGCACCGCCATAAATCCGCGCAAGCCGGCAACCGAACTGTAATTGTCCGCTTCGCTGCCATAACCTTCCCAGGTGGGAGAATAGAATATCACCGGCGCCGTGTCTGTTATCCGCGCCGGTTTGATCCACGGCATAGATTGCACAAACGTGTCTCCCATCATCACCAATCGGCCTTGATCCACATCTGCTGAGGTGAAAATTCCGGCATCCAGGTAACGGTCCCGCGCCAGGGGACCAGCAATGGAAACATAATCGTACATGCGCGATGCAGGCCGCACAGAAGCGCCTTTGTTGCTTTCCCCATGCAGCGTCAGCACATGGCGGAACGACCGGTTGGCGACCGTTTGCAGGTTAGACTGCGAGTTAAACGGGTAAAACAGAACACCGCCCTGACGCAGAGGAAACCGCGCGCCGCCGCCTTTGACCGGCCGCACGTCCAGATCGGAAGGCAAACGGCTAAACAGCCGCTGCATCCGGATCAAGGCGCGATGGCGCAGCAAAAGGGGGGTGTCGGATTTGCCGTAAGCACCACTTTCAAAGAAGGGACGGATCTGGTTGACAGCAGACAGGACTGGGCTGTCCAAATAGACAGCCTGGTCCGGCACAGCCTCCACATCCCGCAGAGCAATTGTTGCGCTGCAGTTTTGTGTCGCTACCTCGTGGCCTTCGCCGCTGGGCTCTTTCTGCGTCACCAATTTACTCGTGTCCCGCACTTCCAACATTGTTTTAGGTGCGCACCACCAAGTTTTCGCTCAACAGCATTTTGCCGGTAGGCGAAGACATCATGGCAATGACATCCGCAACCTGTTCTGGCTGCATAATGGTGCTCGGATCTTCATCGGGCGCCAATGTCTTGCGCAGGTCGGTTGCACAACGGCCAGGGGACAGACATACAACGTCAACACCATAAGGGGCCAGCTCGTCGCGCATCACTTCCGACATGTTGATCACAGCCGCTTTGGAAGTCGAGTAGGACATCCAGCCAGACCGGCCGTTGATGCCAGCAGTGGACGCGATGTTGATCACTTTTTCCAGCGGATGGTTACGCAGGAGAGCTTCCTGAACAAAGCGGAACGGAGAATAAACGTTCACGCGCATGGTCATTTCAAAATCTGCCATGTTTGTTTCGTTGATTGATGCGGGTTTGGTGAACCCAGCATTGTTCACAACGTAGTTCACGGCCACATTTTCGGCGTCCAAACGGTCAAACACCTCTTTGACGGCGTCCGGATTGGACAGGTCCGCTTCAACCTGGAAAATTTGACGGTTGCCTGAGATCGCACGGACTTCAGCCACAGCGTTGTCAAAGGTGTCGGACTTGCGTGCCACCATCACAATACAGCTCACCTCATCCATGCCACGTGCGAAGCGGCGAGCAGTTGCGAGGCCGATGCCTTTGGAGGCACCGCTTATTAAAACAGTCTTAGTCATGGGGAGTCACTTTTCCTTTACTGTGGAAATCCTTCATCATGCCTTCTGCTATAATGAAATCTTCGGGGGTCGTTACTTTACGGTTGCGGCTGGAGCCTTCCAGGGAAAGCACCGGCTGCTTGGTCATTTTTACGACCATCACCGAGTCTTCGTTGTAGTTCTTGCCCTTTGCCCGGGCCTTGGCATGCGCCGCTAGCAAGGTTGCGCGCGCAAATTTCTGAGGCAGCTGAATGTCAAAAACTTTCTCACGAGACACACCGCGTTTGATCAAGCGCGTCTCCGTGTTTATCCGGCACATGGAGAAGGAAATTGCAAAACAATAGCCTGCGTTTTCGGCCTCGCAATCAATCAGCTCAGCCAGCATATCGACGCTGATGAACGGGCGGGCCGCCTCATGCAGCACCACCACGTCCTTTTCAGCAGCCGCCACCAACGCTTCACAGCTTTCTTGGCGGGTCTCGCCTGCAGGGATGATTTTATAGGGCAGGCCTGCGCAATAAGCTTCCATGACCTCACGGGTCCGCTCTTCAAAACCTGCCGGGGCATTAACCACAATTTCGGCCACGTTTGGGGTGCGCACCGCAGCAATGATCGAATGTGCAATCATTGGGTGGCCCGCCAATTTGTAGAATTGCTTTGGCTCATGGTGGTTGGAGCGCGAGCCCACACCGCCGGACAGCAGCAGGAAAGAAACCTGTGGCTCAGGGTGGGGGCGTGTTAGTCGGTGTAAACTCATCAGGTTAGCTCGCTATCGCTATTGTTGCCGCCAAAATGGCAACGAATTTGGCAAGATCGGTGGACGGTGCGTTTGCGACAAACAACACGTCTTTGTCCCGCATGGTGAAGGCTTGGGTCATAAAGATGGCTTCAGGGGAGTTCAGATCGATCCAATAGACCGTTGGCACACCCTTGGAGTAGGTTCTGTCAGGCAGGGTTGCCCCGGTGCTTTTCACCCGGTCACGGTTTTCAAACCGAAACAGGAACACGCCGCTGTCATCGGCCGTTTTATCGTCCAAACCGCCTACTTTGCTGATTGCTTCCGCCAGGGTCACCTGCTCAGTGTTAAACACGTACTGCGAGGGTTTCTTGACTGCGCCGAAAGCGGAAAAAGACCGCGGATTGTGCAAGAGCTGCACGGTGTCACGGGGTTGCAGCCAGACATTGGCACTGCCGGTTGAGATAACTTCGTCCAAACGTGCCCGGGCAACGGAGCTACCGCGCAACAGACTCACTTCCATATCATGTGTCGCTTGCGTGGCTCCTTTGGCCATTGCCACCGCATCCAGAAGCCGCAAACCACTGGCTGGAATATCGAACCGACCAGGAGACCGGGCATCGCCCACAACGGTCACGCTCTGCGCACCGCCTTTCTCCAGAATAACCGACACCTCAGGATCTACAGCTTTGCCACGCAGACCATCAGCAACATGATTGCGCACCTGATCCACGGTCATGCCGACCACCCGTAAATCCCCAACATAGGGGATGTTAATGTCGCCATTATTGCTGACAATCACCGGAATCGCGGAGGACTTTTGTTCGACGGTAGAGAAGAGGCCTTCAGGAGAGCTTTCCCAGATCCGCACAGTCAGACGATCTCCGACCCGAATACTGGTGCCTGCAGACGATGAACTGCGAGCGCTCAGGCTTCCTGCGAAGCCGGCTTTCATCGGCGCGCCAACCTTCCCGATCACCTCCGGTGTCACCGGAACCAAGGCAAAGTCACGCGTCACATGCTCTTGGTTTGCAGACTGGTCGGCCATGGTGATCACTGCTTTGCTGGTGCCTTGCCCCGGCAAGGTTGAACAGCCTGCAATGGCCAAGACGGCAATCACCGCGGCTACAGCCCGGCTCCCCCGAATTTTTCTTTGCATCGCTTCCAAAACCATTCTGGTCTTCAACTTTCTGTTACAGGCACCACAGTTTCCGCTCTTAATACAGATGGAACTCCTCTGAAGACAGAGACATTCCGCCAGCGTCCACCACATGCGTTGTCGCATTGGCAGATTGAGCACCCGTTCTGGATGCTGTTGAGATGACTGTATTTGCGAAAGTGGTTACCGATCTAATAATTCCGCCAAATCATTTTTGTGCGGACATCCAATTTTGCTTTGGGGAAATTGCACAATTAAGCTTCGCGACTTTACGTGAAGTTGAGCGCGTAAAAGAGAACGCATCATGAACATTAACCCAAAATTGGAACTCACACCCCCAAGTGTCGGGCGCATAAAAGCCAAAAAACAGGTGCGAAGTCAACACATTAAATATTCGCCTCTGCCATTTTCCCCTTATATTACTGATCAGATTTCTGTGCACCGCCTTCAGACCGCAAAGAACCGATTTTTGCGCAAACACCCGATCTGGCCGCAATTTGGTTATCTCGAATTATTTTAGATCGTCGAGCAAACAGAACTCGGCAACTGCAAATTTTTGCCCCAAACGGACCCATTTGCAGATTCTCCTCGCGCAAAAAGTCTCGACTCACCGGCAAATATTCGCCGCTTTTGGGCCGTGCACACGTTAACTATGTGTCAACTTTGTCACATTGCATTGAAATACCCCAACCCGGTTCAGTCCCTCTCGCATGGGGCGCCCATCTACACTGACTAAATGTCCATAAAAAACCGCGGCCAATTTGTGGCCGCGGTTTTTGTTGATTGGGGGTGTTGCCAGCGCCGCCTGGCGCAAAAGTGTCTCTAAACAACTTTTCCCAACTTATAGGCATCAATCGCGAGATCCCGACACAAAAGGCGGGCAAGTTCATCCACATCGCTGCGCCCCAAAATGCCACGCGCACGCTGTTGGGCCAGGTGTAAGCTGACCCCTCGGCGCCACATATCATGACGCGCCGGGATCGACATCAAGGCACGGGTATCGTCGTTGAACCCCGCTAAGTTCCAGTACCCTGCGGTTTCCACAACCTGATCCAGATAGCGCGCAATTCCGTTGGCACTGTCATGGAACCACCACGGCGGTCCAAGCCGCAACGCAGGCCAATGCCCTGCCATCGGAGCCAGTTCTCGCGCATAGGCGCTTTCATCCAGCGTGAACAATAGGATGTTCATGTCGCGCTCGTTTCCAACTCGGTTAAGCAACGCATCCATACCCTCAACCCAATCCACGCGTACCGGCATATCAGCTCCCATATGAGAGCCAAATTTGTTGTACAGCGCGGTATTGGTGTTGCGTTTGCTGCCTGCGTGGATTTGCATTACCAGACCATCTTCCGCGGACATCTGCGCCATCTCGGTCAGCATGTGACCATAGAACACCTGCGCCTCTTTGGGGGTGATTTTGCCGCTGCGCGCCTTCACATAGAGCGTCGCCGCGCGTTTCTCCGTGAGATAGCTGGTCATCAGGTCACCGACCGCATGATCTGTTGCTGTCGCCCCATAGGCCATAAAATACGCCCGCCGATCGCGCAGTGCTTCCAGATACCCGGCAAAACTGTCGGTTTCTTGCCCGGTCACCTCTGCCAGCTTCACAATATCGGCTTTGAAGTCCGGGTGTTTCGGGTCCAGAATACTGTCGGGGCGGAACGTCGGGATGATCTTGCCACTCAACTTCTGTTTTCGGGCTGCCTTGTGGTGGCTCAAATCATCTAATGCGTTGTCTGTTGTAGCCAACACTTCAATGTTGAACTCACTCAAAAGCGCCTGCGGACGCAACCGCGCCGCTTTGAGCTCCGCGTCAATTTTGTCAAAAAACACATCCGCATTTTCGCTGTTCAAGGTTGCCGTGATCCCAAAGATGCGGGCCATGGTTGTTGCAAACCACGCGTCACTTGGGGTGCCACGGAACTTGTGCCAATGGCTAGCAAAAATGCGAAAAATGGAGCGCGCATCGCGCTGTTCCGGCGCCACCCCAATGCCCAGATCTTCCAGCGCCACACCTTGGCTATAGAGCATCCGAAGAATGTAGTGATCCGGTATGATCAGCAATTCGGCCGGATCAGCAAAGGCCCGGTTCTCCGCAAGACAGCTTGGATCACAATGACCATGCGGCGAGATGATCGGCATGTCACGGACACCGTCGTAAATGTCCTGCGCTGCATCCGGCAAGGTCAGGATAGGCGTGGTGTGCCCGGTGAGGGAATTCAAAGGCTGGCTCATCGATCAAACTACTCTCTGTGCTGGCAGGGCAGCCCCAAGAGGCACCCAAATGCAGACCCAAAGCACACAAGCGCGCACTTAGTTTCCACTTCATTCCCTGCCAAAGGCACATAGATTGATTGAAGATAACCTAACGCAAACTGCCGCCAGACACCTTACGGGCAAGGAAAAAACCCACATTCTCAATGGACCTTTTTGCCAGCAACACCCATAGCGAGAGCGATGTACCAACGATGAATTCGCAACAACCTCGCAAAGCGCTGATACGATTAGATATTCACAAAAATGTGATTGCAACTGAATTACCTCCAGTTGCAATTGGCATCGACAGACCAGACCAATGAACTTTACTTGCCACACCTTCAAGCCTGCTGCACGTGACCCGCACCATTTCCGAACAATCTGAACAATCACATCGATGTTCGCAATTTCAGCTCGCGCTTGAGCAAAACGACTCAGAGTGAGCCCGCTCCCCTCTGACATCTCCCCACAAGTCCCAGCCGCCCTTCAAAAATCCGCGCGCTCTCAAAGCCAAGTAATTGCAATTACGCATAAATTCTCCTTGCGAAAAACTCTTTTAGGTTGCACCTTTTGCCCACCCATCGATCTCCACTGCGCACCTTTTTAGGGAGACCCTCGCGTGAAGCAGACTTGGCGCTGGTTTGGACCGGCTGACCCTATTGATATTTACGACCTGCCGCAGATTGGCGTGCAGGGGGTCGTCACCTCCTTGCACCACATCCCCGCTGGCACCGCCTGGTCCAAAAGTGAGATCCGCAAACGTCAGGCTGAAATCTCCAAACCCACGCCTCAACCCACTGGTCTGAACTGGGATGTGGTTGAAAGCCTCCCCGTGTCCGAGACCATTAAGACCAAGGGGGTGGGCTACGCCGCCCATATCGCCGCTTATAAAGAGAGCCTGCACAATCTTGCGGGCTGCGGCATCCAGACCGTCTGTTACAACTTCATGCCAGTGCTCGACTGGACTCGCACCAATTTGGCGGCACGCATGTCCCACGGCGGCACCGCGATGGCTTTTGACGTGGTGGATTTTGCGGTGTTTGACCTCTTCCTACTGGCCCGCCCCTCCGCCGAAGACGACCACAGCCCCACCATTCGCCAAGCCGCCTCTGCCCGGTTCAACGCCATGGATGACATCGCACAAGCGAGATTGGTAACCACCATTGTCTCTGGACTACCGGGCGCCAACGACAGCTGGACCCTCAATGATGTCATGGCGCTGCTCGACCTATATAAAAACATCGACGCCACCCAACTGCGCGCCAACCTGATCGACTTCCTCGCTGAAGTGGTGCCTGTGGCTGAGGAACACGGCATACGCCTGTGCTGCCATCCCGACGACCCGCCGTTCCCGCTCTTGGGCCTGCCGCGTGTGATGTCCTCCACCGAAGACTACGTGCATGTCTTGACCGCTATCGACAGCCCAGCCAATGGCGCCACCCTCTGCACCGGCTCTCTGGGCATAAAACCGACCTTCGACGTTGCTGACTTCGTGGACCGCCTCGGCGCGCGCGTCCATTTTGCCCATCTGCGCAACACCCTGCGCCAAGGCCCGTCGGATGGCGACAAACTCAGCTTCCACGAGTCGATGCATCTGGAGGGCAACACCGACATGGTGATCGCCATCCGTGCCCTGCTTAAGGAAGAAGCCCGCCGCAAGGCTGAAGGCCGCAGTGATTGGGAAATCCCCATGCGTCCGGACCACGGTCAGAACATTCTCTTCGATCTGCACAGCGACAGCATGCCCGGTTATCCGCTCATCGGACGCACCCGAGGCCTTGCGGAACTGCGCGGCGTCATGGCAGCACTCAGTACGGAGTCATAAGATGGGAAAGACCGCAGTTTTTTTCACCGTGCCATAGGCAAAGGTGGTGTCGATGCTGGCAATGCCGCCAATCGGATGGATGCGCAGGCGGATGAACTCCTCATATGCCTCCAGATCACTCACCACCACACGCAGCTGATAATCGGTTGCGCCGGTCAGGATGTGGCACTCCAGCACCTCCTCAATCAGCATCACCGCCCGCTCAAACCGCTGCACATCCTCTTCATTGTGCCGCTCCAGTTTCACCCGCACAAACACCGTCACCGGCAACCCGTAAGCCTTGGCGTCCACCTCCGCGCCATAGCCGGTGATGGCCCCGGATGTCTCCAAATTCCGCAACCGCCGCAAACACGGGCTCGGCGACAGGTTCACCACATCCGCCAAATCCTGATTGGTCATGCGCCCATTGGCCTGCAAAGCCCGAATGATCTGGCGATCCTTGGCATCCATTTCGCGACTCCTTGGCAGATTATGCCAACATTGTAGCCACCGGCGCTATTTTTCGCAATCACATGCCCCGGAACCTCACCCAAACTGACCCCAACAGTTTCACGCGAGGACGCTTCCCATGACCAAACGCAACGCGCCGCAAGGCTTCGCCACCCGCGCCATCCACCACGCCTATGATCCGCAAGACAACGAGGGCGCGCTAACTCCACCGCTACACCTAACCTCGACCTTCACCTTTGAAACCGCGCAGGCCGGTGGCGAGATGTTTGCCGGAGACCGCGTTGGTCACATCTATTCCCGCATCTCCAACCCGACCTGCGATCTGCTGGAACAGCGCATCGCCACACTTGAGGGGGCTGAAGCTGGCCTGGCCTTGGCCTCCGGCATGGGCGGCATCACCGCCACGCTCTGGACCTTGCTCTCCCCGGGTGACGAACTCATCGTCGACAAAACTCTGTACGGTTGCACCTTTGCCTTTATGCAGCACGGTCTGGCGAAATGGGGCGTGACCATCACCCACGTCGACATGACCGACATCGAAAACCTGCGCAAAGCTGTCTCTGACAAAACCCGCGTGGTGTATTTCGAAACCCCAGCCAACCCCAACATGCGCCTGGTCGACATCGCTGCCGCCTCCGAGATCGCACACAGCGTGGACGCCACCATGGTGGTCGACAACACCTACGCCACCCCTTACCTCACCCGCCCGATCGAACTCGGCGCCGACATCGTGCTGCACTCCGCCACCAAATACCTCGGTGGGCACGGCGACGTGGTGGCCGGTCTTGTGGTCGGCACCGCAGAACAAATTGCCGACATCCGTCTTATCGGCATGAAAGACATGACCGGCGCGGTCATGGCACCGTTTAATGCCATGCTGATCCTGCGCGGATTAAAAACCCTGGCCCTGCGTCTGGACCGGCACGTGCAATCCGCCATCACCGTTGCAGAATGGCTTGAAAGCCACCCGGCGATTGCCTCCGTGTCTTTCCCGGGCCTGAAAAGCTTCCCGCAGCATGATTTGGCAGAGCGTCAAATGGACAAACCCGGCGCGATGATCGCCTTTGAACTGGTCGAAGGCCACGACGCGGGCATCGCCCTGATGAACAACCTCACGCTCATCCAACGCGCTGTTTCTTTGGGCGACGCCGAAAGCCTGATTCAGCACCCGGCTTCCATGACCCACTCCACCTACACACCGGAAGAGCGCGCCGCGCACAACATCACCGAAGGCCTTGTGCGTCTGTCGGTGGGCCTTGAAGAGGTTGAGGACATCCTCGCCGACCTCGCCCAAGCGCTTAACGCGCTGCCCACTCGCATCGCGGCTGAGTGAACCCCTCAGCCTTGGCGTGATACACTCATGCCAAGGCCACCCTCCCTGATTGCCCACCGGAGACAGACAATGACCGACACCCAGCATCTCAAAACCATCGAGCAACGCCTGCTGTGGCTGTCGCATTGGATGATCCACAACGCCAACCATCTCCGCGCCAAAGAAGACGGCATCAAGATTGGCGGCCATCAGGCATCGTCGGCCTCCATGGTCTCGATCATGACTGCGCTCTACTTTGCCACTTTGAAGCCTGAAGACCGCGTGGCCGTAAAACCGCACGCCTCGCCAATTTTCCACGCCATGCAGTACTTGATGGGCAATCAGACGCGTGAGAAAATGGAGAACTTCCGCGGTTTTGGCGGCGTGCAAAGCTACCCCAGCCGCACCAAAGACATTGATGATGTGGATTTCTCCACCGGCTCCGTTGGCCTTGGCGTCGCGATCACCTCCTTTGCCTCGCTGATCCAAGACTACATCACCGCCAAAGACTGGGGCACGGATGCCCCGCAGGGCCGCATGGTGGCGCTTGTGGGTGACGCGGAACTGGACGAAGGCAACGTCTATGAGGCCCTGCAAGAAGGCTGGAAAAACGACCTGCGCAACACCTGGTGGATCATCGACTACAACCGCCAATCGCTTGACGGCATTGTGCGCGAAGGCCTGTTTGAGCGCGTCGAAAAAATCTTTGACGCCTTTGGCTGGGACGTGGTGCGGGTGAAATACGGCGCCCTGCAACGCGCCGCTTTTGCGGAACCCGGCGGTGACAAGCTGCGCGACTGGATCGATAATTGCCCCAACCAAGACTACTCCGCCCTGACATTCATGGGCGGCGCGGTCTGGCGCAAACACCTGATGGATGACCTCGGCGATCAAGGCGACGTGACCGCGCTTTTGGATCGGCGCAGCGACAACGAACTCGCCGAGCTGATGGAAAACCTCGGCGGCAACTGCGTGGAAACCATGGCACAGACCTTTGCCGCCATCGACCACGACCGCCCAACCTGTTTCCTCGCCTACACCATCAAAGGTTGGGGCACGCCGATTGCAGGCCACAAAGACAACCACGGCGGCCTGATGAACAAGACGCAGATGGCCGCTTGGCAAAACCACATGGGCGTCACTGAAGGTCAGGAATGGGAGCCGATGGCCACCGTCACCGATCCCACCGCCCTGCGCAATTTCCTCTCCGAAGTGCCCTTCTTTGCCCAAGGCCCACGCCGGTTCACCGATGCCAAGCTGCCCGTGCCCACAATTTCGCTCGACAGCGACCGCGAGACCTCCACGCAAATGGCCTTTGGCAAAGTCCTCGACGATCTCTCCAAAGGCGACAGCGCGCTGGCATCCCGCATCGTGACCACCTCGCCCGATGTGACCGGCACCACCAACCTCGGCCCATGGGTCAACCGTCGCAAGCTCTTTGCCCGCGAAGCGCAGGCCGACGCCTTCATCGAACACCGCATCCCCTCAACCGCCAAATGGGAATTCACACCAGAAGGTCAGCACATCGAGCTGGGCATTGCCGAGATGAACCTGATGCTGCTCTTGGGGGCAGCAGGCCTCTCGCATTCCCTCTTTGGCAAACGCCTCATCCCCATTGGCACCGTCTATGACCCGTTTGTCTCCCGTGGTCTCGATGCGCTCAATTACGCCTGCTACCAGGACGCCCGCTTTCTGCTGGTTGGCACCCCGTCCGGCGTGACGCTGGCTCCAGAAGGCGGAGCCCACCAATCCATCGCCTCACCTTTGATCGGCATGTCTCAAGACGGGTTGGCCTCCTTTGAACCCGCCTTTGCCGACGAGCTGGCCGTGATCATGGAATGGGCCTTTGATTACCTGCAACGCGACGGCGAAGGCGACCCGGACGAGCGCACATGGCTGCGCGACGAAACCGGCGGCTCTGTCTATCTCCGCCTGACCACCAACCCAATCGAGCAACCCGGCAAACGCCATGACGACGCTTTCAAACAGGGCGCCATTGATGGCGCTTACTGGTTGCGCAAACCCGGCCCAAACTGCGAGGTAGTGATTGCTTATCAAGGCTCCGTCGCGCCCGAAGCCATCAAAGCCGCCGGTCAAATCGCCAACGACCGCCGCGACATCGGCGTGCTGGCCGTGACCTCCGCTGACCGCCTCAACGCCGGCTGGACCGCCGCCCAACGCGCTCGTGCGCGCGGGCAAATGTCGGCCCAAAGCCACATCGAGCGGCTTTTGTCCGAGCTGCCGCCACATTGCCGCATGCTGACGGTCATCGACGGCCACCCGGCCACGCTCAGCTGGCTTGGTGCGGTGCAAGGCCATCAAACCCTGCCGCTTGGCGTGGAACACTTTGGCCAGACCGGCACCATCGGCGATCTCTACCGCCACCACGGCTTGGACGCTGCCACCATCGTGTCGCGCATCAACGCGCTCACAGATGGCACAACCCTAATGGAGGTGCGCTGACGCCACCACAACCCAGAGGTATTGGCGCTGGTAATGGGAAGCCCAGAGGGGGACTTTGGTAAGAAAACGGTCTTGACGCCATTGCGCAAGATTCTCACTCTATCCAGAAGGCATGCGACACCACGCATGTATGACTTTCTGGGAGAGCTGTATGCCAATCACCACCAGTGTACTTCCCGATCTATCTCTTGTTCTGCGGATCTACTCTGGCAAGGTGACCATGGCCGAGCTTCGCTCAGCGGTGCTGCAGGCATACGCCCATCCAGATTACAACAACACAATGGCAGAGATCGATGATCTGATGGGCGCGGAGTCTGTCGACATAGGCTTTGCTGAGATGATGGAATTTGCCAAAGAAGCTCAGGCGAACTACCAAAAACGCGGCTTTATGCCCAAGCATTGTTTTCTGGCCAACGAAAAACGCAGTGACGCAGTTGTCATGATGTACCGCGAACTCTCAGACATGATTGGCAACACCGAAAGTCTATTTGTGCTTCACGGATATCCTGAGGCCCTGGCGGTGCTTGATTTGCCTCCAGACAGTATAGATATGTTGCCTGAGGCCTGCCGCAGCGAGGCGCATTTGCTACATCCCTGACCACAGCGAGGCCATCAAGACTGCCAAGATTACCCCACGTAGATTGCGCGACGCAATGTTACAAAACGCATTTACATTCCAATGATCGAATGTAAACCTGAAGTCAGACAGCAACGGCGTGACGCAAAGGATTTGCCATGCCAATTGAGAACAAAATTCTAAGTCCCGCCCCACTGGCGTACCGCCGGTTTTCCGGCCACGTCACCATGGCCGAACTCACCGCCTCCTCCATAGCGTTGCACGCAGATTCCGCCTTTGTTCCTGGCACCCACACGGTGGTCGACATGCTGGATGTCACTGATTTTGATATCGGTTTTGACCAGATGAAAGAATTTGCGGCCCTCACCCAAAACCGTCATCGTGACCGTGGCACACCTGTGCATATCTTTATAGTCTGCAGCAGCGAACAAGGCCGGTGGTTGGCCGAAATGTTCCGTGCATTGGCTGATCTCGCCCCCGGCATGGCCAGCGTTGAAATCTTGCACGGCTTTCCAGAAGTCCTCGCCCTTCTGGATCTCCCCGCCGAAACCCTGTCCCTGTTTCCAGAGGATTGCCAAACAGAGTCTCACCTGTTGAACCGCCTCAGCTCTTAACCCACCACTCAACGCAGACCACTCCCGGCTTTTGCCAACCCGCCCAGACATCACGCAAAGAAAAACACAAAGCGCACGCGATGCTTGACCGATTATGAAGTTGCCTTCATCTTGGAGGGACCATGCCTATAGAAGTTCAAGTTCTCAGTCCCGCACCGCTTGTCTACAGCCGTTTCACCGGGAGCGTCACTTTAGACGAATTTGCCGCCTCTTCCCAAACCTTACATGCCAACCCGGATTTTTACCCTGGAATGCATATGGTTTTGGATATGCTCAACCTTGAGGATTTTGATGTTGGCTTTGATGAAATGAAAGCCTTCACAGCCAATATCCAAAAACGGCACCGTGAGCGCGGTGAAGAAGTGTTTATCTTCATCGTGTGCAGCAATGAGCAAAGCACTTGGCTTGCAGAGATGTTCCGCTCTCTCTCAGAGGTGGAGGACGGTCTGGCCAGTGTGCAAATCCTGCATGGCTTCCCCGATATCCTCGCATTTTTGGACCTGCCTCGCGAGACCATCAAACTATTCCCGCAAGACTGCCAATCCGAGGCCCACCTGCTCACCCGCCGGTCCTCCTAACCCCTTTGGGTTGATTTGAAATCTCAGCCACCGCATGCTGTCGTTGTATTGACGACAAAGGAACAATTACATGCGCGATTTCTTCATCAACTCATTGGAAAAAATTGTCACCGGGATCATTATCCTTATGACGCTTGGCGTTTTGCTGAGCGGGGTCGCCACGATTTTCAACCCCCAAGGCGGTTTGCTCGCTGGGCTCGCGGTCTGGGTTTTTGGCGGTCTCTACGTCTTGATTATGGGCGGCATGCTCTATCTGGCGCTTGGCATTCACGACAACACCCGTCGCACAGCCGCAGCTGTAGAGGCGCTTGCCGCCAAACAGTAAGACACCCCAGTTTGCGGTGGTTTTTTCGAAGGTCGCCAAAGCATCTCAAACTGCTGAAAAGGAAAAATAAATTGCCTGTCAGCGTCAGCGTAATTCCCGAACTCAATGTTGTGCATATTGTGTATTGGGGGCGTCTCACCATCCAAGATCTGATCGACGAGACTATCAAACGTCATCAAAACCCCGCCTTTCAGGTTGGTATGCCTGGGGTGAATGACCTGACACAGGTGACCGAGATCGACATTGGTTTTGATGAGATGCTGACTTACACGAAGCAAGCTCTGGAAACCTACCGCGAGGTGACTACCCCCATTCAGCTCTGCCTGGTTGGCGACACAAAGGCCACGGCCGCGGCCGTGGCCATGTATGAAAACCTCTCTGCTGCCACCAATGCCCCATTCCACCTTCACATCGTGCAAGGGTACCCCGAGGTTTTAGCGGTCCTTAACCTGCCGCCAGACAGCCTGAAACATTTCCCCGAATTTTGCCATCGGGAAAGTCATTTGCTCTAAGCTCGAGAAAACTACTTTGCAGGCTTTGTTTTTCAATTTCAAAACGCAGAAGCAAAATTCACACCCATCAATGGCAAAGGGTTGCTCAGCAAAAAGATACATCGCAAACTAATCAAAAAGGAAAGCGATGCCCGTCAGCCTCACAATCATTCCTGAGCTTGACCTCGTCCACATTGTCTATTCGGGGCGAGTCACACCTCAGGAACTCTTTGACGAAACACAGGCCTGCTATCGACACGCCGAATACAGGCCCGGCATGTCGGAAGTCAGCGACTTTTTTCGGGTCACCTCTTTTGAGATTGGCTATGACGAAATGAACGAGTTCACTACGCGCTCAGACGAAACGCACGGCAGCTTAGACAGCCCAATCGATATTTGTCTGGTTGGCAGCACAAAAGTGTCTGAGCCGGCAATCCTCATGTATGAGGGGCTCATTGCGGCAAAGAACATCCCGATCCGATTACATGTTGTAACCGGTTATCCGGAAATGCTCGCGACACTCAACTTGCCAGAAGAGTGCCTCAAGTATTTTCCAGATTTTGGTCACCAGGAACGCCACCTGCTCTAAGCCAGCAGCGCTCCCTTTCGCCAAAATCAATAGCTGTATTCGCCGTAGATCTTGCTCAGATCGCCGTTCCAATCGCCGTGATAGCGCTCCAGCAGCTCATCGGCTGGCACCTTGCCACTTTCAACGCTTTCTTTCAGCGCATTTAGGAAATGGGTCTCATTGGGCACCAATCCTCCAGCACCAGCCATGCCACGCGCCACCAAGCCCGCTTCGGAGATTTCCAACACTTCCCGCGCCAGATCATGCATCTTGATGGGACCAACCTGGGCCTGAAGCCCGTCCTCACTGGCCGCCACTCGCAGGGCTTCCCGCGTCTCCGCATCCCAGCCTTTCACCAGATCCCAAGCCGCATCCAGCGAAGACTGATCATACATCAGCCCCACCCAGAACGCCGGCAAGGCACACAGCCGCCGCCACGGACCACCGTCCGCGCCGCGCATCTCCATGAACTTCTTAATCCGTGCCTCCGGGAAGGCTGTGGTCAAATGATCCGCCCAATCGCTCAGCGTTGGCTTCTCACCGGGCAATGCGGGCAGCTCGCCTTTGAGGAAGTCGCGGAACGACATGCCCAGCGCGTTGACGTATGTGCCATCGCGATAGACAAAATACATCGGTACATCGAGCGCATATTGCACCCAGGCTTCAAAGCCAAAGCCATCCTCAAACACAAACGGCAACATACCTGTGCGCGCATCATCCAGATTGCGCCAGACCAGTCCACGGGTGGATTTTACACCGTTGGGCTTGCCGTCCAAAAACGGCGAATTGGCAAACAGCGCATTGGCCACCGGCTGCAACGCCAGCGCGACACGTAGCTTTTGCACCATGTCAGGTTCACTGGCAAAATCTAGGTTCACCTGCACCGTGCAGGTGCGGCGCATCATGGTTGTGCCCATGGTGCCGACCTTGCCCATATAGCTGTCCATCAGCTTGTAGCGGCCTTTGGGCATCAAAGGCATATCCTCGTGACTCCAGATCGGCGCAGCCCCCAACCCGATGAAACCCACGCCAATCTTATCCGCGATGTCTTTCACATCGGTCAGGTGTTGGTTCACCTCATCACAGGTCTGGTGGATAGTCTCCAACGGCGCCCCCGACAGCTCCAACTGTCCACCGGGCTCTAGGCTCACATTGGCGCCGTCTTTTTCCAGCCCAATCAGCTTGCCGCCTTCTTCCACCGGCGCCCAACCGTGCCCGTCACGCAGACCTTCCAGCACCGCCAAAATGGAGCGTTCACCCTCGTATGGCAGGGGCTTTAGCGTGTCTTTGCAATAGCCAAACTTCTCGTGTTCGGTGCCAATACGCCAGTCTTCTTTGGGTTTGCAGCCATCGCTGAGATATTCAGCCAGCTGATCGTGATGTTCGATCGGCCCGCCGCCGGACTGTGGAATAGACATAGGCTTGCTCCGCTCCTGCAAACTCGCTTGGGACAGTAGTCGTGATCGTAAATTTGTGCAGTGTCAATGCAACCGGGGGTCTGATTTTGCCCAGATCACAACCGGTTGATCCGGCGTCACCTTCAACTGGGACAACATGTGTTCTGTGCGGATGCCTTCCAGCGAGGCAAACGCATCAAACAACGCATCGGAGCCTTCCGCATTCACCGGAATATGCAACGGCGCCTGCCCCGGCTGATACAACGCCCAGACCGCAGGTTTGCTACGCCCGTCCAGAACCACGCGGCTAATACTGCGAATGGCCACGCTGCCACCGTTGAGCGGGCCAAAATAGGCCACCTCACCCTCGTCCACCTGAACCACGCCCGGCCCGCCTTTGCCAATGCGAAACCGCCCACGTTGCAGACCGCTGACAATCAGCACTGCGCCGACAGCCACCAAGACAATCCCAAGCCATTTCATCACGCCAAAACCGCTGGCCCACCACAGACCAAGCAGCAGCACCGCACCGCCAACCAAGGCTTCCCGCCACTGCGCCACCGCCGCGCGGGCCTCCGGTCGAATGAAAGTCATGTGACCGCCTCCTCTTCCGCCATAAACATCATCAAAGAAAACGTCCCGTTACGCTCAAACCCAATGGATTCATACGCCCGCGCTGCCGCTTCATTGGCCGCAAACAGGATTGCCAACTTTGCCCCCTTCTCCCATGATTCCTGCAAATGCAGTGCAACTGCCCGTCGCGCCAGCCCCTGCCCGCGCAACTCAGGTGGCGTATAGACCCCGCCAATCTGCACCGTATCCGGTAAGGTGGCGTTAAATCCGGTTTTGGCAACCGGCACGCCGTCTTTGAGCAAAATGCGATGCGTGTCTCTCTCAATACAGCGGGCAATGTCCTGTGCTGCCATTTCGGCACATTTATGCGCCGGTGTTCCCAAGACCTCGCCATGATAGGCCGTGCGCCACTTCGCTGCCAACGCGCGGTGGTCTTCGCCAAGCGGCACCATGCTGAACCCGTCACACTCCGGCATCTTCAACTGCGCCAACTCCAGCCGATAGCCCGGCTCGTCTTCATTTAGCGACATCGGCCGGTCGCCCATACCCGTCGCCGCAAAAAACGTCGCCACCTGCGCGCCATCTCCCAAACACCCAATCAGCTCCCGATCCGCCCAAAAGGCACGTGTCGCTAGCCAGTCTTCCGCCGTGGCATCCGGCGCCTGCATTAAGATCATGCCGCCATTGGACAGCGCAAAAAGCCCCTTGCGATCACCGTCCAACACCCAAATGCGCATCGCGCGATCCGCAGCGCCGTTTATGCCGTGTTCATTAAGGTTGCTCAGAAAAAACATCGAGCTCTGAATACGTTCGCGCAGAAACGCCTCAACCCAGCCAAGGTCCGCCTCTGTGACCGCGCGCCAGCTCACTGCCAATCCCCCAGGCTTTGCTGCCACAAGGTCATCGCCGCCACCGCCGCCGTATCCGCTCGCAGAATCCGTGGCCCCAGGCTCACCACATGGGCAAACGGCAAGGCCTTCAACCGGTCCCGTTCAGCTTCAGAAAACCCACCTTCCGGCCCAATCAAAATCGCCCAAGGTCCACCTTCTGACGCCGCCAACCGCTTTGCGCTGCCCACCTCAGCCTCATCGCAAAACATCAGCTGACGCCCCTCAGGCCATTCCGACAGCAACCGATCCAGCTTCACCAGATCGCTGACCTCCGGCACATATGTCCCGCCACATTGCTCCGCCGCTTCCACCGCATGCGCCTGCAACCGGTCCTGCCGGATGCGCTCGCTGTTGGTGAAATCGGTGTTCACCGGCACAATCCGCGCCGCACCCATTTCAGCGGCTTTCTCAACGATAAAATCCGTGCGCGCCTTCTTGATTGGCGCAAAGCACAGCCACAGGTCCGGCGGCATCTGCAACGGCTTGGTCTGCGCCTCACACACCAGCTCTCCATTGCGCTTATTCGCTACAGTCACAGCACAGCGCCACTCGCCATCCCGCCCGTTAAACAACAGCACCGGATCACCCACCGCCATGCGCATCACGCCAAAAAGGTAATGCGCCTGCTCTTTGGTCAGAGGAATGGTTTGCCCTTCCCCCAAGCCCTGCTCTACATACAGTCTGACTTTTGCCTGTTTCATGGGAACCGACATATGGCCGACACGCCCGCAAAGGAAGACCCCAAGGGGCAAGTTTCTGACGCCGTGAAAGGCAATTGGGTCGACCACCTCGCCCCGGCCTGGTCCCGCCCATACCTGCGCCTGTCCCGCGCCGACCGTCCCATTGGCACCTGGCTGCTGCTGCTGCCCTGCTGGATGAGCCTTGGTCTGGCCATTCTCAGCGACGGCCAAGCCTCGCTGCATGACCTCTGGATTGCTGTCGGTTGCGCCATGGGGGCCTTCCTGATGCGCGGCGCGGGCTGTACTTGGAACGACATCACCGACCGCGACATTGACGCCAAAGTTGCCCGCACCCGCTCGCGTCCAATTCCGTCAGGCCAAGTCACCACCAAACAGGCCGCTGTCTGGATGGGCCTCCAGACCCTGATCTCCGCCGCCATCCTGCTGACCTTCAACGTCAACGCCATCCTGCTGGGCATTGCCTCGCTGATCCCGGTGGCAATTTACCCCTTTGCCAAACGCTTCACCTGGTGGCCGCAGGTCTTCCTCGGCCTAGCCTTCAACTGGGGCGCTTTGCTAGCCTGGACGGCCCACACCGGCAGCCTCGCTTTGCCCGCCGTGATCCTGTATGTTGCCGGCATCAGCTGGACGTTGTTCTACGACACCATCTATGCCCATCAGGATACTGAAGATGACGCGCTGATTGGCGTAAAGTCCACCGCGCGGCTGTTTGGCCAAAACACCCCACAATGGCTGCAAGGCTTCCTGACCCTAACCATCATGCTGTTTGGCTTTGCTGTGCTGATGGTCACCATCGACCACAGCCCGGCCGCGATGGCGGTTGCCCTGCTCGGCCCCTTGGCCATGGGCTGGCACATGCAATGGCAGCTGCGCCAACTCGACACCGACGACTCTGCCGTGCTCCTGCGCCTGTTCCGCGCCAATCGCGACACCGGCCTGATCCCTCTGCTGTTTTTCGCCGTAGCCTTTTTCCTGTGATTGCAAGCAGGCCCATTGCGCAGTATCAACCATGCACCACTGGACAGGCCAAACTAACTGAATGCGACTTTCTTCCCTCCTTATTCTCTTTGTCACTTTCGCCACAGCGGGGCTGCTCAGCCTTGTTGCCGCAAGCCTTTCTGCGGATTTGATCGAAGACACCTCCAAGTCCTCTGTTGAACACGAGCTTTCCATCAACAACATGGACTGGGCAGAGGTGCACGCCGAAGGCTTGCAAATTTTCCTCGCCGGTGTTGCGCCTTCAGAAGCTGACCGTTTCAGAGCAGTGTCTGCCGCAGGCCGCATCGTCGATGCCGCCCGCGTGATCGACAACATGGAAGTGCCCGCCACCGCCGCCATCGCACCACCACGGTTCTCCGTGGAAATCCTGCGCAATGATGCCGGCATCTCGCTCATCGGCTTGATCCCAGAAAGCGCCGACCGTGAGCGTATGCTGCGTGAGCTCAAAAACATCTCCGCCAATGGCGAAGTGGCGGACCTATTGGAAACCGCTGATTACGCCGCCCCATCCGGCTGGTCCTCAGCCACCCGTTTTGCCATTTCCGCGCTGAAAGATCTGCCGCGTTCCAAAATCTCGGTGAAAGCGGGCCGTGTTGACGTGACCGCCATGGCCGACAGCCCAGAAGCGCGGGCTGAGCTAGAAATCGACCTCACCCGCCGCGCACCCACCGGCGTTGAGATCAACTTGAACATCTCCGCCCCACGCCCTGTGATCACCCCGTTCACGCTCCGCCTTGTAAAAGACGGCGAGATCGCCCGTTTTGACGCCTGCTCTGCGGACACCGACAAAGCCCGCGCCAAAATCTTGACCGCAGCCCGCGCCGCTGGCCTGACGGACAACGTAGAATGTGTGATTGGTCTTGGCGTGCCATCCACCCGCTGGGGCGATGCTGTGTCCACCGCCATTCGCGGCCTCAACGAGCTGGGTGGAGGCACACTGACCTTTTCTGATGCAGACGTGACACTGACCGCACAAATGGGCACCGATCAGACGCTGTTTGACCGCGTTGTTGGCGAACTTGAAGGCACCCTACCCGAAGCTTTTGCTCTCTTGGCCACTCTACCGCCAACACCCGAAGCGGATGAGAACGGCACCGAAGCGCAGGAATTCACCGCCACGCTTAGCCCCGAAGGTCTGGTGCAGCTGCGTGGCCGCCTGCCCAACGACATTGCGCGCGACACCACCGACAGCTACGCCCGCGCCCGTTTTGGCACTGAAACCGTGCATATGGCGACCCGCCTGGACGAGACGCTGCCGCCCACATGGCCGTTCCGCGTAATGGCTGGATTGGACGCGCTCACCATGCTCAACAACGGCTCTCTGATCGTGACCCCGGAGGCTGTTTCCATCACCGGCAAAACCGGCAACACCGAAACCAACGCCCGCATCGCCCAGCTTCTGGCCGCCAAACTGAGCCAGACCGACCACTTCGCGATCAACGTCACCTATGTTGAAGCGCTTGACCCGCTGGCTGGCCTGCCCACCAATGAAGAATGCATGGCCAACATCAAAGCGCTTCAGGACGAGACCAAAATTGCCTTTGAGCCCGGCAGTGGCACGTTGGACGAAAGCGCAGCGGCCATCATCGACAAATTGGCCGAAGAACTTAACGCCTGTCCGGACCTGCAAATCGAAATTCAAGGCCACACCGACAGCCAGGGCCGTGAAAGCATGAACCAAGCCCTGTCGCAAACCCGTGCCTTGGCAGTTCTCACAGCCCTACAAGACCGCCGCGTACTGACCAAAGGCTTCCTTGCGCTTGGCTATGGCGAAAGCCAGCCCATTGCTGACAACGACACCGCCGAAGGCCGCGAAGCCAACCGCCGCATCGAATTTGTCCGCATCGTGCCAGAAGAAGAACAAGCCGTGACCGTCGCAGAAGACGGTGCCGAAGCCGCAGATTCCGAGGCCACCGAAACTGAGGCAAGCGAAAGCGAAGCAGACGCCACCGAGGCGGACACCCCCGAAGCCACGTCAGAGGAAGCCTCCGAGGTAACTACTGAAGACACCACAGAAGCAAGCGAGACCGCCGCCGAGGCAACCGCTTCTGAGGACGCGGCCACCGAAGACACAGCCGCCGAAGCCCCTGCCACCGAGGCAGACGCCACTGCGGACACGGGCGCAGATGCAGCAACAGACGACACATCGACAGACAACGCCGCACCAGAAGACGGCGCAGAGGACGAGACAAATGACCAGAATTGAGTTCATCCTGACCACCGCCGTCATTCTGTTTGTGGCCTTCTGCATGGGCTGGTTTGCCAATTGGCTGGTGCACCGCTTCACCCGCGTCGCACAGTCTGACGTCGACCAACTGGAGCGCATGTCCCAGGAACTGCACGAAGCTGAGGAAACCCGCGATCAGGCGATCACCTACCTGCAACAGCGTGAGGCCGAGCTGACCAACCAGCTCACCCAGACCGAAGCCGAGCTGCGCGCCGCCATGGACGGCCTGCGCGACGCCCGTCAGGAAGCTGAAGAGCTGCGCAACCACGTGGAGCATCTGGGCGGGGCCTAATCGGCGCAACCCGCAACCTCGTTTTTTGAGAGAGCGATATGCACCAGATCAAGTTCTCCTTTCACACACCAGCGTTACCCTCTCCATTGAACCTTGACTTGTTCAGCCTAACCGGTGGTGGCAGTTGCCCAAGCCAATTCTACGGGGTCACAAAAGATCAGCGGGATCTATACGCCCGTTATCGTGGCGGACGTCTCACCGTCGACCTTGCAGACACCAAAGGACAGCCCGCAACCGAAGGAACACGCATCCTTCAGGCGGACATTGGGCCGGACCTCGACGGCAGTATCACCGTCACGCAGTTCTGTGAGTTTTTTGGCGTGACCGTAAACGGTGTGATCCCGCGTGAAACCAACCCTGAACGGGACAGTTTCACTGATTTCTCCGGCAAAACCACCTACTGGAATGGTCATCTAGGGGGCGTCACTTCCGACACCGCACGCAAAGTGCTCGAAGTCGCGCAAGCAACATTTCCGGACGCTTTACTTGTGCAACCCGTCCTGGATGAAAACCACCAATTGTCCACTTGCAACAAATTGCTCCAGGTCAGTGCGACAGCTTTGTCAGTTTTCTTGTGCATGGCGCCACGTCCTTAAATGAAATCGACACCTGCCCCGCGAACTACGTGCTCCCCTCTCAAAACCAGCTGCACATTCACTTCTCATTTCCGACATGGCAATGGCCAAAGGCCCGCTACTCAAATCCAGCTTTAGCTGCCATTCAAAAAGAAACCGGCACACCCGTCTATCAGGTTGGCATTGCGAGACAGTCAGATGTCGAAGAGCTTGCAACCGACACATTGCAAATAAGAACAAGCTTTCCGTGCCACGATCACGCGAAGCGCCACCATCTTGCCGAGCTTGAGGCAAACATCAAAGGGCTGTTCCCGGAAACAAGCATTGAGCTAGTGGACATGGTCTCTGGCGAAGCGATTGCTGAGAGGTTGGAATTGCTCGACCCCGAAATCACACGTTGGTGCGCCAATGGCCCAAATCGTTGGGTCTCCGTTGGACGCGACAGCCGAGATGGTCCATGGATTGGGCGCAGACCCACATCGACCTAACCGCCCAACTGCACCCCAGCCGCCTTCAGCACCTCCCGCTGCGGCTTGTAAAAAATCCAGTTGTTGATCTTCTTACCGCGCACCAATCCGGCGGCGCTCAGCTTCTTCATATGCGCGCTCACCGTGGGCTGGGACAGATCCAGCTTCTCGACAATCCGCCCCACGCAAACGCCATCCTCCACAAGATCCCCATCCACCTGCGCCGCAAAATGTGGACGCGGGTCCAGCAGCCACAGCATGATCTGCAAGCGCACCGGACTGGACAGCGCGGCAAAGACTTTTGCCTGCGCCGTGACCGACTCAGTTGACTCTTCGCCTATATCGTCAATTATCAATATAGATGATTCCCTATATAGATTGATCTCGATATGACCATACTCTCAGATCCCCTCGCCCGCCAAGCCCAAGCCTTCTCCCAAGGCGCAAAACTTGGTGAAGACTACCTGCAAGCACTCTCCGACCGCCACGTAAACGCAGACACAGCCCAGCTCCCCGCGCTCGACATTGCGCTCCCCCAACAGGGTCACAGCTCCACCGACGTGCTCTCCCTGATTCAAACCGCCGGCAGCCCCGGCACCGTCGCCACCGCCGCTGGCCGCTACTTCGGCTACGTCATCGGCGGCGCTCTGCCCGCCGCCTCCGGCGCGCGCGCGCTCCTCTCCGCTTGGGATCAATGCGCCAATGCAGACACTGGTCCTTCGGTGATGCAGATGGAGCAAACCGCCGTGCGCTGGATCATCGACCTGTTAAACCTGCCCGCCCAGACCGAAGGTGCCTTCACCACCGGCGCGACCATGGCCAACATGACCCTGCTGGCCACCGCGCGCGACACATTGCTGGCCCGCATGGGTCACCCACGTGGCAAAGGCCTACTGGGCGCGCCTGCCATGCGCGTGATCGCCAGCGCCGAAATCCACGCCACCGTGCTAAAATCTCTGCGCCTGATTGGTCTTGGCTCCGACAACATCGAACGTGTCCCCACCGACGATCAGGGCCGCATGTGTGCCGACAAGCTGCCCAAGCTTGACGCCTCCTGCATTGTGCTCACGCAGGCGGGCAATGTCTGCACCGGCGCGTTTGATCCGATCGACGAGATCGCCGACGCCTGCCAAGCCGCAGGCGCGTGGTTGCATGTCGATGGCGCCTTTGGCCTCTGGGCCCGTGCTGTGCCCGAACTGACCGACGCGCTCACAGGACTGGAGAAAGCTGACAGCTGGGTGGTGGACGCCCACAAAACCCTCAACGCGCCCTATGACTCCGGTCTGGCCCTCTGCCGCCATCCCGAAGAGATGCGCGCCTCCATGGCCATCGGCGCCGCCTACCTGCCGCCCACCGATCCCTCGCCTGCGGACCTGACACCAGAGTTCAGCCGCGCCGCCCGAGGTGCCGAAACCTACGCTGCCCTGCTCTCACTTGGCCGCGAAGGTCTCAACGACATGATCATGGGGTTTCACAGCAAAGCCACCCGCCTCGCGGCGGCCCTGCGCCATGAAGGCTTTACCGTCCCGCACGAGGTGCATTTCAATCAGGTGTTTGTGACACTCCCTGACACCCCCGACCTCTGCGCCGCAATCACCGCGGAAGTTCAAACGTCTGGCGAAGCTTGGTTTGGTGCCGCTGTCTGGCAAAGCCAAAGCGGCTTCCGTTTGAGTGTCTCCAGCTGGGCCACTACAGACGCGGACATCGACCGGCTGATAACCGCCATCGTCAAAGCCCGCGACACCGTCCTCATCTCAAAAACTGTTGCCTAAAGCGACGGTGGACCGCGCGGTGGGTTTATACTCGCCTGCCGCGCGGCCGCAAAACACGCACCTCCGCAAAACAGCCGCGATACCGACGTAAAACCGACGTCCCAAACGGACCAAATCAGCCGGTTAACGCACCAACATCACCAACGGCTCAGCGCGTCCTCGTCTTCGTCTTTTGCGGCAACCCACTCGGCCCCATCTGCGGTGTATTCTTTCTTCCAGAACGGCGCGCGAGACTTCAGGTAATCCATCAGATATTCCGCCGCCTCAAAGGCATTCACCCGATGCCGCGACGCGGTCGCCACCATCATGATCATGTCACCCTGACGCAGCTCGCCATGGCGATGGATGACCATAACATCCCCAAGATCCCAACGGCTTACGGCCTCTTCAGCAATCTTCTCCAGCGCCTTCTGGGTCATGCCGGGATAGTGCTCTATCACCATCCGGTCCATGCCACCCTTGTCGGCATCACGCACCACACCGGTGAAAGTGACAATCGCGCCCATATTGCTGTGCCCGCTGGCAAAGTTCTGCGCCTCGCGGCCAAAATCAAACGGTTCTTCCTGAACTAAGACGCGCATGGAAACCCTCTTAACCGCCTGTCATTGGAGGGAAAAACGCCACTTCGCGCACGCCCTCAAGGGGCGCATCAAAGTCGGTCAACTCCTGATCCACCGCCACACGCAAGGCGCTCAAGTCCGAGAAAGCCACCTCATACCGCTCTTCCCGCGCCTTCAACTCCTCGACCAGCTGCATCACCGTTGCGGCGCCGGTTTCCACTTTCTCTTTCGGGATACCAATGCGCTCCCGCACCCATGCAAAATAGAGAACATCCATTGTGATCAATCCTTTAGATGCGGCTTGGCTTTGTTAAAGTAATCAACGCCTGTGATAGCGGTCAGCGCAGCGGCAATCCACAGCAACAAAAGTCCTACCCAGCCGCTCCACACCATCCCGGTGTGCTTCCAACGCAGCCCCTGCAGGTCCTCAACCTCACCCGCCATGATCTGATCAAACAGCGCCAAATCCATGCCCCAGGCCGACATGCCCAGGTAATGCTCAAACACGCCCTGGCCAAAAAGAACTGCAATCGCAACCATTTGCGTCGCCGTTTTCCATTTCGCCAGCTTGGTCACTTTCAGCGTTCCGGCAGTATCCCCAAGGAACTCGCGCAGGCCCGACACAAACACTTCCCGGAACAGGATCACCGTCGCGGGCAGCACCAACCAGGGCGACATCGAGCTATAGCCCACGATCACCATCAACGCGATCACAACCATTGCCTTGTCGGCAATTGGGTCCATCATCGCGCCCAATTTGGTTTCCTGTTTCCATAACCGCGCCAGATAGCCGTCAAACCAATCGGTCGCGGCTGCGACCAAAAACAGCATCAGCGCAAACCAATCCGCATAAGGCCTTTCAAAATAAAGAAACATTACGGCAACCATAGGGGCTGCAAACAGGCGCATCACAGAGAGGATGTTGGGAATATTCCAAGTCATGACCTTGATTTAGCCTGTCTCCCGGCTCAGGGGAAGCGGGATTGTGATGCGGCAATGCGACCATGGCCCTCCCGCCACTAATCTGTGCTACACTGCCACAAGGCAAAGCAGGCAAACCCCTCGGGCGCACACCGTCAAGGAGGAGATACCCCTATGCAACCTGTTGTTTTGCTTGTTGGGAAACTGCCCAACGTGATTGGCGCCGTACCGCGCCAGCTTGACCACCTGCCCATTCAATGGCTGGGCGCACATGACCATGGCGAAGTCATCCGCCAACTGGACACCGAACCCCGTATTTGTTGCGTGATCATGGGCGCCAGCATGGACGACGACATGCGCGGTGATCTCATTGGCCTGATCGCCACGCGTCGCCCCGACCTGTCGATCCATCTGAAAGACCGCGCCTCCGGTCCCGACGGCATGGTGGGCTTTGTTGAGCAGATTGTCGAAAATCTTGTTCTGCGCGGCAAAATTCCGGCCTAGGCAACACCCTCCGCGCGCAGGGTTTAACTTCCTTCGTGGAAAAAGTCGTAGATTGTCTCTGCCAGTTTGTCGGAAACCCCATCCACGGCTTTCAAATCCGCTAGGTTGGCCCGGCTCACCGCCTTGGCGCTGCCAAAATGCGCCAACAAGGCCCGCTTGCGCGTCGCGCCCACGCCTGGCACGTCATCCAATGGTGTTGCGCCCACCGCTTTGGCGCGTTTCGCGCGGTGTGTGCCAATCGCAAACCTATGCGCCTCATCGCGCAGCCGTTGCACAAAATACAGCACCGGATCATTCCGGCGCAATGCCATCACGCTTTTGCCCACGCGATGGAACTCTTCTTTGCCATGATCGCGATCCACCCCTTTGGCCACGCCCACCATCGGCACGTCCTCAACCCCATACTCTTCCATAATCTCGCGCACCGCACTCACCTGACCGGCACCCCCATCGATCAGCAACAGGTCCGGCCACATGCCTTTGTCGCGATCCGGATCTTCCTTGAGCAGACGTTTAAAGCGCCGGTTCAACACCTCTTTCATCATGCCAAAGTCGTCCCCTGGAGTGATGTCATCGCCTTTGATGTTGAACTTGCGGTAACTGTTTTTCATGAAGCCTTCCGGCCCAGCGACAATCATGCCGCCCACCGCGTTGGTGCCTTGAATGTGGCTGTTATCGTAGACCTCGATCCGCTGCGGCGGCCCGTCCAGATCAAACGCCTCTGCCACACCTTGCAACAATTTGGCCTGCGTGGCGGTCTCACTCATTTTACGCGCAAGACTTTCCCGCGCATTGCGCGCCGCGCCTTCCACAAGCTCCGCCTTCTCACCGCGCTGGGGCACGGTGATCTCGACCTTGCGCCCGGCCTTCGACCCCAGCGCCTCCGCCATCAGCTCCGCGTTCTCAATTGCATGGGATAAGATCAATTGCCGCGGCGGCTCCTTGCCGTCATAGAACTGACCTATGAAGGCTTCCAGCACCTCGGCAGCCTCCACATCCACGCCCACGCGCGGATAAAAATCCCGGTTACCCCAATTTTGATTGGCCCGGATGAAAAACACCTGCACACAAGCCTGCCCCTTCTCCAGATGCAGCGCAATCACATCCGCCTCCGCCACGCCACGCGGGTTGATACCCTGCGTTTGCTGCACCGAGGTCAGCGCCCGAATACGATCGCGCAACGTCGCCGCTTTCTCAAACTCCATCGCCTCAGACGCTGCCTGCATCTGCTTGGCCAAGGTCTCTTGTATCTGCGTCGACCGCCCCGACAGGAACCGCTCCGCGTCCCGCACACTTTCAGCGTAGTCCCCTTCCGAAATACGCCCCACACAAGGCCCCGAACAACGCTTGATCTGGAACAGCAGACACGGCCGCGTCCGGCTCTCAAACTGCGCGTCTGAGCAATTGCGCAGCAAAAACACCTTTTGCAGCTGGCTCAACGTACGGGTGACCGCCCCGGCATTGGCAAACGGCCCATAATAGCTGCCTTTTTCCTTCTTCGCCCCGCGGTGTTTCTTGATTTGCGGAAACCCATGCGCACGGCTGACCAGAATATTCGGGAAGCTTTTGTCGTCCCGCAGCAGCACGTTGTACTTCGGTTTCAACTGCTTGATCAGGTTTTGTTCAAGCAACAGCGCCTCGGTTTCCGTCTTGGTGGTCAGAAACATCATCGACGCGGTTTCGGAGATCATCCGCGCGATCCGACCAGAATGCCCCGAGGGCCGCGCGTAATTGGAGACCCGCGCCCGCAAATTGCGCGCCTTTCCCACGTAGAGAATCCGCGCCTGCGCATCGAGCATGCGATACACGCCGGGCGAGCCGTCCAACGTTTTAAGGTAGCTTTGTATACATTTGTGTCCCATCGGGCTGTCCGGGACTGCGTCGCTGTCTGTGGTCATGTCATCTCAAATATGATTCTTTTGGCGTGCCTGCAATCTTGACGGTCCGGACGCAAGGGTAAACAAATCCACCGAAACTGTGGATAAGTCTGATGATATCTTTTGCCCTCGTACAGATTTCCCTTGTTTTTGGCCGCTTTCGACGCACTGCCTAAAAATTAGGCGTATTTTTAACTCGTTGTTTTTGAACGATACTTTTTTGTACGCGTCTCAAATTATTGAAATCATTAAGAAAAAGTAACGTTAAGATGACAGGAGTGTGACCGGTGCAAAACTTATCTCTGACATACGTTTTTTGGGGTTGGATTGCACAGTGTCACATACAGCGCAGGATGTCCCAATGGCAGAGCGTCACCACCTCAAATGCTGCCCGCCATCGACACAAATCGCCTGTCCCGTCACCCCATTTGCATCGAGCAAATACCCAAGGGTCGCAACAATATCGTCGGCGCTAACCCCGCGCTTCAACACCGTGTTTTGCCGTTCTACATTGAAGTCATTGGCACTCTGATGTGCGCCCTGCAATGTTGGCCCTGGCGCGATGCCATTGACGCGCACATGCGGAGCCAATTCCTGTGCCGCTGTTTGCGTCAGTGCCCAAAGCGCCATCTTCGCCACGGTGTATGTCGAAAATTCTGGAGTCAGGTTGCGAATACGCTGATCAAGCATGTTCACAACAAAGCCAGCGGCCAAGGGCTCTCCCTGCTCATCTGCAGAGGCCTCAAGCCCCTGCCGCGCCATGGCCTGCATCAGCACATAGGGCGCGCGTAGATTGCTACCCATATGTCGGTCCCAACTCTCTCTGGTTGAGGATTGAAGGCGGTCATCCTCAAATATGGAGGCATTGTTGATCAAACAGGTAATAGGCCCACCCAGCGCCGCAACACTTTGAGCAAACAATGCTTCCGTTTGCCCTTCGTCCAAGAGATCCGCCTGCAGTGGCACCGCAACCTGCCCCAACGCTTCTATCGCTGCCACAGTGTCTGCCGCCCCCACTTCAGAAGACGCATAGTGCACCGCAACGTCATAGCCACGCTGCGCCAGCGCAATCGCCATTGCTTGCCCAAGCCGCTGTCCGGCGCCAGTCACCAATGCCCGCACCATGTCAGCCTCCGTTTAAGTCAGGTCAGGGTAATCAGTATATAGGCTAGATAGAGCGCGGTGAGAACAACACCCCAAACGCGTGTGATATCCCGTTTCAGGAAAACAAACGGGATTAGGAGCAGCGAAGCGCCAAGCATCACCCAGAAATCGAAGTCAAAGAAGTCCGGGTCCACGCGGATCGGATGAACAATTGAGGTGATGCCAATGATGGCCAACAAGTTGAACATGTTGGACCCAATCACGTTGCCCAGCGCCACATCCGCCTGACGCCGCAGCGCCGCCATCACAGTGGTTGCCAGCTCTGGAAGTGAGGTGCCCAGCGCAATCAAGGTCAGGCCAATCACCGTGTCGCTCACACCGTAGCGACGGGCGATGATCTCGGCGTTGTCCACCATCAGGTCAGCGCCCAACGGCAGGCCGATCAGCCCCAACAGAAGGAAGACAATGATGCGCCACCACGGCATGTCCGGGTCCGCGCCCTCAACCTCGTCTTCGTCCATCACTGCGGCGGCTTCCGCCTTCTTGTGACAGCGCGCCTGATAGAAAGCACTGCTCAACACCAAAGCCAGCGCGCCCAACAGCACAAAGCCATTGCCCATGCGGAAGAATCCGTCCGCCGCCAACGCGATGAACAGTAAAGTGGCTGCAATCATCATGATGAAATTGCGCTTGGAGTTGCAGTGACTGGTGTGGATCGGCGCCAAAATGGCCGGAATACCCAAGACAAGCAGGATGTTGGCGATGTTGGAGCCAACAACATTACCTATCGCAATGCCAGGCGCGTTTTTCAGCGCCGCTTGCAGCGAAATCAGAAGTTCAGGTGCAGAAGTACCAAAGGCCACAATCGTCAGTGAGACGATCAAAGCCGGGATCCCAATCCGCAACGACAGGTTCACAGCGCCACGTACCAGCGCGTCCCCAGCCAGAAGCAGGATCACCAATCCCAGCGATACCAGCAACCATTCCATTCTCTACCCCATGTCCTTCCGACAGGGGCATGGGCCCTTGCCAATTTTAAAGCGCCCGCAGCTGGAGCATTTCTTAGATTGCAGCTGTTTCTGTCCAGGAAACCGGAGTTTGCCAAACATAGCGAGCACTGCCATGCCAACCAGAAACAGAGTGACAATCTTTACCAGCACGTCAGAGACCAAACCGCGCAAACTGCGCGCGTTCCTCAATGCCAGCCACAGCGTCCTGGGCGAGTGACGCCCCAAAACGCTGCCACATCGAGCGTTTGACGCCATAGCGGCGCAGCTTCACCTTGTCCCCAAAGCGTGCCTTCAGCACCGGCACCAAATGGCCAACCTCATCAATCAGGCCAACCTCTTTGGCTTGTGACCCAATCCAGATTTCACCGGTGAACAGATCATCATTGTCGGCAAGCTTGCCGTCCCGCCGAGATTGCACATGGGCAATGAAATTTTGGTGAATTTGTTCCAACATCCGCGTCAGCCGCGCCACATCCTCGGCGCTTTCCGGCTTAAACGGGTCGAGCATCGATTTGCTTTTGCCGGCGGTGTACACGCGCCGCTCAATGCCTTGGCGCGACAGGAACACATTGGCGCCAAATCCGGCTGAAATCACCCCAATCGAGCCCACAACCGAACTTTCATCGGCGTAAATCTCATCCGCTGCTGCCGCGAGCCAATAGCCGCCAGACGCGGCCACATCCTCAACAAACGCAATTACGGGAATGTCTTTTTCTTCGGCCAATCGCCGAATGCGGCTGCCAATCAACGCGCTTTGCACCGGGCTGCCACCGGGAGAGTTGATTTCCAATGCCACCGCAGCGGGCTTGCCTTTGGCAAAGGCTTTCTCAAGCAACGGCGCCAAAGTGGCATCGTTCAATTGCCCACGGCCACCGGCAGCAATCATGCCTTGCAGGCGTACAACTGCCACCGTTGGGGCTTTTTTTGCGAAAGGGTTTAAGCGTTTCATCCCATGGCATTTAGAATGCGCATGGGCGTTTCACAAGGCAAGCACATCAGGAAAGAGTTTTTTGTGATCAAAAAGCCTGAGGCGACGCGAGTCACCCCGCGTCACAAGTTGTCTTTACGCCCGAATGCGCCAACCGGTCTTGAAGATCCACCAGATGATCACCATGCACAGCGACGTGAAGCCAAAGATCGCCAACAGGCTCAATCCCACTGGCACATCCGCAGTGCCAAAGAACGACCAACGGAAGCCCGAAATCAGGTACACCACCGGGTTAAACAAGGTGATTTTCTGCCAGATCGCCGGCAGCATGGAGATCGAGTAAAACGATCCGCCAAGAAATACGAGCGGTGTCACCACCAGCAATGGGATGAGCTGCAATTGTTCAAAATTCCCAGCCCAAACCCCAATGATGAAGCCAAACAGCGAGAAGCTGACACAGGTCAGCACCAAAAACAACACCATCGCCCAGGGATGAGTGATCGGCACATCCACAAACAGCGACGCTGTGACAAGGATCACCACGCCAATGAACAGCGCCTTGGTGGCCGCAGCCCCTACAAACCCCAGCACAATCTCAAAGAAACTGATGGGGGCGCTCAAAAGCTCGTACACCGTGCCAATGAATTTGGGAAAGTAGATGCCAAAAGACGCATTGGACAGCGCCTGCGTCATCACCGACAGCATGATCAGCCCTGGCACAATAAACGCGCCGTAGCTCACACCTTCCACTTGGTCGATCCGACTGCCAATGGCGGCACCAAACACGACGAAGTACAGCGATGTGGAGATCACCGGCGAAATGAAACTCTGGGCGATGGTTCGGAAAAATCGAACCATTTCCGACGAGTAAATTGCCCATACAGCCGTATAGTTCATGCCGCGTCCTCCTTCACCAGACCAACAAAGATGTCCTCAAGGCTCGACTGCTCTGTCTGTAAATCTTTCAGCTGCAATCCCGCTGCGCTGATATCACCCAAGAGCCGCGTAATGCCCGTGCTCTCGCCCGTGGTGTCGTAGTGGTAGCGCAGCGCATGGCCGTCCTCTGCAAGCTCAAGCTCGTAGCCCGCCAGACTCTCCGGCACGCTCTCCACTGGCGCCTGCAGGTCCACTTGCAGTGTCTTCTGCCCCAAGCGCTGCATCAACGCGGCCTTTTCCTCAACCAACAGCAGCTCGCCGCCGTTGATCACGCCAACGCGATCCGCAATCGCCTCAGCCTCTTCGATGTAGTGGGTTGTCAGAATAATGGTCACGCCCTGTTCTTTGAGCTTGGCCACCACATCCCACATGTCCTTGCGCAGCTCCACGTCCACGCCCGCAGTCGGTTCGTCCAAGAACAACACCCGTGGCTCATGGCTTAGCGCTTTGGCAATCAGCACACGCCGCTTCATGCCGCCAGACAGCATCATCACCCGCGCATCCTTTTTGTCCCACAGAGACAGCTGTTTCAGTATCTCCTCAATCTTCGCCGGGTTGGCCTTTTTGCCAAACAACCCCCGCGAATAGGTGACCACATCAATCACTTTATTGAACGGTTCAAGGTTGATCTCCTGCGGCACCAGCCCAATCATTGAGCGCGCCGGGCGATAGTCTTTCACCACATCATGACCACCTACCGTCACCGATCCGGAACTCGGATTGGTGATCCCGCAAATAGTTGAAATCAGTGTGGTTTTCCCCGCACCATTGGGACCTAAAAGCGCGAGAATCTCGCCTTCTTTGATGCCCAAGGTCACACCTTTGAGCGCCTCAAACCCACCTTTGTAGGTTTTGCGCACATCTTTTATGTCTACTATCACTGCCGGCTCCCTCTTCCGGGCTGCACATTTTGAGCGCGCCACCCTAACAGGTGGCAAGTCCGCGCCAAGTGCGCAAATTTTCAGAGGGATATGTGCACCACCGCACCGCTCTACAAGCCCGGTGGCGCAATCTGTTAGAGAAACTTCCGATACTGGCCCCGCATCAGCCGCCGGTCATGCGCTTCAACAGGCTCTTTTTGGGTGTCTCTTCGGCCCCCGCATCCGCAGTTTCATCTGCCTCTTCCGCAGGCCCTTCCAGTGAGGTCTGCAAATTTGTGAAAAACTGATCTGCCATCTTCTTGGCAAATCCATCAATCAACCGGCTGCCCAACTGCGCCAGCTTGCCGCCGACCTTGGCGTCCACTTCATAGCTAAGCAATGTGCCTGTTTCACCGGCGACCAGCGACACATCCGCCGCACCTTTGGCAAAGCCAGCCGCGCCACCTTTGCCTTCGCCAGTCAACGTCAGGCTCTCGCCCTCAACCAAATCGGACAGAACAACCTTGCCTTTGAACGTTGCCTTAACCGGTCCAACCTTCTGCACCACGGTTGCTTCAAAACCTTCCTCCGCGTTGCCGGTCACCTCTTTGGCACCTGGCACACATTGCAACAGGCTGTCCGCACTCAACAAAGCCGCCCAGACTTCGGCCACCGGGGCCGCAATTTCGCGTTGATCACTCATATGCATGGCAGCTCTCCTCCTGTCCGCGTGTGACGCCAACCTAGGCACATGCGCAAACCGCTGCAAGCGCACCAAGGTCGTACGCGTGACACGAGGCCATTCCGAAGCGGTCTTGCCTAGAAAATACTGGGCATTCCTGTGTATACAGGGCTTGATCCGTTTTGATCGAGCCCCATATACACACCCACAAAGTTAATCGCTTTAACATGAGAGTTTTGATATGCCCTCCGACATTCAACGGAAGCTCACAACCATTCTTGCAGCAGATGCCGCTGGCTACAGCCGTGTGATGGAATTGAATGAGGAGGAAGGCCTCCGCTCTCTCAAGGCAGCGCGCGCTGTGTTTAAAAAATTCATCTCCCGCCATCACGGCCGGGTCGCGAATACTGCTGGCGATGGTCTGATCGCGGAATTCCCCTCCGTGGTTGAAGCTGTGCAATGCGCAATTGAGGTGCAACGCGAACTCGGTGACCTGCAACACGATCCCGAGACCGCGCTGAATTTCCGCATCGGCATTCACTTGGGGGATGTGATGGTGGACGGCGAAGACCTTCTTGGCGAGGGCGTCAACCTGGCCGCCCGACTTCAAAGTATGGCGGAACCGGGCGGCATTTTGTTGTCCCAACAGGTCTACGATCAAGTGCGCAGCAAGCTCTCTGTGGGCTTCGACTACATCGGAGAACGCCGCCCCAAGAACTTTTCCGAAGGCGTACAGGTGTATTGCGTCGCCAACTTGGCGCAGGCCCAACCCAAAATGCACATCCCTGAACCGGAGCGACCAAACCGCGCCAACCCAAGTGAAAGTCCAGCGCAATCCGCTGCCAAGCCCAAGGCCAGCGACTGGCCGGACGATGAGTTTGACGAGGTGCTCAACAAAAAGCGGTCTGAATCCGCTTTATCCGCGGCTGCAAATGATGATCTTCAGGAGCGCCTCAGCCGCCGGGCCAAGCAATTTGGCCTGATCTTCGCTGGCTTGTGTTTGGTCGACATCATTTCTGATCGCGGAATTTGGGCACACTGGCCCGGCCTCGTGCTGCTCACGGTCTGGCTTTTACAAGCGGCCCCGCTGTGGGTCACTGAACGCAGGAGCCTCCCCTTTGTGCGCGCTGCCATCATTATTGCGGCCTTGGTTTTGATCAACCTGTTTTCTTGGAGTGGCTTCTTTTGGGTCATTTGGCCTGCCGGCGCGTTGTTCCTCGTCCATGTGATGCGCGGCAGGCGCAAACGCACCTGACCATCTGATCACCGAACCTCTGCCCCTCTTCTTGAGGGCACAATTTGCGACGCTACGTGAGTAATTCCGCTGTGCAGAATAACTTTCCGCATATTGACAGATGGCGCCGAATCTCGTCTCTTAGGAACTGAGCGGAAACCCTTTCCGCACAGCGAAATGCGCTAACGCGCGGACATAGGTTGGGAGGCCGAAGATATGATTTCTAGAATCCTCAAACTCGAAGACGGCGTGGGTTGCGAATTTGGCCTCTCCAAATGGGTCAAAATTGATCAGGCCATGATCGACGCCTTCGCCCTGGCCACCGGCGAAGCTCAGAGTATTCACACAGATCCAGATGCCGCCAAAGACACACCATATGGCGGTACCGTTGCCCCCGGTTTTCTCACGCTCTCCCTGCTCAGCCAGATGATCGCCAACGCCGTGCCGCGCACCGAAGCGGAAAGCACCGGCATCAACTATGGGTTTGACCGTGTGCGCTTTGTCGCTCCAGTCAAGGCAGGAGCGGAAATTCGCGGCCGCTTCACGTTGGCCAAATACTCCGAGCCACAGCCAGGTGTGATCGAAATGCAGTGGAACGTGACCGTCGAAATCAAAGGTGAAGACAAACCCGCACTGGTCGCGCAGTGGAAAAATCTACGTTTTGAACAAGGTGTCGAAACCTACGCGCAGGCCAGCTAAGCCGCGCAATTCGCACCTCCGCAAAACAGCCGCGATACAGACGCAATACCGACGTAAAAAATCAGGACTTTTAGACATGCGCGACGCCCTCATTGTCTCCACCGCCCGCACGCCGATTGGCAAGGCTTACCGCGGCGCCTTCAACAACACCCAAGCACAGGAATTGATTGGCCACGCGGTCTCCCATGCTGTCTCTCGTGCCGGTCTCGAAGGCCATGAGGTTGAGGACTGCATCATCGGCGCCGCGCTTCAGCAAGGCGCCACCGGTGGCAACATCGCCCGTCAGGCCGTGATCCGCGCTGGTCTGCCTGTGACAGTCGCAGGCATGTCGCTCGACCGCCAATGCGCCTCCGGATTGATGGCCATCGCGACGGCTGCGAAACAAATCATGCACGACGGCATGGACGTGGCCATTGGTGGCGGCGTCGAGTCTGTCTCCTTGGTACAAAACGAAAAAATGCGCATGGACCGCCGCGTTGATCCTTGGATCAAGTCCCACAAACCGGCGCTCTACATGTCCATGTTAGAAACCGCTGAAATCGTCGCCGCGCGCTACGGCGTGACCCGCGAGGATCAAGACGCCTACGCGCTTCAATCCCAACAACGCACCGCCGCCGCACAAGAGGCTGACAAGTTTGACGACGAGATTGTGCCCTTGACCTCCACCAAAGGTGTGATGGACAAAGAGACCAAAGAGGTTTCCTTTCAGGAGGTTACCCTCACAAAAGACGAAGGCAACCGCCCGTCCACCACTTTAGAAAACCTGCAAGGCCTGCCCCCCGTCTTCAAAGACGGACAGCAGGTCAAACAAGGCCAACACATCACCGCAGGCAATGCCAGTCAACTGTCTGACGGCGCCTCTGCCTCAGTGATCATGGAAGCCAAGATGGCGGAAAAACAAGGCCTTGAGCCACTTGGTCGCTACGTTGGCGTGATGGCCGCAGGGCTAGAACCAGACGAAATGGGCATCGGCCCCATCCACGCTGTGCCAAAGCTCCTCAAGGCCAACGGCCTCAAAATGGACGACATCGGCCTCTGGGAACTCAACGAGGCTTTCGCCTGTCAGGTGCTGCACTCCGCCCGCGTGTTGGGTATTCCAAGCGAGATCTTAAACGTGAATGGTGGCGCCATATCCATCGGCCACCCCTACGGCATGTCCGGAGCGCGCATGGTTGGCCACGCCCTGATCGAGGGCAAACGCCGTGGTGCCAAGTATGTCGTCTGCACCATGTGTGTCGGCGGCGGCATGGGCGCGGCAGGTTTGTTCGAAGTTCTGTAACTTCTTAATGCCAAAAGAAAAGCGCAGTACCTTCGTCGGGCACTGCGCTCCAAATCTAGCAAAACCAGATCAGCCGCCAACCGTACGTGACACGATCTCCGCCACGGTGCCGTCATCCATCATGGATTGCAGTGCGGCATTGAAGTCTGCGATAAATTTCTTGGAGTCTTCATCCTGCCAATCCGCACGGAACCCAATATGTGCGGTCTCTGCAGAGGCGTCCAAAACGCGCACAACGCCTTTTAGACCGTTGCCGTTGATCACCATTTCAGCAGCCAACTGCTCCTGCACATAACAATCAATGCGCCCTTTCTCGAGCTTCTTCAGGTTTTGCTCAGTGGTCTGGGCCTCCTGTAAAGTGATCGTCCCGGCATCCACCATTTCAAAAAAGGCCTTACCCGGTGTGCCAAACCCGGCGTTGTTGCCAAAGGTTAGGCCTGCAAAGTCCGCCGGATAAGCCCAATCCGACTGCGCCACACCTTCTCGGCAATACACGGATACTTTCTCGGTCACCGGAGAGGTCGAATACGTGCCAATCCACGGGCGGGAGTCTGGACGGTAGTAGGTTCCAATCAAGCCGTGTGCTTGCCCGGACTCCACCAACTTCACAGCGCGCGACCAAGGCACCGCCTCCAACACCACGTCGTACTCCCCTCCGACGCGCGACAAGGCTTCATTGATAAATTCAGCCCAAATTCCCGTAGGTTGTCCGTTTTCCAGCCCCATGTAAGGCGCGTAAGCCTCATCTTGAACCAGCTTGATAGGGGCAGCAGACACCGTCGTCGCAGCAGTCATGCAAGCCAAAGAGGCGGCATAAATAACACGTTTCAACAATTCAATTCCTCCAGATGTGAAAGCGTTTCAAAGCTGGCCAAGACGCTCGGCTGAGCGGGTTAAATTGATGTTTATTTCTGGATTTGGATCCATACAGGATCTCGGTTTGGACTCATTACAAATACGGATGATTCTGGCTTGATCCAGGCGACGCCTGACAAACCGTTCTCTCACAGGCAATCACAGCCAGGTGAGCCCTCCTCCCCAAATCCCACTTTGGCCGTATATTGCCTCTAACATAGGAGGAACACACATGCTCACACGCCGCGCTGCCCTTGGCCTTTTTGCCACGGCCCCACTTGCCTACGCATTCACGTCGCAACGCGCCTTGGCCCGCGAACCGGAAGTGTTTCAAAACCCCCTCGCGATCAACGGCTACGACCCGGTTGCCTATTTTAGCGACCAAAAACCCGTCGAAGGTTCTGCAGCAAACCTTGTCGATTGGAACGGCGCCACCTGGCGCTTTGCTTCCGCCCAAAACGCGGCGAAGTTCCAAGCCAATCCAGAGACTTACGCGCCACGTTTTGGCGGTTACTGCGCCTATGCCGCCTCCAAAGGTTACCTCGCGCCGACCATCCCCGAAGCCTGGACCATCCACAAAGATGTGCTCTTTCTCAACGCCAACCTGCGTGCTCAGGAACTCTGGCGTCAAGACATTCCCGGCAACATCAAGAAGGGCCTCGGCAACTGGCCAGGCGTCCTCGGTTAATCACTCGCCGGTGTGGTCTCCAATGTGGAGATCACCCGCCCCATCAGCGCCAGTAGCTGCTGTTGCTCTGCGCCCGTTAGATCAGACACCGCCCTCGTATTCACCGTCGTTGCCTCGGCATAGGCCAGCTCACGCAACGCGCGGGCTTTCCCTGTCAATCTAATACGTTGCACCCGCCCGTCGCCCGCGTCGCGTTGGCGTGTAACCAGCCCGTCCCGCTCCATACGGGTCAAAGTCGCCGCCAAAGTCGGCTGCTCAATGCCCAACTTGGCGACCAGCTCCTTTTGAGTGAGCCCGTCTTTTTCCCACAAATGCAACAATGCCGGAAACGCGCCCAGCGCTATTCCATGCGGCTTAATCCGTGCTTCCAAATCACGCGCCATAAGCCGCGCAAAATGGTTCACCACATAGCCCAATGAGGTCTCAGTTCGAAAATCCATACCAACACCCTTGCATTACATAGCACGCTATACAATATAATATAGCAAGCTATGTAAATGGAGATTCCCATGCTATCCACAGTACACAAAGCCGCCGCCGCCCTGGCCACTGCAACCATTGCAACCTTTTGGATTTCCACAATGATTTCCGAAATCTTTCTGGATCACACCGCTATCACAGCTGTAAAAACCGCGATACCCTACGGCTTTTTTGTCCTGATCCCCGCGATGGCGACCGCCGGAGTATCGGGCGCCAAATTGGCAAAAGGCCGCGTGGGTGGCGTGTTGAGCGCAAAATCCAAACGCATGCCAATTGTCGCTGCCAACGGCATCCTGGTCCTGATCCCCGCCGCACTCTACCTCGCAACCAAAGCACAGGCAGGCAGCTTCGACACTACATTCTATGTTGTGCAGGTCTTCGAATTACTCGTCGGAGCCGCCAACCTGACCTTGCTGGGCCTAAACATGCGCGACGGCCGCAAGCTTACCGCAGGCAAACGACGTCGCGCCGCAGTTTAAAAACAGAAAACGCCCCGACATTGCGGGGCGTTTTCTCAGTTTTTGGTCAACGACTTAAGCCGCATATCCTTTCATCACTTGGCTCAGGTGATAATCCGTGTCGCCCAGCTGAGCATCGAGCATAATCAATCGCTTGGCATAGTGGCTCACCGCATACTCCCAGGTCATGGCAATCCCACCGTGCATCTGGATGCTCTCTTCCGCCACCAAACGCGCCGCGCGACCAATCATGTTTTTGGCCATCGACGCGTACCGGCTGGCTTCTTTGCCTCCCAGTTCCGCCGCCGCTTTGATCGTGATCGAGCGCGCTTGCTCAATTTCGGTCATCATGTCCACGGCGCGGTGTTGCAACACCTGAAACTTGCCAATCGGAATACCAAACTGCTTGCGCTGCTTGAGGTAGTCCACCGTCGTCGCATGGGTCACATCCATGGCGCCGACAGCCTCCGCACACAAGGCAACGATCCCTGCATTTACAGCGTCTTCTAGCGCCGCAGCGGCATCCGCCAAGACCAAAGTCGCTGGCGTGTCATCAAGCAGCACTTCCACCGCACCGCCGCCATCCATCATACCGTAGCTGGTCACGTTGGCGTCGTTCACATTGACCGCAAACACACCCAAACCGTCACCCTGTTTTGCCGCCACAAGGATCACGTCTGCCACCTGCCCGCCATAAACCGTAGACTTGCGCCCCGATAGGGCAAATCCGTCCCCCTTGGCCGTGGCCACGGTGGCGATCTGGTCCAACTCATACGGCGCATCAATCTCAGTGATGCCGACTGCGTATTTCGTGGCCCCGGTCAGCAACTCTTCCTGCCCCACCCCGGCCGCCGCCAAAATCCGCGAGGCCATCAACGTACCCAAAACAGGCTCCGGACACAGCGCTTTGCCTAGCGCTTCAAACACCACGGAAATATCAAAACCGCTGCCGCCCATGCCACCAGCGTTTTCAGGTGCCAGCGCATATAATGCACCAAGCTCCACCAACTGATCCCACAGCGCGGGATCGTGATACGGCGCGTCATAGGCCACATTGATCCGGTGCTCGACCGGGTATCTCTCACCTAGAAACCGGGTCAATGTATCCGCCAACATCTGGCGATCTTCGGTCAGATTAAAATCCATCTCAAAGCTCCAGCATGGTTTTGGTCACGATATTGCGCTGGATTTCATTTGACCCACCAAAAATCGACGTCTTACGGTTGTTGAAATACCGCGCCGCATTGTGCTCGGTATCGGCAGGTCCAAACATCAGATTGCCCTCCGTGATATGTCCCGGGAAAGGTGCCGCCGCCGGCCCCAAGGCCCGCCGCGCAAGGTCTTTGAGCTCCTGATTGATCACCGTGCCCTTAATCTTGAGCAAGGATGTCTCCGGCCCCGGCGCACCTTGTTCCTGTGCCTTGAACAACATCCGCAGGTTGGTGATCTTCATTGCCTCAAGATCAATCTCCGCCTGGGCAATCCGCGCAGCAAACAACGGATCTTCAATCAACGGCTTACCGCCCCGCAGGGTTTGACGGGCAATCGCCTTCACCTCTTCCAACGCCTGCATGGAGAAGCCCACACCAGCAATGCCGGTGCGCTCATGGGTCAGCAGGAACTTGGCAATGGTCCAGCCTTTGTTCTCCTCGCCCACAAGGTTGCCAATCGGCACCCGCACATCCGTGAAGAACACTTCGTTCACCTCGTGCCCGCCTTCGATCAGCTTGATCGGGCGCACCTCGATGCCAGGCGTTGCCATATCCACAAGAATAAAGCTGATACCCGCCTGCTGCTTGACATCGGGATCAGTCCGGCACAGGCAGAAAATCCAATCGGCGTGCTGCCCTAAAGTGGTCCAGGTCTTTTGCCCATTGATGACCCATTCATCGCCATCGCGCACAGCCTTGGTCTTGAGCGACGCCAAATCTGACCCTGCGCCGGGTTCAGAGTACCCCTGACACCACCAATCCGTGCCATCCAGAATACGCGGCAGGTAATGGTCCTGCTGTTCTTTGGAGCCAAATTTGATCAGCACCGGCCCCAACATATTGAGGCCAAACGGCACAATGCGCGGCGCATAAGCCCGACAACATTCTTCCTCAAAGATGTGCTTCTGCACCGGCGACCACCCCGGTCCGCCAAACGCTTTCGGCCAGATCGTCGCCAGCCAACCGCGCGTGTTCAGAATGGCATGCCACTCTTCCATCATCGCTTTGGTCAGCTCGCCCCCGGCCCGCACCGCGCTGGAAATCTCTTCCGGCAGCTGCTCAGCCAAAAACGCCCGCACCTCATCTCGAAACGCCAGGTCTTCTTTGGAATAACTCAGGTCCATGGCATCACTTTCCTTTGTTCAAATCCGCAAACGTGCTGCCATCTTCGGCCATTTTCCGAAGCAACGCAGGCACTTGCCAGTAATGCGCATCCTCTTGTGCATAGGCCTCAATCCGCTTCACCAGCTCCTCTGCGCCAATGGTGTCAGCATAATGCAGCGGCCCACCCCGGAAGCGCGGGAAGCCGTAGCCAGACAGAAACACCACATCAACATCCACCGGCCGCAGCGCAATGCCATCTTCGACCACTCGCGTAGCCTCGGAAATCATCGCCGTCATGTAGCGCTCAACAATGTCCTCATCGCTGAACGCCCTCGGCGTGATGCCTGCTTTGGCACGTTCCTCATGGATGATGGCGTTCAGGTCCGGGTTCTCCAGCGTGTCACGGCCTTCATAGACGTAATATCCTTTGCTGGTTTTACGTCCGTTCCAGCCATTTTCGCTCAGCCGATCAGCAATCGCCCCACCATAGCGCTCTTCCGCTGGACGAGTTGCCGCCAACCGCTTGCGGGTCATGTAACCAATATCTAGCCCAGCAAGGTCACCCACACGGTGCGGCCCCATGGCAAAGCCAAAGCCTTCCAGCGCCTTGTCCACCTGATCGGGATGTGCGCCGTCGAGCACCAGATAGCTCGCGGTTTTTAGGTAGTGGCCCAGAATGCGGTTGCCGATGAACCCATCACACACACCCGCGCGCACAGCCACTTTGCGCATCTTCTTGGCCAACGCAAAACCGGTTGCCACAACTTCCGGCGCGGTCTTTTCGCCCACAACCACTTCAAGCAGTTTCATAATGTGCGCCGGGGAGAAAAAATGCAGCCCGAGCACATCCTGAGGGCGCTTGGTCATTGCCGCAATTTCGTTCACATCAAGATAAGACGTGTTGGACGCCAGCACCGCGCCGTCTTTGCAGATTACATCCAGCGCGGAGAATATCTCTTTCTTGACGTCCATGCTTTCGAACACGGCTTCGATCACCACATCGACCTCGGCCAGCGCTTCCATATTCATCGAGGCCGATAGGTGCACCAGCGCCGCATCGCGCTTGGCTGCACTCATCTTGCCACGCTTCACCGCGCCATCGAGATTGCCGGTGATTGTCGCCACACCCCGGTCCAACGCCTCTTGAGTCACCTCAATCAACGTGACCGGCAGCCCCGCCATCAACGCTGATGTGGAAATACCAGACCCCATGGTCCCGCCGCCAATCACGCCAACGCTCGCGATGTCGCGCGCCTGCGCTTTCCTCTCCGGGATATTGGCCACAGCCCGCTCACCAAAGAACGCGTGGATCAAGCCTTTGGACTGCGGCGAGGGCAAACACTCCATGAACCGCGCCCGCTCAAATGCCAGACCCTCTTTGAAATCCCCGGTCGAGGCCGCCACGCACTCCACGCATTTCTGGGGGGAAATCAGATGCGGATGCTTCTTCTGCACCGCGGCCATCTTGGCCTCAATTGCCGCGTCATCGGGCGTGGTGGTCAATTCACCGGTCCGACGTGTCGCCAGCGTGCCCGCCACGACATCTTTCGCCGCCGCCAAAGCCACCTCACGCGGTTCACCGTCGTCAATGCGATCTACTAGACCCATCTCAAGCGCGTCTTTAGCAGGCACATGACGGCCAGACAGGATCAGATCCAGCGCGTTGGAAATCCCCGCCAAACGTGGCGCCCGTTGCGTGCCACCTGCGCCCGGTAGAATACCCAACAGCACCTCGGGCAGGCCTACTTTCGCGGTTGGTACTGCCACCCGCGCATGACAGCCCATCGCGGTTTCCAACCCACCGCCCAGCGCGGTGCCATGGATCACCGCCACAATCGGCGTTTCGTTATCCTCAAGGATGTTGCACACTTCTGGCAGGCCCGGCTCCAAGGGCGGCTTGCCAAATTCGGTGATGTCCGCACCGGCAATGAAGGTCCGGCCAGCGCAATAAAGACCAATCGCCTTGGCACTGCCCGCCGCCTTGATCTCACCCAACGCATCGACAATGCCCTGACGCACGGCCACGCCGCTGGCGTTCACTGGCGGGTTGTCGATGCAGATCAGCGCCACATCTTCCACAAATTCCACGGTGACCTTGTTCTCGCCCATCGTGAGCCTCCCTCGCATACATATGTTGCCGATAGTCTACGGCGGCTTCGGTCACGCGAACATCTGTTTCGCGCCCTTGCGGCAAAAAACGACGCCACGACACTTGCGCAAAATTTCCCGCTGAAATCCCGCAAAGCCGCGCTAGGCTGGCCTACGCTCCGCGCGCAAAAGGCAAGATCAAAGGACGGCCCCATGCCCCACCCAAACGCCCGCATCCCGGATTTCTGGCCCACCGACAAAGACTGGACCTTTGCGCGGCCAGACCAGCCGATTGATGTCAGCATGGATGAGGCCGTGGTCAAGTGGGGCAACCGTATTGCAGTCACCTACAACGGTGTCGATTACACTTACCGTGAAATCGCCGCCCGCGTGACCGCACTGGCAGGCTATCTGCAACACGTCGGCCTCTCCAAAGGTGACCGCGTGCTGCTCTACACCCAGAATTGCCCGCAATACATCATCAGCTTCTTTGCGATCCTACGCGCGGGCGGCGCGGTTGTGCCTGTGAACCCGATGAACAAACAGGCGGAGATCGACTATCTCGTCGAAGACACCGGTGCCAAAATCGCGATCTGCGCCCTTGAGCTCTCTGATCACATCCTACCAGCCCTCAAGCGTGGCGACCTCACCAGCCTGATTGGCACCCGCATGACCGACATGGGCCAAGATGACTTTGACCTGATCCCGCCCAATCTGGCGCAGACCATGTCCGAACAGGACGCCGCAGCCTTTGGCATCACCGGCTTCCAATCTGCACTGGACGCAGGCCATTTGCCCGCCCCGCGCGAGACAACAAGCGACGACCTCGCCGTCATTCCTTACAGCTCCGGCACCACCGGCCAGCCCAAAGGCTGCATGCACACCCACCGCACGTTTCTGGCGTCCCTCCATGCCAGCTCGCTATGGAACCCGCCGCATGAGGACACTGTGCACCTCGCCGCGCTGCCGTTTTTCCATGTCACCGGTATGGTAGGCGGCATGTGCGGCCCAATCCTCACCGGCGGACGCAATGTGATCTTACCTCGCTGGTCTTCAAAACTGGCCGCTGGCCTGATCAAACGCTACAAAATCTCCCGCTGGCGCTCGATTGCCACCATGGCGATTGATCTGGTGAACGACCCCGCTTTTGACACCTACGACCTCTCCACACTGGAGATGATTGGTGGCGGTGGCGCGGCTATGCCCGATGCCATTGCCAAACGTCTCAAAGACATGACCGGGCTGGACTACATCGAAGGTTACGGCCTGTCGGAAACCATGGCCGCCACCCATATCAACTCGATCGAGGCCCCCAAACGCCAATGCCTGGGCCAACCGATCTATGAGGTCGACAGCCGCGTGCTGGAAATTGGCGGCGACACCGAACTGCCGCACGGCGAAGTCGGTGAGATTGTCATGCACGCGCCGCAAAATTTCACTGGCTACTGGCAACGCCCCGAAGCCACAACCGAGGCCTTTGTCGAAATCGACGGCGTGCCGTTCTTCCGCTCCGGCGACATCGGGTATCGCGACGCAGACGGCTACTTCTTCATGGTCGACCGCGTGAAACGCATGGTCAACGCCGCGGGGTTCAAAGTCTGGCCCGCCGAAATTGAAATGCTAATGCTGCACCATTCGGAGATTGCCGAATGTTGCGTCGTGGGTGCCAAAGACCCGCGACGTGGCGAATGTGTGAAAGCCTTTGTGGTGCCTCAGGCCGAGGCACGCGACACACTCACACAAGACGCCATCATCCAATGGTGCAAAACCCAAATGAGCGCCTACAAATGTCCCACAATTGTGGAGTTCATCGATGCTTTGCCCAAATCCGGCGTTGGCAAGGTCTTGTGGAAAGAGCTCTCATGACGCATAGAAAATTCCACCATGCGGAAATAGACACAACCCAATGAGAAAACGCACGCCCGTCGCCAGCGACGCCCCAGCCCCCGAAACAGACCGCCAGTTTGTCACCGCCCTATCGCGCGGTCTTGATGTGCTGCGCTGCTTCCGCCCCCGCGACCGCGCGGGCCTGTCCAACCGCGACATTGCCGAGCGCACTGGCCTGCCCAACTCGACCATTTCACGTCTGACCTACACCCTGCTGCAAACCGGCTACCTGCTCTATGATGAGCAAACCGGCCGCTACCGCATTGGCGTGCCCGCGCTGAGCCTCGGCTTTGCCTGCTTGGGCTCCTTACCCATCCGCGACGCCGCCAAAGACCACATGCAGCGCCTTGCCGACTACGCAGGGGATGGCGTGCAAGTGGCCCTTGGCGCGCGGGATGATCACACCGTGACCTACCTCGCCTGCGCCCGTGCGGACCAAGGCATGATGTCCCTACAACTGGGCGTTGGCTCCCGCATTTCTCTCGCCCGCTCTGCCATGGGCCGCGCCTATATCGCAGGCTGCAAACCAGACGAGCGCACCGAAATCCTAGAGGCTTTGGCCGCGCACCACGGCCCAGAGCGCTGGCCCGGAATTCTCGATGGCATCAATGCCGCCGCTGCACAGATCGCTGAAAAAGGCTTCTACGTGAACTACGGCGACTGGCACGAAGGTGTGCACTCGCTTGCGGTGCCCTTTCCCTTGGCAAGCGACGCCGCTCCAGACATGGCTCTCAATCTCGGCGGCCCTGCCCCCTTCCTGACCAAAGACCGCATGGAAAACGACCTTGGCCCGCGCTTGCTCGAAATCGCTAAGTCGCTACGTCTGCACGCCACCCAAGTCTAAAACCACTTGACGCTTTTCTTGTCCCACCCCACCGTGAGCGTCGCACTTTTGGGGAGACAACATCATGGTCACGGTCACAGCCAAAGACATCGACACCTATCAGCAGGACGGCGTTGTCCTGATCCGTGGTCTGTTTGCGGATCATGTCGACACCCTGCGCAAAGGGGTGGAACGCAACATGGCTGATCCCGGCCCCTATGCCTCCAACAATGAAAAGGCGGGCCAAACCGGCCGTTTCTTTGACGACTACTGCAACTGGCAACGCATCCCGGAATTTCAGCAGGTCATCGAAACCTCCGCCGCCGCCGAAGTCGCGGCCCAGCTCATGCAATCGAAAACCGTGCAAATGTTCCACGATCATGTGCTGGTGAAAGAGCCCGGCACTTCTATGGCCACGCCGTGGCACACCGACGGGCCGTATTATTTTGTCGAAGGTCAGCAAACCATCAGCTTCTGGTCGCCGCTTGATCCGGTGAAAGACGCTACTCTGCGCATGGTCGCGGGCAGCCACAAATGGGAAAAACCTGTGCTTCCCACCCGCTGGGTCTCTGAGGAAAGCTTCTTCCCAGACGAAGACACTTACATGCCGATCCCTGATCCGGACGCAGAGGGCATGCGCGTGTTGGAATGGGAAATGGAGCCTGGCGACGCGGTGGCCTTCAACTATCACATTTTACATGGCGCCCGAGGCAACACCGCGACCCGCCGCCGCCGTGCCTTTTCTCTGCGTCTGCTTGGCGATGATGCCCGCTATGTCGAACGCCCCGGCCCCACCTCGCCGCCTTTCCCCGGCCACAACATGACCAAAGGCCAAAAGCTGCGCGAGGATTGGTTCCCAAAGTTGTGGTCAGCCTCCTCAAATCAATCCTAGGAAAAGCGCTCTAAAGCTCTATTCTCGTCAAAGGTTTGTCAGGGTTTTTCTGAAACCCTGCCGCCAGACAGAACAGGGACACATTTTTATGAAGCTTTTTGCCGTTGGCCTTTTGGCCTTCACCGCCAACACCACCGCCCCGGCCCAAGCGCCATCCAACAGCGCACCACCGCCAGCCCCCACCCCAATTGACAGTGGCTTTTGGGAATACGGCTCCTGGCGCGTGTTTGCCGAAACCATCGACACCAGCGAAGACCTGCGGCGCACGTGTACGGCCCTTACCGGCGGTGACGGTGAGCCGTCCCTGAGCATCGAAATCAGCAACGGAGACGGCGGTCCTCCGCATTATTTTCCGGGTGTTTCAATCAGCGAGCACGCCATCCGGGGCTACCCCACCGTGATGCAGGACGGGCAAGCCGTTTACATCCGCTTTGATGACGAAGACAGCATGGACGCCGTTGTCAGCGGATATTTTGACGAGGACGGCTTTGCCCACGCCTTTTTCCGCTTTGATCATCCCGACAGCCAATGGGTGCTGCGCGCCATGCGCAAAAACCACCAACTCGACGCGGTTGTGGGGGGGCATGTGTTTTCCAGTTTCTTTTTAGATGGCTTCACCGCCGCCTATGTGAAAGCCATGGATGAGTGTGGCTTCTCCGGCGCGGGCGTTGTGGACTGATCCACCATCGCCTTATTTTCAAACATCATTCTGGAGACGCGTAACTTGAAGACGCTCACAGCAGGCCTGCTGGCCTTACTTGCCGCACCGGTCTCGGCCGAAGGTTATTGGACCTACGGTGCGTGGCAGGTCTATACCGAAACCGTAAACGCGGGGAACTATCTGCAGGAGAACTGCACCGCTTACACCGGCGGCGATGGCGACCCGCTTGTGCGCATCTCCATCACCAGCTCCGAAGTTGGGCCACCTGCCAACTATCCGGCATTGTATGTGCAAGAACACGCCCCACGCGGCTATGCCACCGCCATGCGTCAGGGCCAAAAGGTGGCTTTGGTGGTCGACAATTACTGGGACTACTACACACAGGCCCACAGCTATTATGACAACGAAGGCATCTTGCAAGCCTACGCCGGTGTGGGTCACCCCGATAGCCTCTACGCCATGCGGGCCATGCGCCAAGGCGATACGATGTCGGTCTATATCGACGGTGCCCCCTTCATCCATGTCGACCTACGCGGCTTTACTGCGGCTTATGTGAAAGCCATGGATGAATGTGGTCACTCCAGTACCGGCGTTTTGTAACCCCTAAAACAAAACGGCCCCGCCATTTCAGGCGAGGCCGTTTCAGAATTCTGATGTGGCTCTTACCCGTTTGCCAATTGGTCTTTCACCATCGGGCCCACTTTGCCAAAATCCATTTGGCCAGTGTACTTCGCTTTCAGTGCGCCCATGACTTTACCCATGTCACGGATCGACTCGGCGCCAACTTCCGCCACCGCAGCTTTCACAGCTTCGACAACTTCATCGTCGCTCAACTGTTTGGGCAGGAATTCTTCGATGATGGTGATCTCGCCCAACTCACGCTCCGCGAGGTCCAACCGCCCCCCTTCTTCGTAGGTGCGCGCACTTTCCTGACGCTGCTTCACCATCTTGGCGAGAATCGACAGGATATCCGCATCGGACACACCGCCACCTTCTTCGCCTTCACCACGCGCAGCAATGTCGCGGTCCTTGATTGCGGCCATGATCAGGCGCAATGTGGAGAGCCGATCCGCCGCGCGGTCACGCATCGCTTGTTTCAGCGCGCTGTTGATGTCTTCTCTGAGTGCCATTCTTCTTGCCAATTGCTGTCAAACATAAGCATGAGACCTTATATAAACGCCCAGCGACTCGCAACCTTCGCATTTTTTGGTGAAACCCTTTAAAATAAGGGGTCACTGAGATCACACATCTGCTTGACGCCCGTTGCCCGCCGACATATGCATCGGCCAATTTGCCAGCCGGAGACTCGCCCATGACCGCCTCGACCCCTGATCACCCGACCGCCTGCCTCGCTCTTGCTGATGGCACCCTGTTCTACGGACGAGGCTTTGGTGCCACCGGCGAGACAGTGGCGGAGCTCTGCTTTAACACCGCCATGACCGGTTATCAGGAAATCATGACCGACCCGTCTTATGCCGGCCAAGTTGTAACCTTTACCTTCCCGCACATCGGCAACACCGGCGTGACACCAGAAGATGATGAAACCGCCGATCCTGTCGCCGCAGGCATGGTGGTGAAATGGGATCCAACCACGCCTTCGAGCTGGCGCTCCGTGAACACCCTATCTGAGTGGCTGGCCTCTCGTGGCCGCATCGCCATTGGCGGCGTCGACACCCGCCGCCTGACCCGCGCGATCCGTCAGCAAGGCGCACCGCATGTGGCACTGGCCCACAACCCGGATGGCAACTTTGACACCGAAGCGCTGGTCGCAAAAGCCCGCGCCTTCTCCGGCCTCGAAGGTTTGGATCTGGCCAAAGAAGTCACCTGCGCGCAAAGCTATCACTGGAACGAAATGCGCTGGGCATGGCCGGATGGCTATCCAAAGCTGACCGATCCAAAACACAAGGTTGTGGCCATCGATTTTGGCGCAAAACGCAACATCCTGCGCTGTCTGGCCTCTGTGGGTTGTGACGTCACCGTTCTGCCAGCGACGGCTACTGCCGAAGAAGTGCTCGCGCACAATCCTGATGGCGTATTCCTGTCCAACGGCCCGGGTGACCCTGCGGCCACCGGTGAATACGCAGTACCAATGATCCAAGAAGTTCTGAAAGCTGACATTCCGGTGTTTGGCATCTGCCTCGGTCACCAAATGCTGGCTCTGGCGCTGGGTGGCAAAACCATCAAGATGAACCACGGCCACCATGGCGCAAACCACCCGGTGAAAGACCACGACACCGGTAAAGTGGAAATCACCTCGATGAACCACGGCTTTGCGGTCGACGGCCAGTCCCTGCCAGAGGGAGTGGTGGAATCGCATGTGTCTCTGTTCGACGGCTCCAACTGCGGCATCCGTATGGCCGATCGCCCGGTATTCTCCGTGCAGCATCACCCGGAAGCCTCCCCGGGTCCACAGGACAGCTTCTACCTGTTTGAGAACTTTGCCGCCGCCATGGCCGCACGCGCCTGATCCACAGGTCTGGAAATCCTGACGTATGGCGGCTTTCCCGCCATACGTTAACTTTGCGTTAACCATACACACACAGGCTTAAACTCTAGTTTTTAGCGAGTAGGTGTGCGGTATGGGCACCACAAGACTGCACGACCCTCAAAAACAAGCCCCTGCACGCCAAGGCGCGCGCCTGCCTTTTGCGCGCCTCCTGATCGAGCGCGGCCTCGTGGCACCCTGGCAGATGTTTTATGCGCTGCGCTGCCAGTCTTTCTGGAATGTCTCTCTTGCAGAAATCCTGACCGCACGCGGCTGGATCTCGGAGCATCACCTGCGCGCCCTGACAGCACAAACGGAACAATTGCGACAGGTCGACCTTACTCGCACGCCTCCAGCGAAGGAGTCGGCCTACCTTCTGCCACTGAATTTTTGCCTGAAATACAATGTTATACCGTGGGCGCAGCTCGGAAACTTGGCCATTCTTGCGACCGGACGCGCACATCGCCTGGAAGAGTTGCGCGCTGCCTTACCTGAGCCGTTGCGCGACGCGCAATTCGCGCTCACCGACGAGACACAATTGCAAGAACACATCAGGCTGCATCACCGGCGCGCATTAACCGAAGCTGCGGAATGCACCGTTGACGCGGCCGAGAGCTGCCGCAGCTTTTCCCATGGCACCGCACTGCACAGCTGCTTATTGATCAGTCTCGCCTTCACCTTTGCGCTGTTGGTGTTTCCAAACCCCAACCTGAGCCTGCTCATAATAACCTACTGGACCATCATCACATTACTGGCAACCACTGGTTTGCGAGTCGCAGCCCTGTATTTTCACGCTCTGAAAAAGATCAAAAAAGCATCCACCCCATCACTGAACTGGTCCTCCCCTGCCCCATTTGTTCTACCTGCGCATCTGACACAAAGGGGGCGCCGCGTGCGCTTGCCCCGCATCTCCATGCTGGTTCCGCTCTATCGTGAAACAGAAATTACCTCTGCCCTTATCGCGCGCCTGACCCGGCTCACCTATCCACGCGCCCTGCTTGATGTGACCCTTGTCTTAGAGGAAAAAGACCGACTAACCCAACAAACCATCGCCCAAACTCGCCTGCCGCGTTGGATGCGTGTGGTCGAAGTACCAACAGGCTCAGGTCTGACAACCAAACCACGCGCCCTCAATTACGCGCTTCCGTTTTGCCAGGGAGAGATCATTGGCATCTGGGACGCTGAAGACGCCCCCGCCTCTGACCAACTTGAACATGTTGCCTACCATTTTGCACATGCCATACCGGACGTGGCCTGCCTGCAAGGGGTGTTGGATTACTACAACCCTTACACCAATTGGCTATCCCGTTGCTTTGCCATTGAATACGCTGCTTGGTTCCGTTTTGTGCTGCCCGCGCTCAACCAACTTGGATTCGCGATACCGCTTGGTGGCACAACCCTGTTCCTCCGCCGAGATGTGATTGAGGAGGTCGGCGGCTGGGACAGCCACAATGTCACGGAAGATGCCGACCTTGGCATCCGTCTGGCGCGGCGGGGGTATCGAACGGAGTTGATCAACACCATCACACAAGAAGAAGCCAACTGTCGTCCCATCGCTTGGGTGCGCCAACGGTCCCGCTGGCTCAAGGGCTACATGGCCACCTACCTCGTGCACATGCGCAATCCTCGTCGGCTATTACACGACCTCGGCCCCCGGCAATTTTTTGGCTTTCAGTTGTTGTTCCTATGCACGCTAAGCCAGTTCCTTCTGGCACCATTTCTTTGGTTACTGTGGGGGGCTGCTTTGGGAATGCCTCACCCCTTGACGGAGGCGATTGGCCGCGACGCTTTCTATGTGATGGCGGCAGCTCTGATACTGGCAGGAACCACCAACGGGGCAATCTGGATTGCCGCTGTACACAACAGCAACCGCCCCCGACTTTACCCGTGGATACTGTCAATGGTGTTCTACTTCCCGCTGGCCACCATTGCCGCCTACAAAGGGCTCATCGAAATGTTGGTGGCCCCCTTTTATTGGGACAAAACCAGCCACGGCAAAACAGCCGAGGCCACGGACCCCTCCCTGTCCGCACCAGCAGAAACCGAGCACCCCAAAACCTAAATCAGTCTGAGTTTTCCTGTTTCAAACGGGTCACAAACGCGGTTGAAATATGTGCACGTAGGGCCGCATCCGCTGCATCTCCATTCCGCGCTGTAATCGCATCCACAATCGCCTGATGCTCCACCAGCGTGTCCTCGCCGCGTCCCTCCACCGCAATCGAGGTGGTTGCCATCAACGCCATAGAACGGTGCACCAAGTCCAGCTGCTGCACCAGATACCGGTTGTGGCTCGCCAGATGGATCTGCTTGTGAAACCGGCGGTTGGAACGCGCCAAAGCTGACGGATCATCCACCCGCTCTTGGTCGGCGGTCACCATGTCCTGCAACACCTGAACCTCTTCGGCCGTCGCATGATGCGCGGCCAGTCGCGCCGCCAATCCCTCAAGCTCCCCACGCACCACATACAGCTCAGCCATCTGGTTGTGATCCAGTGAGTTCACAATCAGGCTGCGCCCATCCCGCGCCAGCAACGATTGGGTTTCCAGCCGCTGCAACGCCTCTCGGATGGGAGTGCGCGACATGCCAAATTTCTCAGCCAAGTCGCTCTCCACCAACCGGTCCCCCGGCTTGTACACCCCCACATCAATCGCTTCCAAGATCAGTGTATAGGCATCTTTGTTCGGGCGTGTCGTCTGCGACATGTGGCGCGGTCCTTTATTGTCTTGCAGGCCAGACTACGCGCTGCACCAATTGATGCAACCCCAACAGCACATTGAAAAAACCCTTTCCCCGTTGCGCCAGACCACCGCCCCGCGTATCACGCGCCTATGCCAAAGCAGTCTTTCTCACATGTGACCACCTGGGTGTTTGATCTCGACAACACCCTCTATCCGCCCGAAGCCCGTCTGTTTGATCAGATCGAGGTGCGGATGACCAACTATGTGATGGCTGCACTTGGCGTGGATCGCCCCAAGGCGAACCAATTGCGTCAAGATTACTGGGCGCGCTACGGCACCACGCTCACCGGCTTGATGCGCGAGCATGATGTTGACCCCGCACCCTACCTGATTGACGTGCACGACATCTCGCTGGATCACATGCAGGCCGATCACCTGCTGGCACAATACATCAAAGAGCTGCCCGGCCGCCGCATTGTCTACACCAACGGCACCGCGCCTTATGCCGAACGAGTGCTGGCCTCTCGCGGCTTGGACGGCCTGTTTGACGCCATCTACGGCGTCGAACACGCCAATTTCCTGCCCAAACCGGAACGCGCCGCCTTTGAAACCATCTTTGAGAAAGACGGCGTGGACACCCAAACCGCCGCCATGTTCGAAGACGATCCGCGCAACCTGCAAGCGCCTCACGACATGGGCATGCGCACCGTGCACGTCGCCCCGGATGCGCTGGACCACGATCACATCCACTTCCACACCGACGATCTCACCGCCTTTCTGTCAAAACTACGCTAAAAGTCGGGTCGGTCATCTGGTCGCAGTGCGACAAGGTGCCAGTTTAAACATGCAGCCCAGATGAATATCTAACGCATGCGGCAGGAGAGCCTTTCTGACAGGTCTGAGGGATCGGGAGAGCGCGGCAGTGTCGTGTCCCACAGTGCTATCTTTTAGCGTTATCCTCCCTGTTCCCCGCCCCCTCCCCGGCGCGGGCCCTGTAAAGGACTGCCATTATGAGCCTTGCCTCTGCCTCTGACATTTCCGCGCCAAAAACCAAAACCAAACTGGACCCGGCCATCTGGGTTTGGGCCGGCATTGCCCTGCTTGTCGCCCTCTGGGGCACCTCGATTGTGATGTTTGGCGTCCCCGGCCTCTACCTCCCGGCTGTGGCTTTGGTTCCCGTGGTTTATGTCGCCCTAATCCTGATTTCACGCGGGTGACATTTCATCCCCTTGGAACTGGTTTGAGCCGGGCGTAAGGTGCCGCGCAGGAGGCCTTTGCCATGACTGAGACAACCCAAGTGGACATCCTGATTTCCGGCGGCGGCATCGCCGGATTGACTGCCGCCGCCGCTTTTGGCGCTGCCGGATTTTCCGTGCAGTGCGTCGACCCCGCGCCAGCCATCACGGAACGCGAGGCCAAGGGCGCAGACATGCGCACCACCGCCTTCCTGCAACCCGCCCGCACGCTTCTGGAGGAAGCTGGCCTGTGGCAACGTCTCGACGCCCACGCCGCCCCGCTGCAAATCATGCGCATTGTTGATGCCGGTGGCGAAGTGGCCGAACCCCGCATTGTCAAAGATTTCGACGCCTCCGACATCTCCGAACAACCGTTTGGATGGAACCTGCCAAACTGGCTGCTGCGCCGCGAAATGATCGCCCGTTTGGAAGAGTTGCCCAATGTCGATCTGCGCATGGGCTGTGGTACCACCACGCTGTTCACCCGCACACATGAAGCCCGCGTTGGCCTGTCCGATGGCAGTCAAACCCGCGCGCGTCTGGTGATTGCCGCTGATGGCCGCAACTCGCCTATGAGGGAGGCCGCTGGCATCGGCACCAAAACCACGCGTTACGGGCAAAAAGCCCTGGCGCTGGCGGTGTCCCATCCCATCCCGCACGCCAATGTCTCCACCGAAATCCACCGCTCCGGCGGCCCATTCACATTGGTGCCGCTGCCAGACCACAACGGCATGCCCTCTTCTGCGCTGGTCTGGATGGAACGCGGCCCCCGTGCCCAAGAACTCTTCGCCATAGAGAAGGCCGAATTTGAGGCGGAAATGACGGAGCGCAGCTGTGCCCTCTTTGGCCCGCTCACTCTGGCCTCCAACCGCACCATCTGGCCGATCATCTCGCAATCTGCCGACCGGCTCTACAGCCAACGCCTCGCACTGGTGGCCGAAGCCGCCCATGTGGTGCCACCCATCGGTGCACAGGGTCTCAACATGAGCTTGGGCGACATGCGGGTCCTGCTGGAACTAGCCAAGGCCGACCCATCTGATCTGGGCAGCGATAGCATGTTGGCGCGCTACCACCGCAAACGCTTCACCGAAGTCAAACTGCGCGTGAAAGGCATCGACCTGCTCAATCGCGCCTCCATGGCCGAAGCCCAATCGCTGCGCAACGCCCGCGCCCTTGGTTTGAACGCGCTTTATTCGCTTGGACCTGTCCGCAAAACGCTGATGCAAATGGGGCTGGGCGTGCGCTAATCGATGCGCGCCCTCCACACGTTTGTCACCAACCATTGGCAGCTTCTAACCCTGACGTTGCTGATCACGCTCCTCTGGAACACCGATGTGTTATTGCCCCTGCGCATCCTCACAGTGTTCCTGCACGAGCTGTCCCATGCGCTTGCCGCGATCGTAACCGGCGGCGAGGTTCTCAGCCTCACCATAAAGGCCAACGAAGGCGGCCTTGTCACTGCGCTGGGTGGCAGCCCGTTTTGGATTGCCTCTGCCGGATACCTCGGGTCTCTGCTGATTGGTGCCGCACTTTTTCTCCTGGCGCTGCGCACCCATTGGGACCGCGTAATCCTTGCAGGATTTGGCATAATCACCCTCGCCGTGACTGCCTTCTACGTCCGCGACCTCTTTGCCTTGGGCTTCACACTGGCGACAGGTGTAGCCATGCTGGCGGCAAGCCGATACATGAGCCTCGAAATCAACGACATGATCCTGCGCACCATTGGCATCAGCAGCATGATCTACGCGCCGCTCGACATATTTGACGACACCATCCGCCGCGCCCATTTGCGCTCTGACGCCCGCATCCTGGCGGAACAAGTTGGCGGATCCACACTTCTTTGGGGCGGCCTTTGGTTAGCGATCAGCCTCGCAATGATTGCCCTGACCTTACGCTACGGATTGCCTCAAAACAGCAACATTGCGCTGCGCCGCGCAAAGGCGATTTAGCCCCCATTCGGCTATTTCTGCAAAGCAAACACCAAAATGAAACGGAGGAAGCGCCAAAAACGCCACCTCCGTAAAACAGTCGTAATACAGACGCGATACCGACGTGCTAAATCACCGTATCAAGGACATTTCGTAAACGATTTATTGTCGCGTCCACGTCGTACAATTTGTCCAATCCAAACAGCCCCAACCGGAAGGTCATGAAGCCTTCAGGCTCATCACAGGCCAGCGGCACACCGGCGGCAATCTGCATGCCTTCTGCCGCAAACTTGCTGCCGTTCTGAACCCCCGGATCACTGGTGTAGCTCACCACCACACCCGGCGCACCAAAACCTTCGGCCGCAACCGACTGAATACCCTTGTCTTTCAGCATGTTACGCACACAATCACCCAGCGCCCACTGCGCCAAACGCAGCTTGTCAAAGCCGTATTCTTTGGTTTCCAGCATCGTATCGCGGAACGCCCGCAGCGCATCTGTTGGCATGGTCGCGTGATAGGCGTGGCCGCCGTTTTCATAGGCCGCCATAATGTCACGCCACTTTTTCAGGTCGAGCGCAAAGCTATCAGACGTGGTATTTTCCAACCGTGCCAAAGCCTTATCCGACATCATCACCAGCCCTGCCGACGGCGACGCGCTCCACCCCTTTTGCGGTGCAGAGCACAGCACATCCACACCCAGCGCTTCCATGTCGATCCAGACACAGCCCGAAGCAATGCAGTCCAGAACCATCAGAGCCCCAACCTCATGCGCAGCCTCAGCCATGGCTTTGATATAGTCATCCGGCAAGATCACACCAGCGCTGGTTTCCACATGTGGCGCAAAGACAACTTGTGGTTTTTGCTTATGAATTTCCGCAACCACATCCGCAATCGGCGCTGGCGCAAACGGCGCTGTGACCCCGTTCCCAGTCTGCCGCGCCTTCATCACTGTGCTCTCTGCAGCAAACCCGCCAGCCTCAAAAATCTGGCTCCAACGGTAAGAGAACCACCCGTTGCGCACCACCAACGTTTTCTGCCCCGCCGCAAACTGCCGCACCACTGCTTCCATACCGTAGGTGCCACCACCCGGCACCAAGGCCACAGCGTCTGCGTTATAAACCTCTTTCAACAGGTCGGAGATGTCCCGCATAACCTGCTGAAAAGCCTTGGACATATGGTTCAAAGACCGGTCCGTGAACACCACGGAAAACTCGCTCAACCCACCGGGGTCGATGTCATGTGCCATCGGGAAACTCCTTATCATGTTACCTAGGGTCTAACGCAAAGTGGCGCGTCCACCAATCACCCAAAGCCTTCAAGACCCTTCGTCATTTCCATCAAGCGCTTACAGCGGGCCGGGCCGCCGCTCTTCGCTGAGCAACACATTGGCTTCCACATTGCCCACTCCCGGCAAAGTCATCACCCGGCGCCGTAAAACCCGTTCAAAATCAGATATATCGCGCGCCGTGACCCGCAACCGGTAGTCATAAAGACCCAACACATGTTCCACCGTCTGCACCTCTGGAATGGCTGAAACCGCCCGCTCAAAGTCGTCCAAACTCACCCGTCCCTTGGTGGCCAGCTTCACGCCCAAAAACACCGTCACGCCAAAGCCCAGCTTTTCATAATCCAGATCCAGCTTCCGCCCCGCAATCGCCCCACTGTCCTGCAACCGCTTGATCCGCCGCCACGTCGCCGGCTGCGACAGGCCAAACCGCCGCCCCAACGCGCCGGCGTTCTGGGTCGCATCTTCAGCTAACGCTTTGAGAAGACCGCGATCTATTTCGTCCAGTTCAATCATATCGGCAGGCTTTCGTCCGACTTAATCCGTGCCACATGCATCAATGATTCAATATCGGCGATATGCGGCAAGGTTAGAATACGGCTGCGATACACCTCCTGATAATGCCCCATGTCTTTGGCGATCACCGACAAACGCACATCCACACGCCCAAGAAACGTCTGGATTTCGGTGACTTCCGGAATGTCTCGTGCGGCTTCAATAAACTCATCAAACGCCCGCTCTTGTGTCTTGTCCAATGTCACCCGCAACGAGACTTCGACCGCATACCCCAACGCTTGCCAGTCAATCACTGCCCTCTGCCCGCGCAGCACACCAGCCTCTTTTAGCTTTTCCACCCGTCGGGTCAGACGTGACGTGGTCAGCGACAGCTGATCCGCAAGATCGGGTACAGATTGAGTCGGGTCTGCTTGCATGTATCGCAAAATGCGACGGTCGAGATCATCCAACATGAATCTTCCGAAAATTAGTAAGTTGAAGAATGAATACGCCCAAAAAAGAGGGAATTGCCAGCCAAATATGGTCGCGCCTCGCCTCCAAAACCGTATTCTGCGTTCAGAAACCAGTCAAAGGAGCGCCCATCATGCGCGTTTACTACGATCGCGATTGCGACATTAACCTGATCAAAGACAAAAAAGTGGCCATCCTCGGTTACGGTTCCCAAGGTCACGCGCACGCGCTGAACCTGCGCGACTCAGGTGCCAAAAATCTCGTCGTTGCTCTGCGCGAAGGTTCTGCATCAGCCAAGAAAGCTGAAGGCGAAGGCCTGAAAGTTATGGGCATTGCAGAGGCAGCTGCCTGGTGTGACGTGATCATGTTCACCATGCCCGACGAGCTGCAGGCCGAAACCTACAAAAAATACGTACACGACAACATCAAGCCAGGCTCTGCAATTGCATTTGCCCACGGTCTGAATGTGCACTTTGGCCTGATCGAGCCCAAAGAAGGCGTTGACGTGATCATGATGGCGCCAAAGGGCCCAGGTCACACCGTGCGCGGCGAATACACCAAAGGCGGCGGCGTGCCATGCCTTGTGGCCGTTGATCACGACGCCACCGGCAAAGCACTGGAAATTGGTTTGTCTTATTGCTCCGCCATCGGTGGCGGTCGCTCCGGCATCATCGAAACCAACTTCCGCGAAGAATGCGAAACCGACCTGTTCGGCGAGCAAGCCGTTCTCTGCGGTGGTCTGGTAGAACTGATCCGCTGTGGCTTCGAAACTCTGGTGGAAGCTGGCTATGCCCCTGAAATGGCATACTTCGAATGCCTGCACGAAGTGAAGCTGATCGTGGACCTGATCTATGAAGGCGGCATCGCTAACATGGACTACTCCATCTCCAACACCGCAGAATACGGCCAGTACGTCACCGGCCCACGCATCCTGCCTTACGAAGAAACCAAAGCCCGCATGAAAGCAGTTCTGGATGACATCCAGCAGGGTAAATTTGTGCGTGACTTCATGCTGGAAAACCAGGTTGGCCAGCCAACTCTGAAAGCCTCACGTCGTGCCAACGACGAGCACCAGATCGAAGCGACCGGTGAAAAACTGCGCGGCATGATGCCGTGGATCTCCGCGGGCAAAATGGTCGATAAAGCGAAAAACTAAGTGGCTCTCTGCTTAGGAAAAGGGGAGCTTCGGCTCCCCTTTTTTGTTTCACAGCAGACCAATCCCGGATCGCTGGTTTGACGTTTCCAACCACCATAGGCCTGGTCCCGCCCGTAGATATTGGAGACTTCTATATGGCAGAAGAAACTAACGAGAAACTGACGCTGTTTACTCCTAAATGGCTGAGTGCCGTACTGCGCGGGGCACGTCCAACCGGCGAAACCTTTTGGGTCGGCAACTACGGGACGGCCTTGTTTCACCAACCCCTACTGGCGCTTCTGCTGGTCTTGCCAGTCAGTGAAGCGATTCCAGGCATTTTGGCTGCGTTCTTGGCCCTTTATCAATTGCTCTTGACCGTTGCCGTTGCTCACTCTCAACCCGGGGTGCCAACACCAATTGGCTGGAAGATTGCAGGCATCAGCATCACCCTTGCGCACGCGGCTCTTTTTGCGGCCTTGGCGCGCTCGCTCTTCGCGGGTAGCGCATGACCTCTGCACCCGAGGTCTCCCTCAAAAGCTGGATTATGGTCGCATTGCTCGGGCTGATCTGGGGCGGCACCTTCATGGTCCAAAAACTCGCACTCGGACATATGCCGCCCTTTTGGGTTGCGGCAGGCCGGATCGGTTTTGCTGCTGTGATCACCATTGCCATTTGGCAGCTGCGTGGGGGGCAAATGTTCACCACGCAGGCAACCGATTGGACAAGATTGGGATTTGTCTCAGTCTTTAGTGCCGCCGTTCCGTTCATGCTGCTCGCGTGGGCGCAACAATACGTCACCTCTGCCTTCACAGGCGTCTCTATGGCCGCTGTGGCATTGATTGTACTGCCGCTTGCGCATTTTCTAGTGCCTGGCGAGCGTATGACCCTACGGCGCACCATTGGCTTTCTGATTGGCTTTGCGGGCGTGCTTGTCTTGATTGGACCTGCGGCCTTTGCCTCCAGCGGCAGCCCCTTGGAAACCGGAGGCCAGATCGCCTGCCTCGCAGCGGCAAGTTGCTACGGCGTATCCTCTATTGTCCTGCGCAAACTACCGCCATTGGATCCCGTTGGACTGGCTGCCGCAACCCTGATTTTTGGAAGCGGCGTGGTCATCCCGTTGGCGTTTATACAGCATGGTCTCCCTCCGATGCCTCCGTTTGAAGGGCTTGCGTTGGTAGCCTTGCTTGGCCTTGTGCCCACCGCAGGTGCAACCCTGTTGCGCATCGTTGTAATCCGCAGCGCCGGACCGGTATTTATGAGTCTCACCAACTATCAGGTGCCACTCTGGTCGGTAGTGTTTGGCGTCACATTGATGGGAGAACCACTGCCCGGATCCTTGGTATGGGCAACGCTTCTGATCTTGTCTGGAGTTGCATTGAGCCAATTTGGTGCTTTGCAGCGACTGTTTGGCTCAAGGGGCGCATAGGGCTTCAGGCAACAGCTGACTGAACCGCATCGACTACACTGTCGACAGTGCGCTCCAACAGCTGAGCATCCTCACATTCCACCATGACACGCACCAGAGGTTCGGTTCCCGATTTACGAATGAGCAAACGTCCTTGCCCCACAAGCGCGGCCTCAGCGTCTGCTATTGCGGTTTTCACAGAGATTTCATCCAGCGGTGCCTGCCCATCGCCGTAGCGTACGTTTTTGAGCATCTGCGGCACTGTGTTAAACACCTGTGCCAACTCCGAGGCCCTTTTGCCGGTTTCAACCATCGCCGCAAGGAACTGCAGGCCAGCCATCAAACCGTCACCAGTTGTGGCATAGTCCGTCATCACAATGTGGCCAGACTGCTCGCCGCCCAAATTATAACCGCCTTTACGCATGGCTTCGACGACATACCTGTCTCCAACCGCTGCCCGCTCTAACCTTAGCCCCTTGGTTTCCAAGAAACGCTCAAGGCCGAGGTTTGACATAACGGTAGCAACCAATGCACCACCTTTCAGACGGCCCTGTTCCGCCCATTGGCTTGCAAACAGCCCCATGATCTGATCGCCGTCGGCAACTTTGCCTTTCTCGTCGATGATCATCACCCGATCGGCATCCCCATCCAGACAGATCCCAACATCTGCGCCGTGGGCGACAACAGTCTCCTGCGCGGTACGTGGGCTGGTCGACCCACAGTTTTCGTTGATGTTGTAGCCGTTTGGCGTGACGCCAACGGTGATCACCTCAGCCCCCAATTCCCAAAGGGCCTCTGGGGCCGCGCGATACGCAGCGCCATTCGCACAATCGATCACAACCTTTACGCCGCGCAGCGGCAAATCCCTTGGCAACGAGCTTTTGACACGTTCAATGTAGCGAAACCGACCATCATCAATTCGCTGCGCACGTCCGATATTCTGCGCCTGTGCAGGCTCTACGCCGCTTTCGATCAGCTTTTCAAGTTCCAGCTCAACTTCATCAGACAGCTTAAACCCGTCTGGCCCGAAAAACTTGATGCCGTTATCGTCGGCGGGGTTGTGGCTTGCGGAAATCATCACACCCAAATCTGCGCGCATTGAGGTTGTCAGCAATCCCACTGCAGGAGTTGGTACTGGACCAAGCAGAAAGACGTTCATCCCGGTCGAAGTCAAACCTGCGGTCAGTGCATTTTCAAACATGTAACCTGACAGTCGTGTGTCCTTACCAATCACCACTCTGTGCTGATTGGTCCCGTCGTTACGGAAGTAACGACCGACAGCCGCCCCAATACGCAGCGCCATTTCCGCAGTCATTGGATAGATATTGGCAGTTCCTCGAACCCCGTCGGTTCCGAAAAATTTACGCGCCATTGTAGTCTCCTGTCGTCACTGCCTGCCACATGTTCAAAGCCTGACGGGTCTGAGCCACGTCATGTACTCGGATAATCTGCGCGCCCTGTGCAACGCCTTCAAGCGCAACCGCCACAGAACCCGGCATGCGGTCCTGAGCAAGCGGAGCCTTGCCGATGGTTCCGATAAATTTCTTCCGCGACGCCCCCAAAAGAAGAGGGCACCCCAACCCATGAAATAGGCTCAATCGGGCCAATAGGATAAGGTTATCTGACAATGTTTTGCCAAATCCAATCCCCGGATCGATGACGATATTTTCACGCGAAATGCCCAAGGCCGAAAGATACTCAACTTGTGTTTCAAGGAAGTCATAAACATCAAGCAAAACATCGTCATAGATAGGGTTTTGCTGCATCGTGGCCGGGTCACCCTGCGTATGCATTACGCACACGGGCACGCCAGCTTCTACGGCGACCGTTGCCAGTTTTTTATCAAATGTGAAACCGGAAACGTCATTCACAAGAGATGCTCCAGCTGTCAAAGCCGCCCGTGCCACTTCCGCCTTTCGGGTGTCGATGCTCATGACCACATTCAGCCGCTTTGCAATCTCTCGAACTACGGGCTGCGTTCTCTCAATTTCTTCCGCTATCGGGACCACCCTGGCTCCTGGGCGCGTACTTTCCCCTCCGACATCAATCAGCCCGGCACCAGCCTCTATCATCATTTGAGCTTGCTGGAGGGATTCATCGCGGCCTTCGAACTGCCCACCATCGGAAAAGCTGTCTGGCGTGACATTCAGTATACCCATGAGTTCCGGAGCAGACAAATCCAATCCGCACACAGGTTTACGCGGTGTACACAGCCTGGCCATCACGTCCGATGGCACCTCCACCACAGAGCGCACCTGAGAGGGCTGACCTCGTTGCAGGATTTCGACATGAGTGAACCAGCACCATCCTCCAGCTAGAGTTTTGGCGTCGAGCGGCCGCGCAACATCAGTTTGGGCAAGGGGGCGGTAATAAGATTTCATGTTGGTTGGTTGCGCAAACGGACCTCAAAAAGCAAGAACTCAAAGGTTTTTTTGATCGATGGCGACACATCGGTCAACATTCACCGCTCGTGTCGCTTCCCCTATGACCCAAAACTCCTTAGCTTGCATTTGACTGGCAAACCACGCCGAAAGCGCCAAGGCATCACTTGGGGGCGAACTTGGACCGTCGACAGCGTCCAATACAATTTTGGAAGGGGCCCAAACACAGATTTGGCCGTTTTTCATGGCCCATTCCAGCTCAGTGCGGGTGTCAACCACCACACATCTCTTGTCACAAACAGCAAGCATCCACGCGTTTTGCTCAATGGCCAGTAAATCCACACGTCGCTGGGTCAAGTCCTGACCCGTTTGAGGCACGCCACCTTCTGGCGCGCCCACACACAGGATCAATGGCTGGTCCGCAGTTTCCAACTGATCGATCCAACCCAACAGGTTTTCCGACTGCCTCGCTTCGTTGGTCATGAAAACAACACGTGGTCTGGGTGGTTCTTCCTCAGCAACGGTTTCAATCGGTGCCAAATGTGCCTTGCGCGACCGCACCATCTCCACCCCTAAGGCCCCGGGCCCCCGGTCCAGTTTCTCTATACGGACAAAAACACGTTGCGCCTGAGGTTCCAGAAGCACTCGATCCGCCACACGCACCGCCAATGTCTCAAGCAAATTGAGCCGCTCGGCTGCCAACTCGAATGCAATAGCATCAGTCACTTTGTCGTAGGATAAAATGCGATCCACATCATCATCAGCCACAGCTGATCCAATCGGCAGTACTTCGACAACAACATTGAAGCACACACGTTGCGTCGCACCGCGCTCAGCTTGAAAAGCACCAATCTCAACTTCGACAATATGATCTCGCAGCGAGATCCTATCAAGCGGGTCTCCCTGCGCCGTCGCCTCAGCTCGCTCTGAGGGATGGGCAAAAGCCAGTCGAATTTCGTTGCTCATGATCTAGGTCCGTGCACAAGTTAGCTCCACCCGGTAGTTGGGTGCGCAGCCTTTATCAGCCCCTTGCCTTTCAGACCATAGTGTAAAGGCGGCAAGTTAGGCCGCCAGAGCGCCACGTTTCGTCAGATCCGTTAATTTTGAGAGAGACGAGTGGGCATCCGGTAGAAATGATGCACGCCTATCGTGGTGGTGCGAGCAAATGTGCGAGACCACCGCGGATTGACCGCCTTGGTGTGATAATGGGTCGCTCCATCCGTCAGCTGTTTTGGTGCACCATCCAAAAGCAAACTCGCCACTTTGCCCACGCGCTCATATGCTGCTTGCTCGCGGATTTTGTTGCTCACGCCATCACAGTTGTAGGTGAACTGGCATTGGTATTTGCGTCCGCTTGCGGTGCCTTGATTGATCACACCACACACACTGTTTGGAAACGAAGCGTGCCCTGCGCGATTCATAATCACTTCGGCCACGGCAAATTGCCCCTTCACGCTCTCACCACGTGCTTCAAAATACAACGCCTCAGACAGACATTGCCACTCGTTGGTACGGAGGTCACTGGACACCTTTGGAAGCGTGTCGATGAAGCTGCGACTATAGCTAATTTCAGTCGGTTTTTTCTTCTTTGCACCAAAAATGTCACGCAGCGTCTTGCCATCAAACAACACCAACTGGCGCGGCTTTGCTTTGTTTTTGACGTTAGAGGGAGTGGCTTCTGCGACTCCCATTCCGGCCGTCAATGCAAATACAATAACACTAACAATCAGATGGCGCATCTTAACCTCATGTCGGGGGAACGCCCCCCTGGCAGCTTTCAACGAGCGGTCTTTTAAAGGAAAACGCCCAAATGGTCCACCAACACACCATGTCGCACCCAACAGGCCGTCAAGGCCAAGCCAAATTCTGAGATATTTTTCTATATTTTATATAAGCTTATCTGAAATTGCCAATTGAGCTGCAGCCAGCCGCGCTACAGGAACCCGGAATGGGGAACACGACACATAGTCCAATCCAATCTCCCGACAAAAGGCGATTGATTCGGGGCTGCCACCATGCTCGCCACACACCGAAAGTGTTAATTCTGGCTTGGCACGACGACCACGCTCCGCCCCCAATCGCAAGAGTTCCCCCACACCTTCTTGGTCTAGAGTGTGGAATGGATCTTCGGGGAAGACCCCTTGCTGCACATAGGGGCTCATAAAGCGACCCGCGTCATCGCGTGACAAGCCATATGTCATTTGGGTCAAGTCATTTGTGCCAAAGCTAAAGAATTCGCAATGCGGAGCGATATCCTCGGCGCGCAACGCCGCCCTTGGGGTTTCGACCATGACCCCCAAGCGGTAATCAAAATCGCGACCACGCTCTGTTTTCACCGCCGCAGCAACAGCATCAATGCGCGTCTTTACCAGTTCAACTTCTCGCTTGGCCGACACAAGTGGGATCATAATTTCTGGAACAACAGGCTCATTTTCGCCGCAAGCATCCAGTATGGCTTCAAAAATGGCGCGCGCCTGCATGTCGAGAATTTCCGGAACTGTTATCCCCAACCGAACTCCGCGCATTCCAAGCATCGGGTTGTATTCCCCCATCGCTTCCACACGTCGTGTCACGTCGGACAACGGCAGATTCAGCGCTTCTGCCAAATCCCGTAATCCTGCGCGATCGGTTGGCAGAAATTCGTGTAATGGCGGATCAAATAGGCGGATGCACAACGGACGCCCATCCATCAGCTCAAACAACTCGACAAACATCTCTCGCTGCATCGGCAACAATGCCTGAAGTGCCACACTGCGATCTGCAGGTGCGTTTGCAAAAATGACTTCTCGCATGGCGATCAACTGATCGGCCTCAAAAAACATGTGCTCTGTACGACACAAACCAATGCCCTCGGCCTGAAACATCAACGCCGTTTTGGCATCTGCCGGCGTATCCGCATTGGCACGCACACCAATGTCGCGATTTTCATCGGCCCATTCCATCAACGTTTGAAACGAGCCATCTGGAGCAGCCTCAAGCATCCTGGGTTCACCTGCCAGAATTTGCCCATTGGTTCCATCAACGGTGATCACATCCCCTTCGGTGAAAATCCGGCCATCTGCGGCAATGATCCGTTTTTTTCGGATCTGAAACCGCATGGAGGTTGCGCCAACCACGCAGGGCAAGCCCAAGCCACGCCCGATCACCGCCGCATGGCTGGTCACTCCACCACGCTCCGTCAGGGCTGCACTGGCGGCATGCATGCCACGTATATCCTCAGGATTGGTTTCCCGCCGCACCAGAACACAGGCTTCTTCACGGGCAGCACTGGCCTGTGCTTCGGCAGCTGTAAAAACGATTTTTCCTGTCGCAGCACCGGGACTGGCCGCAATACCAGTACCCAACACATCACGCGCTGCTTCTGGGTCCACTTGCCGGTGCAACAGCTCATTGAGCGCACGCGGCTCTACTCGCATAACCGCTTCCTCTTTAGGAATAATCTTATCCTCAGCCAGCGATACGGCAATGCGCACGGCGGCCCGCGCACTACGCTGCACCCGCACACCGTCCAAGATACTGATTTCACCATCTTCAAGAGTGAATTCGCATTGCATCTCTTCTCGCAGCTTTTGACGCATCAATGCTGCGTGCGCTGTCAACTTGGCAAACGTCTCGGGGACTTTTTCCTCCAAGGACGGTCCACGATCATCTTTTTGGAGAAACAACGCTGCAGCGCCCGACTGCAGTGCATCGCGGCCCTGCGATTGGCTCATATAGCGCCCCGTAATTTGCGGCAGCCCTGTGTCGCTATTCACCAGTTGGAGAACACCACTGCCACTCTCCCCTTTACCGACTCCAAGCGCCATCGCCTGAATGACCAGTCCCAGACCAGCATCTGCAGGTGCCCCTTTGGCCTGACGAAGCAATCGCGCAGTGGTGCCTTCCCATGCCCGAGCCATAGACCGCAAAACGCCGACAAGTTGGGTGCCCAAGTTTTGTGGAAAGGCTTCTTCTGCCTCATCTTCATAGGCCGACAAGTAGTCCGACACTGCCCCTGAAGAGCCGCTGTCGAGGTCATCAAAGATATCCGGGTCAAGCCGCGCAACATGGGTCGAATAAGACTGGATAAACTTCAAATAGAGTTTCGTCGCCGCCTCCAACCCAATTCTGTCACTGAGCTTGGACAACAGCTTATCATTCATACCGATGTTCAGAATGGCCCCAGGGCCTCCCCAATCCGGATCTTCAGAACTTGGCCGGACACACAAAAGTTGATCTTCGCCGAATGGGGCCAAGATATGCCCCATATCCGGCACATCTCCTGCGGCAAGCCCGTGCACCGCATCAAATGAAAGCGCCACCGTTGCGGGAACCGGGAGGTCCAACCGTGCAAGCCGTTGCAAACACTTGGCCCGCCCACCATGAGTTGCGGCACCCATTGGCGCGTCGGGGGTGATTAGGGTGATGTGTGGGTCGTTCTGCTGCACTGCGGCACCTATTTGTTGTGCATTGCAGCATAGACCGACGTCGCGGCGAAACAAGCCTTTGCTGTTCCACCGCGACGATTTTGAAAGTTAGCCTTCGACGCGGGTCAAGTCCGCCGCCTGAAGACAGATCACGCGAATGCGCGACAGCAGGTTGAGGCGATTTCGGCGCACAATGTCGTTGTCGCTGTTCACTTGCACCGCCTCAAAGAACGCGTCAGTCGGCGCCCGAAGCGTGGCCATTATGCCCATGGCTGACGCAAAATCTTCGGCCTTTAACGCGGAAGCAATAGCAATTTCCGCGTTATCAAGCGCCGCAAAGAGCGCTTTTTCGCTCTCGTCTTCTGCAAACTTCACGTCAGCTCCAAAGGAATACTCAACGCCATCTTTTTCTTCTGCCTGGCTCAAAATGTTGTTGGCCCGCTTAAATCCTTGCAACAGGTTTTCACCGTCTTCGGTTCCAACAAAGTCCTGCAACGCACGCGCGCGCGCCACCAGCAAGGCCAAGTCATCATTGCCCGGCATTGCGATACAAGCATCGATTACATCGTGGCGAATGCCCTGATCGCGCAGGTAAACTTTCAGGCGGTCGTGGAAAAACGACAAAAGATCAGCGGACGTATCTGGCAGAGTCTGGCGCAATGCCTCGATATGGTTGGGCAGGTCGCCATCAATGGCCGCTTTCACAGTGCGCACCACAGCGCCAAGAACGCCATGTTCCGCGATTTCCTGCTCCAAATCCTTTGCCAGCGCTGCTGCCAACTTATCGTCCTGTGTCTCATGCGCTTTGTGACGCAACAGTTGACGATCAAAAGGGGCATCCAGAGACAGGCGCAGATTGTTTTCCAATACCAGACGGATCACGCCCAATGCTGCCCTGCGCAGCGCAAACGGGTCTTTGGAGCCGGTTGGCTTTTCATCAATCGCCCAAAACCCGGTCAGCGTGTCGAGTTTGTCGGCCATGGCAACCGCCACAGAGACGGGGGCAGTTGGCACATCATCAGACGGGCCAAGCGGCGAGTAATGCTCTTCCGCCGCCGCAGACACAGCCGCGGAGTGACCCGCCGCTTCACCGTAGTAACGGCCCATCAGGCCTTGCAACTCTGGGAACTCATAGACCATTTCAGAACTTAGATCGGCCTTGGCCCAACGCGCGGCTTTATCCGCCTCACCAAAAGAGGCGCCTGTTACGGGCGCGATTTCACCCGCCAACGCAGCAATGCGGGCAATCCGATCGCTTTGGCTGCCCAGCTTATTGTGGAAGGTTACATTGCTGAGACTCTCCAACCACGCATCGGCACCCGCAGAGGCCACACGAATATCGTTTTCCCAAAAGAACTTCGCATCGGACAGCCGTGCAAATAGAACCTTTTGGTTCCCCGCGAGAATAGTTTCGCCGTTGTCTTTGGTCTCTCGGTTGGCCACGGTCACAAACTTTTCGATACGCCCCGTCTTTGGGTTCTTCACCGAAAAGAATTTTTGATGCTCTTTCATCGAGGTTTGCAGCACCTCCGGCGGCAGCCCAAGAAAATCTTCGGCAATGTCACCCATCAAAACAACCGGCCATTCCACTAGCCCGGCCACCTCATCAAGAAGCCCTTTGTCTTCAACCAACTCCAGGCCTTGTGCAAACGCCATATTGGTTGCGTCGTTCCAGATGGTTTCTCGGCGCTCGTCTGCGTTCAAGATCACGCGGTCGCGCTTAAGCTTGACCTCATAGTCCTCAAACCCATGGACGGTGAAGCGCCCACTTCCCATAAAACGGTGACCTTCTGTGGTATCGCCTGCTTTGATGCCGTCGATATCAACTGGCACCACAGCGTGCCCATCTTCCGCGCTCAGAATACACAGGATGGAGTGCAATGGACGCACCCACCGCAAACTGCCTGTGCCCCAGCGCATAGATTTGGGCCATGGGAAATTGCGAATGGCGTCTTCAAGTACTTCGGCCACGATGCCAGCCGCCGGACGACCAGGCTTTGTGATGCTTGCGAAATATACCGCGCCTTTAGGCGTGTCGCGCTCTTCCAAGTCTTCATGGGATACACCAGCACCGCGCAGGAAACCTTCGATGGCCTTGTCCGGGGCACCAACCTTTGGACCTTTACGTTCTTCCTTTACTGTTGGGCTTTCCGCCAACAGACCTTCAATCGCCAGCGTCAAACGGCGCGGTGTCGAATAAGCGCGCGCGTGTGCATAGGTCAAACCACCGTCGACCAAACCATCCGTGACTTTTTTCTTAAGATCTTCAGCAGCCCGCGCCTGCATGCGCGCGGGAATTTCTTCGGAGAAAAGTTCGATCAGCAGATCTGGCATGACGGGTCCTTAGAAGTTCACGATGTATTGGATGACAACCGCGTTCGCGATATCGACAAAAAAGGCTGAAACCAAGGGCAAAACGACAAACGCAATGGGCGCAGGTCCGTAGCGTTTGGTCACAGCGGTCATATTGGCAATGGCCGTGGGAGTTGCACCAAGTGAAAATCCGGCAAATCCCGAGGCCAAAACCGCTGCATCGTAGTTGCGCCCGAGGATTGGGAACAAAACAACAATCACCAAGATTACGGTCAGCAGCGTTTGCAACCCTACAGTTGCCATGATGGCCATACCCGCACCACTCAACGTAGAAAAATCTAGCGTCATCAGGGAGATTGCCAGAAACACGCCAAGCGCAAATTCTGAGATCACGGCCAATGTTGGAGTGCGCGCCACGGCGGGAGCCTTCGGAGCTAGCAACAGGCGCAGGTTGCCAAGGATAATCCCAACTATCAGGCACGGCACAAACAGCGGCAACATCAGCCCCAGTTCTTCGAGCACCTCGTGCAACACATATCCTAGAATGATGGCCACGTGCAGTGACAGCATCACCCGCATTAACGTCACATGGCTGATTTCCGTCGCATCGTTTTCCTCGGCGAACGACACCCCAACCACATCGCCCTCACCTTCATGGGTGGATTTCAAATTGTAGTGTCCAACTAAATACTTGGCGATTGGCCCGCCCACTAGGGAGGCCGCTATCAATCCCAATGTCGCCATAGCGACGCCCAACTCGGGGGCACTGTTCAAACCGGTGGCCGTTGCCACATTTGGTGCCCAAGCAATAGCTGTGCCGTGTCCACCAATCAAAGCTGCTGACCCAAATAGAACACCTGACTGTGCAGGAAGCCCAAACATCGTAGCCCCAGCAATACCCACCACATTCTGCACAACAATTGTACCAAGCGTCAGAACAAGAAGCAGCGCCAATATCTTCCCGCCCGACAACAAGTCAGACAGCCGCGCGTTTAATCCGATGCCTGCAAAGAATACGACAAGAAAATAGTCCCGCGCGGCAGTCTCAAAGCTCAAGCCAATTCCGGACGCCGCCGTGAAAGCCGCGAAAACCGCTGCTGCGATCAGGCCGCCTGTGACCGGCTCAGGAATATTGAATTCCCGCAAGAAGGCTACTTTGCGCGTCAGGCGCGCGCCCAATAGAAATACAGCAAACCCCAAAGTTGCTGTGATCATTTCCGGGACAACAAGCACCTGTGACATCAATATTACTCCGCTGGTCGTGGAGGACAATGCGCGGGCAGACGTTTACCGTCAAAAGCAATCTCGCCACAGGCGTTGATTTCATTCCAAGCAAATCCGCGTCCGTCCGGCAGAATCGCAACAATACGATCAATGCCATACATCACGTCTTTCTCTCCCAAAAACGCTAATGCCTCACCGTCCTCCAAGGATTTCCCGATCTCTTGGGCATCAAAACACTCAAACCACTTCGGGGCATTTCGCGGTTCAGCGTGTTCTAGCATTTCATATGTTTCGGTCAGCAGGCCTGTGCTCATGTTAGTGGTAAAACATGCGCGGTACCGAATCGGTGAGCTGTCGCTGTCAATCGCCTGAAAATCATCATAGAGGATCGGCTCCGCCTGACCGTTCACCAACAGGGTCAGTTGCACGTCATCTTGCACGTCTGAAACCGGCACAGCGTCATAGTAGCCGTAGACCTGCAGCCAGTACATCGCGACACCACCAACCAAAGCTGTCAGCACAATAAGCCCTCCAAACAGTTTCCCTGTCATGCTCTTACCTTCCCCCAACGGGTATTGTTTCTGTTGCGTGATGTCCGAGACCACGGCAAAGTTGGCGCTGATCTAAGTGATTTTGCGAGACCTTCAAAGGGGTATACATGTCCGAAAGCTTTGCCATTGCCATGTTTGGCGCCTTGTTTGCCGTTATGAACCCCTTCATCAATCTGCCGGTCTTTCTTGGTCTGACTGAAGAACTGGAGCAAGCCGAGCAACGCAGCGCCGCGACAAAAATCATCACATATACCGCCGTATCCTGTGTGATCATCGCCATTTCGGGCACGGCAATTCTTACTTTCTTCGGTGTTTCGGTCGACGCGTTTCGCGTCGCGGGCGGTTTGGTGCTGGTACAGATCGGATTTGTCATGCTCAACGGCCGACGCAGCACGGCGCACCACGGCACCGAACGAGAACGCGAGGTTATGCAAAAAGTGGACGCCGACAGTATCGCGTTCTACCCGATGACCTTCCCGATGCTGGTGGGGCCCGGAACGATCACAACCCTGATCCTCTATGCCCAACAGATCAAACAGCCATCTGACTGGGGAGTTTACGCAGGTTGTGTGGTCCTGGTTTTGCTGATGATAGCCGTTGTTTTTTACTTTGCAGGAAGCATTGGCCGCTACCTTAGCGCCACCGCGCGAACCATCATGACCCGCCTGATGGGTATGGTTTTGATTGCCATTGCCGTCGGCATGGTCGCCGACGGTGCCAAGGTCTTGTTGCCGGGACTGAGCTAACAGGCTCACGCCGCGTAGCCACCCGCCTCTGTCTGAACAAACGCGTCTGCGCACTGCTTTGAAAGCGCACGCACGCGCCCAATGTAAGCTTGACGCTCCGTGACGGAGATCACACCACGTGCATCAAGCAAGTTAAACAGGTGGGATGCCTTGATACATTGATCATACGCAGGGTGCACCATAATGATACGTTGACCAGTTTTTGGATCCTCGTGCGCTTGTGTGAGGATCTTCTCACACTCTGCTTCCGCTTCCTCAAACTGTTTGAGCAACACATCGGTGTTTGCCACGTCAAAGTTCCAACGGCTGTATTCCTGCTCGGTTTGCTTAAACACGTCACCATAGGTCAGCGCAATCTCGGTCTGCGGATCGTTGTACGGCATATCCATCACATGATCGACGCCCAGCACATACATCGCCAGACGTTCCAGACCATAAGTCAGCTCGCCAGACACAGGATGACAGTCGTGGCCGCCAACCTGCTGGAAATACGTGAATTGACTGACTTCCATGCCATCACACCAAACTTCCCAGCCAAGCCCCCACGCACCAAGCGTTGGGCTTTCCCAGTCATCCTCAACAAAGCGGATGTCGTGCATTTCCATGTCGATGCCAATCGCCGCCAATGAGCCGAGGTAAAGCTCCTGCAGGTTCGGCGGGCTTGGCTTGATCAGCACTTGATACTGGTAGTAGTGCTGCAACCGGTTTGGGTTCTCGCCATAACGCCCATCGGTCGGACGACGCGACGGTTGCACATAGGCCGCCGCCCAGGACTTGTTGCCCAACGAGCGCAATGTTGTTGCCGGGTGAAAGGTGCCAGCGCCCACTTCCATGTCATAAGGCTGCAACACTGCACAGCCCTTTTCGGCCCAGTAATTCTGGAGCCGCAGAATGATCTCCTGGAAACTCCGCGGTTTGCTGTCGCTATGTGCCATGGTGAAAGCCCTTTCCAAACGCGGGTCTTGCTTATGCGCAAGCTTGCACGGGGTCAACATGGCGACAAAGCTGAAGTGCGGCAAATTATGAGTGCAAGCGGCGTCGAACCTGATAAAAGGCCTCTAATTAACATTTGTCACGCGTTTCAGGGACTACCACCAATATGCTGCGCACTTTTCTGTCGCTTTTCGCGGCACTGATTTTCAGTGTCACAACCGCTCTCGCCCAATCCCCCGACGATATCGTTTGGGTGCAACTCGAGGCCCAACCCAGCCTGTCTCAAGCCAGCGAGAACATTCGGGCCTATGCTCAACGCATGGATGACGTGAATGGATTTTCGTTGGGCGGAGGCTGGTATGCCGTCGCTCTCGGCCCGTATCGTCGCGAAGACGCTGAAAACGTTCTGCGTGTCTATCGGTCTGAAGGTGTGATTCCAGTGGATGCATACCTCGCAACGGCCCGCGAGTACCGCAGCCAATTCTGGCCCGTTGGAGCCAATCAGCTTACCGACCCTCAGTCCATCGCACCAAGTGGCCAACAAACTCAAACTACAGACGTTGTGATTGTTGAAACACCCGCCGAACCCCAGATTGTTCCTGCTCCGCAGCAACCAGACGAAACTGTGCGCGAAGCACGCGCTAGCGAAGCTGCTCTCCCGCGCGCCGAGAAAAAGACATTGCAAGAATGGTTGAAGTGGGCTGGCTATTACAATTCTGCCATTGACGGCTCCTTTGGCCGTGGTACGCGAGCTTCCATGTCCAACTGGCAAGCGGACAATGGATTTGAGGTGACGGGTGTTCTTACGACCTTGCAGCGCGAAACCCTACGCAGGCAGTTTTTTGCTGTTCTCGAAGGCATGAACTTGCAGTTGGTCAGTGATTTGGACGCAGGTATCGAAATAATTGTGCCCCTAGGGGCCGTGCAAAAAGCTTCCACCGCATACCCTTTTGTACAGTACGAAGCTACCGGCGATACCCCCGCCAAGGTCCTTTTGATCAGCCAAGGTGGCGACCAAAATACCTTGTTTGGACTGTATGACATTATGCAGACGTTGGATATTGTGCCGCTGGACGGTCCACGCGAGCGTAAAAACGCCAGCTTTGTTTTGACTGGCGAAAACAACAGCGTTGTAAGCCACACCGAAGTCTCCCTAAAAGAGGGGCAGATCAAAGGCTTCACCTTAGTTTGGCCCGCGGGCGACGAAGAACGTCGCACCCGCATTCTTGGCGAGATGCAGGCCAGTTTCAGTCGTATTGGCGGCCTGCTAGATCCGGCCGCCGGCGATGACACCGCACAGGATATCGACCTCATCTCAGGCCTGCAGGTGCGCAAACCAAAACAGTCTCGCTCTGGTTTCTTCATCGACCGCAAAGGCCATGTTGTGACCACCGCGGAGGCGGTTCAAAACTGTACCAAAGTCACCATCGAAGAAGACTACGACGTTCAGGTGTCTGTCATCGACGAAGCGCTAGGCATCGCAATCCTGAGCCCGACTTCTTCGCTTGCACCGATTGACGTGGCAACGCTGCGCGACGGCGCACCGCGCATTCAGTCTGAGGTGGCCGTCGCAGGCTACTCTTATGAAGGCGCTTTGGGCGCTCCGACCCTCACCTTTGGTCAACTGGAAGATGTCAAAGGCTTACGTGGTGAGCAGGAACTCACGCGATTGGCCCTCAACGCTCAGCCGGGAGACTGGGGCGGCCCTGTTTTTGACGCTGGCGGATCCGTGTTTGGCATGCTGTTACCCCGAGACACACAATCCGGGCAGCAACTCCCCGACGAGGTAAACTTTGCGGTCAACAGCGACGCCATCCGGGCGCTCTTGGCGCAGGAAGGCATTCAGGCAAGCCTATCCTCAAATGGCGCAACAATGGCTCCGGAAGACCTCAGCAAACAAGCCAGCGATATGACCGTATTGGTCAGTTGTTGGTAACCAGATCTTCAAAAAATCACTAAGGGCGGCTCAATTGAAGCCGCCCTTTATGTTCCAGGAAACTGGCGACTTAAGGCGTTGAAAGTACAGCAGTCATTCGGATCAGAGTTGGACGGTCCGCGTCAAAAGCTTGCGTCAAAGCCTCTTGTAATTCTTCTACGGTATTGGGTTCGGTCGCCAAACAGCCGTAACTCTCAGCCAGCTTGCAGAAATCAGGATTCGCCGCGACAACCGCGTTGGGCGCGATTTGGCTCGCTACCATACTGTCTTCAATCTCTTTCAGCTTGTGATTATCCCAGAGCAAGATTGGGATTGGCAGCTTCAATTCCACCGCAGCCCCCAATTCCTGCACCGTATATTGAAAACCGTAGTCGCCGGCGACACAAACGGTTGGTTTTCCCGGCCGCGCCATCGCGCCCCCTATCGACGCAGGCAACGCATATCCCAGTGTACCAAAGCCACTTGGATGGTGCCACTGGCCGGGCCGCGACATCTCCCATACCTCTTTGGCAACATAGGCAAACTGCGTCATGTCCGAATAGATCATTGCACCATCCGGCATTACTTCAGACAATGAATCGCAAATCTGGACGATACCCGGTCTTTCCGCATCAACTTCTGCGCGAAACCGTTTCTTAGTCGCCGCAATATCCGAGGTATTCCAACGGGGCTGTGCAGTTTCCACCGGCAACGCCGCCAGCAAAGCTTCAACAAAGGCGCGCCCCTCGCAATGAAAGGTCACATCCGCGCGATGCCGGTCTGCCAAAACTTCTGCATCGATATCAACACGTACCAGGGTTCCGGTGTGGCCAAGCTTATCGCGCCAAAGGTCGCATTCAGATAACTCTGATCCAATCACGACAACAACATCGGCTTCGCCAATAATGCGCTTGCTATCACCGCGACCCAAATATGTGCCAAAGCTCAGCGGCTCCTCCGCACTTAATAGCCCACACCCGGCATAGGTCATAAAGGCAGCCGCACCGCTGCGGCGGATCAAATCCCGCACAAGAATTTCGATTGCGGCTTGGTCCGCGCGGTCGCCATTTTGAACAAGTCCACCACCAAACACAAACAGCGGTTTTTGCGCATCAGCAAGCGTCTGTTCAAGACCGCCTAAGGAAACTGGCACACGCTGTCCGCCACTGCTGGCATGATCACCGGGTGTTTTTTCCGCCGCTTCTGGCGCCAGACTTCCAAGCAACTCAATGGGTACCTGAATATATTTAGACCGTTGCCTTTGGTGCCGAAATTCCAGCAACGCACGATCGATCAAATCAAACGCCGCCTGCGCACTGCGAGCCTCTTCGGCCCAATCACACACCGTCGCCGCAGCAGCGCGTTGGTCCCCCATTTGATGCAACTGCCCGCGATGACTAGCATGCTCATCCAAACAACTCGCCAGCGTCAGCACGGACACGCTATCAGAATAGGCTTGCCCCAGCGGCGTCAGGATATTGCACACGCCAGGCCCGGTAATGACATAGGCCACCCCGGGTTTGCCACAGGCACGCGCATAGCCATCCGCCATGAAGCCTGCACCTTGTTCATGACGGGCCAACACGTGGGTGATGCCTGCTTCTTCGATGCCCCGATACATCTCCACATTATGCACACCGGGAATGCCAAAAATGACATCTACGCCCCGGGCTTTTAACATATGTGAGATCTGTGCACCCAAAGGACGCATTTCTTGATCCATTGCCGTCATCAAGCCCTCCAGAATTGAACCGTAAAGAGTACGTAGACCGCCAGAAGCTCCAGCCGGCCAATCAACATGCCTGCCGCCAAAAGCCATTTTGCGGTATCGTTCAGTGTCGCGAAATTCCCTGCAGGCCCTATGGTGTCCCCCAGTCCGGGGCCAATATTTGCTAGGGCCGCAGCCGCGCCAGAAAGCGCCGTTGTGAAGTCGAGGCCCGTCATGCCCAATAGCACCGCCAACGCGCCAAGCGTCACCGTGAAAAATACAAAAAAGCTCATAACCGAATTCAACACATCATCGGCAATTTTGCGCCCTTGATAGGTGGGCGTGAACACTCCACTTGGGTGCTGAATTTTGCGGATTTGGGACCTAATTGTCGCAAACAAAAGTTGGTAGCGGAATACTTTGATCGAACAGGCCGTCGATCCAGCGCACCCGCCTATCAGCCCAGCAAAAAACAATACCGATACCGGGAACCCGCCCCACTGCATGTAGTCGGCACTGGCATACCCAGTCCCTGTCACAATGGAGGTGGTGTTAAACAACACCTTGCGGAAACCTGCCTCACTGCCCAATCCATTGTTGAGGACCTGCCAACCCGTCAACATGACCACTATCACCGCAACGGTTACCAGAAAGGCTCGGATTTGGGTGTCTTTCAAAATCGGTTGGGCGCTGCCTGCGGTGAGCTGAACAAAGCGCACAAATGGCAGCGCTGCTAAAATCATAAAAATTACCGCAACGTACTCGGTGCCAACTGCAAAGGCGCCAAAAGAAGAATCGTAGTTGGCAAAACCACCCGTTGCGATGGTTGTCATCGCATGCACCGCTGCATCAAAAGGGCTCATCCCAGTGATGACATATGCCAGCGCACAGCACACAGTCAGCGTGACGTAAATCACTGATATTCTACTACTAATTTCTGTGGCGCGTGGGAGAATTTTACCAAAAGTGTCAAAACCTTCACTGCGGAAGATTTGCATACCCCCAACGCGCAGCTCCGGTAAAAACACCATAGCGACAACAATGATACCAATGCCCCCAAGCCATTGCAGCAGCCCGCGCCATAGAAGCATTCCGCGCGGCATCTCCTCAAGACTGGAGAACACCGTCGACCCAGTGGTGGTCAAGCCACTCATCGCTTCAAAGAACGCATCCACAACCCGTGCTTCAGTGGCACCCAACATAAAAGGCAGCGCCCCAAACATTGGCAAGGCCACCCATACCGTTGTTGTGAGCAAAAAGGTTTGTTGCAGAGTCAGCCCATCACCGCGTCCATTGTGACAGGACAGCGCGACCATACCGCCACCAAGACAGGTGAGAACAGAGCTGACAAAAAATGCTTCCCAGTGCTGGCTCCCATCCAATAGGTCGACAACCATTGGCACCAGCATTGCGGCACCAAGCATAGCGACCAAAAGGCCAATCACATATCCAACAGGTCGTAAGTCCAGCATGGGCGCAGGGTTGGCGGTTGCGCCACAATCTGTCAAGCGGCTTCACCACGTTCCACACACTACAGACTTGGGCTAACCCTCTGATCTACAGAGAAAACGGCAAACCAGAGAAAGGTGCAGCCAACAGTTACCCAACGTGAAACAATGTGGTGAACTGTTTGGGATCAATGCTTTCAGAGGCAAACAAAGGGCCATCCGTTAGAACCGACACTGCGTCGTGGCTATGCAGGCTTTCCTGATGGCTGGCGATCACGCGAAAATCCCCTATGCGGAGGTCAGCTTTCAACTTCTCACAAAATAGCCGTGCAGCGTCCTCCACAAAAATCGGATTCGCAGCATTCAACTCAGCAAATGCCTGCTCATCTTCACGCTTCACCATCACTTGGGTTTCTGTAGGAACGGCGTCGCGCGCCAGGTCAATAAGGTCCTCAAACCAAACCCGGGGGCGATCCACAATTTCCACCGAGATACGCGCTACTGACCTCTGGGAGTGCGGGGTTGCCAACTGTGCACGCGACATCCGCGCGTGTTCGCTGAGTTCCAATGAGCAGGGGCAAGTCGAGGAATACACATAATCCAAATGCATGATCTTGTGTGTCTTCCCACCGTGCTGAACCTTCTCAAGCGCGATATCGTAGTACTGATACCCTTCCAAACCAGACCGCAATGATTTGATCTTCATGGGGTAAGAGAACCGCATCTGTAAACGCGCATCAAAGCTTTCCAGATCGGTGATGTAATCCGCCAGCGCGGCTTCCATCACGCTGAAACTAAATGTTTTTTCGGCATGCTTATAGAACGATCGCATAATCCGGGACATGTTGATGCCCTTCTTATCAGCCTCAAGACTCACGGTTCCGGTCACGCTGGTTTCGAGCATAATGTCCCCATTGTCCCGGCTATGGAACCGGATTGGAAGACGGAAATTTGAAATCCCAACATGCTGGATCTGCTGTTTTTCGCCTTTGATCAAGCTCTCAGGACCGTTTTGCAGATCTGGCAAAGTGGCCCGGTACTCCGGCGTTGCCTCAAAGCCTTCAGGATATTGGCGCGATAGCTCTGGATAATTCGCAAGCGGCTGATCTGGCAACAAACGCGCCACAACTGGGTCGAGCTCAGCAATTTCAGTCACGGAGGCCTGTTGTGCCCATGCCCGCAAGCGTTCAAGCGCCTCCACGGCCTCTTCTCGTGTCGTATGAGTTTGGGTCTTGGAAGTCTGAACATTCATAGCCAAGCGCCTTTTCCCTGCTGTCGCTTAACTAACTTAGTCAGTCTGACGACAAAATGCTAATTTCGTTAACTCTTACGCAAAAAACGACATCTTGGATCACAGTACGAGCGTGAGACACAAAAGGCGCCCGACCGTCTGCCGCGCGCCTTTGAAACTGTACTACAATCGCCATTCGCCTAGGTTTGAGAGGCCTCAACCGCCTGTTTGATATCCGCGATCAAGTCGTCGGTATCTTCCAAACCAACAGAGAACCGTACCAAGCCCGGTGTGATGCCAAGGTCGACTTTCACCTCATCAGGCAGCCGCTGGTGTGTTGTTGTTGCCGGATGAGTCGCAATCGACTTCGCATCACCAAGATTGTTGGAAATCACAGCAATCTCCAACGCGTTCAAAAATTTAAACGCTGCTTCACGACCACCTTTGATATCCAAAGACAGTACGGTACCGCCTTTGCCGCCCAGTTGCTTTTTCACCAATGCTGCCTGCGCATGGCTTTCCATTCCAGGATAAATAGTGCGCATCAAAGCTGGATGCCCTTCCAAAGCCGAAGCGATCGCCAACGCGCTTTCCGCCTGTGCCCGCACCCGAAGGTCAATGGTTTCCAGACCTTTCAACATCACCCAGGCGTTAAACGGGCTCATGCTACCGCCCGTGTGTTTCATGTAGGGCTCCAGCGTGCCACGGATAAAGTCTTTGGTGCCAAGTACTACACCGCCAAGCGCGCGGCCTTGACCATCGATGTGCTTGGTGGCCGAGTAGATCACCACATCTGCACCCTGCTCAATTGCTTGGCTAAACACAGGGGTGGAAAACACGTTGTCGACCACAACCGTCGCGCCAACCTCATGGGCAATCTGCGCCACGGCAGTGATGTTAATCACCTCCAGCGTTGGGTTGGACATGCTTTCAAAGAACACCGCTTTGGTGTCCGGGCGCATCGCTGCCTTCCAGGCCGCCAGATCCGTGCCATCCACAAAGGTCACTTCCACGCCATAGCGGCCCAGAATGTCCTGCAACACATAGATACAGGAACCAAACAGCGCTTTGGCAGAAACCACATGGTCGCCAGCCTTCAGCATTGAAGTCAACGCACCGCTGACCGCCGCCATGCCACTGGCTGTGGCAAAGGCATCCTCAGCACCTTCCAGCGCCGCAATCCGCTCTTCGAACATTGCCACCGTTGGGTTGCCGTAGCGTGCATAGATAAACTCATCTTCGCCAATCTCGACAAAACGGGCCTCGGCCTGCTCCGCGCTGTCGTAGACAAACCCTTGGGTGAGGAAAATCGCTTCGCTCACCTCGTTGTATTGGCTACGGCGCGTCCCGCCATGCACCAGCTTTGTGCGTTTGTTCCAATCGCTCATGTCATCTCTCCCGGGTCCCTAAGACCGACCCAAATAAAAAGCCCCGTTCCGGCCAAGCGGAAGGGGCTCCTTCGTCCTGACCTCTTTAGCGGCATCTTTAACGTGGCCCGCAATCCGGTAACAAATCGCCACACAGGCGAACTACGCCGCAATGCCGCAAACGTCAAGCCACACAGGTCCATTCAGCGCTCCGTTACGCCGGATTTACGCAATCTGCACACTTTCACGCAACACTGTTCTTAGGTGAAGGGGACAGCAGAGATGGCACTCATTCGAATAAATGCAGAAGGACGAAAACCAGTACTCCACGGGACAGACGCCCCGCTACTGCCAGTGCTCAAACGCACCCTTGATACCACTGGCCCCATTACCATTATGCTGCATGGGTACAAATTTCGCCCTTATGTTCGCGGTCGCTGCCCGCATGCGCACATCTTTGCGCCCCTGGATGTTGCCAGTTCCAAAGTCGTGAGTTGGCCTAAGCGCCTTGGTTACCTCTCACCAACTCCGCACAGCGGCGTTGGTGTTGCCTTTGGTTGGAATGCCCGGGGCTCTCTGAAACAAGCGCTCCGCTCCGCCATTCGCGCATCCCATGCGCTTGCGGTTCTGGTTCAACAGATCCGCATGCATGATCCGCACCGCCCCGTAAACTTGGTGGCCCACTCTATGGGCGCCTATGTGACGCTTCAGGCCCTACATCGTCTATCACTGGGCGACGTTGGCCGTATTATACTGTTAAACGGTGCGGTCTTCCGCCCATCTGCTGCTGCCGCCTTGCGCACAAATGCTGGCCAGGGCGCAGAACTCTTCAACGTGGTCAGTGGCGAAAATGCATTCTATGATGTTCTCTTTGAGCAGCTTCTGGGCCGTAGCCGCGCACATGATCGCTCAATCGGGCGTGGCTTTGACGCGCCAAATGCGCTGACCATTCGTCTGGATGACAAACCAGGTCTCAAACGGCTCGCAGCCCTTGGGCACACCATTGATCCGCCTGCACATTGGCTCTGTCATTGGTCCCCTTATCTACGGCCCGGGGCCATGGCGTTTTACTCGGCACTGTTGCGGAACCCCACATCACTACCATTGCACACGCTTCAGGCACAGTTGACACCACGAACGTATCTGGCTGCCGTGCGCCCTAACCTCAACGCGCCCTCTTGCAGCACGGCTTGAAACCGGCATCATAACGGTCACATTCTGAGGACCGGACATGCCACAGCCCATCGATCTCTATTATTGGCCCACCCCCAACGGCTGGAAAATTTCTATCGCCTTGGAAGAGATGGCCCTGCCTTACTCCAGCCACCTCATCAACATCGGCAGGGGTGACCAATTTGCCGAAGACTTCTTGCGTTTCGCGCCCAATAACCGGATGCCAGCAATTGTCGACCCAAACGGACCAGATGGCGACCCTGTCTCCGTTTTTGAAAGCGGCGCAATCCTACTCTATCTTGCCCGCAAAACCGGTCTGTTTATGGGATCCTCGGAGCGTGACCGCATTGCCGTAGAAGAATGGCTGATGTGGCAAATGGGCGGATTGGGGCCGATGGCGGGGCAAACCCATCATTTTTTGAAATACGCGCCTGAAGACATCGCCTACGCCAAAGCCCGGTATCGAGATGAAACTACACGGCTATATGGGGTACTTGATCGCCGCCTGGCCAAGACCGAATTTCTCGCAGGGAGCTTCTATTCCGTTGCCGACATGGCGGCTTGGGGCTGGGCGTCTCTTTGGCAAGGCCAAGAGCAAACCTTGGATGACAAGCCACACATGGCCCGTTGGCTCAAAACACTTTGGAACCGCCCAGCGCTGCGCCGTGGTCGCGCACTGCACGCGGACTTACGTGCAGATCGGTCCGATACTTGGGTCCAACAAGACCTCATGGGTGCAGAAACCCAAACGCAAACAATCTCACCTTAAGGGCATCCCGAGGAACGCCGCCTCTGGAACCGGGCAAAAGCCACCTAACTCTCTTGTGTCTCTTCTGTCTCTTCGTCCAAGGCATAATCCTGAAAGATTTTGCCTTGCGTCATAAAGAAAACAAACACAGCAGCGGTCAGCCCAAAGGTTTTAAAATACACCCAGGTGTCCGTGCTCTGCGTGCGCCAAATGACTTCGTTGAGCACCGCAAGCCCGATGAAAAACGCTGTCAACCGCTTGGTCAAAAGCAGCCATCCCTCTTCTTTCAAAGGCATCATCTCTTCCATGACTATCTTCAAATAGCTTTGCCCACGCAGCAAGCCCACGCCAAGCGCGCCGCCAAACAACAGATAAATCATGGTGGGCTTCATCTTGAAAAACCGCTCGTCATTGAGCCACACCGACAATCCGCCAAAAACGATCACCAACACCAAAGTGGCCACCTGCATTTTGGATAGCTTGCCCGTCAACTTCCACAAGATCAGCGTGGTCAGAATCAGAAGCGGGATAAACCCGGCGGTGGCAACAATGAACCCGTCATAAGCCGTGCCGCCAATTTCAATGGTTTTCTCTCGCAGCCGGAGGTAGGCGATGAAAAACACCACAATTGGGCCTAATTCCAACCCCATCTTCAGCATCGGATTGATCTTTTTCTCAGAAGTCTTGTCAGCCATCATGCGTTCCTATTGCCTGCCCACTTCCACTATCACAGCGCCCAGCGCAATCAATGCCATCAAGGCAATCCTGCGCGGCCCAACGGTCTCTTTTAGCACCAGCCAGCCAATCAGTGCGGCAAACACCGGCGAGGTTTCCCGCAACACTGCCGCCTCGCCAACATTGTCTAACCGTGTTGCCAACATCACCGAGCCAAAGCTCGCAAAAGCAACCAAACCTCCAACAAACCCGCGAACCATCAACGGACCGAGCGTTGGCGGTGTCACAATCGCGCGATACCGCAGTGCTGCTAAAACCGGGAAAACCAGCCCGTCGATTAGGAAAAACCACGCGAGGAAAGTAAACGGGTCCGCTGTCGCGCGAATGCCGTAAGCATCATAGGTGGTGTAGAGCGCGACAAAAAAGCCAGTGAACACCGCAATCACCATCGCAGCCACCAAGGTGTCACGCCCATCGGTCATGAACACCATGTTGTAGACGGCCAGTCCAAGAATACCCGCCATCAACACCGCCACGCCAAACCACTGCAACCCGCTGAAGGTTTCTCCAAAAATCAGATAGGCGCCAATGACCGTAAAAAACGGTCCAACCCCGCGTACCACAGGATAGACAACGGTGAACGCGCCTTTGGTGTAGGCCCAGCTTTGCAAGAGTTTATAGGCTGTATGAATGACAAAGGCGCCCAGGAAAATCAGCCACATATGGGGCTCGGGCCACGGCACCACAAACAACGCAAACGGCGCCGCCATGGCAGCATAGCTGAAGTCGATCGCGCCACGCGTCAGCCAGGGATCATGCCGTCCTTTTTGAAGCGCGCCAAACACCGCATGTAAGAAAGCGGCAAGCAAGGCCAGTGTAAGGGCCAGTTGTTGACCAGAGGCTGTGCCCTCCAATGACACCAGCCACGCGCTCATGTTATGGCCTCAAGAGAGCGGTTCAAGCTCACTATTGCTCCAAGCCGATCAAGGCCGCAGCAAACTCTTCGGGATCAAACGGTTGCAGATCATCAATCTGCTCCCCCACACCAATCGCGTGGATTGGCAAGCCGAATTTGTCCGCCAGACTTACAAGAATGCCGCCCTTCGCGGTGCCATCAAGCTTGGTCATCACAAGGCCGGACACATTCGCCAGCTTCTGGAAAGTTTCCACTTGACTGATCGCATTCTGCCCAGTGGTCGCATCCAACACTAACAAAGTGTTGTGCGGCGCATCCGGATTTTTCTTGCGGATCACCCGCACAATTTTGGACAGCTCTTCCATTAAGTCCTGACGATTTTGCAAACGTCCAGCAGTGTCGATCATCAACAGGTCCGCACCTTCAGCCTCGGCCTTGGTCATCGCATCATAAGCCAGGCTTGCCGGATCAGAGCCTTCAGGCGCCGTCAAAACCGGCACGCCAGCCCGCTCGCCCCAAACTTGCAGCTGTTCTACCGCTGCCGCACGAAATGTATCACCAGCCGCAATCACAACGGATTTTCCTGCCGACCGGAACTGGCTGGCCAGCTTGCCAATGGTGGTGGTTTTACCGGAACCATTAACGCCCACAACCAGCACAACCTGTGGCTTGGACGGGTAAAGCGGCATTGGACGCGCCACGGTCTCCATGATGCGGGCCACTTCAGTGGCCAGAATATCCTTGATCTCTTGCGTGGAGACGCGCCGCCCCAAGCGACCCTCCGCGACATTCGCTGTCACACGCAGCGCGGTGTCCACGCCCATATCCGAAGCAATCAGCAGCTCTTCCAACTGCTCCAGCATGTCGTCGTCCAGCACACGTTTTACCACCGGACCGCTCTGGCTTTGCCCAGTCAGGCGCGCAAGGATGCCAGACTTGGGCTCCTCAACAGGCGCTTTGTCTTCCACGACCGACGCAGGCCCCGCCTCCACAGCGACAGGCGCAGTCTGCTCAGTAGATGCCTCAACAGAGGTAACCTCTGCGGTCTCTTCGCCGCCATCTTCGACAATCGCCTCAAGCCCCTCGTCCAACTTGGACGACGATTTGAACAGCTTGTCTTTGAGCTTTGAGAAAAACGCCATGGTGGTCTCCGGAACTGCTTGCTTCCAGTTAGTCTGATTTTGCGGGATTTAAAAGAGCGGGGTCGCCCACCCCACGCCTGCCACAATCAAAAACTGTCCGCCCGCATAAAGCACCCATAGGGCAACCGACACCATGCGTTGCAGGGCCGCATCCGGTTTCATACGGAACAACTGAATCGCCAACAGCGTATCGGACGCCATAAAGGCCACGGCACCAGCCACCGCCAGCGCACGATCCACCAGCCCAAACGCCGATGCCCCCATGGCACAAATGATCACCACATAAGCTCTAACAGGCCAACGCAGATCTCCTGCAAAAGGGCTTAACCAACGCTCTGTCGATAGAGCAAACAGCACCAGTGCGCCCAACACTGCAGGCATAGCAAGCGGTCCGGCGCCAATGTCCCAGAAGTAAAAAACATAGGCCACATGCGCCGCCGCGAAAGAAACCAAGCCAACCAGAAACGCTTTCTCGCCATCCCGCGACAACGCCAGATCTCCAACCGCCGACAGCAACAGTGCCACCACCACCGCCCAAGACCCAAAGCTCACCGCCACGGCCGCCGCAAAGGCCGGCATTGGGATGGTCTTTATCACCGTCTTCCAAATGCTTGGTGGGCGATGACAGAAGGCCACCGCATAAATTACTGCCGCCAACAGCCCGACCACAAGCAATCCCAAGCGAATGCTCTGACGCAGGGCAATTTCTTCGACAATACTCATGGCGGCCTCATTTGTTTGTGGACACCCTATGGCCGCAAACCCCTGTTTGTCTTGTGCAAAATGGGAAGGTGACGCGCAGAGAACCTATAAGCCGGATTCTGTTCCCCGGCCGAAGCCGGTTCAATGACCATTCATCTAGGGTGCCTGTTACCAGACACCTCAAGCTGCCAACCCGGACCTGCTCGGAGCAAAGCGCTCCTGTGCTTGCGCACACGCGGTCCCTATTTGGCATTGCTCCCGGTGGGGCTTGCCGTGCCGCCGCTGTTGCCAGCCGCGCGGTGGGCTCTTACCCCACCGTTTCACCCTTACTCCCGCAAGCGAGAGCGGTCTGTTCTCTGTGGCGCTTTCCCTCGGGTTTCCCCGGCCGGGCGTTACCCGGCACCGTTGCCTTGTGGAGTCCGGACTTTCCTCGCGGGCTTACGCCCCCACGGCCATCCAGCTCTCTGCGCGCCCCCGCAATAGGGCTTTGGCGCTATGGCGTCAATCTCTGCGTGAAGCTTGAACCAACCGCGCCGCGATACGCGCGTCCTCAGCGTCACAAGGCCCCTCAGCCCAAGGCCGGAAGCGCGCCCGAAACGCAGCAAAACAATTGGGGTTCTTAAGATCATAGCCAAATCTGGCCGCGCAGATCTCCCAATCCGCCTGCGCCGCCTCGTGATCCGGCCAAACCGCCAGCCCCTGACGCGCCAGCCGCAGCCAGTCGAACCTTGGGCCGGGATCAATTTTGCGGCCCGGAGACATGTCAGAATGACCAATCACACCGTCTGGGCCAATGTCCCAGCGCGTCTTGATGCCTCTGAGTAACCCCTCCAGAGCCTCCATTTGCTTGGCCGAAAACGGATGATCGCCCTTGTTGGACAACTCAATGCCAATGCTGCGCGAGTTCACATCGTCGAACCCTTGCCAGCTGCCAACACCCCCGTGCCAGGCCCGCATCTCTTCCGCCACAAGCTGGGTCACCTGCCCGTCCGGCGCGATCACGTAGTGCGCCGACACTTCCGCCTCAGGATTGCACAGCCAATCTATTGCTGCCTGCGCACTTTCCATAGCAGTGTAGTGGATCACAATCAGCTCAGGCCGCTGGCCATCCCGCCGCTCGCCAAAGTTCGGCGAGGGCTGATGCAAAATGTCCAATTTTGGGGGCATCGATTAGTTGCCAGCCGCCACACGGAACGGGCTGGGATCCCATTTGCAGGCATAGCCGTCGCCATCCGGATCCACACCAAGTCGATCTTTCTTTGGCCCACCTTTTTCCAGAAACGCCCGCTGCGCGGCTTCGTCGCTGGAAAATTTGGCGCATGCCTTGTCATAACGTGACGCACCGCCAATTTTCAGACGGCTGTACATCTTGGTCCCACGTGGGTGTTTGGTTTCCAACGCGTACGCCACGATATTTGGCCCAACGTCTCCCGTGCGCACGGGAACCGCAGTTGGCTGAATCACCGTATAGTTGGCTTTGTTTTGCGCGCGCCTTGCTGCATCCGCTTCAATCGACCGACGGCCATCTACAGCAGCAAAGTCATTCTCGTCCGAAATGCCCGGGTTGGAAAACACCTGCGGCGCAGGGTTGCTTGGACTTGCGTCCAGCGGCTGCACACCAGAATTTACTGATGCCGCGGCCAGTGCAGCTGTGGTTTCACTGGCAATGTTGGCTGCGTCACTGTTTGTTGGTGGCACGGAGCCAGCAGACGGCACCGTGCTCGGCGCTGCGGAGACGGGCTGGGGTATTGCAGTTGTTGTGGTGGTCAGTGGCGCGGCGGCCGCTGTTTGCACAGGGGCCGCAGGTTGGATCGTCGCCACTTGCGGCGCGTCCGGTATGGTTTCCTGCGACACGGCGTTTGCCGGAGGCAACGCGGTATTTCGATGCTCCCCCGTTACCTCATCATAAAATACGCCCGCGGCGCTGTCCGGTACGGGCGGCTGGCACGCGCTAAGCGCTACCAGCGCACAAATGGCCCCAATGCTACGTTTCATGATCTGCCTTAACTGCTCTTAGTTTTACAGCAGCTTTACCACCATTTGCCGGGTTTGGCCACAAAACCTGCAGCTTGTTCCAAAGCGTAGGCGGTGTTCAGCAAATCACCCTCTTCCCAAGGACGGCCAATCAGCTGCAGACCAAGTGGCAGACCCTGCGTATCCACACCCGTTGGTACCGAAATACCTGGCAGGCCAGCAAGGTTTACAGTCACGGTGAAGACGTCGTTCAAGTACATTTGGATCGGGTCGGCATCAGTCATTTCACCTAGACCAAAGGCCGCCGACGGTGTCGCAGGCGTCAGGATCGCATCAATGCCTTGGGCAAAGACGTTTTCGAAGTCTTGCTTGATCAACGTCCGCACACGACGCGCACGATTGTAGTAGGCATCGTAGAATCCGGCCGACAGCACATAGGTTCCCACCATCACACGGCGCTGCACCTCGTGACCAAAGCCCTCAGCACGGGTCTTTTCATACATCTCAGTGATGCCGTCACCTGCTGCCAAAGTCGCACGGTGTCCGTAACGCACACCGTCATACCGCGCGAGGTTCGAAGACGCCTCCGCAGGTGCAATCACATAGTAAGCTGGCAGCGCGTATTTGGTGTGTGGCAGGGAGATATCAACAATCTCCGCCCCGGCCGCTTTCAGCATCTCGGTGCCCTCTGCCCAGAGCTTCTCGATCTCTGCAGGCATACCGTCCATACGGTACTCTTTTGGGATACCAATCTTCTTACCGCGAATGTCGCCGGTCAGCATGGCCTCAAAGTTTGGCACTGGCAGATCAACGCTGGTGCTGTCTTTTTCGTCGTGACCACACATCGCTTCCAGCATGATCGCTGCGTCGCGCACGTTTTTGGTCATTGGGCCTGCCTGATCCAGTGAAGAGGCAAAAGCCACAACGCCCCAACGCGAACACCGGCCATAGGTCGGCTTGATGCCGGTGATGCCAGTGAATGCTGCGGGCTGACGGATCGAACCACCAGTATCGGTACCAGTTGCCGCAAGGCACAGATCCGCTGCCACTGCCGAGGCAGATCCACCAGAAGACCCACCTGGTGTCAGCGCCGCATCGTCATTGCCCCGGCGCCACGGGTTGATAGCATTGCCATAGACAGAGGTCTCGTTGGAGGAGCCCATCGCAAACTCATCCATGTTGAGCTTGCCAAGCATTACTGCACCCGAGTCCTCCAGTTTCTGAGAAATCGTGCTCTCATACTCCGGCTTAAAGCCCTCCAGAATAGCACTGGCAGCTTGGCTCGGGACACCCTTGGTGCAGAACAAATCTTTGATGCCAATTGGCAAGCCACACATGTCCGGCGCGTCACCTTGCGCAATCCGCGCATCTGCTGCTTTGGCACGTTCCAGCGCAATCTCAGGCGTCTTGTGCACAAAAGCGTTCAGCGCGTCGGCCTCATCAATCGCCTTCAGAAAGGTTTCGGTCAGTTCAACGGAAGTCACATCACCGGCGCGCAGCTTATCACGGGCTTCGGCCAGAGTGAGTTTGGTCAGATCGGTCATATCGGCGCCTCTCTATGTGGGGCAAAATCTATTGTCAGGGGATCAACGGCAAACGGGCCGGATCACTCCACCACTTTGGGAACGGCAAAGAAGCCTTCGCGCGCATCTGGCGCGTTGCTCAGAATTTTGTCCTGCTGGTCACCATCGGTCACCACGTCCACACGACGTTTCAGACGCATCGGAGTCACAGACACCATTGGCTCAACACCTTCAACATCAACTTCATTCAGTTGCTCAATGAACCCCAGCACAGCGTTGAATTCCTGCGCCAGCGCAGGCAGGGCCTCTTCTTCAACCTTGATACGGGCCAGTTTGGCCACTTTGGCGGCGGTGCTTTCGTCAATCGACATGGGGCAAGACTCTCTCGTTGCGGACGTGCCCTCAGCCTTTAGCGCGCACGGGAATATGGTGCAAGCCACGCGACGTGCTTTCCAGCCCCAACGGCTTTTGCCGCCTATCAAAAAGGTTGGTTCGTTTGGTGCATTTACCAAACCTGACCGTCTCTTTAGGATCACGTCCATTGCAATAGGAGATCGATCATGAAGATTATCTGGCTCGGCCACTCAGGGTTTCGCCTCGAAATCGAAGACCAAGTGTTGTTGATCGACCCTTGGCTCGCAAACAACCCGTCGTTTCCAGATGCAGAGCGTGAGCGCGCCATTCAAGGAGCTACCGCAATCCTTTTGACGCATGGCCACTCGGACCACATCGAAGACATTCCCGCCATAGCCTCTGCCACAGGCGCGCCGGTGGCTGGTGTCTATGAACTGGCCGAGTGGATGGAAAAATCTCATGGGCTCACCGGAATTGGGTTTGGCAAAGGCGGCACCATTCACCTAGGAAATGTCGCCGTTACGCTGGTCAATGCGACCCATTCATCCTCTTTGACCCACAATGAACAGCGGCGATACATCGGGACCGAAACGGGCTTTATGATCTCAGGCGAAGGCAAAACCATCTATGTCAGCGGTGACACGGATGTGATGGCAGACATGGAAGTCTTCAACGACCTTCACAGCCCCGAAATCGGCCTACTGTCTTGCGGCGGATACTTCACCATGGACATGCGACGCGCCGCCTACGCCGCCAACAAATTTTTCAATTTCAAAACAGTGATCCCCTGTCACTACAAGACATTTCCGATGTTGGAGCAATCCGCCGACACACTTATTGAGGCGCTTCCCAATGTAGACGTGATCGAACCTGAGGTGATGACTGCAATCGAGCTCTAAGACCTCACCGGCGCTTGGCAAAAAACGCCTTTAGCAGCGCCTCACACTCTTCTGCCGCAAGGCCATCATAGACCTCTGGCACATGGTGGCTTTGCGGATGGGAAAACACGCGCGGCCCCTGCGCCACTCCGCCAGACTTGGGGTCTGAGGCACCATAATACACCCGTGCAATCCGTGCCTGGCTGATCGCGCTGGCACACATCGGACACGGCTCCAGCGTCACATACAAATCACATCCCACCAGCCGCTCGCTGCCAATTTTGGCACAAGCTGCCCGCATCGCCAGAATTTCCGCGTGCCCTGTAGGATCCAAGTCTTCCCGTGTCCGGTTGCCTGCCGCCGCCAAAACGGCTCCATCCGCCCCGACGATCACAGCGCCCACTGGCACTTCACCTCGCTCGGCTGCAGCGCGCGCTTCTTCAAGCGCCAAATCCATATGAGATGTGAACGTCATACCGCAGACTTGCCTTGCCAAGCCCCCTTTCGCAATCCCCGTTTCACAGGTACACGGGGACATGTCTCAAAAGCCTCCATCCTCCCGTCGCCCGTCTGCGAAACCCAATGCCTCCAAGTCGCGGCCTTCTAAGCCGCGTCCCGCTACTGCAAAATCGGCCGCAGACGCCCCCAAACGCGAGGGGGATCGCATTGCCAAAGTGCTGTCCCGTGCCGGTGTCGCCTCTCGTCGCGACGCGGAGCGAATGATCGAAGCTGGTCGTGTGTCCGTGAATGGCAAGAAACTCGACAGCCCCGCCCTCAACGTGACCTCCAAAGATCGCATCACCGTAGATGGTAAGCCTATTGGCGAGCCTGATCCGGAGCGCATTTGGCTCTACCACAAACCCACTGGCCTTGTGTCCACAAACCGCGATGAAAAAGGCCGCGAGACAATCTTTGACCACCTGCCGGAAAACCTGCCGCGTGTGATGACTGTTGGACGGCTCGACCTCAATTCCGAAGGCCTGCTCCTGCTCACCAACGATGGTGATTTGAAACGCAAGTTGGAATTGCCCAGCACAGGCTGGCTGCGCAAATACCGCGTGCGAATCAACGGGCGCCCCACCGAGGAGACCTTTGCCCCTTTGCGCAAAGGAATCATCGTGGATGGAGAGCGTTTTCAGCCGATGGAAGTCACCCTGGACCGCCAACAGGGCGCCAACGCTTGGGTCACCATTGGCCTGCGCGAAGGCAAAAACCGCGAAATTCGCCGTGCCATGGAAGCGATCAACCTAACTGTGAACCGCCTAATCCGCGTGTCTTATGGCCCGTTTCAACTTGGCCAGCTCAAATCCGGTGAAGTCGAAGAACTACGCCGTCGCGTAGTGCGAGACCAATTGGGCCTCGAGGGCGCGGTGCCCCAAGAAAAACGACCCAAACCGGTCCGGCGCCGAAACTAAGCTATTGGGCGAGTTTACCGCCTCGGCAATGCGCCGCTTTACCAAAACTTCCCCCTAGCCTTATTGCGGCAGAGTTCTTAGATTTCTCCATAACTTAGCACAGGGTGGAGTGGGTATGTCATCAACCGGTTTACAGAAGCTGGCCTTTGGCCTGCTGGTTCTGTTGATCTTCTATGTCTCTTTCACAGGAGGCGCGTGATGGCTCAGAAATTTGGTGGTAAATACAGCCCTTCTAGCGCGCCGACCTCTGCCAAGGACGACGGCTTTCGCAACGCGACGCGCAGTCGCGCAGGTGGCCGTGTCAACCTGCTGTTCATCGCGCCACTCCCTCTGATCTGGAAGGCCTTCACCTCTGAACCCATTGTGATGGTGCAGTATCTGGCCGCACTTGGCATCTTGCTGCTAGCGGCATGGATGACTCGCGAAGGTATGTTTGCCCAAGAGTCTTATGACGCGCGTAAAGTGGCCCGCCGTCCGGCTTTACCTCGCAAACTGCTCGGCTCTCTCTTAACTGGTCTCGGCCTCGCGGTCGCAGGTTTCGCAAGTAATGGCCCAATTGAAGCAGGCATCTTTGCCGTTGTTGGCGGATTGCTGCACAGCTTTGCCTTTGGTCTCGACCCAATGTCTGACAAAGGCATGGAAGGCACCAACCGTCACCAAACCGACCGCGTTGCCCGCGCAGTGGAAGAAGCTGAAGAGCACCTGCGCGCCATGAGCGACGCCGCCGCCCGTGCTGGTGACCGCGATATTGAGCGCCGCGTGGCGGCCTTCCAATCCACCGCCCGCGACCTGTTTCGCACCGTCGAAGAAGATCCGCGCGACCTAACGGCTGCCCGTCGCTACCTCAGCGTTTATTTGCTCGGAGCCAAAGACGCGACCGTGAAATTTGCCGACATTTACAGCCGCACACAAGACAGCCAAGCCCGCGCTGACTACCTCGCGCTGCTGGATGATCTGGAAAAAAACTTTGCCGCACGCACGCAGAAACTCCTGCTAGATGATCGCGGCGACCTGACCATTGAAATTGACGTGCTACGCGAGCGCCTGGAGCGCGAAGGCCTGCGCCGCGACAGCTGATAACACATGTGACCTACCGGGAAGGGTGGATTTAAATGTCTGAGATCGTAAAACAAAAAGCCGAAGCCGCTTTGGCGGAAATCACCGAAGCCACCGTTGCACTTCCGGAACCGGTTGAGGCCAACGCCATTGTGCCGCTGACCGAAGCAGACGCGCCGGTGTCTGCTGAAATCACCAAGCGCATGGCCGAGCTGGACATGACCAACACCAACTCAATTGTCTCTTTTGGCTCCGGCGCTCAGGCCGAACTGCAGACAATTTCCCAAGCCATGCTGCAAGACGTACGCAACAAAGACGTTGGTCCAGCCGGCGACAGTTTGCGAGACATTGTCACCACAATACGCGGTTTCTCGGTCTCTGAGCTGGACGTCCGTCGCGAGCGCAGCTTCTGGGAAAAACTCTTTGGCAAGGCCGCGCCTTTTGCCAAATTCACCGCCCGCTTTGAAGAAGTGCAGGATCAAATCGATCGCGTGACCGATAACCTCCTAGGGCATGAGCATAAATTACTCAAAGACATCAAATCTCTTGATCTGCTCTATGAGAAGACCCTCGCATTCTACGATGAACTGGCGCTCTATATCGCCGCAGGCGAGGCCAAGATTGCCGATCTGGACGCCAACGACATCCCTGCCAAAGAAGCTGAAGTTTCTGCAGCGGATGAAAACGCTCAGGTCATGAAAGCCCAAGAGCTGCGTGACCTACGCGCCGCACGGGACGATCTGGAACGCCGCGTACACGACCTGAAACTGACCCGCCAGGTCACCATGCAGTCGCTGCCGTCCATCCGCTTGGTACAGGAAAACGACAAATCTCTGGTCACCAAAATCAATTCGACTTTGGTCAACACGGTGCCGCTGTGGGAAACCCAGTTGGCGCAGGCCGTCACTATCCAACGCTCCGCCGAAGCTGCCGCGGCCGTGCGTGACGCCAACGACCTGACCAACGAGCTGCTGACCGCCAACGCCAAGAACCTGCGCGAAACCAACAAGGTCGTGCGCACCGAAATGGAACGTGGCGTATTTGACATCGAGGCTGTGAAAACCGCCAACGCGGACCTGATCGCTACCATCAACGAGTCGCTGCAAATTGCCGACGAAGGCAAAGCCAAACGCGCCGCTGCTGAGGATGACATGAAAAAGATGGAGGCCGAACTGCGCGACACATTGGCCTCCGCCAAGGCGCGTAAAGACGGCCTGGGCGACACAACAGCGACCGCTGTGCCCACCGCGTGAAGCACATTGCGGGCATAAGTGTGGGGCTGCTGATGACCTTGGCAGCCTGCGTAAATACCGGCGGCGTCACCACGCCACCGGTTGTTGCCCCGACGCCTGCGCCTCCGTCAGGCGCCTCCACCGCGCTGCAAAGCTACTACAGCAAAGTACAAGCTGATCTCTTGGCCCGTGGCTTGCTGCGCACAGATGGCGGCGGACCGGATACGCCCTTCACACCGGACATCCTGGCCCGCAACTTCGAACGCATCGCCTTTTATGACGAATACAGCAGCGGTGGCGGGTTGGAACGGTCCTCGGGACAAGCCGGACAACTGCGCCGCTGGAGTGGCCCTGTAAAGATCAACGTGGAGTTTGGCCCCTCCGTGCCAGAAAGCCAACGCGCCACGGACCGCGCCAGCGTTGCCGCGTACCTGCCGCGTTTGGCCAACAGCACCGGACATTCTATTCGCCAAACCACAAACAAACCCAACTTCCACGTGCTGGTTATGGGCGCGGACGATCGTAACACAGTGGAGTCGCGCCTCGACAGCCTGCTGCCCAACGCGTCCCCCAAGACCCGGGCGCTTTTTGCTAATCCACCACGCAATATCTACTGTTTTGTGGTAGCCTTGGCGTCTGACAGCAATCCAAACGCCTACACCTCCGCCGTCGCCCTCGTGCGCGCGGAACACCCTGATCTCTTACGCAAATCCTGTTTGCACGAAGAGATCGCTCAGGGTCTCGGCTTGGCCAATGACAGCCCCGAAGCCCGCCCGTCAATCTTCAACGACGACGAGGAGTTTGCGCTCCTCACCACACATGACGAAAAACTTCTCTCCATGCTTTACGATGACCGACTCCGCATCGGTATGAGCGTGGACGAGGCCCGCCCTATTGTTTACATTCTGAGCCGCGAGCAGACCGCACAGAACTTCTGAGCGCCTCCGCGATCCGCCTTTTGAAAGGACCACCTCATGGGTATTTTTGATTTCCTTACCGGTGAATTTATCGACGTCATCCATTGGGTGGACGACACTCGCGACACGCTGGTTTTCCGGTTTGAGCGCGAAGGGCATGAAATCAAATACGGCGCAAAGCTGACCGTACGCGAAGGACAGGCAGCGGTGTTTGTACACGAGGGCCAACTGGCCGATGTCTTCACCCCTGGCCTCTACATGTTGGAAACCAACAACATGCCGATGATGACCACGCTGCAGCACTGGGACCACGGTTTCAAAAGCCCGTTCAAATCCGAAATCTACTACGTCAACACCACCCGGTTTGCCGACCTGAAATGGGGCACCAAAAACCCAATCATGGTGCGTGATCCCGAATTTGGCCCTGTGCGCCTGCGCGCCTACGGCACCTATTCAATTCGAGTGGTCGATCCCGCCCGTTTCCTGACAGAGATCGTTGGGACGGACGGCGAATTCACCATGGATGAGATCTCCTTCCAGATCCGCAACATCATCGTGCAGGAATTCTCCCGCGTTGTGGCTGGCTCCGGCATTCCGGTTCTCGACATGGCCGCCAATACCGCCGATCTGGGCAAGCTGGTCGCTGCTGAAATTTCCGGCACCATCGCCGAATACGGCCTCGCGATCCCAGAGCTTTACATCGAGAACATCTCCCTGCCGCCAGCGGTCGAGGCCGCAATGGACAAACGCACCTCGATGGGCATTGTCGGCGATCTGGGCAAATACACGCAGTTCTCCGCCGCCGAAGCCATGACCGCCGCCGCGCAAACGCCAAACTCCGGCATGGGCGCTGGCATGGGGATGGGTATGGGCATGGCAATGGCCCAGCAGATGGCGCAAACCGGCCCATGGGGCGCGGCCCCGGCCGCGCAAACGCCACAAGCGGTGCCTGCCCCGCAAGCCGCCGCCGCGCCACCGCCCCCACCTCCAGTTGAGCACGTGTGGCACATTGCCGAGAACGGCCAAACCAAAGGCCCGTTCTCCAAAGCCGCGCTTGGCCGCATGGCCACCGCCGGAGAAATCACCCGCGAAACCCATGTCTGGACCGCCGGACAGGATGGCTGGAAACACGCCGAAGATGTCGCCGAATTGGCGCAGCTCTTCACCATTCTGCCGCCCCCGCCACCTGGTGCATGACATGCAACCGCGTCAGCCACAGCGTGCCTACACGTTCAACCAATGGGTTTTGGCGGTGACATTGACTGGAGTTATTGGGCCACTCATCTTCGTCAGTTTCATTGGGGTCGCGGCTTGGACGCTATGGCAACCGGCGCATGATATTTTCCCAGCCTTCCTAGGGTGGATGATGTCAGGCGTAGTTGTCGGAGTATTAGCGGCATGGCTGTTCTTGTCCTGGCCTTTGTACCGCTTGATGAAGCGACAAATGCATAAGAAAAGAACTGCAAGCTGGGGAGCAATGCTTGGAGGTCTCCTCCCGTTGACGGCGGTTGTGACCAGCCAAGTTCCAGGGTGGCTAATTTCCACTTCTGCACTCTTTAAAAGCGAGCCTTTCTTGGGTGAGGCACCTGGTTTTGGCGAAGGGCTTCTTTCCAGTTCTGGCTGGATTTTGGTTTTACAACTTTTACCATTTTTCGCCGTTGCGGGTGCTTTATGCGCCGTAACCATCCAGTGCATTGGCGGTCCAGGTCGGGAACCAAAGGGAATCTCATTCTGATGTCAGCCACGCCGCCTCCTGCACCCAAAGAGACAACCCGTTTCCCCTGCGCCCAATGCGGCGCCGACTACCGCTTTGCTCCCAACGAAGGCAAACTAATCTGCGATCACTGCGGTCATGAGGAAGCCACCGAGCAAGGCGACCGTCAGACCGCCATTGCCGAGTTGGATTTCAAAGCCGCGCTTGCGGAACAGCTCCCGGCAGCCGAAATGGTCGAGGCCCGCACCACCTCCTGCCCCAACTGCGCGGCGCATGTGGTGTTTGAAGGCGACACCCACGCCACCGAATGTCCCTTCTGCGCCACGCCTGTTGTGGTCGACACGGGCACGCACCGCCTGATCAAGCCGCGCGCTGTCCTGCCTTTCCAAATCGCAGAGAAAGTCGCGCACCAATCCATGAACGACTGGCTGGGCAAACTCTGGTTTGCCCCCAATGGCCTACAAGAGTACGCCAAGAAAGGCCGCAAAATGGATGGCATCTATGTCCCCTATTGGACCTATGATGCGGACACCAAATCCTCCTATCGGGGCGAACGCGGCACCATCTACTACGTCACAGAGACGGTCATGGTGGACGGTAAACCTGAGCAACGACAGGTGCAAAAAATTCGCTGGTCTCCAGCATCAGGCCGCGTCGCCCGCTGGTTTGACGACATCCTTGTGCTTGGCTCCAAGGCTCTGCCAAAGAAATACACCGACAATCTCCAACCTTGGGACCTCTCCGCCCTTGAGCCCTACACCCCGGAGTTCCTCGCCGGTTTTCAGGCGGAAGGCTACTCCATAGAACTCGAAGAAGGCTATGACGAAGCCCGCGACCACATGGACCGTGTGATCCGCCGCGACGTGGCCTTTGACATTGGCGGCGATCGCCAGCGCATCCACAACATCTCCACCGCCGTCAGCGACGTGACGTTCAAGCACATCCTGTTGCCTGTCTGGATGGCCGCATATAAGTATCGCGGCACGTCTTATCGCTTTGTTGTAAATGGACAAACCGGCCGCGTGCAGGGCGAGCGCCCCTATTCGAAATGGAAAATCGCTTTCGCCGTGCTTCTGGCCGCTATTGCAGCGGGCGTGATTGGCTATATCATCGCCCAAAACCAATAAGAGTTGGGGAAATCCGCGATGTCTCACCACGCTGCATTGCAAGAGCTTTTGCACGCCCGTCACTCTTGCCGGGCTTTCAAGTCTGATGCTGTTCCACGGAAGGTGATTGCACAAATCCTGCGCGACGCAGGCCGTGCGCCGTCATGGTGCAATGCACAACCGTGGAAAGTCATTGTCACCTCCAGCGCCGAAACTGAAGCCTTCCGCGACGCCATGGCTATGGCCTTTGACAACAGCGTGCCTGCACCCGACTACCCATTTCCCAACACCTACACAGGGGCGCATCTACAACGCCGACGCACCTGCGGCTTTCAGCTGTATGAAGCTGTCGGGATCGGCAGAGGAGATCGTGAGGGCCGCACTCGGCAAATGCGCGAAAACTACACGCTGTTTGGCGCACCACATGTCGCGGTGATCACCTGCCCAAAAGAGCTTGGCTCTTACGGAGTGCTCGACTGCGGTGGTTTCATCACCGCCTTCTGCCTCTCGGCGAAAGCGCAAGGCATCGGCACCGTTCCTCAAGCCGCCCTGTCACTGTTTTCAGAGACCATCCGCGCCCACTTCGACATTTCGGAAGACCGCAACGTCCTGGCCGCCATCTCTTTTGGCTATCCAGATGACACCGCCGCCATCAACACCTTCCGCACCGACCGCGCAGAGCTGGGCGAATTTGTCGACTGGCGCGACTAAACCGCTCTAAGTCTGTTGCAAAACCTGCCCTTTGATGTCGCCCGCCGACACATAAGGCAGTGCAGTTGGATGAATGCTTTCTGAGCGATCAGCACAGACAACCCGCGGTGCTCGAAACAGGAAATACTTGCCCAACGCCCTCCAGGTTCCCACCATCGGCGCGTCCGGATTTATCTCATACCGGTCTCGCCAGCCCTCTGGTAGGTCAACGCCACACATTGTCAGCCGCTCCAACATCCAGACCAGCGAGACATTGGCCAGCGGCCGCGCCGCGTCAAAGCCCACCAGCTGTCCACCCACATCGCTGTGGGCGCCACGAAACCAAACTTGCTCGACCCGACCATCCCAATCATCGGGACATCGCCACAACTCCGGTTCAAACACCTGCCGCGTCTCATCCAGCGCCAACGCGTGAAACCCGTGCCGCACCACAGGGGCAAGCTGATGGTTGTGAAACGCGTGGCGTCGCTCGGTGATACGCCACAAAACCGGCACACGCGCGCCAAGCGCCTTCACTGTGTCCCAAACACCAATCATCTCGACCTCGGTGTTCTCATAACAATGCGCCGCCGCAAACTCTTTTGCCGCAGCACTGTCTGGCGTCAGCTCATAATGCCGATAAGCGGTGCGAATATTACGTACCGTCGCACATTCCGCGCGCAGCAGCCCAACCCGGTCAATCACGCCCGCCAGTGAGCGCACGGCAAAGGCCCCGCGCGAATAGCCCATCAGAATGATCTTATCTCCAGGCCGATACCGGCTTGCCAAGTAGCCATAGGCCCGCCGGATCTGTCGATTGATCCCGCGCCCCATTAGCACGTCCAATGTTTGCCGCCAGGACAGCCATTGCACCCCGGCCTCATAGTAAACCGACACCTCCGCCCCAATCTCGCGCAGCAACAGATAGGTCTGCCCGGCGTTGGTTTCCTTCCCCGGTGTCAGGGAAGACATGGTGCCATCTAAAATGATCACATGCGTGACCGCGCCCCGGCGCGGAACCGCTGGAGTATGGCTGCTGGTGAATTTGCCAGTCAACCACTCTGATATGCGTCTATGCAGCCGTATGTTTGGCCTCTTTCAACATTTGCCACACGCGATGTGGCGTGAACGGCATGTCCGCCTGACGCACACCAGCCTCCCAAAGCGCGTCTTGTACAGCATTGGATGCGGCTGCCATGGCCCCTACGGTGCCCGCTTCACCACAACCTTTCATGCCCATGATATTTGCCGTGGACGGCACGGCCTCAGTCGTGAACCCAATCATCGGCACATCGCTGGCGCGTGGCATCGCGTAATCCATGAAGGTTGCCGTCAACAGCTGGCCATCGTCATCAAACACCACGTGCTCCATCAGCGCCTGACCAATGCCCTGTGCCACGCCACCATGCACCTGCCCCTCAGCGAGCATCGGGTTGATCAGATTGCCAAAATCATCCACCACCGTGTATTTCTCCAACGACACCTTTCCGGTCTCTGGGTCCACTTCAACCTCAGCCAGATGCGCCCCATTTGGGAAGCTACGTGCTGGCAAAGTGGTGCGCTCCTCATGCACCATCAACTCCTCCCGCCCGTCCGCGCGCGCCATTTCCGCCGCTTCCAGGAAAGTAGGATGTAAGTTAGAGCCTTCCGCGCGGAATTGCTCATCATCAAAGCTCACATCCGCGGCATCCACCCCCATCTTCTCTGCAAGATACGGGATAAAGGCTTTAATCATCGTTTCCACGGTTGCCAAAGTTGCTGTGTTTTGCACGGTCACAGACCGCGACCCACCAGTGCCGCCACCCTGTTTGATGCGATCACTGTCGCCCTGCACCACTTCGATCATCTCGGTTGGGATGCCGGTTTGATCACTCAGGAACTGCGCATAAACCGTCTCATGCCCCTGCCCGTTGGACTGTGTGCCGACATAAATCGATACCGTACCGTCCTCATTGAACTCCACCCGCGCGCTTTCGCTTGGGTCGCCCAAAATACTCTCAATGTAGTAACACAGCCCCGCTCCACGCAGCTTACCGGTTTTTGCACTCGCGGCCTTGCGCGCAGCAAAACCAGCCACGTCGCCAAACTCTTCCACGCGGCTCAGCACCCGATCAAAGTCCCCCACATCGTAGGTCTCATCCGTCGCGGACTTATACGGAAAGGCCTCATTTGGAATGAAATTGCGTCGCCTCAGCTCATAGCCACTCACACCCAGTTCTCGCGCCGCGCGATCCATCAGACGCTCCAGCACATAAATCGCCTCTGGCCGCCCAGCGCCGCGATAGGCATCCACCGGGGTGGTGTTGGTGTAAATCCCATCAACTTGCAGCCAGGTGGTCTGCACATCATAGACACCCATCAGAACACGGCTAAACAACTGCGTCTGGATCGCTTGGGCAAACTGCGAGTTATATGCCCCCATGTTCGCGACAGACTTCACTCGATACGCTGTGGCCTTCAGGTTTTCGTCAAACGCCAGCTCCGCAACAGAAACCAGATCACGCCCGGCGTTGTCCGACAACATCGACTCTGTGCGGTCTGCAATCCAGCGTACAGGTTTGCCCAGCAACTTGGCCGCATAGGCCACAATCAGCGGTTCCTGATAGATCATCGCTTTCATACCAAAGCCGCCGCCGGTGTCCGGGTTGGTCACGCGCACGTCGTCGTCCTTCATCTTCAAAACACGCGCGACTTGGCCTTTTGTGCCCCACACACCCTGACCATTGCTGGCCACATGCAACCGATTGCCGTCCCATTCGGCATAGGCCCCGCGCGGCTCCATCGCATTCACAATCACCCGGTTGTCGCCAATCTCAAGACTGACCACATGCGCCGCCGCTTCAAAGGCTGCCTCGGTTGCAGCTTCATCGCCCAGCCCCCAGTCAAACGCCAAATTCTCCGCTGCTTCGCCGTGCAATTCCTCGCCACCGCGTGCCAACGCCAAATGTGGATCGAGGTCGTCAAAATCGAACAATATCATTTCGGCCGCATCGCGTGCCTGATCCATGCTCTCTGCCACGATCGCCGCAATGGGTTCACCCACGTAACGCACGCGTTCGGCCGCCAACAAAGGACGCTCCGGTTTAGCGCCTTTGCTGCCATCGCGATTGTCGACCTGTGTACCCGGCAAGTTGGCCTCAAGTCCCGCCGCCAGCAAATCCGCCTGCGTCAGAACACAAGCAACACCATCAGCTTCGCGCGCATCTACCACGTCGAGCTCGGTCACAACCCCGTGCGCTACAGGCGAGCGCAAAAAATAGGCATGCAACGCTCCGCTAGGCGCAATATCGTCCACGTATTGGCCTTGACCGGTTAAAAAACGCGTATCTTCCACCCGTTTGACCGGCTGGCTTTTCCCAAACTTGTCCATGACTACTGGCTCCCCTGCGCGTCGCTCCGAAGAGCAACTCTATCGCGCATTGCAGGGGTGTCCAGAGCCTGTTGTGCCTTACAACGTGGCGACAGTTACCATTTCTTGCAGCCCATAACCGTTGAACCCGGTTGACAGGGATGATGAATAGGCCCCCATGGCTTTGATCATCACAAAATCCCCCTCGGCAATCTGCGCTGGCAAAGCTACCGGATCCGGCAACCGATCCAGACTGTCACACGTCGGCCCGTAAACAACTTTGCGCGCCATGTCGCCGTCCACAACTGCCCCATCCGGGCGCAGCACAGAAATCCGATCCGGCACGCCAATGTCGCGCAACTCGGTCAGCGCGCCATAAATGCCGTCATTCAGAAACACCGCCGTATCGCGCACCGTCTTCACCCGCACCGCCAGTGTGAACGCTTCAGCCACCATCGCACGGCCCGGTTCACAGACCAGCGCAGGCACCTCATCACCAAACGCCCGTATCGTCTCCGCTGCAATCCGATCGAAAATCGCCTCCAAATCCGGCGCAGGACCGCTGCGATGCGCTGCAAAGCCGCCACCGACATTTAGCCGTTTCAAAGACACGCCTGCCCGCCGTGCCACATCTGCCGCCTCGACAATATACACCGCCCAGGCCTGCGGATCGGCGCATTGTGTACCAGGATGGAAGGTCAAAGAGGTCTTAAACCCCATCTCCCGCGCCTGCTGCAACAAGGCCACCGCCTGATCCGGATCCGCGCCAAATTTCTCGCCAAAGTCATAAGCCGCACCGGCCACCGGCAACCGCAGCCGCACCGCAATCTCCGTCCCTGCACGCGGCACATCCGCCAGCTTCTGCAACTCGCGCGGACAATCCACCGACCAGCTGGCAATGCCATGCCCCACCGCCTCAGTGATCTCCGCCACCGACCGCACCGGGTTGTGATAATGCAGCACCGCATCCGGCGCCACACGCCGCACTCGCGCCATCTCCAACGGCGACGCCACATCAAAGGCCGTCAGCCCGGCGTTCACCAAATTGGACAGCACCGCCTCATCGTCATTGGCCTTCACCGCATAGGTCACCAACCCGGCAAAACCGTCAATAAACCGCCGCGCCGTGGCTTGCAACACCTCTGGGGCAAAATACAAAACCGGCGCGTCCGGCGAAAACTTCGTCAGATGCCAAGAAGGGGACGGCCAAAGGGCCGGATCATTGCGCATTTCCTACCTCAATCCTGTTTTTTATCAGCTTGAGGGATTTCCTTGTCGATTCCACGCGGCACTCTGGTAAGAATGCAGGAAAGACTCGGCATATAGACGGCGGCACCATGCGACTTGACGAAACAGACACCCGGCTCCTAGCCCTGCTCAGCGAGAACGCCCGCGCCCCAGTGGCCACCTTGGCCCGTAAACTGGGCCTGGCCCGCACCACGGTGCAGGCCCGCATCGACCGTCTGGAAACCTCCGGCGCTATCGCAGGCTACACGCTGCGCCTTGGGGATGCCGCCCGCCCAAGGCTGCGCGCCACGGCACTGCTTTCGATCGAATTGCGCAGCGGCCCCATTGTGCTGGACCGCCTCAAATCTCTGCCAGCTGTGGAAAGTGTAAACACCTGCTCCGGTCGCTTTGATCTGATTGTACAACTCGCCGCCGACAGCACCTCGGAGCTGGACGACACCTTGGACAACATTGGTGAGGCCAAAGGCGTGAAAAGTTCAGAAAGCCTGATCCACCTCTCCACCAAGCTGGACCGCCCACGCGGCTGACCACGCACCAGTATCCCTACTCAAGAGACGCTCATATTTTGGGAAACTTCGAGGGGGAGATGATTTGCGTGCCGTTCTGGCACGCAGGATGTACATCTCATCGCCTTCTAGCGTGGAGGCGTCCTGCGCCACACCCTGCTTATGCCGCGCCAAGTGTTAACAGAACCTTAACAAACCAGATCTTTTTTGAATTTCTCCAACTTGAGTGAATAAATTCATGTTTTCTCCACCTTGCTAAACAATCTCTTCCCGCTTCCCCTTTGTGCGCGCATTCGATAGAGACAACTCCGATTGATAACGGGCGCGAACCGACACAAGGGATCACACCAATGGCGATGGAAAAAACCTTCAACGCAGCCGAGGCCGAAGGCCGGCTATTTGACGCGTGGGAAAAAGCAGGCTGCTTCACCGCAGGCGCAAACGCAAAACCAGGTGCTTCTACCTACTGCATCATGATCCCACCGCCCAACGTCACCGGCGTTCTGCACATGGGTCACGCCTTCAACAACACGTTGCAGGACATCCTGATCCGCTGGAAACGCATGCAGGGCTTTGACACCCTCTGGCAGCCAGGCACCGACCACGCGGGCATCGCCACCCAAATGGTTGTAGAGCGCAAGCTGGCACAAACCCAACAGCCGTCGCGCGCCGAGCTGGGCCGTGAGAAATTCCTCGAAAAAGTCTGGGACTGGAAAGCCGAAAGCGGCGGCACCATCATCAACCAGCTCAAACGCCTTGGCGCCTCTTGCGACTTTTCCCGCGAAGCCTTCACCATGTCCGGTGCCCCTGGCGCACCAGACGATGTGGCGGGCGGAAACTTCCACGATGCGGTGCTCAAAGTCTTTGTTGAAATGTACAACAAGGGGCTGATTTACCGTGGCAAACGCCTGGTGAACTGGGACCCGCATTTTGAAACCGCGATCTCCGACCTCGAAGTGGAAAACATCGAAGTGGCCGGCCACATGTGGCACTTCAAGTACCCGCTCGCGAATGGTGCGACCTACACCTATGTCGAGAAAGACGAAGACGGCAACGTCATCCTCGAAGAAGAGCGCGATTACATCTCCATCGCAACAACCCGTCCGGAAACCATGCTAGGCGACGGCGCCGTGGCTGTGCACCCGTCTGATGAGCGTTACGCACCCATCATTGGCAAACTCTGCGAAATTCCGGTAGGTCCCAAAGAACACCGCCGTCTGATCCCGATCATCACCGACGAATACCCGGACAAGGATTTCGGCTCCGGCGCTGTGAAAATCACCGGTGCACATGACTTCAACGACTACCAGGTTGCCAAGCGTGGCGGCATCCCAATGTACCGCCTGATGGACACGAAAGGCGCCATGCGCGCGGATGGCGACGGCTACGATGCCGCCGCCACCATCGCCATGGCCGTGGCCAAAGGCGAGCGCACCCTGACCGTGAACGAAGCTGACGGCGTGAACCTTGTGCCGGATGATCTGCGCGGTCTGGACCGCTTTGAGGCGCGCAAACTGGTAGTGGAGCAGATCACCAGTGAAGGCCTCGCGGTGATGACCACCGAACACTACGTCGACGACGAGGGCCACGAAGCCTTCCGTGACATCCCGGTAGTCGAAAACAAACCCATCATGCAGCCGTTTGGCGACCGCTCCAAGGTGGTTATCGAGCCAATGCTGACCGACCAGTGGTTTGTGGAAACTGATAAAATCGTCAAACCAGCGCTCGACGCGGTCCGCAATGGCGATGTGAAAATTCTGCCGGAAAGCGGAGAAAAGACCTATTACCACTGGCTGGAAAATATCGAGCCTTGGTGTATCTCCCGCCAACTCTGGTGGGGCCACCAAATTCCGGTGTGGTACGGCCTCGATCTGTCAGCTGAAGACTTCAAGGATGACGAAGGCAATGGCACGCTTGATTTGGTTGAAATGGGCCGCCTGCTCGGTGACGGCGGCATGTTGCACCGCAAAAACGTGTCACACTGTGCGCCAAATTTTGAAGGCGTGATCTCATCCTTCCTCGATGACAACGCCAACATACCGGCACCTTTGAACCACGCAAAAGTGGTCGAAGTAGCGGACAAGCACGCAGCCATCCACATGCTGGCCGAAAGCCTGGCACAATATGTGCTGGACCAAGACCCGCTAAAACTGGTGTACCCGGTGTGGCGCGACCCTGACGTACTCGACACCTGGTTCTCTTCCGGCCTTTGGCCGATCGGCACCCTCGGCTGGCCCGAAAACACCGACGCATTGGACAAATACTTCCCGACCTCCACGCTGGTCACCGGTCAGGACATCCTGTTCTTCTGGGTGGCGCGCATGATGATGATGCAGCTGGCCGTGGTGGATCAGATCCCATTTGACACCGTCTACCTGCATGGCCTCGTGCGCGACGCCAAAGGCAAAAAGATGTCCAAGTCCACCGGCAATGTGGTGGACCCACTGGAGATCATCGACCAATATGGCACCGACGCGTTGCGCTTTACCAATGCTGCCATGGCCTCGCTAGGTGGTGTGCTGAAACTCGACATGAAGCGCATCGAAGGCTACCGCAACTTTGTCACCAAAATTTGGCAGGCTTGTTCCTATGGTGATAGCCAGATTGACGCCTTTAACGCTGAACGCGGCGCTGAGCCTCCCAAAGCGACCCTGCCGCTGAACCGTTGGATCATCGGTGAGATTGCCAAACTGCGCGAAGAAGTGGATGCAGGCTTTGAAAGCTTCCGCTTCAACGACGCAGCCAACGCGCTGTATTCCACCTTCTGGAACACATTCTGCGACCGCTACCTGGAGTTCACAAAACCAGTGTTCCAGGGCGACAACGACGCCGCCAAAGAAGAAACCCGCGCGACCTTTGCCTGGGTCATCGACCAAGCGTTGATCCTGATGCACCCGATCATGCCTTTTGTCACCGAAGAGCTGTGGAACATCACCGAGGGGCGAGGCGTTAAGACGGGCGATGCCGGTAAGATGCTCGCTCACGCCCAATGGCCAAGCTACACAGCCGCCGATCTCGTAGACGCCGAGGCCGAAGCCGAAATGAACTGGGTCATCGCGGTGATTGGCAACGTGCGCTCTGCGCGCGCACAGCTCAACGTGCCCTCAGGGTCCATTGTACCCATGCTGGTCACCGAAATGGACGATGCCGCACAGACCTACTGGGATCGCAACGGTGCGCTGATCATGAACAAGGCCCGCATCGAAAGCCTGACCCAGACGGACGAATTGCCAAAGGGCTGTATCTCTATCGGCGCTCCCGGTGCGTCCTTTGCGCTGCCGCTTGCCGATATCATTGATGTCGCTGCTGAAAAGGCCCGCCAAGAAAAGAACCTCGGCAAACTGGCAAAGGAACTGGGCGGCTTACGGGGCCGGTTGAAGAACCCAAAATTCGCAGCATCTGCCCCCGAAGAGGTGGTGGCTGAGGCCCGGGAAAACCTGGCCCTGCGCGAAGAAGAAGAAGCCAAGATCAAGTCGGCGCTCGCCAAGCTGGCCGAGCTCGACTGACGCGTTTGAAAACTTAGCATCATGCCCATGTTTGGGCATGATGCGCTCTGTTCGAAACCCCGTTAAACAACATCTGAAGGCCACGTGACCGGCCTTTGGCGAGAAGGCAGCCCCTCTTCGGCCTTACTTGAACACCGGCTTACGCTTCTGGATGTTCGCCGCAATCACTTCCATCTGGTGAGGTTTACCAATCAAATCCGCCTGCGCCCGGCTCTCTTCCAGCAGCACCGCATCTTCATCATGCATGTGCGCTTCTGCGTAGCCAATCAACGCCTTGGCCGCCTGTACCGCTGACGGGCTCTTACCGGCAATCTCTTCCGCCAATGCCATAGCTGCCGCCAACGGATCCTCGGAAATCTCGGTCACCAGCCCCCAAGCCAAAGCCTGCTCCGCCTCAACCGGCGCCGCCGTATAGGTCAATCGCCGCAACACATCTGAGCGCACAAGATGCGGCAACAGCGTCATCCCACCCATGTCCGGGATCAGCCCCCATTTCATCTCCATGATCGCCATCTTCGTGCCTGGGGCCGCAAACCGTATATCTGCCCCCAGCGCCAACTGACAGCCGCCACCAAAGGCCACGCCCTGCAGCGCCGCAATCACCGGCACCTTCAGCTTGCGCCACACCATCGCCACCTGCTGCGCATCGTTCGCATTACCGTGCGTACGCGGCATGATCCGCGCCACCGGGTCTTGCCCCGCAAGGGCGGCAAAGCTCATCACGTCCAGTCCAGCGCAGAACGACTTTCCCTCACCAGAAAGCACCACCACACGCACATCGTCATTGTCCATCAGACCTTCACCAGCCGCGATGATGCCATCAAACATCGCCTGATCCAGCGCGTTCATCTTGTCGCCACGGGTCAGCCGCACATGGGCGATGTGGTCTTTGATCTCTACCGATACACGGGCCATAACAGCCTCCTCACAGATGGGTTTTCTTGATCCTACACTCTGCGCGCGCCTGCTGAAAATCCACCCTGACGTGAGGGCATTTCCTCTTGTGCCATCCCCGTCCTTGCGTCACTTTCCGCGCATGACCGGACCTCGCTATACCAAACTGGCTCAAAGCCTGCCCGCCACTGTTCCTTTTGTTGGCCCCGAAGCGCAAGAGCGCGCCATGGGCCATCCCTTTGCTGCCCGCATTGGCGCCAATGAAAATATCTTTGGCCCCTCGCCCAAGGCAATCACTGCGATGCAAAAGGCTGCTGGGGATATCTGGATGTATGGCGACCCCGAGAGTTTTGATCTGCGCCACGCCTTGGCCGCGCATCACAGCATCGCCCTGGAAAACCTTGTTGTCGGCGAAGGCATCGACGGCCTGCTGGGATATCTCGTCCGCTTACTGATTGGTGAAGGGGACGCGGTTGTCACGTCTGAGGGCGCCTACCCTACTTTCAACTACCATGTCGCAGGCTTTGGCGGCACGCTGCACAAAGTGCCTTACCGCGATGACGCAGAAGACCTCGCTGCCCTGTTGGCCAAAGCCGCTACCGTTGACGCCAAACTCGTCTACTTTGCCAACCCCGACAATCCAATGGGCAGCTGGTGTGCGGGCGAAGACATTGTCGCCCAACTCGACAATATTCCAGACGGCTGTCTGCTTTTGCTAGATGAGGCCTACGTTGAATTGGCCCCCGAAGGCACCGCACCGGCGATCGACATCAATGATCCCCGCGTGGTCCGCATGCGCACCTTTTCCAAAGCGTATGGCATGGCTGGCGCCCGTGTGGGCTACGCCATGGGCGAAGCCACCAACATTCGAGCGTTTGAGAAAATCCGCAATCATTTTGGCATGAACCGCGCTGCACAAGCCGGTGCGCTGGCGGCACTGCAAGACACCTCTTGGCTCGCAGCGACCTGTGCCAAAGTCGAAGCCTCTCGCCAGCACATCACCAAAGTTACCGCCAAACACGGCTTCAAGGCTTTGCCTTCAGCCACCAATTTTGTTGCTGTGGATTGCGGCCGTGACGGCGCTTATGCCAAAGCCATCCTCGACGGTTTGGTCGCACGCGGTATCTTTGCTCGTATGCCTTTTGTCGCGCCACAAAACCGCTGCATCCGCGTCAGCTGCGCACCCGAGGCCGAGATCACGCTCCTGGACAAAGCACTTGGCGAGGCCTTGGCGGACCTGACCTAACGCCCCCACACTTAACGCACACCGCGTTCATAGTTTTTTTCCCGTTCTATGGCACGAATCAAAGCACGCTAAGTGTAAAGAGAGCCTGCGATGTCGCGCCCTGTCCAACCTGTTGAAGATTTCACCACCACCTGCATGATCATGGGGTTTGTGAACCTGCTTTGGGTTTTTGTACTGGTGTTTCTGCTTTGGGGATTTCCTGCAGTGATCGTCTTGGCCTTGATTATGAACGCAGGCATCGACCGCCTGCGCTCCCATCTCAATAGCCAGGCTTAGACGTCTGCAATCACCCGCGCCGCCGCCTCAATGCCGCCGGGACCGTGCGGAATATCCAGCGCAATGAGACCCGTTTGCACGCTGGCCAACAGCCCCATGACCATCTGGGCATTCACATGCCCCATATGGCCAAAGCGGAAAAAACCGTCACTTTTCGGATCGTCTTCTGTGGCCATGCCCAACCCAATGCCCAGCGTCACACCAGCCTGATCCTGACACCAACGCCGCAACCGCGTGCCATGTTCTTTGCCAATCCGCAGAGACGTCACCGCGCGGCTACGTTCCGCCGCCGCCCCAATGTTCAGCTCCAAGGGGCCACCAACGCTCCACGCGTCACAGGCGGCCCAAATCGCCTTCGCCAAAACCTCATGGCGCTGCCAAACCTGTTCCAGACCTTCCTCAAGGATCATATCCAGCGCAACCCGCAACCCATACAAGTGATGCGTCGGTGCTGTGCCACAAAACAACTGATAGTACGCATCAGGATTGGCCCGAGGCCCCCAATCCCAGTATCTGCTCACACGGGGCATTTTTGCCCGACACGCAGCAGCCTTTTCGTTAAAGAACACAAACGCCATGCCTGGCGGCACCATCAGCCCTTTCTGGCTGGCGGCAATCATCACGTCGACACCCCAGGCGTCCATTTCAAAACGGTCACAGCCAAGGGATGCGATGCAATCCACCATCAACAAAGCGGGGTGGCCGGTCGCATCAATTGCCGCGCGCAATGCGGCGATGTCATTGCGCACTGAAGTGGATGTGTCCACATGCACAGCCAACACAGCTTTGATGCTGTGCGCCTTGTCTGCCGCCAACGCCTCCGCCACCTTTGCCGGATCTATCGGAGCTCGGCGCCCAAAATCAATCACTTCACACTCGGCCCCTAGCCCGGCTGCGACCTCACGCCAGCCATGTCCAAATGCGCCCGTCGCAGGCACCAAAACACGATCGCCTTCTGCAATCACATTGGCCAACGAGGCTTCCCAAACAGCGTGACCATTGCCGATATAGATGGCCACGTCATGCTGTGTGCCCGCGATCTTTTTCAGATCCGGCAACAGCCCATGTGTCATGTCAATCAACTCACCTTCATAGATGTTTGGCGCCGCCCGATGCATCGCCCGCAACACCGCTTCCGGCATCACCGATGGTCCCGGAATCGCCAGATAGGTTTGCCCCTGAGTGAGTTTCATGTTTGCCGCCTCCTTCGATCTTCTTGGCACCCTAGCTGGCTTTTGCGCAACGTCAATTGCCTACCACCACCCCAAAGCCCCCTGTTTTGGCTCTGGTTTTGCGGTCCCGTGACCTGTAAAGGTCAAATACAAATACAAGGTCGGAAAAGGCTGCAATCGTGACTGACACAGACGTCCACCCCTCCAAAGACAACGGCTATTTGCTGTCCTGGCTCTGGCGGAAGTATCTCCACCGTCACAAGTGGCTGCTGATTTTCTCATCCGTTCTCATGGCAATCGAAGGCTCCACGCTTGGCCTCATCGCCTGGATGATGGAACCGATGTTTGACACCGCCTTCTCAGCCGGGAGTGAAACAGCACTTTGGGCAGTAGGCTTGGTTTTTGCCGGCATCTTTTTCACACGCGGCGTCACCAGCATTGGCCACAAGGTCATGATGACCACCGCCGCACAACGCACCTCCGCTGACCTGCGCATCGACCTATTAGGCCGCATGATGTTACAGGACAATGCCTTCCACCAAACACACCCGCCCGGCTACTTGATCCAACGCACTCAATCGGATGTGGGTGCCATTAACGGTGTCTGGAGCTCCTTCATCACCGGTGCAGGGCGTGACTTCATCTCGCTCATCGCGCTTTTTGGTGTCGCCGTCAGCGTGGACTGGCGCTGGACATTGGTCGCCTGCGTCGGAACCCCTCTGCTCATTTTGCCCTCTTTGGTGGCGCAGCGGTTTGTTCGCCGGCGCGCACGGGAGGCACGTGATTTGGGTGCCAAAATTGCCACCCGCCTTGATGAAACATTTCACGGCATCATTCCCACCAAGCTCAACCTGCTTGAGAACTACCAAACCACAAAGTTTGGATTTTTGACGCGCAAGCTGGTGCGCGCCGAAGTACGCGCCACAGCAGGCATGGCGTCCATTGCCGCCATGGTCGATTTCACTGCTGGCCTCGGATTTTTCTGTGTGCTCATCTACGGCGGTGGTGAAATTGTGTCTGGTGAAAAATCCATTGGCCAGTTTATGAGCTTTTTCACGGCCTTGGGAATGATGTTTGAGCCACTGCGCCGCCTCGCCGGTCTTTCGGGCCGTTGGCAAGTTGCCGCAGCGGCCATCGAACGCCTCAAAGAACTTATCGAGACAGAGCCCACCATCAAGTCCCCCCCCAGCTCAGTACCCGCTCCTCATGGTACGCCGGGTATTACAATGGACAAGGTTAACTTGTCATATGGCGATGTCACGGTTTTGGATGGTGCCAGTTTTGTTGCAGAACCCGGCAAAACCACCGCTATTGTGGGCGCCTCAGGCGCAGGTAAGTCTACCGTGTTCAATGTGTTAACACGCCTTGTCGACCCGCAATCAGGGACGAGCTTGATCGGCGCTGTAGACAACCGCGATTTGAGCCTCCCCGATTTGCGTGGCCTGTTTTCCGTCGTGTCCCAAGAAGCCATGCTTTTTGATGACACGATCCGCGAGAACATCTTGCTGGACCAAACTGACGTCAGCGAAGAGCGCCTTCAAGAGGTCCTGAAAGCGGCCCATGTGTCCGACTTCCTGCCCAAATTGGCCAACGGTCTGGACACTGAAGTTGGCCCACGTGGCACCAATTTGTCAGGCGGCCAGCGACAGCGCGTTGTGATTGCCCGCGCCTTGTTGCGCGACACCCCAATCCTGTTGCTCGACGAAGCGACATCTGCGCTCGATACACGCTCTGAAACCGTAGTCCAGTCTGCACTAGACAAGCTCTCTACCGGGCGTACAACTCTGGTCATCGCTCACCGACTGTCGACCGTGCGGGACGCCGATAAAATCCTTGTTATGGATAAAGGTCAGGTTGTCGACAATGGCACGCATGAGGAGCTGCTTGCCCGTGGTGGCATCTACGCCGACCTCTATGAGCTGCAATTCAAAACCAAAGGCGAAACCGCCGAAGCGCGCGCCCTGAAGCCTGTCGAAGGCCTCAATGCGGCCCTACCAAAGCAGAAGCGCTCGCTAGTAGCGCGCCTGTTTGGCCGCCTTGCAGGGCGTGAATAGGTCAATTCACTGGCGGCGATAACCCGCCGCCAGTTTTTCAGGTGACACACCACAAAGATATCGCCCCAACGTCCAAAGGTTGCGCCCGCCACGCCGCAGCCACCCTTGGCTTTGATACTTGCGCGGACTGGTGGCGACCTGTCCAGAAAGCCGTTTTAACCGCGTGCGTCCAAGCGCACGCGCCAGTGCCACGTCCTCCATCAAGGGAATATCGGGGAACCCACCTAGATCCTCATAGAGATGTCGTGAAATCAAAAGTGCCTGGTCGCCATACGGCAATCCAAAAACCCGACTTCGCAGGTTGGCCCAGCCCGCCACAAGCCTCCCAGCAAACTGGCCTTTGTCAAACGACAGGCCAAAGTATCCAGCACGCTCGTTTTGCGCCAAATGCGCCTCAACTGACGCACTCCAGCCTTCCGGCAAAACCGTATCGGCATGCACAAACAGCAGCCACTCGCCTTGCGCTTTTACGGCCCCTGCCCGCAACTGCCCACCACGAGACGGAGCACAGGGCACCACCTCGGCCCCCGCCTCTTCGGCAATTTCCATCGTTGCGTCTTGCGATCCCGCATCCACCACAATCAGCTCTCGGATCACCCCAGCAGACACGCCTTCAAACAGCGCACCCAAACAAGCAGGCAAACCCGCTTCTTCATTCAATGTTGGGACAATCACACTTACAGGTGCACGCATTTCTTACTCCAGCCCTGTTGCACGGCGACACCGCTTCTATATGACAGAGAAGCGCAAGAACAGGAGCAGCGGCATGTCGACTTCGGATCGCAGCATTTTTCGCCTCACCGGCGGCGACACAGAGAGCTTTTTGCAAGGCCTCATCACCAATGACATGACCCATCTAACCGATGGGTTGCTCTACGCGGCCATCCTGACACCGCAAGGCAAATATCTCGCCGACTTCTTCTTGAAACGCGATGGTAATGCGGTTCTGCTTGACGCCGACGCGACACAGGCCCCCGCCCTACAACAGCGTCTCACCATGTATAAGCTGCGCGCCGACGTCTCCATTGAGCAAACCGACCTGCACCTACACCGCGGGCTCGGCGATGCACCTGCCGACGGTGCCGCGGACCCTCGCACGTCCGCGTTGGGGTGGCGCGCTTATCGTGACGCGCCGCAAGAAGCTGACACTACCGATTGGACCGCGCTTTATGTGGACAATCAGGTGCCCAATGCAGGGTTGGAGCTCGATCAAAACAGCTTCATTCTCGAAATGGGGTTTGAGCGCCTCAACGGCGTCGATTTCACAAAGGGCTGCTACGTCGGCCAAGAGGTCACAGCGCGCATGAAGCACAAAACCGAGTTGCGCAAGGGCCTGGCTTTGGTTGGCATTGACGGTGACGCCGCTTTTGGCGCGCCCATTCTGGCCAATGACAAAGCCGTTGGCACCTTGCTCAGCCGCGCCGGGGACAAAGCTCTGGCCTATCTACGTTATGACCGCGCAAGCGCAGACATGACCGCCGGTGACGCCAAAATCAGCCATCCAACCTGATCAGCCAAGCGCCTTGCGATAGCGCAGCCCCAATACCTCCGCGCCCTGCCCGCGCATGAGGTTTTGCGAATGGGTGTTGAAGCCATGCACCATCGACTTCCATTCATGGAAGTCGCTCGCATGCATCCACGCCTCCATTGCGGACATCAGCGCCTTGCCTACGCCCTGCCCCCGACAGGTTTCATCGACGCAAATCTGATCCAGCTCCACATGCCGGACCGGATGCAGAAACGGCGACGCCTCCCGCACCACAGGCACAGCCAGCAAGAAACCGGTCACCGCACCATCAGGCTTCTCGGCGACAAATACCTGCGCACCTTCTTCCAGCCGCTGCGTGAAGAACCCCGTCACCTCCTCCGGCGAAGCATCACCGCGATACTGATCCGGATGCTGCTCCTCATGCAACGCATTCACCTGCGCCGACAACGGCAACAGCTTCTCAACTTCATCTGCTCTCAAAAATCTGATCATAAAAAAACCTCCAGTGGTGTCACCGGAGGTTTCTCAATCTGTCCCCCGGCAGGTTGCGCGGGGATATATGTCCGGACGCAGCTTATGCGCGCTCGGAATATTCCATGGTCTCGGTGTTCACGACGATGCTCTCGTCCTGGCCCACAAACGGCGGCACCATGACTTTTACACCATTGTCCAGGATGGCCGGCTTGAACGAGTTGGCCGCTGTTTGACCTTTCACCACAGGCTCTGTCTCAACAACTTTGCAGATCACTTTCTGCGGCAACTTGGCGTTCAACGCTTCCGTTTCGTGAAACTCTGCCACGATGGTCATGCCATCTTGCAGGAAAGGACGGCGATCCCCCAGCAATTCCGCAGAAATTTGGTTCTGCTCATAAGTCTCAGTGTCCATAAAGATCAGCATGCCATCGTCCTCATAGAGGAACTGCTGGTCTTTCTGCTCCAATCGCACACGCTCGACTTTGTCAGCAGAGCGGAAGCGTTCATTTAGCTTGGAACCGTTACGCAGGTTCTTCATTTCGACCTGCGCAAATGCGCCGCCTTTTCCGGGCTTCACGTGGTCCACTTTCACAGCGGCCCAAAGGCCACCATTATGCTCCAGCACGTTTCCGGGGCGAATTTCGTTACCGTTGATCTTGGGCATATTAAGAAAACCTAAGCAAAAAAGGTTGATCGGAGAGTTTAGCTTCCTATATCTGCCCAGTCGACAGGTGGCAAGGCAACCTGTCGACGGAAAAATCCACAGAATGCTATGCAAATTCCGCATAGAAGCTATGCAACTGCGGACTATCCGAATCGGCTTGGATACGTCATAAGGAGCGCCACGCCGGAAATACAAGAGCAATAACACAAGGACGACTCGATGACCGATTTCGTTGATGCAGCGGCATACAACAATGAACAAGGCAACCGCGCCCGCAAGCTGTTCGCAGCTGTCGTTCTCGCGGCCTTGGATGATGCCATTGCTGATGACAAGAAATACGGCAACGGCCCGGAACAGATCGCCCGTTGGGCGCGGTCCCGTGACGGTCGCGAAGTGCTGTCTTGTGCCGGGATTGACCCTAACGAACGTGTGGTCTCCGGCCTGATGGATTTTGTCGGCAAAGGGGTCCGAACTTCTGTTGCGTTGTCACGCGAAGAAAGCGAACGCCGCAATGCTGCTGCACAGGCCGAAGCCGCCTAAACACACAAAAATCTGCCAACAAAAAACGCGCCCAGTGGGCGCGTTTTTTGTTTCCAAAATCTCTTGTGTGCAGATCGCCTCGTTAACCTATCCGAGGTCATGCGCCGCCAAAGCGCGATGAATTTCACGCCGCACAAGCTTACGCACATTACGCGTAATCCGCTCACCCAACGCGCCTTGCAGCTCTTGTCGCACAATGTCTGCCACCATTTCCCGCAACATCGCCTCGTCGATTTCTGCCGCGTCGTCCATCGCCTCGGAAAAGACCTCCTCCCCGGAGACATCGATAGCTTCCGCAAGGTCTTCAGGCATACGTCCCCTAAGCTCGTCCGTTATCGCATCCGCCATATTGGGTGTGTCATGATCTTCGGCTGCATTGGTCACATCTTCGGTAGATGTCGCATCTCGGAACTGGTGGATCCGTGCTTCAAGCACCTGTTTAAAGTCAAACGGCTGCTCCACATCCACAGTTTCTTCCGGTGCAGCATCGCTCGCGGCGTCAAAGGGTGTTGTTGCCGCGCCATCGTCCCATGAAGATACCTCCCCGGTCACGCCGTCCTTCACGGGCGCTGGCTCGCTAGCCGCTTCAAGCTCTTCCTCTTGTAAATCAACACTTGTTTCGCCTGAAAGAATGGCCTCATCATAGTGTTCAGCGACATCTGTTTCGTCCACGGGCAAAGGAGCCTCATCAAACGCGGCTTCGCAGTCTTCGCCTGCATCTAAAGATTCTACCGGTTCATCCTGACCACCCGAATCTTCGGAACTGATGTCGTCCGCCTCCTCAACGGGATCATCCGCGACTCGAAGTGCTGGTGTCAAAACCAAAGCAAGCGGGGCCTCCACCGGTGCAGATGCCACCTCTGAGAGGTCCTTGGAAGCGGGGGAGATGTCAAATGCCGTCGTCGCCACTGGCGCCTCAGTATCTTCGCCCTCTGACAGAGGTCGATTCTCCGATACAAGCCGCCGAATAGACGTCAAAACATCTTCGATTTCCGTGTTGGTCACTGGATCGGACATAGAAATTCACCACTCTTACCTCGAGGAGAGTGTAGCCTTTGCCGCTAAGCCATACAACAGATAGGAAAAATGTTATTCTTTCCCAATTGCTTTAAGCACACGGTCTAATTTTTTACCTTGTTCAGACCGCAGTGCCGGTGCGTTTTTGACCATATTGTAATAGGCCTCAGGATCATAGCGCTCTACGCGCAGGTTCAAGTGATCCACAGTCAGTAGCCCCATAGAGGACAGAACCGCATAAGCGGCCACAATCTGAACCGCCTGCGCGTCAATGCGATCTGCTTCCGCATCTAGCAAGTCCTGTTCGGCGGTCAAAACGTCCAACGTTGTACGCGCGCCCAGCTTTGCTTCTTCGCGGACACCTTCAAATGCGATTCGCGCCGCTTCGACTTGCCGGACACTCGCTTGAATTTGTGCACCAGCCGCAATCAACCGCGCCCAGGCCGTACCAGCATTTTGACGGATGGTGTGACGCACCACATGCAGGTTCGCACGCTCAGCATCTCGGCGCGCCATTGATTGACGTAGCAAAGCTGACAGGCGACCACCTTGGTAGATTGGCCCACCAAGCTCTACACCCACACGGGCAGAATCAGAAAACGCAGACGAATCAAAATCTCGCCGAGCGCCAATATTCGTTTTGAGCGTGATGGTTGGCCCCATCACCGCACGGGCACGCTCCACATTGACTTCAGAGGCCGAAATCTGAAATTGCGCTTGCAACATCTGTGGGTGCGACCGCACCGCAACCGTCTTAGCTTGATCCAGCGAGCTTGCCGCTTTGGGAAGGCTACGTGGTGTCACCAAGTTGCCAGGGCGTTCACCCACTGCTGCGGCATAGAATTCTTTGCTTGCTTCAAGATCCCCTTGCGCCGCGGCCAGTTGCGCACGCGCTCCGGCCAATCGCGCTTCAGCCAGGGCGACGTCTGTACGTGTAACTTCACCCACTTCAAATCGATCCTGCGCGGCCTGGAGTTCCCGTTCCAACAGACGCAAGTTGTTCTGACGCAGTTTTACAAGCTCATCATCGGCCACGACATCCATAAACGCCTGAACCGCGTTGAACAGAACCGATTGCTCCACAGCAACCAACCCCTGGCGGGTTGCCAAAACCGTTTCTTTCGCAGCTTCCACCGCAAGCTTCGAGTTGCCGTTGTCAAACAACAGTAGATCAGCGGAGATACCGATGTTGGCATAAGGCGTCCAACCAACGGACGATGTCACGGATCCAGCACCATTCCGCCCGTAGTCATAGTTTACGTTGCCAAACCAGTTAATGATCGGTCGCAGCAAAGCCTCCGATACCGCAACATCTTCGTCAGCGGCCCGCAGCAATGCGCGGTTTTGCTCAAGCAACCCGCTGTGCTCATACGCGGTCGCCAATGCATCCGAGAGCGTTTGCGCCTGTACCGCGCCCATTGAAAGCGCCGATACGGACAGTGCAAGCGCACCACGTCGAACCGCTTTTTGTACCTTCTGGAACATGGCTGCTGCCTCCCTGCGTTTCTTTGACCTGTTCAACTTGGTCTTATAATTGGAATGCGCGGTGTTTCTCAAATCCGGGCATCACCGGGGCCCCTGCGTTGAACGCAAACGTCCAGTTGATGTCATCATCAATTTTATACCCGATGCGCACAACCCCCAAAGCGCCTTCCACAAACAGCGCAGCAATGCGACCACCCTCTTTGAGTTGGGCCAAAAGCCCTTCAGGCAACTGCTCAACGCCACCCTGCAGCAGGATCACATCATATGGACCATGCTCTGCCGCGCCCTCGATCAGCTCACCGGTGTGCACAACCGCATTGTCCGCGCCTTGCTCGCTCAGCGTGCTTTGCGCCTCAGTGGCCCGTGCCTCATCATCTTCCACGGCAATTACTGCTTCGGCCATCCGCGCAATGACCGCTGAAGAATATCCAAGACCCGCCCCCACATCGAGCACCAACTCGTCACTCTGCACATCCAGCGCATCCAGCATTTTTGCCAGCGTACGCGCATCCAGCACAACACGCCCCTTATCAAGCGGCAAGCAGGCGTCAACATATGCAGCATCCCGCTGACTGTTTGGAACAAAGGCTTCCCGCGGCACATTCAGCATCGCTTCTATTACGGTGAACTTGGTCACATCCGACGGGCGGATTTGCGTATCAACCATGGTGGTGCGGAGGGTGGCATAGTCGGTCATCAATTTCTCATGTGCTCAGACTCGTGTTGCGTTCTCATGCCACAACTACACGCGCGCAGCAACGGTAGCCCCTGTGTTTTCCGAAGGATGTGACAACTCTGCGCGCCCCAGAACCAAACTACAATCTCTCCACGCCAAGCTGCCGAAACGTCATCTAGGTTACTTGGGCCAAAAAGCACGCAAAAAGGGGCTTGCACCTTGCAAAGATTCAGACCATTTATGCCGTCATTCTGAAGCACCCCTTCAGAGCACCACGGATGGCGAGTTGGCGGAGTGGTGACGCAGCGGATTGCAAATCCGTGTACACCGGTTCGATTCCGGTACTCGCCTCCAATGTTTTCAATGACTTGCGTCATTCCCCTTCTCCTTCACTGCCATTTTTGAAACAAGCGTTGAAACTTTCACGTTTTGCTCTTGCTTCGTTCCATTTGATTTCTTGCCTCTTGAGCGCGCTTTGCCAGCTCTCTCTGCCGGATCGGCCCGCCATATTTCTTCAGCATCTCAACACCTGAATGACCGGTGACAGCTTTGACCATCTCGTCATCGCATCCAGCCAGATAAAGCTCGATCGTTGCGTTTTTCCTGAGCCCGTGCGTTTTGTAGTAGCTCGCCTTCTCGTGCTTCATCTTCCTTTTGATGGAGCGCATTTCCTCGGCGACGATGCGATAGCTGACCGACCTGCCCTTGGTGTCGGTCACGACCGTGCCGTCCGTTCGCTCGAGCCCGTCCAGGTGGGCCTTTAGACGATCAGTGAGCGGGATCCACAGCGGCTTGTCGGTTTTGCCCTGCATGAAATCGAATCCTTCGTCGGAAAAGTGTGCCCACTTCATCTTTACGACGTCGCCAATTCGCTGGCCTGTGCCAACGCAAAGCTCGTAAACCAGCCGCGCCCTCTTTGAAGCCAGCGCTTCGAACTCGGCGCGAACATCATCTGGCCACGGCTCCCAGCCGTCGCTCTGCTGCTTGAAAAGCGGAATGCCCTTCGCCGGATTGCCGTGCTCCTTCTTGATGAAGCCGATCAACCGGGCGTGATTCATCAAGACGACCATGACCTGGACAAGATAGTTGGCTTGCCGCCAGTGATCCGCATTTGCCCGGTGCAGTTCATAAATGTGGTGGGTTTCGATCCTAGCTGGGTCTTTGTCGGCCCAGATCTCACGAATGTGGCTGATATACCGCCGATAGTCGGATCTCGTACGGGGCTTCAGCTTTTTGTAGGCGTCGCTCTCGTAGTAGCTCAAGATTAACGCCTCAAAGTTACGCTTCACCGGCGCAGGTGCTGGCTTTCCCTTAAGCAGGCGATTGTAATGATCCCAAAATTCCGGAGTGCCCGCTTCCTCTTGCATCATGACCGAGATGCCACGCGAACGCCGAATGAACCGAAGATATCCCCTGTCATTGTAGACGTATTTTGGCAGGCTCTTGCGGGTCATTCGCCCATTCTCAAGTCACTATTCAAGAAATCATCAGCTGCCTCGGCCGCCACCATGTTGGCGTCAACGATGACGCTGCCATCGGGTTTGATCTCGAACTTCGCGCGTTGCCAACCTGCCTCCCGCGCCTCGCGTATAAAGGCCGAGGCGGCTTGTTTCGCTTTCGTCTGTGCACTTGCCTTGGTCATCGTGTCGGCACCTCTCTCGCCTTGTTAACAACGCGCATTATCACCCTGATCCATAATGATATTTCCAATTGCTCCAGGTGTGGAGCACCTGTCCTTTGCCGCGCGAATGGCGCGGATCACTTCAGAGTTTTGGGAGTTTCCATTGCGATCGGACTCCGCCTTGATCCACTCCTTGAGCTCTTGCGGAAGCCGAAGTTGCATTGGTTTACGACTGTTCATGAAACGCCTCCAGGTTGAAACAATATCTCGTTAGTGGCACTTAGCCACTATTGCGTCAATCGCTTTTTATGGCACAGTGCCACCATGGCAGAACAAAGCTCTCAGAATCAGGATAAATTTATCGTGCGGCTGCCGGACGGTCTTCGCGATCGGATACGCCTCGCGGCTGAGGCCAACCACCGCAGTATGAATGCTGAGGTCGTTGCCCTACTCGAAGAAAATTATCCGGCCCCTGTGCCGGAAAAACTGGAAGACCCCGCCGCGCGGCTGCTCTTCTGGCTCGCGAAGCGCATCCGCCGAAGAAGCCCGAAGCCCGGCTCTCCCAGAGACAAGCAAGCAGCCTTGTATGAGCGCATTGCGGTCGATATCTCGGAACGCATGAAGGATATCGGGGAATAGCCCTAATAGGCCACCCACTCATATCCGTGGCTGCCTTCGTGATCCTCCCATTCAACGCCGACTCCGCGACGCCAATTTGATGACGAACAGCGCCGCGATGGAAGCACCCACTGCGGGGCGGCCGCTGGCGTCGTGCGTTGCCAGCGGAAATCGCCCTGCGTGCCGTAGGTGCCGAGGAGCATATTGTAATTCTCGGAGCAATCATCGTCGCGACCACGTTCGCGATGACTGTAGTGCCGAACATCCCAGACACGGATTGAGCGCACGAAATCGAATTCCAAGCCACTGATGTCGATATCGGCACCGTCTTCGACCACTTGCGCCAGAATGACTTGGCCGAGCGTTTGACCTGTTTGGTTGCTGGCTTCCCAGATTTTCGGGGCCTTGCTTTGCAATGGCGCGCGCTCAGAAACCCCCATAGGACAACGCCAGATTTGTAATGGTGGCTCGATCGGCCAGGGAGTAATCCGACGGATGAACACAGCACGGGCATGAGCGCATTCTGCTGACGCGGGCCACCCACCAGCCAGGCAAAGCAGAATGGCGCAGTCAACCTGATAGGCTTTTGCCGTCTGCGGAGCCACACTGGAAAGCAGAGACATTGCGACCCCAAAGAACCAATTCCTGATAGATCTGCACCACAAATCAATATATGCCCTTTGCTACATTACTGTATTATTGCAAATATAGCTCCAACAGCCCCCATCACACCATATACGAGAACATCATTTGTGATGCTCGCGCGCGTTTTGTGGAATATATTCCGTAGAGCAGTTCTTGTGATCTGGCCGAATACAGGCCATGAAATTGCGGGAACGAGTAGGACTAAATGTACGGAATCTAAGAAATTCCAGAGGATTGAGCCAAGAACAATTAGCCTTAGCTGCGGAAGTCGATCGCAGCTATATCAGCGAGATCGAACTCGCCAAAAATTCGGCATCAATCGATGTTCTGGAGCGGATCGCGGATGCTCTCGGCGTCGATCCAAAGGAATTGTTTAACGAGAGGGGCTAGTTTTGCCCGAATTTGAGAGTGCTCGCACAACGGCCGAAGCCATCGGCCGCATTACATGTATCAAGACAGGCGAAGAAATCGGCTTGCTGTATCATTGGGACAATGGTGAAACACAGGCGGCGCTTTACGATGATGGTCATCCTGAAACATCAAACTGCTCAGATCATCCCGCTGAAACGGACATTGGCGCAAACCGCAGCTAACGGCCGGAAAAAGCTCATTTTATCAAATGCGGCGTGTTGCCTGGAGGTCTGCAATCGGGTGAGTGGCTTTTTTCTTAGGGCGGTTGGAGTTCATACCACCTGACAGAGGGCTCGCGTTGTAATGGATCGGAAACTGAGATAGCTTCGCTGCGTGAAGTGCCTTCGAAACATAACCTCAATACTGCTTGTTGTTCTTCTGGTCTTTATGACGGGGCTGAGCAGCGCTTCGCATGCTTTATCCATGGGTTGCGTTGGTGGGCATTGTGACGAGCACAAGGTCATGCCTGTGGTCGAAAACCACACTGGCCACGCTTTGGGAGAATTGAGGAGCAGCACACTGCTTGGATCAGATGGGATAGAGCATGACGAATGCAATCCATTCCTGTGCAATTCTCTCGCGCTAATACTGCTAACTTCCGACGCAGTTTTTGACCAATCCGAGGCCGTATTGGGTTGGCAGGTTGGCCACCTCTCAACTCTGGAAGAGCCGGACAACCCGGACAGACCACCCAACCTTTGAATCAGGATTTCAGCGCTGCTTGCGTGAGTGATCAGCGTTTTAGAAAGGTCGCAGGAACACTGCGGCCCGCCCCTGTTTCACAAGGTAAGGACCAATCCATGAACAAAAAATACATCGTGATCGGCGCGTGCGCCGTGGCAGCCGTCGCTGCATACCTCGTTCTTCGACCCGGCCCCGCAGAGGAAGTCGCGCAAGCGGCACCTGTTGAAGGTAACGCAATTGTTGCGATCCAGATGCCGCAAATCGACGGCAACGCAGCGATAGGCCAACGCATATTCGAGAATACCTGTACCGCCTGTCACGGCACCAACGCTGTTGGTGTTGAGGGCGCGGGACCACCATTGATCCATGTGATCTATGAGCCCAGCCATCACGCTGACGAATCCTTTCAGCGCGCTGTCGCGAACGGAGTCAGAAGCCATCACTGGCGTTTTGGTGACATGCCACCGGTCGAAGGCTTGACCCGTGGTGACGTTGCCATGGTCACCGCCTACATCCGCGAAATCCAGCGTGCCAATGGAATAAACTAAGGAATACTCAAATGAACAAACTTACCACATTTGCGTTGATGACCGTTCTGGCGACCAGTGCGTTTGCGCATTCACCCGTAGATCACACAACGCCTGAGAATGGCGCGACAATCACGGAAGTCCCGCCCGAGATCAGCTTCATCTTTGCCAATGATATCCGTCTTACACGGGTGGATCTGCACCATCAGGATCATCCGTCTGTCCGGCTTGAACTCGGGGATCAGACGAGCTTTGACCGTGTGTTCACGCTGCCCCTCGAAGGCATGGGGAAAGGCACCTACCGCATCGAATGGCGGGGATTAGGTTCAGACGGGCACGCCATGCAGGGCGAATTCTCGTTCACGGTGGAATGACCATGCCGGATATCTGGGGAATAGCCGCGATATTCGCCAAACTGACGCTGTATTTTGGCGTCGTTGGGTCGACCGGGCTTGTGATCATTCTAGCGGCCTTTCCAAATCTGGTGCTACCACTATGCCGCCGGATCAAGGCGAAGGCTGTGGTGTTGGCGGGACTTGCCATTTTCGCAGCGGTGTTCGGCTTCATGCTGCGCGGGGCCGCTCTGACGGGTGGAGCCGATGGCATGACGGATCCCGAAATGCTCGGGCTGTTGTGGCAAACACCGGTTGGCGACGTTTTGGTTTATCGGGTTGTTGGTATGGCAATCCTAATCGCGGGAATGTTCATTCCCCGTTTTGGGACGTGGGTTTCACTTGCTGGCGGGACCATTGCCTTATGGTCCTTTGCAAAAATCGGGCACGTACCTGACTTGCAGCAAACTGGCATTCGTCTGCTCCTTCTATTGCACCTTCTTGGTATCGCGTTCTGGATCGGTATCCTTGGCCCCTTACGGAACCTGTCACGACTGCCAGAACACTTGGACGACGCGGCCCTGCTGGGGCATCGTTTTGGGCAAGCAGCGGCAGTGATTGTCCCGGTGCTGATCCTGGCAGGCCTGTTGATGGCCTGGCTGTTGCTGGGCGATCTGAGGGCACTCTTGTCAACCGGGTATGGGCAAACCCTTCTGATCAAGCTGGTGCTTGTCGGCGCGATCCTGATTCTGGCAGCCGCAAACAAACTTCGTTTTGTTCCCGCCATGCAGGCCGGAGACAGCAAAGCCGCGCAGCATCTGGCGCGCTCCATCGAAATTGAAACAGCGGTCATCCTGGTCGTGCTTGCGGCAACCGCAACACTCACCAGCGTTCAGACCCTTCCGAACTGAGGCCTTCCATGAACAGACGAGAATTCTTGATCACGACAAGCGTGGCGGCATTGGTTCCGCGTATCACACTTGCTTCAACCCCAACGGAACTGGTTGCGCAGCCGGTCAGCGCGCAAATCCTGCCCGTTGGGGAACCGGCAACGCCTATGCTGGGATTCAACGGCAGCACGCCCGGACCAGTGCTGCGGACCCGTCAGGGAGAAATCTTTGACATCCGGTTCCGGAACCAGATCGGCGAGGGATCGGCGGTGCATTGGCATGGGCTGCGTATCGACAATGCAATGGATGGCGTTCCGGGCCTGACGCAAGACGTCGTCGAAGTGGATGCCGAGTTCGCCTATCGTTTCCGTGCGCCGGATGCAGGCACCTTCTGGTACCATTCGCACAACCGATCTTGGGAACAGGTTGCAAAGGGGCTCTATGGCCCGTTGATCGTGGAAGAGTTGACGCCACCGGACGTGGATCACGATTTGATCGTGTTGATAGATGATTGGCGCATGACCGAAGCGGGCACGCTGGCCGATGGTTTCGAAAATATGCACGATCAGGCGCATCAGGGGCGGCTCGGCAACTATGCCCGTGCTCTTGTCGAACCGAGCACGCCCGTCCGTCGTGGTGATCGTGTGCGCCTTCGTCTGATCAATGTCGCGACTGACAGGATTTTCCCTGTTGAGCTTGAAGGCATTGAAGGTAACGTTGTTGCCTTGGACGGCATGCCCCTTGTCAGTCCACAGGAGTTATCCAGTCTCATTCTTGCCCCGGCCCAACGCGCGGATATCATTGCTGATGTCAATTCCCCGGACCAAATCGCCTTCATGTTTCCCACGCAGGACGGCCCCTACTTGCTGGGTGAAATCCTCGTTGAGGACGCGAACACGGAGCGGCAACCATCGGAGATTTCTGCGTTGCCACCAAACGAGGTTACGCAGCCCGACTTAGACAATGCGGTTTCCCTGACGCTTACCATGGAAGGTGGGGCCATGAGCCGTCGCATGATGCAAGGTATGATGGGTGGCGATATCTGGGCGTTCAACGGGCAGTCCGGTCTGACGGATACCCCGTTTCATCTGTTCGAACGTGGGCAGACAGCGCGTATTCGTCTGGCGAACGACACCCGTTTCCCGCATGGCATCCATCTGCACGGGCATCATTTCTTTGAGGTCCGGGCTGACAACAATCTGGGCGCTTTTCGAGACACCACACTTGTGGACGCGGGTGAGACCCGCGACATCGTCTGCGTGTTCGACAACCCCGGAAAATGGCTGTTGCATTGTCACATGCTGGGGCATCAGGCGGCGGGTATGAAGACATGGGTGGAAGTCGCATGAAACGCGTTTTGATCATTGCCGCATGCTGTATCGCGACCGGTGCAATCGCCGGTCACGAATTGGATGACCGAGATTTAACCAATGGTCAAACCCTCTACAGCGAACAATGCGCGTCCTGCCATGGGGCCAGTCTTGAAGGGAAACCCGACTGGCGCACGCCTGATGAAAACGGCGTCTTGCCCGCACCGCCCCATGATGAGACCGGGCACACATGGCACCACGATAACCAGCTTTTGTTCGAATACACTCGGCTTGGTGGAGAGGAAGCATTGGCTGCGCGCGGTGTCACCGGCTTCGCAAGCGGTATGCCGGGTTTTGGTGATGCTCTCACCGATGACGATATTTGGGACATCCTGGCCTATATCAGATCAACCTGGCCGGACCGCGTTCAGCAAATTCAAGCCGGTCGCAACCCACCGCACAACTAAGGAAGGCGGTCTTCGCTACGTGGCGTGGGAGCATAGCGCCCGCGCCCGGTTTTTGTCAGCAATCCCCGATCAGACAGATCTCTGAGGGCCCGATAGCAGGCTTCTTTGGTCAACCCGATCTGGTTGGCGAATTGTGTGACCGAACCGGTCAGCTTGCCCAATTCTACCGCCAGCAATACGCGGTCGTTCGCTGATTTCAAAGCGTGCAGCGTCAATAGCTGGCGGTAATCCTGCACCTGCACCGCCAATCGCTTGGTGATCCCTTCCGAAAAAGCCGTGTCTTCACGTAGTTGCTTCTGGATGGCTTGCTTCGAAATCCGAACAACTTCGGATGGAGCAGTACAAATCGCGTCGCAGTGGTAGTGATCCGAATAAATGGATGCTTCGGCAAACATGTCGCCAGTCTGAGCGTTGTAGATCGTTACGGAGTTTCCAGATTCCGTCACGCGAGTTAGGCAGATGCCACCTGACGCCACAAAGAATATGCCCTTTGTGGTGTCGCCCTGCCGGAACACGTGGTCTCCAATGGAATAACGCATTTGAGACAGAGATTTTTCATCCAATGCGCCGAACGGGGTGGGTAACATGTGATTTCAATCATATTCGGATCTGCGTCTGGGGTGTAGCAAGCCACCAACCCCAAATGCAAGAACGGACATACCATGATCAGAACGACACTTTGCGCCATCGTGGCGCTCATAGCCCTTCCAGCCGCCGCCCAACATGCCCATCAGGGCTCGGACGGCCCTTTGGAAACAGGGCAGTCCGCCTTCGCCGCAATTTCGGAAATCGTACAAATCCTGTCAGACGACCCCGGTACCGACTGGACCAAGGTCAATATTCAGGCGCTGCGCGATCACCTCGTGGATATGGAGTTGGTCACGACCCAAGCGACCGTGAACACTCAGACCGAAGGCAGGATAGTCGAGTTTCGCGTCACCGGCGAGGGGATTGTGGCCGATGCCGTCGCACGCATGGCGACGGCACATTCACCGATGTTGGAAACGGCAACCGGATGGACAGTGACTGCTCAACCCTCCACGGGGGGAGTGACCATGCACATCGAGGTTCAAACCGAACAGGAGCTTGCCCGCGTCCTTGGTCTCGGGTTCTTCGGCGTTATGACCATCGGTGCGCACCATCAGGCGCACCACATACAGATGGCCTCAGGTGAAGATCCGCATCACTGATGCGATCCAACCAAGACGCAGTGATTGGAGCTTGCACAGCCAACGGGTATTTTGCCCGAGACTGTCACCATAAGATTGAGCAACTTTGGACGGCAGGTTGGCGTAAAATAGCGAAGGTCGGTTTTGTCGCTCATTCAACTGTTCAGAAAAACCGTCTGACCCGTTTAGCATAATCCTCAAACGCAGTGCCGTACTGATCCTTTAGCCAACGCTCTTCAGCAAATGGGGTGACCACCAATATCGCAATTACCGGAGCGCCAACCGCGAACACCCAGGGCGCAGCTGACAAGATCATCCACCCGCCGACGATAGCAATATCGGCCACATATTGCGGATTTCGAGAATACCGATACATGCCTTCGGTGCGCAGCGTGCCCTTGGCACCACCCGTCTGGGGCACTCCGAAGTGTGAGACCTCCAGCCAAACAATGATATTGCCGATCACTATTAGTGGAAGTCCGACCCCGAAGCGCAGCCAACTCGGAATGGCGACGTTGCCCCAGCCCAGTATCCCCAAGACAATGAGGATGCCGAACAGCGTGAAAGTCGGCACCCAGACGAACACTGGCGTAAGGGCGGTATACTGTTTCGGCGGCCATATGCGGCGCTTGGGAAAAACAATCGACCATAGGATTGCTGTGAGCGTCGCTGCTGCAACCCCGAAGCCGAGATAGATGATAGCTGTCTGCATCATGTTTCTACATGCCCGTGCTCGATCATCTGGCGGCGCTCCGCGAGAGCCTGACGCACGATCTGATAGGCCGAGGACAGAAACAGTCCCGCCATGACGGTTGCGACGATCAAGTCCGGCCAGCCACTTGCCGTGCCCCAGACGCCTAACGCCGCAAACATGACCGCGACATTTCCAATAGCGTCGTTGCGCGAGCACAGCCAAACTGACCGAACGTTGGCGTCGCCGTCTTTGTATCTGACAAGCAAGAGAACACTCGCCAGATTGGTGAGCAGGGCAAGAAAGCCCACTGCACCCATGATCTCGGCGGTTGGGACACCAACGTAGAAGACGCGGTAGACGGTAGAGCCGAAGACCCACAACCCCATCAACAGAAGGCTGATCCCCTTGAACAAGGCGGCGTTCGTGCGCGCTCTGATTGAAGCCCCGATGACCGCCAGCGAAATGCCGTAGGTCAGGGCGTCGCCTGCGAAGTCGAGGGCATCCGCTTGCAGGGCTTGCGAGTTGGCCAGATGGCCCGCAGCCATCTCGACCACGAACATCGTTGCGTTCAGGGCAATGACGATCCAAAGCCGCCGTTTATAGTCGTCCGAGACGCCTTCGAATTTGGCATCGTGTCCACAGCATCCAGGCATTAGGTTGCCTCCTGCGTTTCAGGGATTGATTGATCTGGAACAAGGGCTGCTTCGCCGCCGGGAATATCCGGCACGTGGCCTTTGCGCATCCTCCTGACGCGGTGGTTCATCCAATGGCGAATGATGACACGATAGAGAAGCCCCTTCACGCCGGTCAGCTGACGGTGGGTTGCATAAAAGGCATCGGGGTCATCGAAGGTGCCGAAGTCGTGATTGATTCCGGTCTTTTGTATGTAGGTGCTGACCCCGCGCCATTCGACGTTTGGGTTCTGAAGGCAATCCGTGCCCGCACCATAGGCGCAGAGCGATTTACGCTCTGGAAAGGTATTTTGCAGGGCCGCCAGGACGGGTGCATCCAGGATGAAACCCTCCAAGTTCAGCCACGCCCCGCCGTGATAGATTTCGACCCATGAATGGATGATGTTGGCAGGCGCAAGCGGATAAACCAGCTCTGGCACGACCCCGCGCTGTAACCGCTTGTCGATGGTAAAGCCATGAAAGCGGCACGGCATTCCAAGGGCGCGCAGAAGCGCCATCAGCAAGGTGCCCTTCGTGTTGCACTGCCCATAGCCATCGGACAGCACCCTGGACGCCGGCAGCGCATCATCGGAGTTGTAACCGAACAGGATTTCGTTGCGGACAAAGTCATAGGCGGCACCGATACGGTCGGCGTTTGAAAGGTTCATCCAGCCACGATCAGCAACAAGGCGCTGAATAGGGCCAGCCTCGAAATCCAGGAGGGATGTTGGGGACAGGAATTGATCGGTCATCGTAGCCTCTTGAGTCTGTGTCCCACCCTATTTACAATCTCTAGTGACTAGAGGTTCAAGAGGTTTCTTCATGTTTTCTATCGGCGAGCTTTCAAGACGCACCAAGGTCAAGGTTCCAACCATCCGCTACTATGAGGAGATGGGCCTGTTGGTGGAGGCCGAGCGCACAAGCGGCAACCAAAGACGCTATGACAAAGCGGGATTGGAACGGCTCAGTTTCATCCGCCATGCACGCGATCTGGGCTTTTCGATTGAGGCAATCTTGTCCCTGATCGAGTTACAGGAACACCCGGATCGGTCATGCCAAGCCGCTACGAAAATTGCGGTGGCACAACTCGCGGATGTTCGCGCGAAGGTCAAAAAGCTGAAGGCGCTCGAAAGGGAGTTGGTTCGCATGGCCAAGGGATGCGACGGACATGGTGTGTCCGAGGACTGCTACGTTCTGGCTTCACTTGCTGACCATGAGCATTGCGAAAACGAGCACTGATCACCCGCAGCACGAGCCTCCCTCTTGGATTGGAGGACATTTGACCGTGCCGTAGGAGCAGTACACGCAGCAGTCCCCTTCGAGCGGTTTTAGAACAGTGTGGCAGGACTTACATTCATAGAACCACTGACATGCATCCGTCGGCATCGTCTCTTCGGTAGCGTGTCCGCATTCGGGGCAGGTAATCGTAGAATGAAAGTTCACTTCGCTCGTTTGCGTCGCCATAGCGCGTATCCTGTAAGTAGTAGAAATCCAGCAAGGATTGGCAGCAGCACGTCGTCTCTATAGACGTAACCGAGTGCTCCGCTGATCCCAAGAAGCGAAAACAGCCATGGTAGAAAAGGCGTCAGGCAGCAGACCGCGGCCAATCCCGAACCGCCCAGGCTCAGTGGAAGCAACCAGCCCCTCATCGATACTGCCTAAACAAGGCAAACATCGTCCTCGCCGCGTCTTCTTCCCAGAGAGGTGAACTGGCAGCGAGAGCGAAAGCCAGCGTCGTGAAGCCAAGCATAACGACAGTTGAGCGCCTGCGTTTTGCGCATGCCCAACGCCGCCAAAGGCGGAACCATCCCCAAGCAAGTACAAGTCCCACGACAACCAATATCTCGGTGCGATACTCGACAAATGGCCCAAGCAAAACCAGCCACGTGCCACCCAGCCCTATGATTGAAAGGCCAATCGGCAATACGCAGCAGGATGCGCTTAGCAAAGCCAACAGACCAGCGCCGCCGATCAGCAGTCGGTTTGGCCCATTGGTTTCATCTTGAAGAGTTTCAGTATTCGACATCATGGCTGATCTTATGCATCCTGTAGTTACTACAGAAGCAAGCGGAGTTCGATCACATGATTGCGATTGGTGAGGCATCCCGCCTTAGTGGCGTTTCAATAGAGACGATCCGCTACTATGAGCGTGAGGGGATAATATCAAAGGCAGTCCGCACTGCTTCTGGGCGACGAGCTTATTCGGACACTGAGATTTCGGAGCTTCGCTTCATCAAACGATGCCGTGATCTTGGGTTCTCCATCCAAGACGCAGTTGCGCTTCGCAATCTCGCCGATGCACCGTCCGATGCATGTGAGACGGTCGAGCGACTTGGAAGCAAGCATCTCTCGGACGTTCAGGCGAAACTGGCGGAGCTTCGGAAACTTGAGAAGGCTCTGGTCGAGCTGGTCGCGAACTGCGCAAAGGGACAAAGCGACTGTCCGATGTTGGATGCTTTAAAAGCCCGCTAGTTGGAAAGTCGACGTTGGTTCAGTCGCAGCGCAATTTCACTTCGTCAGCGCGTTGGCGACCTTCGCCGCCGCTTTGTTGAAAGGCATCTTTCTCTACGTGAGGACAGGTGTCATTTCCTCACGTCGTCCAGAAGCTCCAAAACGCGCGCGTAGTCTTCGCTGGCGACGCGCGCTTGCTCGAAGATCTCACGACGCTCCAGGTCCTGGCAACGGAAGTACCGCTCAACTTCGGTAAAATACGTCTCCGCATCACGCCTCAACAGTTCCGCATAGGCCCATACGTCATCGGCATTGGTCGGCATCCAGGGCGGAGCAGGCGGCAGACAACTGCCCGCGATCGCCGCAGAACTCCAGCTCAGAACGATCATAATCGCCCATGTTTGTTTCAAAAGCGCCATATTATCTTGGCTCAGCCACTCCGTTGCAGTAAATTCGTTTCAACGCATGAAAGGTGTAATAACTCAAAACGCACCTATTGATTGCATTATTATAATATTGTATCGGTTCGGTAGTCCATGAGGGACTGCCGGGCCAATGCAGAATTCTACAAGGCTCGATCCTATGAATTTGATGCAAGATGCCCCCAATGTTGTCAGTGAAGACGGGCTGCGCACGCTGCTTGCCGAGGGTCATTCGGCGGATGTTGTGTGTCGGGTTACGCCCAAACGTACAGGTGCTCAGTGGTCCGGAATTTGGACCGTGCATTGCGTCTCGCCAGATGGTGAGACGCGTCGCCTGCTCGTTACCGCGCGCAACAATATGGCCGCCCGAGAATTCAAGACTATCAATGGCTTATCCAGCTTCCTTGCAGGACTTGGAGTTTCGGTCGTCTCGATCCCGATGCTCGAAGGCAAGATCGCTTCTCACAATTTGGACGACGCGGGCTAAGCCACTTGCTGTCCTTGCGGCATTCCTTGCAGCACCCGCCCATTCTGAAGGCTTCGTGCTTTCCATGCGGGCCGATGGCCAGCTCGAGACCAAAGCACCGCAATCAGGTTTCGCGCAGAGCTACGTCGACGGGATTAGAGCAAACCCACCAGAGCTGATCGTGTTCGCAGCGCCTCAGCCTGAAGATCCGCCTCCTGCACCCACCCGCGCGGTTCCCCGCCCCGAGATCCTCACAGCCCTTGAAAGCACCGCGCATCGCTATGGCGGACACCCCGCACTACGCCGCGCTGGCCTGTCCGTGACGGAGTGGCAGGTGCTCTTCCAAGCCAATATTGAGATTGAAAGCGCCTATCGCCCAAATGCGCGCAGCTCCGCAGGTGCTATCGGCCTCGGACAGCTGATGCCAGCTACGGCCGCGCAGCTTGGTGTGGATCCGCATGACTGGCAGGCCAATCTGGATGGCTCCGCCCGTTACCTTCTGATGATGCTTGCACAATTCGGCACGCCCGAACTCGCGCTTGCCGCCTACAACGCGGGGCCTGACGCGGTCGCGCGCTATGGCGGCATCCCTCCCTACCGAGAAACCCAAAATCACGTGCGCCGCGTCATGGCCGTGCGTGATCGACTTACTGGAGCCTCCTGATGCACACACAAATCCGCATTATCCTTTCACTGGCTCTGGCCAGTTTGATGATTGCCAATCCCGCGCTCGCGCAAAGTATCGACCTTTCGCCGGTGCAGAACCTTCTGCAAGGCATCGTCGACACGATCACCGGGCCCTTGGGCATCGTGATTGGCACCTTGGCTTTGATCGGTGTGTTTCTGTCCTGGCTCTTCGGGATTTTGGACTTCCGCCAAGCCCTTTGGGTGCTGGTCGCAATCGCGGGCATCGCGGCTGCGCCGACCATCGTGACCGCCATCTGGGGCGCGTAAATCCGACATGGCAACGCAAACCCGTCTTTTCCTGGGCCTGATCCGGCCACCAAAGCTCATTGGGCTGCCGATCATGTATGCGATGGTCTGGCTCTTCGGGTTTGTGTTGCTGTTTCTGTGGGTTCAGAGCTGGCCGGTGATCATCATCGCCGCTCTGGCCTATCCCGCGCTGTGGAAAGCGGCAGACTGGGACCCGGCCTTTCTTGAGGTGATGGTCACCGCGCTGCAGGAAACGCCCCCTACGCCGAACCGCAAGAATCATTCGGGGGACAGCTATGCTCCATGACCCTTCGGATGATCTTGCCATGCTGCCGGACTGTGCGCGCAAAGAGCGCCCGATGGCCAGCATGCTGCCCTATGTCAGCCTCGTGAACGAAGTGACGATCCGCACGCGCGGCAATGCACTGTTCCAGTGCATTCGCCTTGATGGCGTCAACAGCATGACAAGCGATGACGCGCATCTGGAGAAGGTCCGCGCGTTCTTTGCGGCGATCATCGCGCAGATCGGGCCGGAGTATAGTTTCTACGTCCACAAGGTCTCCAAAGCGATCGAGACCGCTTTGCCACCGGTGCCCGACGAAGGGTTTGCGCAAGCGTTGGACGCCCGTTGGCAAGCAGCCATGGCGCAGGCGGGCCTGCGGGACAAGACCCTGACACTCACTGTGCAGAAACGTCCCCCCCTCGGCGCACGGCTGCGCCTGAAGCGCTCAGACTCAATCGCACAGCTGAAAGACCAGACTGCCAAGCAGCTGCGCAAGCTCGAGGAGGTCGTCGGGTTTCTGCTCTCGTCCTTTGCAGAGATGAACCCGCGTCTGCTAGGCGCTGAAAGCGGCGAATTGCTGGGTTTCCTTGGGGCGCTCAATATCGGCCAAGAGCGACCGCTCTTCGCAAAATCGCGATTTGGCGTCATTGCCGAGGATGTGGCCAACACCCGCGTCACGTTTCAGGGGCGAGGCTTTGCGCTCGACGATGGAACGGCTGGCAAGCGGTTTGGTACGAGCTTTGCGATCAAGACCTACCCGGCCAAAACCAGCTGTACCATGTTCGATGAGCTAAACCTGCCGGTCGACATGGTCGTCACGCATTCCTTCACGCCGATCAACAGCAACATCATGGCCAGCCGGATCAAGCGCCAACAGCGTCTGATGAAGGCCAGTGATGATGGCGCGATTTCTCTCGCTGAAGAACTGGTCGACGCGCTGGACGATTTGGAATCCAAGCGGCTCAGCTTTGGCGATCATCACATGACAGTCACGGTCTTTGCCGAAACCGAGGAAAAGCTGGAAGCAATCGCCGCCGAGGTACGCAACATCGCTGCCAGTGAAGGCGTCAATCTGGTGAATGAGAGCTTTGCGGCTCGGACCCATTACTTCGCTCAGCATCCGGGCAACGGACAGATGCGTAGCCGTAAGGCCGCCATCACGAATACGAACTTTGCCGATCTCGCGGCGCTACATCGCGGTCAATTGGGCAAACCCGGACACAAAGTGCCTTGGGGCAAGCCGATCACCCTTTTTCCGACGCCTGAACGCTCGGGCTTTCTGTTCAACTACCATGAGACGGGTCAGCCGGACAAAGAGCCGACCGGTGGACACACCTTGATCCTCGGCCGCCCTGGCTCGGGCAAGTCAGTGCTGTCGGCATTCCTCATGACCCAAGCCCGCCGCTGCGAAGCGCGCGTCTTTGTCTTCGACTATCGCGCGGGCATGGAAATGGCGGTGCGGGCCAATGGCGGGCGCTACAGCGCTATCAAGGCGGGTGAAGCGACAGGCCTGAACCCACTCCGCGCTGAAATCGACGCGCGCGGCCAAGCCTGGCTGTCCGATTGGCTGGCTACGCTTTTGCATCGCGCTGACAAGCCCCTGAGCCCTGTTCAGATTAACCGCATCCAAGAAGTGGTGCGCCAGAATGCCGGGGCGAGCGATGCCGACCTGCGCAACTGGCAGGATTTGGCCACCCTCTTTGTGGCAGGGGCAGATGAAGGGGATCTGTTCGAGCGGATCCAGGAATGGACCGCTGATGGCCGCTACGGTTGGATTTTCGGGCAAAGCTCTGAGGATACCTTCTCGCTCGATGGTGATGTGGTCGGTTTCGACCTGACCGGCATTCTCGACAGCGAAAGCGAAAAGGAACGCATGGCGGTCCTGTCCTACCTGTTTCGGCGGGTGGAGCGCGTGATCGAGGATCGCAAGCCAACGCTGATCATCATCGATGAGGCCTGGAAGGCGCTGGATAACCCATATTTCGCGGACCGGCTCAGCAACTGGCTGGTCACGGCGCGGAAACAGAATGCCGTCGTCGTGATGATGACCCAATACGCAAGCCAACTTGAGAAAACCCGCACCGGCAAGACGATTGTCGAGGCCGTGCCGACACAGCTTTTGCTTCCCAACATCCGCGCCTCGGCCAGCGATTACACCATGCTGGGCCTCACTGACAAAGAGCTGAGCATTTTGCTCGGAACAGGCAGCAACTCCCGTCTGGCGCTGGTGCGTGATGATCAGGGCTCGGTGGTGATTGACGCCGATCTCAGCTCCCTTGGGGCTTACCTCACGATCCTTGGCGGCATGGAAAAAGGCGAAGCGCTGGTTGGCGCGGATTACCGCCAGAACCCCGACTTTTGGAGACAGATTGATGCCTAGGCTTTGCATGCTAACCCTCACCCTTTTCACCCTATCAGCCTGTGCGGAATACCGGCCGTCAGAAGCGGAATGCTTCAACTCCTTTGCCGAAGTCAGCCGCAGCAACTGCAATTTCGAGCTGCTCGGGCCGATTGGTGACCTGGGTGAGTAAGCACCGCCTGCATATCTTTGCGGGCTTGATCTGTTTCGCCGCGACAATGGCCTTTGCCCAAGGCGTGCCGACGTTTGATGCGGGCATGTTCTTGCAACGCGAGCGCGTGTTGCAGCAGGGTGAACAGGATTTGGCGCTGCAGCGAGATCGGCTGACCAAAGAGGAAGAGCTTGAAGAGCTCGAGCAAGAACAACTCCAGGCGCTGGAAGATATCCTCGATGCCGCGACGTTGGCCAGCGGAAATTCAGGCGCGCTGGTCGCGAGCTTGGAAGCAAGTTCATCCCCAGAAAGCGCCGCAGACACGCTCTATGGTTCGGTCGATCCAAACCCGGGCGCGGGCCAGATGTTCGGCGATGCCTCCGGCTCGATCGAAGAGCTAATCATTCGCGCGGCTCAGGAAACGCATCATATGTCCGGCGTGCGCGCTGCAGGCCTGTCGTCCAAGCAATGGCGTTGCCTAATGCAGGCGCTGATCTGGCAGGAAAGCCGCTTCACCATCGGCGCGCGTTCCCCTGTCGGCGCGTTCGGCCTGACCCAGATTATGCCCGGCACGGCGCAGGATCTCGGGATTTACCCCGCCTACTATGAAAACCCCTACATCCAGGTCACCGGCGGCGCGCGCTATCTGGCGCAGATGCTGGCCATGTTTGACGGCAACATCATTCATGGGCTCGCGGCTTACAATGCTGGTCCCGGTAATGTGCAGCGCTACAGCGGCGTGCCGCCCTTTGCCGAGACCCAGCACTACGTTCAGGTGATCCCAGAACGTTACAACCTCTACCTTGCACGCGTCGGCGGCGTCGATGCGCTTGGCACCATTGATCCGGTTCTGCTCGCTAACTCCACCATGAGCCTGACCTCGTTCGGTGCAGGGGTCTATGGCGATTACTCCTTGGTCTCAGTGCAAGCGGCCGCGCTGCGTGTCCAGGACATCATCACCCGCATTGGCGAGACAGATGACATTCACGCGGCCATATCGCTCAACACCTATGCGCGGGCCGAACTCGCTCGCCTGATCGCCATCCGCACGCGCCTCAAGGCCGCCCATACCCGCCCGCTCAGCGCCGCAGAGCTGGCCATGGCAGCCGCGCAGGCGCGTGAACAAGACTTTATGCAATTCGATCTGGAGGCACTCCGATGATCCGCTTTCTTTCTACCGTTGCCACCTGCGCGTTGCTGGTTGCCTCTCCCATTTTCGCCCAGGGCGTTCCGACAGTCGACACGCGCAACATCGCGCAGGAAATTCGCCAGCTGCAGCAAATGCTGGAGGATTTCGGAATCCAGACCGACCAGCTCGACACGCTTCTCGAGCAGCTCGACCTGGTGCAGCAGCAACTCGACACGCTCAACGAGACCTATGCCGCCCTGACCGGCGCGACGGATATCATTGAAATGGCCATGGGTGGTGATCTCGACGGGCTTTTGGACCAAGAATTCGGCGATCTCCTTGGCACCATCCGGCAAATCCAAAGCGGCGATTTTAGCGGTCTGATCGGCAATGCGGCCCCACAGATGGAAGGCCGCATGACGCAAGCCTTGGAGGATGCAGGCTTTGACCAAGACAGTCTGTCCGACATGGCCAGCAGTGGCAATCCAGGGGCTGAGCGCATCGCCAGCCAGGCGGGCACCGGGGCGGTGATGTCAGCAGCTGCTGAGAACAGCTATGAGGAGGCTGCGCTATCCCTCGAACGGGTCGAGCAGCTGGTCTCGCTGATCCCGGATATGGAAACGCTGAAGGAAGCCGTCGATCACAACACCCGCGTCACGGCCGAACTGGCCATTGCCATGACCCGCATGTGGGAGCTTGAAGCCATTCAAACCGTCGGCGCGGGCCAATCCGGCGTGGTGGATGCCGCGACGCTGGCCGAAGAGCGCCGCTACATGGACTTCACCCTGCCAGACCTGCGCGCGGACTGATCCCATGAACAGTGAGGCAGGAATCATCGAAGAAGAGCTCGTCTACGGCGCACGACGACGCGAGCTCATGTGGCAGAAGCTGGGGCTGACAGGCATGGCGTTTGGCATGGCAGGTTGCCTCGCCGCTGCCCTCGTTGCCCTGTTCGACGTGGACCCGCCGCCCATGATCGTGCCCTTTGATAGCGAAACCGGCATGGCCCTCCCCAATGCCATGGTTGAAGCGGTCTCACTCACGGAACGCCCCGCTATCATTGAGGCACAGGTCTACCGCTATGTCATTGATCGAGAGACATACAATCAGCTCGATAATGACGTGCGGGTGCGGCGGGTCCTGGACCAGTCGGACGGTGCGGCCGCCGCAGGGCTGCGCGCGCTTTGGACCAGCGGCCATGAGGCCTATCCGCCGGACAGCTATGGCGCAGATGCCCGGCTTGAGGTTGAGGTTCTGTCGATCACCCATATCAGCGCCAACCGTGCCCAAGTGCGCCTTCGTAAGCGGCTCAACTCGCCACGCGGCAGTCAAAACGGACTCTTCACCGCAACCTTGATGTTTGAGTTTCGGCCCGAGAATAGCCGGTCGATCGACGATGTCTGGCAGAACCCTTTCGGCTTCACCGTCACCGAATACGCGATCCGCTCGGATCGTTTGGAGTAACCAATGCGCCGCCTGTTCTTGATCTTCGCCCTCTTTGTTCCGCTTGCTGGCACAGCCAACGCCGAAACGCAGCCGCGCCAAGGCCCCTATGATGCCCGTGTCCGGCTGGCCACCTATCAGGACGGACAGGTCTACCGCATCCGCACCAGCCTGACCCATGTGACCAGCATCGAGTTTGGCCAAGGCGAGACCATCCGCTCGATCATTGCAGGTGACACCGAAGGCTTCCTGTTGGACGGCGTGCCCGGCGGTCAGGCCTTTGCGATCAAGCCCGTTACACGCGGCGCGCATACCAACATCACCGTCTACACCAACCGGCGTAGCTACTATTTCAACGTGACCGAGGCGAGTTCGCCAACCTTCTATGTCATTCGCTTCACCTATCCTGAGGCGGCTCCCCAGCAATCTCGAGGGGCCGCAAGCCAACCTGCAAACCACGCCTACGGCGTCAGCGCGCGGTCCGAGATCACCCCGCGCGAAATCTGGGACGACGGGACCTTCACCTATTTCCGCTTTGCCGCAAACGCACCATTGCCCGCGATCTTTCGCTGGTCGGCTGGCAATGAGCGCAGCGTGAACGCGCTCGCGCGGCCAGACGGTGTGATCCGCGTGTCCGGTGTCAGCACTCGATGGGTCCTCAGGCTCGGTGAGGACGAGATCTGCGTCCAAGAGTTGAGCGAGGCAAGCCAGGATGAGTGAAACAGCCGAACTTAAGAAACGCCTCGAAGCGCTTGAAGGAAAACCACAAAACCGAAATGCACGGCCATCTGTTGTCACGATTGCCCTAGGCATCGGAGCAATCGCGACCCTTGGCGGTCTCTTGCTGTTGTTCTCTGGCGGCTCTGAACCCAATAGCCTGGAAACCGCATCACCGGATGAATTCCAAGCGGCGGGATCGGGCTTTGGTGCGCTCGAGCCCACGCCTGCACCGATAGACACAACCCCGCCGCCGGAGCCGCAAGCAGACAGCGAAACAGAAGAGCTGCGCGCGCAAATGGATGCCATGCGGGAAGTACTTGAAGCCCTGTATAATGCGCCTGCACCTGAAGCACCAACCGTCGACACACAAGCATTGGATGCCTTGGGTGCAGAAATCGATGCCCTGCGCAGCGAGGCAGCAGCAACGCAGGCTGCCCTGCGCGACGAACTGGAAGAACGTGCCCGACAAATCCAGCGACTGCAGAACGATCTGGAACTTGCACGCCTGGAAACGCCGCGCACGCCCGCACCAACCGGCCCAACGGCCGAAGAACTGCGCCTTCAAGAACTCGAGCGACGGAGGCAAGCCGAACTTGAGGAGCTGCAAGCCCGTATCGCCAGCCCGATCATCGCCTTTGGCGGCTCGGGTAACGGCAACAATGAAACCGCCGCACAACAGCGGCGGCTTGATGGCGACACAGACTTTGTTCGCAACGGCGCTGAACCTGCCGAGGTGACACAGGCCCAAGTGATCGTGAACCCGTCAAACACAGTTGTTCAGGGCACGATGATCCAGGCCGTGCTTGAGACCGCAATCGACAGCTCGCTCGCCGGTCAGGTCCGTGCGATGGTATCGGAAGATGTCCACGCCTATGACGGCTTGCGGATCCTGATCCCGCGCGGCGCGCGTCTGATCGGGCGGTATCAATCTGGTCTCGATATTGCGCAGCAACGCGTGACCATCGCCTGGGACCGGATCATTCTGCCCAACAACCAGACCGTTGAAATCAGCGCCTTTGGTGGCGATGAACTGGGGCGCTCCGGCACAACCGGTTTCGTCGACAGCCGCTTTGGAACACGATTTGGGTCCGCCGCCCTGATATCTTTGATCGGAGCCTTGCCTGCTGTCGCAGCCCAAAACACCGAAGATGAGATCACTTCTGATGTTCTGGAAGGCATTGGCGAAGACCTGCAAGACAGCGCTCAAAGCGTGATTGGCGAATATCTCTCCGTCTCGCCGGTGATCTATGTCGATCAAGGTGCCCGTGTCACCGTGATGGTCGACCGCGATCTGGAGATCTTCTGATCATGGCGGCCAGCTACCTGCAAAGCTCGATGGACAAGATCCCCGAAGCGCGCGACCCAAAGCTGATCGAGCTCTGCATCAACCCAGACGGCACGCTGTGGGCCGAGTTTCAGGGTGATCACTTTATGCGGGGTGTCAATCGTCGGCTCTCGCCCAATGAGATCAAAGACCTTGGCAATCAGATTGCTTCCGCCGCGAACACCACGCTCAGCCGAACCAAACCGATCGTATCGGTCAGCATCACCTATCGTGAACGCCCCATCCGCGCGCAAGTTATCCAGCCCCCGGCCGTTGATGGCGGTTACGCAGTTTCTCTGCGGTTCTTCGCTGACCTTCCGTTAGAACAGATCAAGCTGTCTTACCTGTTCGGAAAAGAGCGCAGCAACGAGGGTGCAAGACGCGAGCGCAATGCCGAGCTGCGCGATGCTGTGGCCACCGGCGATATCGACGCCGCGATCAAGTTCTGCGTCATCCACAAGCTCAACATGATCGTGTCCGGCGGGACCTCGACCGGCAAGACCGTCACGGCGCGCAAGATCCTCTCCTTTGTGCCCACCGACGAACGTATCATCACCATCGAAGAGGCCGCCGAGTTGCGTCCGACGCAGCCCAATGTCGTCACCCTGATGTCTGACCGCGACGAAGCCACACGCAGCGCTGATGTCCTGCTGACCTCTACCCTGCGCATGCGGCCGGACCGCATCGTTCTGGGCGAAGTGCGCGGAAAGGAGGCCATGACCTTCCTCGAGGCCATCAACACCGGGCATGGTGGCTCGCTGACCACGCTCCATGCTGAAACGCCTCAGCTGGCCGTCCAGCGTCTCGCCATCGCCGCCCTGAAAACCGACGTGCCCATGACCTACCAGGACATGAACGATTACATCACCCGCTCCATCGACGTGATCATCCAGGCCGGTCGTCATGAGGGCGCGCGCGGCATCACCGAATTCTACCTGCCGATTGATCCGGCCCATTCAAAGGAAACAGCCCATGTTTGAATACAAGATTGAACAGATCAACACCGCCAAGACAAAGCCGCCAAAGTTCGAAGCGCAGCTGACCGCACTCGGCCAAGAAGGCTGGGAACTGGTGTCAGTGGTGCCGGATTTTGACGGCGAACACATACTGAAGGCCTTCCTGAAGCGGCGCACGGGCGCGAGCGCCTAAAGCCAACCCGAGGAGGACACGATGGGCGTCGTCACCTGGATGGTAGAGACCACCGACAACTTTCTGGATGACGCGGCCCAAACCACTTTTGGCAACGTCGCCGGGCAGCTCGGCGGCGTCATTGCCGTAGCCTCAACGCTCGCCGTGATCGGCGTCTTCCTCAACATGGTGTTTCAATACAAATCCATGGATGGGCGAACCGCCTTCTGGTTCGCCCTCAAGCTCATGCTGATCTCCCTCTTTGCAATGAACTGGGTCCAATTCAACGCAGTAGCCAGCGCCCTCATCAACGGGCTCGACCAGCTCGCGGGCGGCATGGTGGCAGGGCTTGGCGGCGGCGGAGCAGGTGCGTCCTACTTTGCCGAGGCCTTCGACGATCTCATCGAAGAGTTCGGCGACTACCTGAACGCGGCCGGTGACAACATGCATTGGATGGCCGGAGCCCTGATCGGCGCGATCGGCGCTTTCCTCCTTGGTGTGATCGGCGCACTCTGCGGCCTGGTCCTGATCTTCGCCAAGATCATGCTGGCCTTCATGATCGGCATCGCCCCCATCATGATCGCACTTTCGCTTTTTGATGTCAGCAAGGACTATTTCCACCGCTGGCTATCTAGCACGGTGTCCTATGCGCTCTACCCTCTCGTGATCGCAGGCGTGTTTTCCACCGTCGTCGGCATGTCGCGCTCACTGATGACCGAGCTCGGAGATCCTTCCGGCGCAAGCAACATCGGCGCGCTGGTGCCCTTCTTCATGATGATGTTCCTCGCAGGCGGCATGATCATCGCCACCCCGCTGATCGTCCGTTCAATCTCGGGCAATTTCATGATGGCCGGACCGCCGAGCATTCCCGGCCCGGGCGGTTTCGCAAAGGGATTGATCGGCACCAAGGGGTCCCGAGCGCGTGCGAGGTTTGGGACTAGATCAAATGCTGAGATTGCGGGAGCCGGGATGCGGCAGGCGGGCGGTGCGACTGTTTCGATTGTTCAGAAGATTGCTGAACGGACCAAGAGGTTGAAATAGTAATTTCGGCCCAAAAGAGACATCGACCGATGGTCGGACATGCTGCGATTGCAGCCCGCATTGCGGGCCTTCGCCGCAATGGCAAAATTTGGATAGTCCTAACTCACAGTCGGCGCAGAAAGCTAACATTTTATACATTGGAGGGCAGGTCAGGCGGCCCAATAATACCCTTTAATGATGTATCGAGATGCCGCGTCGAGGTCCGCCGAAGGTGATGCTTGCCTTTGGTCGGCATTATTCAATCGTTGTCGCAGTAAACTCCTAACCAGTCCGCAATCGAATCTTGTAGCATCCATGCCGATGGTGCGCTTAATGTGCTCTCTTCATGTCCATCGGGTGTGAAGTGACTGGTGTCATCGTCCTCCTCCATCTCCCAGTAACCGACTACCTCTCCATCAGGGAGAAGTACGTCGCCCTTTAAATCATCATTATGGTATCCCACCATTATCGTTCCACGCCGAAGCATGCCGCCTCGCTGGTCCAGTAGCTCACGAAGCACTTGAAATTGACCTCGCACTGCTTCCAAACTAGGACCACTCAACCTACCGTTCTCAAAGCCTCTATATGTCAAGGCACCGACGAAGTGGGACTCATCTTCACTCGCAGTGATTTCGCAGGTTACGAATGGATGCTCTTCTTTCCAAGACTGGGAACTCATCCGGGCAGCAACCTGTCGCATTCCTTGACGACATACTCTGGGACACTATCAAAACGTCTGGGATCAAGCTGCATGATATGCTCGTTTTCGATGTGGTACGCCTCGTTAATGAACTTCTTGATAACATCATCATCATGCTGACCGTTTACCAGGCGGAACAACCGAATCTTTTCGTAGCCGACTCCCGTGGATTGATACTTGGCTATCAGGCTGGTCTCGTTCTGCACCTCACCAATCAGCGCATCGTAGTCAAAGGCTGGGATTCTGGTTTTAACTTCATCCTCAGCGGCAGCTTTCTCTTCGGCGGTCATGGGGCGAGATTCAGCACCTGATTTGACGGTGGGTTGCTCTCGTTTGTGTAGCAGGCTTGCAAGAAGGTTATATGCCAAGCCCATATTATCCAAAATTTCATAGTGTCGTCGCAGATAAATTGCCTTGATCAAAGTGTCCGCATCACTGGCAACGATTTCGCTGCAAATCTGAGCAAACGTTTGGATGTCATCCTTAGTAATCACAACCTCTGAAACCACACCTTCCTTCGTTGAAAGGAAGGACGCCTCAGGTTTTGCGTTTGCAAACAATCCCGCAGTGCTTTTGACGACATCAATGGCTGGTTCAATGTCATGGGTCAGCATAAGCGTTGTGGTGTTTTGAAGGCTTCCTTTACCTCTGAACAACTCATGCAGAATGGCAAACTTCTTGTTCTTATCAAATGAGGAGATCGGATCGTCTAGAACCACCAGATTCGGTTTCTTCCTGTTCACATCATGCATGAACAGAACTAGGGCGAAGGCGTTGCGTTCGCCAAAGCTCAGATGCTTTGACGCCATCTCGATATGCTCATCCAGATCGTCATGAACCAGTTTCATTTTGTATGAGTCGGGTTCTGCAACAATCGAAACTGTATAACGATAACCTGCGGACTTCAGGAAGCCATTGATGCTGTTCTGGTTTTCTTGAATTATCTTTCTGATCCGAGTTTTGTGTTGACCGACCTGCGCTTTCAACGTCGTCACCGTCTTTAATAATTCTTCTAGCTGGGTGTTGATCGGATCAACGACTTTCCGTGTATCTGGTGAGTCAAGCTTGTCGATCATACCTAGATCGATCTTCAGCCCTTGCAGTTTTGCATCGATCTGATCGACATCACGCAGCGCAAAGAATGAGATTGTTCGCAAGCCATCAAGCTGCTCAATCAAGGCGCTGATTGCAGTTCGCAGGCTGCCCAAGAAACTCTTTTCCGCAGGGGTCAACTCCAGCTTTGCACTGACTACTTTTTCCAGATTGTCTTTGCAGGATGGGCTGAAGTAGCTCCCCAACCGCTCAATAACAGCCTTGAGGGTATTAAGGTGATCAACTGCGGTGGCATTGTATTGTTTGGAGACTGCAAGTGCCGTGTCCTTTTGGTCCTGTTCAGGCAAATCCGATGCGCAGTATGGGCAAACATCAACACCCTTGAGGAACTCATTCCCTTTGATCTGCCAGCCTACCCACTTTGATGGATTGTCACCTTTGATGAAGGTTTCAAAGGGCAGTAACTGGTCAGGGACGTTATCAATCTTGTTACCATCTCCGAAGGCTTTGATCACCTTGCTGGTCTTTGAGATCGAACCATCTTTATTCGCTTTGCCAAAGGCATCCTGAAGGTCCTTCAGGTCCTTGGTCGTTTGTTCAATTTCTTCGCTGTTGGCAAACGCTTTCCTGATGCCTTCAAACGACACTGCAATCTCGTCCATGGCAGCATCGTACTCTGGTGTTTTGATAAAGATTTCGAAGCTGTCCTTAACGACCTCATCTTGCTGAAACGCGAACTGATTTACGTAGGCTTCATCGAAGATCAATGCAGATTGTAGGTCGCCTGTTCCAGCAACCAATGGTACCTTGTCAGTCTTTGCCTTGCGGAGTTTAAAAGGGAGAAGCTCAGCTAGTGTCCCGTCATCATTGACTTGAGCAGATATTGCCCTGGCTATCGTACTCTTACCTAGTCCATTCGGACCGTACTTAATGTTTAGTACGCCTTTTGTGATCTGAATATGGGCTTCATCAATGCTATTGCAATTAGAAATGGCGATTTCGTAATTCGTCAAGGTTGCCTCCTATAATTAGCGCAACCCTAGCACGACTGACCTTTGCTAGTGAACAGCTTTCGGGGGCGTGGCTCACGCGGCGAACGCCCGTAACAGGCTATGTCTGCCGGAAAGTCATGCCCGGTTTGGGCTGCGATCCGCCCCGTGCGCTTGAAGCATCAAGAAAGGTCGGGGTTGACTGCTTTGGCCTCTGGGCCGTACCGCAAAGGAGGGCGGGATTGGGGGGGGGGAATAAAACAACCGATGCAGCTAGACGAACAATCAGCAACTTTCGTAATGATAATATGGTAGGACCCATTGGCAAACTGACTGTCTCACTCAGTGGCTTTTAGCCAGATCATGCCATCAAAGGCACCAAGCTTCGCCTTATCTTGGGTATCGTAGAGGCGGCGGGCCTGAGTTGTGACATCAGTGCTTAGCCGGGTAATCGTTCCGCTCCAGCCGATATCTCTCGGGAAGACAACAATGTGGAACCCATCTGTTTTCAGGTAATGGTTTCCATTTTGCGAGACTTTCCATTTCCGTGTCAGCCAACGCCCTCGCCTTTGAGCTAGATTCTTGCTGTCAGATTCCCGTTTTGAAGCGGCCGCGTAGTCTTCCTCCATCTTGCCGGCACAAACACAGCCACACTCTAGAATGTGCGGATAGTCAGGATGCTGCATCTGGTGAACATACCGGATGTCCTGGCTTTCGCACATTTCACATTGGGTGGCGGGTTCACCGAGATCTTCAAACCCGATGCACGTCCAGCCTTTTTGGGGAACACCTTGTTGCGACCACTTTCCAAACGACGACATTTAAACCCCCTGCCCATTAGACACGGGCAGTTTGATCAGATAGCCGCGCGCCAGCTTCTGTTTGATCAGATTGGAAAGGGCAGATTCAGCCTCGGTTTTTGTCGCGTACCAATCGTGGCGATGTCGCCCCCAAGTCCCAAAGCGACCCCATTGCCGATGGACGCCGTGTTGGCCGAAGAGGTCTTCGGTCAGCTCCATGGAATAGAACCGGTTCATATTAAGGGAGGGATCTAGGCGGCGCATATCAATTTGCATCGATCTCTTCCTCGCTCATCGGAACATAGTCGACAGATATCCGTTCAAGACGAGGCTCCTTTTGCTCAAGACCCCATCGGCGTTTTGTATAGAACTCAAGGGCTTTCCGGGTTCTGGCCTCAAGCACATCTGAGGTGAACCCAAATTCAATGCGGACCACGCGTTGTTGCGCCTCAGTCAATCTTGAATGCGGTTTGAGTTTCAGGATGGCCCAGGTGAACCAATCGTCATCTCGAGGCACCGCCTCGGCTGGTTTGGTTTTTGCGAAAGACTGATCAGGGTCTATGCGAGCAGGATGGAAGTCACGGAAACCCTCACGTTCAAAACACCAGGCTCGGACATGAAGCCTAACGCCATCAGAAGCGAACCGAATAGGTGCAATCCAGCGAGTCATCGGTTCTGGATCTCGCATCGATTGATAAACGATCCTTGTTGCCTCTTTGGCTCTGAAGGCACGGTAGAGCGGCCGTAAGACACGCAGGTCCTGAGTGCGTTGCAAATCTGGCAATGTATCGAATGCGGGAGATGGTGCGCCGACCAAGAGTTGCTCCAGCTCCATCGAAGATGCTTTGCCACTGAGCCGTTCAAAGCTGTCATGGGCAAGGTATTGGCGCGACGACGCATCGTAGTGCAGTGCGTCTTTTGGCGCTTCGGCGAGGTAAGTCCGAAAATCGAGAGCGGCCTGCGCATTCGAAATACCAAATCGCTTGATCAAGGAAGCACGAGTCGCTGCACCGTCCCAGAAAAACAGTCTGTCGAGGTATTCCAAGCGCGCACGCTGGGCATGTTTGAGGTCTTCGAAGGGCATGGGGGAAGGATATCTTGACTCCCCATAATTGTCCATATAGTTTTTACATGTGTAATAATTGACGGTGCGACATGAGAATACTTCATACTGCAGATCTGCACCTGGGGCGTCAGTTCATGGGGTTGAGCCTCGAGGAGGATCATGAAGTCGTCTTGGGCCAGATTCTCGAGACGCTCTTGGTCGAACGGGTCGATGTTCTTGTGATCGCTGGGGACGTTTTTGATCGTGCCTCACCGCCCAACTCGTCTATCCGGCAGTTCAACCGCTTCCTTAAGCGTGTGTCAGAAGAGACAGAAGCCGCCGTAGTGATGATTTCGGGAAACCACGATTCAGGCGACCGGATCGAGGCAATGTCTGTCTTCTCCACCGCGTCGAGGGTGCTGGTGCGCGGAATCGCCGACGCGGTCGAGACTCCGCTTTTGCTGAGTGACGAGCATGGCGAGATCGCCTTTTCTGCGCTGCCCTTTTCCTATGAATACGCAGCGCGGGAAGTGTTCGGGGATGAGGGTATCAGCACGCCAGCAGATGTCATCGCGGCCCAGATCTCCGCAGCGAGGGGTCAGGTGCCCGAAGGAGCGCGTTGGGTCGTAGTGGCTCATGCCTTCGTTGCAGGCGGCGCGGTCGGTGAGACCGAGCGCGCCCTGACACGGGTCGGCGGGATCGAAACTGTGCCTTCTGATGTCTTCGACGGGGCGGATTATGTGGCACTGGGGCATTTGCACAAGCCGCAGGAAGTAGGCGCGAGCCATATTCGGTATTCCGGCGCACCGCTCGCGTTCGGTTTTGACGAGGCGGGAAGTGAAAAATCCATGACTGTCGTCGATCTCAAAGCTGAAGGGGTCGAGATCCGTACCGTAGCGTTCCGTCCGATCCGGCAAGTGCGCTCGCTGACCGGAGCATTCTCGGATCTTTTGGCAGGAACACCGTCTGAAGACTTCATCCAGGCCAATCTGACGGATGAAAACCCTCTGATAGATCCGATGAAGCGGTTGCGCGCGACCTACCCCAATGCCTGCCACCTGGCCTACGACCGACAGGGTCGCGCTCCAGAGACCAAAATGCTTAGCGTTGGGCGGGTCGCGGTCACGCCGATCGAGATGGTTGGCGATTTCATGAAGATTGTACGCGGCTGGGAACCAAGTGCTGCCGAAGTCGAGATCGTCGCGGACAAGCTCCACGTCTCAGCCTCCGGGGAGGAGCAGACATGAGACCCATTCGCCTATCGCTTCAGGCCTTTGGGCCGTTCGCGACAACCGAGGTCGTAGATTTCCGCTCCGCGCTGGAGACAGGGCTGTTCGGAATCTACGGCCAAACAGGGGCTGGGAAGTCGACGTTGTTTTCGGCGATGTCCTTCGCGCTTTTCGGGGCACCAACCAAGACCGATCAGGAACCACGCTCGCTGCGTTCAGATTACTCTGCGCCCGATCTACCCACTGAAGTCGAATTTGTCTTTGAATTGGGTGCCAAGACCTACCTGATCCGTCGTCGTCCGGCGCAAGAGCGTCCGAAGGCGCGCGGCGAAGGGATGACAGAAGACGCGGCGGAGGCTTCGCTTTTCGACGTCACCGGAATCCCGGTGGACACACTTGGCCCAAGTCAGCCTGGCCGCGTCATTGCTGAAAAGAAGGTCTCGGTCGTGGGTCAACAAGTCGAGGCGCTGCTGGGTTACGGGGCAGATCAGTTTCGACAGATCGTGCTCTTGCCGCAAGGCAAGTTCGAAACGTTCCTTGCCGCAAAAACTGATGCGCGGGTCGAGATATTGCGCGATCTCTTCGACGTGAAGATCTATCGCGATCTCGCTGCCCGGTTGAAGGAAGAAGCCTCAGAGGCAGAACGAGCGTTGCGCGACCAGCGTGCACTCTATGTAGCCCGGCTTGAGGAACGCGGCTTCGAGAGCGCCGAGGCACTGGAACTAGGAATTTCTGCGGCAGAAGCCAAGGTAGCAGAGAAGCAGGGAATTCAGCAGATCGCAGAGGCGGCGAACGAAGCCGCGCGCAAGGCTCTGACCGAAGGCGAACAGATCGAAAAGGCTTTTGCTGCCGTCGATACGGCGCGACAGGCGCTTGACGGCCTCGAAGCGAAAACTGGTGAGGTCGAAGCTCTGGCCAAGCGGATTGAGGCAGTCAAGAATGCCTTGCAAGCCCGTGATCTTGAGACGGCTTTGCACGATGCGGAGTACGACAGACGGATTGCGGTAAATGCCGTCACCGAGGCCGAAGCGGAACTCAACACCGCCACTGGGGCGAAGGAGGAAGCGGCGCAAAAACTGGTCGAGGTGCAGTCGGGCGAGGAGCGACGGCAGCAGGTTCAGGCCGACATGACAAAGCTGGAGGCGATCGAGAACCAGGTCGGGCAGGCAGCGGAGCTACAGAAAGCGCTTGATGAAGCTGCGAAGGACGAAGCGTCGGCGAAGAAGGCGCTGACCGAGGCCGTAGAAGCACGCGAATGGCTCCAGTCTAAGCGCGACGCGACCGATTTGGAGCTTGAACAGGCGCGAAAGACCGAGGCGGAGCGAGGTAAGCTGACTGGCAAACTGGCCGAGGTCAATCGGGAACTGGTCAAGGCAGCGGCGCATGCAAAGGCGCAGGGAGCCGTCGCGGATGCCGAACAAAAGGTCGAAGCCGCATCGAGCGAACTGGCGACAAAGACCGAAGTGGCGGAAGCCGCCGATGCGGCCCTGATTGAGGCCGAGGCACGGCTTTCGCGCACGCAGGCGATCATTCTGGCCGAAAAGTTGACCGAAGGGGTGCCCTGCCCGGTCTGTGGTTCCCACGATCATCCTACGCCGGCCCATGGCACGCCCGAACAATCTGGTTTGACCGAAGCGTTTCGTAACGCGCAGGCTCAGGCGAGAACCGCAACCGAAGCCAGGGTTCGGGCAGAAAGTGAACTCGGCAATTGCCGAACGCGGCTCGACGAAAAGAAACGGGCACTGGACGAACAGGAACGACCTGAGCGCACGTTGGCGGAACTCGAATCTGAAATCGTACGGCTGGAAGGCACTGTCGCCGAGCTTGGAGAGGCCGTCGATATTGACGCGATGGCGGAGCGGTTGGCCGATCTCAAGCGGAAAGTGACCGAGGCCGAAGCCGCCGAGGCTAAGGCGCGCACGGTCGCAGGCCGGGCTGAGACCGCTTTGGCCGGGGCACGAGCCAAGCGCGATACAGTTGTTGGGACCCTGCCGGAAGGTCTTCGTACGCCCGAGGCGGTTGTCGCACGGCGGGAGGCTTTGCAAGGCGAGCAAAGACAGCTCTCCAAAGCGCTGGAACTGGCGATGCAGGGGGATCGAGTAGCGAGCGAGACGCTCACCCGTACGCAGGCGCAGCTCGAAGCAGCGAAGCGGGCGCGCCAGGTGCAGACGCGGCGCGTGGAAAAGGCGCAAGGTGATTTTCGCGCTCGGCTGGATGAGGTCGGGCTGGACGATGCGAGATACGATGCTTGCAAGGCGCATTTCCCGACTCTCGACGCCGACCGTAAGACGGTGACCGATCATCGTGAGGGCCTGATCGCGGCGCGTACGACATGGCAAAACGCCAAAGCCGCTTGTGCGGATCACGAGCGCCCGGATCTAGCCCCGCTTCAATCAGCATTGGCCGACGCTACCCACCTTTCGGACGCGGCCAATGCGGCGCTCGCCACAGCCAAAACGGATGTAACGTCACTTACCAGATTCAAAGAATCGCTGGCCGAGGCCTTGGCCGAAACCGAGCGGCTTGAGTCCGAAACCGGACCGCTTCGGGGACTTGCCGATCTGGCCAATGGCAAAAACGATTTCAAGATGACGCTCGAGACCTTCGCGATCGGCGCTATGTTCGACCAGGTGCTCGAGGCGGCAAACATGCGGCTCGATCCTATGACCCGCGGACGCTATCGACTGGCGCGCGGGCTTGAGGCATCGGGTGGGCGCGGTAAGCGCGGGCTCGAAATCGAGGTATTCGACATCAACACCGGCAAGGCGCGTCCAACGGCTACCCTGTCCGGCGGCGAGACATTCATCGCGGCACTAGCCCTGGCGCTTGGGCTCGCCGATGTGGTCGAGAGCCTGTCGGGCAAAATCCGAATGGACACGATCTTCATCGACGAGGGCTTCGGCAGCCTCGACACAGAGAATGGGGCGGGCACGCTGGACCAAGTGATTCAAGTTCTTGCCGCTCTGACGCAGGACAGCCGAGCCGTGGGCCTGATCTCGCACGTCGGACTGGTGCAGGAGGCAATTCCACAAGGCTTCTATGTGCGTTCGACCCCAAGCGGCAGCCGGGTCGAGGAACGAAAGGGGCTGGGATGACGGAACGGTGGTATTATCGGAAGGCCCACACCCGCCGCCTATCAACGGGGCGAGCAGTCTCTGTCCGCGGCGGTTGGGCTCTTCGGGGCGATCGTGGAAGTAAGAAGAGCGCATCCTTCAGGCGGACTTGTCCAATATGCGGTGCACAGATAGTAAGCGTTGGCATGCCCAAAGGGGGCTGGGTCCACTTCGAGGGCGGTAAAGGCCTGACACGCATTAAACACCCTTGTCTGCATCTTGGTGAGGGTTTGAATAGGCGGCGCGACGAGGACACACCGGATCTTTTCGGGAAGCCGTAGAAATTCCTTGAAGGTTTGACACTCTCAAATGCTGCGGTTGGAAAGATTCCTAAATGGTCAATTCAAGATCTTGCAAAGGCATCCAAATTGCTAGGCCAGAATACTGCGCCCGCCCCCCCAAAAACTCGTGGTTTCGGCTTGGCTTCGAACAACCTTGATGCTGGGCAATTTTTTGGCTTTCAGTACGCGATTTCTACATCCCTGTTTTCGACCGCTCTTCAATTGAATGTCAGCCTCGGCCAGCATCCGGGGTTCACTTGCAGTCGCATCAAACTCCCGCTTTGCCTTCACTCATCCGCGAGCCGCTTCCTCAATAAATCTTTCCACTCTTTTAGTTGCTTCCTGATACTCGCCCAAACCAGGCTTGTCGCCGGACGATACATCCCGCTCTCCGCTAGCCAAATCATCGATCTCTTCTCGCCGCTTCCCTCCACCTCCAGAGCCGTCACCTGAAACCACTCTCGGCATTTCCAATGCCCCGATCTTTGCCTCCAGCGCCTTGATTTGCCCCTGCAGGCCGCGCATTTGATCCCCTGCAGAGGGATATGGCAAATCGCCGGTCTGCTTGTCGAAGATCAGCTTAAAGAACCGATCCTCATAGTATTTGATCCGCTTGGCGCGCACGGGCATTTGCGCGTCGACCACCAGAACGATGTCATCAAGATCCATGCGCCGAGCCTCATCCTCGGGTAGCAACGCCGTTTCTTCGGTCCGCTCAGACATGCTGCGACCGGCGAAAGGGTTGCGGCCGACCGACCGTGAGCGGGTCACAACGCGCTTGGTGGTTTTGCCGACTGCCTTGCTCAGCTCCTCGATGGTCTTCTCATCTGAGGGGGTCAGATAGAGCTTGATGCCCGCGTTGCCCTGCAAGGCACGTCGGGCATTCTCGCCATAAATCTCGTCCAAAGCCGGGATCGTCTGTGTGACGATCGCAAGGTTGGCCCGGTAGGACCGCAGGGTTTCGATGCTATCGAGAACGATCGGCATTTTGCCAAGGCGATTGAATTCATCGAGCATGATCATCACCGGCCAAGGCTCGTCCTTCCCAGGTTCATGGTCCTGCAGCGATGCGAGCAAGTCTGAGAAGAACAGGCGGATCAGCGGAGCGAGGGGTTTCACCATCAGCGGCTCGACCACGAGGTAAACCGAAAACGGCGTTTTTCGGATGTCGCGGAAATCGAAGTCTGACGTTGCGGTTGCGCGGTCGATGGCGGGGTTCGACCACTGTTTGAGGCCGGACGTCATCAAGAGCGACAGATAAGACGTTAGCGTGTCGTTGTTGGTCGAGGCCATGCGCATGAAGATCAGCTTCGCGGCTGGATTGACTACTTCATCGGCCCGGCGGCGATACTCCTTCTGCTTGTCCCCGCCTGATGCAGTGATCCGGTAGATCTCGCCTAAGGTCGGTCGCTTGCGCTCGAAGGCCAGAAGTCCTGCCGCCACGAACAGATCGATACCACCATCGAGGAGGCCCTGAACCCGGTCGTTATCAGCCTGAAGGTACAGCGAAGCCAAGAGTTGCAGCTCCATCTGCTGGCGGTCGATATTTTCCAGCGCCGATATCCGCAGCAATGGGTTGTAGCGATGCGAGCGGCCATCCTTCCAGTCTGTGGGCGCGAAACGAAAAACTTTGTCACCCTGCGCAGCCCGGTGGCGCGCCGTCGCCTCAAAATTCTCGCCCTTCACGTCCAGCACCACGGCACTGCCCTGATAGGTCAGAAGGTTCGGGATGACGAAACCCGTCGTCTTACCGCGCCCGGTCGGGGCCACGATCAGGGCATGGGGGAAGACCTTGGACATGACAAAGGGTTTGCGGCTCTTGGGCTTGCCCATTTTGCCGAGGACAAAGCCGTGGCCAGGCTTGCCGAAAAAGCCGTTCCGTTTCATCTCGGACAACTGCTGCCAGTGGGTTTCACCGAACTTGGTCAGCGCGTCATTCATCAACACAGCGCTGAGCAAAACGCCCGCGCAAGTGCATATCCCGACGATCAAGTGAACGATCTGCATATCGTCCGGATGGGATGTCCGAAAATCCAAATAGCCGCGCGCAAGCATTAGAAAATCGATATCCGCCCCAACCCCGAACCAGCGGAACGTCACAAAGGTCGACGCCAGAACATACCCGAGAACTGCGCCGAGAAGAGCGAAGCTCAAGACGCCGAGTGCGATCCGCGCCTTACCCATGTGTCACACCCTTTTCGCCATCGGCATCGACATGCCGCCCGCGTTGAACATCAATTTCTTCATTGGCGATTTCATCTAGGACGTGCTCCATTGCCACACTGTTGGCCAGTGCGGCGTCGCTCTGGAGATAGGCCTTGGCCGCATAGAGCCGGTCCAGCCGATCGCTCATATGTTCTTCCAGCATGGCCTCATCGCCAATCGGCAAGTCAGGGGCGTGCTGTTCACCAACCAACTCCTCCAGCTCGGCACGCAAGGTCTCGCGCTCCATATCGCTGCGGAATGGATCTGTGGTTGGATTATTTCTCATACGACTCAGGATGTCAGCTGTGGTCGGCGGCAAGCTGTCGACTATGGCTTTCTGCCGGTCGGCTTCCACCGCCCCACTGTCTTTGAGAACCTCACCATCGGCCAACAAGCGGCCCAGCTCACTGTGCACCTGGTCAAGGTGGTCGATCGCTTTCTCCAGTTCATCGGCGCGAGAAAGGTCAAAGCCTTCCTTCTCAGCAATCGCCTTCAAATCCTGACCGAGCCATTGCCGCTCCAGCGCGGCATTGTCTGCGCCGATTTCGACGCGACGCGTAACATCCTGCGCGTCAATGCCGGTGCCTTTCAAAGCCTCTTGAAGGCGTTCGGCGAGCAATGAATTCTGCAAAGCGCCTTGGGCTTGGGCCCGTATATTCGCAGCCGAATAGATCCCACTTTTGGACGCGTCTTCGAGCAAGGTGTGGGACTGCGTTCCCATTGGGCTGAGATGCGACAGTGAACGATAGATGTCGTTCAGCTCATGCTCCAGCGCGGCGCGCCGATCGACCGGAGCTTCAGCGACAATGCGTTCGGCTTGGTTGATCTTGTCGTGAAAGGCGTCCACGACCTCATCAAACGAGTGCTGTTCTTCGGCCATGCCATATACCTTTCCATCTGCTTCAATCGGTTTTCCCTGCGCCAAAAACGTCGCAGCCTTGTCCAAGGCAGCCGCGATGTCATGCTGGTTCTCGCGCGAGGCTTCGGCCGCCAGACCGCGATAGAGCCGCGCATTCTGCGCCACTTCGGCTAAGGCACGGTCATGCTCGGGCCCGACGCGCTCACGCTCGGTCGGCTTCTCGTCGGTGGCTTCTGCGCGACGGTGGTCCACGTCGCTTGGCCTTTTGGTTGTGATCCCACGTTCGAGCTTTCGGGTCGCCTCAAGCCTCAGCCCATAGCGGTCGGACGCTTCCACCATAGCCTCGCGAAAACTGTCGTAGTTGAAGTGGTGCCCTTCCTTTAGGAAGAAGAACTCGCCGTCCTTGCTGCGCCGGTTCAGAACGATGTGCGCATGCGGGTGGTCCCGGTCCTCATGCACTGCCGCGATGTAGTCAAAATGGCTGCCTTCGCCCTGAAAGAACCGCTCACAGATCTCGCGCGTGATCTCGGCAACATCCTCGCCGCGCGTGCCAATCGGGAAGGCCATCAGGAGGTGCGAAGTATGCCCCAGCTTGGGATGGAACCCTTCATTCCACTGTGCAGAAAACCGGCGTGTGATCTGCTCGATCTCTTTCGCGGACAAGGCGCTTTGGCCGTCATAGGTGCCACGGCTGTCGATGATAAAGCTCGACTTGGTGGTCAGGTATTCCAGCTGGTTGCGCAGCTGAGTTTTGTTGTGCGTGCCACCTTCGCGAATGGCTTTGAAGATCGCGGGTGAATGCCCCATGGCCGCGCGCGCCATCTGCTTGGCACGGGCGCGTGGAACGTTGCCGCGAATGCGGCTCCAGTCGCGGTCAAAGAAGGCCTCCTGCGCGGCGGCAACGGCGCTATTCCGGGCCATCGGCAAAGCCCCCCAGAACGCGGGCAACCTCGCCGGACAATGCACTACGGCGGCGCTGCGCCATGTCCTGAACCTGGTCGGCGATATCGAAGATCAGCCCGGCCAAGGCGCGCACCTGGCCATGGGCAGAATTGCCATAAGGCGGCGTCTTGCCCTGGCGCTTTGCCTCATTCAGGCGCTGTGCAATCTGGTTGATGTTGTTGCCGGTGCGATTGAGTGAGGCCGAGAGCCCCTGCATCTGGTTGGCCAGCTCATCGTCGGGGACGAAGAGATCGTTTGAGGCATGGATCAACCGCCGCAGCCCCTCGGCACGGCTGGCGATATCATGCCGCGTCAGCACCGCATCGAAGCCCGCAAGCTCCTTTGGCGTGAGCCGGGCATTCACCAGCTCGGAGCGCACGCGTGCATCCAACTTGCGGCTTTGATCGGCCTTCAAGGTGTAGAAGATGCTGCGGGTCGTGACGCCGAATTCACGGGCCAGATCCTCAATCGGCACCCCTTCGGCACGCTTGCGAACGATGGCAAAACGCTGGTTCTGCGTCAGTCGTTTGTGCCGTGGTGCGCGCGGTCGGCCCATGTGAAGTAATCACCCCTATTTCTTGCCAGCATCATACAGGCAGCCCTGTTATGGCACTTCGCCATAATTGATTCAATATTATAATATTGCATCAACTGCCTGTATTCCGTTTGGAGCAGCCATCGGCTGCGACCGCCGGGCGAAGCCCGGCCACATGCGCAAGGCATGGCGCCACTAGTCGTGGTTCCACGCCTCAGCATCGCCAAGCAATTGCAGCGCTATTGCGCGGGCCGCGCCTTCGGCGCTGGTATAAGTTTGATGATCGGGCAGTTCGTGCAAATCAAAGGGCTGTTGCGAGTCGCCCGGCGTCTCGACCCGGACATAGATCGCCCACCCATCGACAAGTGCCGGATCATCATAATGCTCCTGCCCGCCATCGGGCAGATTGCAGAAACCATGGAGATGCACGCTGGCGCGGCCCTCTCGGGCCGCTTGTTTGACTTCGGAGAAGTTCATGATGAAGCCTCCGTGCAATCTGCCATGAAGAACTCTTCCGGCAGCCCATTCAGACCGGTACCGTCACGGTTGGTCAAACCGATAGCTGACCCGTTCCGCGCGAATGTGATGAGGTACTGCCCGAGACAATCGCGCGTCACTACATAACCCCTGTTTACCCAATGAACGCAGTTGCCCGCGTCCACTGCTGTTTTGATCTCCGCCAACGTCACTGCAACACCTCCTCAAGGATTGCGAGCGCCCCCAGACAATCGTCGATATAGGGCTGCTCTTCGCCTTCCAGATCGTTGAGTTCCAGCCGGTTCAACACCGCGTAGAGCGTGGCGCGCGCTTCGCGGGCGGCGCTCCGAAGGCTCACGGTATCTTCCAGACGCGCAGTCGAGAAATCATCGCTGTGATGGTCCGGGGTCATGCTGCCACCTCCTTGCTCTGACCTGCTGCGTGCAAAACAAAGTCGGCAGCTTTCTGCGCCTCCGACGCCGCGCGAAAAATCGCCCGTTTGTCCTCTTTGAGAGCCTTCAACCACCCTTCAACATAGGCGGCGCTTTGATCGAATTCCGGCGCAACGCCAATCTGAGCACCAAGGAAACAAGCGCCGATTTCTGCCACCAGCTCTTCAAAGGCATAGGCCTCACGGTTGGCAAATTTCTTGATCCGCTCCAGCCGCTTTTCGCTGCCGGTCCAATGGATCATCTCATGGGCCAAAGTCGCATAGTAACCCGCTGTATTGTGAAACGTGGCAATCGGCGGCATGTGGATGTGGTCTTTGGCGGGGCTGTAATAGGCGCGCGCGTCATCGCTTGTGACAATCTCCGCCCCTGTCCGGCTGAAAAATGCATCAAGCTCCGGATCTTCGGCCGTCCCAAGGTCGCGCGGGGCCTCAGGCCGAATGTAGTAATCCTCCGGCAAACCCTCGATCTGATCCGCATTAAACACACGATAGGCGCGCGCATAGGGCAGCTCTTCCTCGATGCCCAGCTCGTTCTCTCGGGTGAACGTCCCGTATTTGACCACCGTCGACGACGTTTCACCTTTGCGGACCTGCCCCCCCAGTTCCTGCCCCTGTTTGTAGGTCATCCAGCGGCTGGACAAATAACCATGCTTGGCGGCCATGACCCAGAGCATCAGGATATTAATCCCGCGATACTCCTCCCCGTTGTGTCGGGTCGGCAGGGCAATGCCGGACGCGCTCCCAGTCCACGGCTTGCGCCATGGCGGCGTGCCTGCCTCGATTTCTGCAATAATGGTGTCGGTAACATGGGCATAAACATCAAACTTCGGTGCCATTTGTGGCCTCCTCAATCAAAGTGACGCGGGATAGGCTTCGCGCCCCTTTCCGCCGATGGGCTGCGCCTCGGCCACCTGATCTGACCGAATACGCATGTATTCGGCGGAACAGAGTGGGAGAGGGCAAAGCCCGACCCATGGCCCTGAACGGGGCTGTCAATCGGCCACATTTGCGAAGAAAATGTCTGCGCCAAAATCAGACGCCAATTTGCCCCGCGAGGAATGGCTCGCTCGCGAGACAGGGGAAATAGGTGGCTGATTTTGGGGATGGACTAAGGTTGACCGCCACGGTCAGGGATGTTGGGCGGACCAAACAAAAGGAATGATGTCTGGATCGGGGTGAGCGGGCCAAAGGCCCGTTGAGCCCCTGTTCAGTCGATTGGAATTTGTTGCCCGCGCACCAAAGCGCGGGCTCGTCTCCATGTTCGGGAATAAATTTTTTTTCAGACCGCCGGAAAGGAGGAGCCTTTCATGCTGAACCACCTGAAGCCGACATTGAAACTTCTTCGAAATCAATTATTTCGTTGCGCTGCCGCATGTCCGGTTCGAGCCCATATTGACCAATGCTGCAACTTGTATGAATGGCTGCTTCGCTTGGCGAAGACGGAAAGTTCGGTTTCGCAAAAGTTAGAAGAAAAGCGGCGATGCCAAAACTGACACCGCCGTTTTTTGCTCGCATTGCTACATCTAGTTCGTGATGATTTCTGGCCCCATGAACGTATTTGGCAGTATGGTCGAAATCCACGGCACATAGGTCACCAGGATCAAGAAAACAAAGAGCACCGCGAGGAATGGTAGTGCCGCACGCACTACGCTCATCATTGGCATACCGGCGACACCGGAGGTAACAAAGAGGTTCAGTCCAACCGGAGGTGTAATCATACCGATCTCCATATTGACGACCATGATGATGCCGAGATGGATCGGATCAATGCCAAGCTCGATCGCGATTGGGAACACCAGTGGCGCTACGATCACCAGCAGTCCCGACGGTTCCATGAACTGGCCGCCGATCAACAGGATGATGTTGACGACTATCAAGAACATAACCGGCCCGAAGCCCGCAGAAAGCATCGCATTGGCGATATGTTGTGGGATTTGTTCGTCTGTTAGAACGTGCTTCAAGATAAGCGCGTTTGCGATCACGAACAGCAACGTGACTGTCAGCTTGCCGGCATCGAACAAAGTGCGTTGTGTATCTGGATGGAAAAACGCGGTCACGATGGCCCATGGGCGGCTCCGCAACGGAATGCTGCCGGGGGTTTCGTTCACCGCTGCAGCGGAAAGACTACGTGGCTGTCTATCTGCGAGTGGCCCCATATCCTTGTAGACGAACGTCGCGATGAAGAACGCATAGACTGCGGCGACTGCGGCCGCTTCGGTTGGGGTAAAAATGCCCCCGTAGATGCCGCCAAGGATGATGACGATCAGGAAAAGTCCCCAGCCCGCCTCACGGCCAGAGGCAACGATTTCGCCCCAACCCTGCCACTCACCCTTGGGCAAATTCTTAATTCTTGCGATGACATAAATGGTCGTCATCAGCATGAAACCGGCTAGCAATCCGGGGATGACCCCAGCCAGAAACATACGACCGACTGAAACCTCAACCGACGCAGCATAGACCACCATCACGATGGACGGTGGGATCAAGATACCCAATGTCCCTGCTGTACAGATGACGCCTGCGGCAAAGTCTTTGGTATACCCGACCTGTCGCATACCTCCGATCACGATGGTTCCGATTGCCACAACAGTCGCAGGCGAAGATCCTGAAAGAGCCGCAAACAGCATACAGGCGAAAACGCCAGCAATTGCCAGCCCACCGGGCAGGTGCCCGACACAGGCAATTGAGAACCGAATGATCCGTTGGGCAACGCCGCCTGTCGTCATGAAGGAAGACGCTAATATAAAGAACGGGATAGCGAGCAGGGTATAGTGCCCCTCAAACGCGCTGAATAGGGTTTGTGCCACTGATGCCAGTGAGCTGTCTGAATAGACCAACAGAAAAAGAACCGATGACATGCCAAGCGAAATGGCAATCGGAACACCGATCAGCATGAGGCCGATGACCATTGAAAAGAGAAGTGCGACTTCCATTAGCTTTCTCCCTGCCTCTGTTCGCGGATTTCTTGAATTTCGTCTTCAACCTCGTGGCTGGCCACAACGCGGTCGGTTTTGCCAGACCAAAGCGCCCAGCCAGCTTGGACAAAGCGCAAAAGTAACAGCGCCATTGATAATGGCAGAACAACGTAGGGCAGCAGGCGGGGGATTTTTTCGTAGCTTTGGCCGTCGTTGAACACGGTTTCCATCCAGCCCAAAACAGCGGGATGCGGGATGTCATTGACCTCGTACCATCCCTTGCCGCGGAAGCTCTCCTCAAACCCAAGCGGGAACCAGCGCCCATCGGTGCCAGGAAGGTTCGCGAAGTTGGCCCAGTAGTCCCATGCGCCTTTCAACATTAGAAAGCTAAAAGCGATACAGACGGCAACCGCAGCCAGCCCCATCATGCGACGTGGTTTTGGTGTCAGTGCATTGATGACGATGTCGACGCCCAAATGCGCGCCTTTCTTGACCGCATAGGATGCACCGAGTAGAACGAGCCAACCGAACAAAAAGACGGTCAGCTCCAACGCCCAAAGAATATTCTGATTGAAGCCGTATCGCATGACGACATTGGCGAATGTGATTAATGTCATCACGCCAAGGATGCCCGCAATTAGGGTCTCTTCTATCCGATCAATGAACGATCTCGTGTGATCCATGTCGGACCTCCCTTTGCGTGCCGAGGGCAGATCAACCGCCCTCGGCTACTTCTGATTTAGGTGCCGCCGTTGAACGACTGTGCCGCGTCGATCATGTCTTGGCCGACGTCGTCAGAGAATTGCTCCCAAACCGGTTTCATCGCATTGACCCACGCCAAACGTTCTTCTGCTGTGAGGGTGCGCACCTCGCCACCGGCATCGATGATGGCCTGACGATTGGCCTGGTTCACCGCAAAGGACTCTGCGTTTCGAAGCTCTGTGACTTCATCCAAGATCGTCAAGAATTGGTCACGGACATCGGCATCCAAGCCTTCAAGCCAATCGACATTCGTCACGACCAAATAGTCGATAACACCGTGGTTGGTTTCGGTAATGCCATCCTGAACCTCGAAGAACTTTTTGCCATAGATGTTGGACCAAACGTTCTCTTGGCCGTCGACAACGCCTTGTTGAAGTGCGCCATAGACCTCTGAGAAGGCCATCTTTTGCGGCGCGCCACCGATCGCTTCCATCTGCGCGACAAGAACGTCGGATGACATCACGCGGAACTTGAGCCCGTCAGCGTCTGCTGGTGACATTAAAGGAACATTGGCGGACATTTGCTTCATGCCATTGTGCCAGAAGGTCAGACCCTGAAGACCTCGGTTCTGCATGCTGTCTAGCAGTGCCTGCCCAGCCTCAGATGCTTGAAACGCATCAACAGCCTCGATGTCTTCAAACATGAAAGGCAGGTCGAAAATACGGAATTGCTTGGTGAATTTTTCAAACTTTGACAGCGACGGTGCGGCGAGTTGAACGTCACCCTGCAGTAGCGCCTCTAGCACCTTGTTGTCATCATAAAGGGTGGAGTTCGGAAAAACCTCCATACAGGCTGTTCCGTCCATCTCGGTGTTGACGCGCTCGGCCAGCAAAGTGGCCGCGATGCCCTTGGGGTGCTTGTCTGTGTTCGTGACGTGGCTGAACTTGATGACGATCTCGCCTTCGTCGCAAGCCGCGAAAGCTGACGAAGCACTTGTCGCCAATGTCAGGGATAGTGCAGTGGTTAGCAGAAATTTCATGGTATCCTCCTCTGATCCGGTTCGCGGCACCATGCGATGCTGCAAATGTCGTTAAAGACTATCGAGGTTTCACATGAGGATTAGTCGGCATTACTGATCAGATTTGCCGATTAAACCTTTTGATTTAATCTGAGATAGTGGATAAAAATTCATGTCCTCAGGGGGATCGAAATGTTCAAGGACTTCGTGGAAGAGCGTATCGTAGGCGATGGTGCGACCCTGTTCCTCCGCCGCGCAGGACCTGTCGGTGCGCCGCCGCTTGTTCTATTGCATGGGTATCCGCAGACGTCCGCCATGTGGCACGGTGTGGCCCCCATTCTGGCCCGTACGTTTCAGGTTATTTGCCCTGATCTGCGCGGCTACGGTCGGTCTGACAAGCCAGCGTCCGATGCAGCACACGCGCCTTATGCAAAGCGGGCTATGGCGAACGACATCGTCGCTGTCATGCGGCGCTTGGGCCACGAGCGGTTTCTTGTTGGTGCCCATGATCGCGGTGCGCGGGTCGCGCATCGGTTGGGTCTGGACCATCCTGACCGCGTCTCAGCCATGGCATTGCTCGACATCGCTCCGACCCGTGAAATGTATGCCGGGACAAGCGCCGGATTCGCACAGGCATACTGGCACTGGTTCTTTCTGACACAGCCTAGCCCGCTACCTGAACGCATGATCGGTGCAGATCCTGAAGGGTTCTGGAAACTGAAATGCTTCAATCAGGCACGCGGCGATAATCCGTTTTCACCTGAAGCTTTGGCAGAATACCTAAGTGCCTTCGCAGACCCCGACGCTATTCATGCAAGCTGTGAAGACTATCGGGCCGCCGCCACGATCGACATCGCACATGATGATGCGGATCAGGGCCGCAAACTTCGCATGCCCGTTTTGACCCTTTGGGCGAAACGTGGCGTGATTGAGACGTGCTTTGACGCGCTTGCCCTATGGCGACAGCGGGCTGAAAGGGTTGAGGGCGAAGCGCTCGACACCACACATTACATGGCCGAAGAAATCCCGGATGACATAGCTGCGCGCATGTCGGATTTCTTTGCCCGCAACCCAATTCACGCAAAGGCAACCGCATGAGCCGGACACTTTATGACAAACTGGTCGACGCCCATAAGGTGTGCGATCTGCCAGATGGCGACATGCTGATCTATGTCGATTTCCACATCATGAATGAATACACCAGCCCGCAAGCCTTCTCGGGGCTCGACGCAAAGGGCTTGGACGTTTGGCGGACCGAGGCGCATCTTGCCGTGGTCGATCATGTGAACGCAACCCGCAGCAATGAACCGCATGATAAGGCTTCCAAGCTCCTAATCGACAATCTGGAATCCAATTGCACCAAGCACGACATCGCTTTTTATGGTCTGGGCGACCCGCGACAGGGCATTGAACACGTCGTGGTTCCCGAACAGGGGTTGGTCATACCCGGCATGTTAATTGCCTGCGGTGACAGCCACACGACAACCTATGGCGCATACGGCGCGCTGGGGTTTGGCATCGGCACCTCGGAAGTGGAACATGTTCTGGCAACCCAAACGCTACGCTACAAACGTATGAAAACGATGCGTGTTTTGATCGACGGCGAAACCGCACCCGGCGTGACGGCGAAAGACATCATCATGAAAGTCGTGCAAGTCGTGGGCGCTGGCGGGGCCAATGGATTTGCGGTGGAGTTTGCAGGTTCCGCCGTTCGCCACCTCGACATGGCCGGACGCATGACCGTTTGCAATATGGCGGTTGAGTTAGGCGCGCGTGCGGCTTTGATCGCAGCGGATGAGGTCACCGAAGCGGCATTGCAAGGCCACTCTCATAGCGGTCGGTTTGCGTTCTACGGGGAGAGTTGGCACAGCGACCCCGAGGCCGTCTTTGACAATGAGGTCGCAATAGCAGGGGGCGATATCGAACCGCTGGTCACATGGGGCACCAGCCCGGATCAATCGGTGCCGATCACTGCACATGTGCCGGTCGCGTCCGACTATGTCTCGCCGAAAGCCAAGGCCGCTTTGGCGCGGTCGTTGAATTACATGGGGCTAACCGAGGGGCAGTCAGCCCAGTCGATCGCAATCGACACGGCCTTTATCGGTTCTTGCACCAACAGCCGGATTGAAGACCTGCGCGAGGCGGCCAAGATACTCGAAGGTAGGAAGGTCGCGGTGGGCGTCGAAGCCATCGTCGTGCCCGGCTCTGCCATGACACGGATCAAAGCCGAAGCCGAAGGCCTGCGCGCGATCTTTGAGGCTGCAGGTTTTGAATGGCGACCCGAGGCGGGCTGTTCCATGTGCCTTGCAATGAACGACGACATCGCCATGGATGGTGAACGCGTCGCATCATCCACCAACCGAAATTTCGAAGGCCGACAGGGTCGCGGCGCACGCACGCACCTTATGTCACCTGCAATGGTCGCGGCGGCTTCTGTCGCGGGGCATCTGGCAGATGTGCGAAATTTCAAATGAAAGACCAACAGATGAAAAAGATGATCAAAGGGATCGCAGCACCTTTGCCGCTGGCCAATGTCGATACTGATGTGATCATGCCCAAGCGGTTTCTGATCACGATCACCCGCGAAGGATTGGCGGATGGCACATTCGCCGATTTGCGCTTTGACAATGCTGGGGGTCCTCGCCCAGACTTTATCTTGAACAAAGCACCTTGGACGCAGGCCAATATTTTGGTTGTCGGCGACAATTTCGGCTGTGGGTCCAGTCGCGAACATGCTGTCTGGGGTATGCGCCAACTTGGGATTGATGCCTGCATCGGCACAAGTTTCGCCGGTATTTTCTACGACAATGCCCGCAAAAACGGTTTGGCATTGCCGATTGTCTCGCCGGAGACGCGGGACTTGCTTTTGCAGGCCGCAGGCAACGGTGCCGAGATAACAATCGACCTTAGTGGCCGCACGATCACAGCTGGTGACATTCGCGCGCCATTCGAGATGGACGCCGCGACACAAACAGCGCTGATCCGAGGTCGCGATGATACGCTAGACTCGTTAGAACATGCAGGTGCGATCCGAGACTATGAGGCGGGATTGAAAAGCCAGATGCGGGTCAGCGTCATCAAATAGACCAATAAGGGAACACAGATTGGATATCAGACAGCTGGAATGCTTCGTCGCCGTGGCGGAAGAACTTCACTTCCGGCGAGCAGGCGAACGTTTGGGGCTAAGCCAATCGGCTCTTTCTGAACGGGTCTCTGCGTTGGAACATGAACTTGGTGCGCGACTGTTTTTCAGAACGACACGGCAGGTCAGCCTGACCCAAGCTGGGTCAGAGTTCGTCCAGGATGCCAAAAGGATACTTGCCGATATCGAAAGGGCGGTCTCAAATGTTCGCCACACCGCCGAGTCTGACCTACGCCACATCCGTGTGAGCGGGGTAGATGAGGCGATTTCGATGCTGCTGCCCAAAGCTCTGCTAGCTTTTCGCAGGACGGACCCGAAGGTTCACGTGCAGGTACTGGAAACCTCATCTTCTGAACAACATTCGCAAGAGTTGATTGGCCATCGCACCGATGTGGCCTTTGTCAGAACGCCGCAGCAAGACGATTTCATCACCAGTGAACTGCTTCACCGGCAGCCGGTTTTGGTGGTTCTTGCGGATACAAACCCTCTTTCAAGCTCTGTGTCTCTATCGGCGTCCGATATCGTCGACCAACCGATCGTGGGCTACCCCAAACACGCACGCCCAATCTTGCACGAAGCATTATGGAGCGGCTTTCGCCGAATAGGCGCGCAGCCCAACATTGTCTGTGAGATTATTGATAAGTCCACAATGTTGCAGTTTGTAGCTCAGGGCCTCGGAATCGCATTGGCACCTGCTTGGGTCCGGAATATCGCCCCCTTAGGTGTTTCCTTCGTCCCATTTGAGCCATGTGAAAACCTCATTGACCTATACGTTGCATTTCGCAAATCGGGAAATTCAGACACCGTCAAAAGATTCGTCGATGCAGTTAGAAAAACCACGGTCTAAGGGTCCGAGACCGTGATTTTCCTCGATGGTATGGTACCGCTGTTCAATGCAGCACTTAACAAACGCGCGGCCGCCAAACTCTGGAAGCAGCCGTTAACAAAGAAAGCGTCAAAGTCTGGAATGTCCGCAGAGCACCAGTTCCGCCAACTATCGATTATGCACTTGCAGCGAAGGTCCGGTCTGAGGAGTTGCACCGATGCGACATCGGATACTTGTTGAAGTCCAATTGGCAGCGATTCACACTCAGCTTCGGTTTTTCCAGGGCGGGAAACCCGCCCCGGCGCACCGGTCACTCGGCAACCGGATCGTCATCGCGGCGTGGGAAGGCGACCATTTCGACGTCGGGGAACATGCTGTGTTTGACGTTGATCGACGTGATGTTGCCGAGGTCGTCGGTGTTGACGAAGAGCACGCCACAGCGGTCCCAGAAGTTCTTGCCGTCTTTTTCACCGGATTTGACGTTCAGTTTCAGAGTTTGAGTAGCCATTTTTTGATCCTCACTTTGAGTGTTTCGATGAACATGACCAAAGCTGGCACCAAAGGGCTGTCAGCGAGAAACTTGCTTCGCGAGGAATGCGCTGGCGCAGGGGAATTTTCTTGTTGAAGCGGGGCTTGCACCGCGTCTGACACGGCTGCCCGCTTATGTTCAGCAATTAGAAACCCGGCGGTGAGGATCTGCTTATGGCTACGGCGACCTGACCTGGTTTCGTTTGACCGGAAAAGACGCGTCTTCGCACCAGCCAAGCGCGACCAGTTTCAGTTCAACAGGTGCAACCTAGCCTTCAGCGCGCCGTCGATTGAAGCAAGCAACGGCTCTGGGAAACCTTCTGGAAGCTGGTTGAACGTGGCCTCAACGATCGCGTGCGAGGTCTCCTGCAGCTCTTCAAACAGGCCCTGCACGACTGCGCGGGATAAGCCGGATTGAACTCCGGTCTCCACGATGTGCCGACCAACGATATTCGAAACCTTGTAGTGGTTTGAGTTGCCTAAATTCATGGCCAGTTTGAAGTACTTTCGCTCGATCTGTCGCGCATCGACAGTCGGCTGCACCGTCAAAACGTCGTATAGCGGTGTCATGCGAAAGCGACCGCCGGGTAAGAGGCTGACGCTGAAGTTCTTACCATGTCCGTCTGTCGCGCCCAACAACCAGAACAGGACATTCGCTTTGAAAAAATCGTACCGGTCTTTGTTGGGGTCATCACTTCCCAATAATAGATCCATGATATCTGAGATTCCTGGGCCGCCCTCATTCTGATACTTTTGTGTGGGCACAATGGATAGTGCTTGACAGCAGTCCTCCTGCGGCAGACGGATCAAGCGCCCATCAGACGTCCAGCGCCGATCAAAACGCTCAACGACCAAGGCTTTCTTTTCGCCAAACTGCGCCATTTCGACATTCGCAGCCCGAAGCCCAAACGCTTCCATCAGCTTGAGGCACAGGTATTCGTTTTCAACGCTGTCGGACAGGTCCATACCGTTGGGCAGCCTGCCGATTTGCGGCTTGATGATGTGCGTGGTTGGCGTCGTGCCGGTTGGCTCAATCCACTGGCCGTCTTTACGAAGCAGAGCCGTTTTTTCCTGCGCTCCAGCGACAGAAATTCGGAAGTCATTCTCGCGGCGGATACCCAGTGGTGCTAAATCGAGGTCGCTCAAAATGGCCCCGATCTGCGCCTCGTCGACAAGTTCTCCAGTCAACTCGGACATTGGCTGAGGCTCTTGCCCGTCGGGCAGAAACTGCAGCGCACCAATGCAGTCCCGCCCAATTTGGGACAGCAAGCTAAAGGCATCGACGCCCTCGGCCCCGACGCGTTCTGCGACCCTCCGGCGAATGAGGTCACTGTCGGGCAACAGGTTGTCAAAGACGGCCATCACAGGTGCGCCGCTGTAGCGGTTCTCCTGCAATGGCAACGATAGCGACACCGGCATCCGGTGCTCCCATTCGAGCCAGTCACGTGCATAGGCAAAACTGACGCCGCCCGACGGCTCACGCACCAATTGACCCACGAGCCGCGAGTTCAGGAAAACGTTCAGCGGTGTGTAGCTGCGCTTGCGGCCCATGTCAGAAGATGTCCTCTAGCCCGTCTGGTGTGCCTTTGCTGCGCTCGGTCACCGTAATTTCGAGCTCCAAGGCCGCGATCAAATCGAATACTGTTTCCAGCTTGGTTCCGCCGCTGCCGTTCTCGATCTTGGAAATTGTCTCTTGCCAAACACCGCTCATCGAGGCGAGTTCCTTCTGGGTAAGGTTCTTTGCCTTCCGAGCCTGGCGAATTGCGTGGCCCAAGTTTTTTGATGTACGAACGAGGTGCTTCATGGCGGTTCTCCTGTCACCGCATATGACCCCTGGATCATAAATTGTCAATATGACCCTCAAATCATAATCGCGCAATATGACCTAAACACCATAAAGATCGGCAGCATTGTTAGCTGTATCCCAGACTTCGCCAATGCTCTCACACCTGCAGCCCCGCAGCGCGGACCTGTTCGGGCGTCACCAGTTTTGACGCGATCAAATCCTCGATCTGCCGGTTAGTGATGTGGCGGCAGAGGGGATGGCGCTCATGAATCCACTCGGCAAGGCTGGCACGACCTTTGGCTTCGGCCTCTCGCGCCTTCTCGCGGTCGGCCTGTATCTGGGCGAGCCCCTTCTCCCACCGGCGCATCTTGAACCAATTGTCCGAAAAACAGACCTTGCTGCGCGTATAGCCCTCGCTTTCTTTCGCATAGGCTTTGACCGCCTGCAGCAGGTCATCGGGCTTCACACCTGCTTTCACAGCCGCAGCGATCAGGCGCAGACTGGTTCGCCGGTCTCGAATCCTGCCCTCAGGATAGGCCGCCAAGATCTTCTCAGATTCAAGATCTTCAAACTCCTCCTCCGCCGCCTCGCGCCTGCGCGTAGGTGGTTTATGGATGGTTTTAGGATGGTTTGGGGTCCACCGTGAACCCCGTACCCCGTTCACCGTGGACCCCGTACCGGGTTCATGCTGGACGGGGTTCACAGTGACCCCCGTCTCAATATCGGGCTCGGCCGTGGGTTCGAGCGCGGCCACGCGCTCCAGAACAATGCGGTAAATGACGGTGTAGCCGTTCTTGCAGTGCCGCCGCCCTGTCTCGATCAGGATGCCTTCGCGCAGAAAGTCGATGATGGTGCGCTTCACCGTGCTCTCGCTGAGCTCTGTGTGGCGCTGGATCGTCCCCTTGGAACACCAGATGCCCGAGCCATCATCGCTCGCCTTGTCGGCCAGGAACATGATGATCTGCTTGCGCGCGGCGCTGCCAAAGCGGCGCTCGGCGCATTCATTTGCGATGCGCCAGCTCATTGGACCACCTCGCCAGTCAGAGGCCACGAAAAAGCCGACTGAGCGTTTGCGAAGAGACACTGGCCCATGCTAATGTTCGGTGAAAGCTGACAGGCTTTTTCTATTTGGCCCCGGTTCACAGTTGCCGCTGTGACGGGGCCTTTACCGTTCTGAACCGGCGAAATTGGCTTTGAAACTTTCGCTTTTTGTTCACTTTTTGTCAGGGGGTGTTTTGCACCCCTAAGCCGTTGTTTTTGCAGTCTCTCCTTCTGGATTGCAAATCCGTGTACACCGGTTCGATTCCGGTACTCGCCTCCATTCCATCACGCTCACAATGCGCTTACCGAAACGGCAATGTCCTGCCCCGGCACTGTCACATGCCTGCCACCACGTGGTATTTTGCTGCATATGTCGCACCGTTAACCTTCGATTAACCTTGTAGTTTGGCGCAGCTCTACTCATCTTATAGCTGACCAGAATGGCAACGCCTCACCCGATCCGACTATTTTGCCCGCGCAACTGCGGGCTGATCGACCATTTGAAAACGTAACTGACTAGGCTCCCCATGACATTTGAAAACTTCTCCTTCAGCCCCCTGAACGCGCCCGCTCCAGACATTGGCGACACCCCTGCGACCGCAAGAGCGTTGGACGTCGGCGAAACAGTGTCCAGCACGTTTGAAGAAGGCGACAACGACATGTTTGCCGTGACGCTTGAAGCTGGCAAAATATACGCGTTCAGCTTCGACTATGCCGATGGGTCCAGTCATACCATTTTGAACTACCACACGTTTCAGCCATATATTTACCGGTATACCTACAACCCCGACACCGACCGGTACACGCGGGTCCGTGAATATGAAAGCGAAGGTGCAAACATCCCCCTGATGGCGGATGTGACGGACACCTACTACATCAGGGCGCATCACCATTCTTGGACCATCAATGAACCGGTCGACTACACCTTCACCGTCAACGAAATCACCGATGACCACGGCGGGACTACGGCGGAAGCCACAGCAATCGAAGTTGGCGCAGATTACGCCGGTAATATCGACTATCGCTATGACGATGACGTGCTCTCAGTAACCCTAAATGCGGGGCAGGAATACATAGTCAGCGTTGCTCCTGGCGATGGCGATGGGCTGGATTACATCCCAACCCAAATTCTGAACGCTGACGGAAATGTCGTTGCAGAACGCAATCTCAACGCAACAAATATGATAACGTTCACCGCGTCAGAATCTGGGACCTATTACCTTTGGCTCGATCATAAGTGGGGCGAGGGAGAGGACGAGCTAAGCCTCTCCCATTCAGGGGAGTACACTGTCCAAATTTCCGAGCCACCACGCTTTATCGGCGATGACACGGACGAACGCTTCGATGGCACCCAGGGCAATGATTACTTCGAAACCAGGGGCGGCAACGACAAAGTCTATACCCGCAAAGGCAACGATGTGGTGCATCTGGGTGACGGCAATGACTATGTGCGCGTCGGGGGTGGCCGCGAAGAGTTTCACGGCGGGGCTGGCAAAGACTACATCAGCTACTATGACAGCACCAATGGTGTGACGATCAACCTTGCGACCAACAAGGTCTCCGGGTCCTGGGCAGCTAATGACATCATCAGTGGCTTTGAGAGCGTGTCCGGGTCCAAAAACGGGCATGACAAAATCTATGGCACCTCTGGCGCCAACACCATCAGGACCTATGGCGGCAACGACAAGGTCTACGCCGGCAAAGGCTCCGACAAAGTCTACCTTGGCGACGGCAACGATTACGTCAAAGCAGGTGGCGGCAAAGAGGAATTCCACGGCGGCAATGGTACCGACTATCTGAGCTACTATGACAGCTCCAACGGTGTGAACATCAACCTTGCTACCAATGAGGTCTCGGGGTCGTGGGCCGTGAACGACATCATCAGCGGATTTGAAAATGTCTCCGGCTCCAAAACCGGCCACGACACCATTTACGGCACCTCCGGCGCCAATAAGATCAAGACCTACGGCGGCAATGACAAAATCTACGCGGGTGGCGGAAATGACAAAGTCTACGCGGGTGGCGGCGACGACATTGTGTCGCTAGGGTCCGGCAATGACTACGTCAAAGCAGGCGGTGGCAAAGAGAGTTTTGATGGCGGATCCGGCCATGACTACATCAGCTACTATGACAGCAAGAACGGGGTGTATATCAATCTAGACGATGACATCGTGTCCAGGTCCTGGGCAGAAAATGACACAATCAAAAACTTCGAAAGTGCATCGGGCTCCAATAAGGGCCACGACGAAATGGTCGGATCGGCTGACGCCAACACGCTGAAGGGTAACGGCGGCAATGACAGTCTGTACGGTCGCGGTGGGAACGACAAACTCTACGGCGGACGAGGCAGCGACAGGATCTATGGAAGCGACGGCGACGATACGATCTATGGTGATACAGGCTCCGACAATCTCTACGGCGGCAACGACAGACTGTTCGGCAGTGAAGGCAACGACGTTATCTTCGGTGAGAAGGGAAATGACACGATTGACGGCGACGCAGGTAACGACTTGCTCACAAGTGGTACGGGCTGGGATGTATTCCACTTCGATTTTGGGGATGGCAACGACACCATCACTGACTTCGAAGACGATGTCGACACACTGCAACTGGACAACTTCAGGGATACAGATGGCGACGGCAACATCGCACTCATCTTTGGATCGCAGTGGGTCCCAGGTATTGAGCTGAGGTTTGACAACGGCCAAACGCTGACCATCGACGGCCTATTCACCGACCAAATCAACGACGACATCGTACAAATGTAGGCCGTCGTTCCGCATAAGAATGGGCGGCCATTCCAAAGGCCGCCCTTTTTCTCTTGTGCCCAGTTTCACGCCGCGTCCTGCCCGGGCTTGCGTACCACCTCGCGGACCGTTTCCCCATAAACCTCTGCCACCGTGTCGCGGACTGACATCCCCAAAACTCCCGGGAACAGGTGATCAATCTCCGCCCGCGCCTCAGCATTCATCGCCTGAAGCGCCATTGGCCCCGGATACAAGCTCTCACTTGGGCTGCCGTTAGAGAACACAATCTGGTGGCGTTCAAACATCATGTGGAAATAGGTCACCTCATGCCTGCCTTTGGCCACACGGGTGCCATTCACAAAGCGGTGCAGGTGTTTCGCCCTAACTAGAATGTCGCTGCCCGGCAAAAGCACCCCATGCTGCGGCGACACCAGTAGCGGTCGATCCACGCCCAGCACACCTGCGTTGATATGAATAGGCATCAACTTCGGCTGCGCCACCATTTGGTCGCGCGACATGGACGTGTTGCCAATCCACACAATTGGCTGCGGCCCATTGTCCATTGTTGTGACCAGATCACCCGGCTTCAGGCTCTCAATCGGGCGTTCGCCTTGTGGCGTCAGGATCATTGTACCCGTTGTAAAACAGACCACACCGGTATTGTCCGACGTGAGGTCCACATTCCCCGTGAAACTCAGGCTGCCATCGCCAAACTGGGTGTTGTTGGAGTAATCAACGGTATTGCCTTTGGCATCCAGCGTGTTGGACTGGTTGAGCACACCATCATCTGCCAAGTCAGCATGCATTTCATGCACATGATCATAGTGACCGCTTAGGTCCACAAAATCGTTGTTGGTACTATCTCCATCGCGCAAGGCGCCAGAATTACCGGTATTGAAATCGGCAATAGTGTCATTGCCACCGCTCACAACAAAGACGTCATCCCCCGTACCGCCGTGAAGCTTGTCGCTCCCCGCGCCGCCGTCCAGCGTGTCTCGTCCGCCCTCACCAAATACCGTATCGTTGCCAACTTCGCCGTACACAACGTCGTCACCTTCGCCCGCATAAATGGTGTCGTCACCTCCGGCCTCTCCTTCAATTGGATCCCACCGGTCAGTGACAAGGTAGTTGGAATCGGTGAACACACTGTCTAGCGAGATCGACTGAATCGGGCCGCTCGACAACAACTGCATGTCGACGTTGTCCGTGTATTCTGGTGCCAGGTAAAAATTGCCATCAACCGTCTGAAACACAACCGCGGTAAAAGTTCCGGTGGACCCATCTTCAAACGTCACAGTGGCGTGATATCCAGCGTTGGCATCCATAACCTGCGCGGCACCGTCAATTTGCATTTCAGAGGTCGCACCCTCTGCCATTTCGTTGTTTTCGTCGACCGCACCGTCGGCGTCCAAATCATTGATGTCTACGCGAACCACATGGCCAGACAGAGGATCGCCTGCGGTCCCATAGCTGCCCAAGAGGTTGGCGGCATCATGGGAGTATCCGGAGCTTTCATCGCCGTCGATGTCACTGCCATTGCCAAGGTAATAGGCATCCCAACTTGCATGGATTTGCCCCGAAGGCGCCGAGGAGCTGTCTGCATCGCCATAAATTGTATCGTTGCCCGTGCCACCCGATATAAAGTCGGCGTTCCCGCCACCCTCAATCACATCTGCACCCGTTTGACCATAGATCACATCCTGACCGTCGCCACCGGACACCGTGTCATTATCAGCCCCACCATACAGGGTGTCATTCCCTGCACCGCCTGCCACAAAGTCCTGCCCCTCCTCTGCAGCAATCCAATCTTGACCGGTTCCGCCGTCAACGGTGTCATTGCCGCCACCCGCGCTTATCGTGTCATCGCCACCTGCGCCGTTTATGCTATCTGCCGCGTCGGTGATCTGATCACCATCACCATCGGTGTATCCCAGCGCCATGTCATCTCCGGATTCGGAGCCGTCCACCTCACCATCTTCCGCAATATAGTCACCAGCCACTCGGTCACTGATCAAATCATCGCCAGCAGTGACCACACTGTTTAGTGTCAGGGACTGAATCGGCTTTGCTTCCAGCGCATACTGATCGTTGTTGTCCACGTATTCCGGGGCAAGGAAGGTCTGACCATCGGTAGATTGAAACACCACCGCCGTGATATTCGCCGTCGTGCCATCTGCATAAGTGATCGTCGCGTTGTAATCGACCAAGCCGTCAAAGGTCAGCGCCGCCCCACCATCAATTTGGAACTGATCATTCGCTTGCGTGTTGTCGATATAATACTCTTGGTAACCTGAGCCGTATTGGCTCATGGTCACTACATTTCCCGACAACGGAGCCTCGCTACCTCCAATCGTCTGCCCCAACAGGGAGTCCGCGTTCTCAGCTGTGTAGTTGCCCTCAATTGGGTCAAGCTCAGCAAAAGTTCCGAGGTAGAAAACGTCAAAAGTTGTGGCCATGACCGAGGCTCCAGATTCAAGTTGGACCATCGATCTAAGCTGTGGACGTTAATTCTGAAGCAAGATTTTCAATCGGGTTTTTGACAACGCTGCCGCAAAAATAACTCAAATTTTTGAGGTTGGAAAACCACAACAACCTCAATTTGATTTCCACTGAGTGCAGGCAGCTTACGCAGCGCCTTCTGCAGGAGGATCGTGTCTGTCAAACACAGATGTGACGTCAACCGCATTGCCTTCAGAAGCGTCCGAAACGGGCTCCGGCGCTTTCTGCAAACGCATTTGGAAACGCACCATCCACTCAATCAGCGTGGCTTTGCGGATGGGTTTCGTCAGGAAGTCATCCATCCCAGCGGCCAGGCAGGCCTGCATCTCTTCATCAAACGCATGTGCCGTTAGCGCCACAATAGCCGGCTGAGAGATATGTAATTGACGTATTGCTTCTGTGGCCTCAATGCCGCTCATCCGCGGCATCGACATGTCCATGAACACCAGATCCGGCGCAAAGCGTTGCACCTGTTCCACAGCCTCGACACCGTCTTTCGCAAATGCCAGCTCAATCGGTTGGTCTTCTAGGTATTTTTTTAGCAGGAACCGGTTGGTCTTGTTGTCCTCAGCCACCAGAACGCGCAAACCTGGGACAAGCGCCTGCGCAACATCCTCGCCATCATGTCCGGCCGCCTCATAGCTTAGCTCTGCTTCCTCATAGGGGAACGCCAAACGGAAGGTCGCCCCTTCGCCCAGCTCCGATTGCACAGAAATCGTCCCCCCCATCACGTCCAAAATGTGTTTGGAGATAGAAAGTCCGAGCCCTGTGCCCCCAAATTTTCGAGTTGTCGCCGCCTCTGCTTGTGTGAAGTGATCAAAAATATTCGTTTGGTTTTCCTTGGATATACCAATCCCAGTGTCGGTCACTTCACAAACCAACCGTTTGCCGTGCTCGTCGACCTCGTGGCTCACACGCAGATACACGCCGCCTTCTTCGGTAAATTTTATGGCGTTGCCAACAATATTGGTGATCACCTGACGTAAACGCCCATCATCTGCTTTGACAAACTCAGGTGCAGTTCTATCCACCTGACACGTCAACTCTAACCCTTTGCTGCGCGCAGCTGGTGTTAGCAGATCAAGTGTCTCCTGAAGACAGGTGCGTGGTGCAAAGCTGACCGGGTTCAATTCCATTCGCCCGGCATCCAACTTGGACAGGTCCAGAATATCATTAATGATGGCAATGAGCGCCTGTGAAGACCCCCGGATTGTGTCCGTATATCGCCCCTGATCTTCATCAAGGTCGGTCTCCGACAATAGGTCCGCCATGCCGATCACCCCAGTGAGCGGCGTGCGGATTTCGTGACTCATATTGGCCAAAAACTCGGACTTGGCCCGCGCACCTTCTTCGGCTGCCTGCCGCGCCTTACCCATTTGCTCCGCCAGTTTGCGCGACTCCGTCACATCCCGTTCGATGGAGACAAAAAACTCCGGTTCACCGTCGGCCCCCGCGATTGGGAAGAGGTTCACATCCAGCCAGATCCTACGCCCATCGCGAGTCACATTCTGCACTTCTCCGCGAAACGGTTGCGCGGCCTCAACCGCCAGATCAATTGTGTTGATCGCTTTCAGGGCATGATCCGCCCCGGTTAACAAATCCGCGATGATCTCGCCTTTTGCCTCTGCAAACGAAAACCCAGTGATCCGCGTGAACGCATCGTTCACCCAGACAATCCGCCGTTCTCGGTCCGTAATGATCACGCTGTCGTTGGCATGCCGTGCCACCAAAGAGAGCTGCTGTAATTCCGACTGGTGCCGATCCATGCGCGCATACATGGCTTTCATTTCGGCCTTTTGTCGCTCAAGGTCCTGTGTGATCCGGAAGTTGCTCATGCCTGATTTGGTAAACGCCAGGTACATGTACAGCATACAGAACACCAACATGGTGCCGGCCACATCCGTCATAACAAAAGGCGTCCAGCTTTCTGACCAAAACGCCCGAAGTGCCACGTATAAAAACGGCGCAATCAGGTACAATACCAATCTTGTGAGCGCTGCGACTGGGTTTTTGGGGAGGGCAATTGCAGCATTCACCGCCCCCAATCCCAGAGCACCAATCACAAACAGTATATTGGCGTCTTCTCCCAACTTGAAATAGTAGACCGACACACCGGCCACCACGCTGATACCTTGAAGCGCACTGGTAATGGTCGCCCAGCGTTGCCCCGTCCTGAGACTTCCAACCAAAGCTTCACGCCGCACAATCGTGCGCAGCATCAAACAATCAATCGCGTCCCCGGACAGCAGAATGATGTAGCTGAGCAAGGCTGGCATAAAATCAACGGCATAGTAGCCGATCGAACAGCCCAGAGTGTAGAGCACCAGTCGCACAGAAAGTCGCCCCACGCGCTCATCCGCGTACGACAGCAGCAGCTTGCGTCGCGTGCGCAGATCGGACTCCTGCGCCGATGGCCTCGCAATCGGGCTAAATACGGTGGACATGTCTCTCATAGGCTATTTAGGCTACGGCTCCTCTTTCGCGGGAAAGTAAAGCCCCCAAAAGGTTAACATTCACTAACGCAAGACACATTGTGTCCTCGCAACCGGTCCAGTCTTGGAGCACCACAAAATCCATTCTTGTGGCGTAGCGATCGGTATTGCCGGAATTGCAACCAATCTAGACGCTCTGCGACTGGAGGTTTTTTGGCCCTAACCTCTCCTCTGCTCAGCTCATTTTTCTTCTTGGTGGTTCTCTGACGACTCACGACAACGCATTGAAAGGCGCGGGAAAAATGCGTTAGGTCTTTCAAAACACAGCCAGAAAACCACAGTGACGACTCCTATTCCGCCCTTTCCGGGCGCCTTTGCGGCGACTATGGACCAGGGATTCGCGCCTCGCAACAGTTACAAAGTCGTAGAAAACGCACGTAATCGAGCCGGTTCAGCCCCCGCGGTGCAAGACCAAATCAAATCCCTCGGAAGCAACTGGTATCTCAAAATGAGACGCCAATTTATCAAATTGGTCTGAGGTCAGCTGAAACGGATGTGCCCCATTTTGACAACGCGCCAGCACACGATCTCGACAGATTGAAATGGGCACATCTAGGAAATGCAGCTTTGCTGAAACACCGGCTTCACCCACCAGAGAGCGTAACCAGCGTCGTGCCTCCCGAGTGTTGGCAGGGAAGTCCATGACCACCGTCTGATCCGCCTGCAACAGCGCGGCCACATGCGGCCCCATGACCTGGCGCAGCCGATCCGCACAGCGCACATAGTCCGCAAGAGACAGCATCTCAGATCCGTAAAGCGCGGAGAGCCAAGTGTCTTCAGATAGGACAACAGCACCGGTCTCTTGGGCAAGCTGACACGCCAAAGTAGATTTACCGGACCCAGCCAGTCCGCACAGCAAATGAAGTTTTGTAGAACAGGCAGACATGGGACACCCCTGTCAAAAATGGAATAGAAACGCACGAACTAGCCCCGGTCTGACCAATCAGACCGGGCTGCTAATGACAGCACTTATGTGGTTCCAACAATCCATGCCCCTGCTTAAAAAGCTCGGTCCCTCCTGTCCAGCCTTTTTGCCTTTATCAACCGTCCGCTGGCGACAACCGACTGGACAACAAGTCACCTGTCTCCGCTAAAATCGGATACCCGACCATGGCGAAGGACGTATTGACCTGCTTTAACACCCGCAGTGTTTCCTGATGAATGTTGCTGGTATCGATGCTCTCCGACAGCCCCTCATGCAGCCGCCGCAGGTGCTTGCGCTGCAGCTTCTGTTCAACCCCACGCACTTTTTCTTTCTGCGCAACCAACTCGCGTGCGTCGTCCGGCTGCCCAGCCATCATCACGCTCAACGCAAGCTGCACATTTGCCAACACTCGATCGTGAAAATCACAAATCTCCTGTCGCCCGGCGGTCGAGAAATTCAGCCCTTCAAGGTCCATACGCCGTGCCAACTCCACCAGGTTGCGGGACAACACATCTGAGGCTGCTTCCAGATTTGCCGCCAACATCGACAACTCCATGGCACCTTTGACAACCTCTTCATCCAGCTCGTGACGGTTCAACTCAGCCAAATAGAGTTTGATCTCCTGATGGGTTTTGCGCACAGCCGTATCATTGGCGCGGATCGCTTCCGCACTTGCATCGCTCCATTTGTCAAACAACCGCTGCCCGGCAATCAACATAGTCTCAACCCGCTCCCCCATACGCATCATCTCGCGAGATGCATTGGCAAGCGCCCGCGGCGGCGTGTCCAACGCGCTGGGATCCAAGGCTGAAACAACGGTGGCTTCATCCGCGACCGGAACAGCCACAAACCGCGCCGAGATCCGAGAAATCGCCTCTACAAACGGCAAGGCCAGGGCACATAGCGCTAAGTTAAACACCAAATGCAAATTGATAGTCTGTGACGCTGCCGTACGGCCCAGCCACGACAGATCCACTTCCCCAAATCGCAGGCCCAGCAGCACCAAAACCGCCCCGCCTCCACGCAGCACAAGGTTGCCCACAACGATCCGGCGCGCTTCAGGGCCTGCCGCCAATGTAAGCACATAGGCAATCATCGCACCGCCCAGGTTGGCCCCCAGCACCATTGCCATAGCCGCTTCAGTTGGCAGCGCGCCCTGCGCCACCAGGGTCACGAACAATAACACCGCTGCGACACTTGAGTGCACCATCCAGGCAAACAATGCCCCAATCACAAAAGCTGCAAACAAGTCAGCGCCAAGATAAGACAGCACACGAAGCGCCGCTTCATTTTCCATCAGCGGCGCCGTAGCTGCGCGCAACATGTCGAGCGAAACAAAAATCAACGCCAACCCTATGAGAATGCGCCCGGTCTGGCGCACCCGTCGTTGTTGCCCGCGCAAAAACAACGCGGTACCCGCCACCAGCAACAATGGGATCAGCCAAGTTTGCCGTACCAGCAAGACCTGCGCCACAAGCGCGGAGCCCACGTCCGCACCCAGAATAATGGCCAAACCAACCGGCACCGCCAGCGCCCCATTGGTGGCAAAGTTCGACACCAGCATCGCCACCGCGGTCGAGCTTTGCAGCAACATTGACACCGCCAACCCAGCGCCCGCCGCCAGCCCGCGATTGCGCGACGACCGACGCAACCAAAGCCGGAGCTGCACCGAAAAAGCCCGTTCCATTCCAGTGCGCACCAAACGCACGGCCCAAATCAGAAGCGCCGCAGCACCCGCAATATTAATTAGGAATAGGAGCATAGTATGTGTCTTCGTCCACTTCTTCTTATTGGGTCGACCGTTCTGTGCTTGGACACAACTCTGGCCAAGCCAACAAAACCGCCTGCCCATTCAATTTGGACATTGTCCAGCCAAAATGCCCGTTTTGCGAGAGCACGTGCGGTCACAAACCGGCATCTGACGGGCCAAGACCGGCCCAAGGTACTGGCGGCAGAGGTTACTCCGCCACCATCTGGGCCACATCTTCACTCCAGACCAGTCCCCGCTCCAACAACACACGTTGCGCGCGCCCGGGGTAATCCGTGACAATGCCATCAACACCGGCGTCAAGCACACGATGCATATCGGCCACTTCATTCACGGTCCAGGTTGACACCAACAGGCCCAGCTCATGCGCCAGTGCCACCGACTCCGGTGTTACGTCCGCGTAAAATGGGCACCACATCTGACCACCGGCCTCAGCCACAGCCTGCGGCACAGGCATGCCCAAACTGGAAAAATCAGGCGCCACGGATCGGGAAGAATCTTCGCCAAGTTCTCCAGCATTCTCTGGCAATTTGGTGAGAAACGATCGCGGCATATCTGGCGCGATACGCCCGCATACCTGCAGCAGGTTCCAATCAAAGCTGTGCAAAACCGTGCGCTGCTCCAGCCCCCGCGCCCGCACCGCGTTTACCGCTTCAGAAACCAAAGCCTCCGCCGCGCGAATGTCGCCAGCAAACTCCGGGTCAGATTTCATTTCCAACAGGAACAACATCTCTGCCCCCTGCGGCGTGTGCGCCATATCCAGCAACTCACCCAACGTCGGAACCCGAAGGCCAGACATAAACACCTGATCCGGAAAGCGCTGCCCATACACGGTGCGCCCGTCCAAGCCCCCAACATCGTAGGTCTGAAGCTGCGACAGCGGCAACTCGGAGACCTTAAGCTCTTCGCCCTCAAGCCACTTGCCATCCACCCCACGAGTGGCCGCGTTCAACAAATGGTGGTTATGCGTCACCACCGGTACACCGTCCTGCGTGAGCACCACATCAAATTCCAGCGCAACAACACCGGATTTCACCGTGAACTCAAACCCCTCAAGTGTGTTCTCCGGCATCACACCACGGGCACCCCGGTGTCCAATCAAACGGACCAACCCGGGCGCACCGCGAAACCCGTTTAACTGAGGAAACTGCGTCATGCGTCGATCCGCTTGCCTGTTGTTGTGTCAAAAATATGTAGGTCTTCTGCCACCGCCGTGAAGCACATCACGCTGCCGGCTTCCGCGGTCACATGCCCCGGAGCACTGGCCACAAACTCCGTATCGGAACCTTCCAACACTCCATGGATTAGAGTGTTGGCACCCAACTGTTCACACATTTGAACAGTGATCCTGATGGCGCCCGCGTCATCCTGAACCAAATGCTCCGGCCGCACCCCAAGCGTCACCGTCCCACTGGCCTGCACGCCACCCGCCAGCGTCGCACCATTGCCCAAGGTCAGAGTGCCGCCATTGGCGCCTACTGGTAGAAAGTTCATCGACGGGCTGCCAATGAAACCTGCAACAAACACAGTGGCCGGACGGTCATAGAGCTCAATTGGTGTGCCAAACTGCTCGACATAACCACCATTCAGAACCATCAACCGGTCACCCAGCGTCATGGCCTCCACCTGATCGTGCGTCACATAGATCGAGGTCACGCCCAAACGCTGTTGCAGCTTGCGGATTTCCAGACGCATCTGCACCCGCAGCTTGGCATCCAGATTGGACAGCGGCTCATCAAACAGGAACACCTGCGGATTGCGCACAATCGCGCGCCCCATGGCCACCCGCTGACGCTGACCGCCGGAAAGCTGGCGTGGCTTGCGATCCAGATACGCACCAATCTCCAGAATCTCGGCCGCCTCATTCACGCGGCGATCAATCTCATCTTTGGAGATCTTGCGGATTTTCAGGCCATAAGCCATGTTCTCACGCACCGACATATGCGGGTAGAGCGCGTAGTTTTGGAACACCATCGCGATGTCGCGATCCGCAGGTTCCAGCTTGTTGACCACCGTGTCACCAATGCTGATCTCGCCCGAGGTCACAGTCTCCAGACCAGCGACCATGCGCAGCAGGGTGGATTTACCACAGCCCGACGGCCCCACGATAACGATCAATTCGCCATCTTGGATCTCGCCTTCGACATGGTGCAGGACTTCGACATCGCCATAGGTTTTGACAAGGTCTTTGAGTGAAATGGATGCCATTCTCAGGATCCCCGTTATTTATCAGTTTCAGTGAGGCCCTGCACAAAGAGCCTTTGCATGCCAACAACCACAAACACGGGCGGTATCATCGCCAGAAGCGCGGTCATCATGATGATGTTCCACTGCGGCGATTGCTCGGCCGCCTCCAGCATCTGTTTGATGCTCATCACAATGGTGGTCATGTCGGTGTCGGTGGTGATTAGCAGCGGCCAGAGGTACTGGTTCCAGCCGTAGATGAAGAGGATCACAAACAGCGCGGCAATATTGGTCCGGCTGAGCGGGATCAGGATGTCCCAGAAGAACCGCAATGGCCCTGCCCCATCAATCCGCGCACTTTCCAGCATCTCATCCGGGATGGTGAGGAACACCTGCCGGAACATAAACGTGGCTGTAGCCGACGCGATCAATGGGATCGAAAGCCCCCAATAGCTGTTGAGCATGCCCAGATTGGCGACCACCTCAAAGGTGGGCAAAATCCGCACTTCCACCGGCAACATCAGAGTGATGAAGATCATCCAGAAAAAGCCCATGCGGAATGGAAATTTGAAGTACACGATCGCAAAAGCCGAGAGCAATGAAATCGCGATCTTGCCCAGTGCAATCATCAACGCCATCGCCATCGAGTTCAACAGCATCCGCCAAACCGGCGCGCCTTCAGACCCAGACAACCCAGCGCCAAACAGCGTCTGTTTGAAATTGTCCCAAAAGTGCCCACCAGGCAGCATTGGGATTGGTGCCTGCGTCATGCGCACCGCGTCATGGGTGCTGGCCACAAAGGTGATCCAGATTGGCAGCGCCACCATAATCACGCCAAGGATCAGCACGAGGTGGGAAAAGATCCCAAGGATACGACGATTTTCAACCATCAGTATTCCACCTTTCTTTCGACATAGCGGAACTGAACCACCGTCATTGCGATAACGAGGATCATCAGGATCACCGACTGTGCCGCTGACCCGCCAAGGTCGAGCCCAACAAAGCCGTCGTTAAACACCTTGTAGACAAGGATCGTGGTGCTGTTGGCTGGACCACCCTGGGTCACCGCGTGGATGATGCCAAAGGTGTCAAAGAAGGCGTAGACCGCGTTGATCACCAGCAGGAAGAACGTTGTCGGTGAGATCAGCGGGAAAATGTGATCCCAGAACCGGCGCACCGGCCCGGCACCGTCGATGGCCGCCGCTTCGATCAGTGAGCGCGGGATGGATTGCATCGCTGCAAGGTAAAACAGGAAGTTATAGGCAATCTGCTTCCACGCCGCGGCAAAAATCACCAGCGTCATCGCTTGGCCGCCATTCAGGTAGTGGTTCCAGTCAATGCCAATGAATTCAAGAATATAGGGGAAGATGCCCAACGTCGGATTGAACATAAACACCCAAAGCGCACCGGCCAGAACCGGCGCCACTGCATAAGGCCAAATCAACAGCGTGCGATAGGTTGTGGCGCCGCGCACCACGCGGTCGGCAAAGGCTGCGAGGATCAGCGCGGACCCCATCGACAACACAGCAACAGCCGCAGAAAACAAAATCGTGCGCCAGAAGGTTTCGAGGTACTGAGAGTCCTCAAACAGGATCTGGAAATTTTCAAACCAGACAAACTCGGAAGACAGCCCAAAGGCGTCTTCGATCAGGAAAGACTGATACACCGCCTGGCTTGCGGGCCAGATAAAGAAGATCAGCGTGATGATAATCTGCGGCGCCACCAATAGGTAGGGCAAGGCAGATGTGGGGAAGTGGACGCGTTTGAGCATGCGGCCCTCAAGTCAGGGTGGGTCGTTTAGACAGAAACACGCCCGGCAAACACATATGGTTCGCCGGGCGCAGGAGAGAGTTGTTTATTTGGCGGAACGCTCAAACTTACGCAGCAAGGCGTTGCCACGCTCGGCGGCGGCGTCCAATGCTTCCTGAGCGGTTTTGTCACCGGCCCACAGCGCTTCCATCTCTTCGTTGATCACGTCGCGCACCTGCACGAAGTTACCAAAGCGGATGCCACGAGAGTTAGCGGTTGGTGTGTTCAGGCTCAGCTGTTTGATCGCTGTGTCTGTACCCGGGTTGCTGTCATAGAAACCCTGATCCTTGGACAGTTCCCAAGCCGCTGTGGTGATTGGCACATAGCCAGTTTCCTGGTGCCACCACGCCTGCACCTCTGCGGAGGACAGGTAGGTCATGAACTGGGCCAGACCTTTGTACTCTTCAGATTCGTGACCGGCCAGTGCCCACAGGGTTGCACCACCAATGATGGAGTTCTGCGGCGCGTCTGCAGCGGCAGTATCCAACGGCAGCATGGTCTGACCAAACTCAAACTCAGCCTGAGATTTGATCGAGCCATAGTATGCGGAAGAGTTCATCCACATGCCGCACTCACCGTTGGTGAACATCGGCAGAGAGTCACCGCGGCGACCGCCATATTTGAACAGGTTGCCTTCAGACATCGCAGCCACGTCATCCAGACGTGCGGCCAGCTTGTCGTTCTGGCTGAAGGTGAACTCGGTGTCGAAACCGGCAAAGCCGTTTTCTTTGGTGCCCATTTCCATGTTGTGCCAGGAGGAGTAGTTCTCCAGCATCACCCAGGACTGCCAGCCAAAGCTGACGCCACAATCCATGCCATTGTCGACCAGCGCCTTGGAAACGGTTTTCACGTCATCCCAAGTCTTAGGTGCCTCTACACCGGCTGCTTTCAGCGCGTCTGCGTTGTACCATAGAACCGGCGTGGAGCTGTTGAACGGCATCGACAGCAGTTCGCCTTCTGGCGTCTGGTAATAAGAAATCACCGCTGGCAGATAGTCGCCTTTGTCAAAGCTCTCGCCGGCGTCTTTCATCATCTGCTCAACCGGATAGATCGCGCCTTTGGCGGCCATCATGGTTGCGGTGCCCACTTCAAACACCTGCACCAGATGCGGGTGCTCTTTGGCGCGGAACGCCGCCACAGCAGCGGTCATGGTTTCGGTGTAGTTGCCTTTGTACGATGGCACAATTTTGTAGTCAGACTGGCTGGCGTTGAAATCCGCCGCAATCTTGTCCACGCGCTCGCCATTGGTGCCGCCCATGGCGTGCCACCAGTTAATTTCGGTCTGTGCAGAGGCCACGCCAGCGGTCATACCGGCAGCCAAGGCACCAAACAAAACTGTTTTGAAATGAGTCACAGAAATTCCTCCATCTGCTGTGCTGCGGGGATCATTTAAAAGTTTAGACCATAATGCAAGTGAAGTTTTTATAACAAGTATCATAACATTATGTTATAGATTGATCAAAGAGTTAACATGCCGCGTCGCGGCGAATGTGAGATAAGCTATTGAAATTTCAGTTAAGACAACTTGAAGCCTTCCGCGCCGTGGCCGAGACCGGCAATATGACCAAAGCCGCCAAGCGCATGGGTGTTTCACAACCTGCGGTCAGCCGATTGCTCTCGGATTTCTCCCAATCTGCTGGCATTGAGCTGTTCACCCGCCACCGCGGAGTGCTCGAACCGACCAGCGACTCGCGCTACCTTCTGGCCGAGGTGCAGCGCATCTTAGACGGGCTTGACCACCTTGATGACTTGCGCCGCGACCTGATTGAACGCACCGGCGGCCACGTCCGCATCGCCTGCCTGCCCGGTTTTGCCACCAGCCATTTGCCAGGCGTTTTGGTCAACTTCCTCAAGGAGCGCGCAAACGTCACTGTGACCCTGGAACCGGACCGGCCGGAGCGCATTTTGGAATGGATCATCGGCGAGCAATATGACTGCGGTATCACCGACGGCTTCCTCGGCCACCCCGCCACCCGCAGTCAGGATTTGCACATCAAATCCGCCTGCATCCTGCCCGCTGGTCACCCGCTGGCGGATCAGGAGTACATCACCCCGCGTGACCTCGCCCAAGAACGCCTGATTCACACCCGCCGCGACAGCCGATTTTACCAACACCTCTCCCGCACCTTTTCCGAGGACGGTGTCGAAATCAACAGCCTGATCGAGGTGCGCCAATTCACCACCGCCTGCACCATGGTCGGCCAAGGTATGGGCGCCTCCGTGGTCAGCGCGCTCGACGCCGAGGCCTACCGTGCCACCGGCATCGTAATCCGCCCATTTAAACCACAGCTGTTTCACCGCCTCTCTATCCTGCAACCCGCCTCAGGCCCAACGTCACCCGTGGTACTGGATTTTGTCGATGCGTTTATCGAAAGCCTACAGCCCTATGTAGCCACCGAAAAAGAGGCCAAACGCTCATAGCATCAAAGGCCGGTGACTTTTGCCACCGGCCCCACATCGCAAACTTTAAGATCCCGCCAGTTGTCCTTCCAAGTCACGAATCCTGTCTCGAAGGCGCAGAAACTCACCTGCCACTTCTGATTGAGAATAACGTGGTGTTATGTGTTGCGGACAGTTCCAGTCGAACCCTTCAACTGTGATCTCAAACCCGCGCTCCACCCGTGCACGATAGCCCTCCTCCGGCGACAGCCGTGCCAACAGCGCCTCTTCCTCCGGCACAATCACCCGCACCCGCCCCAACAACTTCAGCCGCGTTTGATTGGGGTAGTCCATAAAAAACAGGGACACACGGTCGTTTTGGCTGAGGTTGCCAAGGCTCACGTATTGTCGGTTGCCTCGATAATCCGCAAACGCCAGCCTTTGCTCATCCAGCACCTTCAGAAAGCCCACTGGCCCACCGCGATGCTGCATATAGGGCCAACCGGTCTCACTGACCGTCGCCATATAAAAACTGTCCCGCGCCGCAATAAACTGTGCCTCGTGCGGTCCCAACCGGTTGTTGTAATCGTCCCGCGCCTCCATCCGCGCGTAAGACGTGCGCGACCCAGCCTCTTCCTGTTGCCGCTTCACCGCCTCGGTGAAGGTAATCTCTGCAAACTTATGTCCCATATCTTGGACCTTTCTCTGACAGTAGCAGGTTACAGGCCCAGATCGAACAGGTCGGGATGATCGTCCGGCCTGTAGGCCAGCGAGACTTTCTCCGGTTTGCGGGAAAACGGCGGCAATGGGGGCGGGGTGACATAGGGGCAGTCCTTTTAGTTAGGAGAGGAAAATGCGACACGAGAGGCTTCCCTCGCGCCGCGTTGGGTTAGTCTTTGATTTCTCTGTCCAGAAACTCGCGGATCAGCCCGGCCACTTCCGGCCCGTGCGATTCCAGAATGAAATGCCCTGCATCAATCATGTGAAGCTCGGCCTCCGGCAGGTCGCGCAAATACGGCGCGGCCCCTTCCGCCGGGAAGATGTAATCATTCTCTCCCCAGACAATCAGCGTGGGCGGCTGATGCGCACGGAAATAAGCCTGGAACTCCGGATAAAGATCGACGTTGGTGCGGTAATCGTAAAACAGATCCAGCTGGATCTCCTGATTGCCCGGCCGGTCCAGATAGGCCTGATCCAGCATCCAGGCGTCGGGGCTCACACGATGCGCATGGCTCTCAGGCACCCCATGAGTGTACTGCCATTCCGTGGCTGTCACATTCAGAAAGTCCCGCAACGGTTCGCGCGTCTCGGCACCACCGTCCGCCCAATAGGTGCGGAACACATCCCAGAAGTCCAACAACCCCTCGTCGTAAGCGTTGCCGTTCTGAATGATCAGCGCCTCAATCGCCTCTGGATCGGTGAGCGCCAACCGATACCCCACTGGTGCGCCGTAATCCATCACATAGAGACTGTAGCTGTCCAACGCCAAGGCATCGGTGAACCCATCCATCAATGTCGCATAATTGGCAAAGCTGTAGTCAAAATCGGCCCGATCCGGCATCGCGCTGCGACCAAAGCCTGGATAATCTGGCGCTATCACGTGATAATCTTGGGCCAGCTCCGGGATCAGATTGCGATACTGCTGCGAGGAGGTCGGGAACCCGTGCAACAACAGCACAACCGGCGCGCCTTTGGGCCCGGCTTCGCGGTAGAATATCTCCTGACCATCAATGGCCACCGTGTTGTAACGCACCGCTTCAGGCACAGTGGATAAGCCCTGCCCCGCATTGACCATGGACGGTAAGGAGCTCACCGGCGCGCCTATGCCAAGGGCAATCAACCCGCTCAAGAAAAACTGTTTGGTGCCATTCATCTTCATGTCTAAGTCCCTCATTTTGAAATCTCTGCCTTGGGAGGCGTCGTCGTGTCTGACAGGAAGACAGATAGCGCCCTTGCTATTCCGGAAGAATAGGCCAATCTTGAAAGTCACTATTGCAGAAAGTGGAATAAATGGATCGCATCTTACAGATGGAGGTCTTCGCGGCCATCAATGACACCGGCAGTTTTGTGCAGGCCGCCAACAAGCTGCGCATGTCCCCGCCCGCCGTGACCCGCACCATGAACGCATTGGAGGCCCGTCTGGGTGTGCAACTGCTGACCCGCTCCACCCGCCAACTGTCGCTGACCGATGCGGGCAGCAGCTTTCTGGAGGCCACCCGCCGCTTGCTCTCTGAAATCGACGATGCGGAAAAACAGGCCGTGGGCCAGATGGGCATCGCCCAGGGGCATCTGACCGTGTCTTGCTCTATGACCTTCAGCCGCCTGATCGCCGGTCCCGTGGTGCGCGCCTTTCTAGAGGCCCACCCGCGCATGTCCGTTTCTCTGATCGCCGTAGACCGGGTCACCAATCTTGTCGAGGAAGGCATCGATGTGGCCATCCGCATCGGCAACCTGCCGGACTCAAACCTGAGGGCCAAGCGCCTCGGCCATGTTCGCCGCCTGTTTGTCGCCAGCCCCGACTATCTGGCCCGACGCGGCACGCCCAATGAACCGGCCGACCTGAAACTCCATGCCATAATTGGCTTCACCGGCATCATGGCCGGACACGATTGGCACTATAAATCCGGCAGCACCCGCGGCCACGTGAAGCTGGCGCCACGCTTTGAGGTCAACGATGCTACCACGGCGCTCGCCGCCGCCACCGCGGGCGAAGGCATCACCATGGCACTCTCTTATATGGTCGCAGATCAGCTCAATCGGGGCGAGCTTGTGCCGATTCTACCCACCTGCATGCCCCCACCAGAGGCCGTGCACTTGGTTTACCCTCAAAGCAAACTGGTCGCCCCCAAAGTCCGCGCCTTTCTGGATTTTGCAGACAAACGGCTGAAACAGATGATCCCCGAAGTGGATTTGCCCTAAACGTCATTGGCCAAGCAATCCACAAGCCAAAACACCTGCAAAACAAGGTATCACGACATCAATCCAGAAGCTGGATTTGTCACTATTCTGTGGGGAGAAAGTGGCGCTCTGGGGAGGATTCGAACCCCCGACCCCCTGATTCGTAGTCAGGTACTCTATCCAGCTGAGCTACCAGAGCGCGGTATGTGGGGCGGTTTAATGTGAACACTCAGGGGGCGCAAGCGCAAAATCAAAGAAAAATCAGATTACTGCAACTTCACCTTTCGGGAGGCATATTTCAAAGGTGGTTCCGGCAGTGCCGGTCTCCGAAAGGGTCAGCATTCCTCCGTGCCCGCGCACCAATTCTTGTGAAATCGCCAAGCCCAGACCGGACCCACCTTTGCGAATCCCACCTTGGAACGGCTGGTACAGGTGTTCCTGCGCTTTGGGCGGCAGGCCAGGGCCAGTGTCCTTCACCGTGATGAGCCACGACTCATCATTCTCCGTTGCGCTCACCGCGATCTCTCCCGGCTGACCGCTGGCGACAATTGCCTGCCGCGCATTGCGCACCAAATTGCTCACCACGCGATACATCTGTTCCGGATCGGCCCGCACAGTCAGCCCTGCCGGAATGTCCTCGCCAAAGCTGAGATCAAACTCGCCAACCGCCAACCGTTCGGAGGCAATCACATCCGCCACCATCTCGCTCAACGCAAACCGCGTCAGGGTTGGTGCCGGCTCCTCAGCTTTGCCAAAGGCCAAGGTGCTTTCACACAGGTGCACCGCACGCGTGATCGAATTCACCAGCTTCGGCGCCAGCCGCCGCACCAGCGGATCTTCACTGCTCTCAATGCGGTCGGTGAACAGCTGCGCCGAGGTCAGGATGTTGCGCAGATCATGGCTTACTTTGGCCACAGCACTGCCAAGCTGTGCCAAGCGCTCACGCTGCTTCAACGACGCGGTCAACTCCGTCTGCAAAGCCAACAGCGCCTCTTCTGCCTCACGCAGTTCAGTCACCCCAGCTTGCGGCTTAATCAGACTGCGCGCATCTTCCGGCGCGGCTGCGTAGGTCTGCATATAGCCAACCACACCTTTGATTGGCCGCACCAGAATCGCCCGCACCGCCAGAAACAGCAAAAACGCTGTGACCACCGAGATCACGGCTGACAACGCCAGAATGCGCACACCGTAGTCGATCATCGACATGCGCAGCTCTGCGGTGTCCATCGTCACCTCGATCAGCAGCCCGGCGTCCTGCACCGGCGCACCAATCACCCGCACCACGCGGTTGTCACGGTCCAACAACTGCATCATCGCGTCTTTGATCAACACACCCGCCGTGGCCCCGCGCATGTCATAGGTCGCACTGATCGGCTCCGGAATGGGGGAACTCAGGATCAGTTGCCGCATCTCGTCGCGCCGCAGCACCACATTATAGACGCCGGCGTTTTTGAGCAGCTCTTCTTCCAGCTCCATATCGATCATGTCATCGGCAAGTAGCGCCAGCGACGCAATCTGCGCCCGCTCCAGCCGCAGCAACAGATAATCTTCGCGATAGCGCGCAATTGAGGGCACAAAGATCAGGATTTCCGCGAGCATCACAAAGATGACCGTCAGAATCAGAAACCGACCTGAGAGCGTATTGAGCATAGTTCGCGACCGTTCTGGTTATGGCAGCCAGCGTTGCACCAAGCCAACCACTCGTTTCACCTTAGGATTATCAAACAGTTGGGGAGAGAAATAGGCCCCTGCAACCCGCTTATTGATTTCTCCTACCGTAGGATACGGCGACACCATGCCCGCCACGGCACTCATCTTGAGCTTATTGGCAATCACCAGCGACCACAGATTGACCAGTTCCCCAGCCTGCGGCCCCACAATCGACACGCCGACGGGACGGCCTTTCACCACCATCGCTTTGATCAACCCGTAGGCGTTGCGCTCCGCAATCAGCCGGTCATTGTGATGGCACTCAAACCGCGTCACGGTCAGCTTGCCCCCGTATTTGACTTGCGCCTCCAATTCCGTCAGCCCGACTTGCGCCAGTTCCGGATCGGTATACGTCGCATAAGGAATGTGATCCGCGCGCGCCTTGGCTGGCAGGCCAAACAACATCGAGCGGATGATCACACCAGCCTGATAGCCCGCCACATGGGTAAACTGCGCGCCCCCGGCGACATCGCCAATGGCATAGACCCTCTTATTGGATGTCTTCAGGGAGGCGTCCACAGTGATGCCCGCCCGATGGGTCTCAATGCCAGCGACCTCCAGATTGAGGCGTTCCATATTGGCCTTGCGCCCCACAGCCACCAACAGATGTGACCCCCTAAAGCTGCGTCCATCCTGCGCCTCCACGGTGATCACGCCATCTTTCTGCGTCACGGCCTTGGCCATCGCATCTTCGGCAATCTCCACGCCTTCGCCCCGCAGCCGCTCAAGCACAATCGCCGCCATCTCCGGATCATCCCGCCCAAACGCTTTGGCGCCTTCAATCACAGTGACCTTGATGCCCAACCGCACATGCGCCTGCGCCATCTCCATACCAATGGGTCCACCGCCAATGATCAGCAAATGCTCCGGCGTCTCGGTCATCTCAAAAAGCGTTTCATTGGTCAGGTAATCCACCTGATCCAACCCGGGAATCGGCGGCACCAATGGGCTGGAACCGGTGGCAATCACCACACGTCGCGCGGTGATCTGATGATCCCCCGCTTGCACCACCTTGGGGTTGATGAAATGCCCGTACTCCTGGATCACCCGCACGCCAAAGCCTTCAAACCGCTCCACGCTGTCCATCGGCTCGATCTGCGCGATCACATCCGCTACATGCGCCTTGGCCGCGGCATAATCCACCTGCGGCACCTGATCGGACACGCCAAAGGCTTGGCCTTTGGTCTGCTGATGCGCCATCTTGGCGCTCGCCAACAGCGCTTTACTGGGCACGCAGCCATAGTTCAGGCAATCGCCGCCCATCTTATGGCCTTCTAGCAGCACAACACTTGCGCCCATCTGGCTTGCCCCAGCCGCCACAGACAACCCACCAGAGCCAGCCCCGATGACCAGCACATCCGTCTTGATCTGTTCCATGATTACAGCGCCTCTTTGCCGCGAATGAGTTTGAGTACAACCGGCAGGAACGCCAGCGCCGCCAGGCCAAGGATCGGCAACAACACATGGGACTCAAAGATAATGCCCAGATCCGGCGTCTCGCCACGGGCAAACACCTCACCCAGCCCCGCGCCAACGGAGGTATAGACCAACCCGCCGGGAATGATGCCAATGAAGGTCGACACCACATAACGCCACAGCGACACACCCACGAGCGCCGGGATCAAATTGGCCACAAAAAACGGCACCAAAGGCACCAACCGGATGATGAACAACATTGACCACTGGTTCTCATCAATCCCGTCTTTGATGGCTTTTATCTTGCCCTCGCCCGCATCCATCTTGGCGGCCAGCCGGTCTCCAAGCCCCCAACGCGCAGCCAAAAACACCACGGTGGCCCCAATGGTCGCCGCCCCGACATTGAACAACACGCCCGGAAAGGTGCCAAACAAAAAGCCGCCGGTCAGCGTGGCAATGGTCGCCCCCGGCAAAGAGAACCCCGCGATCACCACGTAAATTGCCATAAACACCACAACCGCCAGCGCGTAATGCGCATCGCGATAGGCAATCAGAATTTCTCGATTGTCCCGCAGTGCTTCAAAGCTCAGGTAATCTCCCAGCGCATAGGCACCGAGCACCGCGCCCGTAACAAGCGCCGCCAGTGGCACCATACGCGCCCATTTTGATTTGCTTTCTTGAGGTGTATCCGTCACGTCCGACATCTTTGATCCGTTTCTTGGTCTCTTTTCAACATGGCTGACAGACCGGCAAAACAACAGAGACCTCACGGGCGCTTGATCGCAATACCCAGTTTCGTGAGCGATTCTTGGTTAACCGTAACAATGGGATAAGAGACCTGTAATATTGCAGCTTGTAAGGCACTCAAAAAGCCGTCGATTGTTTCAGGCGCCCCCTTTTTGAAGGCCGCAAACCAAGTAAAAATCCCCCTTATAAATGGAAGCCACGCCTCAATCGCTTTCTTTCCGCGCCAGCCATTGCCTTTTTGCCAAGAATCCAGCATCTGACGTTTGACTTATTCGGCAGGCAGGTCTAAAGACCGGTCTTCGAATAGACAGGCTTCGCGAATCTCGCGCCGGGGCCTAAAGAAACAACATGACGGAGTCGGAGCGATGAAACGCACCTACCAACCTTCGAACCTGGTTCGTAAACGCCGCCACGGCTTCCGTGCGCGCATGGCCACCAAAGCTGGCCGCAAGATCCTGAACGCACGCCGCGCACGCGGTCGTAAGTCGCTGAGCGCATAAGCTCACCGACAGTACTGACGGAATGACACCGCCGGAGACCCCCACGGATGGCAACGCCACCAACGGGACTATGTCTCCGGCGGTTTCCGCTTGTCTGCCCGTCCTGAAAAAACGTAGCGAATTTCTCGCGGCGGCCCGTGCCCGCAAACAGGGCACCAAGGCGATGATGATTCAGGCGCGCAAACGCCGCGCCAACGAAGATGTCGAACCGACCGCCATCCGAGTTGGCTTCACTTGTTCCAAAAAAGTTGGCAACGCGGTGGCCCGCAATCGCGCTAAGCGTCGGATGCGTGAAGTTGCCCGGGCGATTCTCCCGGACCACGGCAAACCCGGTTGGGACTACGTGCTGATCGGACGCAAAGACGAGACCGCCTCCCGCGATCTGCTTGCGCTTCATGGTGATCTCAAATGGGCACTGCGCAAATTGCACACCCCACGCAAATAATCTGTTGCGCACACTCAACCTAAGTCATTGCGCATCCACTGTTTGTGCTGCTGTCTCAGGCAATCACCAATCGCCAACCTGCACCACGCAAAATCCCCCTCTTTACGGTCAGCGGGACAAAATCCTTTACCACTAAGTAAGCTTTTTCGGTCCATCGTTGCGCCATTACCGCCGCTACTCAGGAATCGGCAAAGGCCTTGCTATGTCCGTCACCATTATGACGTCATTCTTTCTGGACTCTCCAAACCGCACCCGCGTGCGTGAGGGCTTGCTGCAACTTGCCCAACGGGTGCTCAACGAACAAAACTGCCTGCGCTTTGACATCCACACCGGCACCGACGATCCCGGGCAATTTGTCTTGTTCCAGCGATGGGAAAGCCGACGTGACTGGCAAATCTTCCTCAACAGCCGCGCCCTGCACGACTTCCAAGATCTGTTTGAAGACGGTGTCACCGATCTGGTGATCAAAGAGCTGACCCCGCATTTTGTACCGTCCGCCGCGCCCTCTGTGCACGCGCGTTAAGACATCGCTGTTAACAAACGGCCACACCTCCGCAAAACAGCCGTGTTACAGACGCTATACCGACGTTCCGTATCGGGTTAATTTTGACATTTTTTACCAAATCGGCGCTTCATTCATCCAGTGCGTCTTGGCACTCCTCTCCAGAGCGGTTAACACGCTCTGACAAAGAGGCCAGCAAGATGAAGACACAAGAAATGAATCGCGATTGGATCGCCACCGCCCGCACCCTGTCCCAAGCCCTGCCGTATCTGCAGCGCTACACAGGCGCGACCGTGGTTATTAAGCTTGGCGGACACGCCATGGGCAGTGACGAAGCCATGGATGATTTTGCCCGCGACGTGGTGCTGATGCGCCAGGTGGGCATCAATCCGGTGATCGTGCATGGCGGGGGTCCGATGATCAACGCGATGCTGGAACGTCTTGAAATCAAATCCGATTTTGTGAACGGCAAACGCGTCACCGACGCCGCCACAGTCGAAGTTGTGGAGATGGTTTTGTCCGGCGTTGTGAACAAACGCATCGTGCAAGCGATCAACCGTCAGGGCGGCAAAGCGGTGGGCCTGTCTGGCAAAGACGCCAACCTGATTGTCTGTGATCAGACCAATCCGGACCTCGGTTTTGTTGGCACCCCCGCCGACATGAACCCAGCGATTCTACACGAGCTGTTTGCCAACGATACCATCCCAGTGATCGCGCCTTTGGGTGCCGGTCGGAAGGGTGAAACCTTCAACATCAACGGCGACACTGCCGCCGGCGCAATCGCAGGCGCCTTAGAAGCGGATCGTCTGCTTCTGCTAACCGATGTGGCCGGTGTGAAGAACGGTGAAGGTGAAGTTCTGACAGAGCTAAAAGCCCAACAAATCCGCGATCTTACCGAAGAGGGCGTGATTGCCGGCGGGATGATTCCCAAGACAGAAACCGCGCTCGCCGCCATCGAAAACGGCGTGCGTGCTGTGGTCATTCTTGACGGCCGCGCACCCAATGCCTGTCTGTTGGAACTGTTCACCGAGCATGGTGCCGGATCATTAATTCGAGCGGACTAACCCCTTTTCATATTCTGAAAAACAAATACATTGAGAGGCCATCAGCAAGGATGCCCTCTCAATGCAACACGAGCTCTTAATCCGTCTGAGCGTTTTCTTCGGCCTCTTCATTCTGCTCGCTGGGATCGAAACCCTCGCCCCTCGCCGCCCCTTAAACTGGCCCAAATCCCGCCGCTGGCTGACCAACTGGGGGCTGTCTTTCCTCAACACGCTCGCTTTACGAGCTCTGGCTGTCGCCTTGCCATTGTTGGCCGTGGGCGCAGCCTCCGACGCTCAATCCAACGGTTGGGGCTTGTTCAACATCGTGGGTCTCCCCATCGCAATCGAATTCATTCTGGCAATCCTGACCCTGGATTTTGCCATTTGGTTGCAACACCTTATCACCCACAAAGTCCCGCTCCTGTGGCGCCTGCACAGGGTCCATCACGCAGACCCGGACTTCGATGTCACCACCGCCATCCGCTTCCATCCGGTGGAAATTGCCCTGTCGATGGGCTTGAAAATTGCTCTGATCTACTTGCTTGGCCCCGCCGCGCTGGCCGTGCTGGTGTTTGAAATCCTGCTCAACGGCACCGCGCTGTTCAACCACGCCAACATCCGCCTGCCCGCCAAGATCGACCGTCTGATCCGGCTTGTTTTGGTCACGCCGGACATGCATCGTGTGCATCATTCGGTGCATCGGGACGAGCACGACAGCAACTATGGCTTTGCCCTGTCGATCTGGGACCGTGCGCTGGGAACCTATATCGCGCAACCCCGTGCAGGACATGATAAGATGACGATCGGACTTGAGTGGCAAGACACCCGCCCCACCAGACTTTCCTGGAGCCTGCGCCTCCCGTTCCGCGCCAAATGACGCTGGAAGCCATCCAAATCGCCGCCGCAAACGCGGGCCTCCTCACGATGGGAGCGCGACATGAAGACGGCAAAACCATCGTTCTGTTTGGCACCGGTCCAGCGTTCTGGACCGTGTTTGTCACGTCGTTGGAATACAAAGATGGTGCAAAGGACCCCGTCGATCGCTGGTCCAAACGCATTGTTGGCGCCATCGCTACGCAGTTTGGCGCCTCATGCCAATTCCCCTCCGACGGCCCGCCTTACCCGCCATTCATCCGTTGGGCCTTGGACAGCGGACAGTTCTTCCAAAGCCCGGTGGGCATGATGGTGCACCCCGAAGTAGGCCTGATGATCTCCCTGCGCGGCGCCCTGATCCTGCCAACAGAAATCCAGTTACCGAAACAAGTAAGCCCTTCCCCCTGCCGCGCCTGTGCTTCCCCCTGCACTTCGGCTTGCCCGGTTGATGCCCTCAACGCAGAGACCGGCTACAATGTCACAGCCTGCCACGCCTACCTAGACACACCTGGCGGCGTAGAGTGCATGTCCCGCGGTTGCATTGCCCGCCGCGCCTGTCCACACTCAGCAAATGCTGGGCGCACCGACGCGCAATCCGCATTGCATATGAGGTCCTTTCATCCATGAGCCGCACCCTGATCCTGATGCGCCACGCCAAATCAAGCTGGGATGATTTCATGCAACCGGATCATGCCCGGCCCCTCAACGCACGCGGCCGCACCTCAGCCGCCGCGATGGGCAAGTGGCTCAAAGACAACAACTACCGACCGGACGAGCTGCTCTGCTCCACCGCAGAACGCACCAGAGAGACCTACACACGCCTTGGCGTCACCGCCGCCAAAGCCCGGTATGAAGACACCCTCTACCACGCCAGCGCCGATGTCATGGTGCGTGTACTACAAACCGCGCAGGCCAACACCATCTTGATGCTCGGCCACAATCCGGGCATCGCCTACTTCGCTGAAATGCTAGTCAAAAAACCGGCCACGCACCCTCGCTTCTCCGACTACCCCACCTGCGCCACCACGGTTTTTCACTTTGACATCGAGCGCTGGTCTGACGCGCAGTTCTCCTTGGGCACTGTTGTCGACTTTGCCATCCCACGCGAAGTCGTCGCCGCGCAACCGGACGCCACTTGATCCAGCGCATTGCGGCACAGCTTGCTGCTGCCTATCTGTCCAACAACAGCATTCAAGGAGCCTACCATGCACCGCCGTGCCTTCCTTCTGGCGACCGCCAGTCTACCCATAGTCTCCCTGCCCGCTCTTGCGGACACGCCCACCATCAAAGTTGTGAAATCCCCCACCTGTGGCTGCTGCGTCGCCTGGGAAGACCATCTCCGCTCCGAAGGCTTCACGGTGGAAAGCCACGCCATCCCTGACGAAGAGCTGTGGGATATCAAAGCCCGCCTTGGCCTGACGGACGAAACCTCCTCCTGCCACACTGGCCTGATAGACGGCTACCTGGTCGAAGGCCACGTGCCCGCTTCTGACATCCGCCGCCTCTTAGCCGAACACCCCTCCGCACGGGGACTCACCGTGCCAGGCATGCCCATGGGGTCGCCTGGCATGGAAATGGGCGGCGAAGTGGAGCCTTACGACACCCTGCTAATTCGCCCGGATGGCCGCACAGAAGTGTTTGAAAGCCATAGCTAAACGCAAAAGGCCGGGCAAATGCCCGGCCTTCTTTTTGATCTGTGTTTGGGATCAGTGACCCAGAATCTGGCTTAGGAACAGTTTGGTCCGCTCGCTCTTCGGGTTGTTGAAGAACTCTTCCGGCTCGTTCTGCTCCACGATCTGACCTTGGTCCATGAAGATCACGCGGTTGGCCACCTGACGGGCAAAGCCCATCTCGTGGGTCACGCACAACATGGTCATGCCCTCTTCCGCCAGTTCGATCATGGTGTCGAGCACCTCTTTGATCATCTCCGGGTCAAGCGCAGACGTTGGTTCGTCAAACAGCATGATGCGTGGCTTCATGCAAAGCGAGCGGGCAATTGCCACACGCTGCTGCTGACCACCGGACAACTGACCGGGGTACTTGTCAGCCTGCTCCGGAATTTTCACCTTCTCAAGGAAGTGCATCGCGGTTTCTTCGGCCTCTTTACGAGGCGTCTTGCGCACCCAAATCGGCGCCAGCGTGCAGTTCTCCAGGATCGTCAGATGCGGGAAGAGGTTGAAGTGCTGGAAGCACATGCCAACTTCGGAGCGGATCTTGTCGATGTTCTTGAGATCGCTGGACAGCTCAGTACCGTCCACGATGATGTCACCGGACTGGTGCTCTTCCAAACGGTTGATGCAGCGGATCAGCGTCGATTTACCGGAGCCCGAAGGCCCCGCAATCACAATGCGTTCGCCTTCGTTCACGGTGAGGTTGATATCACGCAACACGTGGAACGACCCGTACCACTTGTTCATGTTGCGGATTTCGATCGCGACCTGATCGGAGACTTGCATCTTCGAGCGGTCGATTTGGCGGTCGGTCATCAGTTCAGACATTTGATGAACTCCTTATTAGTGACCTTTGTGGAGCTTGCGCTCCAGGTACATGGAATAGCGGGACATGCCGAAGCAGAAGACGAAGAACAAGAAGGCGATGAAAGCAAACAGCTCCCAATAGATGCCGTTCCAGGCCGCATCCGCACGGATCGCATTGGACAGACCCAGCGGGTCAAGCAAGCCAATGATCGACACCAGCGTGGTGTCTTTAAACACCCCGATAAAGGTCGACACGATGCCAGGAATGGAGATCTTCAACGCTTGCGGCATAATGATCAGTCGTTGCGCCTGCCAGTAGTTCAGACCCAGAGAGTCAGCGCCCTCATATTGGCCTTTTGGCAGCGCGGCGAGACCACCACGCACAACTTCCGCCATATAAGCAGAGGCAAACAAAGTCACCATGATCAGAACCCGCAGGATGATGTCAAACTGCGTACCCGGTGGCAGGAACACATTCAAAAGAACGGATGCCACAAACAGCAGAGTGATCAGTGGCACACCCCGGATGAACTCGATGAAGCCCACACACAGTGTTTTCACAATCATCAAATCGGACTGACGGCCAAGGGCGAGCACGATGCCAATCGGCAGCGAGCAGCCAATTGCGACCACACCGATTAGGATGGACAGCATGAAGCCACCAAACTTACGGCTTTCTACTTCAGGAATGGAAATCGAAACGACCGATTCAAGACCCGCAGCTACGATACCTGTCAGGAACAGCCACCAAATCACCGGAAGTGCTATCGCCGCGATAATACCACCCAAGCCGCCAAGGACGGGGGTTAGCAAACGAAACGCCAGGTAGCCGATGCCAAAACCAGCAGCAGCCATCACGGGACCCCAAATCGACCCACCCCACATCAGCCAAGGCATCAGGAACGGATAGACAGCAGTCACGATCAACAGTTTGCGCGGCAGCTTGTCAAACAGCACGGGAGCAACGGCAATCAACAACAGCACAAATGACAGGTTTGGACGGAAGTAGGCCGGCCACGCGCCTGTATTTTCACCAAAGTTCACGCCCGCTTCTGCAGGGTAAGGCGGGTAGAAACCATACAGCAGCTGCAGCCAACGATCATTGATCACCGCCCAACATGCATGCCCATGGGTCTTGCCCCAAGTTGCAGTCATGATCTCACGGCATTCGGTCAGCGAGCTTGCGTTCCATACGGACTGAAACGTCCAGGACAGCAGGCCTTCCAACACAAAATACACAAAGATCAGGCTCAAAATGGTGAGTACGGAGTTCGTTACACCATCAAACAGATTGGCCCGCGCCCAACCAACGATCCCAACGGAAGAGCCAGGCGGCTCTTGCTGTGGGAGCATTTCGGTGCGGACAAAAGAAACGTCGCTCATTTTATCTCTCCACCAGTTTTACACGGTTATTGTACCAGTTCATCACCATGGAGATGCTCAACGAGATCACCAGGTAACACAGCATCAGCATGAGAACTGTTTCAAGCTCACGCCCAGTTTGGTTCATGGTGATGCCGCCCAACGTGCCTGTAATGTCCATGTAACCCACCGCAATCGCCAGCGAGGAGTTTTTGGTCAGGTTCAGGTAGTTGGAAATCATTGGTGGAATGATCACACGCAAAGCTTGTGGTAGGATCACAAGCCGCATTGTGCGACCCGGACGCATACCCAGCGCCTCAGCAGCTTCGGTTTGACCATGGCTCACGGCCAAAATACCGCCACGCACAATCTCTGCGATAAAGGCCGCCGTGTAGAGGCTTAACGCCAACCACAAGGCAATCAGCGAGTTCCGCATATGCGTACCGCCCTTGAAGTTGAAGCCTTTCAACTCCGGGTAGCCAAGGTGGAACCCAAGCAACGCCAGCAAGATACCGGTTGGCACAAAGAACAGACCCAGGTTTGCCCAAAGCGTGTTGGGGCGATCACCAGTTGCTTCTTGAATACGCTTCGCGCGTGCATTCATCTTTGTAATACCAAAGATGCTCAGACCAAACACAATCAAGATCGCGATCAGATCAACCGACACATCAAACCGCAGCGAGCTTTGGCCCAGCAGGTGGATGTTACCCAAACTATTGGAAAACAGCGGTTCCGGTACGTAAATACCACGGTTTGTGACCGCCACTGTGTCAAACAAGTTCATCGTGGCTTCGGGATTTTCTCCACGGAAGGCGCGTGGCGCAGGCAGGCTCTCGATCAGGATGGCCATGGCCAACACAATCCAAAGCAAGACCGGCACGTTGCGGAACATTTCCACATAAACCGTCATGATTTTGGCGACGATCCAGTTTTTCGAAAGACGTAGTACACCCACAAGCACGCCGATGATGGTTGCAGTGATACAGCCCATCACCGCCACAAGCAGAGTGTTCAAAAGCCCAAGGAGAGACGCCCGCATGTGGGTGTCTTGGCTGTTATAATCAAGCAGACGTTGGTTGATGTCGTAGCCCGCGGGCTCCAGCAAGAAGCCAAACTGCGGCGTTTTTCCAAGGGTCTCTAGGTTGGTCATCGTGTTGTTGATCAACCAGGCGGCAAAAAGCATAAAACCAATCATTGCGACAGCTTGGATCGTCAGAGAGCGATACCGTGTGTCGTAGATCAGCATAGACAGCCGGAACGACGCCTTGGGAGGGTCGGTCAAAGTGGTCATATGGGATCTTCCCCGTTGCTCGGCCGGTTAAACTATGGCGTCGTTGCGCCGTGGCCGATTATTGTTGTGGGTCGTAAAAGCGAAAAGGGCGCGGAATGTACCGCGCCCTTTCCGTGATGTGTTTAGCGGAAAGGTGGGGAGTAGATCAGGCCACCATCGGTCCACTGAGCGTTCAGGCCACGGGCCAGACCGATCGGAGTGCTTTCGCCGATGTTACCTTCAAACAGCTCACCGTAGTTGCCGCCCGCCATGATGGCGTTTTTGGCCCAACCAGCGTCCAGACCGAGCATCTCGCCCAGGGAACCTTCGGTACCCAGCAGACGGTTGATTTCTGGGTTGTTTGTGCCGGCAGCCATCTCACCGATGTTTGCGGAGGTCACACCCAGCTCTTCAGCCGTTACCAGAGCGTTCAGAGACCAACGTACTACGTCGCCCCAGTTGTCGTCGCCGTGACGAACCAACGGGCCGAGCGGCTCTTTGGAGATGATTTCTGGCAGAAGAACGTGCGCAGAAGGATCTTCAAAGGTCGCACGTGTCGCGGCCAGACCAGATGCGTCTGTTGTGTACACGTCACAAGCACCGGCAAGGTACTGCTGCTGTGCTTCAGCATTGGTTTCGATTGGCACCGGCTCGTAGCTGATGTTGTTGGAGCGGAAGAAGTCCGCCAGGTTCAGCTCAGTGGTGGTACCGGTCTGGATACAAACGGTTGCGCCGTCCAGTTCTTTCGCGGAGGACACACCCAGTTCTTTTGGAACCATGAAGCCCTGACCGTCATAGTAGTTCACGCCAACAAAGGTGAACTTCAGGTCAACGTCACGGGAGAAGGTCCAAGTGGTGTTGCGGGCCAGCAGGTCGATCTCGCCGGAGGCCAGCGCGGTGAAGCGGGTCTTACCGGTGGTCGGAACAAACTCAACCGCTTTCGGGTCGCCCAGAACGGCTGCTGCAACTGCACGGCAAATGCCAACGTCGAACCCCATCCATTCGCCGTTTGCATCTGGTGCGGCAAAGCCAACCAGACCAGTGGTCACACCACAGTTCAGCTTGCCGCGCGCTTTAACATCGTCAAGCGTGCCAGCAGCAGCTGCGCCAGCCGCCAGGCCAGCAACTGTTAGTGCACCGAAAACTACGGATTTTTTCATTTTTACCTCTTCCTGTTGTCCACCCTTACCGGGTGGTTTTTGGCCATGTTAGACCGAAAGTAGATGTTCAGAGATTACACCCCCCTCACATCGAGGTTCAGTTTGGTCGCATTCATCGTCAAACGTCAAGAGGTCCATCACGCAATACTATCAATGCTTGCGCTATCAGCCATTTGCCCTTGTTTTACATGCAGTACGATCATTTTTTGCTTAGCTGAAAGAAAGCGTAAGCATGGAGAAAGGCTTGCTTTTTCTTCTCTGCCTCTTGGGCAGCTTCGTCATCTCGCCCCCATTGATCTTCCTGCCATTGTTCGTCGATTCGCGACAGTTTCCAAAGCGTTTCGATGGGGTGCAGATCATGGGTTGCGGCGAATCCAATGATCAATGAGCCGGAGATGCCGACCAGATCATGAAATGCAGCCAACTCGAAGTTGTCAAAGCCATGCGTACTCGCGCTGAGCTTGTTCAGCGCCGCTTGATCCTGCGCCTCAAACATCACGCCGACCACCGGCTTTAAGCGCGCATCAAATGCCTCTGCGGCCCAGTCCAAAAGCGGATCCCAAGCCTCAGCCTGACGCGCGATCAACTCTTCGGGATTGGTGGCGCGATAACACAACAAATCGCTGCCACCATACTCCGCCAACATGTCAGCCACCTCGGCGTGCTGGACTGCAACTTTATCAATCGCCGCATTGACTGAGCGCGTGACCGGCATCGAGGTTGGATCAATCTCACCCTCTTGTGCATCCCATTCCGCTACCACAGCTTTTGCCATGGCTTCGGTTGGCACTATCAAAGACGCCTTCGCAGGTGTTTTGACACCCCGCCCATCCAGCAGCACTTTGAACCCACCTTCAATGGCTTCATAAGTGGTGTCTTTCCAAAACCGTTTTTTGGCCCATCCGCTCATGATGAAATCTCCAAAACCTGTGCCAAAGCGCCCTCAAGCGCTGCAAAATCTTCAACAACATGGTGTGCCGCCCCGAGCGCCGAGGTCTCATGGTACCCCCAGCCAACACCGATGCCGGCCACACCTGCCGCCGCAGCCATCTCCATGTCATAGCTTGTGTCGCCAATCATCACCGCGTCCCGCGCCTCAACGCCGGTTTCGGCGAGTGCTGTGGTGATCATCGACGGATGTGGCTTTGACGGATGATCGTCGGCGACTTGCGTGGTCACAAAGATCCCTTCAAGCCCGTGCCCCTCAATCAGCTTGTCCAACCCACGCCGCGACTTGCCGGTGGCCACGCCGAGAAGCACATCATCCTGAGCGCCCAATTGCTGCAATACATCTCGCGCGCCAGCAAAAAACGGCGAAGACTGTGCCACGCCGGTTTCCGTACGCCGCATCATGTAGCCTTGTTTATAACCTTCCACCAAACGCGCCCGCAGGTCCGCATCCCCGTCTGGCAAGAGCTTGAACATCGCCACATCCAGCGACAATCCAACAATCGACAAAGTGTCCGCCCGGCTCGGCGGTGCCAGCCGTTCACCTTCAAAGGCCAGGTTCATCGCCTCGATGATCAGCCCTTGGCTGTCCACTAACGTGCCATCCACATCAAATATAACCAGTTTGAGCCGCATGATGCCTCCTTATATCCAACCTTGCTTGAGCGCCCACAAAACAAACTGCGGCGACACTCTAGTCCCAGCAAACGTGAAGAGGTTTACCGCAGGCTTTCAAACGGATCATCCGCCGCGAGATCCTCAGACCAACCAAAGGTCTCCCACGTATGGGCCATGTGCTCAGGCAATTCCGCCGTCACGGTCACGGGCTTGCCCTTTGTTGGGTGCATAAAGGTCATCGAGCGCGCGTGCAGGTGCAGCTTGTTGGAAATCATCCCGCCCAGTTTTGCGCCCCAGCCATCACCAAGGTTCTCTTGCCCGGAGCCACCGTATTTGCCGTCGCCAATAATCGGATGTCCAATCTCCGCCATGTGCGCCCGCAACTGGTGCGTACGACCTGTGATCGGTTCCATGGCCACCCACGATGCGCGCCCGGCCACACGATACAATGTCGAGTATTGTGTAATCGCGCGTTTTGCACCGGGGGTGCTGTCCACTTCACGCGGATGCACGGCAATCATTTTTTCGCCTTCACCACGCGCACCGTGACCGCCAGCTTTCACCAGACCGTATTTGATCTCACCCAGATACGGCGTTGGCACACCAGCCACCACGGCCCAGTAGATCTTACGCGTTTGTTTGTGGCGCATCGCCTCGGTCAGCGCCTTGGCGGCCATGCGTGTCCGCGCCAGCAACAGCACACCAGACGTATCTTTGTCCAAGCGATGCACAAGGCGTGGCTTCTCTTCCATGTCAAATTGCAAGGCAACCGATAGCCCGTCCACATGCCGGGTCTGTTTGCTGCCCCCCTGCGTGGGCAAACCTGCCGGTTTGTTTATAGCAATGATCTCATCATCTTTGTAGATCACGCAATCCAGCATCAACTTGGCATCCGCCTTACTGACCTTAGCTGCGGCGCGGGAATACTCGCGCTGCGCAACTTCATGGGGTTCGGGCAATGGCGGCACACGAATGCTCTGCCCTTCCTCGACACGCGTGTTCGCTTTCACACGGCCACCCTCGACGCGTATCTCGCCTTTGCGACACATCTTTTCGATCTGCCCCTGCGCCACATGTGGAAACTTTCGCTTGAACCACCGATCGAGCCGCTGATCACCTTCACCGTCCGCGACGGTCATTGTCTGTACCCGGCTCATGCCAGTAATCCTCTTGTCACGGCCATGCCCAGCATCAGCGCGCCCACCGCACCAACCACTGAAACAGCCACATAAAACGTCGCAGCGCCATAAGCCCCACGCTCCATCAGGGTCACGGCCTCCAGCGAAAATGCCGAAAACGTCGTAAAACCACCCAGCAGGCCTGTCATCACCAAAGGCGACAAATGGGTCAGCCCCCGCTGTGCCGCCAGCACAACAAAAGCCCCCATCAGAAATGAGCCAATCACGTTGACCGTGATGATCGCCACAGGGAAGCCACTTGCAAAGCCCTGCCCCATCAGTCGCACGACGCTGATGCCGACCAAATACCGCAGAGCCGCGCCCACAGCACCACCCAAGGCCACATATGCCACGTTCAAAACCATTCGGCGTCTCTCTGCGCTTTGACCCCCAATGTCAAGAAAACCAGCATCTTCTGCCCTCAAATACTCTTGGAGACCAATGGAGCGCGCACCTTACCCGCTGCGCTTGGTGCGCAGTTTGGCAAAATACTCCATCCGTCGCTTCAACTCGCGCTCATAACCCCGCTCTACCGGTGTGTAGATCACCGGACGCTTTATGCCTTCAGGGAAATAGTTTTGACCCGAGAACCCATCTTCGGCCTCATGGTCATATTGATATCCATCACCATACCCCTGATCCGCCATCAACGAGGTTGGCGCATTCAGGATATGTTTGGGTGGCGGCTCAGAGCCGGTTTTCTTCGCCAAGGCCCGCGCGGCTTTATAGGCTGCATAGCCCGCGTTGGTCTTCGGCGCGAGTGCGAGATAAATCACCGCCTGCGCCAGCGCCAATTCTCCTTCTGGCGATCCCAGACGTTCGTAAGTTTCCCAAGCGCTCAGACACACGCTCTGTGCCTGCGGATCGGCCAAGGCAATGTCCTCGCAGGCCATCCGCGTCAGGCGCCGTGCCAGAAACCGTGGGTCCTCTCCACCTTCCAGCATGCGTGCATACCAATAGAGCGCCGCCTCTGGGTCGGACCCGCGGACCGATTTGTGCAGCGCTGAAATCAGGTTGTAGTGCTCGTCTCCCGACTTGTCGTATTTCGCCGCCCGGCGCATCAAACGGGTCGACAACGCATCTGTGTCCAGCTTCCCGTCCACTTTCCAGGCCATGACCTGTTCGATGAGGTTCAGTAGCGCCCGCCCGTCGCCATCCGCCATCTCCAAAAGCGCTTCCCGCGCCGCACCGTCCAAGGGCAAAGGCTTCTCAAGCTCTTTCTCCGACCGCTGCGCCAGCCGTTCCAAATCACCCAGCGACAACCGCTCCAGGACAAGGACTTGTGAGCGCGACAACACCGCAGCATTCAGCTCAAACGATGGATTCTCCGTGGTCGCCCCCACCAGAAGGATGGTGCCATCCTCCATATACGGCAGAAACCCGTCCTGCTGTGCTTTGTTGAACCGATGGATCTCGTCGACAAACAACAAGGTACCTGCGCCATTGGAGCGCCGCATCTTGGCGGCCTCAAACACTTTGCGCAGTTCCGGCACCCCGGTGAATATCGCGCTGATCTGTACAAAATGCAGATCAGTCTCATCTGCCAGCAGCCGTGCAATGGTGGTTTTGCCAACACCGGGTGGTCCCCAGAAAATCAGCGATGACAGCGAACCCGAGGACAACATCACTCCCAAAGGAGCTTCCTCTCCTAGGACCTGTTCCTGCCCGATCACCTCAGACAGGGATTTTGGGCGCAGACGGTCCGCCAATGGGCGCGGCGCCCCCCCCCCCGCAGGCGCGGTTGCAGAGATATCCGCAGGTGTGGTGTCAAATAGGTCGGCCATGGGTTGCGTGAAAGTCCTTACAATCTGAAACGCATCACAACCCGCTGGGCGCCACGCTGGACCTCCAACGTAAGCCGCTTGCGCGCGTCCAGCAAAGCCTTGTCCGCATCTTTTGTGGTGATGATCTCCGCGCCGTCGATCACACGCAACACATCGCCAGGGCTGAGGCCCAAACGGGCACCAATTTGACCCGGGTTCTCCACCATCACACCCTCAAGGCTCAAAGGCAGACCGTATTCACCCATTACGGCAGGGTTGATATTCGACATCACCATGCCCGGAATCGCAGAGCCGTGCCCGGTTTCAATGGTATCTCGGCTCGGAATGTCCGGAGCGATGTCCATTTTCACAGTGCGCATCTGAACCTCTCCGTCTCGCACTGTCTCGACCTCAACTGCGCTCTTCAACCCGGCCACCGACATCCGGAACACCATTTCTGCAGGTGTGTTCACGGGCTGCCCATCCAAAGCGACAACTACATCGCCTGGCTCAAACCCAGCCGCCCGAAACGGGCTGAGCTCATGTAGCTCCGAAACAACAATGCCCCCCGCCCGATCCAAGCCAAGCCCTTCGGCCATGTCCGCGTCAACCGGCTGACCAAACATACCCGCCCACGGGCGCTGAAAGTCCTCAAACCCGGCTCGCGCTTGATCAACAAATTGCGCCACCAGATTTGCCGGAATGGCAAAGCCAATGCCGTTAGAGCCACCGGACCGTGTCAAAATGGAGGTGTTGATGCCGATCAAATCGCCGTTGACGTCGATCAACGCACCACCGGAATTGCCTGGATTGATCGCCGCATCGGTCTGAATGAAATAACCTCGCGCATTGCCCGTCGCCACGCCAGAGCGTGCCAAACCGGAGACAATGCCGCTTGTCACGGTTTGCCCTACGCCAAACGGGTTGCCAATCGCCATCACCAACTCGCCAACGTCGACGTTGTCGCTATCGCGGAACTGTAAGTACGGCAGCCCTTCGGCCCCTTTAAGCTTCAGAATGGCAAGGTCACTCTCTTCATCGGCCAACAGCACTTCCGCCGTATACTCTCTGCGATCATTGAGGTGCACACGAATATCGGTGGACATGCCCACCACGTGGTAGTTGGACACCACGATGCCATCGTCCGAGAGGATCACGCCTGAGCCCAACGAATTCTCCACCCGCGGCTGCGGTGTACCAAAGCCGCGCAGCAGTTGATCAAAAAACGGATCACCTGTGAAAGGGCTCTGGCGCACCTGCACAATCTGCTTGGCAAAGATGTTCACCACCGCTGGTGCGGCCTCTTTCACCAAAGGTGCAAAGCCCATAGAAATTTCAGCCTGGGACTGCGGCACCTTGGTTTGTGCCGAAACCGTCGTGGCCAGGCCCAGCGTAAGGGAAATCAATACAGCGCGGATCATGCGTCATCCTCAATTGTTCAGTGTATCGCATATGCGCAGCGGCCCTGCATAATGCAAGCCACTCCGCACCCTGCGACGGCAGACATCCGCCCGAAACCATTGACTTAACTCACCAACGTCGAAACGATCCCCCCATGTCTTATCACCACCAAGTCAGCCCGGTCACAACCTTTGAACTCCGCCGGAAGCTTGACGAATTGGTATACCAATTTGAGCGCACAATTGATGCGCAAGGTCGTGCTGGCTTTCTGCGTACTGACGGCCCTTATTGGATTGTTCACCACCCAAAACTTGGCTGGGTCGCAGCGGATTTTGACAGCGACGAGATCATGGGCCGGCCGTGGGACCAACTCACCTTGCAAACCTCCGAGGCGCCACCGGAAGGAACGTGGGTGAGCTGTAAAGGATCCAAATCCTACGTCTACGAGTTGGTTTACGTGTAGCCAGACCTGCTAGGGCGCAAATGAGGTCACAAATCCCTCGTTTTCCAGAGATTTGCCCATCACTCTCAAGGCCCCCAATCGCCCAATTTCATCAGCACATTTTGCCCCCGCCCCATTGCCGCCAGTCAAAGCAAACACCCGCTCCGTCTGTCCATAAATCAGCGGATTGCCCCGCGGCGTAAAACTTGTGGCGCAACTGCCAAACGTCACACCTCTGCTCTTCAAATCCGGCATCAGCTTAAACAACTGCTCCGCCAGGTACTCTGCGACTTGAGCATCACCACCCCCACGGAACCACGCTTTCATCCGCGCCACATCCGCCAGCTCAGCATCCTCAGGGTCACCGCCAATTTTCAGGTAGGTTTTGCCATCTGGATACGTCACGGGTGGCAAGATGTAGCAATCGCCTTCGCCATCCGGGAAGAAATACACCACAGACGGCATATCCTTTAATCGCGCTGCCTCCACCGCGTCGATTTCCACAAACGCAATTGTACGTCCATAAACTTTCAGAGGGAGGGGGTCAGGCAATAGCCCCGAAGCCTTGGAAAACGCACCACAAGCAACAACCACCTTGCCAGCATGTAACGCATCAACATTGCAACATCGCACGGACACACCGGCCGCACCTTCCCGTACATCAACAACTTGATCGCGCACCAAGGTCACACCTTTGGCGATCCCCACATTGATTTCTGCAGTGACATGCGCGCGCGGATTGATCCATCCACCAGCGGCCTCGTGCATCCCAAGTATGCCTTCAGGGAACGAAAAGTAGGGAAACCGCTTACCCAAAGCCTCACCACGAAGTGTTTCGTGGTCTGTGCCTTCACTCTCCGCCACGGCCTTGGTGTTGAGAATATAACCACTGCCTGTGCCTTGTTCAGGTCCGGCCATCAAAGCCCCAACCTTATGGAAAAACGGAACCCCACCCTGTGTCTCAATGTCAGCGTACCGATCCATAGATGCGGCTGCCGCTCGCGACCAATCCACGTGACTTGCCAACCGCCGTGTGATCCGCGCCTCATCATAGTGGCTGGCAAAGACCCCCGTGTGGTGCGCACCTTCAACCGGCTCCGCAGGCCCCACCAGCGCAACTTTCGCCCCCATCTCTGCCAGATGCCGCGCACAGGCGCTGCCCCAAAGTCCGGCTCCCACCACAACCACATCAAAACCCATCATGTTCCCCCGTCACTTGGAGGGACCATGACGTGCAATCCTGTTAAGGGCTAGCCCAACCGTGCTGCCTTTAAGGTCGAATAATGTTCGCCGCCGGGGACTACATGCAAATCGCAGCCCGCTGGCACCAACTCTTTGATCGCCGCCGACATGGCAAATGGTGACCACGTGTCCGCATCTCCATGCCAGATATCCACCGGGGCCTGCACTTGGCTCAACTCCGCGGACCAATCCGTCACATAGGCAGACAGATACGCCAGATACCCTTGGCGATGGTCGACAAAGCTGCTGCGCATCCCGGAAGTCAGTGTTGTTTTAAATTGCGCATCCGGCAACAAGGCCCGCTCCTGAGGCCCACATTTTGTAAACAGCTGATTGATCAAAATGCCGGGGGCAAAGCGCGCCAGGCCGCCCTGCACAGTGGTCAACATGCGCAACACCCCTGGGCGCTGCATCGCCAGCTTAAACACTGGCGCCCCTGCCATCTCCGGCAGAAAATTTCCAAGCTGCAACGGCGCAGCGGGAGAAATTACCGTCACACGGGCCACAGTATCGGGTCGAGCGGCCGCCAAACGAAGCGCCGCCATCGCCCCAATGGAAAACCCCACCACATGCATCCGTCCCCCCTCTGTCTCGGCACAGGTTTTGTCGTACAACGAAATCAAGTGCTGCAATGGATCCCCTGCTGCAAAATCAAACAGGTTTGGCGCGGTGACTGGCAGGTCGCTGGTTTGCAGAAATGTGGCATCATCCGGTCCACCAGGTACGCCATGGCAAAAGAAAACGGGAGTTTGGGAGGAGGTCATGTTCGCGAAACCTTTTTGAGTTCCCTCAACAGGTAGGTGCGATGCAGACCAGTCAACAGGTGACCGGATGTCTCAGGAGACGCCACAAACAAAAAGACCCCCGCCATTCTGGCAGGGGTCCAGGCATCTGGTTGATCCAGATGGAGATTTATTCTTCGGCGGCTTCTTCAGCTGCCACGCGAGCCTTGTCGGCTGCGCCTTTTGCATCAACGTCGCGATCCACAAATTCGATGATTGCCATCGGTGCCATGTCGCCATAGCGGAAACCGGCTTTCATGATGCGGACGTAGCCACCCTGACGGTCTTTGTAGCGAGGGCCCAGAACGTCAAACAGTTTGGAAACGTACTGGTCTTCTTTCAGGCGTGACGCGGCCAGACGGCGCGCGTGCAGGTCACCACGTTTGGCCAGTGTGATCATCTTTTCGATGATCGGGCGCAGTTCTTTGGCTTTTGGCAGGGTGGTTTTGATTTGTTCGTGCTCAATCAACGAACCCGCCATGTTGGAAAACAGGGCTTTGCGGTGTTCGTGAGTACGGTTCAGGCGGCGATAACCACGTGCGTGACGCATTTCATTTCTCCTAAGTGCGTTTTTGCTTTGTCTGGCAGCCGATGCGTGTCAGCCACTCTCCTTGGGGCAGAAGCCCAGATCGTCCCCGGCAAATCCGGGCATGTGTTGAAGTGGGCGAGGTTTCCCCCGCCCAAATTCTTTAGAAGTTGTCTTCGAACTTCTTGGCCAGATCTTCGATATTGTCCGGTGGCCAATCCTCGACGTCCATGCCGAGGTGCAGGCCCATACCGGACAGCACTTCTTTGATCTCGTTCAGAGACTTGCGGCCAAAGTTCGGCGTGCGCAGCATCTCTGCTTCGGTCTTCTGGATCAGATCGCCGATGTAAACGATGTTGTCGTTTTTCAGGCAGTTTGCAGAGCGCACAGACAGTTCCAGCTCGTCCACTTTCTTCAGCAGAAGTGGGTTGAACTCGAGACCATCGTCTTCTTCCTGACGACCTGCCGCTTCCGGCTCATCGAAGTTCACAAAGATCGACAGCTGGTCCTGCAGAATACGCGCAGCAAATGCTACGGCGTCTTCCGGCGTGATGGACCCATCAGTGTCGATTTTCATGGTCAGCTTGTCATAGTCCAGCACCTGACCTTCACGGGTCGGCTGCACGTCATAAGACACGCGCTTCACCGGGGAGTAGATCGCATCGATTGGAATAAGGCCAATTGGCGCATCTTCCGGCTTGTTCTTGTCCGCAGACACGTAGCCTTTGCCGGTGTTGACAGTCAGCTCGACATAAAGGTCGGCGCCATCGTCAAGGTGGCAGATCACGTGGTCTTTGTTCAGGACTTCGATGCCAGCGCTGTCGGAGATATCGCCGGCAGTCACGGCACCTGGACCTTTTGCATTGATGGAAAGACGCTTAGGCCCTTCCACTTCCATGCGCAGGGACACGCCCTTCAGGTTCAAGATGATGTCGGTCACGTCTTCACGAACGCCCGCAACCGAGGAGAACTCGTGCAATACGTTGTCGATCTGAACGCTGGTGATGGCCGCGCCTTGCAGCGAGCTCATCAAAACGCGGCGCAGCGCGTTGCCCAGAGTGAGGCCAAAACCACGCTCCAGCGGTTCTGCCACAACAGTGGCCTGGCGCGCAGGGTCGTTGCCCGGCTTCACTTCAAGCTGTGTAGGCTTGATCAATTCTGCCCAATTCTTGTGGATCATGCGTCCCTCCATACTTGTCTCGTTCCCATGTCCAAAAGAACCAGACGCCCGAGGTTTCAAAATGACGAACTGGGGCCGTGCGGATCACGCGGCCCCAGGTAGTAGAAATGTCGCTTAGACGCGGCGGCGCTTTGGTGGGCGGCAGCCGTTGTGCGCCATCGGGGTTACATCACGGATAGAGGTGATGTTGAAACCGATAGCAGCCAGCGCACGCAGTGCGGATTCACGGCCGGAACCGGGACCCTGCACTTCAACTTCCAGCGTTTTCACGCCGTGGTCTTGTGCTTTTTTGCCTGCGTCTTCCGCAGCCATCTGTGCAGCATAAGGCGTGGACTTACGGGAGCCCTTAAAGCCCATGGTGCCAGCAGAGGACCAAGAAATAGCGTTACCCTGAACGTCGGAGATCAGGATTTTTGTGTTGTTGAACGAAGAGTTCACATGCGCAACGCCAGTGGCGATATTCTTACGCTCTTTTTTCTTCGTACGAGTCTTTTCACGTGCCATTGATCAGTACCCCTTATTTCTTCTTGCCAGCAATGGCCTTCGCAGGGCCTTTGCGTGTGCGAGCGTTGGTGTGGGTACGCTGACCGCGAACCGGCAGGTTGCGACGGTGGCGCAAGCCACGGTAGCAGCCAAGGTCCATCAGACGCTTGATGTTCATCTGCACTTCACGACGCAGGTCACCTTCAACGGTGTAAGTTGCATCGATGTGCTCACGGATGGCCAGAACTTCTGCGTCCGACAGCTCGTTGATGCGACGGGTTTCGTCGATCTTAACGCTTTCGCAGATTTCTTTGGCCGAAGCTGGGCCAATACCAGTGATATAAGTCAGGGCGATCGGGACCCGTTTGTGGGTCGGGATGTTTACGCCGGCAATACGTGCCACGTGTCACTTTCCTTTTCGTTGCGGTTCCGTAGCTCCGGAACCTTTTTTCACAACGTAAGCCCGACGCTAGCAAGCGATCGGGCCTCAGCTGATCAGGTGGTCTTGCAACATGGGGGCGACCCACGCGCAAAGAATTGATTCTCCGTTAAGAGATGGGGTGATTTAGGGGGGATTGCGGGGGGTGTCAAGTGTTTGCTTCACCGCTTATCTCAAATCACTATTTGCCCGTTTAACTTTTGAGAGTGGATGCATCAAAACGGCTTCTGCCATGCCGGACAAAATTCTGCAAAATGTACGAACTCCGGGCTTATTGTCAGCCTGTTTTGACACTTCCACCAAGCGGTCATGCAAGGCCTGCCACGAAACTGCATTGATCTGTGTTTGGGTAATTGCCCGCCTGACCGGATCCGGATTTTCTCGGAGGTAAGAGGCTACTTTTGCATTCTTCACATGAGTTGCAATCGTTTCTGGTGCAAGCTGAGAAATGTCTCGGATACTTTGTCCTAATTGCTTTTCAAGTGCCATGACTGGCTCGCGCGACGCCAAGATATAGGTCAGTCTTCTAAGAGGCTTGCCCCCATACAAGTCATCATCACGAGCAATCAAAGCCAAATACTTGCCAAATTGGTCCATGTTGGTTTTGGCGTTGAATTTTAGTTCAATCATCGCGATTGCGGATGGCCCCCTTAGAAATAGGTCGGGCTGAGTATAGTTTCCCATTTCAGACCATTTCAAATGTGAATTGGTCGACCTTCCTAGTGGCGAAATCGCGAGCCCCTGCGGAAGGCCACATATCGGCGCCAAGACCAAAGCCAAATCTTCAGGAGAAAGTAGTGACGCGAAAAGTTCAAACTGATGATTGAATGTCTCTTCCTGTCGCTGAATATACGGCCAGAAATCTGCAGTTTTCTTTTCTCGAAAATAGAGCGGCCCATTACTGGACGTCATTATCGAAGGCACCGACACGCGATCCCCATGGGTCTGCCAGAGCTTGCGCGGAATGGACTTCATTCCAATATAGGGTGGGACCCAATACACCTGTTCTAAGATATCCCAATAGGCGCTAGTCCAGCCTTTTGGGACATCTCGTTTCATTTTGCTTACCCCAGCACATCCGCCACGGAGGCCTCAACCTCATCCATCGACGCCAGCCCGTCAATCGAGGTCAGGTTGCCTTTGGCGTGGTAATATCCAATCAACGGCGCGGTCTGCTTGTAATACGCCATCAAGCGTACTTTCAGGCTTTCAGCATTGTCGTCCGCACGGGCTGCGCCACCGTTGGCAACTGCTTCTTTGGCACGGTTGACAATCCGATGCACCAGCACTTCGTCATCCACTTGCATCTCAATCACAGCGTCCAGCGTTTCACCGCACTCGGCCAACAAGTCCGCCAATGCATCGGCCTGGGCCAACGTGCGTGGGAAGCCGTCAAAGATGAAACCGCCCTTCTTGTCGCCTTCCAGCTGCTCTCGGATCAGACCAATCACAATCTCGTCGGTAACAAGCTCGCCACGGTCCATGACCTCGGCAACCTTTTTGCCCATTTCCGTGCCGGAGGTTTTGGCGGCGCGCAACATGTCACCCGTGGAAAGCTGGATCATGTCGCGCTTTTCCACGAGACGGCCAGCCTGGGTTCCTTTACCGGCACCGGGCGGGCCAAGCAGAATAATATTCATCGACGAGCAGGTCCTTTGCGTTTGCGCTTGTTCCGACCTTTGCCAGACAGCTGCGATTTTTCAATCAGCCCTTCGTACTGGTGGGCGAGCAAATGATTCTGAACTTGCTGGATGGTGTCCATGGTCACAGAGACCACAATCAGAACCGAGGTGCCGCCAAAGTAGAACGGGATCGCAAACTGACCACGCAGAATCTCTGGAAGGAGACAAACTGCCGCAAGGTATGCAGAACCCAGAACCAGGATACGGTTCACAACGTATTCCAGATACTCAGCGGTGCGCTTGCCCGGACGGATGCCCGGCACAAAGCCGTTCTGGTTCTTCAGGTTGTCGGCCACATCGTCAGGTTTGAAGCTGACGTTGAAGGTGTAGAAGTAGGCAAAGAACACAATCATGGAGACAAAGAACAGCAGGTAAAGCGGCTGTCCCGGGCCAAAGTACGCCAACAGCGTCGACATGATTGGGCCTGTTTGGCTACCGGAGAACGTCGCAATGGTGGTTGGCAGCAACAGCAGGGAGCTGGCGAAGATCGCCGGGATCACGCCGGCCGGGTTCACCTTTACCGGCAGGTGAGAAGAGCCACCATCATAGACTTTCATACCAACCTGGCGACGGGGGTACTGGATGTGGATCTTGCGCAGTGCGCGCTCCATGAAGACCACAAAGGCAATGGTGGCAATCACCATCACAATCACCGCGACAATCACTGCCTCGCTGATGGCACCGGTGCGACCAGAAACAAAGAACTGAGCCAGCGCAGCAGGAAGTTCCGCCACAATGCCCACAAAGATAATCAGGGAGATACCGTTGCCGATGCCGCGTGCGGTGATTTGCTCACCCAACCACATCAGGAACATGGTGCCGCCCACCAGCGTCACAAGACAGCTGAAGCGGAAGAACAGGCCCGGATCGGTGACCAGCTCACCGGCCTCCAGGCTGACGGCAAGGCCATAGGCCTGCAAGGTTGCCAATGCCACCGTGCCGTAGCGAGTGTATTGGTTCATCTTCTTGCGGCCTTGCTCGCCTTCTTTCTTAAGCTGTTCCAAAGCAGGAACCATCGAGCCCAAGAGCTGAACAATAATGCTCGCAGAGATGTAAGGCATGATGCCGAGAGCAAAGATGCCCATCCGTCCCAGCGCACCGCCGGTGAACATGGACAGGATGCCGCCAATGCCTGCGCCGGCCTCTTCCATAAACTCACGGAGGGCAACACCGTCGATGCCCGGAACCGGAATCCATGTGCCAAGGCGATACACAATCAGCAAACCCAGTGTGAACAGGATGCGATTGCGCAGATCGGTGGCTTTTCCAAGTGCGGACCAGCTGGTGTTGGCCGCCATTTGCTCTGCTGCAGATACCATTTAGGATCTCTCTTAGACTAAAAACGCCGCCAGAACCGTTTTCCGGTTTGGCGGCGTTAGGAAAACTTGGAAGGATATGTAAGCGGGTCTTTGCCCGCTCACAACCTCTTATTCAGCCGCTGGCGCGGATTTGACTGTCAGAGAGCCACCCGCTTTTTCAACTGCTTCAACCGCAGCTTTGGAAGCGCCAGTCACTTCGATGTTCAGCTTGGCGGATACGTCGCCTTTTGCCAGAACACGGATGCCGTCTTTTTTGCGACGCACCAGACCGGACGCGATCAGCGCGTCTTCGGTGATCGCAGCAGAGGCGTCCAGCTTTTTCTCATCAACAAATTTCTGGATCAGACCCAGGTTTATCACAGCAAATGCCTTGCGGTTTGGCTTGTTGAAGCCACGCTTAGGCAGACGCTGGTACAATGGCATTTGGCCACCTTCGTAGCCGTTGATTGCCACACCCGAACGGGACTTTTGACCTTTGATACCACGGCCACCCATTTTACCCTTGCCGGAGCCAGGGCCACGGCCAACGCGCATGCGTTTTTTGGTTGCGCCAGGATTGTCGCTCAGTTCGTGCAGTTTCATATCGCTTCTCCTTGCCGGAACTGACCCACGAAGCGTCTTCGGGTCAAACACGGCTTTTCTTGGTTTTGATTCTCATGACGTAAAACGCCACCGGGGGCGTATAGACCCTTGGGGGAGGGTTTGCAATGTACAAGATCGCAATCTAAGAGCCCGTGGCTCCACCACAGATGGCGCCACGGGCGGGGTGCACAAGGTCGTTCCGGGACCTGCCCCCAGATCAGTCGGCGTTGGTCTCAAAAAATGCGACAGTGGCGCCAATCATCGCATCCAGGGTCTCGGTCTCCCCAAAGACATTGAACACGTGATCCATTTCTGCGCTCCAAAGCTGTTCCGGGCCGTCATGCGCTGCGATAAAGGCCTCTGAGACCGCAGGCATCACTGTAGTGTCCAATTTCCCTTGTGTCACAAACAATGGCCCTGAGTAGGCCGCCACCTCGGCCAATGGGTCGAGGGTTTCAATCCCGTCAAAAAACGCACCATTGAGGGACACCTCCGCCCCCCAGGGCAGTGACGCAATGATTGTTTCATTTGCGGCTGCTGCCTTGCCTTTGGCTAGAGTTTCCGCACTCAGCAGCCCGCCATAGGTGGCGTCTGCGTCGCCAACAGCCTGCCAAAGCGCAACCCCATCCAATGTGTCACTTCGACCAGCAACAGCGGAGGCCACAAGCCCCCCCTGGCTCCACCCGATCACATGAACGTCTCCACCATCCACGTCATCACGGGTTTTTAGATGGTCGATAGCAGCCAGCGCATCGGCAATCTGGCCATCAAACGTCGTCTCTTCATAGCTGAAGTCAGCGGTGCTCTCGCCCGACCCGCGAAAATCGATCCGCAAGCTCGCAAAGCCGCTTTCAGCCAAGCGAATGGCCGTATGGGCAAAAATACCTTGCTCAGTGCTGGGAATGGTAAGCTCGTCTCTCGAGCCGGTGAAACCATGCAACAGCAAAACAACGGGCGCTGGATCACCAGACGGGCGCACCAGAGTGCCAACAAATTCCTGGCCTTCAGCCTGAAGTGTCACATCTTCTTCGATGCTTTGAGCATGTCCCAAAGATGGCAGTGCCGCAGCAACTGATGCTGCAAGGAAAAATGAACGCATAAAACCTGTCTCCAATGTTTAACCTCACACAACTTAGGGCTGAAGTCCATTTGGAGCAACAACTGCTATTCGATGCGCCGCCTCATTGATCCCGGTGCACTCTCAACCGCATTTATTTTGTTAGAATGATTGATGCACCAGCTGCGTCCAAAATTTCACCCCGTGCGCAATAGCGTCATCATTGAAGTCATAAGACGGGTTGTGCAGCGGCATAGCGTTGTTCCCCTCCAGCCCATTGCCCATCAAAATAAATGCCCCCGGCCGATGGGTCAGGAACTCCGCAAAATCCTCGGAAAACCCAACCCGCCCATAGGTCGCATCAAGTGCCCCTACGCTTTGAGCGGCATTGGCAATCACCTCGGTGGCCTGAGCATCATTCACCAGTGGCCGGAACGATGTAGAATATGCAACCTGCCCCTGTGCGCCCTGCGCGGTACAAATCCCCTCTACAATCGTACGCATGCGGCTCTCAATGGTTTGGGAAACCTCCGGTGAAAACCCCCGACAATCGCCGCGCAACGTCACATTGCTGGGCAAAATATTGCGGGCCCCATCGGTCAGAAACTCTGTGACAGAGACCACCGCATGATCGCGCGGCGGCACATTGCGCGAGATGATGGACTGCAACTGCATCACGATGGCCGAGCCGACCACGATCGGATCAACGCTTTTCTCCGGCATCGAGGCATGCCCTCCCTGCCCCTCAATTGTGATCTCAAAATTGTCTTCAAACGCGCAAAACGGTCCAGACTGCGTGGCAAAATGCCCAAGCGCCATACCTGGCATGTTGTGCAACCCATAAATCGCCGCCATGGGAAACCGCTCAAACAAACCGTCAGCAATCATCGCTGCGGCGCCGTTGCCGTTTTCCTCATCCGGCTGAAAGATAAAGTGCACGGTCCGCTTAAGCGTCGGGTCATCCGCCAACTTGAGCGCCGCTCCAAGCAACATTGTGCTGTGTCCGTCGTGCCCACATCCATGGAAAAGCCCATCCTGTTTCGAACGATAAGCAAAGCCATTGGCTTCCTGAATGGGGAGCGCGTCCATATCGGCGCGAAGGCCAATGGCCGTTTCATCCGGGCCGCGCCGCAGGGTGGCCACAACACCGCACTGCCCAACGCCACGCACAACTTCAAGCCCCGCCCCTTCCAAAACCTCGGAGATCAAACGCGGCGTGCGCTCCAGATCAAATCCCGTCTCGGGGTGGCTGTGCAAGTCGCGTCGAAATGATGTGAGATCCAGCACCAGAAGCGCTCCTTATGAAGGTCGTGAAGTGGCAGTCTGCCCGCCCAAAAGACATAACAAAGCCAAGCGGTCAATTTACCTGAAAATCTGGAGATGTTGGGCAGAGGCCGCATGGATCGATGACCAAAGAGCAATTTGGTCAAGTCGCCGCTTTTCGCTTGGCCATCACCTCGTCCCACCCCTTGATCAACACTGCACGACGCCCCGAATACACCTCGTTCAGCACGTCCAACGCCACCACGCGATCTGTGCGGAAGTGCCTGTAGCCCTGCCGGGTTTCACACCAAGCCACAATGTAGCGTTCCCCCACAAAGTAGGCGATCAACAGGGGCCAGATCACACGACTACTCTCGCGCCCCCCGCCATCCCGGTAGATAACCCGCAACTTAAACCGCTCTCGAATGGCAACCCGCAGCCGCGCCCCGTCAAACTGCTCCGCCTTTGGACCTTTGGCGACAATCGCCCGTGAACTGGCATCCAGTACCACCGGCCGTAGCTCCTCGGGAATCGCCTCGGTTAGCTTGGCCACCAAATCTCGCGCTGCCCGCGCCAACGTTGGATCCGCCTGCCCCGCGACCAAACCCGCGCCCAAAACGGCCGCTTCCAACTCATCTGCGGTTAGCATCAAGGGTGGCATGTCATAGCCCTCATCCAGCACATAGCCCATCCCGGCCTCACCGGTGATAGGCACCCGCTGCGCAATCAGCTCCGCCATATCTCGATAGAGCGTGCGCAACGACACTTCCAATTCGTCAGCTAGCTCTCGCCCCGTCACCGGTGCGCGAGCCGCCCGCAATATCTGGATAATCTGGAAAAGCCGTTCCGTGCGACGCATTTTTCACCTCTACTGACACACTACTGACATAACGCTGTCAGCAGGGCAAGTTTAGGCAGGTTTCAACGCAACCAATTTGTCTGAAAGAGACCATCATGCTGCACGTAGAAAGCACCCGCACCATCCCCGCCGCGCCCGCCGCTGTCTGGGCCACCTTGGCCGATTATATGGCGATTGATGTGATTGCCCCGGAAGTTGTGAAAGTGGACGTCCTCTCTGACAACACCACCGGCCTTGGCGCGAAACGCCGCTGCCATTTTCCCAATGGCACGTCGCTTGTGGAAGAAGCCATCACCTGGACCGAGGGGCGCGGCTACCGCGCGGCCATGCTGGATATGGGCAAGATCCCGTTTAAAACCGCCGAAGCAGAGATTCGATTGACCCCAACAAGCGACGGCAAAACCCATGTCCATTGGTGCATCGACTATCAGCCAAAATTTGGCCCGTTTGGTTGGCTCATGGGGGCCACCCTGATGAAGCCACAATTGCGCAAGGTGCTCAACGGCAACCTGCAAGGGCTTGAGGACCACCTCACCGGTCCCCTCAACGCCGTGCCGCAGCCGTCCTAACAACCAAAAACGCCCCTGCGGATCAGGCAGGGGCGTTCAATTCGTCATCTGTGGTCACTCAGCCATAAACATGCTGGGTTGCTATGCTGTGGATGTCGTAGCGATCAACACCAATGTCGTTCAGCTCACGATCACTCATGCGAGCCAATTCCCGAACAGTGGTGTTATATTTCTGGCGCAGCAAACGCGCTGCCTTGAAGTCTTCAATCGACGCGCGCAGAGTTGCAAAAAGATCGGTGCGGGCGGACTGGGCTGTTTGAACAAATGCCATGGAGATGGCTCCTTATCTATCTGTGCCGAAACGCATTTTCCGGCGTTTTCTGTTTACCTTCTGGTGCCCTCAACATAGGCCGAGCCGTTATCGCTAACAATTGCTGGATTGATCTGTCCGATATGCATCTTTGTCATGGCTCTTTACGTCTACGTAACCAATAAGACCCCCTGCCATTGCCAAGACTCTTCGCCAGACCTTTGCATCGGATCACCGTAGATAGAGATAATCCCGCGCCGCCTTATCAATCTCATGGCGCGACACTCCGATGTCATCCAACTGCCTGTCACTGAGAGTCCCCAGCTGTCGGGACGTCTTCCGATACAATGCCTTTTGCTGCAGGCTGAAACGATAGTTGGTCCAGGCAGCGTAGATGCGCTGTCCCATGCCGAGGCCGCGGGACGGGGATGACTGTATATATGCCATGAGACAATTCCTCTTTCATGCGCCACGCCATTCCAGGCCGGCGGTGTCTAAGTCTGTAGATTTGGTGTTGTGCGTTACACCTTGAATAAAAGTCCGACTGCGCCTGCTTTCAACAAAGGCAAGCGGGTAACTTCTATGCAATCAGGACAATGCTTTTGGAGAAGACGCCAAACAAAAAGACCCCGGAGAAATCTCCGAGGCCCTTTTAGGGAGTGTCTGGTGTGCCTGTGGCTTACAGGGCCAGAGCGCCTGTGCGTGCTACATCTTCGATGTCACCGCGGTTCAGACCGATGTCTGCCAGCTCACGGTTGGTCAGCTTGTTCAGCTCTTTGACAGTCTTGGCGTAAGAGGCTTCGCGCTTACGTGTCAGTACCCAGTTTTCAACCACGCGGGTGAAACGGCCAACGACGTCTACGGCTTCGATGTGCAGGGATGGTGCATGTTGCATGAGTAAACTCCTTCATTTGCCGATGCGCCACCTCGGCTCTAGCGCGTTTATCTGTTCATGCGGTCCAGATAGTGCCTATTTTTGAAGCGTGGTAGGCCTAAGAAAGCAACTCAGATATGCACCTTGCGAATATCGATGGGATAGATGTTAATAATTCGATTTTGGAATGATAGATTTGGGGGGCTCTGCCGATGCAACCACAATATTTGGGGCCGCAAAGGGCCGGCACCGCCACACCTCAAACGATTGGTAAATAAACTGGCTAAACTTGAAACAAAAACGCCCCCGGAAAAACCGAGGGCGTTTTTAATCTTCAGATCAAAAAGGGCTTAGTCGCGCTCTTCGATGATCTCCACCATGTGGGAAACCTTGCGAACCATACCGCGTACCGAAGGAGTATCCTCCAGCTCACGTGTGCGATTCATTTTGTTCAGACCCAGACCGATCAGCGTGGCACGCTGGTCTTGAGGGCGACGGATCGGCGAACCGACCTGCTTTACAACGATGGTTTTTGCCATTGGTCGTTACTCCTTACGCGTCTGCGGCTTCAGAAGGTGCGTCATCCTTGCGCAGGATGTCAGCAACTTTCTTGCCACGGCGAGCCGCAACCTGACGAGGGCTGGCTTCTTTGTTCAGCCCGTCGATGGTGGCGCGGATCATGTTGTAGGGGTTCTGCGAACCAAGAGATTTCGAAACAACGTCTTTGACGCCGAGCATTTCGAAAACAGCACGCATTGGACCACCTGCGATGATACCAGTACCTTCTGGCGCGGTGCGCATGACCACTTTACCGGCGCCGTGACGGCCTTCCATATCGTGGTGCAGGGTACGACCTTCGCGCAGTGGCACGCGGATCATTTGGCGCTTGGCTTGTTCGGTGGCTTTGCGGATGGCCTCAGGGACCTCTTTCGCCTTACCTTTACCGAAACCTACACGGCCTTTTTGGTCACCAACAACAACCAGAGCTGCAAAGCCAAAGTTCTTACCACCTTTGGTGGTTTTGGAAACACGGTTGATCGCTACGAGACGATCAGCGAATTCCGGGGTTTCGTCTTCGCGCTTGCGACCACGACCCCGACGGTTATCACGTTCTGCCATTTGGCATTCCTTTGTCTACTGGCGCTTGGCGCCTGAATCACACGATCCCAGTGAAGCCGGACCGAAGCCCGACCTCCCGGATCATCGGGGGGACGCGAACGTCCCCCACAAGTCTTATACTTTCAAGCCACCTTCACGCGCAGCGTTGGCCAGAGCCTTCACTTTGCCGTGGAAGAGGAAGCCGCCGCGATCGAAGTATGCTTCGGTCACGCCTGCTTTGCTTGCACGTTCGGCAATCGTTGCACCCACTTTGGTGGCTGCTTCGATTGTGTTCTTGCCGACAAGGCCGAGATCCTTTTCCAATGTGGAAGCGGACGCGACTGTAACACCGTTGCGATCGTCGATCAGCTGAACGCTGATGTTCTTGTTGCTGCGGTGCACGGACAGGCGCATCTTGCGATCGCCATTGACCTTGCGAAGTTTGTTCCGGACGCGCAGGCGGCGCTTGAGGAACAGATCCCGTTTGCTGTTTGCCATCTAACTGGTCCTTACTTCTTCTTACCTTCCTTGCGGAAGATATATTCATCAACGTACTTGATACCTTTGCCCTTATAAGGCTCCGGCTTACGCCATTCGCGGATGTTCGCCGCAACCTGGCCTACAAGCTGGCTATCTGTGCCCTCGACAATGATCTGTGTGTTCTTCGGTGTGGTCACGGTGATACCGGCCGGCACTTCAAAATTCACCTCGTGAGAGAGACCGAGCGACAGCTTCAGGGTGGTTCCCTGCATCTGCGCACGATAACCAACACCGTTGATCTCGAGTTCTTTTTTGAAGCCCTGAGTCACACCAGTTACCATGTTGGCAACGATGGTGCGGGACATGCCCCATTGCTGACGTGCACGCTTGGACGAGCCGCGCGGTGTCACTTTCACAATGTTGTCTTCAACTGCAAGATTGACGTCGTCAGTTGCAGTGAAAGACTGGGTGTCTTTCGGACCTTTGATTTCGATGGTCTGGCCGGAGACAGAAGCGCTAACGCCACTGGGCAGCTCGACCGGTTTTTTACCAATACGAGACATCAAGCTCTCCTTAGAAGACCGTGCAGAGCACTTCGCCGCCAACATTGTTGGAGCGTGCACTTGCATCCGACATCACACCCCGAGAGGTGGAGACAATCGACACACCCAGGCCCTGACGGACAGTTGGGATGTCATTGACATTCATGTACACGCGACGACCGGGTTTGGAGACCCGCTTCAGTTCGCGAATAACAGGAGTGCCTTCGTAGTACTTCAGGCTGATTTCGAAGGCCGGGTGGCCATTCTCTTCAGACGCTTCGTAGCCGCGGATGTAGCCTTCGTCGGCCAGCACATCCAGAACCCAGCCGCGCAATTTGGAAGCAGGTGTAGAAATCACCGACTTGCCGCGCATCTGGCCGTTGCGGATACGGGTCAGCATATCACCGATAGGATCGTTCATAATTCTCTCTCCTTACCAGCTAGATTTGACCATGCCGGGGATCTGACCTGCAGAACCCAGCTCGCGCAGCGCAATACGGCTGACCTTCAGCTTACGGTAGTAAGCGTGTGGACGGCCGGTGAGCTGGCACCGGTTGTGAAGACGGGTAGCCGAGCTGTTGCGCGGCAGTTTGGCCAGTTTCAGACGCGCTGTGAAACGCTCTTCCATTGGCTTGGACTCATCGGCTGCGATTTCTTTCAGCTCGGCGCGCTTAGCAGCATATTTTGCTACCAGGCGTTCCCGCTTCTTTTCGCGCTCGATCATTGCTTTTTTAGCCATGTCGTAATCCTCTCAGCCTTACGCGATGAAGGGCATGTTGAAATGCTTCAACAGGCTCTGCGCTTCGGCGTCGGTTTCAGCATCGGTGGCGATGACGATATCCATGCCCCAGTTTTCATCCACTTTATCAAAGTCGATTTCTGGGAACACGATGTGCTCTTTCAAACCGGTGGCAAAGTTGCCACGGCCGTCAAAGCTCGGCTTCACACCACGGAAGTCGCGGATGCGAGGCATCGCAACGGTGATCAGACGATCGAGGAATTCGTACATACGGTCGCCACGCAGGGTCACCTTGGCACCCATTGGCATGCCTTCGCGAACGCGGAAGCCAGCAATGGAGCTCTTTGCCGTGGTGGTCAGCGCTTTCTGGCCCGCAATCGCGGTCAGATCAGCCTGTGCCGACTTGGCTTTTTTGCTGTCTTTCACGGCTGCACGGCCACAGCCGATGTTCAGCACGATCTTTTCCAGCTTAGGGATCTGCATGTCGTTCTTATAGCCAAACTCTTCTTTCAGAGCGGCGCGGATAGAATCCTTGTAGAGCGACTTCAGACGTGGGGTGTAGTCTGCGGAATCAAGCATCAATCACGTCCCCTGTAGTCTTAGCGAAGCGAACCTTCTTGTCACCTTCCATGCGGAAACCAACACGGGTTGCTTTGCCGTTTTTGTCCAGAAATGCCAGGTTGGACAGCTCGATCGGCATCGCCTGAGGGATGCGACCGCCCTGTGCGGTTTGGCTCTGTTTTGTGTGGCGGATGGCGATGTTGATGCCTTCCACGACGGCTTTACCGGCGGATGGGTTTACAGAGGTGATAGTGCCCTCTTTGCCTTTATCCTTACCGGCAAGTACGACAACTTTGTCGCCTTTTTTCAGCTTAGCAGCCATCTTACAGCACCTCCGGCGCGAGCGAGATGATCTTCATGAAGTTCTTGGCGCGCAGCTCACGAACAACTGGGCCAAAGATACGAGTACCGACTGGCTCGTTGGCGTTGTTCAGGATTACAGCTGCGTTGCGATCAAAACGGATCGCGGTGCCATCTTCACGACGGACTTCTTTAGCGGTGCGTACGACGACGGCCTTACGGACATCACCTTTCTTAACGCGACCGCGTGGAATGGCTTCCTTAACCGAGACAACAATGATGTCGCCTACGGATGCGTATTTACGCTTGGAACCACCCAGAACCTTGATGCACTGAACTCGGCGAGCGCCAGAGTTGTCAGCAACATCCAGGTTGGTTTGCATCTGGATCATGTGGTTTCTCCCGACCTATGGGGCACCGATGCGTGGTGTATCCCCCAGGGTTTCGACTGACTGTTAAGTCTAGTCGCCAGGAGTCTCTTACGAGACTCTTAGGCTTCCAGAACTTCCCAGCGTTTCGTTTTCGATTTCGGCGCGCATTCGATGATGCGTACTTGGTCGCCGACCTTGAAAGCGTTCTGTTCATCGTGAGCCCGGTATTTTTTGGACTTACGGATGGTTTTCTTCAGAACCGGGTGTGTAAAGCGACGCTCTACGGACACGGTTACTGTTTGGGCGTTGGCGTCCGAAGTAACGGTGCCAGTCAGGATACGTTTGGGCATCTTTAAGGCTCCTCTTACTCTGCTGCCGCTTTGGCTTTTTCGTTCAGAATGGTCTTCACGCGTGCTGCGCTGCGACGCGCTTCACGGATCTTGGCCGCGTTTTCCAGTTGGCCGGTGGCCGCTTGGAAACGAAGGTTGAACGATTCTTTCTTAAGATTGGCCAGTTCCTCACGGAGCTGATCCGGCGTTTTATCACGCAGTTCGTTGGCGTTCATCGCCTCTTCCTTTCTCATACATCAGAGGGCGCCCGAGTATGTGCGGGGTGACCCTTTTGCCTGATGGACAAATACAAAACACACGAATCCCGCATACACGGAATCCATGAGATGGCGCTCTATACGGGGGAGTCGCAGGGATGGCAAGAGAAAGAAGGGGGGTTTACGAGGTTGGCACATCACTGGGGTAAAATAGATAGACCCATGTGACACCGTTTTTCTTCGAACGTTGGCGCAGGTGCATAACTCCCCACCACTTCGGGTGGCCTTCCGGGTATCGCGTATCCATCCAGGAATTGACGTATGCCACATGTTTTTTGGGCGTGTCCTTCAAATTCTCCAACATGGGCAACAGCTCTGGCATGCGGCTCGCAAGGCGTTTCTCAAACTCTTTTCGTGCCTTCATTGGAAGAATGTCGCTACTGTCGCGCAGGCTGCAATGCGTATACCCATTCGCAAGCTCACTTATCTTGACACGGAATCCACTAGCCGCATCGTTCCAATGCGTTGTCACAGTATTTTTCGAATTAGGCTTACTCCGCTTCGCACCATTGGCGCGCGCTATCGGTTTCCAAGACTTGCCGTACACAATTGGCACGCAAACCGTCTCAAACAAGTGCACAGCTGCATTTACCCGATTTTCCCATGCCGATACTGGCCCTGTCAGCATCACAGCAACCAAACAAACCATTCCGATCAGCTTCAAATTTCCACTCCAAGTGCAACGTACTATTTCAATCCCGCCTTAAATCACTCGCCAATCATCCTCGCAACAGTTCCCCTTCCCTCCGACCCACAACTCCCCTACACCTTCTCAACCACCGCGCTCAGCCACACTGCCAAGGCGCACACTTTGGGAGGAGTGACCATGATACCTGTCGACGTAGCGATCCTGTTTATGGGTGCCGCCATTGCGCTGGCGCTGGTGCCGGGACCAGACAACATCTTTGTGCTAACCCAATCGGCCCTGCATGGCCGCGTGGCGGGTCTCACCGTCACGCTCGGCTTGGCCAGCGGGCTGATCTTCCACACCACCGCCGTCGCGCTTGGCGTTGCTGTGATCTTCCAAACCTCGCAAGTCGCCTTTGCCGCGTTGAAATACATCGGCGCGGCCTATCTGGCGTATCTGGCGTATAAGTCGTTTACCGCTGCCAAATCCAATCTGGACGGGGACGCCCCAGCACCCGAGACCTCAGCCAAGCAATACACCCGTGGCCTGATCATGAATATCGCCAACCCCAAGGTGACAATCTTCTTCCTCGCGTTCCTGCCGCAGTTTGTTGATCCGGCCTACGGCCCCTTGGTGCCACAGTTCTATCAACTTGGTTTTCTGATGATCATCGCCACGCTGTTGGTCTTCGGCTCCGTCGCGCTGGCTGCAGGCTGGCTCGGTGATTGGCTGAAAAACTCCCCAACCGCCCAGATTTGGCTCAACCGTGTCGCTGGCGTGGTTTTCATTGCGTTGGCCCTGAAACTTGTGACAGCCGAACGCTAACCGCCGTCAGCCCCGTGGTGCCCTGCCACATATTTACTAGGCGCCACACCACTCCACCCCTTGAACGCAGTTGAAAACGTCGCCTGGTCGCCATAGCCCAGCAGAAACGTGGCCTCTGTTACTGTGCGCCCATCCTGCAAATGCGCTTTGGCCAAGCGATATCTCAAGTCATTGCACAGCGCGCGGAAGGTCATCCCCTCCACGCGCAACCTACGCGCCAATGTGCGCCGCGTGACTCCAAACTCTGCCGCGACATCATCAGCCGTCAGAAACCGCTCTGGGAGCGCGTCTACCAACAGGCGCTCCACCTGATCCCTGATCGTTGCCGAAGCGGCGTCGCGCGCGTGCAGTTGTGCTTCTGCCAAGTTCTGCAAATGGGACACCAAAGCGGGGTCATGGGTCTCCAGCCGCAGATCTGGCACCCCCGCTGCAAACTGCATGCCATTAAACTCTCCGCCAAACCGCACAGCGCAGCCTGCGATGCGCTCATAGGCCCTGACATCTCCCAAAACGCTGTGTCGAAAGACCACCTGCGTTGGCCGGGTCTCTCGCCGCGTTATACTTTGAATCCGGGCCAACGCGCCAAAAACCAAAAATTCCTGAAACCGATCGTTCGCCTGTAAAGCAGCATCGTTTGAGGTGACCGTCAACGCCTCTCCGTCCCCAATTGTCTCAAGTTGCAAGACCGTGCATGGGTCCGCCAGACTGTAGAATTTGGCCGCCCTCTGTACCGCTGCGCGCAGCGTCTTGGAACTGGCCGCAATGTAGGAGGACAGGGTTGGGGCGTCGCGATAGCCCAAGCCGATACGTGCCCCCAGAGCTGGGTCACCAGCCTCAAGGCAAGCAGCTCGGATCAGCGCTGCCTCCTGCTTTACGGTTGGCAAACCTTTGGTTTCTGGAAATCTGCCAACCTTGCGCAATAGGCGATCCGCCACCTGCACTCCCAGCTCTCGCTGAAGCGCTTCGCTGACATACCCAAACCGCACACTTCTCACTTGCTCCATGCCAGCACTTTAGCTTGCCTGAAACATGTTGGAAGCCCCCAACATGACAAAGCCCCAACCATTCAAGGTCGGGGCTCTTTGGGGCTCAAAGTCATCCGGGTCGCGAAGACTCAGCCGTTGCGGCTGTCCTGTTTACAGTCGCGCTTGTCGGCACCAGCAACCCCTTCCCCCTGCCGGCAGTCCTGACGGTCACCGCGGCGATCCTCTCGATTGTCCATTCCAACAGTACCTGCAACTTCATAGCTTTCAGTCATCACAGGCTCGGTAGGGCCAGGAGCCGAAGTCACAGGATAGGCAAAAGCCAGCGGCGCGGTCAGAGCAACAACAACGGCGGCGGAAGCGAATTTGGTGAACATTGGGGTGTTTCCTTTCATCTGGGGTTTCTGTGTTCCTTTGATGAAATGGATATGGGGTGCATCTCAGACGGCAGCGTTAGAATTTGGGACGCGATCGTTGGAGTTCGGGACATATCGCCGTTTACGTCTATCAACCCTAAACTACCCGGAGCAGACGCATTTCAGCGGGTCTCCTCGTACCAAGCCGTGCGCGCATTTAGAAAGACCCTTTGACGGCAAAAGGCCTCCACCCAGTTGGGTCGAGGCTCTTGCGTCTTTGGTGCTGTCGCGTGGCTTAGCCGTTGCGGTTGTCCTGTTTGCAGTCCCGTTTGTCAGCGCCGACGATGCCTTCGCCTTGGCGGCAGTCCTGACGATCCCCACGGCGATCCTGCCGGCGGTCCATGCCAACTGTACCTGCAACTTCATAGCTTTCAGTCATCACAGGCTCGGTAGGGCCAGGAGCCGAAGTCACAGGATAGGCAAAAGCCAGCGGCGCGGTCAGAGCAACAACAACGGCGGCGGAAGCGAATTTGGTGAACATTGGGGTGTTTCCTTTCATCTGGGGTTTCTGTGTTCCTTTGATGAAATGGATATGGGGTGCATCTCAGACGGCAGCGTTAGAATTTGGGACGCGTTCGTCGGAGTTCGGGACATATCGCCGTTTACGTCTATCAACCATGAAATACCCGTTGCAGGCACAATTCAACGCGTCTCCTCGTACCAACCCGTGCGCGCATTTAGAAAGACCCTTTGACGGCAAAAGGCCTCCACCCAATTGGGTCGAGGCTCTTGCGTCTTTGGTGCAGTGGCGTGGCTTAGCCGTTGCGGTTGTCCTGTTTGCAGTCCCGTTTGTCGGCGCCGACGATGCCTTCACCCTGACGGCAGTCCTGGCGATCCCCGCGGCGATCCTGCCGGCGATCCATGCCAACGGTGCCTGCAACTTCATAGCTCTCGGTCATCACCGGTTCGGTTGGGCCTGGGGCTGTGGTCACAGGATAGGCAAAAGCCAGCGGCGCGGTCAGAGCAACAACAACGGCGGCGGAAGCGAATTTGCTGAACATTGGGGTGTTTCCTTTCATCTGGGGTTTTCTGTGTTCCTTTGATGAAATGGATATGGGGTGCATCTCAGATGGCAGCGTTAGAATTTGGGACGCAACTGTTAGAATTTGGGACAAATTGTAAATGCCTCTGAAACATACAGAAAACCGCCCCCAAAAGAGGGCGGAATTCAATTACGTACTTCTGTGACGACGTTATTGCGTGCGTTTTCGCTCACGGATCAGGCCGATCATCACTGACACGCACATCAGCATAAGAACAATCGCAAATGGGAAACCGGTCGCAATGGCCGCCGCTTGTAGCGCGCCAAGTCCGCCACCCAGCAACAGCACAATCGCAATGGCGCCTTCCAACACGCACCAGAACACCCGCTGCGCAGTGGGCGCATCTGTCTTACCGCCAGCGGTGATTGTATCGATCACCAAAGAACCAGAATCCGAACTGGTGACAAAAAAGACAACGACCAGAATGATGCCCACAAAGGACAACAGTCCTGTCATCGGAAAGGCCTCAAACATTTTGAACATCTTCAACTCAAGCGCTGCATCCTGAAGGGCCTGAGCTGTACCGCCAGTAACCTGCTCCAACGCAGCCCCACCAAACACGCTCATCCAAAGCGCCCCAACCAAAGTTGGTATGATCAGCACACAGATAACGAACTCACGAATGGTGCGTCCCCGCGAAATCCGCGCAATGAACATACCCACAAACGGAGACCAACTGATCCACCAGGCCCAATAGAACGCAGTCCAGCCCTGTAAGAAGTTGGTGTCTTCACGACCAACCCAGTTGGACAAAGCCGGCAGCTGCACCACGTAATCCACCATTCCAGAGAAAAAACCGCTCAGGATTGCCACAGTCGGCCCAACGATCAGCACCAACAGCAATAGCGCCCCCGCGAGGATCATATTGGCTTCCGACAATCGCTTCACGCCTTTCTCAAGCCCGGCAATCACCGACATCAAGGCAAAGCCGGTGATCACCACAATCAAGAGCACGCTCATGCCGTCGCTAATCGGCACACCAAATAGGTAGTTCAGCCCGGCAAGCGCCTGGCTCGCACCAAGCCCAAGGGATGTCGCCAGACCAAAGATTGTGGCAAACACTGCTAGGATATCGATGATATGCCCCAACGGTCCCCATGTGCGTTCGCCCAACAACGGATAGAACACCGACCGCATTGTCAGCGGTAACCCTCGGTTGAAGCTGAAGAATGCCAACGCCAGGGCTACCACCGCATAGACGGCCCAGGGGTGCAGGCCCCAATGGAAGATCGTCGCCGCCATTGCCAGATCACGCGCACCTTGAACGTCGCCCTCTGCAGCCCCCAGCGGGGCCCAATCGGTGCGCAGCCCACCTTCACCAACGGTCACGCCACCAAATGATGCGCCATAATGGGAGATCGGCTCTGCCACCCCCCAGAACATAAGGCCAATACCCATGCCCGCCGCAAATAACATCGCGATCCAACCTGCATAGCTATAGTCCGGCTTGGCGCCCTCACCGCCAAGTCGAATTTTGCCATAGGGCGACACCACCAGAAACAGCGAAAACACCACAAATAGGTTGCCCGCGATCATAAAGACCCAGTCAAATTTACTTGTGAGCGCCGGTCGCAGCCAGCCAAAGAATTCGGCAGCCTGTTCACGAAACACCAATGAGAAAAATACAAAGGCCACGATTGTTAGTCCGGATATCGCAAACACCGGGTTGTGAATGTCCAACCCAAATATCCGCACATTGTCCTGACCAACTTCATAATCGGAATTGTCTGACATGGGCTTCTCCCTTTCCTTATCGTTGGGGAAAGCCTGACCTATTCCGACGCCCTCAACCGGAGAAATACGACTCCTTGGCAGAGGTTTTCGCCGCTCTGAGGGGAGTTCAATCGGACGCATTGCGGCCTGTCCATTCCAAACCAAAGGCCCGAAGCATCCTATGATGCCACGGGCCGAGTGCAACGGAAGACGTGCGCTGGGTTAACTGTGCTGCGGTCAAAAAGATGGGCACCACCGCAATACAGTCGGGATACAGACGTAATAACGACGTGGAATGTATCGGTTAACGGCGCAACACCTATTCCCAGATGTAGTTAAAGCTCACGCTGACCCGCTCGTCTTCAGACATGTTCATCGGAACTTCATGCCGCAACCAGCTTTCCCACAGAAGAACGTCACCAACCTGCGGTTTCATATAGATAAATGGCTGCAAATCCCGCCGCGCGTCTTTGGTCCGCACTGGCGACGCCATCATCCGCCCGGACCGAGGATCTTCCAATTTCAACGCACTCGCCCCGTCTGGCATGGACACATAGGTGGTTCCACTGATCACTGAATGTGGATGGATATGCGACGCATGCATCCCCCCCTCCGGAAGAATATTGATCCATAAATCTTCTAGTTTCAGAGACTTACCATCGAGGTCAAATTCCAAATCTTTGGCAAACGCCGCCACATGCTGATCCAATGACGCCACCACATCCGCAAATATCGGGAAGCGCCACGGCAAATCTGTCAACGACGCATAAGACGTATACCCGGGATAGGCGTTGGCCTCACACCACTCCTGTCCTGCCTCATCATCTTCAGCGATCGAAAAACAAGAGGCTTCAAGCTCATCAGCGTCAACAAGCGTGCCAAATTCAGAAAGGCGCGCACGATAAAGGCGGGTCACAAAGAGAGATTCGATGGTCGACATGTCAGCTTCCTATCGTAGCTAGTTTAAAATTACGAGACACGCACTGGTAGAAATCAGCGACTAATCACCTCGAAACATTGGCAAAAAGATTCGCCCATTTTTTGGGCTAACCCCCCGTTTTTTAAGGCCACACTCTATTAACCCCTGCTTGCTACTTCTCATAGGCACACTCGAAATCCGCCTGCCCAGGAGCAGTAAAAACCATGAAACGGAAAATAACAGTCTCGTTTGCGATCATCTCCATCATTGTCATGGCCATTGGCGTCATGGGCGGTTTGGCTGGGATCTCGCTATACTCTCATAAAATGCGCGATGACATGCAAAATCGTGTCAAATCCATCGAAGAGACGGCCATCGCAATCGAAAACCTGAAGATCGAGTTTCTGATGGCCCGACGTGCAGAAAAAGATTTCCTTCTCAGGCTCGATCAAAAATACGCCGATCGCCATGTGGGTATCATGGATTTGATGTGGGAACATCTGGAGGTGATGGAAACCACACTGTCCGAGATCCCGGATTTGCTCGAAACCGCCCGTCACATGGCTCCGCTGATCCAGTATGCGCATGACTATCAAGACCGTTTCCACGACGTTGTCGCCAGCAACAAACGGCTCGGCTACACGAACTCTGACGGGCTTCGCGGAGAACTTGAAACCGCAGCTGAAACTGTCAGCGAGAGCCTAAAAGACGTCGCCATTCCTGTTTTGAAGGTCAACGTATTGACAATGCGTCAGCACGAGAAAGACTTCATTATTTCCGCTGACACCAAATGGCTCGAGGAAGTAAACGCGCGGATTGCGGAATTTGAAGGGTTTCCGGTGTTCTTCTACGATAGTGCGGAGCAACGAGAAGCAATTCTACCTGTCATGGCCGCATACAAGGTTGCCTTTGAAGCATTGGTGAACGAAACGCTGAAAGAACGCACCTTCCGCAAAGAAGTCTCAAAAAGCTATGCAAATGCGTCGCCCTATATGGACGCCGTTCTGGAGGAAGTGACGCTTGCCCTTGATGCGGTCCTTCATGAAAGCGAATTGGTAAGTCAAAAAGCTCAACAAAGCTCGCAATGGGCTGCAATCGGTGGCGCTGCAATCTTTGCGATTTTCGCCTTCTTCCTCGCACGCGGAATATCCCGGCCCCTCAAGCGCATCGACACGGTCCTCAAGGACATGATGAGTGAGGACTTTTCTAAGGAAATGCCAACGTCCGGTATTCGCGAATTGTCGGCAATCTCCGAAGCTGTGGGCGATTTCCGCAAGCAGGAGGAAACCAAAGTCCACATGACGCGAGAAATATCCAAAGTGATCGAAGCATGCGGTGAGGGCGACTTCTCCCGCCGGATTGACACCGCCGGAGCAGATGGAGTGTTCAAAGATCTTGGCCAAGGCGTCAACACTATCGGTGACGTGGCTCAAAAAGGTCTTGGAGACGTACAAGAGGCGCTTGAAGTCTTGGCAACAGGCGACCTTACACATGAATTGCCTGAAGGACAGAAAGGTGTCTTCAAGGATATATCGAGCACCATTACCCACTTGACCGACAGCCTCGACGGAATGGTGCGTCAGCTGTCAGCCTCTGGTCAGGTTCTGAACAACACATCTCAGGAAATCTCTTCCTCCGTGGATGATGCATCGCGCCGCGGTGAAGTCTCCGCCGCCTCTCTGGAGGAGACATCGTCCTCGCTGCAAACCGTCGCTCAGACCGTCAATCACACGGCCCAGAGCGCTCAAGAAGCACGCTCACACGTCAACAACGCGCAGAAGAAAGCCGAGTCCACACGCGAAGTCGCCGATCAGACCGTCGCTGCGATCCAGAAGATCAAAGAAAGCTCCGACGCGATTTCCCAGATCAGCGGTTTGATTGAGGACGTCGCGTTTCAGACCAACCTGCTGGCACTGAATGCTGGTGTGGAAGCAGCGCGCGCCGGAGACGCAGGTCGCGGGTTTGCGGTTGTAGCTTCTGAAGTCCGTGCTTTGGCACAACGATCCTCTGAGGCTGCCCATGAGATCAATACACTGATCTCTAGTTCACAGTCCGAAGTCGAAAACGGTGTAAACCTGATGGATGAAACTGGGAACTCTTTGGGTGAAATCATGCAAGCAGTCGAGCAGGTTGTTGGTAAGGTCCGGGAAATCGCCGACAACGCTGTGGACCAGTCCACCGGACTGAAAGAGGTCAGTGCCGCAGTGGAGAACCTTGATAGCGATAGCCAAAAGAGCGCCGCAATGCTCGAAGAAACCGCCGCCTCTGGTCAGGTTTTGCGAGGCGAGGCCGAAAACCTCGTACGCGCGGTTGATGGGTTCACTCTCAAAGATGTGCGCTCCAGTCGAGTAACAGAAGACGACCTCGACGACGCTTGGGATGCCGCCTAAATCATTGTTAAAATTTAACTTTCAAAGGCCACGCTATGTAGCGAGGCCTTTTTCTTTTGGCCGGAGTTCTGCTTCCTGCACTCGCAAGGTTACGCAGTCTTCTTGGTATTCGCAAACGGCGTATCTCGGAGCCAACCTGTCAACTCTGCTACGCAATGTAACCGGTGGAGGCGGCGGATCATGACACTCAAGGCGCAGAAACAGAAAACCCTCCGCCAGTTTCCTGGCGGAGGGTCAATCTTGTCTGGACTGGTGAGGCAAACTCACCAAGCTTTTACCAGTCTTCGCGAACCACGACGCGGGTTTTGACCGGAAGTTTCATCGCGGCAAGGCGCAGGGCCTCACGTGCGATGTCTTCGTCAACACCGTCGATTTCGAACATCACGCGACCTGGTTTCACTTTACACGCCCAGTAGTCCACGGAGCCTTTACCTTTACCCATACGGACTTCGGTTGGCTTCGAGGTCACAGGAGTGTCTGGGAAGATACGGATCCAAACACGACCTTGACGTTTCATGTGACGGGTCATTGCGCGACGTGCGGCCTCGATTTGGCGAGCAGTCACACGCTCCGGCGTGGTTGCCTTCAGGCCAAAGGAGCCAAAGTTCAGGGTGGAACCACCCTTTGCCAGACCCTTGATGCGGCCTTTGTGCATCTTGCGGAATTTAGTACGCTTTGGTTGAAGCATTGATCAGTCTCCCTTAGCGACGACCGCCTGCACCGCGAGGTGCTGGGCCATCCTGGACTTCTTGAGCGCGGCGATCACGTGCTTGTGGATCATGTTCCATGATCTCGCCTTTGAAGATCCAGGTTTTGATACCAATGATCCCGTAAGCGGTCGTGGCTTCCACGTGTGCGTAATCGATGTCGGCACGCAGTGTGTGCAATGGAACGCGACCTTCACGGTACCATTCGGTACGCGCGATCTCGGCACCACCCAGACGACCTGCAACGTTCACCCGGATACCCAGGGCGCCCATACGCATGGCGTTCTGTACGGCACGTTTCATTGCGCGGCGGAAAGACACACGACGCTCCAGCTGCTGAGCGATGGACTCGCCAACCAGTGCTGCGTCGAGTTCCGGCTTGCGCACTTCAACAATGTTGAGGTGCAGCTCGGAGTCGGTCATCGCGGCGATCTTCTTGCGAAGTGTCTCGATGTCCGCGCCTTTTTTGCCAATGATCACGCCCGGACGCGCAGTGTGAACTGTCACACGGCACTTCTTGTGAGGGCGCTCGATGATCACACGTGCGATACCGGCTTGTTTGCACTCGGTTTTGATGAACTCACGGATTTTGATGTCTTCCAGAAGAAGATCGCCAAAATCTTTGGTGTCCGCATACCAGCGGCTGTCCCAAGTGCGGTTCACCTGAAGGCGCATGCCAATCGGATTGACTTTGTTACCCATTAGGCTTGCTCCTCAATCTGACGCACCTTGATAGTGAGTTCCGAGAACGGCTTGATGATCTTCCCGAAACGACCACGGGCGCGAGGGCGACCGCGTTTCAGCGTCAGGTTCTTACCCACATAGGCCTCGGCAACGACCAGGCTGTCGACGTCCAGATTGTGGTTGTTCTCAGCGTTGGCAATTGCGGACTGAAGGCATTTCTTCACGTCCTGCGCGATCCGCTTGTTGGAGAAAGTCAGGTCGGTCAGAGCCTTCTCAACTTTCTTGCCGCGGATCATACCGGCCACCAGGTTCAGTTTCTGCGGGCTTGTGCGAAGCATGCGTGTTTTCGCCATTGCTTCGTTTTCAGCCACGCGGCGGGGGTTCTTTACCTTGCCCATGACTTACTTCCGCTTCGCTTTTTTGTCAGCTGCGTGACCGTAATAGGTCCGAGTTGGCGAAAATTCACCAAACTTCTGACCAATCATGTCTTCAGTGACGTTGACAGGGATGTGTTTCTTGCCGTTGTACACACCAAACGTCAGACCCACGAACTGGGGCAGGATGGTGGAACGACGGGACCAAATTTTGATCACTTCATTGCGGCCGGATTCGCGCACAGCTTCGGCTTTTTTAAGCACGTAAGCATCGACGAAAGGACCTTTCCATACAGAGCGAGACATAGATTAACGTCCCTTCTTCTTGGCGTGACGCGAGCGGATAATAAGCTTTTGCGACGCTTTGTTTTTGTTGCGGGTACGTGCACCTTTGGTCGGCTTACCCCATGGTGTCACTGGGTGACGACCACCGGATGTACGACCTTCACCACCACCGTGCGGGTGATCGATCGGGTTCATGACCACACCACGAACAGACGGACGCTTGCCTTTGTGGCGCATACGACCGGCTTTACCGTAGTTCTGGTTGGAGTTGTCAGGGTTGGACACGGCACCAACGGTGGCCATGCATTCCTGACGCACGAGGCGCAATTCGCCAGAAGACAGGCGGATCTGAGCATAGCCACCGTCACGACCAACAAACTGAGCGTAAGTACCAGCTGCACGGGCGATCTGGCCGCCTTTGCCTGGTTTCAGCTCGATGTTGTGAATGATCGTACCAATAGGCATGCCAGAGAACGGCATTGCGTTGCCCGGCTTGATGTCAGCTTTTGCGGACGAAACAACCTGATCACCAACAGCCAAACGCTGTGGTGCAAGGATGTAGGCCTGCTCGCCGTCTTCATATTTTACGAGTGCGATGAATGCAGTCCGGTTCGGGTCATATTCGATCCGTTCAACGGTGGCTGCGACATCCAATTTGTTGCGTTTGAAATCAACGATCCGGTAGAGGCGTTTTGCCCCACCACCGCGGCGACGCGATGTGATCCGTCCGGTGTTGTTCCGGCCGCCCGACTTTGTCAGACCCTCAGTGAGGGCTTTGACAGGGCGTCCTTTCCAAAGTTCCGAACGGTCGATCAGCACCAACCCACGTTGGCCCGGCGTCGTCGGCTTATACGACTTAAGTGCCATGCTTTCTGTCTTCCGTGTGCATGCAAAGAGCGTGCTCTCTGCGTAGATGAAGGCCCCTGCTCGCTGGTTTTGATCTCAAACCCAACTACTAAGGTGCCAAGGATATAGGCCCCCGTAGGTGCCCGACTCTCAAAAGTGAGCAGCCCCAGAACGAATCTGAGGCCACACGACTTGCGCGATATAGCGGGGATGGGGGGAAGTGTCTATAGGAGGGCTTGTTTTTATGTGGCTCTATCGACCTTGGCGCCGAAGACACGCTTCAACAACGTGCGTGAAGGCGATCCAACGGTTTGAGTTTGCGTGTCTATTCAGGCCCGTTTGCTCAATTTTGTTCTAGCCCTTTTCCGCTTCCCCAAAATTCACAATCTGCTTTCTCATCAAAGGAAACATTTCTTCCGTCGGCATAGCTTTCTCAGCTTCAGGTACCAATTCAAAACCGAGGCACTCACCAGGCCTGGCTGCATGTTTTGCGTAACTCGCACATTGATCCAACGCTAGTCTCCAAAAATTGAGCGCGAAATCAGCGTTTTCACAAATGCCCCTACTTGCACCGGACATCATACTAGCGAAGTAGCGCATCCTTTCACCGCTTAAACCGGTTCCGGCTTTGTTTTCCCTTGCCTGCTCCGCAATAAGGTCATTCCTTATTCCAATCTGATCATTCATTTGCTCCATACAGCCGAGAGCTCTATGAGCAAACAAAGACAACGAGGGCATCTCTTTCAACAACAAGTTATATTCTGAAGAATGAGGAGGCGCCATTATGTGTACTTGGGGAAGTGACAAGTAGAAACACCGACACTCACCAAGCGCCTTCGAAAGTTCGCTTAGGCGTGCATGTTCGTTTTCGGCCTTGGCGTCGAAAGACGCCTCGCTTAACCTTTGAATCTGTTCCGCTTCTGGAGCGAGCGCTGACAGCGCCTGTAATTTGGAATTCGCAATTGCCTCAACATTGGAACCTGCAGAAATCACCAAACGATTCATTCCTCCGATAGCTTCGAGCCGAGAGCCTTCCTCACTTTCGTCTCGCATCGATTTCTGCTGGTAGTGAAAAGCAATCAACCCCAAACCAAAACCAAGGGATGAACCGATTGCGGTTTGTACGACTGATTGCCAAAACTCGCTCACCCAACTCTCCCACTGATTGTTTGTGACACAATACAGCTCAAATCCTGTATCAAAGCAACAAACGCTTCTCGGGAACCAAATACCGAACAGGCCATCTTGAAAACAAAAAATAGTTAGACGACCAACGAAGCCATCAACGGTTGTGACATACTTCAGCTAAGCAAAGGCCACCTGTCATCGATAGGAGGGAGCTTCTCACTTTTTCCCACTGACGACAGGCATAGCGGGCCAGGAGACACACCGATTGTGTCCTTGCGTTTCAGGGTCACTCAACCTAGCCACGTCCAGACGCCTCCTCTCAAATCTCCTCCACCATTTTCTCCAGCATCCAGACCTTTGCCACGATCTGCCAGCCATTTTCGCCTTTCAGCATCGACAGATGATCCTGATACACATTGCGCCGAGCGCGGAAGCGGATTTTGACGAGGGCACTTTTGGGCGTCAGGTAATCCACCATCAAAACCTCTGCGTCCATCCTCTGCCCCAACGCATGTGGGGAGTTGGCCGCATTGGCGCCGACGTCGGCGTTGAAACTCGCAATAGGCTCCGCGAATATTTCGCCCTTCTCAACGTCAAACAAGCTTGCCGCCGGGTGAAACACTGCATCGAGCTTCTCTTTGTCGCAATAAAACAGCCCGTCAAAGTAAGTTTGTACCGCTTCAAACAATTCCACCTGTGCGTTCATCTCTCTGTCCTTACAAGTCGCGTCTCCTAACGACAGATATAGAGAGGCAGGGCCAAACTGCCCAATGAAGAGATGTGGCCCACCCCATGACGATGAGCGAATATATCAAGGCCTTTGATGAGGCCCCAAAACAAAAAGCCCCCCGCCATCTCTGGCAGGGGGCTTTTCAATTTCTCAAAGAAAGCAGTCTTTACAGACCGGTGGACACGTCGATCGTGTTGCCTTCTTCCAAGGTCACGTAAGCCTTTTTCACGTCTTTACGCTTGCCAAGCTGGCCGCGGAAACGTTTGACTTTACCCTTGGTGATGGTGGTGTTGACCGCTTTGACCTTCACACCAAAGAGCGCTTCAACAGCTTCTTTGATCTGGGGTTTGTTGCTGTCGATCGCCACTTCGAAAACCACTGCGCCGTTTTCGGACGCCATGGTGGATTTCTCGGTGATGACCGGTGCGCGGATCACATCATAGTGTTCTGCTTTAGCGCTCATTTCAGGCGAGCCTCCAGTGCTTCGATCCCCGCTTTGGTGATCACCAGAGTGTCACGCTTGAGGATGTCATAAACGTTCGCACCCATTGTCGGCAGGATATCCAGACCGTCGATGTTGCGCGATGCTTTCAGGAAGTCTTCGTTCACGGAAGCGCCGTCGATGATAAGAGCACGTTTCCAGCCCAGGTTTGCAACCTGTTTGGCCAGAGCGGCGGTCTTGCCTTCGGTGGCTGCATCTTCGATCACAACCAGTTCACCAGCTTTCGCTTTGGCGGACAGGGCGTGCTTCAGACCCAGCTTGCGGAACTTCTTGGTCAGGTCGTGGCCGTGTGAACGCACAACTGGACCTTTGTAAACACCACCACCGCGGAAGATCGGAGCCGAGCGAGCGCCGTGGCGTGCGCCACCGGTGCCTTTTTGGCGATAGATCTTCTTGGTCGAGTAGGACACTTCCGAACGGGTCTTCACTTTGTGAGTACCAGCTTGGGCGTTGTTACGCTGCCAGCGCACCACACGGTGCAAGATGTCCGCGCGCGGCTCCTGACCGAACAGGTCTTCAGACAGCTCAACCGAACCGGCGTTGGAGCCGTCAAGTTTGATCACGTCAAGTTTCATGCTTCACCACCTTCCGCAGGTGCTTCTTCAGCCGGAGCTTCGGTCGCTGCTGCTTTCAGACCAGCCGGGAAAGGCAGACCTTCTGGAGCTTTCTTCTTCACGGCATCCTTAACGGAAACCCAGCCACCTTTGGAGCCAGGTACGGCACCTTTGATGAACAGCAGACCACGATCGGCGTCAGTTTTGACAACTTCGAGGTTCTGTGTGGTGACGCGAACGGCACCCATGTGGCCGGCCATTTTCTTGCCTTTGAATACCTTACCGGGATCCTGACATTGACCTGTGGAGCCGTGCGAACGGTGGCTGATCGAAACACCGTGTGTCGCGCGCAAGCCGCCGAAGTTGTGGCGTTTCATGGCACCGGCAAAACCTTTACCAATCGAGGTGCCCGCAACGTCCACTTTCTGACCTTCAAGGAAGTGCTCGGCGGAGATTTCCGCACCAACTTCAATCAGACCTTCGGATGGAACGCGGAACTCAACCAGCTTGCGCTTAGGTTCCACTTTCGCATTTGCGAAGTGGCCACGCATGGCTTTGGAAGTGCGTTTGGCCTTGGCTGTACCAGCGCCGAGTTGAACAGCTGTGTAGCCGTCTTTCTCTTCTGTACGCTGAGCAACAACCTGCAGGCCGTCGAGGGAAAGAACGGTCACAGGGATCTGCTTACCGTCTTCCATGAACAAGCGGGTCATGCCCACTTTTTTCGCGATAATACCGGAACGCATCAGATACTCTCCTTAAACAGAGATCTGGACGTCCACGCCGGCCGCCAGATCGAGCTTCATCAGCGCGTCTACGGTCTGCGGGGTCGGATCAACGATGTCGAGAAGACGCTTGTGCGTACGGATCTCGAACTGATCGCGGGACTTTTTGTCTACGTGTGGGCCACGCAGAACGGTGAACTTCTCAATCTTGTTGGGAAGTGGGATCGGGCCACGAACCTGCGCGCCGGTGCGCTTTGCAGTGTTCACGATTTCCTGTGTGCTGGAATCCAGTACACGGTAATCAAAAGCCTTCAGCCGAATGCGAATGTTTTGACTTTGCATTTCGTCAGCCTTGTTTAGGCGTTGGAGTTGAGAGGAGGATCTGCGACCACCGCAAACCCTCTTCGAACCCAAAAGACGGGAATCACCCCGCCTCAAGATTCCAGTAAGGAACCAGCGCCCTTTACAGACGATTTGGGAGGGTGGCAAGTTTTTTAGATCGATTTTGCCTTACCTGTCCTGTCATCGGCAGATTCGACAGGCTCCCGTCATGGGCGCAAGCTCTCATTGGTCCCAAGTTTCAGCGTTGGACCACATCTCGAGAATGCCCCAAAACGATGTTGGCGCAACCTTTGCCTGTGAGCTAGGCTTTCTCACAGCACGTGCCTTAGTTGGTTAGCCGCGCGAAAGGAGACCTTAATGACCACTTTTTTGGCAGTTTTTTTTGTTCTTTTGGAATTGGTGGCCTTGTTTATGGCCTGGCGGGCGGTTCAGCATTCGCGCACATCCCAAGGCGCGGTGGGCTGGGTCGTGTTCTTGATTGCAGCCCCTTACATCGCAGTTCCTGCCTACATGTTCCTTGGCCATCATAAATTTCAACACTACGTCACAGGCCGGCGCGATAGTGAGGTTATCATAGAGCGTATTCAAGAGGTCAGCGAAGCCCTGAAACCAGACGTGCCGCCGGTATTTCCCACCAAAGCTTTGGAGGCAATCTCCGATCTTCCCGTGACCCGCGGCAACGCGATGGAGTTGCTGATTGACGGGGAGGAGACATTTGACGCGATATTCTCCGCCATCGATGCTGCGGAAGACTACGTCCTATTACAATTCTACATTATTCACGACGATGGACTGGGTAGAAGCCTGCAGCGCCATCTAATTGCAGCAGCACAGCGTGGGGTGATTGTGAGGGTGCTTTATGACCCAGTTGGCAGCCACAAGTTAAACCACGGATTTCGACAAACCCTGCGTGACTCCGGCATTCAGATCGTGGAGCCTTCGCAGATGCGGGTTCCCAAAAACCGGTTTCAGTTGAATTTTCGAAACCACCGTAAAACCGTGGTCATTGATGGGACCACCGCTTTCACTGGTGGTCTTAATGTAGGTGACGAGTATTTGGGGTTAAACCCAAAGTTTGGCAACTGGCGGGATACTCACGTTCAGCTCAAAGGTCCGGTGGTTAGCCAACTGCAATTGATCTTTGCCGAAGACTGGCATTGGACAACGGAGGAGAACCTGCTCCTCAACCTCAACTGGCAAAGTGGTCAGGCAACAGAGAATATGCCTGGACTAATTGTGCCAACTGGACCGGGGGACAAAATGGAAACCGGTGCCATGTTCTTTTTCTCTGCTTTGGCAAATGCCAAAAAACGTGTCTGGATTGCCTCACCATATTTTGTGCCCGATGTGCACATTTTGACCGCCATTAAACATGCCGCGCTCAAGGGGGTGGATGTGCGTATTTTGATACCGGACAACATCGACCACAGAACGGTTTGGCTGGCGGCATTCGCGTATTTTGATGAAGTGCGAGAGGCGGGAGCGCAGATCTGGCGATACACTGACGGGTTTATGCATCAGAAAGCCGTGCTCGTGGACGATAGTCTCGCGGCTGTGGGTACTACAAATATGGACAACCGGTCCTTTATCCTAAACTTCGAAACCATGGCCGTGATGTTTGATGCACGCGCCGCTGACGACCTAGAAGACATGTTCAAAACGGACTTCGCACGCTCTTTCCGGCTGGAGAAATTGCTGTCTGAGCAATCTCTGGGTATTCGGGTGGGCGCGCCTATCACACGCCTATTTTCCCCTCTACTCTAAGCGTCAGGCAAAAGCTGCGCAGATTATTGCCTTAGCAGACCAAACCCCTAGAGTCCCAAACGCCTAAGACTGTTCGCCTGCCGAAAGATCAAATGTTTCTGACGGAAAATATTTTGCAAGCCGCGCATCCGCGGCACGTGCGTGTCCTTCCATACCTTCCAATCGAGAAATTCGGGCCGTCGCCTGTGCTACAGTTTTTGACCCCTCACGTGTGGCGCGCTGCCAGGTGACAACCTTCATGTACTTATGCACAGAAAGGCCGCCCGTGTAGCGCGCGGCGCGTGAGGTTGGGAGGACATGATTTGTACCCGCCGCTTTGTCCCCAAAAGACACTGTTGTCTCTTCTCCCAGAAACAATGAGCCATAAGCGGTCAAGCGCGACAGCCACCATTCTGGATCAGCGGCCTGAACCGTGAGGTGTTCTGGCGCGTACTCATCAGATGTTAGCGCCATGCCTTCGCGATTCTCACACAAGATGACTTCAGCGTAGTCCCGCCACGCGGCCTCGGCATTCACTCGGTTCAGCTCAGGTAGGTTCGCTATTAGGTGTGGAACGGCTTCAAGTACGGCCGTGGCCAAGTCTTGGTGGTTTGTCACCAACCAGACCGGAGAATTGTATCCATGCTCGGCTTGGCTTACCAAATCCGTGGCCACAAAATGTGGGTCTGCAGTTTCATCAGCCAGGATCAAGCTGTCAGTTGGCCCCGCGATCATGTCAATTCCGACTCGACCAAACAATTGCCGTTTGGCCTCAGCCACATACTGATTGCCTGGCCCGACCAGGATATTGGCCTTTGGCAATCCAAATAACCCAAAGGTCATGGCAGCAATGCCCTGTACTCCGCCCATGGCAAGAATTTCATCTGCCCCGCAGATATGCGCAGCATAGATGATCGACGGCGGTATACCTTTGGTTGCTTGCGGAGGCGAGCATGCGGTGATGTGGCGACATCCCGCCACTTTGGCTGTTGTAACAGTCATAATTGCGCTGGAAATATGACTGTATCGGCCCCCCGGCACATAACACCCCACGGCCCCAACCGGGATTGATTTTTGTCCTGTGACAAAACCAGGCACTATCTCGGTTGCGAAGTCTTGAACTGTGGCTTTCTGCTTCTCTGCAAACCGACGCACGTTGTCATGAGCGAAATGGATGTCGTCTTTGAGTCTTTGTGAAAGTCGGTTTGACGCGCGCTCAATGATCTCCGAGGTGAGATTGGGACGGCCCGAATACTTATCGAATTTCGCCGCATACGCCAAAGCGGCGGCTTCACCACCTGCTTCAATGTCCGACAATATGGTTTCTACGGCTCCACTTACATCAGCCGCGCCGGTCTCCGGCTGATGTAGAGCCCTTTTGAGGTATGTTCGTTTCATATCCGCACGCCCACCTAATGTTGCCATATATCAAAAAATGGGACTCTGAGTCCTGTTTTCTGCAGATTTTGACGCTACAGTGTTTCCAAGCCAATTCAAAACCAACTTCTCGAGTGGTATTGCGATGACAAAATCTGAGCGGATCCCAACCAACCTGCGCACTCTTCTGATCCTGGAGGTCCTGGGAAAATGCGACCGGGCGATGACTGCCACAGAAATCAATGAAACCTTACGATTGCCGAAACAGACCGTGCATCGTCTCTGTGCAACACTCGAAGAAAACGGCTTTCTCATTCGGCGCGGCACGTCGCGAAAATACCAAGTTGCCCGGCGCCTGCGTGAAATGGGAGCGGGGTTGCTTTATAATTCAAGAGACCACGTGTTTCGCCACCAAATCTTGAAGGATGTTGCACACACCGTTGGTGAGAGCGTGAACTACGTTGTGCCCGAAGACTCAGGTATGCGGTATTTGGACCGTGTGGAAACCGACTGGGCCTTCCGCATCCAACTTCCGATCGGCACTCAGGTGCCCTTTCACTGCTCCGCAAGTGGCAAGTGCTTTCTCGCAAGTTTAGGTCCAACTGCCCGAAAAGATATGGTGGCATCACTCAAACTGAACGCGCGGACTGACACGACACATATCACACAGGAAGGGCTTCTTGCGGAACTGGCCCAAATTGCGCGTGACGGCTTTGCCTTAGATCGCGAGGAGTTCATGGACGGGATGCTCGCGATTGCAGTTCCCGTGACCGACCGGCGTGGACGGTTTATTGCCGCTTTGGCGTTTCACGGTCCCAAGCCGCGCATAACACTCACTGGTGCGATGGCCCAAGTTGGTTTCTTACAGGCATCTGCGCAAAGGCTGGGTGATGCTCTATTTGAGAAAGACGAAGCAGTTTAGCAGCCAAGCCCCTTTAGAAACGCATCGTTTCCCTGTTTCCATGCCGCAAACGATCCACGCAAAACCGCAACATTGTCCGGCCCCTGCCCTCTTCCTGCCCGAATTCATCGGCATATCTTGTCCCCAAGGAAGACATTAGAGGATCAAAACATGGATCGCCTGACCGAAATGGAAGCATTCGCCACCGTGGTGGATCAAGGTGGATTTACAGATGCTGCAAAGAAGATGGGCATCTCAAAATCTGCCGTTTCCAAACATGTGTCCTCACTTGAGGCACGTCTGGGCGCTCGTTTGCTCAACCGCACCACGCGGCGTGTATCACCAACGGAAATTGGCTTGGCCTATTATGATCGAGCACGCCGCGTTTTGAACGATGCAGGTGAAGCGGATGCCCTGGTCACTTCCATGCAATCAGCGCCCTCTGGGTTGCTGAGAATTTCTGTCGCCACCGACTTTGGCGTGAACCATCTATCCCCTGTACTGGGTGATTTCTTGAGTGAGTTCTCCGACATCACTGTGAATATGGTGCTCAACAACCGCTACGTGGAACTGATTTCCGAAGGCTTTGATATGGCCATTCGCATTGGCGAACTGGAAGACAGCACCCTTCGGGCACGTAAGTTGACCGAAACCACAAAGCGAATGATCGCCAGCCCAGCCTATTTTGAAAAATACGGCCGTCCTGAAAAAATTGATGACCTAAATCACCACAAGCTGCTGCACTATTCCAACCAGTCCAATGGTGCAGTCTGGAAGCTAACCGCGCCATCGGGTGAGAAGCGTCAAGTACGCACCGCCGGTTGGTTGTCCGTGAATGACGGACAATCCCTTCTGAACGCAGCACAGGCTGGTCTTGGCATCGCCTATCTCCCAAGCTTTCTTTACGCTGACGCAATGGAGCAAGGGTTGGTGGAAGAAGCTATCCCGGACTTGCCGGTTGAGACCCAGGGCATTTACGCCGTGTATCCTCCGGGCCGGTTCACTCAGCCAAAGGTGCGTGCGTTTATTGACTTCTTGGTGCACGCCTTTGCCGACAAAGGTCCCACCGACTGGTAAATTCTGAATTTCCCTGGCTTTCTTTGAAAGCACCTTGGCCCGGCAAGCGATTGTCCGGGCCTTCTTTTTTGTCGCATAGAGGAAAAGGGCGCCCAAAGCGCCCCTTGGTTTTCACCTGTCGTGAGACACCTTAGAGCGTGGCCGCAAGCCGCGTGCCTTGGTTGATCGCCCGCTTTGCGTCAAGCTCTGCTGCAACGTCCGCACCCCCAATCACATGGCAGCGCACACCTTCGGCTTCCAAGGCGTCTGCGAGGCTGCGATCGCTCACCTGACCAGCACAAAGCACCACATTGTCGACCTCTATCACACGTGGATTCTCGCGCGCTTCGCCAAAGGAGATATGAAGGCCCGCGTCGTCAATCTTCTCGTAGTTCACCCCACCAAGCATTTCGACATTCTTCATCTTAAGTGCGGCGCGATGGATCCAGCCCGTTGTTTTTCCAAGGCCTTTGCCAAGCGCCTTAGCTTTGCGCTGCATTAGTGTGACCTGACGCGCCGGCGCATGTGGCTGTGGCCCTTCTGGCGCGAGCCCTCCGCGATGTTCCGCCGGATCAGAGACACCCCACTCCGCCATCCATTCTGGCAGGTTCTCGGTCAGGCTTTCGCCTTCATGTACAAGGAATTCAGAGACATCAAAGCCAATGCCCCCAGCGCCAACCACGGCTACTTTGTTGCCCACAGGTTTCTTGTCGCGCAGGACATCAAGGTAATTTAGCACCTCTGGGCGGTCCTGCCCCGGGATACCGGGATCCCGCGGAACAATGCCTGTTGCGATAATGACATCATCGTAACCGGCAAGCGAATTGACCGAGGCCTCAGTGTTGAGTTGCACGTCGATGTTCAGCTCCGTCACCATGGCTTCGTACCAGTCGACCAAGCCCCAGAATTCTTCTTTGCCGGGGATCTGCTTGGCGACGTTGAGCTGTCCGCCCAATTTACCTGCCCGATCAATCAACGTGACCGTGTGTCCGCGCTGCGCGGCTGTGATGGCTGCGGAAAGACCCGCAGGACCTGCACCGACTACGGCAATTTTCTTGTTATTTTCAGCTGTTGGCATGGCCAATTCGGTTTCGTGACAGGCCCGTGGATTCACCAAACAAGAGGTGAGCTTGCCGCCAAAGGTGTGATCGAGACAGGCTTGATTGCAACCGATGCAAGGCGCGATTTGGTTTGCGTTGCCTTCTGCGGCTTTGTTCACGAAGTCGGCGTCTGCCAGGAAGGGGCGTGCCATTGAGACCATGTCAGCACAGCCTTCAGCCAGCACATCCTCAGCCACTTCCGGCGTGTTGATGCGGTTGGAGGTGATCACCGGGATACCCACCTTACCCATCAGCTTTTTGGTCACCCAAGCAAAGGCGCGGCGCGGGACCGAGGTGGCAATGGTGGGGATGCGAGCTTCGTGCCAGCCGATACCGGTGTTAATGATAGTCGCACCCGCCTTTTCAATCTCCTGCGCGAGCTGCACCACTTCGTCATGGGTGGAGCCGTTGGGCACAAGATCAATCATCGACAGGCGGTAGATTATGATGAAGTCTTCGCCCACAGCCTCACGACACCGGCGCACCAGTTCGATGGGCAGACGAATGCGGTTTTCGTACGAGCCGCCCCAGCGGTCTGTGCGTTTGTTCACATGGGTGACGATGAACTGATTGAGGAAGTACCCTTCCGACCCCATGATCTCGACACCGTCATATCCAGCCTCGCGGGCGCGAACGGTGGCGGTGACAAAATCTTGAATTTGCTTCTCAATTCCCTCTTCATCGAGTTCTTTTGGTGGGAATGGAGAAATGGGAGATTTGATTGCAGAAGACGACACACACTCCGGCCCATAGGCGTAGCGGCCGGCGTGCAGGATCTGCATGGCAATCTTGCCACCACCTTCGTGGACGCGGTCGGTGACGATTTTGTGGTTGGCGATGTCTTCGCCTGTGAACAGACCGGCCGCACCGGGAAAAACGCCCCCTTCGCGAGAAGGTGCCATACCGCCGGTGACGATTAAACCAACACCACCACGGGCGCGTTCGCCGTAGAATTCGGCCACGCGATTCCAGTCTTTGGTTTCCTCAAGACCGGTGTGCATGGAGCCCATAAGGACGCGGTTTTTCAAGGTGGTAAAGCCCAAATCAAGCGGGGCGAGCATGTGCGGATATTGGGTCATTGGTGCCTCCAAAGGTGCCTCCTCAGTTGAGTTGACCAAAACGTAAAGCAGAGCCTTTGTCACGCCCGACGCGGCGTCAAATCAGCTTGGCGCACCACGTGCCGTTGCGTCGGTTTTTGCCGATTAACCGTCAATTTCGACGTCGGTATAGTGTCGGTATCACGACTGTTTTGCGGTGGTGCAGGTGTTTGTGGCCCGCCAGCTTGTTACCACAAAGTACGCTGCTGTTGCGCATGTATCAGAAATCGGAGAAGCCACCGCCACGCCCCTTGCCGGCGGCAAAGCGCACCGCGCCCTTTTGGCCCTCGGCAGAAAACGCGTCAAACGAGGCCCACTCCCGGCGCAGGCCATCGGCAAGCTCGACGCCAGTTGGACGGGCCGACAGGAAATCCGCACGCATACAGGCCTGCGGAAACCGCGTCAGGCTTTCTGCCAATATCAAAGCCTCTTCCATGGCATGGCCTTCGGGACATATCCTATCGACCAGACCGACACGGTGCGCTTCGTCACCATCGACGGGACGGCCCGTCAAAATAAGATCGTTAGCCCGACCTTGGCCAAGGATGCGCGGCAGGCGCACAGTGCCGCCGTCAATCAAGGGTACACCCCAGCGACGACAGAAGACCCCAAACACCGATGTCTCCGAGGCCACACGCATGTCACACCACGCGGCCAGTTCCATACCACCGGCCACGGCGTGGCCTTCCACAGCGGCAATCACCGGCTTGGACAACATCAGACGTGAAGGCCCCATCGGGCCCGGGATGGGTTGTGCCTGCGCGTCTTGCCAGCTGTCCGGGATCGCCACGGTGTTTTGCCAAGCGGCACCGAGACCTCCCGCGGCCGCCTTTAAATCAAACCCGGCGCAGAAAGCGGTCTGCCCGCCGGTTAGGATCGCGACATCAACAGCCGTGTCCGTTTCAAACGCCTGAAACGCCTCAAACAACGCATGGGCAGTTTGGGGATCTACCGCATTGCGTACCTCAGGTCGATTGATGCTCACGATGCGCACCCGACCTCTTGTCTGAACCAGAACTGTCATCCTTTACCTCCGATAGCCACTGTCGCTGCAGAGCGGAAACACGCAAGAAAGACGCCACGTCGCTTGACCCACCCAGGCCCAACAGCCTATGCCGCCCCTATGGAACAGCTTGAAGAAAAGATTGCCCATCTGACTCGCACTGTCGAGGAGTTGAGTGACGTTGTCGCCCGTCAGGACACCGAGATCGCGCTTTTGACCAGGCGTGTGCAGATGCTGATGGAGCGCGAAGCCGGTCGTGAGAAAGACGGTGGTGGCGGTATTGTGGTGGGCGACGAGCGACCACCACATTATTAGGTGCTGGGCGGGGTAGGCCCAACCACATTTTTTAGCACCCATGGCTCAGCTTATTTTGCCAAATGACGCCGCGAGTGGTTCCCTCCTCATAGCGCCTGAGATAGCGTGTCGGGATGACAAACGCGCCTCGATTCATCCATCTCCGCACCCATACCGAATACTCTTTGCTCGAAGGGGCGGTGCGCTGTAAAAAGCTGCCCGGCATGTGTGCCCAAATGGGTATGCCAGCGGTCGCGATCACCGACACCAACAGCCTGTTTGCGGCGCTAGAATTCTCTGTCACGGCACAAGGCGCGGGCATTCAGCCCATCGTCGGCTGTCAGGTTGACATGCATATGCCACATGATGACCCGTCCGGGCGTACGGCCGCACCAAAACCGGCGCCTATTGTGCTGCTGTCGCAGCGCGAAGAAGGCTATGAAAACCTGATGAAGCTCTCGTCTTGTCTCTACGTGGACAATGATGGCCAGTTGCCGCAGGTCACGCTCGAGCAACTGGCGGAGCGCTCTGCTGGATTGATCTGTCTGACCGGTGGTCCGGATGGCCCCATGGGCCGCATGATGCGCGATGGGCAGCATGAGGCGGCCCAAGCGATGATGACACGCCTCAAAGAGATTTTTGGTGACCGGCTGTATGTCGAGTTGCAACGGCACCCCGGAGAAAACGGTCTGCCCGAGGCGGAACGGCTGACTGAGCGTGGGTTTATTGAAATGGCCTATGCCATGGACCTGCCGCTGGTGGCGACCAATGACGTCTACTTCCCAACCACGGATATGTATGAAGCGCATGATGCGCTGATCTGTATTTCTGAAGGCGCCTATGTCGATCAGCAGGACGGGCGCCGCCGCCTGACGCCGCAGCATTATTTCAAGTCGCAGGAAGAGATGATCACGCTGTTTGCAGATCTGCCCGAGGCGATTGAGAACACGGTGGAGATTGCCAAGCGCTGTGCTTTTGCCACCTATCTGCGCGATCCGATCCTGCCAAAGTTTGCTGACGATGAGGTTTCTGAACTGCGCCGAATTGCCAATGAGGGGCTGCAAAATCGCTTGGCAGTGATCCCACATGCGGTGTCGGTGGAGGAATACCAAGAACGGCTTGATTTTGAGCTGGGCATTATTGAGGGCATGGGGTTTCCCGGCTACTTTTTGATCGTTGCGGACTTCATCCAATGGAGCAAAGACAACAATATTCCGGTTGGACCGGGGCGGGGATCTGGTGCGGGGAGCCTTGTGGCTTATGCGCTGACCATCACCGACCTCGACCCGCTGCGCTATTCCCTGCTGTTTGAACGTTTCCTCAACCCGGAACGGGTGTCGATGCCGGACTTTGACATCGACTTCTGCATGGATCGCCGGGAAGAGGTGATCAAATTTGTGCAGCAGAAATATGGCCGCGACAAGGTGGGGCAGATCATCACCTTTGGTGCGCTGCTGTCCAAAGCGGCGGTGCGCGACATTGGGCGGGTGTTGCAGATGCCTTATGGACAAGTGGACAGGTTGTCCAAGCTGATCCCGGTCGAAGGCGTGAAACCAATGTCCATCGCAGACTCCTTGAAAGAAGAGCCGCGTTTGAGGGAAGAGGCCAAAAACGAAGAGGTGGTCGACCGGTTGCTGACTTATGGCCAGCAGGTTGAGGGATTGTTGCGGAACGCATCGACCCACGCGGCGGGGGTTGTGATTGGCGACCGGCCACTGGATGCGTTGGTGCCGCTGTATCAGGATCCACGCTCGGACATGCCGGCGACCCAGTTCAACATGAAATGGGTGGAACAAGCTGGCCTGGTGAAGTTTGACTTCTTGGGCCTCAAAACCCTGACGGTCATTCAGAACGCGATTGAGCAAATTCACAGCTCAGACCGCCCGTTGCATGTCGCGGCGGATGGCACACAGCTGTATGAGCCCGCAGAAGGGGCGGAGAACCAAATCAATGCCATCCCGCTGGATGACGCGCCGACGTATAAGCTGTATTCAGCGGCCAAAACCGTGGCGGTGTTCCAGGTGGAATCCACCGGCATGATGGATGCGCTGAAGCGTATGAAGCCGAACTGTATCGAGGATATTGTTGCGCTTGTGGCGCTGTATCGGCCGGGTCCGATGGAGAACATCCCGACCTATTGTGAGGTCAAAAACGGGCTCAAAGAAATTGAGTCCGTGCATCCGCTGATCGACCACATACTGGAAGAGACCCAGGGCATCATCGTTTATCAGGAACAGGTGATGCAGATTGCGCAGGTCATGGCGGGTTACTCGCTTGGCGGCGCGGACCTGTTGCGCCGGGCGATGGGTAAGAAGATCAAAGAGGCGATGGACGCGGAGCGTCCGAAGTTTGAGAAAGGCGCGGCTGAAAACGGCGTGCCCGCAAAGAAAGCTTCGGAGGTGTTTGACCTTCTGGAGAAGTTTGCCAACTACGGCTTTAACAAATCGCACGCGGCGGCCTATGCGGTTGTGAGTTACCAGACCGCGTGGCTCAAGGCGAACCATCCGGTGGAGTTTATGGCCGGTGTGATGAACTGCGATATCCACCTGACGGATAAGCTGGCGGTCTATTTTGAAGAGGTGAAAAAGGCGCTGAAGCTGCCCTATGTACCGCCCTGCGTGAACCGCTCGGATGCGACGTTTAAAGTGGTCGATGGCGCGTTGGTCTATGCGCTGGGGGCGTTGAAGAACGTTGGCCTCGAAGCGATGAAGCTGGTGACCGATGGGCGCAAGGTGGATGGCGTGGACAAGCCGTTTGCCACGCTGTTTGACATGGCGCGACGGGTGGATCTGAAAAAGGTGGGCAAGCGGCCTTTGGAGATGCTGGCGCGGTCCGGGGCGTTTGATCAGCTGGATGGCAACCGGCGGCGGGTGATGGAAAGCCTGGATGGGTTGGTGAATTACTCGGCTGCGATTCATGAACAGAAAAGCTCCAACCAGGTGTCCCTGTTTGGTGAGGCAGGCGATGATTTGCCGGAGCCACGTTTGTCTCCAGCCGGAGACTGGTTGCAGGCGGAGCGGCTGGATGAGGAAGCCAAGGCGATTGGGTTCTTCCTGTCGGGCCACCCGCTTGAGGATTTTATGGCGCCATTGAAACGTAAGAACGTGCTGACGTTGGACGAGCTGACTGACAAGGCCCGTGGTGGGCCGTGCATTGCCAAGCTGGCCGGACGGGTGTCTGGACGGCAGGAGCGCAAATCCGCGCGGGGCAACCGGTTTGCTTTTGCGCAGCTCAGCGACCCAACCGGGGCTTATGAGGTCACGATCTTCTCTGATACGCTGGAGAAATGCCGCGAGCACCTGGAGACCGGCTCCAAAGTGGTGGTGACCGTGAAGGCGGAGATGGAGAGTGATCAGCTGAAGCTGCTCGCGCAATCGATGACGCCGGTGGAGACCATTGTTGCAGATGCGGGCAATACGGGGCTGAAAATTTATCTTGATGACGCCAACGCGGTGGGGCCGGTAGCCAACATCCTTGAGGGCGCAAAAGAGACCATGAAAAACATGCCCAAGGGGCCGATCTGGTTCTGCCTGACCAATATGGAACTGCCTGGCGAGGTGGAGATTGATGCAGGCGCGGGCTTCCCGGTGAACCCGCAGATCAAAAGCGCGCTGAAGTCTGTAGACGGCGTGATGGCGGTTGAGGAAATTTAAGGCGCGGGCGGCGTGGCACCGCCCTGCCCCTTTTGATCTAGGCAGATTTGGTCAGCTGTAGAAATACATCTTCCAAATCCGCCTGCTCGGTTTTTACATCCGCAATGGCAATGCCTGCCGCGCGCACGGCGCCAAGCACATCCTCGGCAGAGGTTTCGCGCGCCTGATAGGTCAGAGCGATGCGGCCGTCGCCGCGACGGGTGACTTCGATGCCGGGAGCAGCCGGAAGTGTCTCCACCGGGGCCACCGGATCAATCACCATACATTTGCTGTCCACCTGCCCCAGCAGATTTGAGGTGCTGTCGCGCGCAACCACTTCGCCGTGGTTGATGATGGCAATCTCGTCACACATCTCCTCAGCCTCTTCGAGGTAATGCGTGGTCAGGATCACAGTCAGGCCACGCTCTTCATTGAGGCGGCGAATGTTGGACCACAGCATCTGGCGCAGCTCGATATCCACGCCAGCGGTGGGCTCATCCAGAACCAACACCTGCGGTTGGTGCACCAGCGCTTTGCCAAGCAACAACCGGCGTTGCATGCCACCGGAGAGCGTGCGGGCATAAGCCTCAGCTTTGTCAGACAGGCCCACCATGCGCAGGATTTCGTCGCTGTGCCGTTGGTGTTTTGGCACGCCGTAGAGCCCCGCCTGCACTTCCAACGCCCCGCGCGGGGTGAAGAACGGGTCTAAGTTCAACTCTTGCGGCATCACCCCAATGGCGGCGCGGGATTGGCGGGGGTTCTCGTCCTGATCAAAACCCCAGATTTTCACGGACCCCGCAGATTTGGTCACAAGGCCAGCCATGATGTTGATCATGGTGGATTTGCCTGCACCATTGGGGCCAAGCAGGCCAAAAATCTTGCCCGTGGGCACCGCCAAGTCAATGCCTTTGAGGGCCTGTTTGGCAGGCGCGCCACGGCCGCCTTTGTAGGTCTTTTGCAACCCTCGGATTTCAATCGCGTTGTTGGTCATGGCCACTCTTGCTCCCCGCTGCGCAATGCCTATTATTCGCCCTAACCAATGCGGGTGTGAAGCTCAACCGCAGCCGCCAGAAAACACCGCCATCGGAGGGGGTCCTCCGAAGCCATAAAGGACATCGCAGATGACAATTGAAGCCCCAGAAACCAAGATTGTGGACAGCTACCGTGTGTCTTGTGACGGCGGTGAGGGCGGTCACCCGCGTGTGTACCTGCAAATCCCAAACGAGCATGGCTGGGTGGAATGCCCCTATTGTGACTGCAAGTTCATCCACGAGGATTTTAAAGACAAGGTGGCATGAGGGCTGTCAGGATTTTGAGAAAGTTGGGAGACCGTCCGGTGGGGCGGTCTTTTTTGTGCGCTCGCAGAGAAGGGCAGGTTTAAGCCCTAAACGGACAAAATCCTTGTTTTACCATTTCTTTTTTTTCGCACGTTTTCTGACACGAAGGCTCGGGTTCAGACCGACTTTCAATGATCGCGTAAAATGGCGTCGAGCAATCTTGTGTGCACGGTGCTTTCAGTAAAAAAAGTGCGGTTCATTTTAGCTTGGGAGCATCTTGATCCGACAATGTTTCCTACCCAAAACGTATATTCTTTTCGTTCAAAAGTCCCATTGAGGGTATCTTCAATGTACTCAATCCAAAACTCGGCAGTCTCAGGGTCACTTTTTGACAGATCGACGGTTACTGCCGTTGCTCCACCTGATGCGCCGCCGTAGGTATAGCAGTGACCCATTTTGTAGCCTTGTTGCCCTCCTGCCAGCATGCAGACATCATAGGTCATTTTGTTTCCATTTTCGCCCCGTCCCGAATCTGCGCTAAATCCAGCCATCGTCGCGAATGCTCCGGGAAATTCATCTTGATCCAACATATCGCTGTAGTCAGCCGGACTATTTAGCAGGGGTTTAATTTGAGAGTAGGGTATTGGCCGGTCTAGCCTCCCAATAAAGTAGTCTTGGTGTGCCATATGCGCACTGAAAATTTGAGCAAGCTGGCGTTCGACTTTCTGGCCGCCGGAAGAAGTAAACGTGATAGAAGTGTGATGCGGCTCGACGTTGCTAAAATACATATCGTCTCTGTCATAATGCTCACCAGCATGTGTGTTTTTGTAGTCATCCACATAAGGACTAGGCCGAAACTCACCTGCCGCCCACTGGTCCACACAATGGCCAGCGCCGACAACTATCTGGCCGTCTTTCCCAATTGTATCGCTCAATAGTGATACCGAACAGAGTTCGTGCTTTTTTTCCTCACCCTGATCCGCTTGAGAAGCGTTCGTTACAGACACCATCCTTCCGACTGCTTCAAGCCATTCTGGCGAACTTTCTGTTCGCACCAAACGATCATCACCGTCGTTCTCTTGGAGAAATTCTTCACCAACATTCCCTTGGCATCCAGCAATTGCTGACCGGGCTGCCAGGGCTGCCAGGGCAAGTACAAAACACATCACTGCGTATCTCATATGTTCTCCAACAAAGATTAGCCGATTGTCTTTGACTAGAAGCATAACAGGCTAGTCTGTGGTTCAATAGTCGTAGTTTCCATTTGCTCATTACTTAACTTCTCGAACGATTATCTAACGCATGGCGATGTGTCGGCATTGTCCCGCAAAGACGTCCTTCATGTCCACCAACGGATAGAAGCGGGTGCCACATGCCAAATCGCGGATTTGGCAGCCGCTGAACCTCCCCCACGGGGAGGGCGCTTCGCTTCTCCCCTCGGTTCGGGCGCCCATAATGTGACTTTGGTATAGTGTCGGTGAAGTCCCGCGTTGCAGCCCCTCACCTTACCCCCGGGCATACCCGCGTTTTTGGGCGCCGTCGCGGTATTGATCGGCGGCCAGTGACGCGTCGCGCAGGTTGCTGAAGATGCGCACCATACTGCGGCCCTTGCCGCCGGCGACGCCCCATTCGCGCAGCACGGAGACCTCTTCAAACAGGTTCATGGCGATTTCCACGCGGTAGAAGCGGGGTCGTGTGCGCTTGGCAGGTTTGTACAGGATGCAGATGGCCATGGGATCAGCCTATTGCAGCGGCGAATCGGGTGCAATGGTCTTGTGTGCGGGCGACTCTGCGTCAGCTGTTAGCTGCCAGACAGCAGCACCGCTTCGACGCGGCGATTGAGTGTGCGGCCTGCCTCAGTGAGGTTGGTGGCGATCGGGGCGAGGTAGCCTGCGCCACGGGCCTCGACCTGCGCTTTGGGCACGCCGTGGGTCTTGATCAGGTGACTGCGCACGGCGGCGGCGCGTTTTTGCGAGAGGCTGGTGTTGGCCGCAAGCGAACCTTTGCTGTCGGTGTGCCCAACAAGCGCGATGCGGCGGTTGGTGTCATCTTTGAGGAAGGCCGCGAGGGCTGTGAGCGAGGCAAAGTCATCGTCAGCCAGTTTGGACGCGCCGGTTTCAAAAGACAGGTCGCTGAGCACCACATGTCCGGATTGGATGAGGGTTGTGGCGAGGTCGGTGGCAGCCTCTGGCGTGGGAGCTAGAGCGGGCGACTCCACCTTCGCGTCTGTGTTGTGCTCGGGATTGGGCTCTGGAGTGGCCTGGGGGATGGACGTCGGAGCCGCGACGTCTTCAACCAGTTTGGGGGTGGGCGCGGGCGTCGGGGCACTGTCTGGGCGCACGTCAAACACCTGGACCATGCCAGCTTGAGCGGTGCGGCTGATCAAAGCTGAGACCCCTTCGAGGCCCTCATCCGTTTCACGACGGGCAGAGAGATAGAAGTAGTCGGACAGGTCAACAAACATGTTGGGGGGCAACAGCACATCAATGCCAAAGCGGAAGTCAAAGCCGCCGCAGGCTGCGGTGTCACAAGACAGGATCAGCTCATAGCCCTCATCCAAAAGCTGGGCGACAAGGGCGCTGTTAACGCGGCCGGTGCCGGGAAAGCCGCTGGAAAAGCGCCAACTGCGTTTGCGCAGGGTGCCAGCCACGGGGATGCTGGGCACGGTGGTCCCGTCTGCCGGTTCAATCGCCAGAGAATGTACGCTTTGCGGCTGGATGTCCTCGCCCAAGAGTTGACCTGGCGTTTCAAAACGCGGCTCAAAGGCCCAGCCAAAGGCTGGGCACAAAAGAAACCATGTTATGAGCGTGCCAAATTTCATCGAGACAGGGCGTGGTACTCTGCGTTGGGCTGCATGGCGGTGGCGGAGGCCACGCGGTTGGACATGTTGTAGAAACCAGCCACATTGGCGATGTCCCAGATGTCCTGATCGGAGAAGCCGACGTCGCGCAGGGTTTGGCGATCGACTTCTTCGATGGTGGCGGAGGCGATGGTCATCTTCTCGGAAAAGGCCAGCATGGCGTATTGGCGGGCGTCCAGATCGGCCACGCGCCAGTTCATCACCATCATCTCGCCCAGCGCCGGATCACCGGACAGCTGACGCACGGCGGCGCCGTGGGCGACAAGGCAGTAGAAACATTTGTTGATGGCGCTGACCACCACGGCGATCATCTCGCGTTCCAGTTTGGAGAGACCGCTGTCGCCCAGCATGAGGTCGTTGTAGAGCGCGGTGAAGGCGTTCAGCTTGTCGGCATGGATGGCGTAGGCCTGCAGCACATTGGGCACCATGCCAAGTTTTTCTTGGCAGATGTCGAAGTAGCGCGCGGTCTCCGGCGGAAGCGGCTCCATCATTGGAATGTCGAGCGCGGTTGGTTTGTTTGTATCTGCCACGTTGGCCTCCCTTAAGCGGTGGGTTTGCACCGATAGTGGTACTCTCCCACAACGGTCATACCGAGGGAAGAGTACAGCCGATTTGCCGCTGCGTTCGAAGTCACACAAATGACCGATAGGTAGGTGCCGCCGTTTTCCAGCGTCCAGAAAGCGGCGCGTTGCATCAGGAAGCGGGCAACGCCTTGACGACGCTGAAACGGTAGAATTTCCAGCGCGTGCACCATGCCTATGCCGTTGTGCAGGCCCAGGAAAGATGCGCCTGCGGGTTTGTCCTGCCATCGCGATACAAAACCGGTTTTGGGCATGGGGGCGCGGTCCATGACCTTCAGTCGCGCAAGGTCCATGCCACCCTGCGCCCAGATTTCCTTCATGATTTGAAGCGGCTCCGATGCCGGGATGGCGGCAGTGCGGGGCGGACGCTCTGTGGCGAGGTCCTTGGCTGGGATGACATACATGGTCACTGGATCGACAACCTCGTAGCCGCGCGCCTCCAGAGCGGCGTCCAGCGCGGTGTCGCCTTCCCGGATTTGAAAGATTGGCTGCTGGTTGAGAGCCACCATGCCTTGCTCGGCTGCGTCGATGTCTGCCACCACCAACGCGCCGTTTAGCGTCGCCGAGGAAACGCGTTTGCCGCCGCCCTGCCCGTCACGCAGAGTGAAACATCCGCTGTTGTGTGTTGCGGCGGCGGGCCATGTGCCGTCGATCACGTCATAAAGGGTGTGGGCAGTGATACTTGAGGTCATGCGAAGAGACCCGAGAGTTTGGTGATCGCGGCGTCGATGCGCGCGCCGTCGGTGCCGCGAACAACGATGTTGGAGCCATAAGCCCCGTTGCGTTGGTACGGGTAAGACCCAATCGACAGGTCCGAGAACTCTTCAGCCAGTTTTGCCAATGGCCCGGCGATGTCGCCTTCGCCACGCTCAATGCGCAGGGTTTGGCTCAGCAGAGGCGCACCTCCGGTCAGAGTGGGCAGGACGCTTGCAGCCATGGCCTGAAACACGGAAGGCACCCCTGCCATGACGTAGACGTTTTCCAGCCGGAAGCCCGGTGCGACGGACACCGGGTTGTCGATCAGCGTGGCGTCGTCCGGAATGCGGGCCATGCGCTTGCGCGCGTCGTTGAACTCCTGACCAGCGTTGTCATAATGTGCCTGTAGCAGCGCGGCGGCGTCGGCGCGCACGTCGATATGCTTGCCGAAGGCTTCGGCAATACAATCTGCCGTGATGTCATCATGGGTGGGGCCAATGCCGCCTGACGTGAAAACATGTTCATTGGCGTCTGACAGTTGTTTCACCGCGGCCACAATGGCGGGCGCATTGTCGGACACCACGCGCACTTCGGTCAAATCAATGCCGTGTTTGGTCAGTTCACCCGCAAGGAAATACATATTGGCATCGCGGGTGCGGCCGGAAAGGATTTCGTCGCCAATCACCAGCATGGCTGCGGTTGGATTTGCCATGATCTCATGTCCTTGTCAGTGCGTCACCGCAGGTATAGGCCTGTGACATGCGCTTTCAAACCCCTCTCGTTCCCGCCGTGCTACTTCGCCGCTACAAACGGTTCCTTGCAGATGTTCGCCTAGAAGATGGGCGCGAGGTGACGGCCCATTGTGCAAATCCCGGCTCGATGATGGGGTTGAAAGATGAGGGCATCAGAATCTGGCTGGAACCCAACGATGATCCCAAGAAGAAGCTGAAATATGGCTGGCGTTTGGTGGAGCATAAGAATGGGCATTTCACCGGGGTCGATACTTCTGTGCCCAACCGCGCATTGAAGGCCGCGTTGTTGGCGCATGAGATACCAGAACTGGCAGACTATGAGACTGTGCGCCCAGAGGTGAAATACGGCAGCAACAGCCGGATTGATTTTCTGCTGTCTGGTGAAGGGCGCAAAGATCTTTATCTGGAAGTGAAATCTGTAACCCTGAGCCGGGAAGAAGGTGTGGCGGAGTTTCCTGACAGCGTGACCGCGCGGGGAACCAAACATCTTGAGGAACTCATGGCCATGATTGACGAAGGACATGAGGCAATGATGTTGTATCTGGTGCAGCGTACCGATGCAGAGCGGGTTACCCTCGCGCCAGACATTGACCCAACTTATGCGGCGACTTTCCAACGGGCACGGGCAGCGGGCGTTCAAGTGCTTGCCTACGGGTGTGACATTTCCCCAACGCAAATCACCATTGGTGCCCCCCTGCCCTTTGACTATGAGAGCCAGTGACACAAAGTGGCATCCCTAAGCTCTAGCAGTTTTAAGAATTTACGCTTACATAGCCGCAAACCATACGTGATGGAGCACTTCACATGATCGGCAAACGCCGCAAGACTCGCGATAGCATCGACCTCTACTCGCCAGAAGACCACGCGGGCATGCACAAGGCCGGGGCCTTGGCGTCGCAGATTCTGGATGACATCGCAGAGCACGTGTTTCCGGGCCAGACCACCAAAGAGCTGGATCGGCTGATCGAGGCGCAAGTCAATGCGGCAGGCGCAACCTCCGCGACCATTGGCTATCGCGGCTACGAACATGCGAGCTGTATCAGCGTGAACCACGTGGTGTGTCATGGCATTCCGGGCAGCCCGATCCCGAAATGGAATAAAGAGACCAGCGCGCGCAAAGAAGACCCGATGCGCGACGACGACAAGCTGCGTGATGGCGACATTCTGAACATCGACGTGACTGTTGTGGTGGACGGTTGGTATGGCGACACCAGCCGCATGTATGTGGCGGGCAAGCCAAAGGGCTTTGCCAAGAAGCTCATTCAGGTGACCCATGATGCGCTGATGCTGGGCATTGAGGCGGTGAAGCCAGGCAACACCTTTGGCGACATCGGCAATGCGATTCAGACCTACGCAGAACGCCAGCGCATGTCAGTTGTGCGTGATTTCTGCGGCCACGGGTTGGGCCGGGTGTTCCACTCGCCCCCCAACGTGCTGCATTATGGCCGCGCCGGCAGTGGGCCGGTACTGGAAGAAGGTATGTTCTTCACCATCGAGCCGATGCTGAACATGGGTCGTCCGGAAACCAAAGTGCTGGCGGATGACTGGACAGCGGTGACGCGGGATAAATCCCTGTCGGCACAGTTTGAGCATTCTGTCGGTGTGACCGCAGATGGTGTGGATATTTTCACCTTGTCCAAGGCTGGGTTGTATCACCCGACCTGGAAGTAACCTTCCTTGCGAAAAACAAAGTCCTCAGCCTGATAAAGGCCGAGGACAGGTGCCAGGGCACGGGAGCGCCCTGGTTGGGAAATGAGTGGTGGCTTTGCCGCTTTACGCAACACCCGTGATCATTGAGACAATCTCGTTCTTATCGGTGGATTTGGTCTCACGCACGCCAATCTGTTTGCCACGACGCAACACGCAGATGCGATCTGATAGGCGGAACACCTGATCCAAACTGTGGCTGATGATCAGGATGGCAAGATCTTTGGCTTTAAGCTGCTCAATTAACGCCTCCACCCGCGCGGTTTCTGCCACGCCAAGCGCTGCTGTGGGTTCATCCAGCAACACCAGTTTGCTGGCCCAATGGGTGGCGCGGGCAATGGCGATGCCTTGGCGTTGTCCACCGGAGAGATCGCTGATGGTGGAGCTGGCCGAGGGGATGCGCACGTCAAGCTCGTCCACAAGCTCCTGTGTTTCCTGCCGCATACGGGCCTTATCCAGCAAATTCAGCGGACCTTTGGTCAGCTCGCGCCCCAGAAACATGTTCATGTAGACCGGCTGCTGATCCGCCAAGGCGAGATCTTGGTACACCACCTCAACGCCATTGGCGCGGGCGGCGGAGGCATCGCGGAAATCAGTCTTTTGCCCATCCAGAAGGATGTCACCGGAGGTGGGCGAATAGACACCTGAAATGATTTTGATCAGGGTGGATTTCCCGGCGCCGTTGTCCCCAACAAGGGCCACAACCTCACCTGCTTTCAGGTTCAGGGAAAAGTCTTCGATGGCAACCACGCCACCAAAAGCTTTGTGGATGTTGGTTAAAGAGAGAACGTCTTGGTCACTCATTTGGAGTACCCCTCGTGGCGGTCGACGGGCTGGCCGAAGATGTTTTCGATGCTGGTGACTTTGGGCGTGCCGGACGCAACACCGGAGATGCCGACGGTGTTGGCGCGGGTGACAAAGCTTTGACCACGGAAACCAAACACCACGGTGTCGCCGGTGTTGGGCACGGGGCGGTCGTGGGTGTTGATCATGCCATAGTAGTCGATGGCTTTGTATTCGGGGATGTCGACCTTGTAGAGCGCGTCGGGCGCGGAGGTTGGCGTGGCGGAGACCAGCGCCTGTACGTCGTAGCCCGGGAACACCGGGTCGATGTAAAGACCGCCGCCAAAGCAGTAGGCTTCGTCTTTGTTTTGATGAGACACTTCGCTCAGGTACATCACCGCGGGGCCTTCGGGCAGGTCTTGCACCGCGTGCAGAGGCGTGGTGCCGTGTAGGGCGTTGCCGGGTTCGACCTGGGTGGCACCGGCTTCAGCCAAAGCTGGCAAAAGCGCCATGGAGTTGGTGCCGGGGGCGTTGACCTCGATGTCGGTACGGCCCGCGTCCGCCAGCTCGTACAGCCCTTTGGTCAGTGTGGCGAGGTTTTGCGTGGGCTTTACAGCCTTACTTTCGAGATCAAACAACAAGGCTGGGAAGGTGGTGATGCCAGCAAAGCGCGCACCGTCGAGCGCGTCGATTTCATCGGCAATTTGCACGATGTCTTCGGCCGCAAAGCCACCTTCGTGCCCGCGATAGAAGGTGTCGCCTCCGGTCTGGATCCGCGCGAGGATGTTTTGAACGCGACCTGCATCTGCCGCCGCTTTGGCGGCTTCGCGGGCTTTGTCCATGGTGAAGACGGTCCAGTAGTCCGGCTTCAAATGCGCTGCGGCATAGCCCGCATCCCGCTGAGGCACCTGCACCAGATGGCCGAGGTGGCCGGTGTGTAAGCCTGCGCGATGGCAGGCGATGGCGCAGTCCATGTCGACCGCGACGGAGCGGTCGATGCCGCCACGCATCACGGCGGCGCAGAAACCGGAGTGACGCGAGACCTGTTTGGTCATAGCAAAGCTTTTTAGGCCGTATTTGGCCGCTTCTTCAGAGAACATCCGCGCGTTGGCTTCGACCTGATCCAGGTCGATCACATAAGAGTTGGGCGGGATCTCCCCGGCCTGGTGCAAGGCCATGGCGGCCTCGATGAAGCGGGGGTTTCGATCCATCAGAGTTTTCAGGAACATGAGGTGTCCTTTCTTAGCGCGAGGTGTCGCGGAGCGAGACGGCAACAGCGATCAGGATGATCAGGCCACGCACAATCATTTGGTCGGAGACTTTGAGGTTCATCAGGATCAGCCCGTTGTTGAGCATGCCCATCAAAAGCGATCCCAGCAGCGCGCCAACAACCGAGCCTTTGCCGCCGTTGAGCGCAGTGCCACCCACAATCACAGCTGCGATCACGGTCATCAGGTCACTTTCCCCAAGCGTGTACTTGGCGGCCTGAAGACGTCCGGCATAAAGCAGGCCAGCGAGACCAGCACAGCCACCGCAGATCATCAAAACATAAAGTCGCACACGGGCCACTTTGATGCCGGACACCTGCGCGGCGCGCGGATTATCCCCTGTGGCCAGCACATGCGCGCCGAAGCGGGTGTGGCGGTAAATGAGATGGCCTACCGCGACGCCGATCACAGTCCAGATAACCAGTGACGGGATTGAGAACAGTTTGCCTGAGCCAAACAGGCCAGTGAACGTATCGTTCATCACCGGCACCGAGCGCAGGTTGGTCATGGAGCGGGCAATGCCTGCAAACAGCCCCATGGTGGCCAGGGTGACAAGGAACGATGGCAGCTTAAAGTAGGCCACAAGCACACCGTTGAACGCGCCAATGGCAACGCCCACACCTAAGCCAACCAACACGCCAACTGGCAATGGGAAGCTCTGCAATGCCACGGCGCAGGAGAGCGCGGAGACGGCCACAATAGAGCCAAAACTCAGGTCAATTTCGCCAGCAGAGAGCGCAAAGACCAGCCCCACCGCCATGATGGTGGCGGGTGCGGTTTGCAGCACGATGTTGGTCAAGTTGCGTTGGGTCAGGAACCCATCGTCATAGAGGGTCACTGCAAAAAACAGGAAGATGGCCAGGAAGCCAAAGTAGACAACCGCTTGTTGGAAATCCAATCCTTGCAGTCGAGAAGAGACGCGGGACATGTCGATCTTTCAGAGTCGGGGAGTGAGGGAATGAGGGGCGCGAACGCCCCTCGAAGAGTATTTAGAGTTAGCGCAGGCTTTTGGGCGCTTCAGAATGCAGAGACTGCATCCAGCCATCTGACACGTTGTTTGGTCCAATGGTCAGAGCATCCACAACAAGGAACGGTTCCACCGGCTTGTCCAGCAGGCCAGCGGCAGCGGCGCGCGCCGCATAGACGCCAATGCTATAAGCCTCATCCGCCACAATCGCAGCGATATTGCCACCTTTGATCATATCCAGAGCCGCCGGCTCGTTCAGATCAATGGTGACAACTTTGGCCTCAGCATTGCCTTGTTGGCGCAGCACGGACAACACGCCAAGCGCAGGCTCAGCCCAAGGGGTGTAGATGCCATCAAGCTCTGGATTGCGTGACAGCATGCCCCGCGCGATGTCCTCGGCGTTGGCCGGATCGGTCATGCCACTTTCGGTGACAATCTTGATGTCCGGGTATTTGTTTTCGATGGTCCATTTAAAAGCCCCATCCCGTTGGTTGGTCACCGGGAAGTCGGCGTCATGGTACATGTAGCCAACTTCACCTTTGCCGCCCATGGATTCAGCCAGCGCAACCGCCGCTTTGCTGCCAATTTGGAAGAGATCCGCAGACACAACGGTCACGTAGTCTTCGCCATGGGTGAATCCGTTGACAGCATTGTCGACAAACACCAGCTTTACACCGGCGTCACGGGCGATGCCATAAACGCCTGCCGCGGTTGTGGGGTCAATTGGCAGAGACACGATAATCGAAGGTTCTCGCGCCATCACGGTTTCCACATCGGACTTCTGGCGACTTGGGTCAAACCCGGCATCGGTTTCGGCGACCACGTCGATGCCAAGGCGGGCAAATTCGTCTTTGGCGCCACGGGCCACTGAGTTGGACCAGTCGTAGAGTTCATGCCAAACCAGCGCGGCAGAATGGCCACCGGCTTTGATTTTGGCTTCATCCTCTGCCGTTAGGACCAGTTCGGACACCGGTGTCGGGGCTTCCCCATTTGGGCCCACGGTGGCGGGGGTTTCAGCCAGTGTAAGTGTTGGGCTGACGGCCAATGCAGAAATAGCTGCTATTCTCAAAAACGAGTTCATTATTTACTTCCTCCAGAACAATTTGGTATGCCGCTGGGGCAGCGCGCGAACGCTGCGAATTTTGCCTTGTGGGTAACGGGGCAACCGCCCAGCAGAACGCGACTGTTCCTGCTGGGCGTTTTCGTTTTATTTGCTGGACGTCAGGCTGGCCGGTGCGTCGACGCGCAGGGACTTCTGCCAGCCGTCTTGCACGTTGTCCGCGGTCACGGTGATGGCCGGGGCCACAACAAAAGCAGGCACCTCTTCACCAAGCAGATCGAGCGCTGCAGAGGCAGCCATCGCACGGCCAAGCTCGTAAGCTTCATCCGCCACAATCGCGACCACGTTGCCACCTTTGACCATGTCCAGCGCAATTGGCTCTGACAGGTCCAGGGTCACAATCTTGGTGCTGTCGTTGCCATTGGCGCGCAGGGCTGCAAGGACGCCCTCGGCAGGACCAGCCCAGGTGACAAAGATGCCACCCAGATCCGGGTTGCGCAGCAGCATGGCGTTGGCAATTTCCTCGGCGCGGGCCGGGTCGCTGATGCCTTGTTCTGCTACAATCTCGATGTTCGGGTAATCTGCCTCGATGGTGGTTTTGAACGCGTTGTCACGCTGATTGGTCACATAGTAATCCGCATCGTGGTAGATCCAGCCCACGGTGCCGGAACCGCCCATGGAGGTGGCAAGCGCGTCTGCCGCTTGTTTGCCCATCTGGAACAGGTCATCGGTCACAATCGCGGCGTAGTCAGCCGGGTGTGAATAGCCTGCAGGCACGTTGGACAAGAAGCTGAGCGCAACGCCGTTTTCCTTGGCCTCTTCAAAGGCGGCGGCAGAGGTCACAGGATCCAGCGGCAACGACAAGATGATGCTGGGCTGTTTAGCCATTGCGGTTTCGATGTCGCTGCGCTGTTTGGCGGCGTCAAATCCGGCCGAAGCTGTGGCCACAACTTTGATGCCAAGGCGTTCAAATTCATCGCTGGCACCGGCGGTGACGGCGTTCACAAAATCAGACTGATCGTGCCACAGCAGCGCGGCGCTGTGGTTACCGGATTTGAGCGCGGCAATGTGATCGTCACCGACCTGAACCGCCGTCGAGGCGGTGGCCGTTTCGCCATTTGGCCCAGTGGTTTCCGCGCCGGCAGTCGAAGCCACCGACAGGCACGCGGCCGCTATAACGTTGATATATTTCATGTTTTCCTCCCACAAAAAACATAACTAGGGTTCGATCACGCCACAGAAGCGGATCATGAAGAGGGCGTAAGCCCTCACGGCATCGAGGTAGGCATCTATGCAGATGCGTTCCTCAAATGTATGCGCAACGGCGATGTTGCCCGGCGCGCAGTAAACAGTTGGGCAGTCCAGTTGATTGACCCAAAAAGGGGCCTCTGACCAATAAGGCGCGCCGCCAATTTCTCCCCCAGTGGCGCCGGTGTCTTTCAGGCTGGCTTGCAGCATCGCAGCGGCGGGGTGGTTGCGGTCAATCTCGACGGGTGAGCCGCCTTTGGCGTGATCCCGGCCCGCCGGGTAGTCAAAAGCGATTTCGATGGACGGTTCGATGTCCGCCCCACGCACAACATTTTCAAAGGCTGCCACGGCTTTGGACAAATCTTCACCGGGACGCAACTTTCGGATCACAGAGAAGCTGCATTCGCCGGGCACAGCGATATAGCCGCCGCCGGACAGGTGGGTCACAAGCACATCGGACGGTCCGACCAGATCGTGAGGCGGCTGCTGGCGCAGCTCCTCACTATGATCCCACACGGCGGATAAGATCTTATGTGTGGCTTTGAGCGCGTCCACCCCTTCGTCCGGCGTGCCAAAATACGCGGATTTGCCGGTGATCTTCACGTCTGCAATGAAGAAGCCGATTTGCGCGGTGTATACATCCAGCTTGGTGGGTTCGACATAGACCGCAAAGTCAGGCTTGGGCACGGTGCCGGACAAGATACGCTGGGTAAGGTCTTTGGCCCCTGCACTGACGCCGGTGCCGGTTTCGCCGCTTTCCTCGTCGCCAATGAAGGCAAAGCTGAGATCGTTGGCGAGGGTGATGCCTGCACGATCCAAGAGGCGCAGCGCTGCTAACGAGGCGCAGATGCCCCCCTTGAGATCACAGGCGCCCCTGCCCCAGACATGGCCATCCACAATGGCGCCGCCAAACGGATCATTGCGCGGATCATCCTCCCAATGGTCAGCCCAGCCCCGCACATGCACTGTGTCCGTATGTCCCGTGAACATGAGGTTGCGGCCTGCCTCAGGCTTTTCTCCTTTGCGCACGCCCCAGATGTTTGGGCGTCCCGGCAAGAAATCAGCAGAGCGCGGGGCAAGGTTCATCTCCCGCATCTGCGATTGTAGAAACGAGACAAAATTGGCTTCGTTGCCGGTCACGCTTTCATGGCGCAATGCGGATTTTAGCAAAGCGATGTCTGCGTCGCGGTCTTGCAGATCTTTGAGCCTATCCGCCAACACGTTGGTCATCTGGCCAGCTCCTGAAAAGTGGGCAATGCGGGGGGCGGGACCTGAATTTCAGCACCCTTCAATCCGCCCGTAAACAGGGCGACATGCAGCCGCGACAGGGCAATAGATGTCGCCCCAGCCAAGGCAGCATGATTGCCAAGAATGGTATTTTCGATGGGGATCGAACCCGGAAAACACCTGCGCAAAACCGGTTCGATCAACGCGGTCAGTTCACTGCGTGCGCCGATAGAACCGCCAATGACAATGCAGGACGGATCCAATACCGCTGCGATAGCGCCGATCGCCAATGCAATGTTGTGTGCGGTGCGTTCCAGACAGGCTTGTGCCGCTTCCTCTCCTGACAGGGCGGCCTCAAATATCTGGGGAACACTCACCGTTGTGCCTGTGAGATCGTGATAGTGGGCGATCAGGGCTTGGGTGGCGGACACACGTTCCAGAGCCCCAACACGCAAGCTTTCGGGATCAAATGGGTCCGCGCCGAACGGCAGATACCCGACCTCACCGGCAGCACCAGTGGCGCCACGCACAAGGTTGCCGCCAATGACCAAACCCGCACCAATACCGGTGCCGATGGAAACAAAAACCAAGTCATCGCTGTCGCCCCGTTTGGTCATCCAATGCTCGCCGAGTGCGGCCAAGTTCACATCGTTTTCGACAATCACCTCAACACCGACGACCTCTGAAAGAGTGTCTGCAAAGTCGATTTTGTCGACCCCCGGCACGTTGGGGGCAAAGGCAATGGTGCCGTCTGGTTGCGGCACACCTGGCACGCCGACAACAACAGTGCGGATCGCGTCTGGTTCAATGTTTTTTTCAGAAGCCAATTCACGAATCAGTTCAGCAATTTGAGCCGTGACCGCCTCTCCACCATCTTTGGTGGTTGGCGCCACTGTTTCAGCAACAACCTCGCCAACCAAATTACAGATAGCGACGCGAACCTTGGTGCCGCCAAGATCGACAGCCGCAACCAATGCCACCCGCGGGTTGATCTCATAGACAACTGCCCGCCGCCCCACATGCCCTTCGGTCTGACCAACCGTCTGAACCAGCCCGTCGAGCTCCAATTGCGCCATGATTTCGGACACCGTTTGTTTGGACAAACCGGTCATCTTTGCAATCGACGCCCGAGAGATTGGCGCGTAGCTGGTGATCGCTTGCACAATGGTGCTCATCGACAGTTGTCGGGAGACATTTCCTGAAAAAGACACGCGGCTTTCCTTTAGTTCGGTCACTAGACGAACTATTTAAGCCAGCGTGATTTCTGTCAACAGTTTTAATCTATGCTGATTGGACTAGCGCCTATATCGTTGTAATCAAAGGAATTCAACTTCCGAGATCTGAGGAACGGCAACCAATTGACCCGCGAGGTACGTCAGCCTGACTGCCATAAAATCGCTCTTTCGGAGTGCCGGCGGGTGCAAAACTCACATCACTTAGGTCGAGTCGATATCCGAAAAACAGGCAAGGGCGGTCGCCTTAAGCAGGCCCGTCGACCTCGAGAAACGTCACCCAGGTATCGCCGTATTTGCGCTGATCCTGTTGCGTGAAACCTTCGGGTGCCACTTGGGGCGTGTTCTCTTCCCAAACAATCAAAGCATCGTCGCTGATCCAGCCGTTTTGCGAGGCCAAAGCGAGGGCCTTCTGGCCCATGGATTTGCCATAAGGCGGATCGAGAAAGATCAGATCAAACGGGCCATCCGGGTTTTGCGGTAGGCGCGTGGCATCCGCTTTGATCAGCTTGGCGCGTTGGGCGCCGCAGGTTTTGCGGATGTTGTCACGGATGAGAGTGCCCGCCACGCGACCGTCATCGACAAAGGTCACCGACGTGGCACCGCGTGAGACCGCTTCAAGACCCAGTGCGCCGGTGCCGGCAAACAGGTCCAGCACGCGGGAGTCAGTTATCGGATCCCCCAACTTGCCACCTTGCAGGACGTTGAACAGGCTTTCGCGTACACGATCTGTGGTGGGGCGCAGATGTTTGCCCTGATCGCCTTTGCCAACTGCCGCAAGCGCGATGCCGCGCCATTCTCCGCCAATTATCCGCATAAGAAGTTCCTTAGAGACGCATCAGGTCTTTGATGTCGGTGTTCATGTCGGCCACCATGTCGCGCGATGGAGATTTGCCAGCCTCAATGAGGCGTTTCCCCACCATGTAATCACGTGGCGCGTTCATGGCATCGACGGCCAGAAGTGTGTCGCCTTGATAGTACCAGAAAGAGACAGCGTCTGTGCCACTGTCACGGGTGACGATGGTGTCAAAGCCGGTATTGAGCCCGGCGATTTGCAGTTTTACGTCATATTGGTCGGACCAGAACCACGGTTTGGCGATATAGGTTTTCTCCGCGCCAAGGATGTTTTCGGCGACCACTTCGGCCTGATCAATGGCGTTTGGCACACTTTCCAGCCGGATGCGGGTACCCTTGTAGGGGAAAGAGGCGCAATCACCGGCCGACCAAACATTAGGCGCAGAAGTGCGGCCTTGATCATCGGTGGTAATGCCATTGTCGAGGGGCAGACCTGCGGCCTGAGCGAGCGCCGTATCGGGGCGGATGCCAACGCCAACAATGACAAAATCCACGGCCAGTTCGCGGTCACCGGAGAGCTTGGCGGATATTACGCGGGTGTCGCCACAGAGGCTTTCCAGCGCCGTGCCTTCGAGGATCTCAACACCATGCGAGCTGTGCAGGGCGCGGAAGTAGTCGCTGGTTTCTTTGGCAGCGACACGTTGCAGAATGCGGTTGGACATTTCCACCAGAGTGACTTTTAGGCCCTTGGAAGCGGCCACAGCGGCGGCTTCGAGGCCAATGTAGCCCCCGCCAACAATCAGCACATGTCGACTTTCGGTGAATTCCGGTGTCATGGCGTCGACGTCTGCAAGATTGCGCACGGTATAGACACCGTCGAGATCACCGCCGATGGCGGCCGGCAAGCGAATGGGCGAGGCGCCGGTGGTTAAGACGAGATGATCGTAGGACACCGTTTCGTTGGGCAGGATGGCGGTTTGCGCGGCAGTGTCGATGGCTTCAACAGTGGTGCCCAAACGCAAGGTGATGTTTTGATCCGCGTAATAACTCTCTGGGCGCAGGTAGAGCCGTTCGAGGTCCATGTCGCCAAGTAGGTATTTCTTGGAGAGTGGAGGACGTTGGTACGGTGGCGCGGTTTCGGCCCCAATAAGGGTGATGTCGCCTTCAAAGCCTTTGCTGCGCAGTTTCGCCACGCATGCCGCGCCTGCCTGCCCTGCCCCAATCACAACAACGTGCGTCACGTCACTCTCCCTCAAATGCCATTGCCTAAGCCGCTGGCGAGCCTATATCGCAGGCTCAGGGAAACGCAATGAGAGTATCACAGATGAGTATTTCGATCGGAGACAAAATCCCCGAAGGCACGCTGATGAAGGTGGGCGCAGAAGGACCGGAACCGGTGTCGGTTGAGGCTTTGACCAAAGGGCGCAAAGTTGTGGTGTTTGGCCTGCCGGGCGCGTTCACGTCCACATGTAGCAGCGCGCACCTTCCAAGCTTCATGCGCAATGTGGACGCGCTGAAAGACAAAGGCGTGGATGAAGTGATTTGTGTGTCGGTGAACGATCCGTTTGTGATGGATGCCTGGGACAAGGCCAACAACGCAGCCGAAGCTGGCGTGACGCTTCTGGCGGACCCAACAGGTGATTTGACCACCGCGATGGGGTTGGATTTCAGCGTGCCGGCTATTGGATTTGTGAACCGCTCCAAACGCTACGCGGCAATGATTGAAAATGGCGAGTTCAAGATTCTGAACGTCGAGGACGCACCGGGCACCTGCGAGATCAGCGCAGGTGAAACGATGGTCGCTGCGCTTTAAGGTGCAGAAAAAACACCTGACGTGCTGCGCGAGTTCGTCAGGTCTTTGTTTCAGGCCTCGCCAAACAACATGTCCATTTTACGGGCGAGTTTGGCATCCAGCGCGCTGATACCACCCACGTCGTGGGTGGTCAGCGTCACGTCCACGGTTTTGTAAACGTTAGACCATTCCGGATGGTGGTTCCATTTCTCGGCCCAGATGGCGGCTTTGGTCATCCAGCCAAAGGCCTCTACAAAATTCGCAAAGACAAAAGATTTTCGGATCGCGTCGCGATCGTCGCAATAGGTCCAACCACTTTGCAACAGTGGTTCCATCACCGCATCACGGGCGGCCTGACTGAGTTTTTCGGTCATTCGTGGTCCTCCTCGGTGCCGCGCTTAAACGGGCCGTAACTAGTGAGCACTTCGACGTCCTGGCTGACCGCCTCCCGCTCCTCTTGCAGGTAGCGGTGAATGGCGTCGCGAAAGCCCGGGTCTTGGATCCAGTGCAGCGAATGGGTGGTCACCGGCAGGTAACCGCGCGCCAGCTTATGCTCACCCTGCGCGCCTGCCTCTACTGAGGCCAGGCCCTGCGCAATTGCCCAATCCATCGCCTGATAATAGCACAGTTCGAAGTGCAATGCCGGATGATGCTCAACACAGCCCCAGTAGCGGCCAAAGAGCGTGCCGCTGCCAATCATGTTCATCGCCCCGGCGACAGGCACACCGTCACGCTCCGCAAAGATCAGAAGTGTATCGTCACGCATGGTTTGGTGGATAATGTCAAAGAAAGCGCGGGTCAGATAGGGCGTGCCCCATTTGCGTGCGCCGGTGTCTTGATAGAACCGCCACATAGCATCCCAGTGGTGCGGTTGGATGTCGTCACCTGTCAGACACACAATCTCGCCGCCAAACGCTTGGGCTTGGGCGCGCTCTTTGCGGATGTTTTTGCGTTTGCGTGAGGAGAGCGCATGAAGGAAATCGTCAAAGGTAGCATAACCCTCATTAAGCCAATGGAATTGCTGGCCGGTACGGTAGAGCAGGCCCATCTCTTGACCGTTCTGCACCTCTTCCGGGGTGCAAAAGGTAATATGCGCGCCGCTCAGGCCATTGTCGGTGCCAACCTGCACCATGCCCTGCACCAATGCGGATTGGCCAGTGGCTTCCCAACCGGGACGGGTCATCAGGCGGCGACCTGTGACCGGAGAAAACGGCACGGCGGTTTGCAACTTCGGGTAATAGCGCCCGCCTGCTTGTTCGTAGGCGTGGGCCCAATTGTGGTCAAAGACGTATTCGCCCTGGCTGTGCTGCTTGATGTACATCGGTGCGACAGCGATGACCTCGCCTCCGGCCTTGGCTGTCAGGTGGCGGGGCAGCCAGCCGGTGCCGGAACCAACGCTGCCGCTGTCCTCAAGTGCACGGAGGAACCGGTGGGTGACAAAGGGGTTTTCAGCGCGACCCGTTCCGCTGGGAGTGGGATCAGCGCAGGCATCCCAGTCAGCCGCCGAAATGGTCTTCAGCGACTGATGCAATGTGATTTCGATCGGATTTCCGTCCACGCGCGCCTCCTTGATGGTAGTGTACCTGCTACGATGTAAGGCGCGAGACAAATCACTTTTGAGGCAAACAATACTATCTGCCCTTTGGCACGTAGCCCTCAAAAGTGACGTTATCAACAAAACCCCGCGCCTCTTGCTCTTGTTCTATGGAGGTCACGGTCCAGCAAAGAACTTTGGCACCACGGGCTTTAAGCGCCGCCACCTCTGGCGAATGGAGATCATCCACGCTGTGACTGATAAAACAGGCACCGACCGCGTCATAATCTGGAATGGACTTAAGACGCGTCCGAACCGCTTTTGGCAAGAGAGGCCATCCGTCGGCATGGAACGGATCGGTCGTCAATCCGCGTGGCACATTTGGGGCGAGATCGCGCAGGGCAGCCACGCTGTGGGGATTGAAGGCCATGAAAGCCATTGGGCCGTCATAGTCTTGAACCGCATGTGCCGCCGATGCTTCGAGTGTGCCGACATTGGGGCCCATGATGCCGTCTTGATCTTTGAACTCGATCAGTAGCGGAACACGGCCTGCGACCAAATCCAGCACTTCGGCAAATGTCGGGATGCCTTCGTCACCGCCTATCAACTGAATCGCGCCCAGCACCTCAGCGGTGTGCTGGCGCACCGCGCCTTTGGCCTCTGCCAAACGTTGCAATTGGTAGTCATGGAACGCCATGGCCACCCCGTCTGAAGACAGTTGCAGGTCAATTTCAATGCCAAAGCCCTGCGCAATAGCCGCCTCAATCGCCGCCCGGCTGTTTTCCGGGCGGCCATCTGTGACGTCATGCAGGGCCCGGTGCGCAATGGGCGCATCCAAGAACCGTTTGTCGAGCATATTAGGAAATCTGGAAGATGCCTTCGATTTCCACGGCCACGCCAAATGGCAGCGAGCCAGCGGAAACCGCAGAGCGGGCATGGCGACCTTTGTCGCCCAGCGCTTCAACCATAAAGTCAGACGCGCCGTTGATGACTTTTGGTTGGTCAGTAAAGTCAGGCGTGGAGTTCACAAATCCCACCAGTTTGACCACCTGAACAAGGCGATCAATGTCACCGCCGCAGGCTGCTTTCAAAGCGGCCAGCAGTCCAACCGCACAGGTTTGAGCTGCGGCCACACCTTCTTCGGTGGTCAAGTCTGCGCCGACTTTGCCGGTGGTGAAACCAGATTCGGTCATCGAGATTTGCCCAGAAACATAGACCATGTCGCCCACAACCACGTAGGGGACATAGTTGGCCGCCGGGGCGGCCATGTCCGGCAGCGTAATTCCCAGTTCTTTCAGGCGTGCTTCAATCGCGCTCATCACGTGCTCTCCATATGCGATGTTTGCGCCGACGCTAGACCGCAAAATGAGAATTGAAAAGCGCGAAATGAAGATCAGCTTTCGCGGAAGGCTCTCACAAAATAATCCGTCAACGGCTTGGTCAGATATTCCCAAGGGGTGCGATCACGGGTGCGGAAAAACGCGTCCACAGGCATCCCAGGCACAAGCGACGCTTCGGCAGGCAGCTTTTCGACTTCCCCCTCAAGCAGTTCGATTTCCGCTTTGTAGAAAGAGCCGCCAGTTTGGTCGTCCTGAAAGGCATCCGCGGAGATGTGCACAACGCGGCCTTCAAGGTCGGGCGTGGTGCGCTGATCAAAGGCGGAAAACTTGAGGGTGACGGTTTGACCGGGAAACACCTGATCCACATGAATGGTCGGCACTTGGACCGCAGCGATCAACGGGCGGTCTTGCGGCACAATATACAAAAGCGGTTCGGCAGGCCGAATGACCGACTGTGAGGCAAAGACCTGCAGGCCGTAGACCAAACCCGCAACCGGCGCGCGGATATCGAGATCTTCGATCTTGGTGATCAAATGGCGGCGACGCTCCGACAATTCCAGCTCGCGGTAGCGCAAATCCCGCAAGGTTGTGATGGCCTCTTCACGGCGCGCGCTGGCAATTTTAAGCGCCTCAATTTCGATTTCTGTGACTTTGCCCTCGGCCTGTGCGCGGCCCGCCTGAAGCTCGCCAACTCGCCCAGCCAGAGAGGCCTCTTCACGACGCAAGGACAGAACACGCGTGGCCTGCGCGAGGCCTTTGTCGAGCAATTCCTGCTGATCCATCAATTCCGCTTGGATCAATTCCAACTGTTTGGTGAGCGCGATGTTTTGTGCGTCGATGCCGACGATTTGACTTTGAATTTGGCCTTTACGCTTACCCAACTGATCGAGGTTTTTGTTCAAAGTGTCCGTACGGGCGTCAAACAGGCGGCTTTGCCCGCTCATTAGGCCTGCGGCCTCCTGAGTGGCCTCTGCTTGGGCCACGAGTTCTGCATCAAATTGGATCTCCGTTGCATCGTCGCGCTCTGCTTCCAGCCGTCCGCGACGTGCCATCAATTCCCAAAGCTGGCCTTCGGTGACAGTGAGCTCCAACGTCAGCTCCGAATCATCAAGCTGCATCAAGATTTGGCTTAGCTCTACCTGGTCACCTTCTTCAACTTTGATGTCCGTAACCAAACCGCCTTCGAGATGCTGAACAATTTGGCGATTTCGGTCCACTTCGACGCGGCCGGACGTCACAATCGCCCCGGAGATTTCCGTACCCACAGCCCAAGCGCCGAATCCGATCACCAACGTGGCTAGCGCCAATCCACCAATCCACAGCGGTTTGCGGGCGCTCCAACTTTTTTCCACGCTCATTGTACTCCTCCCGGCCCCTGCGAATTGCGCACTTCATCGTGGTTGCGCAGCACCTCTTTGAGCACCTCGTCTTTGGGACCAAAGGCACGTTTCTGACCGTTTTCCACAACCAATAGCTTGTCACATTCCTGAATGGCCGCCGGGCGGTGCGCCATGATGAGCACACTCTTACCTGCATTCTTCATGTTGCGAATTGCCGTATTGAGCGCCAAAGAGCCCTCATTGTCCAAATTGGAGTTGGGCTCATCGAGCACCAGGATCACGGGATCTTCGTACATGGCACGCGCCAGGCCAATGCGCTGCAATTGCCCACCAGAGAGACGCCCCCCGTGCACAGAGACTTGTGTCTCATAGCCATCCGGCAGCTTGAGGATCATCTCATGCGCATCTGCTTTTTTGGCAGCAGCGATGATTTTATCGGCAGGGGCACCTTTTTGCAAACGTGCGATATTTTCGGCGATGGTGCCGTCAAACAGCTCCACGCGTTGCGGCAAATAGCCAATATAGCCCCCAAGCGCTTTGGGATCATATTGTTCAAGAGACGCCCCATCTAGACGGATTTTGCCGCCTGCTGGACGCCAAACACCCGTGATGGCCTTCGCCAAGGTAGATTTGCCAGCACCAGAAGACCCAATCACGCCAATGGCTTCCCCCGGCAATACGTCCAGAGACATCATACGCAAGGTGGCTTGTGATTCGCCCGGTGGCACAATGGTGACCTGTTGCAGCTGTAACTTTGCGGCAGGCACTGGTAGTTCGGTGCGCGGTTGCACCGGGGGAACCGTGCCCAGCAGCTCTGCCAAATTGTTCCAGCCCTTTCGGGCGCGTTGCACCACAGCCCATTGGTTCACCGCCATTTCAACGGGGGCAAGTGCACGACCCAACAAGATCGAACCGGCAATCATCGCACCCGGAGTGATCTCGCCGTCGAGCACCAGATAGGCCCCTACCCCCAACATGGCTGATTGCAGGAAAAGTCGGAATGTTTTGATGGTGGTTGTGAAGCCCCCGCCGACGTCTGCTGTGGACATGGTTTCCATCAGCGACATGCGTCGCACAGTTTTCCACCGTTCAAATGATGCCTCGCGCATCCCCAAAGCGGACACCAGTTCAGCTTCGGACTGCATTTGCCCAGACATACGGTTGGCATTGTGGGTGGCGGCCAACATGCGTTCGGTGTGCCGACGGGTAGCAAACTGGTTGAAGACCGCCGCTAGGATGAGCAATCCACCACCAACGACGGCCAGCAGGCCCAACCACGGATGGAACAACGCAATGCCAAAAATGAACACAGGCGCCCACGGCATATCAAATACCGCGGTCAAAACCGGGGAGGTCAACAGACGTTGCACCGCCTCCAGGTCCTGAAGGGCGGTTTCAGAAGATGCGGATTGGCCAAGTGCCGAGCGACGTAAGGAGGCATCGAATACCCGCTGGTCCAGCGCATCCTGAAAGCGCGCGCCAACACGGGCCATGATGCGGCCACGGGCAAAATCAATCAGCCCCATCAGCGCAAATAAGAACACCACGAGAAGCGAAAGTGCAAACAGCGTCTCCCGGGACCCACTGCCCAACACACGATCATACACCTGAAGCATATAAAGTGGGCCAGTTAGCATAAGCAGATTCACGAAGAAGCTGAACACGGCAACGGTCCAGTACAAGCCACGACTCTGTGCCCTGACAGCGCGGAGCTCCTGTAGCCCTCGTTCTTTGATTGGTGTGGTCATCAAACGGTCCCTGTGAACCGGGCCTTTCTGGCCAAACTGGCAACGCCCGGTAAATTTTCCCTGATCAAACGTCAGGTTTATGTTCCCAAACTGTCACATCATGTGACGAACATCACTATGACATTGGGGTAAGTAGTCGATTAATCTAAATGATGGAGAGTTGTCGCGAAATAAGAGACGTGTGGTTGCCTTTGAAACTGTTTTCACAAAATACGTTGCGCCTCATTGTACTGACCATTTGTGTCAATACAACTCTAACTGCCTGCGCAAGAAGCAATAATTTTTCAGGTGGGATCAATGATCCAAACGAAGCGGCCAACCGGCGCATTCACGCATTCAATAAGAAGGTAGACAAGGCCCTCTTATCACCCGCGTCAAACGGCTATGGCTCGGTCATTCCGCAACCTGTGCGTACCGGAGTTTCCAATTTTGCGGATCACCTGTCGCTCCCCAATGATGTGATCAACAACACCTTGCAAGGAAAGCTTCCGGAAGCGGGATCTTCGCTTGTGCGGTTTGTTATGAACACAACGTTTGGCGTCGCTGGGCTTTTTGATCCAGCAAGTGCAGCTGGCATGGCGCGCCATGACACGGACTTTGGCGAAACCCTACATGTGTGGGGGGCCGGTGAGGGGGCCTACACGGAAATGCCGTTCTTTGGCCCCTCCACAACTCGAGATGCTTATGGGTTTGCCGTCGACGTGATACTCGATCCATTTTTTGTCGTTGTGCGAGAACCCACCCGCTATATTGGCGGTGTTGCCTATGTGGTGAACACAATGGGCGACCGGTATGACTACGACGCAACCGTGGATTCGATCCTCTATGACAGCGCGGACAGCTACGCGCAGGCGCGTATTCTATACCTGCAAAACCGCCGCTTCCGTCTTGGAATGCAAGGGGAGACCACCTATGTCGATCCAGAGTTCGACCCGTACGAGGACCCCTATGCAGATTTCTAAGCTGACCCGACGCAATTTCGTCACCCTCTCTGCCGCTGCTGGCGCAGCGGCCGCCCTGCCCTCTTCCGTCTTTGCATTGAACGATGCGCAGGCCAAAGCGCTGATCGACAAAGCGGTTGCTGACATCAACAAAGTGATTTCCTCCGGCAAATCGCTAGACCGGATGATCAAGGATTTTGAGAAGATCTTTGTGAAATATGGAGACGTGAGCATCATTGCACGCTCCGCGCTAGGTCCCGATGCACGCGGCTTGAGCAAAAGCCAACTGAACAGCTACACCAAAGCGTTTCAGGGCTATATTTCCCGCAAATACGGCAAGCGTTTCAATGAATTTGTTGGCGGTAAGGTTGAAGTGACCGGTGGTCGGCCGGTGAAAAGCTTCTATGAGGTCAACGCAAAGGTGACTCTTCGTGGGCAAAAACCGTTTCAGGTGAATTTTTTGGTGTCGGACAAATCCGGTAAGAATAAGTTCTTTGACCTGATCATCGAAGGCATCAGCCTACGTCTGTCTGAGAAAGCAGAAATTGGCGCGATGCTGGATCGTCGTAAAGGTGACATCAACGGCCTGATCCAAGACCTGAAGAAAGCCGGTTAGACCGCCGCGTTACACACGTTGGCAGGCCGGATCAATTCCGGCCGCCAAATATGTCGCGCAAAATACCGTTCACAACCCCATCAATCCCCTGATTTTTGCGCGGCCGCGCGGGTTGTTTTGGGGCTTTTTGCGGCTTGGGAGTAAACGCGGGCAGCGGTGTGGGCGCCATGCCTTCATGCACCCGCACCATCGCTTCGCGCCAGATTTCCGCAGGCAGACCGCCACCGGTCACACCGGTCAGCGGCGTGTTGTCGTCATAGCCCATCCAGACACCGGCGACATATTCATTGGTGAATCCGATAAACCAGGCATCACGCGCGGCCTGCGTGGTGCCGGTTTTGCCTGCCACCTGCCAGCCGTCCATTTTGGCGCGACCGCCGGTGCCTTCGCTGACCACTTTCTCCATCATCCAGATCAGCTCACGCGCGGCCGCGTCAGAGATCACACGCTCGCCAATGCCGCCACCGGTGCCCATGAGCGCCTCGTCTTCCCCTAAGAGCCGCAGCTCGACCAACCCGTAAGGCGTCACGGAAGAGCCACCGTTCAAAATACCAGCATAAGCACCAGTCATTTCCAGCAGGCTGCTTTCGGACGCGCCAAGCGCCAAAGCCGGACCTGCGGCTAGGTCGTTTTCAATGCCAAACATGCTCGCGACAGTGCGCACATTTTCACGGCCCGCCTTTTCAGAAACTTTCACGGCGGGAATGTTCAAAGAGTTCATCAAGGCAAACGTGAGGGAGACGTCACCGTAATGTTTGCCAGTGTAGTTTTTGGGACACCACTGGCCAGAGCCCGCGATATTCATGCAATAAGGTTCGTCCAGAACTTTGTCGTCATAATGTGCACCACGCTCCAGCGCTGTGGCATAGACAAAGGGCTTAAAGGCGCTTCCGGTTTGACGCTTGGCCTGAGTGGCACGGTTGAACGCGCCGGACACTTTGGTTTTACGTCCGCCCACCATGGCGCGCACCGCGCCATCTGCGGACATCACCACAATCGCGGCTTGGGCTTTGGAGCCTTCGCGGACCTTGTTTTCAAACACCCATTTGAGGCCGTTTTCAGCTGCCTTTTGGATACGCGGGTCCATGGTGGTTTTCAGGATCACGTCTTCGGTGGTGTTGCGTGTGAAAAATTCTGGACCCGAGGACATCACCCAATCTGCAAAGTAGCCGCCCGCGTTGGCCTTGGCGGCGGCGGATAAGGTTGCTGGGTTGCTTTGGTAGTATTTGGTCTCTTTGTCCGACAGGTATCCTTGATCGTTCATCAAGCGTAGGATCGTGGCCGCTCGGTCCTGGGAGCGCTTCAAGTTGGCCGTGGGTGCCAAAGACGACGGTGCGGTCAACAGCCCTGCAATCATCGCGCCTTCAGCCGGGCTCAAATTGGCCGCTGGCTCGCCAAAGTAGCGTTGCGACGCAGCCTCAGCCCCATAAGCGCCGCCGCCCATATAGGCGCGATTGAGGTAAACGGAGAGAATTTCGTCTTTGGTGTATTTGACCTCCATCGCCATGGCGTAGACAGCCTCTTTCACTTTCCGGCCCAGAGAGCCACGGCGGCAATCGCGCACATAGTCGGCTTCACTCTCCCAGGCGCTAGCATCATATTCCACACCGAGACACAGGAGTTTTGCTGTCTGCTGCGTCAGGGTGGAGCCACCGTGACCGGACAGCGGGCCGCGGCCTTCGCTCAAGTTGATGCGCACCGCGCTGGCAACCCCGCGCGGGCTGACACCAAAATGGCGGTAGAAACGCTTGTCCTCGGTTGCAATGACCGCATTTTTGAGATGTTTGGACACGGTGTCAGCGGTGACAACACCACCAAACTGATCCCCACGCCAAGCAAAGACTTTGTCATCACGATCCAGCAACGTAACAGAGCCGCGCGCACGACCATCCAAGAGATCGTCCACTTCGGGCAAGGTCATATAGACGTAAGACACCGCCAGCGCGACAATCAGGCCGACCACAACCGAGGTGCGCCAGACAATGGTCCAGATCAGGCGCAGAATCCAACGGATGATCTTGCTAAAGAACCTGACAATAGGATTGCGCGACTGTTTGCGAGGACGTTTGGGAGCCGCCTTGCGACGTACAGGACGTTTTGGGGCAGGCTTGGCTTTGGATTTGGTCGGCTTACGCGCAGGCTTGCTGGCTTTGCGCGTGTAGCGCTTGTCCGCCACCAAAGGTGGTTTCCGACGTCTTGAATCACTCATGCTCTGCCCACTGCCCGGGATGTTCTTTTCAAGTATTTTAGCGCGTGCGGGCGCCGATGTAGAGCCACCGAATGGGGCAAAGCGGTTCTTTCGCCGCCTAATTTTCGCGCAAACCAACCAATTTGCCCATTTTTTCACCGATCAAGTTAATTTTTTGCTCAAAAATCCGCCCCGGACCTTCGTTTTTTGGCAGCTGCTGCGCTTTGCTGCAGGTGCAAAATTCGCGGGGCACTCCCCGCACCGCCAAAAGGGGAACAAGGTGAAACTGATTATCGCAACGATCAAACCGTTCAAGCTGGAGGAGGTCCGCGAAGCGCTGACCGAGATCGGCGTGCGCGGCATGATGGTCACTGAAATTAAGGGCTTCGGCTCCCAATCCGGCCACACAGAAATCTACCGCGGCGCCGAATACGCGGTGAATTTTGTGCCTAAGGTCAAACTCGAACTCGTGGTTGCTGCCAACATGGCCGACCAGGTGGTCGAAACCATCACCAATACCGCTCAGACCGGCAAAATCGGTGACGGCAAAATCTTCGTACTGGACGTGCAGCAAGCCATTCGCGTGCGCACCGGCGAAACGGATGCAGACGCCATCTAAGGCGCCGCAAGGAAGGAATACTCTGATGACTACCCTCGCAAAACTGGCCCTGCCCGCCGCGCTGATCGCGCTGCCGAGCCTAAGCCTCGCTGAAGATGCTTCGGTCGCTGGCGTAAATGCCGCAACCGACACGGTCTTCATTCTCAACTCGCTGCTGTTCCTAGTGGGTGGCATCCTTGTGTTCTGGATGGCAGCGGGTTTCGCCATGCTCGAAGCGGGCTTGGTGCGCTCCAAAAACGTGACCATGCAGTTGATTAAGAACATCTCTTTGTTCTCGTTGGCCGCAATCTTCTACTACCTGATTGGCTACAACCTGATGTACCCGCTGGGCACATGGGGCATCGACGGAGTGTTGTCCGGTGTTTGGGGACCAGGTGTTCTTGAAGCGGTTGGCGTCACAGCCGAAGGCGCGGATGACTATGCCTATGCCTCTACCGGTTCCGACTTCTTCTTCCAGCTGATGTTCTGTGCCACCACCGCATCGATCGTGTCGGGCACACTGGCAGAACGCATCAAACTGTGGCCGTTTTTGATCTTCACGATTGTTCTGACAGCCGTGATCTACCCGCTGCAGGCTTCCTGGAAATGGGGCGGTGGTTTCTTGGATGCGGCTGGCTTCCTGGACTTCGCAGGCTCGACCGTTGTGCACTCCGTTGGCGGCTGGGCAGCATTGACCGGCGCGCTGATCCTTGGACCACGTATCGGCAAATACAACAAAGCGGGCAAAACCGTGCCAATCCCAGGTTCCAACCTGACACTGGCCACTTTGGGTACATTCATCCTGTGGCTCGGCTGGTTTGGCTTCAATGGCGGCTCTCAGTTGGCCATGGGCACCGTGGGTGACGTGGGTGACGTATCGCGCATCTTTGCCAACACCAACACGGCGGCCGCTGGTGGCGCAATTGCAGCCCTGATCCTGACACAGTTGCTATACAAAAAGCCTGACCTGACCATGGTTTTGAACGGCGCATTGGCGGGCCTCGTGTCCATCACCGCAGAGCCGCTGACCCCATCCTTGGGCGCAGCAACCCTGATTGGCGCCGTAGGTGGTGTGATTGTGGTCTTCGCGGTTCCCTTCCTGGACAAGCTGAAAATCGACGATGTGGTTGGTGCCATTCCGGTGCACCTGATCGCCGGTATTTGGGGCACCATCGCGGTTGTGTTCACCAACGGTGACGCCTCTTTGGGCACACAACTTTATGCCATCATCGTGGTTGGCTTGTTCACTGTAGTTGTCTCCGGCGTCGTTTGGTTCATCTTGAAAGCCACAATGGGCCTGCGGGTTGACGAAGAGACCGAGATCAACGGTCTGGATATGGCGGAACTGGGCATGGAAGCTTATCCGGAATTCTCCAAAGGTTAAGCAGCCCCAAAAAGGGCACGAAAATTTGACCTGGGCCCCTGTGGCCCGGGTTTTTTTGTCGGTTGAGACCGCGACAGAGTGGGATCTGACTGCTAGGCTCCTGCTATGCGATATTTCATCTTACCGATAGTTTTTGCCGCGCAGGCGGTGGTGGCCGATCCGGCTCAGGTCACTGATGTGACAGCCACGCAAAGTGACGCCGGCTGGCGGTTTGATGTGACCCTTGCCCATCCGGACACCGGCTGGGACCATTATGCAGATGGATGGCGGGTAGAGACCGAGAACGGTCAGGTTCTCGGCACGCGTATCTTGGCGCACCCGCATGTCAACGAGCAGCCGTTCACCCGAAGCCTCTCCCGCGTTTGGATCCCGCCAGAAATTACCACCATCTATATACGCAGCAAATGCAGCCAAGATGGATGGGGCCAGAACGCAACAGAGGTCTCCCTCAACTGAAGAAGGCGCCGCATAGGGGCGCCCTCTTCGGAATTTCGCAGTTCTGGAATGCTCAGTGCACTGTCACAGGCGAGAAATTGTTCTGGCGCGCCAGATCAAATGCCAAACCACGTTCCTTCACCAGCGCCAGGCGTTCACCATCAGTGGCGTGCACAGCAAAGAGGGACTCCGCACCTTCAGCTTGCTCTTGAACATCTTCTGGCAGATCAGCAACCATAACCTCACGCACGTAGACGGTGCGATCTTCGGCGATTTCGGGCAGCGTTTCATCATTGTGCATGGGTCTATCCTTTCTTGATTTGAATGGTTTGAACAACGGTCTCTGGCCGCGCGTGCGACAGATCTATGTGCAACAGGCCGTTTTCCATCGACGCCTCCCCGACTTCGACACCATCCGCGAGCACAAAGCTGCGCTGAAACTGGCGGGAGGCAATGCCGCGGTGCAGGAACACACGTTCGCTCGCGTCCTCAGAGGAGCGGCCACGGACAACCAATTGGCGGTCCTCCACTGTGATACTCAGATCCTCCTCACGGAAACCAGCCACAGCCAGCGTAATGCGGTAGGCAAAATCTGCTGTCTGTTCGATGTTAAACGGGGGATAGCCCTCGTTACCGGATTTAGCGGTGCGTTCGAGGAGTCGTTCGAGCTGTTCAAAGCCCAGCATGTGGGGATGTGACCCCAAAGATAGTTTGGTCATTGACCCGTCCTTGTGTAAAGCGACAGTCCGCGCAAAGATCCCTTTCTGGCAACCCCTGCGCCATTTGAATATGGGGCAGCATTTCAGTTGCTGCAAGTGGTGCGCCGAGGAATGCTAAACAGGGTTTCGAAAATTGGACAAATCGCCTTCTTTTCAGCGGGTCGGGAAAACCCTATCTTAGAAGTCCGCCTAGGCTAAGGACCCAGACATGAACGCCACTACCGACCTGTCAATGAAAACCAACGACGTTTTGCGTGTCGAACTGGAGGTCTTTAGACAAGAGCACCGCGATCTGGACGAGGCGATCAGCGCTTTGGTGCACCGTGGCACGGGTGATCAGCTGACAATTCAGCGCCTGAAGAAGCAGAAGCTGCGACTCAAAGATATCATCGCGCGGATTGAGGATCGGCTGACGCCGGACATTATCGCCTAACGCGCACCTGACGGTCAGCGACGGCGCTTTTTGCGCTCTGTGTCGATATCAAAAAGCGCGCGAGGATAACTCATGCCAGTTTCGGTGTCGCCAAGACGAATGGTGGTGTGTCCCCCATGGGCGTCGAGGATCACCCATTCATCTAAGGTGACCGGCCCGGCCGAGAATTTCATCTGAATGCGGCCAATCTCTGGGTTTTTGGGATCTTGTGCTGTGACAATAGTGTGCGTGCCGTCATAGGAGTGGCCAACCACGGCATTGGCGGATTGTAAGTTTACCTTACGCGCCAAAATAATCGACAGCGGCGTGCGGCCGAGGGGATAGGTTTCCGGATCCCCCTTGGCGCGATTGTCAAAGATCGCCACAGCGTTGTTCGCCGCCAGAACCAGCGCTTTTTGCGGCGGGTCATATTCAAAGCGCATCTTGCCGGGACGCTGGATATACAAGGTGCCGGTTTGTACAGATCCGTCGTCGGAAATCTGCACGAAGTCGGACTTCGCCGTTTTCAAGTTGTTTAGATACGCGCTGAGTTGATTGAGCGAGAGTTTCTCCGCCATGGCTGGAACGGCAGTGGCCAGAGACAGAACGGCGGCGATGGCAAGGGTTTTGAGTTTAGTCATAGGTCCAATATAGGGGCGGTTATGCCTCTTGCCTCGCAATGGATTACAAAAAAATGTGATCAGGCCTGAGCATCACTGCTCAGGCACCAAAATTTCGCGTTTGCCAACGTGGTTGGCCGCGCTGACAAGGCCTTCATCTTCCATCTGCTCCACCAGCCGTGCGGCTTTGTTATACCCAATCGCCAACTTGCGCTGGATGTAAGAGGTTGAGCATTTGCGGTCCTGAATGACAATGGCCACAGCGGAGTCGTAAAGCGCATCTTCACCATTGGTATTGCCGCCAGTGTTAAGTCCCAGAACCGCGTCAATGTTATCCGCTTTATCGTCGGCGGGGCCATCAACCACACCGCCAATATAGCTAGGGGGGCCAAAGCTCTTGAGATGGTTCACAATCTCTTCGACTTCTTCGTCACTCACAAACGGACCGTGACAGCGGGTGATCTTAGCGCCGCCTGCCATGTAAAGCATGTCACCCATCCCTAGGAGCTGTTCGGCACCCATCTCACCAAGAATTGTGCGACTGTCGATCTTTGACGTAACTTGGAATGAAATCCGGGTCGGGAAGTTGGCTTTGATGGTGCCCGTGATCACATCCACAGAGGGCCGCTGGGTGGCCATGATCAAGTGAATACCTGAAGCACGCGCCATTTGCGCGAGGCGCTGAATACAGGCCTCGATCTCTTTGCCCGCAACCATCATCAGGTCTGCCATCTCGTCCACGATCACCACGATGTAGGGCATCTTCTCTGGCACAATTTCTTCGGTTTCAAACACCGGTTCACCGGTGTCGTCATCGAAGCCAGTTTGGACGGTGCGGCTGAAAGTCTCTTTTTTGGCAAGTGCATCGGCCACGCGGCTATTATAGCCGTCAATGTTGCGCACGCCCATTTTGGACATCTTGCGATACCGCTCTTCCATCTCGCCCACGACCCATTTTAGGGCCACGACCGCCTTCTTAGGGTCGGTTACAACTGGGGATAGCAGATGCGGAATGCCGTCATACACTGACAATTCCAACATCTTGGGGTCGATCATGATCATGCGACACTCCTCCGGCGTCAGCCGGTAGAGCAGTGACAAAATCATGGTGTTGATCGCCACGGACTTACCAGAGCCGGTGGTCCCAGCAATCAGCAAGTGGGGCATTTTGGACAGGTTGGCCACAACTGGGTCCCCACCGATGTCTTTGCCCAGCGCCAATGGCAGCTTCATGTTGCTGTCGCCAAAATCGCGTGCGGATAGGATCTCGCGCAGCACCACTTTTTCGCGGTTCTCATTGGGCAGTTCGATGCCAATCACGGACCGGCCCGGCACAGTAGACACGCGGGCAGAGAGCGCGGACATGGAGCGCGCGATGTCGTCAGCCAAGCCAATCACACGGCTGGCTTTGAGACCAGGCGCAGGTTCCAGCTCATACATGGTCACCACTGGCCCCGGGCGCACAGCGACAATCTCGCCTTTGACGCCATAGTCATCAAGCACAGATTCCAGCATGCGCGCGTTTTCTTCCAATGCGTCATCAGAGAGATGGTGACGTTGGATTTCCGTCGGGCTTTCCAGCAGACCAAGCGGCGGCAGTTCATAATTGGTATGTGCTTCTTCAAAGGCCAAGGACGGTTGCGCCTCGGCTTTGGCACGGTTGGAGGGTTGCACAGTTTTTATGACACGCGGCTGCACCACTTTTTTGGGTTCCAGCGTTGGAATAGGCGCCATAATTGGCGCGGCCATGCGGGGCTGGTGTGGCACCGATTGTGGCATGGGCTCGGCGACCGGGGCAGGTTCCATCGCAACCGGTTCGGCCATTGGCATCGCGACCGGCGCGGCAGACAGCGGTGGTTCTGCACGGGTCAGCGTTGGAGTCGCGGTCAGCGGCGGCTCGGCCTGCAGCGGCACATGTGTGTCCGACGTGTCCTCGTCCAGCACCAGTGGATCTGGCCCCCGGCCACGGCCTTTGGTCAAAGGTTTGTCAGGGTGCAGTTCTGGCGGTGCAATTGTGGCACCTGTGCGGGCGCGGGTGCGCATCACATCGGCGATTTTGGCGCTGATGCGGTCCTCCTCCGGCTTAATGTCCCAATCATCAGAAAAGACATTTTCGACCAACTCCGGTTCAGGCATCACCTCCGCAGGGGCCTCTGCACGCTTGATAAGAGAGGGCATACGCAAGCGTGGTTTTGGGCGGTCTTCTTCAACTGGTACATAGGGTTCAGCCACATCCTCGACGACAGCTTCTTCCCATGCAGATTGCTGCGCATCATAGTGCGCCTGCGCGTCTTCACGACGTCCAACACGACGTGCTTGTGCGGTTTTGGCGGCCTGAACCGCACCAGTGGCACTGCGACCCAAGAGACGCATGACACCATCATAGGTCAAAACCAGCCCGATCATGAACCGACGGGCCAAATTACCCAGCTCGATGCGTGTGAAACCAAGTACAAAAACGCTCGCCAGAACAAAAACAACGCCGGCCAGCATCGACATCAGCTTCACGCCCGATTGCGCGCCAATTGGCAGGATGGTCAGCATGGCACCCATGACGGTGTCGCCAAACAACCCCCCCAAACCAAAGGCATGAATCCAGTCGGCACCAGGCGCGAGGGTGGAAGCGTAGATCGCGGCCAGCGCCAACATGATAGGCGCAAAGATCACGCGGCTTTGAGCCCGTTCTTCGCCAAAGTGGAACGCAAAGCGCACGCCCCAGACACCCAAGATGAGCGGCAGACCAAAGCTGCCCCAGCCCACAATGATGAACAGAGGTGCCGCAACAGAAGCACCAAAGCGTCCAAGAATGTTCTCGACCGGCGCGTCCGTGACGGAAATCCAACTTGGATCAGTAGGTGAGTACGACAGGATCGTTGCAGCCAGCAGCACGGCCACCACGATCAACCCAATGCCAATCAACTCTTTGCCGCGTTTTTCCACTGCAGCCTGTGTTGTGCTATCCAACAAGGGACCTCGTCCGCGCGCTTGATATGCCATGATCCACCTCGATTATTCTTATCCGTAGAGACAGTTACGCAGCTTGATCAGCGCGCCTGCCACTTCGTCTTTTGGGGCTATGAGAGCAACCCGGATATATGTCTTACCGGGGTTTACCCCGTTCACATCTCGGCTCAGATAGGCGCCGGGCAACACCCGGATACCTGTTTCTGTCCACACCTTGAGCGCCGCCTCTTCGCCATCCTCCACCGGAATCCACAGAAAAAACCCTGCGTCGGGGCTCTTGTAGCCAGGCACGTCTGCGAAGATTTTGTCGGCCAGATCGAATTTCTCCGCGTAAAGACGGCGGTTTTCAATCACGTGGGCCTCGTCGTTCCAGACCTTTTCGGCCGCTTTTTGCAAAGGCAGCGGCAACGGGGCACCGGAGTAAGCGCGCAACTGTTTGATACGGCGCAGGCTTTCAGGCCCACCCGCCACGAAGCCTGAGCGCAAGCCCGGCAGATTGCTGCGTTTGCTGAGCGAATGGAAAATCAACACACGCTCTGGGTCAGCACCCACTTCTTTGGCGATTTCGAGCGCACCGGGAGGCGGTGTATCGCGGTAGATCTCAGAATAGCACTCATCCGCGAAAATCTTAAAATCATGCTTCTCAGCCAAAGCAATCAAAGCTTTCCAATACTCCCGATCAGCCACAGCGCCCTGCGGATTTGCTGGAGAGCACACGTAAGCAATGGCGACGCGGTTGAGGTCTTCCTCAGGCAAAGACGCGATGTCTGGCAGGTGTCCACTGGCCTCAGTGGCGGGCACAAAGCGCGCCTCAGCACCAACGGATTGCGCAGCCACGGCATACACCTGGTAAAACGGGTTGGGCGTCAGGATCAGCGGTAGCTGGCCGTTTTTCTGCTCCGGGCACAACGCCATCGCGGCATTATACAGGCCTTCGCGGGTGCCGTTGAGCGCCATAACCTGCGTTGCAGCATCCACTTTCACGCCATAGCGGCGGTCAATCCAGCCTGCGATTGCAGATTGCAACTCAGGTGTGCCGTCATTGGGCGGATAGCGATTAAAGCCTTCCGCATGTGCCACAATTTCATCCGTGACCCACGCTGGGAACGCATGTTTGGGCTCTCCAATGGTCATATGCACCACAGGGCCGCCAGGCTCCAAATGATCAAGGAGCGCCCGCAGACGCGGAAACGCATAAGCCGGTAGGTTCGAAAACCGCTCGGGGAACATCATATTCAAACTGCCTCAAGTGTCGGGATCATAGCGCCCCGTTTTGTCCCAAGTTACCCAAAGGTCTGAGGTGCGTCCACTAAAATGCCGTCCAATTTTGGGCTTGTGTCCTCTGCGCCACCCTACCGGTTGTCGACCATGGACACCGCCGCACGGGCGCGCTATGCCACGTGCACTATGGCCAATGCGAAAAAGAACTCTGACCCGAATTACAAAGTGATCGCCGAAAATCGGCGGGCACGGTTTGACTATGCCATCGAGGATGACCTCGAAGTTGGCATCATCCTGTCGGGTTCTGAGGTCAAAGCGCTGCGTGAGAAATCCGGCAACATTGCGGAAAGCTATGCTGCCGTTGAAGACGGCGAACTGTGGTTGGTGAATTCTTATATCGCGCCTTATGAACGGGCCATGTTCCCGCATATGGAGCGCCGCAAACGCAAGCTGTTGGTCAGCAAAAAGCAGCTTTCAAACTTGTGGAATGCGACCCAGCGCAAGGGTATGACAATTGTCCCCATCGTGATGTACTTCAACCACAAAGGCCTTGTGAAAATGAAGGTCGGCATCGGTAAGGGCAAGAAAAACCACGACAAACGTGCCACTGATGCCAAACGGGATTGGGGCCGTCAAAAGCAACGGCTCTTGCGTCACGGCGACTAAGTGGCCGCGTAGGCTTGCAACCACATCTGATCTATCTGTGCAATTTTATCCGGGTCGATCTGATCCAGGATTTCCCAATACCGGCCACTTGGCGCCTCATATCCAAGTGCAGCCTCAGACCGATGGATTTTGTTCACCAAGAACACAGGCTGCACCACCGGCGCAGGCAGGTCCCGCAGCTGGGCGATGTGAAACCGTTCGTACGGCAGCACGCTTTCCAGGCGGGAGAGATTGACACAGGTACACTCTTGAGCCGCGGCGATAAGCGCCAAACGCGCGGCCTTTGCTTCTAGACTTTGTAGGGAGACATCCTCTCGCAAAGGATCTGCCGCGCCGGTTCCATAAAAATGGGTGTGTCCCACCGTCGGATAGACCATGTCACATCCAATAAAAGCCAACACTTTGGGCTTGAACGCGCCCAATGCCCAATAGGCAGCGGTGAAAGCCATGGTACCACCGGCAAAAAGCACACCACCAAAGGCGTTGTTTTGCGGCACGTAGTCTTGATAAGTCACTTCGGCTTGTGTGGTAGACTTTGATGGTGGATGGCGCTCTTCCGGGAAATCCTCCGGATGAATGAAATGGCTCCAATCTGGACGGATGCGCCAGGCATTGTTGAGCACCACCAGATGGTCAAACATGTCCCGGGACCAGCTTTGCGCTTCGGTTGCGTTGGGACCACTGCCCAATATCACCACCACATCTTGCATTGAGATTTCCCTATTCGCTTCCATTCAGTACGAACAATACAGCCGGTCAGTTCAAGAAAATTACGCCAGAGGCCTCATTACTTTGTCGTGTGTTGCGAGGCCGCTCTTGCCTATGGAGCACGCCAGTTGTAGGCAATGACACAGACGTGACAGAAGAGGGATACCATGTCCGACGATCCCAAAACGCTTGTTTCGACCGAGTGGTTGGCCGCTCATCTCAAAGACCCCGATTTGCGGCTTTTGGACGCCTCCTGGTATTTACCGGACATGGGGCGCAACGGCCGCGAAGAATTTGCAGAAGTGCATATTCCCGGTGCGCGTTTCTTTGACATCGACGATATTTCCGACGGTCGCAGCGACCTACCACATATGGTGCCTCCGGTTGAGAAATTCATGTCCCGACTGCGCGCCATGGGCGTAGGTGACGGACATCAGATTGTGGTTTATGACGGATCGGGAATTTTCTCTGCGGCACGTGTTTGGTGGCTGTTCAAGCTGATGGGGCAAAAAGATGTGGCCGTTCTGGATGGTGGTCTACCAAAGTGGATCGCTGAAGGGCGCCCAACGGATGACATGCCACCGGTGATCCGCGACCGCCACATGACTGTACGTCGCCAGAACCATATGGTGCGGGATGTGACCCAAGTGTCCCATGCGGCCAAGCTGGCCGATCACGAGATTATCGACGCCCGTGGACCATCACGCTTTGCAGGCTCGGAGCCAGAGCCGCGTGCGGGTCTGCGCGCGGGTCACATTCCGGGCAGCAAAAACGTGCACTATGCGACGCTGATGAATGATGGGGTGATGAAGTCCCCTGAAGAGCTGCGCGCAGTGTTTGAAGCCGCCGATATTGACCTGTCCAAACCCGCCATCACCAGCTGTGGATCCGGCGTGACCGCCGCGATCCTGTGCCTTGCGATGGAGCGGTTCGGCAAGACCGATCATTCCCTTTATGATGGATCCTGGACCGAGTGGGGCGCCTTCCCCACCCTGCCCGTAGCAACCGGAGAAGCGTGATGCTCACCAACCTCAAAGAGCAGCCCAAAGACAAAATTCTCGGCCTGATGGCCATGTACCGCGATGACCCCCGCCCCACCAAGGTGGATCTGGGTGTGGGCGTGTACAAAAACGCCGAGGGGGTGACCCCTGTGATGCGTGCGGTGAAGGCCGCTGAGCGTAAGATCATCGAAGAGCAGACCTCCAAGGCCTACACCGGTCTGGCGGGTGATCCAGCCTATGCCGATGCAATGATTGATATGTTGCTGGCCGGTGCCGTGGACCGCGACCGTCTGGCTGCGGTGGCGACCCCAGGTGGCACCGGCGCAATCCGGCAGGCATTTGAGCTGATCAAAATGGCCAACCCGAAAGCGCGTGTGTTTGTGTCCGATCCAACTTGGCCAAACCACATCAGCATTCTGGGATATCTGGGCATCGAAATGGTGAAGTATCGCTATTTTGACGACGAAAACCGTGCCGTAAACTTTGCCGGCATGATGGCAGATTTGGCAGATGTAACCAGCGATGACGTTGTGCTGCTGCACGGCTGCTGTCACAACCCAACCGGGGCCAACCTGAACCTGACCCAGTGGCAAGCGGTTGTTGATCTGATCAACGAAAAGGGCTGCACGCCGATGATCGACATTGCCTATCAGGGCTTTGGTGATGGTCTGGAAGAAGACGCGGCGGCGACCCGTTTGGTGGTAAAATCGGTTCCAGAGGTTCTGATTGCGGCGTCTTGCTCCAAGAACTTCGGTATCTACCGTGAGCGCACCGGGCTTCTGATCGCGATGAGCGAAAAGGCGGAGAACACAGCGGTGACACAGGGCAACCTGAACCACCTCAACCGCCAGAACTTCTCTTTCCCGCCTGATCACGGCGCGCGTGTAGTCACCACCATTCTGACCGATCCAGAGCTAAAAGCGGACTGGATGGCGGAGCTGGAAGAGACACGTCTGGGCATGTTGGCCCTGCGTGAGCAGTTGGCGGCGGAACTCAAACGTCTGAGCAACTCGGACCGCTTTGGTTTCCTCGCACAGCACCGTGGCATGTTCTCGCGCCTCGGCACCACGCCGGATTTGGTGGAGAAAATCCGTGTCGACAATGCGATTTACATGGTGAGCGACAGCCGCATGAACATCGCAGGCCTGAACGCCCAGACCGTACCGGTTCTGGCCAAAGCCATCGTCGACGCTGGCGTTTAACCGCTAAACATTTTGGTTGCGCGCTTGGGGTTCTAGGCGCGCGATTTTCTTTTGAGGTTCTGACATGCCCATCAACTACGACACCCTGTCCAAAACCATTGCGTCCTTGACCGAAGGCGAGACCGACTCTGTAGCGCTGATGGCCACGGTAGCCTGCGAGGTGCATCACGCTGATGAGCGCTTTGATTGGACTGGATTTTACCGCGTGGTGGCGCCGGAGCTGCTCAAAATTGGCCCTTACCAGGGCGGGCATGGCTGTTTGGTGATCCCGTTTGCACGCGGCGTGTGTGGCGCGGCGGCGCGGACTGGCGAAGTACAGCTAGTGCCGGACGTTGATGCGTTTCCGGGACATATCGCCTGTGCATCCTCAACACGCTCGGAATTGGTGTTGCCGGTTTGGAATGGGGCGGGTGATCTGTTGGGCGTGTTTGACATCGACAGCGATCAGCCAGATGCCTTCACCCAGGAAGATGCGGGTCAGATGGCGGCCATCCTAGCCGCGGCCTTCAAGAACGCCGCCTAAAACGGCGCTTTGGCGCGGAACGACATGCCTTTACCGCTCTCTGGGTGGCTGATCCGCAGCTCTTCAGAATGCAACATCAGGCGGTCAAACGCCCGTGCATCGCCTTTGGCATAAAGCGGATCCCCCAAAATCACATGACCCAGCGCAAGCATGTGCACGCGCAATTGGTGGCTGCGCCCTGTTTTAGGCGTCAGACGCACGCGGGTTTCGCTGTCTTTGACCTTGAGCACACGCCAATCGGTGTGTGCGGGCTTGCCGTTTTCATGATCTACCATTTGGAGCGGCCGATTGGGCCAATCCACAATCAGCGGCAGATCCACGGTGCCAGTTTTTTCCGCCACCTGCCCCCAGACACGAGCGACATAGGTCTTTTTGGTTTTGCGCTCTTCAAATTGCTTGGACAGATGCCGTTGCGCGTGTGGCGTCAGCGCAAAGACCATCACGCCAGAAGTGTCTCGATCCAATCGATGCACCAGAAGTGCGGTTGGAAAGGCCACTTGAAGCCGCGTCAAAAGGCAATCCGCGAGATTCTCTCCCCGCCCCGGCACGGACAACAGGCCCGCAGGCTTGTCGACCACAACAATGTCGCTGTCCTCGTGCAAGACAACAAGCGGGTCCATGGGCGGGTCATAGGGTGTGATCTCTGTCATGGCGCCCGACATAGGGCTTTGACAGCGTGGCGGCAACCCAACGTCAACCTTGAGTTACACGCAGGGATCGGCAGGCTGTCTAAAACGGGAATTGAGGGAGGGCCAATTATGCACCCAACGATTGTGCGCATGCAGGAGGTTGTTGCCAAAGGCAATGAGGACGACATCAAAGCACTGCTGGCCGAAGACGCGACGTTTCAGCCGCCAACCTATTGGGCGACCTGGACCGGACGGGATGCTGTAGCGGCTGTACTGGGCCATGTTGGCCAGGTGTTCAGCGATTTCCGCTATCGCCGCGCGATGGGGGACGGCAATGATTGGGCGCTAGAGTTTCAGTGCAAGATTGCGGAGTTGGACTGTGTGGGTGTGGATCTGATCACGTTGAACGATGCCGGGGAGATTCAGCATTTTGAAGTGGTAATGCGGCCGTACAAAACGATCGGTGCTTTGCGTGAAGCAATGAACCAGCGGGTGATGACGGACCCGCGATTCCTCAAGTTCAAGGACGCAATGAGTTAGACCGAGATGCGCGTTGCATTGGATCAAGTTGTTCGTGTTCCACTTGCCCCCCTGCTGGTCGCTCAGGCGATGGGCGTACGGCGGCGGGCCAATACATTGTCAGAGCCGCCTGGCGCACGGGAGGGATGTGACGGTTCTGGGACATCGCTGCGGCTGTTGATCCTAGGGGACAGCTCTGCCGTAGGCGTGGGCGCTGATACACAAGAGGCCGCATTGTCGGGGCAATTGGTGTCGGCGCTGTCTGCTGACTTCGCGGTGAGATGGAAGCTTATTGGCGAAACCAGCGCCACAACAGGAGTCATACTGAAGCGACTGGCGGCTTTGGAAACCACCCCGTTTGATGTGGTTGTGTCGGCCCTTGGCGTGAATGATGTGACACGCGGCAACAGACGCGGCCTTTGGCAAAAACAACAACGGCAACTGGCAAAAGTGTTGACCACAAGGTTTGGTGCAAAGCTGATTGTCGCTTCGGGGCTTCCGCCAATGGGTGCCTATCCAGAGTTGCCACAGCCGTTGCGCTGGGTGATCGGACAACAGGCGCAACGATTAGACAGCGCCCTTGCGGAGGTATGCGAGGGACACTCTGTGATAACACACCTACCAATTGATGTGCCGTTTGAACCCCGGTTTCAAGCGGAGGATGGCTATCACCCATCTGAGGAGGCCTATGCGCTGTGGGGGCAATTGATTGCCAGCCACATCCGCGCGCATTTCAAAGGGTGATCACCGACGGGCGTTGCGCAGGTCTCGGATCATTGGGATCGAGTACACCACCAATGCCGCCCAGATCATTGGGAAGGCAATCATGCGCGCTTTGCCAAAGGGCTCGTTGAAGACCAGAACCGCCATGAGAAAGATCATCGTCGGCGCGATGTATTGCATGATGCCAATTGTGGAGAGCCGCATGAGTTTGGCTCCATTGGCGTAGAACAGCAACGGCACGGCTGTGACCACGCCGCAGCCCATCAGAAGCGCCGTGTCTTTGAGACTACCACCAAAATGGCTCTGACCTTGCGCGGTGAGCCACAGCAGGTATCCGACGGCTGGAATGGTGAGGATTATCACCTCCAACAAAAACCCTTGATTGGGGCCAACGGGCAGGGATTTTTTGAAAAACGCGTAGAAGCCCCAGGACACGGTGAGCGCAAGGGCTGCCCACGGCAAGCTACCGGCGTCAACCCAAAGCACGCCAACAGCAGCGGCGGCCAAGGCCACGGCGATCCATTGCAGACGCGTGAGTTTTTCGCCCAGCAACATAGAGGCCAAGGCAATGCTGAACAGCGGGTTGATGTAGTAGCCCAGAGCGGCGTCTAGCGCGCGATCATTGGCGATAGACCAGACATAAACGCCCCAGTTCACCGTGATCAGCGCGGCAGTGACGCATGCCATCGCCAGCGTACGTGGATTGCGTAGGGCGGCAACGATATCAGAGGTGCGGCGGAGAACAATCAGCACCAACCCTGCAATTGGCACGGACCAGATCACCCGATGCGCCACCACTTCGAGGGCGGGCATATGCGCGACCAACTTCATATAAAGCGGTAGAAACCCCCAGAGGAGATAGGCCGTCATCGCATAAGCGAGACCCTGTGGCGTGTCGACATTGTCCGGCTGTTCACTGCGCACTGCCATGGTGACCTCCCTGTTCGCAACGCTTCTTGTTAGCGGTGTGTCCGAGGGAAGGAAATTCGGTATTTGTGCGGTGAACCATCAGCTTTTGTGATGATTCACCTGTTAAGGTCATACCTTCACCCGTTCTGACTTTGGATCGTACATCGGTTTCAGCGACACTTCGGCGCGTACCTTTGTGCCCATGACGTCAATTTCATAAGTTGAGGCCAGGACATCCGCGGCTTTTTCGCCTGCGCAAGGCACGTAGCCCAGCCCCATAGCTGCCCCCAATGTGTGGCCATAGTTGCCGGAGCTGAGATAGCCGACGTATTCGCCGTCTCTGATAATTGGCTCGTTGTGGAAGAGGATTGGCTCCGGATCGGTGAGCTTGAACTGCACCAGCCGGTTTTGCGGACCATTTTCTTTGCGCGCAATCACGGCTTCGCGTCCAATGAAGTCTGGCTTGTCGGTTTTGACCGCAAAGCCAAGGCCAGCGTCGACGACATGGTCCTCGCAGGTGATGTCATGGCCAAAGTGGCGAAAGCCTTTTTCAATGCGGCAGCTGTCCATCATATGCATGCCACAGAGCTTCAGCCCCATGCCATGACCAGCGTCCCAGAGGCTCTCAAAGGCGTGACCAGCCATGTCGGAGGAGACATAGATTTCCCACCCCAATTCACCAACATAAGTGACACGGTGCGCACGGGCGAGGCCCATGCCCAGTTCGATCTCTTGTGCAGTGCCAAAGGGGTTGGTGGTGTTGGTGAAATCGGCCGGCGAGACTTTTTCCAACAGTTTTCGGGCATTTGGCCCCATAATCGCCAGCACACCCTCGCCAGATGTGACATCGGTGATGACCACATTGAAGGTGCCTTTGTGACGCTCCATCCAGGTTTGATCCGCCAAACGTGTCGCCGCCGGGGTCACCACCAGATAGGAGGTCTCGGTCAGGCGCGTCACAGTCACGTCAGCCTCAATCCCGCCGTTGCGGTTCAAGAACTGGGTGTAGACAATTTTGCCGTTTGGCACAGAGTAGTCACCACCTCCGACATAGTTCAGGAAGGCTTCGGCGTCCGGACCTTCGACCCGAATTTTGCCAAAAGACGACATGTCGTACATGCCAACGTTTTCACGGATCGCCCGGTGCTCTGCAGCGGAGTTCTCAAACCAATTCTGCCGCTTCCAGGTGTAGTGGTAGTCCCTTTCCTGACTTTCGTGGGCGAACCAATTTGCGCGTTCCCAACCCGCCAATTCGCCAAAAACAGCGCCTTTTTCCTTTAGCTGATGATGGAACGGCGTGCGGCGCACACCCCGGGCGGTCGCTTTTTGGCGATAGGGGAAGTGATCGGCATAGAGCAGACCCAAGGTCTCTTTGGAGCGTTCAAACAGATAGGTTTTGTTGCCTTGAAACGGCTGCATGCGGGAGATGTCCACATCACCCAGATCAAAGGGCTTTTCGCCGTCCGTCATCCACTGTGCAAGCGCCATGCCCGCACCACCGGCGGACTGGATGCCAATGGAATTGAAACCTGCTGCGACCCAGACATTGTCCATCTCCGGCGCTAACCCGAGGTGGTAGGCGTCATCAGGAGTGAAACTTTCCGGGCCGTTGAAGAAGGTGTGAATGCCCGCTTCCGCCAACATCGGCATACGGTTCACCGCCGCCTCCAAGATAGGTTCGAAGTGGTCGAAGTCTTCCGGCAGCTGATCAAACTCGAAAGTGTTAGGAATGCCCTTCATACCCCAGGGCTTGGCGTTTGGCTCGAACGCCCCGAGCAGAATTTTGCCCGCATCTTCCTTGTAATAAGCACATTCATCCGGCACGCGCAGCACCGGCATTTGTGTGAGCTGCGGGATGTTTTCTGTGACGATGTAGAAATGCTCACAGGCGTGCAGGGGCACATTCACGCCTGCCATGCGACCAACCTCGTGGCCCCACATACCGGCACAGTTCACAATCATATCGCACGCAATGTGGCCCTGCTCCGCGCCGTCATCAGACACCCAGTCCACACCAGTAATCTTGCGGCCTGCCTTGACGATATTAGTGACCTTCACGCGCTCTTTGACTGTGGCCCCCATCTGCCGCGCGCCTTTGGCCAGCGCCAATGCGATGTTGGCTGGATCGCCTTGACCATCGAGCGGCAAGTACACGCCCGCGGTGACATCCTCGATGTTGAGGTGTTCATAGCGGGCTTTGACTTCCGCAGGTGAGATCTCTTCCACTTCCACACCAAAGGCGCGGGCCATGGCCGCCTGACGGAAGATTTCTTCTTTGCGCTCTTCGGTTAAGGCGACAGTAATGGAGCCGCAGCGCTTGAAGCCTGTGGCGACACCGGTCTCGGCTTCGAGGTTGCCATAGAGCTCTTGCGAATACTTCGCGAGCTTGGTCATGTTGGCCGTGGCGCGCAATTGCGCAATCAGGCCAGCGGCGTGCCAGGTGGTACCCGACGTGAGCTGTTTGCGTTCCAGCAAAACCACATCTTTCCAGCCCAATTTGGCAAGGTGATAGGCCACTGAACAGCCAACAACTCCACCGCCAATGATGACGACTCGCGCCTTGTTTGGAAGTTCCATAATCCCGACATCCTTTTCAAAAATGACAGTGGCTGAGCACCGCGACTGGCACGTTTTTGGCGCTAAGAGGCCTCCGAACGTGATTTGATGACGGCAAGTACGCTGGTCTGAAAGTCATCCAGAAACAGGGTGCCCCAGACGCGCAGATAGCCGTTGATTGGTGTTTTCATGTGGTAGGTTGTGGTCAGAACAACCCGTGCGCGCCCGCCCGGCTCCGGCAAGAGGCGATAGGAGCCCTTTTCCAAAAACAGTGTGCGAGATTGCGGGTGAATGTTTGGATCGATGGCTGCGAGAGTCTCCGGCTTGTGGAACACAAACCGCCACTCCAGATAGGCGTTTTCGGCGCGCTGTGTGATGTGCTCCTGAAACAGCACCCCTTTGGTCCAACGCAGTTCACGTATGTCGCCGTTCAGTCGCGCGTCAATGGGTTGCGGCGCGTTCAAGAGCGCGTGAGACATGGTCCAGATGCGCTCCTCTTCACCTATCGGAGCAATCTCCAACGTGTGCGCCCATACCGTTTCCGGGGAGGCGTTGATCACGATCTCGCTTTGTAACATTTCAGTGGAAGCCGGGCTGAGCAGATCACTATCCAAGAAGGCGCCCTGCTGGCTGAGCAAGGCCAGCGGAACAACAACCAGCGCCGAATAGGTGGCCGTGGCACGGTCTTGGCGCCAATTTACAATCAGGCGTGTGCCCCAAATGCTGAGCGCCATCAACACGCCCACAATCGGCAGCGCGATCACGATACAAATGAGGGTTTCAAACTGGAACAGCACAAGGGGAAGCAACGTACAGACGAAAGCCAGCAAAGCAGTGCCCAATACATCAAGATACCGCCGCTCAACCCGCGGGTCCCAGAGCCACGAAGCCAAAACCCCCATCACCAGGCCACAGAGGATAAGCCCCAAGAAGCCAAAGGCCTGATCCAGAGAGACAATCACAGTGTTGGCCAGAACAAAGACCACAAAATAACACAGCAAATAGGTTGTCAGGATGAGCGCAAAACGCGCCCATCGAAAGCTGCTGGCCGCCTCTGGAAGTGGGTTACTCACGCACGTAGTCTTTCGTTATGGGGATCCCACATCGGCTGGTCTTCTTGCACCACTGCGCGGTGTTTGGTTCCGTAGATCTCGACCTCAAGTTCCGTTCCCGGCACAGCCAAATCGGCCTTCACCATGCCCAGCGCGATGGAGGCGTTCACGCGGTAGCCCCAGCCGCCGGATGTGGTTTCGCCGACAATTTGATCGCCGTTGTAAATGCAGGACATATACGGTGCGTCTGCGTCGCCGGCGTCGACCTTCAGGGTGACAAACGACTTTTTCACGCCTTGTTGCTTTTCGCTCTGGATCGCGGCTTTGCCCGGGAAATCCTGTGGTTTGTCCAGTTTCACAAAGCGCTCCAACCCGCCTTCGAGCAGAGAATAGTCGGTGGACAGGTCGCCCTTCCAAGCACGGTAGCCTTTCTCCAGACGCAGCGAGTTCAGCGCGTACATGCCGAAAGGCGTTGCCCCGGCGTCGCGGATCGCATCGTAGATTGCCGGCATATGCTCGTTCAGTGCATGAACTTCCCAGCCTAGCTCCCCGGCAAAAGACACGCGGATCATATAGGCGGGTTGCCCAGCGACGGTAGCGTTCTGGTGGGTGAGCCAGCCGCTTTGAAGATCCGCATCGGTCAGCGCCGCAAGGATGTCGCGTGACTTTGGCCCTGTCACAATCAGCGTGTCACGGGTTGTAGTGATGTCTTCGACCGTCACGCTGACAGGCATGGCACGCATCAGGATGTCGCGATCATGCCACTGTGCCGTTGCCGCCGTGATCATCAAGAACGCATCGTCTCCCATGCGAATGCAGGACATTTCTGTCATGATGCGCCCCCGATCATCGGAAATGTAGACGAGGTTCATGCGGCCCACTTTGGGCAAGCCGCCAGTGACCAAACCGCGCAGGGTTTCTGCGGCACCTTCGCCTGTGACCATGAAGCGGGAGAACCCCGGCAGATCGAGCACGCCGCAGTGGTCGCGCACGGCTTCACATTCTTCTTTCACACGTTGCTCCCAAGGACCGGAGCGGCCCCAGGTGTGGGTGGCAGCGAGCGAGGTGTCATCGCCGTCTTTGGCAAACCAGTTCGCTCGCTCCCATCCGTTATAGGCCCCCATAACACCGCCAGCTGCGACAACCCGGTCATGGACGGGGGAGAGCTTCTTGTCCCGGGCGGCGGGCCATTCGTGATGCGGGAAGTGCATGGCGTACTCGTTTCCGTAGACCTCCATGCCTTTCGTCACGCAGTAATCGTGATCGGTGTAATCGGTGTAGCGGCGCGGATCGACGGCCCACATGTCCCACTCGGTGTGGCCATCCACGATCCATTCGGCAAGCACTTTGCCCGCGCCACCGCCTTGGGCGATGCCGAAGGTAAAGACGCAATTCTCAAAAGCGTTTTCCACGCCCGGCATCGGACCAATCAGCGGCAGGCCATCAGGCGCGTAGGGAATTGGGCCGTTTATCACGCGGCTCACACCCGAGGTTTGCATCAGTGGCACACGCTCCATGGCATCGGTGACAATGTCCTCGATCCGGTCGAGATCGTCAGACCAGAGTTGGAAAGAGAAATCATCCGGCATTGGGTCTGCATCGGTGTCCCAATGTGCCTTACAGTTCGGCTCATAAGGGCCAAGGTTATAGCCGTGCTTTTCCTGACGCAGGTAGTAAGAGATATCCACGTCCCGCAGCAGCGGAAGCTTCTTGCCGCTGTTGGCTTTGGACCAATCCTCCACCTCCGGGATTTCTTCGGTCAGCAGATACTGGTGGCTCATCACCATCATTGGCACCGTGCGCCCACCGTAGGGTTTGAACCACTCACCCACGCGCTGCGCGTAATATCCAGCAGCGTTGACCACATAGTCACAGGCGATGTCGCCTTTGTCGGTGTGCACAATCCAAGTTTTGTCTTCTAGCTGCGTCACGCCGGTCGCCGGACAGAAGCGCAGGATTTTCTGGCCCATGTCGCGTGCGCCTTTGGCCAGCGCTTGGGTCAACTGGGCCGGATCGATGTCTCCATCGGTTGGGTCATAAAGCACCGCTTCGAGATCATGGGTTTCAAGGAATGGATAGCGTTCTTTGGTTTCCTCCGGCGTCCACATTTCCATCGGGATGCCTTGGTAACGCCCCATGGACATAGCTCGCTCAAATTCCTGCACCCGCTCTTTGGAATGCGCTAGCCGGATAGAGCCCGATTGGTGATACCCCATTGGGTAATCAACCTCTTCCCCTAGCCGGGCATAAAGCTCGGTGGAGTAGCGCTGCATGTTCATGATTGCCCAAGAGGTAGAGAAGGTGGGCACATTGCCAGCGGCGTGCCAGGTGGACCCCGCGGTCAGTTCGTTCTTTTCCAGCAAGACACAATCGGTCCAGCCTTTCTTGGCCAGATGATACAGGCTTGAAGTGCCCACCACACCACCGCCAATGATGACCACACGGGCCTTGCTTGGAAAATCAGACATGACCATCTCCCTCAGTCAAAGACTAGTTTTGCAGCCAAGCCGCCAAAGATGACGGCGGCGATTTTGTTCAGAATACCTGTGGCTTGTTTGAGTTTTGCCCCCACAAGACCTGCTGACAGGCCAATCATCGACACCACCACAAACCCACCAGATGCAAACATCACACCAAGGATCACGATCTGCTGCCAGATCGGTCCAGCGGCAGGTGTGGTGAACTGCGGCAAGAAGGCGAGGACGAAGAGGATGATTTTCGGATTCAGGACATTGGTCAAAAACCCACGCCGCACCGCGCGCGAGACACTGGAGCGCCCCTCAACATCGTCCTCAGCCGGCTTGGCAATCCAAGACTGATACGCCAGCACAACCAGATAGGCCGCACCTGCATAGCGGATCGCAAGCAGCGCCGTCGGGGACGCCGCAATCAATACGGCCAGTCCGGCAGCGGCCAAGGTGATGTGCACGACAAGACCAAGCGTTACCCCAACCGTGGCGGCAAGCCCCGCCTTGGGGCCACCGGAGATACCGCTGGCAATGGTGAACATCATATCTGCGCCAGGGGTCAGGTACATCACCAGCGACGCTGCCATAAAGGCCCACAGCGTGACACTGTCCATAAGTGCAAATGTTTCCAGCATGATCAGTCTCTCTGCGGCACGTTGTCGGAGATGGTGTAGTAATCACCTTTGTGCGCGACAAAGATGTGCTTGGTCAGTTCCAGACCGGTTGGGCCATCCACCGCCCCAAGGGCAAAACTGGTGGTGTCCTCATCATGGGCTTTCCAGAACAGGAAAGAGCCACAGCGCGGGCAGCTGCCGCGTTTGGCACTTTCGCTAGCCTCATACCAGAGCACCTCGCCGGTGATGGTCAGATCGGTGTCAACAACCGAGGCGGAAGACCAAATGCCGCCGGATTGCTTGCGGCACTGGCTGCAGTGGCACATGGAAGCGCCTTGTGGCTCCGCTTCGGTTTCAAATGTGATGTCGCCACAGAGGCAAGATCCCTTAAGCATTGTGTAGTCCTCAATAAACCGGCGGTGCGATCACCCAGATCGCGACGCAGGCGTCATCATATGGGTTTGACCAGTGGTACTCTTCGCCGCGAATACGGAAGCTGTCGCCCGGACCAACGGAGAATGTCTGGTCCCCAATGCGTAGGTCCAAACGGCCGGAAACAACATAGCCAACTTCCTGCGTTGGACGGGTGGCGGGGTCTTGCATTTTGGAATGCGGCGCAAAGGTAGAGTGCACCATTTCAAAATCGTCTGTCAGATCCGGGGAAAGCAGCTCTTCGACCAGACCTTCGTCACTGCCGCCCATCGCGCGACGGGCCCCGGCACGCACCACATAGCCTTGTTCATGCGCAGGTGCGGAGGATTGGCCAAACAACATCGACATCGGCACATCCAGCACTTTGGCAATCTGGCGCAGGTCGGAAATGGTGGGTTCGGATTTGTCGCGCTCCACCTGGCTGAGCCAGCCCACAGAGCGGTCCAGCGCCTCTGCCATATCGGTCAACGTCAATCCGCGCGCCTTGCGTAGGGCGCGTAGATCCGCCCCTAGCGTTTGCACATCTTTTGGCACGTTATGCAGCATATGGCGCGAATCCCAGTCGTGAAATTTTTCCCTCAAATTTCACGATGCCTCACTTTCGTGAAATTTCAAAGTCTTTTTTCACGTCACTACGAAAATCGTTCGACGCCTTAATGGGGACAAAACAAGCGGTCTGTATAGCAACTGTAGTCCGTCGGCATCATGTCGGTGGGTTTTCTACATCCTGCCAATGTTTACGCAGCGCACGTTGCAGTAAGCGGTAGCACAACGCCTTAGAAATTACGCAACTGCACTGCCAAGTCTTGCGCGTATTCCGGTTCCCGCTGCCATCCACAGGCCACCTCCCATGCCAAGTGCGCCCGGCGCTCTACCCGAGATCTCGGGATGTGTGGTGCTGTATCAAACAGCGGCAGATCCACGCGGCTCTCATCCCAATCCAGCAGCGCAACACGTCCATCCCTGCACCTCAACACATTGCCTGGCGCAAGATCGCCATGCACAACGCAGACGGGTGCCTCAGGCAATTGCAGCCAAGCCGACCGGCAAAGCGCGACCACATCAGTTGGCATCTGTGTCAGATCCACGTCACCGCCACAATCTTGTGAGATCAGGGCAATCGAGGACAAAAAATCAGGCCGCTGCTCCCAACCGCAAGTTTCGGTATGAAAGTCACTCAGCGAGGCGGCAATTTCAGCAAGCCCCGCGCGCGGGATCATCTCGCCAACCACAAAGGTTTCACAGGTCCAGCCCGCCTCAGACAGTCGCCCATTTGCGCTGCGCAACATTTGCGGCACCACAAATCCACAGCGCCGCGCCACATCCTGAACCGGACTCAGCCAGTCGAGCGCCTGCTCGCTGCGGGTGGTGGATTTGAACACCACATCCTGCGGCAACCCACGGGTACGCCAAACTTGGTTGCGGTGGCCACCAGAGAGCAGTTCCAAAGCGGCTGACACACCCCACAGGCTTATGGGTGGCAAACTCAAACCTTCCGCCACACCGACACATGGGTTTTGCTCATATTGGTGAAAGGCGCACGGCTCCAATCTTGCCAGCGCTGTTCCAATGTCATGCCCGCAATCTGCGCCATAAGGTCCAACTCAGCGGGCCAAACATACCGGAAAGGCGCCGAAAGATGTTCGGCCTGCCCGTCTTTGACCCAAAGGTGGTGAGAGCTGTAGGATTGCGTAACCACATCGATCTCATCGACACCCCAATGATCGGGGTCATGGGCAAACGGCACGTGTGTTTCCCCAAACGGCAGGCGCTGCAGCGGCGGCACCAGTGTTTCGACCACAAAGCGACCACCGGGGCGCAAATGCCGGGCCGCGTTTTCGAAGCAAGCGACCTGAGCCTCCTGCGAGGTGAGGTTATCAATGGTGTTATACACCAGATAGACCAGTGAAAAATCTCCGTCGACCTGCACCTGGATCATATCCCCAACCACCACGGGAACATCAGCACCCCCGGGCTTCTTGCGCATCTGGGTCAACATGGCGGCAGACAACTCATTGCCACTGACTGGCACGCCCTGAGCAGCAAGAGGCAAGGCAATGCGCCCGGTGCCAATGGCAAATTCCAGCGCCGCGCCGCCATTGGCCAACTCGGCCAAAACATCGACACACCGCGTGACAAGCGCCGGGTCACTACCAACATGGTTGGCGTCATAGGTTGCGGCTACCTCAGCATCAAACACACCGTCACTCATTACACACCCTCTGTGTTACGGCACCTCACAGGTAAAGAGGCGCACAGTCAAACCACCATGCGCCACCGTGGCAAATGGGCTTTCCAGAGGCAAGTTGGTGGCTTTGGCCAATCCGGCGTCTGTGGTGATTATGCCAACCTTCCAACCGGAGAACTGCGCAGAGAGGGCTTTGCCCAAGCTGGCATGCAGGGCAAACAGCCCCTTTTTGTCACCAAGGCGTGCGCCGTAGGGCGGGTTCACAATCACGATACCGGGCGGGCCGTCCGGGGGCGTGATCTCACCCGCGCTTTTCGGCTCAAAGATGCACAGTTCCGAAACACCCGCACGCTCGGCATTTTCAACAGACATCCGAATGGCTCCGGCGTCTTTGTCCGAGCCATAAAATCGGGCCTTGGAGGCATGGGCCTCACCGGATTGGCGCAACTCCGCATAAGCCTCCGCATCAAAACTGGCCAATTGTTCAAAAGCAAAACGACGGCTGCGCCCGGGCAACACGCCAGAGGCAACTTCAGCGGCTTCAATCACAAAGGTTCCGGAGCCGCACATCGGATCATACACTGTCTGCGTGCCGTCAAAGCCCATTTGGCGCAGGAACATCGCCGCCATGTTTTCCCGCATAGGCGCCTTGGACACTGCCGGTTTATGACCACGTTTGTGCAGACTTTCCCCCGAGGTATCGAGCGAAAAGGTCAGCATATTGTTGTCGATGCGCACCTTAAGCACCACGTCAGCCTCATTGGAAATTGGCACGCCCAGGGCAGCAACCAGACCTTTCTCAATGCGCTCCTTGGCCGCCCCAGCGTGGTAGATCTTGGATTTTTGCGTCACCACCTCAACCTTCACCGGCACATCAGACCGCAGGTAAGGCGTCCAAGACATCTCGCCAATTTGCCGCTCCAGCAAATTGAGATGCATACATTGGAAATTGCCGATCCGGGCCAGCACCCGCACTGCGCCGCGCAGACACAGGTTGGCGCGCCAGACGTCCTGCCAATTGCCGCGAAACCGCACGCCGCCCGGCATCATTTTGGGCTTTTTGAACCCAGCTTCGGTGATCTCTGCCGCCAGAGGCTTTTCCAACCCCGGCGCGGTGACAACAAAAATCTCAAACTTGCGCATATCGCTCTCCATCACCAAAGCGATGTGCCGCCTCTGGTTTCACAGTCCCTAAATACCCCGGGGTGTACTTGCGCAAGGCGCAAGTGAGGGGCTGACCCCTCTTAAGGTGTGCCAAACAGGGGTTCTGCAGCCGCTGCCAAACGCAGCAACCGCTCCTCAGACCCGCCCTGTCCCAGCATCATCAGGCCACAACTCGGCACACCGGTTGGCAAGGTGATTGCGGCAGAGCCCATCAGGTTGCCAATGCGCGTGTTGCGCAAAGCTAGCAGGTTTTCGGTCACGTAGTACTCTTGATCGTGCATCAGGCGTTCAATGTTGGGCGGTAGGATCGGCGCAGTCGGCAGAAGCACAGCATCATAGCCTGCAATCCGTGCCTCCCAAGTGACGCGATAGCTGTCCAGCTTGTGCCAAGCTGCCACATACTCCGGACCGCTGAAGGACGCACCAGCTCGGAAGCGGTCCAATATTGGGCCAAACATCTTGTCTGGGGCAGCTTCGATAACCGCCTGCCATTCGCCATAAGCTTCGGCTGTATAAAGTGGACCGGACAGCGCCAGGGCGTCGGTCACCTCCTCTGCTTGCAAGAAGTCCAACTCCACCCCCGCATCGCGCAGGTGATGCAGCGCCCGTTCAAATCCGGCCAACGGGGCTTCGCGTACCTGATCCAGCGCAGCGGTTTCCAAAATGGCCATGCGTGTGCCTGTAAGGGAGCCGCCGCGCAAATCTGGCGCTGGCTTGCCCTCCAATATGCACAAGAGCAGCGCCGCATCTTCCACCGTCCGGGTGAGCGGACCCACGGTGTCAAACTTGCGGCTCAGTGGTACCGTCCCCTCGCAAGACACGCGGCCAGCGGTGGTTTTTAGCCCCACCAAATCATTCCAAGCGGCTGGTATGCGTACCGAGCCGCCAGTATCCGATCCAATACCCGCGGCTGCCAGACCAAACGCCACCGAGGCGGCGGCGCCGGAGGAGGAACCACCCGGCACCGCGCCAGGATCATTCACGCAGGGCGGTGTGGCGGTTATCGGATTGAGACCAATGCCAGAAAACGCCAGCTCGCTCATGTGGGTTTTGCCCAGACAGATCAGGCCAGCCGCCGTGGCGTTGCGCAACACTTCAGCATCACGTGTCGGCACGCGGTCTTTGAGCAAAGCCGAGCCTGCCTCCGTGGCGATACCCGCTGTATCAAACAAGTCTTTCCAGCTGACCGGCACACCATCCAATGGTGAGAGGCGTTGACCCGCGCGGGCGCGTTCGGCGGCGGCTTCGGCTTCCGCCAAGGCACGCTCGACTGTCACTTTGGCATAAATTCGGTCACCCGCATCATGGCCGTCAATTGCGCCCAGAAAGGCTTGGGTCAGCGCCAAAGGGTCAATGGCGCCGCTCTCAATGCCCCGCCCCAGGTCCGCGGCGCTTTTCTCCAGCCAATCCAACATTCTGCTCTCCACTTTCTCTTTGAAGGCGACGGTAGCGGCGCAATCGCGCATGGACAATCCCGAAGCGACGCCCATATTGGCGTCATGACATTTGATAGCGATATTCTGATTGCCGGTGGCGGTCTCAACGGTCCAGCATTGGCTTTGGCGCTGGCGCAGGCTGGCTTTGACGTCACCGTGGTGGACGCACGTCCCGCACCCGCCCGAGCGGGCAGCAATTTTGACGGACGCGGCTATGCACTGGCGCTGGCCTCCAAACGGTTGCTGGCGGCGATTGGCGTGTGGGACAAGGTGGCGGACCACGCTGAGCCAATGCGTGACATCAAAGTGTCAGATGGACGCGCGGGCGAAGGGCCGTCGCCGTTTTTCCTACATTTTGATCACACCGAGATCGAAGAAGGCCCAATGGGCTTTATGCTGGAAGATCGGTTCCTGTACCGCGCCTTTCTGGAGGCCATGGAGGCAGAGCCGCGCATCACCTTGATTTCGGGCACCTCTGTTACCGATCAAACCGTGGATGTCGGCGGTGTGACCACTACTCTCAGCGATGGTGGCACACACCTCGCAAAGCTTTTGGTCGGCTGTGATGGGCGGCAGACGGGCGTTGGGAAACGAGCGGGCATCAAGCGCACTGGCTGGGGCTATGGCCAAACGGCATTGGTCTGCGCAATCACACATGAGCTGCCGCACAATGGTGTGGCGCATCAGTTTTTCATGCCCCCTGGCCCGCTGGCGATCCTGCCCTTGCCGGGCAATATGTGCTCGATTGTCTGGTCGGAAACTGACGACAATGCCGCCGCAATTCATGCGCTGTCCGATGAAGACTACATGGCGGTGCTGCGTCCGCGCTTTGGTGATTTCCTGGGAGAGATTGCCCTCACCGGCAACCGCTTCACCTATCCGTTAAGCCTGTCGGTGGCCAATGAGTTTGTCGACGAACGTGTCGCGCTGGTGGGCGATGCGGCCCATGGCATGCACCCCATTGCAGGACAAGGCCTCAACGCCGGTCTGCGCGATGTGGCAGCTTTGGCGCAGGTCCTGACCGAGGCGCAGCAACGCGGCGAAGATTTTGCCTCGGAGCTTGTGCTGGCGCGCTATCAAGAATGGCGGCGGTTTGACACCGCCACATTGGTGGCGGCCACCGACCTGACCAACAAGCTGTTTTCCAACGACAATCCGCTCCTGCGCGCAGCACGAGATGTGGGCATGGGACTTGTCGGCGCCGTGCCCGGCCTGCACCGGACGTTTATGCGCGAGGCTGCGGGTCTCAATGGAGAATTGCCTAAGCTGATGCGCTAATACCCATTCATTGTCCCTAAATATCCCGGGGGTGAGGTCACCGCGGCGCGGTGACCAGGGGGTTGGCCCCCTTTCCGATTTTTTGCCAGATATCAGTCCAACACGCGGGCTTCGTCGATCAACATCACCGGAATGCCTTCGCGGATCGGAAAAGCCAGGTTGGCCGCCTTGGAAACCAGTTCCTGACGGTCGATGTCATAGTTCAGGCGCCCCCGCGTCTGCGGACAGACCAACGCCTCAAGCATACGGCGATCAAATTCTGGTCCGGGTGTGGAATGGGCATTCATTGCATCAAATCCTCTCCAGCGCCGCCACGCAGCGCAAATTCCAATAAGGTTACAAGGGTTTCTCGTCGTGTGGACAAAGACGGCGCCTCCAGCAAGGCCTGTTTGTCCTCACAGGTAAACTCCAACAACATCGAAAGCGAGTTGATCAATAACTCATCCTCCGCATCTTTGAGGGTGTCCCAATCTGTCGACAGGTCCAATTGCTCAAAATAGCGCTTGAGCAGATCCATAAAGGCTGGGCGCTGAAAATCCGCGTCTTGTTCGGTGGGGCCAAGATCATGGGCAAAACTGTCCCAACTGACCTGACACCGACGATAGGGTGTAAAACCGTCCACCTCATGCAAAATCCGGAACCGGGACACCCCGGTCAAGGTGATCAGGTAGCGATTGTCGCCGGTTTCGGAAAACTGGGTGACGCGGCCAACACAGCCAATGGTGTGCAATCCCTTGGCATCGCGGCCCGGCACCTCGTAAGGCTGTACCATGCCAATCAGCCGTTCGCTGGTTTTGAACGCGTCATCCAGCATCGCAAGATAACGCGGCTCAAAGATGTGCAGCGGCAATCGAGACCGGGGCAACAACAGCGCCCCGGGCAAGGGAAACACAGACAGTGTGTCCGGTAGGTCAGCGGCTTTGATCATGCCAGAAGCCTACTCTGGTTTGCCCAATCCGCAAAGCGGATCAGACAAAGATCATCGAGCTGAGCTTGCGACGGCCATTCAGAACCACCGGATCATTGGGCTTGAGCGCCTCAAAAATGGTGAAGAGCTGCGCTTTTGCCGCCCCATCGTTCCATTCACGATCCCGCCGGAACAGCTCCAAAAGCTCCTCCACAGCCTCTTCGATCATATCCGCACCGTGCAGCGCCTGTGCCAGATCGAGGCGGGCCTGATGGTTGTCGGGATCAGCGTCCACAGCAGCACGCAGTTCGGCCACCGGACCGGCATTTTCAGCCTGACGGGCCAGTTCAATTTGCGCCCGCACGGCTTCGATTTCAGCTGCAGCAGAAATGGCTTCTGGCACGCCGTTGATGACCGCTTCTGCCTCATCAACCTGCTCCAAGGCTAGGTAAGACCGCGCGAGTCCGGCAAAAGCTTCTGCATTTTCAGGATCTTGCTCGGCAATCGCAGCAAAGGTTTCTGCGGCAGAGGTTGCATCCCCTTCGGTCAGCATCTCTTCGGCAGCAACCAAAGCACCCGCCAGACCGCCGTCCGGCACTTCGCCACCCGCAGCCTCGATCACGCGGGCCACAAACGCCTCAATTTCGCTGCCAGGCAACGCACCCTGGAAGCCATCAACCGGCTGCCCTTGCCAGAAGGCATACACTGTTGGGATCGACTGCACCCGCATCTGGCCAGCAATACCCTGATTTTCGTCGACGTTGATCTTGGCCATTTTCACAGCGCCACCAGCTGCTGTCACGGCCGCCTCAAGGGCAGGACCGAGGGTTTTACAGGGGCCACACCATGGCGCCCAGAAATCCACAATCACCGGCACGGTCATGGAGGTATCCACAACCTCAGCCATAAAGGTGGCCTCTGAAACGTCTTTGATCAAATCGCCTGCTGCGGGCGCGGTTGGGGCGCCTCCGCCAATAATATCCATCATCCGTGTTCTCCGTCTGGAACTTGCCCCCTATATGGAGGGCAGCGCGACAGAAACCAAGAGAGGAGTTGCCTCGATATGGCAGACAAACGGGACATATTTGCGCTCTCAGAGCGGATGATGGGCATGGATGAGGCCGCATGGGCGCGTCACGCCAATCCGCTCAGCGTCTATTCGCGCATGTCGATTTTGCCGCTTATGACGCTGGCGGTTTTCTCGCGAGTTTGGCTTGGCTGGGGCGCGCTGCTGCCAATTGGTCTGGTGGTATTGTGGACCTGGTGGAACCCGCGTGCGTTTGCACCCCCCAATTCCACCAACAGCTGGGCCGCTCATGGCACCTTTGGTGAAAGGGTGTTTCTCAACCGCAAAGCGGTTCCAATCCCAACCCATCATACACGGTGGGCCATAGCACTTGGCGTGGTTTCAGGTGTGGGCATGGTGCCCTGGGTCTGGGGGCTTTGGCAGCTGGACCCCGGCATGACGCTGTTTGGCCTGAGCCTGATGATTGGTGGCAAACTTTGGTTTGTTGACCGCATGGTCTGGCTTTATCAGGACATGAAAGACGCCCACCCCGATTATACGGCGTGGGCGCGGTAAGCTGACTTACAGATCAAAGGTCGCAAACACTGGCGCGTGATCCGACGGCTTTTCCCATCCGCGGGCATCGCGGAACACGCGGCTGGAGTGACCTGCGTTGGAGATGTCCCCCGTGGCCCAGACATGATCAAGACGGCGGCCTTTGTCCGCCGCATCCCAATCCCGCGCGCGATACGACCACCAACTGTAGAGATTGCCCTCAGGTATGTCCTGACGGGTGATGTCGACCCAGCCGCCAGCTTCCTGGGTTTCGGCAAGTTTTTCCACTTCGATGGGCGTGTGGCTGACCACCTTCAGCAGCTTCTTGTGATCCCAGACATCATCTTCGCGCGGCGCGATGTTGAGATCCCCCACAAGAATGGATTTCTTGACCTGCTCCTTGCGGAACCAATCCCGCATCTCGGCGAGGTAGTCGAGTTTCTGGCCAAACTTTTCGTTCTTTTCGCGGTCTGGCACATCGCCACCCGCAGGAACGTAGAAATTGTGCACGGTCACGCCATTTTCCAGCGTGCCTGCGATGTGGCGCGCGTGGCCGAGGTCAGCAAAATCTTCGCTGCCCGCCTCAACCATCGGAATTTTGGAAAAGATCGCCACACCGTTGTAGCCTTTTTGACCCCGCGCAACCATGTGCGTGTAGCCCAGCTCAGAAAAGGCTTCGGTTGGAATGAGCTCCACCGGACTTTTACACTCTTGCAGGCACAGCACATCAGGCGCTTCTTCCTGCATCAGCTTGAGCACAATCGGCTCGCGCAGGCGCACCGAGTTGATGTTCCAAGTGGCAAGGGTGAAAGACATGTGGCGTGCTCCCGTTTTGTTCTCATCGCGACCCTACCCCTGCATGGGGGGAGTGCCAATGCGAAATCCTGCGCATTTGGCGGCCAGTTTGCGCGCGATTTTCCGACGGAACAAAAAAAGGGCCCGAGCCGAAGCCCGGGCCAGTCCAACAGGGAGGTTCATGTCATAACCCGGACATGGGCGGGAACTCATAGGTCTTTGTAAATGATGTGTCTCAGATATGACTTTGATACACATCAACGTAACATATTTAGTATCTTCGCGCCGTTTCCAAAGAGGCGACGCGAAGAAATCGGCAAGATTATGCCACCAGGCGGTAGCCGCCGCTCTCTGTGATCAGCAACCGGGCATTTGAGGGATCAGGCTCAATTTTCTGGCGCAAGCGATAGATGTGAGTCTCCAGTGTGTGGGTGGTGACACCCGCGTTGTACCCCCAGACTTCGTGGAGCAACACATCACGGGCCACAACACCTTCGGTGGCGCGATAGAGAAACTTCAGGATGTTTGTCTCTTTTTCGGTCAAGCGTACCTTGCTCTCGTCCTCGCGCATCAAGAGCTTCATGGACGGCTTGAAGGTGTACGGCCCAAGCTGGAAAACCGCGTCTTCAGATTGCTCGTGTTGGCGTAGTTGCGCACGAATCCGCGCAAGCAGGACGGGAAACTTAAAAGGCTTTGTCACGTAATCATTGGCACCCGAATCGAGCCCAAGAATCGTATCCGCGTCGCTGTCATGGCCGGTCAGCATCAGGATGGGGCTTTTTACGCCCTGCTTGCGCATCAGGCGGCAGAGTTCACGGCCGTCGGTGTCCGGCAAGCCCACATCAAGAATAATGATGTCATAAAGACCCTCTCTGACCCGGCCCATGGCCTCGGCACCGTTGCCTGCTTCAAAGACGTCAAAATCCTCGGTCATCACAAGCTGCTCTGAGAGAGCCTCGCGCAGGTCTTCGTCGTCATCTACCAGCAGGATCTTTTTCAACTGTGCCATGTGCGTCTCTCCGTAATGCGTTGCTTGTTAGCCATGTGAGGTGACTTCACAGCCAGAACAAGAATTGCTGCAATCTGCTCACGGCCTCGTGTTTCAGCACCACCAAATGTTTCATATTGCTGCAGAAGAGGCTACATGGGATTGGCTGAAGACAGAGGTTCCAATGAGTTTTGCGCCTGACATTATCGAGCGATTGGCCCGTGCGCGGGCGGATTTACGCATGGGTGTGCCGATTGTGCTGACCGGTGGAGGTACGCCCTTGTTGGTGTTGGCCGCAGAAACACTGACGGCGGAGCGGTTGGCGGATGTGCGCGCTCTTGGGACCACGCCCGACCTAACACTGACCGCGCGACGGGCGGAGACGCTGAAGGCACGGGCCTATGATGGTGATATCGCCCGTGTGGCGCTACCCGCAGAAAGCGACCTGCGCTGGATTAAGGGCATTGTTAGTCCTGAAGATGATTTGAACACGCCGATGAAAGGGCCATTGGCCACGGCACGCACCGGAGATGCGGAGCTGCATCGTGCGGCCGTGAAGCTGGTGAAGTCAGCCCAGTTGTTGCCAGCCGCGTTGACGGTCGAACTGACAGAGGCGGGCAATTTTGCCCTGAAGCATGGGTTGACGGTGATCCCTTCCGCGTTGGCGGCCCCACATTTGGCGGCAACCAGCCCGCTGCATCCAGTGGTGCACGCACGGTTGCCAATGGCAGCGGCAGAGGCAGGTCGCTTGCATATTTTCCGGCCCGAGGACGGTGGTGCGGAGCATTATGCCATTGAAATCGGCCGTCCGGACCGGGATGCACCGGTACTGGCGCGGTTGCATTCGGCCTGTTTTACCGGCGACGTTCTGGGCAGTTTGAAATGTGATTGCGGGCCGCAACTGCACGCCGCGCTCGGCTTTATGGGGGCGGAAGGAAAAGGGGTGTTGCTGTACCTCAACCAGGAAGGGCGCGGGATTGGTCTGGCCAATAAGATGCGGGCTTATGCTTTGCAGGATCAGGGGTTTGACACTGTAGAGGCCAACCATCGGCTGGGCTTTGAAGATGATGAGCGGGATTTCCGGATTGGGGCAAAAATCCTGCAGGAGATGGGATTTTCCTCTGTGCGGCTGCTCACCAACAACCCACGCAAAATTGCAATGATGGAAAAGGCTGGCGTGTCCGTGGCGGAGCGGGTGGCGCTGAAGGTGGGCGAGAACGCGCATAATCAGGCATACCTGGCCACAAAGGCGCAGAAATCAGGACATATGCTGTGAGGCCCGCTGATTTGGTTCTAACGCCGCGCGGAGTACGATTTATGGGACAGTATTTCCCGTGCAGCATTGGCAAAGGTGGCATTCGGCGCGACAAGCGTGAGGGCGATGGAGCGACTCCGGTTGGGGTGCATCACATCACCGGGCTGCTCTATCGTGCGGACCGCGTGGCACAGCCAGCGCCTTGGGCGCTGCCGATCGGCAAAGATGATCTTTGGTCGGATGCCTCAGAGGATGTGGACTACAATCAGCTGGTGCATACACCTTATGCGCCAAGCCATGAAAAGCTGCGGCGCGCGGACCCGCTTTACGATGTCATCTTGCTCACAGACTGGAACTGGCCACAGGCGCAAGCGGGCAAGGGATCGGCAATTTTCCTGCACCAATGGCGGCGGCCAGGCTATTCAACAGAAGGCTGTATTGCTTTTGATCGCAAGCACTTACATTGGATCGCGGCCAGGGCAACGCCGGGCACGCGGGTGATTGTAAACCCCAGTTAGTAGTCGCGTGCGCCAAAGATGGCCGAGCCGACACGCACGTGGGTTGCCCCTAAGGCCACGGCGCGCTCATAATCACCACTCATGCCCATAGACAGACCCGCAAGGCCGTTGCGGCTGGCCAATTTGGCAAGCAAGGCAAAATGCAGAGACGGCTCTTCATGTGCTGGTGGGATGCACATCAGCCCCACAACAGGCAGATCCAGTGCACGACATTCGGTGGCAAAATCATCAACATCAGCCAATAGCACGCCGGACTTCTGTTCCTCTTCACCGGTGTTGACCTGGATAAACAGGTCCGGACAGGAACCTTCTTCTTGTGCAAGGCGGGCCAGTGTTTTGGCAAGCTTGGGACGGTCAAGCGAATGGATAGCATCAAACAAGCCAATGGCCTGACGGGCTTTGTTGGTTTGCAACGGACCTAGCAGGTGGACCTTGGCGTCCGGGTAGGTCTCGCGGAAGGTCGGCCATTTTCCGGCAGCTTCTTGTACCTGGTTTTCGCCAAAGAGGCGGTGGCTCTCTTTCAAGACAGTCTCCACCACATCGTCGGCCTGTCGCTTGCTCACCGCGATAAGTTTGGTAGCGCCACTCGGGCGACCAGCTGCGGATTCTGCTTTGGCGATACGACTTTGAATTTCGGAGAGCGACATGGGCAGGCCTCTTGTTGGTGCTGCCCTGCAAAAACCATGGTTTTGCACAAAAAGAAAGGGGCAGGCTCTTGCGAGCCCGCCCCCAAAGACTTGGTGTCTTTCAGCTATTAGAAGCTGAAGGTCACGCCTGCGTCTGCAACAGTGTTGCCAGCGGAGTTGGAGCCAACACCAGTCGCCAAGGTAACGCCGCCACCCAGGGAGTGCGCGTAGCCGATGCCGTAGGAGGTATCGAGGCCTGCGCCGCCACCGGAAGATACGAAGCCAGTTACTGTGCCAGCTGCGGACACAGCGTATGCGCCGGACACACCGAACATGGTGTCGTTTACAACGTCGTTGTCACCAACCAGAGCGGTGTAGGAGAAGTCACCGAAGGAACCGTCTGCGCCGATTGCCCACTGTGCACCAGCCAGCTTGTCGTCGCCGTACATTGCGCCAACACGGTGTGCACCGAAGTTGTAGCCAGCACCGATCTGCCAGTTTTCGTCAGCACCAACAATGGTGGTGTCGTTCAAGCTGAAAGACGCGTTCACAGTGAAGTCGTTGATGGAATACAGAGCTTTGATGGTCTGTGTGTCAGGAGCACCATTGCCGAAGCCGCGCTTCTGGAAGCCGGAGAAGTTAGCTGCCTGGTCCAAGAAACCAGTGTAACCAACACCGTTACCACCCCAAGATACAACATCGCCAGAGTCAAACACGTCAGAAACGTGACCAACGTCTACGCGGAAGCCGCCGGTGGATACTGCGAAGCCAGCTGCGCCTGCGCCGCCAGTAGCCTGAGCGCCGTTAGCGTTCGCGCCGCCATCGTCAGCCTGCCAACGAATACGACCTTCGAACTTAACGCCGGAGTCAGTTTCGGTTACGCCGTTTACGGTCAGACGGAAACGGTGATCCAGAACAGTGTCCTGGCTCGCGTTTTGGGTGTAAACAACACCCAAACGGCCGGAGCCGGACCAGGTCAGATCAGCGGCGGCAACGCCAGCGGTAGCAACGAGTGCAGTCGATGCGAAGAGAATCTTTTTCATGATTTTTTCCCTCGGATTTCCAATTCATGCGCCCAACCTGGAGAATCCCAGATCAGGTATGCCGTAGTCTCTCGCTCTTTTGGGGGTGTTTTGGCAAGCACGGCGCGAAGCTTTAAGAGAAGATGACCAGACGTGGTGCAGACATGCCACAGTCGAAATTCCCAAGCAAAAAACCGCCGATACATTAACCTTTACACAGGGGTGCCGCGTTTCTGTATCACGCACGCCGGCTTCCTATATATAGAGCAAGACTCTTGCCCATCGCCGAGCGGTTGGCTAGGACGGGTACAAACCACGTCTTGAGGCAGTTTTATGGAACTATACCGTCGTCCCGCCCTTTTGGCCGCACTTGTTGCTGCGCTGAGTGTAAGCGCCTGTGGCAATAGGGACAAAAACCCGTCTGGCCTCTTGGCGGATGGCCGCACGACCGAATACAGCCAAGAACGCGAGACCATTTGGGATGCGTTTGGTCCGGACAACTCGGACGAAACCGTGCGAGTGAATAAATATCTTTGGGCTGCTTCGATGGAAGTTTTGGATTTCTTACCAATTCAAACCGTCGACCCGTTTAGCGGCGTGATCTCCACCGGCTATGGCACACCACCCGGCGGTGGCCGCTCTTATCGCGCGACAATCTACATCCGTGATTCTGCGCTGGATGCACGGTCCCTGAATGTGGCTTTGCAGTCCAGCGGCGGTCGCGCGGTTCCAGAAAGCACAGCGCGTGCGGTCGAGGATGCGATTCTCACACGGGCGCGGCAGATACGGATTGCAGATCGGAAGATCTGATCCAGCTCAGCGATTTTTCAAAAAGCCGCAGCCTGTGTCTGCGGCTTTATTGCTTTTAGCTGCGAAGCACACCAGCGGGCATGTCATACAATTGCTGGATCCACTGCAATTGCCTGGGCAGGCAACGGCTTTGCAGGTCGTAGTTTTCAACGGCATAGGCACGAGAGGCTTTGGCCATTTCAGCGCGCATATTTGAATCATCCAATACGGTGCAAATTTCTTCGACCATGCGCGCACCTTCAAAGAACGGGAACAGGCGACCGGTGTCGCCGTGGGTGATGACCTCCGTGACCGGAGCCGTGTCGCTGGCAACAATCGGCGCGCCAATGGCCATGGCCTCCATCAACGACCAGCTCAGCACAAAGGGATAAGTCAGATAAACATGGGCGCGGCTGATTTGCAGCATGGACAGGAAAGTGTCGTATGGCACTTTGCCAAGGAAATGTACCCGATCCCAATTGGGAGTTGGGATTTGGCCGCGCACTTCATCAATATAGATTTGCTTCCAGGTTTGCCCCTTTGGGGGAGCCGCGCCATAGCTGACCTCATCGCCACCAACAATAAGCACACGGGCGTTGGGGCGTTGTTTGAGCAGTTCCGGCAAAGCGCGCATAAAGACATGGTAGCCGCGATAGGGCTCCAGATTGCGATTCACGAAGGTGATGACCTCGTCTTCACGCGTGAGGACGGTCCCATCTTCCAAGTTAAATGTGGCGTCCGGGTTGGCGCGGACAACATCGGTATCAATACCGTCGTGAATGACGCTGATGATGTCTTTGTATTCTGAAGGAAAGGTATCCGCCTGGAACTGTGTTGGGCTGATGCCAAGGTCCGCAGATTGGTGGTGCATCATATTGTTCAGATTTTTGAGGCGCAGACGGATGGAATCAGTGTCCGCGTTTTGCTTTGGGAACTCCGGATCAAAATCCGTTTCGGCATCCCGAAGCGTATAATAGAGCTCGCAATAAAGACCAATGCGCGCAGTGGGCCAAAGATCGCGCAAGAACATTGACTCCCCCCAACCAGGATGAGCGACGATCACATCCGGGGTATAGTCCTCCTGATCTCGCAGGCGCCGGGCGGCAGCATAACAGGCTTCAGCTCGCAACACTTTGGTTTCAAAATCCACCATCCACGGGTGCAAACCTTGGGCCGGTTTGCGTTTTATTTGATAGGGGTAGAGCTCCACCCCCTTCCAGTTGCCACGTTGTTTGGCGCGCAGGGTGATCGAGCGCACATCATGGCCACGCGCAACCAGTTCGGGCGCCAGATGTTTGAACTGTCCGGGGAAATTTTGGTGGATGAATAGAATTTTCACGCCAATGACCTGTCTCAAATGTTCGTCTCAGACGTGTATAGCGCGAAAATTGGCCGCCGTAAGCCACGGGATAAGTCAAATTGCGGCGCTTCTGACTGGACCAAGGGGCGCGGGCGTCCTATCACCTTGCGCAACCCGCGCCACGCTTTTGAGGTGGCTGACACGAATAGATGAAAAGGTGCCACCGCATGTCGCGCTATAGCCCCGCAGAGATTGAAGCCCGCTGGCAGGACGCCTGGGCCAAGACCGAGACCTTCAAGGCCGTTCGGGATGAGAGCAAACCCAAGTATTACGTCCTGGAGATGTTCCCCTACCCGTCTGGCAAGCTGCACATGGGCCACGTCCGCAACTACACCATGGGTGACGTGATTGCGCGCTACAAGATTTCCACGGGCCACAATGTGCTGCACCCGATGGGGTTTGATGCCTTTGGTATGCCAGCGGAAAACGCCGCGATGGCCTCCGGCGGTCACCCCAAGGATTGGACCTATTCCAACATCGACACGATGGTTGAGCAGATGAAGCCATTGGGCCTGTCGCTGGATTGGTCGCGCATGTTTGCCACTTGTGATGAGGCTTATTACGGGCAGCAGCAGGCGTTGTTCCTCGACTTCCTGCAAGAAGGTCTGGTGTATCGCAAGAACGCGGTGGTGAACTGGGATCCGGTGGATATGACCGTGCTCGCCAATGAGCAGGTTGAAGCGGGCCGCGGTTGGCGCTCTGGTGCATTGGTGGAACGCCGCGAGCTGACGCAGTGGTTCTTCAAAATCTCCGACTATTCCGACGAGCTGCTGACCGCGCTGGACGACTTGGACAACTGGCCTGCGAAGGTGCGGCTGATGCAGGAGAACTGGATCGGCAAGTCACGTGGCTTGGAGTTTGGCTTTGAGCGCACTGATGGTGGCGAAGATATCACCGTTTACACGACTCGCCCCGACACGTTGATGGGCGCGTCTTTTGTGGGGATTTCTCCAGACCACCCGATTGCCAAAGAGTTGGAAGCGTCCAATCCTGAGGTCGCGGCCTTTGTGGCGGAGTGCCGCAAGGGGGGCACCACAGAAGAAGCCATCGAGACCGGTGAAAAGCTGGGCTATGACACTGGCCTTCGCGTGAAACATCCGCTGAACCCCGACTGGGAGCTGCCGGTCTGGATCGCGAACTTCATTCTGATGGACTACGGCACTGGCGCGATTTTTGCCTGCCCCGCACATGACCAGCGGGATTTAGACTTCTGCCGCAAGTATGACCTGCCGGTTGTCGACACCTTCTTTGCCATTGGCGACGAAACACCGGTGGAGAACACCGCGTTTGTGCCTACCAAAGAAGAAAAGGTGAAATGGCAAAACCATTTTGCCGGTTTGGATGAAGCCACCGGTCAGGAAGCCATCGATGTAACCATCGATTTTGCGGAGAAGGCCGGTTGGGGCAAAGGTGTGACCAACTTCCGCCTGCGTGACTGGGGTCTGAGCCGTCAGCGCTATTGGGGTTGTCCGATTCCGGTGGTGCATTGTGAAGACTGCGGCGTGGTGCCGGAGAAGAAAGAGAACCTGCCAATTGCACTGCCGTATGATGAGGACGGCAAGGCGATTGATTTCTCTGTGCCCGGCAATCCACTCGACCGTCACCCAAGCTGGCGCGACTGCTCCTGCCCGAACTGTGGCGCGCCTGCGAAACGTGAAACCGACACGATGGACACATTTGTGGACAGCTCCTGGTACTTTGCGCGATTTACAGCGCCTAAAGCAGACACGCCAACCGTGGCGGAAGATGCTGCCTATTGGATGAACGTCGATCAGTATATCGGCGGCATTGAGCACGCGATTTTGCACCTGCTGTATTCGCGCTTCTTTGCGCGGGCGATGCACATCTGTGGCCATCTGCCGGAAAGCGCAAAAGAGCCGTTTGATGCTCTGTTCACACAGGGCATGGTGACTCACGCGATCTATAAGAACGCAGAGCGCACCGACAAAAATGGCCGTCCGGTCTATCACTACCCCGCTGAGGTCGAAGACCGTGATGGCAGCGTTGTGGTGAAGGACACCGGCGAGAATGTCGAGGTCATTCCATCCGCCAAGATGTCCAAGTCCAAAAACAACGTGGTGGACCCGGTTGATATCATCACCGCCTTTGGCGCCGATACCGCGCGCTGGTTTGTGCTGTCTGACAGCCCGCCCGAGCGGGATGTGGAGTGGACTGCCTCCGGCGCAGAGGCGGCCTACAAGCACCTGACCCGCGTTTGGACCCTCTGTGACAAGATCGGCGAGATGGACGATGGTGCCAAAGGTCAGGGCGACGACGAGTTGCTGCGCGAGACGCACAAGGCGATCCGCGATGTGACGCTGGGTGTGGAGAGCTTTGGCTTCAACGCGTCTATCGCGAAGCTGTACGCTTTCACCAACACCATCGCCAAATCCAAGGCAGGTAAAGCCGCCAAACGCGAAGCGATCATGACGCTGGCACAGCTGATGTCGCCGATGACACCGCACCTCGCGGAAGACATCTGGGCGCATCAGGGCGGCGAAGGTCTGATTGTGAACGCGGCCTGGCCTGTGGCGGATGAGGCGATGTTGGTGGAAGCCAACGTGACTTTGCCAATTCAGATCAACGGCAAACGGCGCGGGGAAATCACCGTGGCCAAAGACATGCCAAAAGAAGAGGTTGAAAAGCTGGCGCTGGCGCATGAAGCTGTTCAGCGAGCGCTGGATGGGGCCCAGCCCAAAAAGATGATTGTTGTCCCCGGTCGGATTGTGAATGTCGTCGTTTAACCGCCGTTTCTTTATGTTGTCTGCAGCCGCACTGGGAGGCACCACCCTCAGCGGCTGTGGATTTGAACCTGTCTACGGACCGGATGGGGCAGCTTCCTCGCTGCTCAACAACATCCTCGTGGATGAACCCAAGGCCAGCGAAAGCTATCTTTTGGTGCGCGAGTTGGAGAACCGGTTGGGCCAACCTGGCAGCGCGCCGGAATTTGGCCTGTCTTTGGCTCTGCTTCTGGACGAGCGGGGTGTGGGTCGGACCTCAGCCCAAGTGACCAACCGCTATGACGTGACCGGTTCCGTGACCTACGCGCTGCGTGGGATAGATGACAAAGCGGTGCGCACCACCGGCAAAGTGTCGAGCTTCACTAGCTATTCAGCAAGCGGTAGCACGGTTTCCGAGTTGGCCGCGAAGGACGATGCTTATGAGCGCCTGATGGTGATTCTGGCGGATCGGATTGTGGTCGACCTGCAAGCTTTTGCGGTGTCCGAGGCGACATGAAGCTTTCTGCGCGGGACGCCAATCGCTACTTTGCTAAACCGGATGCAGACCGCACGGGCCTGTTGATTTACGGGCCTGACGCGATGCGGGTGGCGCTGAAACGCCAAGAGGTGATTGCGGCGCTGATTGGGCCGCAGGGCGAAGAAGAAATGCGGCTGACGCGCATTCCCGGCGCGGATTTACGTAAAGACAAGGCTGCCGTTCTGGATGCCATCAAAGAGGTGAGCTTTTTCCCTGGTCCGCGCGTGGTGTTTGTCGAAGGGGCCACCGATGCGGGGGCGCCGGCGATTGTGAGCGCGTTGGAAGATTGGGCCGAGGGCGATGCGCCGATTGTTGTGACCGCCGGGCAGCTCAAGGCCAGCTCCAAGATGCGCAAGGCGTTTGAGACCCATCGCAATGCCTATGCCGTGGGGATTTACAACGATCCGCCCAGCCGCGAGGAAATTGAGGCCGACCTAAAAGCCGCGGGCCTCAGCAATGTTGAGCATGAGGCGATGACCGACCTGTTCAATCTGGCGCGCGAGCTGGACCCAGGGGATTTCCGGCAGACCTGTGAAAAACTGGCGCTCTATAAGTTCAAAGATGACCTGCCAGTGACGTCTGAGGATGTGGCGGCCTGTGCACCTGTGTCCACCGAGGCGGCGCTGGATGACATTTTGAACATCGTGGCGGAGGGCCGTGCGCGCGAAATTGGTCCGGTGTTGCGCAAATTGCAGGCGCAGGGCGTGAATCCTGTGTTGCTGCTCATCTCGGCAACCCGGCATTTCCGGGCGCTTTATGGCGCGGCAGCAGACCCCGGCGGGGCGGCGGCGGGCATTGCCCGGATGCGACCACCCATTTTTGGCCCAAGACGCGATCGCATGGTGCGGCAGGCGTCTAGTTGGGGCGCGCCAAAACTGGAACAGGCTTTGACCGGCTTGACCGACACCGACTTGCAGCTGCGCTCAGCCGGTCAGCGCGCACCGGAGATGGCGCTGGTGGAGCGGCTGTTCTTGCGGTTGGCCATGTTAGGCCAGCGCGGGCGCTAAACGCGACGAGGCGTCACGAAGCCACGGGACACTTGTTTCATGAGATTTCGACGGGCAGTCTGCCTCCCAAGAGCAAGGAGGATGCCATGTACGAAGTGATCGGAAGCCCCACCAGCCGCGCGTTTCGCGTGGTGTGGATGTTGGAAGAGCTGGGCCAGCCTTACAAGCTGTCGCCGGAAAAGCCGCATTCCGAGGTGGTAAGCGCGCTAAACCCCTCAGGAAAAATCCCGATCCTAAAAGATGGCGACGCGGCGATCATCGACAGCACGGCGATCCTGACCTATCTGGCAGACAAACATCAAAATCTGACCTATCCGGCGGGGACCATAGAACGCGCGCAACAGGACAGCTTTACGCAGCAGATTCTCGATGAGGTGGAAGCAGGATTGTGGACCGCAAGCCGTCACAACTTCATTTTGCCAGACGCACGAAAAGTACCTGCCATCAAAGGCACTTTGATGTGGGAGTACCGTCGCGGGCTCAAAAACGTGCTGCGCCGTCGGCAAGGCACCTATTTGATGGGCGAAGAGATCACCGTGCCCGATATCATCCTGACCCACTGCGCGACCTGGGCGAAGTTTGAGGGCTTCCCAACCGACAATGAAGAGCTGTTGGGCTACATCAAAGTCACGCGGGGACGGGATGCGTTTCAGCGGCTGCTGCCAAAGAAAAAGTGAGGGGCCAGCCCCTCTTGGCCTTTGGCCAAGTCACCCCGGGATACTTTTGGACTGTGAATGCTAGGGGGTGCGCGATAGCCAATCGCGCGCGCCTGCTCCGGCCCAGCGCCCTGTGGCGAGGCAGGCGGTAAGCAGGTAGCCGCCGGTGGGCGCCTCCCAATCGAGCATTTCACCTGCGGCAAAGGTGCCTGGGGCAGCCTTGAGCATGAGGTTTTGGTCGAGAGCGTCGAGGCGCAGGCCGCCTGCGGTGCTGATCGCCTCATCTATTGGGCGTGGGCCCGCGTGGGTGATTGGCAAAGCTTTGAGGAGTGGCGCGAGATCCTCTGGCAGCAGCTGGCCAAACTCCACCAGCAGGGCCTGTTTTTCCGGCGAGAGCTTGAGGGCTTTGCGCAGGAAGTTGGCGCGACTCATTTTGCCTTTGGGCCGAGATAAGCGCGTGCGGATGTCCTCAAGGCTCATGTTTGGCAGCAGGTCGAGGTGGAGCGTGGCTCCATCGCGCATGGGGCGGGAGACGGCGTAGATACCACCGCCTTCAAGGCCGCGTTCGGAGATGACAAATTCGGCGCGCAGGGAGGTGTCGCCCGCCGAGAGCGTCACGTTTTTGATTGGCGTGCCGAAGTGGCGGGCCATATGGGGGGACCAATCCACTTCAAAGCCCATGTTGGCGGGTTTGAAGGGCGCGAGCGGGGCTTTTAGCCAATCTGCCCATGCGCCGTCAGAGCCAAGCCGCGCCCAGCTGGCACCGCCGCAGGCCAACACGCATACCTTGGGGATGATCTCTTGTTGGCCACTTAGCGTTTCAAAAGTGTAGTTGCCGCCGGTCCAGCGCCAGCGGGTGCGGATGTCTACGCCCTGGTCAGACAACCTGGTGAGCCAGGCACGCAATAACGGTGAGGCTTTCATGACTTTGGGGAAAACACGGCCGGAGGAGCCGGTGAACATCTCCTGCCCCAGGTCTTCGGCCCAGGTGGCGACATCCTTGGGGCCAAAAGCCTCAAGCATAGGACGCAAGGTGGCGGCGGCTTCGTGATAGTGGCTCAGGAAGGACTCAAACGGCTCGTTTTTGGTCAAGTTGAGGCCGGATTTGCCCGCCATCAGGAACTTGCGCGCCACGGAGGGTTTGGCCTCTGCCACCACAACGGAATGGCCCGCCGCGGAAATCACATCGGCGGCCATAAGGCCAGCGGGGCCTGCGCCTATGATCAGCGCGTCGGTCACGTGGTTGTCAGAGACGAGGGCAGCGGGGTTTTGAGTTCCACCACACGCTGCGGATACGGAATGGTGATGCCTTCGTCCTTGAGTGCGTTCCAGATCAGGAAAAGCACATCAGAGGTGAATTTGTTGCGGCCATCGTCGATGCCTTCGACCCAGAACTCCACGGCAAAATCCACACCGTTGTCGCCAAAACCGCGCAACTCGCAATCTGGCGGGAACGGGTCGTTGAGTACGCCGGGGTGTTTGGCCACGGCAACCTCGATAATGTCCGGCACTTTGTTGATGTCGGTGTCGTAGCTTACGGAAAACGGCGCCTCATAGCGGTTTGCAGAGCCGCTGTCGGAGTAATTCACCACGCGGGTGGTGATGAAATCCTCGTTGGGCACCACAATCCAGCGCCCATCGTAGGTTTCCAGAATGGTGGCGCGGGCGGTCATTTTGATGATCGTGCCGGCCTCGCCGCCGTCCAGCTCCACATAGTCGCCCACCGTGGCCTGCCCTTCAAGCAGCAGGATCACACCGGAGATGAAGTTCGACGCAATCTTTTGCAGGCCAAAACCAAGGCCCACACCAATCACACCGGTGAGCACGGCGAGGGAGGTGAGGTTGATGCCCATGATGTTCATCACCAGCAGGAAGGCGACACCAAAGATGCCGATTTCCAGCGTTTTGGCGATGAGCTCGCGCATGGCCGGGCGCATCTCGTCCTGTTTTTTGATGAACTGGCTGGATTGCTCGTTGGACCAGCGGCCAAGCCAGAAGATCGCGCTCGCCACGACGACAAAACGGATCGCAAACAGCACGGAGAAGGATAGGTTGCCCAGCGGCACAACCGTGGCGTCCAGATAGGCCATGACCTCATCCAGAATGCCCAGCGCATAAAGGCCTGCAATAGGCACAAGCAGGTAGCGGCCAAGTACCTTCATCACCGGATCAGCGATGATTTCTTTGACCAGAATGCGCACCGCCAGGAACAGGAATACACGTTTGCCAAAAGCAATCACCGCGCCGGATCCAAACAGCGACCGGGTCACGTTTTCGCCAATGCCAATGAAGACGTAAGCGAGAAGCGGCAGCAGCAGCGGCAGGAACATCAACACAAAGCGGCGGGCGCGGGCGATGTAGCTGTCTTGGCCTTCTGGTGGCGTGAGCCAACGGTCCAGGAGAGGGTGCAATTTGCGGCTGGCATAAAGCGCGGCAAGATACGCCACGAGCAGCAGGCCAAATTGAGACCAGGCGGCGGGGCTGAGCAGCCAGCCTTGGGCAATGCCCCACAGGCGGTCAACATGTTCGAGGGCTGTGTTGAGAAAGGCGTTGCCGTCCATGAGATGTCCGCTTGCTGTCTTTGAGGTTTGGGATAACCTCTTGCCTTGCGGGCTTTGGTAACTCAATCAAAAACACGGGGAAAATGCTGTGTGTTTACGCATTCCCGCACCGCCAAGGCCTGCAAAACCCTGTAGCGCGCCTTATTGGTAGTGCTTCTTACGGGACATTTTTCCGATGCCGGGGTTCAAGCTGTTGGTGGGGTCCACGGACTTGTAGAAGGCGGCGAGGTCCGGCTTGGCGGCATAGAGGTGGCCGACGTTGTGTTCGGCGGGATATTCTGCGCCGCGCTGATCGAGAATCTCCAACATCGCCGATTTGAGCGCTTTGGGATCGCAGCCCTTTTTCACGATGTAATCCTGATGCAGCACATGGCACATGAAGTGGCCGTAGTAGAGCTTGCTGACCAATTGATCGTTGATTTCCTTGGGCAGGGTTTCAAACCAATCCTCATCATTGCGGCGCAGGGCGATGTCGAGCGCAATGATGTCCTCGACCTCCGCGCTTTGCACATTCATGTAGCGCACGGCAGCACCGGCGGCGGCAAATCGTAAGAGACCTGCCATTTTGGCTTCGCGGTCATCACATTCAAAAAAGTCGAGCGCACCGTTTGAGGTCATTTCACCAAGCAACGCGCGGGCCTCGGCAATGCCGCCGTCTCGCATTTTCAGGATCAGATGGTGCGGGTAAGCCTTGCGGAACGCCCGCATACGTTTGGGCACCACATTGGGCCAGAGACGGGCGGCAAGCTGCATGAACTGATCGGTGAAATGCCTCAAACCCGGCACGTTTTGCAGGCGGGCATCAACCGTGCCTTTGAGGGCGAAGAACGTCGGCAAACGGTCTGTGCCCAGCTTGTCGATCATCACCATCGTGTCTTTGCCGTAGACATCGGAGAGGTCAAAGACATCCTCGTGCAGATATTCAGCGCTGACCGGCAGGGTTTTGAAATCTTTCAGAATGCGGCGGCGCAGGGTACCCAGCGCGGCGGTGTCTGAGGCGGCCACATAGAAGGTCTTTTCAGCATCATTCTTGGCGTAGGTGTCCAGGCGCACGGCAAACACAGCTAATTTTCCGGCGCAGCCTGCGGCCTCATAAAGGCGGGACTTGTCGGCGTTAAACCGCGCCGGGCTGTGAGCATCCACATCCCGCACGCGGCGGGCATAATCCGTGTCAGAAGCGCGGCGATTGTCATCATGGATGTCTTCGACACGATATGTGCCTGATTGCAGATTGGTCAGGATCTCCTCTGGCGTGGCGCCGAGGTCAATGCCGAGGTGGTTGACCAGTTGCAGCTCGCCTGTCTCGGCAATTTGCGCAAAGATGGAGAGCTCGGTGTAACTAGGACCGCGTTCCACAAGCGACCCGCCGGAGTTGTTGCAGACACCGCCCACCACTGACGCGCCGATGCAAGAGGAGCCAATCACCGAATGCGGTTGTCGGCCAATGGGTGAGAGCAGTTTTTCCAGCTTAAAAAGCGTCGAGCCGGGGAAAGAAATCACCTGTTTGCCGTCTTTGATCAGGTGAATGTCATCCATGCGGCGGGTGTTGATGAGCACAACCTCACGATCATAGGTGCCTTTGGGGGTGGAGCCTTCGGTCAGGCCAGTATTGGCGGCCTGCATGATGACAATTTTGTCTGCCGCAACACAGGCCTGCAGGACCTGCCATTGCTCCAAAATCGTGGAGGGTTGCACCACGGCCAGCGCGTCACCTTCGCCGGAGCGAAAACCTTTGCGAAATCGTTGGGTGCGGCGTGCGCCAGTTAACACATGACGCTTGCCAACAATTTTGCGCAGCTGCGCGATCAACTGATTGTCACCCATAAAACCCTCACACCGTTAACTATTGATCCGATGATGAGTGGGACAATCCTGCCTCATCGGCATGCGTGTTTTGCTGTGGCACTGCCTTAGGGTCAAGTTTCCGCATCAATTGGTCCAGAAACGTGACCAAAAAGTTATATCAGGGGTTCTGGGTATCACACGCACATCTGCTTGATACCGATTGCAATTTCCGGTTTCGCGGCAAGCGTGTCCACAGCAATGTCCCGCGCGGTCGTGAGCACATCTTCAGCAGGCACAATGCGTTCAATCAAACCGTATGTGAGCGCCTCCTCACACGTAATTTTTTGCCCCCCCATCAGGATAAGCTTGGCCCGCGCCGGTCCGATCAGAGCCGCAAGGCGGACTGGGTCTGAGGGCTGTGGGAGGAAGCCAAGTTTCATCACCGGATAGAAAAATTTGGCATGAGGCGCAGCAATGCGGATGTCACAGGCCAGGGCCATGCCATTTGCACCGCCCGCCAGAGTACCGTTTAAGGCCGCGATGGTCAGGCCTGGCAAAGCTGCGATCGCACTGGACAGCCGCTCCCAAAGTGGGCTTGTGGCCAGGCCAGTACGGGCTTCGTCCAGATCAGCCCCAGCAGAAAAGACTTTGCCTGCGCCCGTCAAAACCAGCGCACGGGCGTCCTGCGCGGCTTCGGCAATCTCAGCCAGATCCGTCAGCATGGCTTTGGTGAGAGAGTTGGCTTTCTCCGGGCGGTTGATCGTCACCACCCAAAGGCCACTGTCTTCTTTGCTCAGCTCAATCATATCAGCCCCCCTATTGGGTGATTTCTCATGTCATACAGTCCGTGATGTCCCACAGCCAAACACGTATATCGGCATATTCTCGCGCAGGGACTTGGCCATATCTTTGTCGCGCTTTGGTCAGCAGCCTCGATTTCCCAACAAATCCACCCAAATTACCCTCTCGTGCCGCATGATGTCCCTTGAAGTAGACGCCACGCCCGCCTGCGTCTACCTAGAAGAGAAAAACCCATCTGTTTGGCCCTTGACCCTGCCTCATCGAAGACCCAATCTTAAGGGGAAGGCTTTGAAAAGGTAGATAAGTTGACACAGATTTCAGCACCCCGCATTTTCACAACCACGGCTTTGGCCACGGTTTTTTGCGCCCAGGCCGCTTGGGCAGACGTCACCGCAGATGAGGTTTGGAGCAATTGGCGCGACTCGATGACCGGTTTTGGCTACGAGATTTCGGCCACCGAAAGCACCGAGGGCGATGTTCTGACCGTGAACGGGCTGGCGATGTCGATGGACATTCCGGAAGAAGACGCCACTGTGTCAGTCGACCTGGGCACCCTGGCATTTGAGAATGTTGGCGATGGTACCGTGCGCGTGGCTGTCCCTGAAAATGCACCGATCCTCGTGAAACTTCTGGACGACACAGAGACGGTTGAAATTGCCCTGACCATGACATCCTCCGACATGGAAAACATCGTGTCTGGCACTGCGGAAGCCATGGTTTATGACTATGCCGCGAGCAAGCTGGATCTGATTGTGGACAGCATTGTTGTGGACGGTGAAACCGTGCCAGACATGGACATTGCCCTGACATTTGCGGACCTCGCCGGCCGTTCGCAGACCACGTTTGGCGATGTGATCAGCAGCGTACAAAAAGGCAGCATTGGCAATGTGTCTTTGATTGCCAAAGGAGTGGACCCGGACTCCGGCGAGAATTTTGACGTGTCCGTGACTGGCGCAGGCCTGGAAGTGGACGGCACCGCCAGCATGCCAACGGGTGACTATGGCGAAGATGTTGCCGCATTCTTTGCGGACGGCTTTGCCATTGAAGGCAGCTATGCGCTGCAATCCTCCACCATGAATATGAACTTCATGGAAGACGGCACTCCAGGCTCCCTAGCCTACACCAGCGGCCCGGCCGTTGTTGGGGTTGATATGGACAGCGAGGGCATGGCCTACGACGGCACCGTCACCAATGTCGCGATGAATGTGGCCAGCCCTGAGTTCCCGCTGCCAATTGACGTCAGCTTTGGCGAAATGGGCTATGGCTTTGCTGTGCCTTTGGCCGCTTCTGACGAACAGCAGGAGTTTGGCCTGACCGTTAAAATGCTGGACCTGAGTGTGTCTGAAATGCTGTGGGGCATGTTTGATCCCGGCCAAGTACTGCCGCGTGACCCTGCCAACTTGCTGGTGGACGTGAGTGGTTTGGCAACTGTGGCAATTGACATCCTGACATTGGATGACAACAGCCCGGAAATCCCGGGTGAGCTGAACGCCCTGAACATCAACAACATCCAGCTGAACCTCGCCGGCGCCGCGGTGGAAGGGGCTGGCAGCTTCACCTTTGACAACACCGACATGGAAAGCTTTGACGGCTTCCCGCGTCCTGAAGGCAGCCTGGACGTCAAAATTGCGGGCATCAACGGCCTGATGGACAAGCTGATCTCCATGGGTCTGCTGCCGGAAGAACAGGCCATGGGTGCACGCATGATGATGGGCATGTTTACCCAGCCAGGTGAAGGCGATGACACGCTGGTGTCCAAGATCGAAGTGAACGACAAAGGTCAGGTTCTGGCCAACGGGCAGCGCTTGAAGTAAGCGCTTCGCCATTTAAAACCATCAAGGCCGTGGGACTTTCCCGCGGCCTTTTTTGTTGACGGCAAGACGTCGCGTTCAATGCCTCATTCCCCCACTGGACGTCGCGGCAAGCGCGGCCTAGTCTCGCGTTCAAATCAGCAAAAGGACCTGCGTCATGGCGACCGGCACAAACATCCGCACCTATTACAACGGCACTTGGCATGACGGCGATTTGTCCATCATCCGTGCCGCGGATCACGGCGCATGGCTGGGCTCCACTGTATTTGACGGGGCGCGACTGGTGAACGGTTTGACACCGGATTTGGACGAACACTGCGCGCGCACCAACCGCTCCGCTGAAGCGCTGATGCTGACCCCAACCGTGTCCAACGAGGACATGGTGGCCATCGTGCAGGAAGGCTTAACAGCCTACGCACCGGGCGCGGCTGTGTATATTCGCCCAATGTATTGGGGGCTGGACGGCGACGCGACGGCGATTGTGCCAAGTGCGGAGACCACAGGGTTTGCCGTGTGTCTTGAGGAAATCCCGATGGCGGCACCGGATGCGGCAGTGTCCCTCTGCAAAACGCAATTCCGCCGTCCGGTTCTGGAAAGCGCGGTGGTGAACGCCAAGGCCGGCTGCCTCTATCCCAACAACGCACGGATGTTGCGAGAAGCTCGTCTGAAAGGGTTCAACAACACGCTGACCTGTGATGCGATGGGCAATGTGGCCGAAACTGCCACCTCCAACGTGTTTATGGTCCGCGACGGCGAGGTGTTCACCCCCATTCCAAATGGCACCTTCCTGGCGGGCATCACCCGCGCGCGTCACATCGAAAACCTGCGCGCAGATGGCGTGACCGTGCATGAAACCATTCTGGGCTATGGCGACTTTGCAGAAGCAGATGAAATCTTCCTCTCTGGCAATATGAGCAAGGTCACACCGGTAAAAGCCTTTGAAGACCAACAGTATCAGATTGGATCTATCACGCGCCGCGTGCGCGAGATGTATTGGGACTGGGCCGCGACCACCGCGTGACGCGGCAGAAAGAAACATTGCGCGCCAAAGCGCTTAGCGGCATGATCCCGGAAAGGGAGTGACAGTATGCGCAAGTTTCTCGTCGTGCTGGATGACAGCCGGGAATGTCTGAATGCGATGCGGTTTGCAGCGATGCGGGCCGCTCGTACCGGTGGCGGCGTGAAAATCCTGTCGATCATTCCGCCGGAAGAGTTCAACCATTGGATTGGTGTCAGTGACCTGATGCGTGAAGAAACGCGGGAGCGGATCGAGGTGCATTATGAGGTGTTTGCCAAGTGGATGCGGGACCGTCAGGGCGTCGATCCTGAGCTCAAGATCCGCGAAGGCGAAGCGGTCAATGAAATCCTCTCGGAGATCAAAGAAGACGCGGAAATTGGGGTTCTGGTACTTGGTGCGGGCAATGACCGCAAAGGTCCGGGGCCATTGGTCTCGCAGCTGTCGCGCGGCTCTGGCAGCTTGCCGGTTCCAATCACAGTGGTTCCCGGCGACTTGACCAAAGAACAGCTCGAAGCTGTGACGTAGGCCACCTCATTCAAACCACAGTTTAGAATGAATCTAAACCTTGACTAATGCCCATCGCAGGCGCATATCAATTCCCGATAGGAAAGGTCTGCCAATGTTCATTCAAACAGAATCCACACCAAACCCCGCCACATTGAAATTTCTGCCCGGCCAGACCGTGTTGGAAATGGGCACCGCCGATTTCCCAACAGCGGACGGCGCATCAGCCTCTCCTTTGGCGACGCGCATTTTTGCGGTGAACGGTGTGGCTGGTGTGTTCTTTGGCAATGACTTTGTCACGGTGACCAAAGCCGACGGCATTGAGTGGGATCACATCAAACCCTCCATTCTTGGCGCGATCATGGAGCATTTTCAGTCCGGTCAACCGGTTCTGGCAGGCGATGCAGCGGCGCCTTCGGGCCACGCAGAGCACACCGGTGAAGACGGTGAGATTGTTGGCCAGATCAAAGAGCTTCTGGACACCCGCGTACGACCGGCTGTGGCACAGGATGGTGGCGACATCACCTTCCACGGATTTGATCGCGGCGTTGTCTACCTGCACATGCAAGGCGCCTGCGCGGGTTGCCCGTCGTCCACGTTGACCCTGAAAATGGGCATTGAGAACCTGCTGCGTCACTACATCCCAGAAGTGACCGAAGTGCGCCCTGTAGCGGTGTAAGCCAACAGTATGACCACACCTTTGGTTCTGAGTTTTGATACATCGGCCGCGCATGTCGCGGCCGCTTTGCTGTGCGGAGATAAGATCATCGCAAGCAAGGTCGAAGAGATGAAGCGCGGACAGGCCGAACGGCTGATGCCACTTCTGGAAGAGGTTCTGGCCGAAGGCGGCAAAACCTTTGCCGACCTGGATGCGATAGGCGTGGGCGTTGGGCCCGGCAACTTTACCGGCATTCGGATTTCTGTCTCTGCGGCGCGTGGGCTGGTGCTTGGGCTGAGCATTCCGGCCGTTGGCGTGAACAGCTTTGATGCGATTGAAGCGGGGAGCTCCCGCATTGGCGTAGCAGTGGTGCCAGGGCCTCGCGGACAAGGCTATTTGTCACCTAGGGGAGGTGCTCCCTATTTGGCAACCGAAGACGAGCTCATTGATATCATGCAGGATGTGCCACTGTTGACGCCAAAAGCTGGCAGTCTTGTGGAACAGATCGCACGGCTAGCGGCGCAACGGTATCAGGACAGCCCGGCGCGCCCTGCCCCGCTCTACATCAAGCCAGCAGACGCGGCACCGCCTAAAGATCCGGCACCGGTGATCCTGCCATGACGCCGGAGGCGATGGCGTCGATCTATGCAGCCGCTTTCCCCCACAGCCGCGCTTGGGGCCCTGCTGAAATTTCAGACATGTTGGCCTCTCCTTTGACCTTTGCCATAGAAGGTGACGTAGGGTTCGCTTTGGGGCGGGTGATCGCAGATGAAGCTGAGCTGTTGACCATCGCAGTGTTGCCAGATCATCAGGGCCAAGGTTTGGGCCTTGTTTTACTGGATCAATTTGAAACCGAATCAAAAACACGCGGAGCGTGTTGGGCGATTTTGGAGGTCGCGCAAGACAACGTGGCAGCGCTTGCGCTCTATAACCGCTCGGGCTACGAAATCTGTGGTGAGCGGCCTGGCTACTACAGCAGACCGGACGGAGAGCAAATCACTGCCAGCCTTATGAAAAAGGCGTTAAGGTAGCGATAGGTGTGATTCGAGATCGGTCATTTTTGCCCAAACGGTCAAAAAACCGTTGACGCTAACGGTCTCAATCGCCTTAGTAACACGATGATCCGGCGGGATCTAAACAATAGACGGGACGGCAGCTCGCCAAAACAACGACCGACCCGCTCAATATATATGGGAGACATTTATGAGCCTCATGCACAAATTCCTCGGCGCAGCCGCGGCAGCAGCTCTTTCCGCAGGTGCAGCCCTGGCAGAGCCAGCGCTGATCTTTGACCTCGGCGGCAAGTTTGACAAATCTTTCAACGAAGCAGCCTTTGGTGGCGCAACCCGTTGGGCCGAAGAAACCGGCAACACCTTCCGCGAAATCGAACTGCAGTCCGAAGCTCAGCGTGAGCAGGCTCTGCGTCGTTTTGCTGAAGCAGGCGCCAACCCAATCGTGATGACCGGCTTTGCCTTCGGCAACGTGCTGAGCGAAGTGGCACCAGATTACCCTGACACCAAGTTTGCGATCATCGACATGGTTGTCGACGCGCCAAACGTACGCTCCGTTGTGTTCAACGAGCACGAAGGCTCCTACCTGGTTGGTATGATGGCGGCACAGGCCTCCAAATCCGGCACCGTGGGCTTCATCGGCGGCATGGACATCCCACTGATCCGTAAGTTTGCTTGTGGCTACGTTCAGGGTGTGAAAGCTGTGAACCCAGACGCCACCGTGATCCAGAACATGACCGGCACCACCCCTGCCGCATGGAATGACCCGGTAAAAGGCTCTGAGCTGACCAAAGCGCAGATCGCACAGGGCGCGGACGTTGTATATGCAGCGGCTGGCGGCACTGGCGTTGGTGTTCTGCAGACCGCAGCGGACGAAGGCATCCTGTCTGTAGGTGTGGACAGCAACCAGAACCACCTGCACTCTGGCAAAGTTCTGACATCCATGATGAAGCGCGTGGACAACGCGGTTTATGAAGCGATGACAGCTGGCGTTGATCTGGAAACAGGCTTCAACGTGATGGGTGTGGCCAACGGCGGCATCGACTACGCCATGGACGAGCACAACGCCTCCCTCGTGTCCGCAGACATGAAGGCGTCGGTTGATGGTGCGAAAGAAAAGATCGCTTCCGGCGAACTGGCTGTGCACGACTACATGAGCGACAACACCTGCCCAGTGGAATAATTACACCCGGGTCGCCCCGGAGCTAGAGACAGGGCCGTGCCGTGCCGGCGCGGCCCTTCCACTTAAAAGAGGTCCCTTATGTCACACGCGATCGAATCCTTTTTCGCCGCATGGGGCGAGACCGACGCAAACACACGCAAAGATGCTTTGCGTGCGGCTGTCTCTCCTGACTTTTCCTACCTTGATCCCCGCACTGACGCACCGGTCTCAGATTTTGACGCGCTGGTTGGCTATGTGGAGATGTATACTCAATACGCCCCCGGAGCGACCGCAGCTTTGGTCAACCTGAGTGAAACGGCAGGTGTGTATCGCGCCTCCGTGGCGTTCCGCATGGCGGATGGAAAAGAGCAGCTAGGACAGTACTTCATAGAACCAGATGCCGAAGGACGCGTAAAGCGGCTGGTTGGCTTCGCAGGATTGGGAGAGCCTGAATGACGGCGCCTGCCATTGAACTCAAAGGTATTTCCAAAGCCTTTGGCCCTGTCCAGGCAAACAAGGACATTTCGATATCGGTGCAACCGGGCACCATTCACGGCATTATCGGCGAAAACGGCGCGGGCAAATCCACGCTGATGTCGATCTTGTATGGCTTTTACAAAGCTGATGCCGGGGAGATTTTCATCAAGGGGCAGAAGACCTTGATCCCGGACAGCCAAGCCGCGATCCGCGCGGGCATTGGCATGGTGTTTCAGCACTTCAAACTGGTGGAAAATTTCACCGTGCTGGAGAACATCATTCTGGGCGCCGAGCACGGCGCGATGCTGAACAGCTCGCTGGGCAATGCCCGCAAAGAGCTGAAACATCTGGCCGAGGAATACGGGCTGAACGTGAACCCGGATGAGGTGATTGAGAACCTGTCTGTGGGCCACCAGCAACGGGTAGAAATCCTCAAGGCACTGTATCGCAAAGCCGAAATCCTCATTTTGGACGAACCCACTGGCGTGTTGACCCCAGCCGAAGCGGATCAGCTATTCCGCATCCTGGACCGCCTGCGCGAAGAAGGGAAAACCATCATCCTGATCACGCACAAGCTGCGCGAGATTATGGAGTACACCGACACCGTATCCGTGATGCGGCGCGGCGAGATGACGGCAACGGTGAAAACCGCTGAGACCTCACCAGAGCATCTCGCAGAGCTGATGGTGGGCCGGAAAGTTCTGTTGCGGGTGGACAAGACGCCATCGGAACCGGGTGCCACTGTGCTGGACATCAAGGGTCTGCGGGTTGTGGATGAGGCTGGCGTGGAGCGGGTGAAAGGCATCGACCTGACCGTGCGCGCGGGCGAGATTGTCGGCATCGCAGGCGTCGCTGGCAACGGCCAGTCCGAACTGCTCGAAGTGCTCGGCGGCTTTGCTGACGGCACCGGCACGATCACCATGAACGGCGAATCCCTCCCGCTGAGCGGCCATGGGGCTGACGGGCAAGCCCGCCGTGCCGCTGGCATCAGTCACGTGCCAGAAGACCGGCAGCGTGAAGGTCTGATCATGGAATTTGCCGCCTGGGAAAACACCGTGTTTGGCTATCACCATTCGCCGGAAATTCAGAACGGCCTGCTGATGGACAACAAAGGCATCTACACTGAGGCTGAGGCCAAGATGCAGCGCTTTGACGTACGTCCACCGGATCCGAAGCTGGCCGCAAAAAACTTCTCTGGCGGCAACCAGCAGAAGATCGTGTTGGCCCGTGAGATCGAACGCAACCCGGACCTGTTGCTGATCGGGCAACCGACACGTGGCGTGGACATTGGCGCGATTGAATTCATCCACCAGCAGGTTGTGAACCTGCGCGATCAAGGCAAAGCAATTTTGCTTGTGTCAGTGGAATTGGAAGAAATTCTGTCGTTGGCTGACCGGGTAGTAGTGATGTTTGACGGCCATATCACCGGCGAACGCGATGCCGCACACACCAACGAAAAAGAGCTGGGCCTGTTGATGGCCGGGATCACCGACACCTCCGCTGTGGCCAATGGCAACGGCGGCAATGAAAACTCCACACAGGAGGTCCCCGCCGATGGATAAGATGCCTAAATGGGCCGACATCGTCCTGATCCCCTTGATTTCGCTGTTTCTGGCGGCGTTTTTCTCTGCGCTTGTGATTTTGGCGATTGGCGAGAACCCAATTGAAGCGCTGAAACTGATGGTCGACGGCGCGCTGATGCGGTCGGCGGGTTGGGGCTACACGCTCTACTACGCCACAAACTTCATCTTCACTGGTCTGGCGGTTTCGGTCGCCTTCCACGCGCGTCTGTTCAACATTGGCGGCGAAGGTCAGGCGATGCTGGGCGGCTTGGGCGTTGCCCTCGCCTGTCTCTACATCGACTGGCCACATTGGTCGCTGGCGATCCTTGGCGCGTCTGTGGGTGCGGCCTGTTTTGGCGCACTTTGGGCGTTGATCCCAGCATATCTGCAAGCCAAGCGCGGCAGTCACATCGTGATTACCACCATCATGTTCAACTTCATCGCTGCGGCAATTTTGAACTATGTGCTGGTGGAACTGCTGCGGCCGGTGGGCGCGATGGATCCGGCGTCTGCCAAATTCCCAGAAGCGGTACACCTGCCAACCTTCCAAGACATGTTCTCCACCGAGGGCAGCAAGCTGTTCCGTGGTGCCCCTGCCAACGTGACCTTTTTCCTCGCACTGGCGGCCTGTGTCATTGTCTGGCTGCTGATGTGGCGCACTAAGCTTGGGTACCAGATTCGCGCCTTTGGGCATTCGGAGTCCGGCGCGCTTTACGCAGGTATCAGCCCAGTGCGGATCACCGTGATAGCCATGCTGATCTCTGGGGCGCTGGCAGGCATGATGTCGGTCAACACCACCATGGGCGAGAGCGAACGTCTGATCCTGAACAGCACCGAAGGGGCGGGTTTTATTGGTATCGCCGTGGCGTTGATGGGGCGCAATCACCCGTTTGGGGTGCTGCTGGCCGCCATTCTGTTTGGCTTCCTCTACCAAGGTGGTGCCGAACTGGCGCTGTGGACCAGCATTCCACGGGAGCTGATTGTGGTCATTCAAGCGCTGGTGATCCTGTTCACTGGGGCGCTCGACAATATGGTGCGCGAGCCACTTGAAAAGCTCTTCATTGCGATGCGCCGGAGGAACGCCTGATGGACTTTCTGACACTACTTCAGGTGCTGGACACATCCGTGCGTCTGGCAACCCCACTCCTGCTGGCCTGTCTAGCAGGGCTCTATTCTGAACGTTCCGGCGTGGTCGACATTGGCCTTGAGGGCAAAATGCTGGCAGCGGCGTTTTTCTCGGCTGCCGTGGCCTTCTACTCTGGCAACGCTTGGGTCGGTCTGTTGGCCGGCGTGGGTGCCTCTGTGGCGCTCGCGGTCATCCACGGCTTGGCGTCGGTCACCTTCCGTGGCAACCAGTTGATCTCCGGCGTGGCGATCAACTTCCTCGCCGCAGGGATGACGGTGTTGGTGGCGCAAAGCTGGTTCCGTCAGGGTGGACGCACACCTCCGCTGGAGGGGGACGCGCGTTTCAACCCAATTGAGTTGCCGTTTGCCATTGGCCCATCTGATGCTACTGCAGCCGACAGACCGCTGAGCCAGTTGATTGCCGAGGCAGGACCATTGCAACAGTTCTACTCCGAACTGATCTCTGGTCATTCCTCGCTGGTGTATCTGGCGTTGCTGACAGTGCCGGCTACCTGGTGGCTGTTGTTCCGCACCCGTTTTGGCTTGCGCCTGCGGGCTGTAGGAGAAAACCCAGCAGCAGTGGACACGGCCGGTGTGTCAGTTGTTTGGCTGCGCTATGCGGCGGTGCTGCTTTGCGGCGTGCTCTGCGGTGTGGCCGGGGCGTATCTATCCTCTGCATTGCAGGCAGGCTTCGTGAAAGACATGACCGCGGGTCGTGGGTTTATCGCGCTGGCCGCGTTGATTTTCGCGAAGTGGCGGCCGGTCTATGCACTCTGGGCCTGTTTGCTGTTTGGTCTGTTCCAAGCCCTGGAATTGCGTCCCGACATCATCGAAAACGTGATCGGCCTTAAGGTTCAGGTCCAGTTGCTGGGCGCGCTGCCTTACATCCTGACCGTGGTGATTTTGGCTGGATTTGTTGGCAAGGCGATCCCACCGAAAGCCAGCGCGGAACCCTACATCAAAGAGCGTTAAGGCGGCCTTGTGACATAACAGTATAAACCCCGCTCGCAGCAATGTGGGCGGGGTATTTTATTAATGCCCGTTCTTGCTCCACAACTCAGGCCTGAATAAGTCCAGTTTGCGGGCATTGATCTGGCCTGTCAGTGATTTAGCGGTCCAGACAGGTTGCTTTTGCGTGCCGTCTGGCGCTATCAAAAAATATGCAGATCTACCTCCCCATTGCTGAAGTCTCCGTAAATGCCTTTTTGCTGCTCGGCTTGGGCGGCATGGTGGGAATATTGTCCGGTATGTTTGGGGTTGGCGGCGGCTTTCTAATGACGCCTTTGTTGTTTTTCATTGGCATTCCACCTGCCGTGGCTGTGGCCACCGAAGCCAATCAGATTGTGGCCTCATCTTTCAGTGGCGTGTTAGCGCATTTCAGGCGCAAGACGGTCGATCTCAAGATGGGCACAGTCCTTTTATCCGGAGGTCTGGTTGGCGCGGCGTTTGGGGTGGTGTTGTTTAACTATTTGAAATCCCAGGGCCAGGTCGATCTGCTTGTGCGGCTGTGTTACGTGGTTTTTCTTGGTGTGATTGGCTCGCTAATGTTCGTCGAGAGCCTGAATGCGATCCGCAAGTCCCGCAAGAACGCTGGCCCACCCAAACGCAAAAAGCACAACTGGATCCATGGTCTGCCGCTGAAAATGCGGTTTCGTGTTTCGGGGCTGTATATTTCGGTCATCCCCCCCCTGATTGTTGGGGTTCTGGTGGGTATTCTTGCAGCCATCATGGGGGTTGGCGGCGGGTTTATCATGGTGCCAGCGATGATCTATCTGCTAGGCATGCCGACCAAAGTGGTTGTGGGCACATCGCTGTTCCAGATTATTTTTGTCACCGGCTTCACAACTCTGCTGCATGCGACCACCAACTACACTGTGGACATTGCTTTGGCCGTGCTTCTGCTGGTGGGCGGCGTGATCGGCGCGCAAATTGGTACTCGGCTTGGCACCTATTTGAAGGCAGAACAGTTGCGTATTTTGCTGGCACTTTTGGTGATTTTGGTCTGTGCAAAACTGGCGCTGGACCTGTTGCTGGAACCCAGCGAGCTGTTCTCCATTGGCGCAGCGGGGGGGCATTGAGCATGAAACGTCTGCTCCTCTCCCTGCTGTTGTGTGTTACGACGCCTGTGATGGCCGAAGAAGTTGTTTTGGGTTTGAGCCAAGACCAGGTTGCGATCACAGCCGATTTTGACGGGTCAGAAATCTTGCTGTTTGGCGCCGTCAAACGCGAAAGCCCGATCTTACAAGACCCGCCACTGGAAGTGGTGATTGCGGTGTCCGGCCCAAGTGGCCCGCTGACTGTGCGCCGCAAGGAGCGCAAATTTGGCATCTGGGTGAACGCTGACGCCGTGGAAATTGACCACGCGCCTAGCTTTTACGCGGTGGCCACTTCCGCGCCGTTCAACGAAGCCATGTCCAACGTCGAAGACCAACGCCACCGCGTGTCGATCCCGCGTGCTATCCGCTCGGTTGGAGCGCCGATGGGCATTGAAGATGCGCAGAGTTTTAGCGAGGCTGTGATCCGTATTCGCACCAGTGAGGGCGCCTATCAAGTGCTGGAAAATTCGGTGTCGGTGGACGAGCAAACCCTATTCCGCACCTCGATAAAGATGCCCGCCAACCTGACCGAGGGCGACTATCCCACGCGGATTTTCCTGACGCGGGGCGGCAAAGTGGTGTCCAACTATGAGACCGTGATCAACGTGAACAAGGTGGGGTTGGAACGCTGGCTGTTTGATATGTCACGCAATCAGCCGCTGATGTACGGGCTGATGTCATTGGCTATTGCCATAGCTGCAGGCTGGATGGCCTCCGCCGCATTCCAGGTATTGCAGCGACGCTAACCTGACCGCAGGCTTGCGCCTTGGGCGTGGGCCGACTACCTGTCACAAAACCACATATGAGGCATTTTATGGCGCAGACGCTTGAGCAGCTTGCAGAGATCATGTTGGACGCAGCCAAAGCGGCTGGGGCCGAGACCGCAGACGCGATGGTGATGCGCGGTACATCGATTTCGATTGATGTGCGTGAAGGCAAGCTGGAACAAGCGGAACGATCTGAGGGTGTCGACCTTGGGCTGCGGGTTCTGATTGGGCAACGGCAGGCCAATGTATCGATCTCAGATACCCGCACCCAAAGCATCGCGGTGATGGCGGAACGCGCTGTGGCGATGGCCAAAGAAGCGCCGGAAGATCCCTATGTCGGGCTGGCAGACAGTGACCAATTGGCGCGGGACTTGGATATCGCAGGGTTGGAACTTTACGATCCGACCGATGAGCCTGCCGCCGCCAGCTTGCAAGAAGATGCGATGATCGCCGAAGCAGCTGCCAAAGCTGTCGACGGTGTGAGCCAAGTGCAATCGGCCACCGGTGGATACAGCAGCAGCGAAGTGTTTTTGGCGGCCAGCAATGGCTTTGCCGCCGGATATGCGCGCAGCAGCCGCGGCATCTACGCGACTGCCATTGCGGGCGAAGGTGACGCGATGGAACGTGACTATGATGGTGATTCCCGAATTTTTCAGAACGACCTGCGCGATGCCGCAGAAATTGGCACCTCCGCAGGACAACGCGCGGTGGAGCGGCTGAACGCACGCAAGCCGGAGACCGGCAGCTTTCCAGTGCTGTTTGACGAGCGGATTTCCTCATCGCTGATTGGTCATGTGCTGGCAGCCGCAAACGGCGGCATGGTGGCGCGGGGGTCCTCGTGGCTGCGCGACAAACTTGGCCAGCAAGTGCTGCCAGACGGGCTATCGTTGATCGAAGATCCTAAGCGGGTGCGCGTATCTGGCTCCCGCCCGTTTGACGCCGAGGGGTTGCCCACTTCGCGACGCGCAGTGATCGACAACGGCGTGTTGACCGGATGGACCTTGGATTTGGCAACAGCCCGCAAACTGGGCATGACTTCCACAGGCAATGCGGCGCGGGGGATTTCCTCACCGCCGTCGCCAAGCAGCTGGAACGTGTCTTTGACCCAAGGAGATAAGAGCCGTGCAGACCTTCTCAAAGACATGGGAACCGGACTGTTGGTCACATCGATGATTGGCTCCACAATCAGCCCAACCACCGGCGACTACTCCCGTGGGGCGGCTGGTTTTTGGGTCGAGAACGGCGAGATTGCCTATCCGGTGAACGAATGCACCATCGCAGGCAACCTGCATGACATGATGATGTCGATTGTTCCCGCCAATGATGCGCGGACCTATCTGTCCCGCGTTGTTCCGTCGCTGCTGATCCCGGGGATGACCCTTGCCGGAAACTGATCTTGAGCTGCTGATAGCAGCGGCGCGCCGAGCCGGAGACATTGCCACCCGTTACAATGGGCCGGACGCCAAAGCTTGGCACAAGCCGGAAGGGGCGGGCCCGGTCACAGAGGCAGATATTGCGGTCAACGAGATGCTTGAGGATACGCTGCGCATGGCGCGGCCGGATTATGGCTGGCTCAGTGAGGAGTCGCTCGACGAGGGCGACCGAATCCATGCGGAAAAAACCTTCATCATTGACCCGATCGATGGCACCCGCAGTTTTATCGAAGGCTCCGACACCTGGGCGCATGCGCTGGCCATTGCCGAGCGCGGCGTGGTCACGGCAGCCGTGGTGTTCCTGCCACGGCGGGACAAGCTGTATAGTGCGGCACAGGGACAGGGCGCGTTTTTGAATGGCGCGTCAATCGCGTCTGGCGTCCGTGCGGACATGGCCGGGGCCAAGGTGCTCGTGGCACGTCCAGTGATGGACGCCTCCCACTGGCAAGGTGCACCGCCAGAGTTTGAGCGTGGTTATCGCCCCTCTCTGGCCTATCGCACGGCGCTGGTGGCCGAAGGGCGGTTTGACGCCATGGTCACATTGCACCCGACATGGGAATGGGATGTGGCGGCTGGCGATCTGATCATTCGCGAAGCAGGGGCCGCAACGGCAGACCGCCATGGCGCGCCGCTGCGGTTCAACAACCCTGACCCTCGTCTGGCCGGAGTGATTGCGGCGCCAAAGGCGCTCAAAGATCAGATTTGTGCCGCCCTGGCACCAGTTCACGCGGCGCGATAACGGGCCACAAAATTGGCAACAATCTCAGGTGGCGCAGAGACGTCAGCAACTTTACCTGAGCCTCTATCCCGACCTCTAGCGGACTTTTTCGTTGGGCTATTGCCAACACATACAATGCGCTTCAGCAAAAACTGCCCTACATGGCCATGTGACACACCGAAGTTGACGCAAATCCGGTCAAACTTGCGTCGTGGGGCGTGATCCTCCCCTTGAGGCTCGCGCCCAAGCGCCGTAGGTTGCGGCCAACTCAGCACCTCACAGGAGTGGCCCAAATGGCACAACGACTGCACCTCGTCTTTGGTGGCGAACTGATCGATCCAACCAAAACAGCTTTCAAAGACGTGGACGACATCCATGTTGTTGGTATCTTCCCGGATTACGACAGCGCTTATAACGCATGGAAAGCCGAAGCGCAGAAAACCGTGGACAACGCCCACATGCGCTACTTCATCGCGCACCTGCACCGTCTGCGCGACGAGCAGGCGGCTGCCTCGTCTACTGAAGAACTCGGATAAGGCATTCGGATGGCGCGCTCGCTTGGCCTTGCGGCATATCTTGCGGTTGCGCGCCGCCAGCCTCCACGGCTGACCGAAATTGACTGCCCGCGCCCCAAAGGCGTGGTGATTTGGGTACACAGCACCGACCCAACGCGCGCACGAACCTTGGCCAAATTGGGTTCGCGACTGGCCGGCCTGCGTGGAAACGCCCATGTGCTGTTGACCACACCCAACGATGTGCCATTTACGCAAACCGTGCCCACGGGCGTGATTTGGCAGCCTTGCCCCTCAGAGAGTCCCGCAGACATTGCCGTGTTTCTGGCGCATTGGCGGCCGGAAATCATGATCTGGCTTGGCTCCACCATTCGTCCTGGCCTGATTGATGCCGTGCGCACACGCGGCGTTCCATCAATAATGCTGGAAGTGCATCGCCCCAAGCTGGACCAGAAGCGCCGCCGCTGGGGGCCTGAACCCATTCGCGGGACGCTTTCACGGTTCAACACAATCTTTGCCCAGGACAAGGCAACGGCGGTGCGGCTGCGCAAGATATTGGGGGACCGCGCAGATGTCAAAGTCAGCGGCACTTTGATGGAAGAAGCCCCAGCCCTACCGGTGATTGAAAGTGACCTTGATGAGCTACGTCGGTGCCTCGCAGGACGGCCGGTGTGGCTGGCGGCCCGATTGCAACCCAAAGAACTGGACACGGTGCTCAGCGCCTATCGCGCAGTTTTGCGCCTATCGTTTCGGATGCTGTTGGTGGTGGTGCCGGATAACGCTTCGGATGCGCAGGCCATGCGGAAAGCCATCAACGAAGATGGATGGCGGGTTGCGGATTGGGACAACGGCGACTTCCCGCAAGAGAACACACAAGTGTTGTTTTCCGAAACGCCCGAAGAACTGGGTTTGTGGTACCGCATTGCGCCGATTAGCTTTGTCGGAAGTTCGTTGATTTCCGGCGCAGGTGGCCGTGACCCACTGGAACCAGCTGCCTTGGGCAGTGCGATTCTCTATGGCCCTTCGGTGCGTCGTTACCTGGGGAGTTATACACGTCTGGCCAATGTGGGCGCGGCACGGATTGTGAAAGACGCCGACAGCTTGACCGCCGCGCTGATGTTCTTGGCTGCGCCAGATCAGGTCGCGGCGATGGCGCATGCGGGCTGGCAGGTTGTGTCAGACAGCGCCGCTGTATCGGACATGGTGATTGAGCACGCCCAGATGCTGATGGATGCGCAGGAAGAACTGATATGAAGGAACCTCTGTTCTGGTCAAAGTCGCCCCTACAGCCCAGTTGGCAAGCACGGCTGCTGGCCCCTTTGGGGGCCATTTATGCGCGAGCGACAAAGTCTCGTCTTAGCAAGGACGACGGCTACAAAGCCTCTGTGCCGGTGATTTGTATCGGTAACATTAACGCCGGTGGCACAGGCAAAACCCCGACCACCATTGCGCTGGCTCAACGGTTGATTGGCATGGGTAGAACCCCACATGTGGTCTCACGTGGCTATGGCGGCAGTTTGGATGGGCCGGTGCAGGTCAATGAACGCACCCATAAGGCGGAGGAAACCGGGGATGAGCCGCTGCTGCTTGCGGCGTTTGCCCCCACCTGGGTGGCCAAAAATCGTGCCGAAGGTGTGCGATCCGCCGAAACTGCCGGCGCTGACGTGATCTTGCTGGATGACGGGTTCCAAAACCCATCTGTGCACAAAGACGCAAGCGTGATTGTAGTGGACGCGCATCGCGGCTTTGGCAATGGGCGCTGTATTCCAGCAGGGCCTTTGCGGGAACCGGTGAGCGCGGGCATGGCACGGGGTGATGTGGTGCTGTCAATTGGCGATGACAACGCCCAGGCACGCTTTGATGGTATTTGGGGTGACCACGTTTCTCTGCCACATGCCAAAGGCATGTTGGCTCCCCTTCCAACCGGCATGGATTGGACGGAAACGCCGTTTTTTGCCTTTGCCGGCATTGGGCATCCTGAAAAATTTTTTGATACCCTGCGCAACCTCGGCGCCACCTTGGTACACACCGAAGCCCTAGCGGATCATCAAGCCTTGCCGCCAGCCATGTTGGCACGCCTCTATGCTGAATCGCAAAAAATGGGCGCGCAGTTGGTCACTACCGAGAAAGACGCTGTGCGCCTGCCACTGGAAGCGCGCCCGCAGGTGCTGACCCTACCGGTGCGTTTGGAATTGCAGGATTGGGGACCATTTGATGCGCTCCTGGCGCGCATCGAGGTGACCGGGCAGGACTAAGCCGCCCGGTCAAATTGTTTGGCTTAACCGCCGAGCTTACCGTCGAGGATCTCTTTCAGATCATTGTAGCTCATGTTGGAGTGCTTCTCACCGTCAATGAGCAACGTTGGTGTAGAGTTCACGTCGTCTGCTGCGGCGTTTTCTTGGAACCAGGCCACCAGCGCTTTGGCTTTGTCTTCGTCCTGCAGACAGGCTTGCAACTGGTCATCTTCCAGACCTGCGAGACGGCCGGTTTTGCGCAGGCTGTCGGAAATTGCCACGGGATCACCAGCGCGGGTCCAGTCTTTCTGAGTCTTCATCAGAATGTCGGTCATGCCGAAGAATTTTTCCTGACCGCCACAACGCGCCACCATAGACGCCCAAAGGCCGTAGCGGTCAAAATACACGTCACGGAAGACAAATTTCACTTTGCCGGTGTCGACATAGTCCGCCTTCAGTGGCTCCAGCACGTTGACATGAAAACTGGCACAGTGTGGGCAGGTGAAAGACGCGTACTCCACAATGGTGATTGGGGCATCTTCGGCGCCCATGACCATCTCCACGATGCCATGCTCGTTTGCCGCGCCTTCAGACGACACCGTCTGAATGTTGCTGACTTCCGGCAGGTCAAAGGCCGTGGTTGTGGTGGACTGTGCGTTGGACAGCCAATACGCACCACCCGCAGCGGCAACGGCCACAGCGGCAATCGCAGGGATAAAACGGTTCATTCAGACACCTTTCTTGGCATTTTTGTTCTTTGAGATCACATTTTGCGCAAGCTGTTCAAGAGCTTGCCGCAAATCACTGTCAGCCACAGGTGCGGCAACCTGAGCCGCCTCTTCACAAGTGGCAGCATCGGGTTTGGGTTTGGACGCCTTGGGCGCCTGACCAAACAGCGCTTGGCCTTCAGCAAAGCCAGTAGGCGCGGTTTGCGTGAGGCGTAAGTGGGTGATGGCGTTGTAGCCGTAGGCTGCATTGATGCGGGTGCGCAACGTTTCTTTCTGCATCTCTAGCATTGGGGCCTGTGCGCCGGTGGTCAAAACCGTCAGTGTGGCGCCAAATCCTTGCCGACTGTATTTCACATCCACCGGCTGGCAGATCGCCGCCATGTCAGCCCCCACAATCTCGGCCCAATGAGTCAACACGCGTGTCTCCGCAAAACCCCGGCTTTCGCTGGCTTTGCGTATGCGCTCTCGCAGGAGCGAGGCGGTGCGGGAGAACCCTTTGGTGGTCGCGCGGCGCATGTTGGTCTTGCATCCTTTGGTCCGGCGCTATTTTAGTGGCTCGGCGCGAGGGCGCCAGCGAAACCCAACCCAGTGAGGATAAAACTTGCGTGATAGGCCAGACAGTGCCGACCTGCTGACCTTCTATGATCACAATGCCCGCAAAATGCCGTGGCGTGTGGGGCCAAAGGAGCGTGCGCAAGGCGTGCGACCAGACCCGTATCGGGTGTGGATGTCAGAGATCATGCTGCAACAGACCACAGTGGCCGCTGTCAAAGACTACTTTGAGCGGTTCACAGCCCGTTGGCCAACTGTAGGCGACCTAGCCGCAGCGGATGATGCGGATGTTATGGCGGAGTGGGCCGGGCTTGGGTATTATGCCCGCGCCCGCAACTTGCTGAAATGCGCGCGGTATGTGGTTGCGGAGCATGATGGCATGTTTCCTGACACGGTTGAAATGCTTCTGACGTTGCCCGGGGTCGGCCCATATACCGCAGGTGCGGTTGCATCGATTGCGTTTGACCAGCCCGCAACAGTGGTGGACGGCAATGTGGAGCGGGTTATGGCGCGGGTGTTTGACATTCATAAGCCTCTGCCTGCGGCCAAGCCGGAATTGACGGAAAAAGCGGCGGCGCTGACCCCGCAAGAGCGTCCGGGGGATTACGCGCAAGCCGTGATGGATCTTGGCGCTACCATTTGCACGCCCCGAAATCCGGCCTGTGGGCTGTGCCCATGGCGCTCTGACTGCAAGGCGCAGGCAGCGGGCACAGCTGCCGAGCTGCCAAAGAAAACCCCAAAGAAACCCAAGCCCATCCGCCATGGCGTGGTGTACATCGCAAAACGTGTGGATGGCGCCTATCTGCTGGAAACCCGCCCAGACAGCGGGTTGCTGGGCGGCATGTTAGGGTGGCCCGGTTCGGATTGGGCAGAAGGGCAAGCACCCAAACATGATGCCCCGATCAAGGCCGAGTGGAAAACACTGAATACGGAAGCAAAACATACATTCACGCATTTTCATCTGCGTCTTACCGTAAAAACAGCATTGGTGCCGATGGATCGCAAGCCCTCTGTTGGCACGTTTGTTCTTGATGAAGATTATGAGTCGGGCAATCTCCCAACTGCCATGCGCAAAGCGTTCGACTTATATCGCGGCACTTGATCTCATTGCACTGATCCACAGTTCGCCGCATAGTTTGCGCAACAAGTTCAAAGGACTGTGGTTATGATTGCCTCTTCTCAGGTTGCCAAGTTTGCCAACGCGGTGCCGTTTTGGTGTTCCCTGCTTCTGATCCCATTGGTCTGGATCACCGCCGGGTTGGGCAGCTGGTGGGTGCTGCTGGTGCCGTTCACCACGTGGTATCTGTTTGCAGCTTTGGACGCGGTCACTGGATTAAACCTTGAGAACGCTGATCTGGACACCACGGATGAGCAACTAAAATGGTACCGGCTGGTCACGCTCATCTGGCCAGCCCTGCAATTTGTCACCATCTTTGGGCTGATTTTCTTCGCCACACGGGCAGATCACCTGAGCACCGGCGCCCTGATTGGCGTGTTCTTTGGTGTCGGTGTGATCAGCGGCACCATTGGCATCAACTACAGCCATGAGCTGATGCACCAGAAACCCAAAGCAGAACGCTGGTTGGGGGATATTTTACTGTCGATGGTTCTGTATTCACATTTCCGCAGCGAACACCTCTTGGTGCATCACCGCCACGTTGGCACGCCACGCGACCCTGTGACGGCGCGGTATAACGAAGGTTTCCATCGGTTTTTCCCGCGTGTTCTGATCGGCTCGCTGAAGTCTTCTTTCAAAGCCGAAAAAGACATGCTGGCCCGCAAAGACTTGCCGTGGACGGACCTGTCCAACCCGTTTTTCCGCTATTGGGCTCTGCAAGGCGGCATGTTGCTTTTGGCTTTGCTCATTGGCGGTTGGCTGGGTGTTGCGCTGTTCATCTGGCAGGCCTGGATCGCCATCTGGCAACTGGAGCTGGTGAACTACGTCGAGCACTACGGGCTGACGCGCAAACACTTGGGCAAAGGCAAATATGAACATGTGAAACCACATCACAGCTGGAACGCAGCCCATAAGGCCTCCAACTGGCTGCTGATCAACTTACAGCGCCACTCAGACCACCATTACAAGCCGGATCGCCGCTTCCCTCTGTTGCAGAACTACACCGATGAAGAGGCGCCGCAACTGCCCTTTGGTTATCCTATCATGACAATTGCCGCGATGATCCCGCCGGTCTGGAAACAGGTGATGAACCCGCGCGTGCGAAAATGGCGGGACATGTATTATCCTGAGATCACCAATTGGCAGTCTTACAACAAAGCCAAGAACCCGCAGCCCAAATAGCGCCTAAACATTGTGGTCTTTGGGACGCTCATATGCCCAAACGGTCAATTTCTCAGCCACGCCGCGAATATCTTGATCGGTGAACTTTTGCAGCCCATCAAGACAGGCATCGCCGCCTTCTTTGAGCACCTCAGCCCGCATGCCATCGCTGATCACCAAGCGCGCATTTAAGCCGCGGGTCATGCTTTCCAGACGTGAGGCAACATTCACGGTGTTGCCCACAACCGCAAATTCCAAGCGATTTGCCCCGATGTCGGCCAAAACAGCCGGGCCGTAGTGCGCACCAAAGCCAACGCGGAGTGGTGGCTGGCCGCTGGCGATGCGGGCATCGTTCCACACGTCGACGTCCGCCATCATCTGGCGCACACAGCGCAGCGCGTTTTGCGCGTCGTGATCAGACGGGTTGGGCGTGCCAAACGTCGCCATAAGGCCATCCCCCAGATATTTATCCAACGTGCCTTCGTGGGCAAACACAGCCCGCTCCATGAGCCCGTGGAAGTCGCGTAGAGTCTCAATCACCTCTTCCGGTTTGCGGGCTGCGGCAAACTCGGTGAAACCGACGATATCCACAAACAGAACCGCAATATCGTGAGAACGAATTTGCTTGAGTGGCTCATCGTTCTGGCTCAGCTCTTCGACGACGTTGGGCGAAAAATACCGAGACAGGTTTGTCCGTTCCCGCTCCAAGGCCGCGTTAGAACGCAACAGGCCGTTAAACCGCCGCATCGAGAGACCCAATGTGATCGCCACCAAAAGAAAGACAACAACTTCCTGAATGCGCAGGCGGATGTTGAAACTGTTTGGGTCGATTAGAAACGCGAGGTCAGGCCATCCTGGCAGCGCCACACGGATCGCCTCACTCATGTCAGGCAGGGGATCTGTCAGCCAAATTGACAGGCCCAGCGCAACCATCCACATCGTGGCTGTCCAGGTTCCAATGGCGATCACAGTGCGCCAGGAGTAGGCCAAAGTACCCATGGCGAGGATCAGGAACAGATACTGGAAATTGCCAAAGCGGTATTGCATCGCTTGGGGCCAATCATCCAGGCCAATGGGGTTGGGACCAATGATCCCGACCACCATCAACAATAGATCCACAAATATCAGAAACAGCTCCATTTTGGAGCGACCGACGCGACCCGCGCGGCGAATGAGCCAGCCATTGACGCAGAGTAAAAACAGAATGAGTTCATAATAGAACACTTCCGGCCAATGCACGGTGAACAGAAGAAACACGCCGATGATTGACATGGCGACCCAGCGGGCCCTGACAGCCAGATCCAAGCCTTCGCGCTTGTGCCGCTCCAACACAGCTTCCGTGTAGCTGTCGCTGCGCTCTTCGCCCTCTTCAAACCGGTCCAGATAGGCGGTCGATTTGGTTTGCGTCTGCTCGACCATAAACTGGCTCTCCGTTCTCTCGGGATGAGATAGGTGTTGTGCGCAAGCTTACACCCCTGCCGCGACAAAAAAACCCCGCCGGGTTGCGGCGGGGAAGTCTGGATACCTGCGTAGTCAGTTCGGCTACAGGCATCCGGCGGTATAGTTATCTGTGGTATGGTCGTTGACGTGCCCCTAGGCACTTTGCGGTTGGTCCGGATCGCCTGTGCGCGGTTCTGTCTTTTGGACAATAGCGACAAGCGACCCGGGTCTTGGGATACCGCAAAGTGACTTAGTTGGGACGCGCCGCCATTTCTGCACGAATTTGCTGACGCAGAAGGTCAATTGGCACCTTCTTGCCTTCGTGTTTGTAAGACCAGTAGGTCCAGCCGTTACAGCTTGGCGCACCTTCCAGATGCGCACCTACCTGGTGGATGGAGCCTTTGATGTCGTCGCCAATCAGCGTGCCATCAGCACGGACTTTGGCTTTGTGACGGCCATTCAGGGAATACAGCTCTTCACCCGGACGCAACATGCCACGCTCGACCAGCTGGCCAAATGGCACACGCGGTTCAGCGCGCTTGGATGCGGTCACGGTCAGCGCTTCGCGGTCAAACTTGCGTACGCGCTTGAGGCGCTTCTCAGCCACCTTGCGATAGGCCGCTTCACGCTCGATACCGATGTACTCACGGCCCAGCATTTTGGCGACAGCGCCGGTGGTGCCGGTGCCAAAGAACGGATCGAGGATCACGTCACCTGGGTTGGTCGAGCCAACCAGCACGCGATGCAACAGGCTTTCCGGTTTCTGCGTTGGATGCGCCTTGTCACCGTTGTCGTCTTTCAGACGCTCGTGGCCGGTGCAAATTGGCAGCACCCAATCCGAGCGCATCTGAATACCTTCGTTGAGCGATTTGAGCGCTTCGTAGTTGAAGGTGTATTTGGCGCCTTCGGATTTGGAGGCCCAAATCATGGTTTCATGCGCGTTGGTGAAACGTTTGCCACGGAAATTTGGCATTGGGTTGGACTTGCGCCACACCACATCGTTCAAAATCCAGAAACCCTGGTTCTGCAATTCCGCACCCATGCGGAACACGTTGTGGTAGGAACCGATCACCCAGATTGCCCCGTTAGGTTTGAGAAGACGGCGCGCCGCCTTCAGCCATTCGCGTGTGAACTTGTCATACGCGGCGAAACTCGAAAACTGGTCCCACTCGTCATCAACCGCGTCCACTTTGGAATTGTCTGGACGGTGCAGATCGCCTTTTAACTGAAGGTTATAGGGCGGGTCTGCGAAGATCAGGTCGATGGAGTTTTCAGGCAGACTGTTCATCACTTCGATACAGTCGCCGGACAATATACTATTGATCGGGAGCGCGGATGCGCCCTTCGCTTTGGTCATCGTTTTCATTCTCTGCCTCATTACGGCGCGGTTTTTTTAGTGCGCTCGTTATGTGGATAAGTTTGAGTCAAACACGATTCGGCGTCAATTTCTTTTTTGAATCAGAGAGTTAGTTTTTCGCTTGATACAAGATATTGTGCACAGGCTTAAACGAACGCCTATGATGTGGGGTCACGCCCAGTTCGACCAAGGCCTCTCTGTGCCTTTTGGACGGGTATCCGGCGTTTGTTTCCCATCCGTAACCAGGGAACTGTTGCGCCAAATCCATCATGATGCTGTCACGCGCGGTTTTGGCAACGATAGATGCGGCGGAAATCGAGAGTGAGCGCGCATCCCCTTTTACGATGGCTTCGGAATTCCCGCGCAACCCAAGGGGGATCAAGTTGCCGTCAATCAGCAGGTGATCCGGGGCCGAAGTCAGCCCCGCCACCGCCCGCTCCATGGCGATGTGGCTGGCGCGAAGGATGTTGTGCTCGTCGATCTCTTCGACTGTGCAATGCGCAATGCAGACATCCGCGACCTTTAGGATCTCCTTGGTCAGTGCCTCGCGCCGTTTTGCGGTCAGCTTTTTGGAGTCGTTGAGGCCGTCAGGGATGTTGTTGGGATCCAGCACCACCGCCGCCGCGGTCACCGGCCCAGCCAAGGGACCACGCCCCACTTCGTCAACACCGGCTACACGTGTAAAGCCACGGGCAAAGGCAGTTTCTTCTAGCGAAAAATCGGGGGCAGTTTTCTCTTTTGTCATGCCACCTTGAGAACCACCTCAGAGACCTATGCGCAAGAAAAAAGCCGGGCAGCCCCTCGTCTGCCCGGCCAGTTGCCGATCTTACTGTCGGCTTGCACTCCGCTCGATGGTGGGGATCAGGTCAGCGCCAAACCACTTTGTAGCCGTTCTTACTCAGGCATTGGCTTCTGTAGCCAGCGATCCGGCCATTGGCACCTTTGCGCTTGAAGTAGCATTTCTCCGGCAGACGGTAGGCCGGGTATTGCGCGCGGAACAGGCAGCGCTGGCTGTAGCCCTGGATGATGCGGCCTTTTGGGGTTTCAAACCGTTTGGCGCAATGGCTTGGCAGCCAGGCTTTGTGCTTCTTCTTGGGCTTGTGGCTCTTTTTGGGTTTGGGCTTTGGTACCGGCTTGGATACCACCGGTGCCGGGTCGGATTTCTTATGGTCTGCCACGGCGGCTCCGATCACGGCCAGCGCGGTCACGCCAAACAGCAGAGCAGCGATGGCATCTTCATCCATGGCGTTGGCGCGCGGTGCTGTCGCGCCGGTCAGTATGATGGCGATGCTCAGTACGGAGGCGATAAACGATTTGGAAGTCATGGCGATATCCTGTTTTTGGAATGTTGCCCGGGCTGTGCGCCGGTTTGCTCATTCGTTTTCGCCGATTTCCCAAAAATCTCACAATATCAGCACCTTGTTATGAGATATCAGGGACACAAACCAACTTGGTTATTGAATAACAGGCGCGATTTGCGTCAAGATCGTCTCATGAAACAGCTCATGACATACAGCCTCTGTATCGGTGCACTGGTTGCCGCTCTCGCAGCCCCCAATACGGCGCTCGCCGCCGAGTGTTACGCCGATTACAAAGCCAAAAAGGACACCCCGTTGCGTCTGCATTACGGTGTGATTGACCTCAAAAACGGCTGTGATGCCGGATCCGCAAAGCAAGAAGTTGCCGCCCGCATTGGGAAAGACGGATGGACCTTGTTAAACGTGCTCTCGGTGTTTGACGCCTCAAAACTCTCCGGAAAGGAAGACAGTGCAGGACAATTCTACCTCCGTTATTGAAACGCGGCGCAGCGGTGGGCGGATCGTGGCATTGGGGATTGGGGCAATTGTCCTGATCCTTTTGGCCTGTGCCGCATGGCTTCTTTTGACGCTCCCGGACGCCAATGCATTTAACACACGTGTGGAACAACTGTTCCTGACCAATGACACGCTGACAGGACAAGCAGAGATTAAGCTGCTGGAAATCCTCGCACAATCTGGCACAGCCTTCGCTGACACATTAGCAAGCTACCGCACGGTCATCTTGGTGTTGTTGGTGTTTGCCACCGGCATGATGATTGCCGCCTTGGTGTTCCTTGTGGGTCTGATCTCGATGAACCGCCGTATGGCGCAAATTGAGCGTTCAGGTATTCAAGTGACTTCTTTGATTGTCAGCCGCGAAGAGAAAACCGCCTACCTCAATGAGATGGGCTTCAAGTTGACTGACGCCGCGATGGAAACACTCTCCGTTTTGGCGGAAGCGCGCATGGATGACGACGTTTTGTCCGGCGTGGAACTGGAAAGCGTGATCTCCGGAAGGCCCGCCACGGATTGCGATGAAGCCGCTGGGGCGACACGCATCAAACGGCTACGCGACTCATTGGGCAACCAGATGGTCAGCCAACTTCTGGTCAAAAACATCGCCCGCAAAGGCTATGTGCTCTCCATCGACAAAGATGTGATAGAAGTGCTCTGATAGCAGAGCACACGTTTGCTTGATGTGACCTGCTGCCTCTTGTTTGCCTTTTGTTCACTCCCCACATAGGGGAGACTGCGTGAGAAGGTGACGATCAGGGAAGGATCTGGGCATGGAAGGTTCACGTTTTGGCACCAATGCGGGCTATGGGATCGAGATCAAACCTATCAAGTCCACGGTGCGTGTGCTGCGCAATGGACAGATTTTGGCGCAAAGCACCAATGCCAAAGTCATGTATGAAACCCGCCTGACACCGCAAATCTACATTCCCAAAGAAGACGTAACGGCACCGCTGTCCGAGCAAACAGATCTAAAGACGTTTTGTCCTTTCAAAGGCACCGCCCGCTATTGCGATCTCTTACTGGACGACGACACCATATCAAATGGCGTTTGGTCTTATGACGACGCCATGCCCGAAAGCCGGGGCATTAACGGCCACATCGCTTTTATGCCTGCGGCAGGGGTCAACTATGACCTAGGTGGTGTTGAGCTGGACCCGGTGGCGGATGGCAATATCACTGGCCCCTTGGTGGATTGGTTGATGCGTGGGGCGGCATTTGAAAAAACACCCGAAGATTTCCTTGGCGCGCTTGGCAAAAAGATGCTTGAGCATGGTATCGCCGTGTCCCGCGTCAGCGCGATGATCTGGTCTTTGCATCCACTGATTGCTGGCAAGAACTACATCTGGAAACGGGATGAAGATGAAATCACAACCTTTGCGCCCTCCTACGAGCTGTATGATCACCCGGCGTTCCAAAACAGTCCGTTGAGTTACGTGTCTAAAGGTCTTGGTGGTGTACGTCAGAAGCTGGAATGTGAGAGCAAAGACATGCAGTTCCCGTTTATGCAGGAACTAAAAGAGGAAGGCGCGACAGACTATGTCGCCATGCCTTTGTTTTTCTCTGATGGTCAAATCAACGTGTTTACCTTGACCAGTGACCATCCCGATGGGTTCACCACCGCCAATTTGGGACTGATCTTTGAAGTCTCCAGCGTGATCAGCCGCTTCTTCGAAGTGTTTACGCAAAAAGAAAACGCTCAATCCCTATTGGAAACCTATGTGGGACGGCGCACAGGCGCACGGGTTTTGGGCGGTGAAATTCGGCGCGGTGACGGAGATGACATCGACGCGGCAATCATGTTCTGCGATCTGCGAGGCTCCACTCGTTTGGAAGAGGAACTTGGCCGCAAAGCCTACATTGATCTGCTCAACGCCTTTTTTGATACGGCCTCCTCGATTGTGCATGCGCATGGTGGGGAAGTGTTGAAATTCATTGGCGACGCTGTTTTGGCTGTGTTTCCGGACACCGAAGACGGAACAGATGCGGGTGCTGAAGCACTCCAAGCGGCACGTGAGATCGTTGCAAAGCTCGCCCTGTTGCGTGAGGACGATCCCACCCACTGTTGCGAATGCTCAATTGGTATCTGCTATGGGCAAGTCACCTATGGCAATGTTGGTTCCCAAGAACGGCTGGACTTCACGGTAATTGGCCGCCCCGCCAATATCGCTGCGCGTTTGGGGGACTATGGCAAAACCGTGGGACACCGCATTGTAGCCTCTGGTCGTGTGGCCCAACATGCGCCGGACAGCAAGCCTCTGGGGCCGGTCTCCTTGCACAACGTGAAGGAGCCAGTGGAGAGCTTTGCAATTTCAGCAAACATGTAGACGGATCCGTTAACTGTACGCACTTACGTAAGCAGCGAATGCTTGAACCCGCGCAACTGATCGCGGTAACATTCCAATAGTCTTATCGGGAAGAATATCAGTGACTCAGAAAAACCGTTCCTTGACCCTTCGTGACGTTTCAGAAGCTTCGGGGGTGTCCGAGATGACGGTCAGCCGCGTGTTGCGCAACCGTGGGGACGTGTCCGCCGCCACGCGTGACAAGGTTCTGACAGCGGCCAAAGAGTTGGGGTATGTGCCCAACAAGATTGCCGGCGCCTTGGCCAGTCAGCGCGTCAATCTGGTTGCTGTGATTATCCCGTCCCTCTCTAACATGGTGTTCCCTGAGGTTTTGAGCGGGATCAGTCAGGTATTGGAAGACACCGAGCTACAGCCAGTTGTTGGTGTGACTGACTACCTCCCTGAAAAAGAAGAGAAAGTACTCTACGAAATGCTGTCTTGGCGGCCTTCTGGTGTGATCATTGCAGGACTTGAACACACTGAGGCAGCTCGCGCGATGTTGCACGCCAGTGGCATTCCAGTGGTTGAGATCATGGATGCCGATGGGGACCCTGTAGACGCCATGGTGGGCATTTCGCACCGCCGTGCTGGCCGTGAAATGGCAGCGGCAATCCTAAAGGCCGGGTATAGAAAAATTGCCTTCCTTGGCACCAAGATGCCGCTCGATCACCGTGCCCGCAAACGTTTTGAAGGCTTCACCGAAGTGTTGGCAAAATCTGGTGTCGAAGTTGTGGATCGCGAATTCTATTCCGGTGGGTCTGCATTGGCCAAAGGCCGCGAGATGACCGAAGCCGTGCTAGAACGCAGCCCGGATGTGGATTTCATCTATTACAGCAACGATATGATTGGCGCAGGCGGCCTGCTCTACTTGCTGGAGAAAGGTATCGATGTGCCAGGGCAGATTGGTCTGGCTGGGTTTAACGGTGTCGAACTGCTGCAAGGTCTGCCACGTCAGTTGGCCACGATGGATGCATGCCGCCGCGAAATTGGCACCAAGGCTGCTGAAATCATTGCGGCGCGGGTGAATGACGTTGAAAAGGACGGGTTGATCACGCTCGCACCAACCATCAGCTTTGGCGATACGTTGCGCGACACCTAAGCGGACCTAGCCCCCCATTTTTGCGCGCGCGGCACGCTGGACCTTTCTGACTCTGCTGTTCCATCCAGTACAGTTGCCCCCAATCCACAAGGACGCAATTTCGGGAAGTTTGGCCGTATTACCTCAAATTTTGCTCGTAGTATGAAAACCGCTCACGGCGAAACACCTGTGCTGTCTTTGAAAACTCCACGACAATTTGGTTAGTGTGCCGTGTCCTGCTTCTCTACGGTGAAGAAGAAATCTTCGGGCAAATCCCGTTCTACCACCCATTCTGGAATGACTTCTGGCCCGGCCAGGAACACGTTCGCGCCAAAATGGGGATGCAGGCGGGCAAGCCGCTGTTGTCGCGCACTTGTGAGGTCTTCATAGAATTGAGCATAGTTTGGGGTTTCTTTGAGCGCGTCGATTTTGTCCCGATGGCGATTCACCGAAAAGGTATGGGCTTCGGCGATTTCCGGATCTGAAAGCAACCTGTCCATCTCGGCCTGCATGGCTGGGATCATGCGCTGAATCGACGTTTCCTCTTCGGTATTGTTGTTCATGCGAAACCAATAAGCCATGCCTTGGTCCCGGTCGACGTGGTTCACCCGACCCCGGTCGCGCTTCACAAGAAAACTCTCAGCCGAGCGCACCGCATAATGGTTGAGCTGCACAAGATCATAGCCAATTGTATTGTTCGTGGAACGCCACGCATTGCGATACATATCTTTGGGAAGCGGCTGCCCCGAACCGTTGACCCAGTTGATATTTGACCACAGCTGCGGGTTCAGCCCTTTGGGTCGGTGCACACCAAGCTTTTTAAACAAGCCAATGTTGCGATAAAGGGTTTTAAACCCCCATGCCTGATGCGGCTTGCGGGTCATTTCGCGGGCACAGCGGGTGAACTGTGCCATGAGAGGTTCGTCCGCGTATTCATGCACATCAGAATTGCCAAACAGGCGCCAAGTGCAGGAAATCAAATTGGCGTCGCCGACGGCCTCAAACAGGGCGGGCAAGGTGCCGTCACCCACTTTTACGTTGATAAATTCATCCACATCCATCGAAATCACCCAGTCGGCCTTTTTGATGATCTCTTCTTTCTCACCGGCCTGGAGCGCGGCATGCTGCGGCTTTAGATTGGTGCCTTTGAACGGGTTGTCACGGTGCTGAACAAAGCCTTTCTCCTGCAACAAATCCAAAAATGTATCTGTGCCATCGACACAATCGTTGGTGTAGACCAGCACGTCTTTGACCCCAATGGCCCGATGATAGGCCAGCCACTCAAGAATGAAGGGGCCTTCGTTTTTCATACAGGTGATGATGGCCACATCATTGTCCGCCAGATTGACCTTGGGCGCCTCGATTTCTGGCATGCGAATAGGTTTGTGATCAAATTTGTTCTTCGCAAGCTTAAGCAGCTCAGGGGCCTCGATGAGCGATGTTTTGGGGACAATGTGCCCAACCGAGTCAGTGGGGTGTCGCAGACCCATACACCGGTAGAACTTCACCCATTCGTCGGGCTCCGGGCGCGCAGCCACCACCCGGATCAAACGCCAGACCACATCTGGGCCGGTTTTCTGTGGCGCAACAACCCAGCGACGGCGCATCTTGGAGGCATCAAATTGCACACAAATGTGGTCGCCATAGCTGACCTCATCATCATTGCGCACCCGCCACGGATAACAATGCTGCCCGACAAGCTGCACGACGCCAGACGCAGATTTCACTGCCATGTCAAAAATGGTACGGCCTTTTGTTGCTTTACCTTTGTCCTGTGTCACCAGGTCGGAAACATCCAACAAAGCCACGGCCCGAGCAGTGTTGAGCCAGCGATAGCGGATCATCTCAATCAGTTGCAGTTCGGCCCAAGGTGAATTCCATGGCGACGATGCAGGAATGTCCATCCGATCTTTGCCAGGCGCATCAGGAGCATTGTAGGGGTGTGCTTCAGGCGGCAGATCGGGGACACCCAATGGCACATCTGCGCGCAAAATCAGTAACTGCTTCAGGCCCTTAATTGATGAAAGCCCCGCTTGTACATCCGACAAATAGCTTTCATCCGATCCCGGCTGTGCGCGGTCCAAAATCACAGCACCTTGCAAATTGTGGAATTGGGCATGATACCGTAACCACTGAAGCGTAGAGTGCGCGGTCTCACTGTTGCGCACGGCCAGTATCACGTTGAGTGTGGCAAACACATCCAGCTCTTGGGGCTGTGGTACAAGTATCTGCTCCGCCTCACCAACCACGATAGCTGGCGTATTTTCGGCATGAGACAGCTTCAAAATCAGCCCGTTGCCAACGCTACGGCGATCGCGGATTTTGGTACCCGCGCCTGCTTTCACATCGTCTTTGGCTAGGCCCGTCTTGAAAAATGCAAGGCACTCTGGTGCGTTGGCTTTCTCCAGCGCCACACATGACAGCACCTTACCGCCCGGCACATCTGTTGATGTCAGTTCACGATAGTGAAACGCCGCTTTGCCCATGCTCTGGCCCTTTTGTTACTCTGCCCACCTGCACATTTGTGTCAGGAATTTTTATTGTTGGCCTGTTGATACCACTTTACCAGTTGGCGCTGCAAATCCCGAGAGGGGACTTGGCTGCCACCTGCACATAGGATTTGGGACATCAGCTCCTGCACCTCTGGCTGTTTGATCAGTTGATCAAACCGATCGCGATGCCAGCGCACCGCCATCTCATGTGCCTCAGCCACCCCGTCCAACGCCAGTAACCGCAGAAGAACCGCCTCTGTTCCCACCCGCATTGTCGAAATAGAAGTGTTTTCTTCGGTGTTGAAATTGCGTTCCACCCAATAGGCGAGGTCCACCTTTTTGGTGGCACGGTTTGGCAATCCCCGATCCCTCTTCACGACAAAAGCCGCCGCAGATCGGACGGCATAATGGTTCAACTCCACCAGATCCCGCGCCACGCCCAAATCATAAAGAGACAACCGCTGCGGGTTTTGCGCCAAAAACGGATGAACCGCGTTGCCAGAGCCATCTGCAAACTTTGGCAGCCGAGCCTTTTCTGGATCTTTCTGTTTGGGGCGGTGCACGCCCAATTGGTTAAATGGTCCGTTTGTGCGGAACAACGTTTTGAACAGACTGGCGGCAACCGGGTATTGCGCCTCTGCCGAGATGCATTTTGTGAACTGCGCAGTCACCGGCATATCCTGAATGGCCGTATGATCGTTGCTGCCAAAGAGCCGCCAAGGCAACAGAATTGCATCCGTTTCCAGCCCTACTCTGGCAATTAAGGTAGAGAGCTGTTGGCCGGGGATGTGGATGTTCACAAACTCGTCCACATCTGTGACCATGATCCAATCCGCCTCTTTGCGCAGTGGATGCTTCCACGCTTGGCGCAGCGCTTGCCATTGAATGCTTTTGTCCGGATTAGGCACATGTGGCACATGCACCACCTCACCTGCGTCCGCCAGCAGGGACAACATCCGATCGGTTCCGTCGTCACAGTCATTGGAATAAATCAAGAAATCCGTCACCCCGGCCCCGCGGTGATGCGCAATCCACTCCAACAGATAAGGCGCTTCGTTTCGCACGGTTGTGACGCTGAGAATGCGCAATGAACTGGCCTCAAGGTTTGTTTGAACTGTGCATACCACAAGCCACCGGAGCCACTAAACCGCTCTTGAGAAAAACATCTTAAGCTGAGTCCTACCGGAAACACTTTTAGATCACAGGCTTATGTCTTGCCCCTGTGGTCTTCACGGTGAAGAATACCGGTACGCCCCTTCCGCTCTAAAGCTGCCAGTGAGGACGCCATGACCTTTACCAAACGCAACGGACAACCACTGCCAAATAGTTTGTGCGACCAGGCAGCACAGGTGCGACGGGACGGCGTAGACCGGCGGGAGTTTTTGGCATTGGTCAGCGCGTTTGGCGCGACCTCCGCGACGGCCTATGGCATGTTGGGATTGCCCTCGCCAGCGACCGCGCAACCCCTCCCCAATCAAGGCGGCACCGTGCGCATTCAACAGGAGGTGCGCGCACTCAAAGACCCGCGTTTGTTTGACTGGCCGCAGATTGCGAATTTTGCGCGTGGGTGGCTTGAAACCCTTGTCACCTATGAAAATGATGGCACGTTCCAGCCGGGCTTGTTGGAAAGCTGGGACATTTCTGAGGACGCGAAGACCTATACGCTACATGTACGCCAAGGAGTGACCTGGAACACCGGTGCACAATTTACCGCAGAAGACGTGGCGCACAACATCGCACGGTGGTGTGATCGCGACATGAAAGGCAACTCCATGGCAGGCCGCTTTGCCACGTTGGTCGACCCAGACACCAATCAGGCATTGGTGGGCGCGATTGAAGTGATCGATCCACACACCGTGCGCCTCAACTTGCCAAAACCTGACATCTCCCTGATCCCCGGTATGGCAGATTATCCGGCGGCAATAGTGCCGAAGGGATTTGACGCGGCCACAATGTTGGAAAATCCTGTGGGTACCGGGCCGTATTTACCTGAGCTTTTGGAGCCAGGCCAGAAAGGCGTTTTGGTTCTCAATTCAGCACACCGCTGGTGGAACGCTGGTAAAGGTGCCTGGATGGATCGGATTGAATTCCTCGATTTTGGCACCGATCCAGCGACCTGGGCACGAGCAGCGCAGGATGGGCAGATCGACATGACCTACTCCGTCGACGGAGAATACGCTGACCTGATTGCAAACTTTGACAACTGGACCAAACACGACGTTGTCTCAATGGCCACAGTTGTTGTGCGGCCAAATCAACAAGCCGAAGTGGGCGGCATAAAGCCATATGCCGACATCCGACTGCGCCAAGCCATTATGAAAGCTGTGGACAACGCCATATTGCTGGAATTGGGCAATGATGGACGTGGCGAGGTGGCGCAAAACCACCACATAGGACCGGCCCATCCAGAATACACTGACATCGGAATGCCCGAAAATGATCGGTCCGGCGCATTAGAGCTCCTCAAAGAAGTGGGCGCAGAAAATTTCGAGATGCAAGTGCACACCATCGACGATGCCTGGCGCAAGAACACCACAGACGCGGTGGTGGCGCAGTTGCGGGATGCGGGATTTAAGGCCAACACCCGAATTGTGCCAGGCACCACTTATTGGGAGAACTGGAACACATTCCCATTGAGTGCCACCGATTGGAACCACAGGCCACTTGGCGTGCAAATCTGGGCACTGGCGTATCGCAGCGGGGAAGCATGGAATGAATTTGGCTATGCCAATCCGGAATTTGACGCCATTTTGGACGAAGCGCTTGGCACGTTAGACATCGAAAAACGTCGCACGTTGGTCGCACGAGGCGAGAAAATTCTGCAAGATGATGCTGTTACCATCCAACCCTATTGGCGCGCGCTGGCCAATCATACCGTGGATGGACTGGCAGGCGGGGCGCATCATATTTCTTTCGAAATTCGCCCCGCCGCGTTGCATTGGACCTGATCCTTTATTGGGTCAGACAAGCCTCAAACTGGTTGGCCAAAGTCTGGATCAAGTTGGCGTAGTCAGGCGTGTCCTGCTTGGCCCCAGTTGGGTCGAGTTCCTCCGTATGCAAGTCCAGGCCATCGCCGATTGCGGTGACGAGATCCGCGTTGAACTGTGGTTCCGTGAAAATACAAGAGATGTTGTGCTCGATCAGTACATCCCGAATGGATTTGAGACGTGCCGCGCTTGGAGACGCGCCGTCGCCATTAAGTAAGGCGCCTGAAGCGGACAGGTCAAAGCGTGTTTCAAAGTATTGGTAGGCATCGTGGAATACGACAAACCGCTGATCACTCAACGGTGCCAATTGCTCGGAGATCGACACTTGCAGCGCAGCGAGCACTGCGTCCAAATCAGCCGCATTTGCGCGGTACGTTGGCCCATTTTCAGGATCCATTTCAGACAGCTTTAGCGCAATGGCATTGGTCCAAAACCGTGCATTTTCTGGGTCCAGCCACGCGTGCGGGTCGACGCCCTCGTGGCTATGCCCGTCATGAGAACTATGGTCGTCGTGATCGTCATGCCCATTTTCGTGATCCGTGTGTTCTTCCGCCTCATGCTCCTCATGCGCATGGTCGCCGTGATCATCATGTTTCTCATCGTCATGATCCTCATGACTGTCGTGGTCGTCATGATGTTCTTTGCCCCCCAAAGACAGTTCCAAAAAGGACTCGTTTTCACGAAATTCCAGCTCATTTGTGCCATTCAAATGCAGCAGTTCCAGCGTCTCGCTTTTGCCAGCAAGCGAGGCAAGCGAGTCCTCAAGCATCGGGGTCAATTCTGCACCGATCCAAATCACCAAATCCGCATTTTGCAAGGCGCGGGCCTCTGACGGGCGCATCGCATAGTCATGGGGGGAGACATTGGCAGGTAGGAGCTGCTTTGATGTGCCCACACCCTCCATAACTTTGCTCACAAGCGCTTGAATCGGCGCGATATCTGTCACGACCTTTGGCACGTCGGCCTGTGCAGAAAGTGCTACAAGAGAGGCCGCGATGGCCGTGCTGATGATTCGCATGAGGGATGCCTCTGTGTTTGAATATTTGCGCTGGCTCTATTGGAAATGTTATACTATATCAAGTCATCCTTTTGGAATGGAGAGGCGACATGCAAACAGTTGGCTTTGGGCAGCACGATCATTCGGCCTGTATGGGCGGGGGCATGAAAGCCGCCGAAGACGCCTGTACCGCGCAAGGACTGCGCCTGACCAAGGGGCGACGACGTGTGCTCGAGATCCTGCTTCAAGAGCATCGCGCGATGGGTGCGTATGATATTTTGGGCCTGTTGTCGGACGAAGGCTTCGCCTCTCAGCCACCTGTTGTGTATCGCGCGCTGGATTTTCTTGTTGCTAACGGTTTTGCCCACAAGATCCAGAAATTGAACGCCTATATCGCCTGCGCCCATCCTGGCGATTCTCACACGCCAGTTTTCCTCATATGCCGGAGCTGCAAGACGGTGGCGGAAACCGCTGCGTCTCTGAAAAGCACATTGGGAGAGGTTGCTGACAAAATTGGATTCAAGATCGAGACCACAATTGTAGAAGCTGAAGGCATGTGCCCTACCTGCCGCGCGGCGGAGAGCCCAGCATGAGGCTGGTCACAATCAACGGCTTATCGGTGAAACATGGCAGCCATCAAGCTTTGGCCGATGTGGCACTGACCATCGACAAGGGTGAAATTGTCACCATTGTTGGCCCCAACGGCAGCGGCAAATCCACTTTATTGCGCTGCATCATTGGCGCGCAAAAACCCGACAGCGGCACAATCCTGAAAGCCGCGGGCATGCGGATCGGCTATGTGCCACAAAAGCTGGCAATTGATGCCACCATGCCGCTTACGGCTGCGCGGTTTTTGTCATTGCCCAAACGGCGCAACACCATACAAATCAAAGAGGCCCTGAGGCAAGTGGGCGCAGAGGGATTGGAAGATCGCCCGTTGGCGGGATTGTCCGGCGGGCAATTTCAGCGCGTGCTGTTGGCAAGGGCGTTGATGGACACACCGGACCTGCTCATTCTGGATGAGCCCACGACAGGATTGGACCAACCTGGTTCCGCAGACCTCTACACGCAAATCGAACACGTTCGCCAAGACACCGGCGCCGCCGTACTGATGGTCAGCCACGAGCTGCACGTTGTGATGAGCGCCTCTGATCGGGTTGTGTGCTTGAACGGGCATGTGTGTTGCCACGGCGCCCCGGAAATCGTGGCATCTGCTCCGGAATATCGCGCGTTGTTTGGCACCGGCACCCATGGTGCTCTGGCGCTTTACCGGCACGAACATGACCACCATCACCACGATCACGTCGACACGGATGATTGTGGGCACGATCACGGACCTCATTGATATGTTTGACGATTTTCTGATCCGCGCGTTGTTCGCCGGGATCGGCGTTGCCTTGGCTGCTGCGCCTTTGGGCTGCTTCGTTGTGTGGCGGCGCATGGCCTATTTTGGCGACGCCACAGCCCATGCCGCGATCCTTGGGGTGGCGTTGTCATTGGGGTTTGGGGTGTCGATTTTCCTAGGCGCGATGGGGGTGGCTTTGGCGATGGCGTTGACCGTTTCGAACCTGTCTGAGCGGGGCTATGGGGTTGATACAGTTCTCGGGGTGTTGGCGCATTCCGCGCTGGCGTTTGGCCTCGTAGCGGTATCGTTTTTGCAGGGGGTGCGGCTGGATCTGAACGCCTATCTGTTTGGTGACATTCTGGCAGTCAGCAAGACTGATCTGCTGGTGATCTGGGCAGGAGCTGCGTTGGTCATTGGCTTGATGGCCTGGCGCTGGCAGGCGCTTTTGACAGCCACGGTGAACCGCGACCTAGCCTACGCGAGCGGGATAAATCCCAAGCGTGAACAACAGCTTATGACACTCGGCCTTGCCATAGTTGTCGCGGTGGCGATCAAGGTTGTTGGGGCGTTGCTGATTGTGGCGATGCTGATCATTCCGGCGGCGGCGGCGCGCGCGGTGGCGCGCTCACCGGAAGCTATGGCATTTGGTGCGGCAGGCATTGGTGTCCTCGCTGCCATAGGTGGCTTGGCCATGTCCTATCAACTGGATACCCCTGCAGGGCCGTCGATTGTTTGCGCGGCGGCGGTACTGTTCACAATGCTCAATTTGGTGGCACGCGTTGTCCTGAAGGGCTCGCGTTAATCCCTCCAAATCCACGTCGGTATTACGTCTGTATCATGTCTGTTTTGCGGAGGTGGGCGATTTTACCCATCCAGCGCCATTAACACTTATGATCCGGTGAGCGCGGCATGCACCAAAGCTTTGAGCTGTGGCCGGGTTGGATAAGAACTCGACGGCGACAGCTGCGTGAAGAACACCACCGATAGCCGCTCCACCGGGTCAATCCAGAAGAAGGTGGAGGCCATGCCACCCCAGCTGAAGTCCCCCGCTGTCCCGGGACACCGCGCACGGGCCGGGTCCAGCACAACCGCACCACCAAGGCCAAAGCCCATGCCGTCCATCGGCTGCTCGGCAAAACTCATCGGCCCCATTGAGGAGATATCACCGGGCAGGTGATTGGAGGTCATAAAGCGCACGGTGCGCGGCGACAGCAAGCGCACATCGCCCAGCGCGCCACCCCGGCGCAGCATCTCGGCAAAGCGCAGGTAATCATCCATGGTGCCCACAAGCCCACCGCCGCCGGAATACATGGTCGCGTTCAGAAACGGCGAGCCTTCGGTGGTGTCGACCATGCGCAGGGTATCGGCACCAATCTTAGCTTGGTTGAGCGCCATCGCGTCGCCTTCAAGCGGCGTATAGAGATCGGCAAAGCGAGACTCCGTCCCCGGGATGACAGAGAAGCCGGTTTCAGACATAGCCAATGGGCCGAGAATTTCAGTTTCGAGGAAATCAGAAAGGCTTTGACCTGTGATGACCTCTATCACACGGCCAAGAATGTCGATGCTGACCGAATACTCCCACCGCGTACCGGGCCGAAACGCCAGCGGCAGCGCGGCCACTTTGTTCGCCATGGCAGCCAGAGATCCCTGATCGGCTTTAAACATCAAATCCTGCGCGTCCATTTCCTTGGCCAAAAGGCCGGGATTAAATGGATAGCTCAATCCGCTGGTGTGCGTGGCCAACTGGTGCAGCGTTGGCGAGGCGCAAGGTGCCACTTGGTCCAGTGAGGTCGCGCCGGGCACCAGAGCCTGACAGTCCGCAAAATCCGGGATAAAATCCGACACGGGCGCATCCAAATGCACCACCCCACGTTCCACCAGCATCATCAACGCCACAGTGGTCACTGGTTTGGTCATGGAATAGATCCGCGCTACGGTATCGCGCTCAAACAGAGCACCGGAGACGATGCTGCGCAACCCTGTGGCGTGATCAAACACCACATCGCCATCCCGCGCAATCAACGCGCCGCAGCCAGCGTATTTGCGATCCCTCACAAGGTGGTCCATCCAGCCAGACAGCTGCGCCAAACGGGTGCTGTCAAACCCCCGATCCTGCGGGTGTGCTGTACCGATCATGGAGGCCTCCCAAACTGCCCAATCTGCACCCTAGACTGCCTTTTTGGCGCAGTGCCGGACAAGGTGGTAAGACTACGTAGTTTTTTGCAAACCAATTCCACCGACGGTGGTGCGCAACCTATGCCCTTTGAACACCTCACGAAATCACCCATAGTGAGGTTCAGAACAGGTGAGGAGGACGCAAGGCGTGTTCACAAAGACCTTTAAACAGAAACTGGGCGCAGTTTTGACTGCAATAACCCTGACTGCCATGGCACACTCTGCCATAGCACAGACCACAGAGCCTCCCACGCCCCAGACGGTTTATGTGTTTGGCAACAGCCTGGTGCATCACCTAACGGAAAGTGACGAGACTGCGGTGCCCCATTGGCTATCACAGATCGCGCGGGCAGCGGACACTGAGCTGAAGCTTGACGGGCAATGGGGCTTTCTGCGCGACTTTGCCAAGAGCGAGACGCCGAGCGCCGGATGGCGGTTTAAAGACGTGGCGAGGGGGTGGACACGAGAGTTTCGCAACTTTGCTGATGTGAACTGGGACACCATTGTGATCACCCCGGCGAATTTCATCCAATACCAAGACGCAGACCAAGCTTTCCATGGGGACAATCCGGATAATGCCTCCCCCCTATCGGCCACTTTGACTGTGATCGACGCTATGGAGGCCGCCGTTGGGCCCGTACGGATCGCGGTTTATGAGGGGTGGTCTGACATGGGCAGTCAGGTCAAAAAGTTCCCGCCCAGCACGCGGCAGATGCGCAAGTATCAGCGGTTCAACAGCGGCGACTACCACGACTGGTTTGAGGCCTATGTCGGCGCTTTGCGCGCGGCGCGACCGGATGCGGAGATTGACCTGATCCCTGTGGCCAGCACCTTGGCCGAGCTGATTGAGGGCGGCGTGTTGGATGGTCTGGATACCGAGGTGTTTTATACCGACGACGCGCCACATGGCACGCCAACCACCTATTTCCTCGCCGCTGCAATCACATATGTGAGCCTGTATAAGGCGGAATTGCCTTTGGTCTTGGATATCCCGGAGAGCATTCACACTGATGTGCGCACTTATTGGGATGCGGTACGGGACGAAATTCATCGGCTGGTGCTCAAACCAATGCAACAAGCGGCGGCTCCGGAGGTGCCGTCTGGAACGCCCTTTCGCACGCCCGAAGGAGACGCGCCCCAGTTAGCCGGGCTTGGACTGGCCGATCCGGCGTTGACCATGGGGCTCAGTGGGATCAGCGATTGGTCCACGCAGCAGCCGTTTATCAACGTCATGAAAACCGCGCGGCCTTGGGTGGGGCATCTGCCTGACCAATGGGGCGGCGTGAGTTTTGAGGAGCTGGATGAACGCGGGCTTCTGGATGAAGACGGCTGGGTCTGGGGGTTACCTAAAGACATCGAGTCGGTTGAGGCGCTGCTCCTGACCGATCTGCCGGAGGCTGCCACTAATTTTTCAGGCCGGTATCGGGTGACTTGGCAGGGTGGCGGCGAGATAGAACTCACCGGGCGCGCGCGCGTGACCTCCAAAGCGCCTGGTGAAATCTGGTTTGATTTCACACCAGGCGAAGGCCCGGTGGGGATCAAAATTCGCGAACCGGACCCGGAGATGGCGGGCGATTATGTGCATGACATTCAAGTGATTGCACAACCTTATATCGTGCTGGCGGAGGCGGGTGCGATGTTCAATCCCGCTTGGCTCAACGTGGTGGATGATCTGCGCATGGTGCGGTTCATGGATTGGATGAAAACCAACGGCTCGACCCAGTCCAGCTGGGACGGACGGCCCTTGCAGAGCGACTTCACCTTTGGCTGGCGCGGGGTGCCGATGGAGGTGATGGTGCGGTTGGCCAATGAGATTGGCGCGGATCCGTGGTTTACCATGCCGCATTTGGCTGACGAGGCCTATTTGACGGCTTTTGCCAGCTATGTGCGCGATCATTTGGACAGGGGGTTAAACGCCCATGTCGAATTTTCCAACGAGCTGTGGAACTGGGGGTTTGAGCAGGCCCAGTGGGCCTTGCGTGAAGGCGAGGCGCGTTGGGGCAAAGGTCAGGATGTGCAGATGCAATTTGCCGGGATGCGCGCCGCGGAAATGGCGCGCATTTGGGGCGATGTGTTTGGTGATACCGCTGAGGGTCGGCTGACACGGGTGATCTCAACACACACCGGCTGGCCGGGGTTTGAAAAAGCGCTGTTGCAGGCGCCCCTGTGGCAGGCAGAAGGGAATCCCGCGCCTGTGGAACTGTTTGAGGCCTATGGCGTGACCGGATATTTTGGTGTGACGTTGGGGCTTGAGGACGGCGCCAAAGAACTGCGCAGTTGGTTGGAAGCGGCGCGAAAGAGAGCACAAACCGCAGGTGTCGCGGAGGGCCTGAAACGTGTGGCTTTGGCGGCCTACGTGGATGAACACGCGCATGATGGTGTTGGAGCACAGGCGGCGGCTTGGCTGCGCAAAAACGAGCTCAAAGAGCTACAAAGCAAGCTGCTGCCCTATCATCAAAAAGTGGCACGGGAAAACGATTTGGCGCTGGTGATGTATGAGGGCGGCAACCATGCGGTCGGAGTCGGGGTTGAGGCCAATGATGCGGCGCTGACCGCGTTTTTCACCGATTTCAGCACCGGTACCGAAGTTGCAGACATATATGAAGAGCTGCTGGCCACCTGGCGCGGGCTGGGGGGGCGCAGCTTTAATGCGTTTACCGATGTGGGCAAACCAAGCAAATGGGGCAGTTGGGGACATCTGCGGTATTTGGGAGACAAAACCCCACGCCATGATGTGTTGATGAACTACAACCTGACCGGCCCACATTGGCATGCAGAGCGGCCGGAAGATGTCTTCCTGCACGGGGGGATTTACCTTGGCGGTGACACCTCCGACCGGCTGGAAGGCACAGGCAAACGTGACGTTCTACTTGGCATGGGGGGTAATGACGTGCTGGTGGCGCGAGGTGCGGGGGATTTGTTACACGGCGGAGTGGGAACGGACCGGGCTGTGCTGCCGGGCGCACGGGGCGACTATGAATTTTCCAGAGAAGGCGCGCGGGTACGTGCATTGGCACCGGGGCGCAACTATCTGCTGACCGAGATGGAGGCTGTGGCCTTTGAAGAGGCGCCAGCTCTGGTGCTGCCGTTGAGCGGGCTTTTGTGACACAGGCTTGATGTGAAAGGGGGAATCCCCCTGCCCCGAATTGCGGTGATCTGATAGGTTGCGCCAAACGTGACGTCAGAGGCGAGTCCCAAACGTGCTGAGCATTCTCATTCCAGCCAACAATGAGGCCACCCATATTGGGGCCTGCCTTCAGGCTGTGCTGGCGTCCGATGGACCGGAGACTGCACAGTTAGTGGTCGCAGGCAACGGCTGTGACGATGACACCGTTCGGATTGCCGAGAGCTTCCGCACAGCCGTCAAGGACAAAGGCTGGCACCTCACAGTGTTGGACCTGCCTGCCTTGGGCAAGATGGGCGCGTTAAATGCCGCTGATGAAGCCGCGACATTTGATATGCGCGCCTATCTGGATGCAGACGTGATTGTGGACACAGCCCTGATGGGGCAAATCGCCAAAACGCTCGACACCGATGCGCCTCGCTATGCCAGTGGCACGCTGCGGCTTGCACAGGCCGAGACATGGGCGACACGGGCCTATGCACGCACCTATGCCCAGGTGCCCTTTGTCACCCATGGGGTTCCCGGCGCGGGGCTGTTTGCGGTAAACGGCGCGGGTCGCGCACGTTGGCATGACTTCCCCGGCATCATTTCCGACGACACCTTTGTGCGCCTAAACTTCACACCAAAAGAACGACTCAGCACTCAGGCAGGCTACGATTGGCCATTGGTCGAAGGCGTTGCGGCTTTGGTCAAAGTACGCCGCCGCCAGAACGCAGGTGTTGACGAAATTAAGGCAAAATTTCCGGAGCTGCTCAAAAACGATGACAAGTTTTCCCTGAGCACAGCGCAGAAACTGAGCATGGCGCTGCGTGATCCAATTGGCTTTGCGGTCTATGCGGCTGTGTCCATTGTCGTGAAATTCACCCCGCAAAGAACCGCCACTTGGAACCGGGGACGATGAACCGATTGAAGAGCGTTACACAGGGCAATTCCCTCGCCGCGCGCGCCATTCGCAGTGGGGGCTGGACCATCCTTGGATACGGTGGCTCACAAGCGTTGCGGCTGGCCTCCAACCTGATCCTCACACGTCTGCTGTTCCCCGAAGCCTTTGGCCTGATGAGCCTTGTTTGGGTGTTCCTGCAAGGCATGGCCAACCTTAGTGACATGGGCGTGAGCCAGTCCATTTTGCAAAGCAAACGCGGCGAAGATCGTGCCTTCCTCGATACGGCCTGGACCATACAGGTGATGCGCGGCGTTTTCCTACTTGCGCTGACCTGGGCATTGGCCGCACCTGCTGCGGTATTTTATGACGCTCCAGAGCTCGCAGACATCCTGCCAGTGGTCGGGTTGACGCTGCTGATCATGGGCCTGTTCCCCACCAAAAAAGACAGTGCCAACCGCCATCTTTCCTTGGGACGGATCACCGCAATTGACCTGTCAGCACAAGTGATTGGGTTGGTGGTTGGGGTTGTCATCGCCTGGACAACAGGCTCGGTTTGGGCGCTTGTTGCCAATGCCGTGACCACAACCGTTATGCAGTTGGTTTTCTACTATATTTTCCTGCCCGGCGAGCTCAACAAACCTCGCTGGGACAAGCCCTCCGCCGGCGAGCTCATCCATTTTGGCAAGTGGATTTTTCTGTCTACTGCTGCCGGGTTTCTGCTGTCTCAAGGTGACAAGATTGTGCTGGGCAAACACCTGAGCCTTGGCGCGCTTGGGGTCTACAACATCGGTTATTTCCTTGCCTCCTTCCCGCTCTTGCTTGGCGGCATGTTGATGCGGCGGATCATGATCCCAATCTACCGCGAAAAGCCTCCCAGCGAGAGCACAGAAAACCGTGCCAAATTGCACAAGATGCGGATGATGTTGAGCGCAGGACTGATGGGACTTTTGGCCCTATTTGCCTTAGCTGGCGTGGGGTTGATCACCCTGCTTTATGACCCGCGTTATGGGCTTGCAGGTGGCGTGGTGGTGCTTTTGGCGGTGATGCAAATTCCGCAGGTGATTGCGCTGACTTATGACCAAGCGGCTTTGGCAGCAGGGGACAGCCGTGGGTTTTTCATGTTGGCCGCAACACGGGCTGCATTGATGATGGTGGGCCTGATGGGTGGGGCCAGCCAACATGGCCTCGTGGGTGCCTTGGTTGGGCAAGGTTTGGCGATGGTGTTTTCCTATCCGGCGGTGGTTGTTCTGGCCCGACGGCATGGCGCTTGGGATGCACAGCATGATGCGGTATTCTGGACTCTGGGCATTGGCCTAGGTGGCCTCGCCTTTTGGCTACACAACAGCGCGATCGTTAATCTTTCTGCCCTCAATTTGCCCTGATTTCACCTTCCTACTGGGCGGATGGGATTCTATCTTTAAGGCAAGTGTAAGAGTCCCCGCTTCAAAAAGGGGACCGCTGACGGCGTAATTGAACAGCAGGTGGATGTGGTGACAAGCCCGACAGACCAACCGGTCGCAGAGACGGATATTGCAATTGTGGGCATGGCCGCCCACCTGCCCGGCGCGTCGGGCATTGATCAGTATTGGCACAACCTGCGCAACGGCATCCGGTCTATCAAGATACTCGATGAGGCAACTCTGCTCGACAATGGCGAAAGCCGGGCCAAGATGGCGCATCGCAACTATGTGCCCGCCGCCGCGATGCTCGATGGATTTGCCAATTTTGATGCGGAGTTCTTTGGGCTATCCCCCAAAGAAGCCGCAATCATGGACCCGCAACATCGCCAGTTCCTCGAAGTAAGCTGGGAGGCATTGGAAAATGCAGGCCATATGCCGGAGACCTTTGATGGTCCCATTGGGGTATATGGTGGCTGCGGCATGGGCAGCTATTTCTATTTCAACATTTGCTCAAACCGCGATTTGGTCGACAGCACTGGCATGTTCCTTCTACGCCACACTGGCAATGACAAGGATTTTTTGACCACCCGATTGAGCCATATCTTGGACCTGAACGGCCCAAGCTTAGGTCTGCAAACCGCCTGTTCTACCTCGCTGGTGGCGGTGCACTATGCGGCTCAGTCGATCCTGAACGGCGAGTGTGATATGGCGCTGGCGGGGGGGGTGACCATCGAGTTACCGCATGGGCGCGGCTATGTGTTTGAGGATGGCGAAATCCTATCCCCAGACGGCGAATGCCACGCGTTCGACCACCGCGCACAGGGGACCGTGTTTGGCTCCGGCGCGGGTGTGGTTGTGTTGCGACGTTTGCAAGATGCCATCGCGGATGGCGATCACATTTGGGCGGTGATCAAAGGATCAGCGGTCAACAATGATGGCAGTGACAAGGCAGGCTATCTCGCCCCTTCGGTGGGTGGTCAGGCCGCAGCCGTGGCGGATGCTTTGGCCATAGCCGATGTGCCTGCGGACACTGTGGATTACGTCGAGTGCCACGGCACCGGCACTTATCTGGGTGACCCCATTGAAGTTGCCGCGCTGACCGAAGCCTTTCGCGAAACCACTGAGGACACCGGTTTTTGCCGGATCGGTTCCGTAAAAACCAACATCGGCCATCTGGACACAGCCGCAGGAGCGGCCAGCTTGATCAAGGCGTCGCTGGCATTGCATCACAAAGAAATGCCCCCAAGCCTTGGCTTTGAGAAACCCAATCCGGCGATTGATTTTGAAACCAGCCCCTTTGCGGTGAATGCACGTTTGCAGAGCTGGGAGAGCCACAAAGGGCCACGCCGCGCGGGCGTGAACAGCCTTGGGGTTGGCGGCACCAACGCGCATGTGGTGATTGAGGAAGCCCCCCTACGGGCCGAAAGTGCGGAGAGTGATTGGCCGTTTCAATTGATCGCCGTGTCAGGCCGATCCACCAAAGCGCTGGACGCCAATGCGACCAATCTCGCAGCGCATCTCCGAGCGCATCCGGACCAGCCCTTGGCCGATGTGGCGCACACCCTCATGAACGGGCGGCGCGCGTTTGAGAAGCGGCGCGTACTTGTGGCGGAAAGCCATGAGCAGGCCGCGGACTATCTCGAAAGTGGCAACCTGCGGCGGGTGTTTACCCATGCCGCCGAAGCTGAGGCACCTGAGGTGGTGTTTATGTTTCCCGGCGGCGGTGCGCAGTATGTGGGCATGGGCCGTGATCTCTTTGAAACGGAGCCAATGTTTGAGGAGTGGATGGAGCGTGGCTTTGCCCATCTCGCAGGCAAAGGTGGCGATGAGCTGCGCGCGCTTTGGTTGGCTGAAGGTGACGCTGCCGCCGACGCAGAAGAGACGTTGAAGAAACCCAGTCTGCAACTGCCGCTGATCATGATGGTGGAATATGCGCTGGCGCAACTTTGGATGAGCTGGGGCGTGAAGCCTGCTGCCTTGGTTGGCCACTCGATGGGCGAAAACACGGCAGCCTGTCTGGCGGGCGTGATGTCGTTTGAAGATTGTCTGGGTCTGGTGCAGCTGCGCGGGCAGTTGTTTGACACAGTGCCTGCGGGCGGGATGTTGTCCATACCGCTGCCATTGGCGGAGGTGGAACCACATCTGAATGAAGACATCGATATTGCCTCGGTGAATGCACCTGCGCTGACCGTGGTGTCCGGATCAGATGCGTCCTTGATTGCCTTGGCGGTCAAACTTGCGGATCAGGAGATCGAGACCCAGCGGGTACCAATCAACATCGCCGCGCATTCGCGCATGTTAGAGCCGATTTTGAGCCGGTTTGAGGATTATCTCCGCACCATTCAGCTTCACGCGCCAAGCCTGCCGATCATCTCAAATCGCAGTGGTGCAACGTTGTTGGACAGCGAAGCCACCGATCCCAACTATTGGGTTGGTCACCTGCGCAACACCGTTTTCTTTGCAGATGGCATCACCACGCTCGCGCAGCAAAATGGACGGGTGTATCTCGAAGTAGGCCCCGGCAAAGCCCTGTCCTCTTTGGTGAAAATGCACGGGCAGGTGAAAGCGGACAAAGTATTGTCTTCCCTACGCCATCCAGATGATGACATCGCAGATGACGCCAATTTCCTCACCGTTCTGGGCCAGCTTTGGGCCTGCGGCGTGAATGTGAACTTTGATCAATATTGGGGCGACACGCCACGTCAAAAAGTGGTGCTGCCGTCTTATGCCTTCCAGCGCAGTCGCTATTTCATCGAGCCGGGCCAAGGGCAGTTCGAGGCCAAAGACGACCTGCTCATGCGGTTGGAAGACGCTGCCGATTGGAGCTACGCGCCGGTTTGGACTCCCCAATTGGCGGCCTGTGAAATTGACGTTGAGAGCGAATTGGCGTCGGCGGAGAAACACAGCTGGCTGATCTTTGTGGATCAGGGCGGGACAGGTGCGGCACTGGCCAAACGCCTGCGTGACGCGGGACAGGACGTGGTGACTGTCACCACCGGCGATGCCTTTGCCGAAACCGGGCCAGACAGCTACGCGCTTGCGCCGGAACGCGGGCGCGATGGCTATGACGCTCTGCTCCAAAGCCTGATGAACAAAGGCCGCGTGCCCGATCGCGTTGTGCACATGTGGCTTCTGACTGAGGATGAAAACCACCGTCCGGGATCGAGCTTTTTCCATCGCAATCAGGAACAGGGGCTGATGAGCCTGTTTTTCCTCGCCCAAGCGGTGAGCGATGTAAACCTGCCCACACCTTTGCACATCACGGCATTGAGCTCCGGCGCGGTGCAGGTGCGCAAAGAAGCGCTGCCCTATCCAGAGAAATCTACCATACTGGGCGCGGTGCAGGTGATCGGGCGCGAATTGCCCGGCGTGACCTGCGCCTTGCTCGATGTCGTACCGCCAGCCAAGAAGGCCCGCGATGGGCTGACTGACAAAATCTTGGAAGACTTGATGGCTCCGCCGCACGGACAGATCGCGGCGTGGCGCGGCGAAAAACGGTTTGAGCGTAGCTATCGCAAAGTGGCCATAGAGACCGAAGAAATGCCGGTCTTCAAAGAAGGCGGCACCTATCTGATCACGGGCGGGTTTGGCGGTATTGGCCTCACCTTGGCCGAACGCATGATCAAAGAGGCAAATGCCAATGTGGCGCTGCTGGCGCGGGACGGGCTACCCGCGCGCGACACATGGGCAAATTATTTGCACGGCCACGCCCCGCATGATCGGGTGGCACAGCGCATTCGCGCGGTGGAACGTCTGGAAAGCCTCGGCGGCAACGTGCTGCCTTTGGCAGCGGATGTGTGCAACGTGGATGAGATGTCAGAGGCGGTGAAGGTTGCGCGCGATGCGTTTGGCACAATCAACGGCGTGATCCATGCCGCCGGTGTGATCGACGATGGGCCCCTGTTGGCCAAAACCTCCGCAGGCATTGACGATGTGCTTGCCCCCAAACTGCACGGCACGCAGGTTCTGGAGCAGATTTTCCCCGATGGTGGCCTAGATTGGCTGGTGCTGTTTGCCTCCTCCTCAACCGCGACGGCCCCTGCTGGACAAATCGATTATGTGGCTGCGAACGCCTACCTAAACGCCTACGCGCAATCGAGACATGGTGACAAAACCCGCGTGCGCGCCATCAACTGGGGCCTTTGGTCTGACGTGGGCATGGCCGCCGAAGCTGTCGCCGCGCGGCAGGGCCATATTGTAGATACGCCAACTGAGGCGATCGACAATCCACTTCTGCAAGGTGCTGGCTTTGATGCACAGGGCAACCGGATTTTCACCACAACGCTGAGTGCCAAAGACTGGGTTTTGGACGAGCACCGCACGCTGGACGGCGACGCGGTTATGCCCGGCACCGGTTATATTTCGTTGGCCTATGAAACCCTGACAGCCCAGGGCGAGACCGCCCCATTTGCGCTTCATGATCTGTTATTTTTGCGCCCCATGCGGGTGGCCGAGTCCGGCGGCACAGACATGCGATTGCGCCTGATCCGCTCAGAGGAAGGTTATAACTTTGAGGTGCAAACCGCCGTGAGTTTTGAAGGCCAGCAAGGGTGGCAAACCCATGCTGAGGCGCGGCTTGCACCGGTGCGTGTTGCTGCCCCAACTGCGCTGGATCTTGAAGCAATAAAAGCAGATTGCCCCGTACAGCAAAACGGATTTGGCGCTGCATTGAGTGCCCCACAAGAGGCGCATATGCGCTTTGGCCCGCGCTGGAAAGTGCTGCGCGAAACCGCGTTGGGGGCCAGACAAGGCCTCGCGCGTCTGAGCCTGGATGCGCAGTTTGACGGCGACGGTCTGCAAATGCATCCCGGCTTGCTGGACATCGCAACCGGTTGGGCCATGGACTTGATCCCCGGCTATGCGCAAGGACATCTCTGGGTGCCTGTGGGCTACGACCGCTTGTCCCGCCATGCGCCGTTGCCAGATGAGGTGATGAGCCATGTGACGCTTATGGACGGCGACAGCGATACAGGCTCCGCACGATTTGACGTTGTTTTGACCGATGGCACCGGTGCGATTTGCATAGAGGTCAAAGGCCTGATGCTGCGCCAGGTGCAGACCGCCGCTGGTTTTGCCAAGGCGCAGCCGCTGAGCAAAGCAGAGGTCAGCTTTGACGCGGACGTACAAGCACAGGCTCCGATGTCTGCGGCTGAGGAACGACTGGCGCATAATCTGTCCCAAGGCATTCGACCAGAGCAGGGTGCGGATATGTTTGAAGCGGCGCTGCGCGGCAGTCACGCGCTAGTGGTGATTTCTTCGCTCGATTTGGCGGCGCTGATCACGCAGGCAGAGGCCGGGGCCGATGAGCACAGCGGACCAAGCCAAAGTTTTGAGCGACCAGAGCTGGAAACCGATTACGTTGCACCTGAGACCGATATCCAGCGCACGTTGGCGGGTTTCTGGCAAGATTTATTGGGTGTTGACCAAGTTGGCATCCGCGACAGCTTCTTTGATCTTGGCGGGCACAGCCTGATTGCGGTGCGCCTATTTGCAATGGTGAAAAAGGCCTGGGCCATTGAGTTCCCGATTTCGGTGCTGTTTGAAGCGCCGACAATTGAAACCTGTGCCGCGATGATTGCAGAGCGGGTGGGCGACACGGTTTTGAGCGACGGCGCGTCGGGAGACGCCACTGCGGAGGCCGAGGCCCGCCCGCAAAGCCGCTTCACCCATCTGGTACCCATGCATCAGGGCGAAGGCGGGCACCGCACGCCGTTCTTCTTGGTGGCAGGTATGTTTGGCAATGTGCTGAACCTGCGCCACCTGGCACATCTAATTGGGGCGGATCGGCCGTTTTATGGCCTGCAAGCGCGGGGCCTGTTTGGCGACGCTGCGCCACATGACAATCTTGTGGAAGCTGCAACCGACTACATTGCTGAGATGAAACAGGTGCAGCCGGAGGGGCCGTATCTGCTTGGCGGTTTCTCTGGTGGTGGCATCACTGCCTATGAGATCGCCCGCCAGTTGGAAGCGCAGGGCGACAAAGTTGCACTGGTCGCGATGCTCGACACACCATTGCCAGTGCGCCGGGCGCTCAGCCGTCAGGACCGCATGCGTATCCAGATGCAGGAATTGAAGGCCAAAGGTGTGGCCTACCCATTGATTTGGGCCAAAAACCGGATTGCTTGGGAGATCGAGAAACGTCGTCCAAGTGAGGAAACCGAAGGTGAGGCGCAAGGGCAGCAATTTCACGATGCTGAAATTGAATCCGCCTTCCTGCAGGCTGTGGCGCAATACCCTATGCAGGCTTGGGAAGGCAATCTTGTGCTGTTCCGTCCGCCGCTGGTGGGCAAATGGGACATGGGAGACGGCCGTCTGGTCGATGGGGATCGGGCCTATGTGTTCCATGACAACGACTGGGGTCAGTGGGTGCCAAGCGTAAAGGTATTTGAGGTGCCCGGAGACCACGACAGCATGGTGCTGGAACCCAACGTACGTGTGCTGGCCACCCGCATGAAAAAAGTGATCGCGGCGGCAGAGAAAGACCTGCCCAAGCGGACTGCACGGAGGGCTGCGGAATGAGCACGCCATCTCTTTTGACCGTGATCCTGAACTGGCGCACGCCGGACATGACGCTAAAGGCGGCGCAAGCGGCGGCGCGTGAGATGGGTGGGATCGACGGGCTGATTGTGATTGTCGACAACGACAGTGGCGATGGCTCGTTTGAGGCCATATGCGAGGGTATAGCCCAGGCGGGATGGGCTGAGGGCCGTGTTGAGGTTGTGCAATCGGGCCGCAATGGCGGCTTTGGCGCGGGCAACAACTTTGGCATCCGCCATGGGTTGGCCCAACGCAACTTTGACTTTGTTTACATCCTGAACTCTGACGCTTTCCCCGATGCAGGCAGCATCACTGCCTTGCTCGATCATATGACGCAGATGCCAACCTGTGGTTTTGCTGGATCGTACATCCACGGCGAAGACGGTGAACCTCATCTGACCGCGTTTCGCTTCCCATCAATCGGTGGCGAAATCGAAGGCGCAGCGCGCGTTGGGTTGCTCAGCCGGGCTTTACACAAACATATTGTGCCCCTGCCAATCCCCGCAGAAACCACACGGGTGGATTGGCTGGCAGGCGCGTCGATGCTGATGCGACGCGAGGTGCTGGAACAGATTGGCCTCTTTGACGAGACCTTCTTTCTCTACTTTGAGGAAACCGACCTCTGCCTGCGCGCCCAGCGCGCGGGGTGGCACACGGATTATGTGCGCTCAAGCTCTGTGACCCATATCGGGTCGGTCTCCACCGGCATGAAAACCTGGCAGCGTATGCCGCAATACTGGTTTGACAGCCGCCTGCATTATTTCCGCAAAAACCACGGTAATCTTTACGCCGTCACCGCCACTCTGGCGCATGTTATGGGCACCTGCCTATGGAAGCTGCGGCGCGTGATTGGGGGCAAACCCAAGCGCGACCCGGACCATTTCTTGCGTGACCTAATCACCCACTCCCTAAAATCACTCTTCCGTAGGGCGCAGCGCGAACCGTCCAAAACCCCCACCCTGTCTGTTCGCAAGGAGGCCTCTTCATGAGCCTTGATAGCTTTACCAACGCCGCGCCTATGTCTGCCGTAATGATTGGCAACGAAAGTCTGCTGATCCAATGCGCCACGCTTTGGCGAGACACTGGCAACACCCTGACCGCGGTGGTCACACGCGCACCGGAAATCCGATCTTGGGCCGAAGCGGAAGGGCTGCGCGTGGTTTCCTCCGATAGCGACATCGCGGGGGAATTGTTGGGGGACCGGTTTGAGTGGCTTCTGAGTGTTGCCAATCTCGACATGCTGTCAGACACGCTGCTGAAACTCCCAACCAAAGGCGCGGTGAACTTCCACGATGGGCCTTTGCCACGCTATGCAGGCCTGAATGCGCCGGTCTGGGCACGCATGGCACAGGAACCACGCCACGGCATCACCTGGCACAAAATGGAAATTGGTGCGGACACCGGTGAGATTGTTGCGCAGCGCATGTTTGACATTGGCCAAACCGACACCGCGCTGACACTCAACACCAAATGTTACGCCGCCGCCATCGAGAGCTTCCCGGACGTGATGCGCGCATTGGGCGAAGATTTGGTCAACGCACGCCCACAGGACTTAAGCCTGCGTAGCTACTTTGGCCGCGCCAAAAGACCTGAAGCCGCAGGGCGGATTGATTTCCGCCGCGACGCGCAGGATGTGGTGGCGTTGGTGCGCGCCTTGGATCACGGCGACTATTTCAACCCGCTCTCCGCGCCTAAGATGGTGGCGGCTGGGCGCGTCTTATTGGTGACATCTGCCGAAGTGGCGGAAAGTGCGGGTCGTGGCGAACCCGGTGCTGTGCTGGCTGTGAGTGACGACAGCGTGACTGTGGCCTGTGGACGCGGCGCTGCGGTGCTGAGCACAATAACTGACGTGTCTGGCAATGAAGAAACCGCCAATCATGTGATCCGATCTGGCGAACGGCTGCCGCTTCTCGACAAACCTGCAAGCGACGCGCTGACAACCACGATGACCCCTCTTGCCAAAACCGAGCCGTTCTGGCGTGCGCGTTTGGCAGAGTTTGTGCCTGCCACCCTGCCACTGATCCGTGGCGGTGGAGACCTGGCCGACATGCGGCAGCTGCCGCTTTCACTTTCCGAGACTCCCTCCAAGAGTATTCTGACCGCAGTCGCCATTTGGGCGCTGCGGTCAGGCCTTCCGGAGGTCTGCGATATCGCCTATCGCGGCGCGGACCATCCGCAGGCGGCGGGATTGATTTCGCCATGGGTGCCGCTGCGTGTGGGCGCGGAACTGCTGCATAACACCGTATCTGAAGCAGACACCGCGATGGCAGAGCGCGCGGCGCAAGCCGACCTCAACGGCAGCTTTGCCCGCGACCTGATTGCCCGCGATCCTGCCTTGTCTGTGCCAACCATGCCTGATGTGGCCGTGACCACCGGTGGATTGGCCGGACCAATTGACGGCGCGGCCATGACGGTTGCCATTGGCGCAACCAGCACGGCGCTGCATTTTGATGCCGCGCGTGTCTCCCCAGATCACGCGGCCCGTTTGGCCGCGCGGCTGGAGCTGATCTGCGCGCAGATTGGCAGCACAGCCACTGTGGCCGATCTGGACGTCTTGCCAGAAGCCGAGCGCGCCGAAGTGCTCAGCGGCTGGAACGCCACCGACGCTTCGTTTGATGCCAACTTCACCATGGCCGCGCAATTTGAAGCACAAGCGGTAAAGACCCCGGATGCGCCCGCTTTGGTGTTTGAACATGAGGAACTGAGTTACGCCGAGCTGAATGCCCGCGCCAACCGGGCCGCACATGTTTTGCGTGACATGGGGGTGACCCGGGGCGCCTTGGTGGGCCTGTGTCTGCGCCGCTCGCCGGATATGGTGGTGGCCGCGCTCGCAATCCTGAAAGCCGGCGGCGCCTATGTGCCGATGGACCCGGCCTACCCAGCGGACCGTTTGGCGCATTACATCAGCGACAGCGGCGCAAGTGTGATTGTGACACAGGCCGCGTTGACCCGCGATCTCCCAGAGCACAGTGCGCAGGTATTGGAGATGGACATCGACGCGCGGTTGTCTGCGGCGTCCGCTGACAACCCCGAGGCCATCGTCTCCGGCGATGACCTCGCCTATCTGATCTACACCTCCGGCTCCACGGGTACGCCCAAAGGCGTGATGGTTGACCATGGCAACGTGGCCAACTTCTTTGCCGGGATGGATGCCCGCGTGCCGTATCGGGCAGGTGACACGTGGATGGCGGTGACTTCGCTGTCGTTTGATATCTCTGTGTTGGAGCTGTTCTGGACGCTGTCACGGGGCTTCAAGCTGGTGCTGTCCGGCGACGAAACAACCACCCAAATTTCCAACGGGCGCCTGCCAACCTCTGCAGGCGGCATGGCCTTCTCGCTCTATTTCTGGGGCAACGACGACGGCCAAGGCTCCAAGAAATACGAGATGCTGCTGGAAGGCGCGAAGTTTGCCGATGCCAACGGGTTCACGGCACTTTGGACGCCCGAGCGTCACTTCCACGCTTTTGGTGGCCCTTACCCCAATCCGGCAGTGACCGGCGCGGCGGTGGCTGCTGTGACCAAAAACCTTGGCGTGCGGGCAGGCTCGTGCGTGACACCGCTTCATCATACCGCGCGGATTGCCGAAGACTGGTCCATCATCGACAACCTGACCGATGGGCGCGCCGGAATTGCTGTGGCCGCTGGCTGGCAACCCAACGACTTTGTGCTGCGTCCGGAGAATTCGCCGCCCAACAACAAGTCTGTCATGCTGGATCAGATTGGCGATCTGCGCAAACTGTGGCGTGGCGAAGAGGTTGAATTCGCCAAAGTGGACGGCACGATGCACGGGGTGGTGACACAGCCGCGTCCGGTATCCAAGGAGCTGCCGATCTGGGTGACCATAGCAGGCAATCCGGACACTTGGGTTGAGGCCGGGCGACATGGCTGTAACGTGCTAACGCACTTGTTGGGCCAAAGCATCGATGAGGTGGAGAGCAAGATCAAACTCTACCACGATGCGCTGCGTGAAAACGGCCATGACCCGGATGATTTCACCATCACTCTGATGTTGCACAGCTATCTGGCTGAGGACCGTGAAGTGGCACGCGATATCGCGCGTGAGCCGATGAAAAACTACCTGCGCTCAGCGGCAGGCCTGATCAAGCAATTTGCCTGGGCCTTCCCGGCGTTCAAGAAACCCGAAGGGGTAAACAACGCGTTTGAGTTGGACCTTGGCATCCTGAACGAAGAGGAGCTTGAAGAGATCCTTGAAGCTGCCTTCCTGCGCTATTTTGAGACCAGCGGGCTGTTTGGCACCGTGGAAGATGCGTTGGATCGGGTGGAACAGGTCAAGCGCATCGGCGTGACCGAGATTGCTTGCCTGATTGACTATGGCATCGACAGTGCCACCGTCATGGACGGTCTGAAACCCATCGCGGAAGTGTTGAAACGCGCCAATGAAGGTGGCGAGTTGGACCCCGAAGATGTGTCGATTGCGGCACAGATGCTGCGCCATGAGGTGAGCCATGTGCAATGTACACCGTCGATGGCGCGTCTGTTAACCGACAACGAAGAGGCGCGGTTTGCGCTCTCTGGTGTGCAGCAAATGATGGTCGGCGGCGAGGCGCTATCCGGCGGTCTGGTCGCGGATCTGAACGCGGCAAGCGGTGCCAAAATTCAAAACATGTATGGGCCAACAGAGGCCACAATCTGGTCCACAACCGCGATGGCAGATGCCTCTGAAGGTGTGGCCAATATTGGCGATCCAATTGCCAACACCCAAGTCTATGTGGTGGACGATTCCGGCGCACCGGTGCCCGTGGGCGTGGCTGGCGAACTGCTGATTGGCGGCGCGGGGGTGACACGGGGCTATTGGCGACGCGAAGAGCTGACGGCGGAGCGTTTTATCGCAAATCCGTTTGGCGACGGGCGCCTTTATCGCACCGGTGACCTTGTGCGCTGGCGCGCCGATGGCAAGCTCGACTTCCTTGGGCGTGTTGATCATCAGGTCAAACTGCGCGGCTATCGTATTGAACTTGGCGAAATCGAAACCCGGCTGGAAGAGGTGCCTGGCGTGACGCAGGCGGTTGTTGTGGCGCGCGAAGACACGCCGAGCGATGTGCGGCTGGTGGCGTACCTGCGTGGCGATGGTCCCGCAGAGGCCGAGGTGCGCGCGCAACTGCGGGAAAGCCTGCCAGCCTTTATGCGCCCCCAACACTATGTGACGCTGGCAGACTTCCCGCTGACACCCAACAAAAAAGTCGATCGCAAAGCCTTGCCGCGCCCCGAAGAGACTCGCAAAATCACCACACCAAAAGTGGAGGCTATGGCCCCTGCTGCGCCGGCCGAAGCCGGTGGGGATATCGCAAAAATGGTGGCAGATGTCTGGGCGGAGGTTCTGGGCGTGCGGGAGGTTGTGGCCACGGATAACTTCTTTGATCTTGGCGGGCACAGCTTGCTGGCGGTGCAGGCGCACCGGGAAATCCGGGCACGATCCGGCGCGGCCAAGCTGTCGATCACCGATGTGTTCCGCTTCCCAACGCTCAATGCTTTGTCCGGTCGCGTACAGGAATTGACCGGCCTGCCAAAACCAACCGGTGCACCGGAGACCAAAGATAGCGAAGAAGTGGCGGAACAGGCAGCAAGCCGCTCTGAGACCATGAGCAAACGCCGCGCTATGCGGGCACGCCGGAGGACTCGCACGTGACTCTGTCCTCCAACCAGCACCTCGTGGCTCTGAAATCTCTGGCGCAGGGTATGGCGCCGCCAGAAGCCGCTGTGGCGGTGACCGACCCAACCCGTGGCGTGGCGGTTGTTTGGCCACAAGAAGCCCCGGCGATTGCCCACGCCATTCCCAAACGGCGGCGCGAGTTTGCCGCCGGTCGGCAAGCGGCGCGCATGGCGATGCTGGATTTGGGGCACCCGGAACAGGCGGTGCCAAAACGGCCAGACCGCGCACCACACTGGCCCAAGGGGCTAACCGGCTCGATCAGCCACGACGCAACAAGCTGTGTTGCACTTGTAGGCGCAAACACCCGATTCCGTGCACTTGGCGTGGACGTGGAACCGGACGCTCCGTTGCATGACGATCTGACGGCCGCAATCTGCCTGCCACAGGAACGCGACTGGCTGACAAACACTCCCGCAGCCCAGCGGGCGTTGATGGCACGGCGGCTGTTTTGCGCCAAAGAGGCGGTCTACAAAGCACAGTATCCACTGACCGGCATGCTCTTTGGCTTTGACGCGATTGAGATCACCCTCAATCTCCACAGCACAGGGTTCACCGCGCGCTTCATGCAAACTGTTGGTGAGGTGCCGGAAGGCACGGTGTTATCCGGCCAATGTGCCACAGGCGGCGGCCATGTGTTGGCATTGGTCACTCTGGGCGCGCAGGCCGGAATGGAAAACGCAAACTTTCCGGTTTGCGCCACGGGATAACCACAATCGATTGTCATAAATTGTCCTCAAGAGCGCGAATCTGAGTCGCGCCAGAACGAATTTGAGGACGGGCATGGACAAGTTCCAATCATTTGGCGAAGTGCTGAGCATGTTGCGCAGGAGGTTTTTCCTGTGGGCCAGCGTTATTGTCATCGGCGGCTTGATCTCGCTGGCCTACGTGCTCGGCCTGCCGCGCGAATATGAGACCCATGCCACAATACAGATCGAGCAGCCCTCGATCCAGACCGGCGCGACTTCGCCGGGTGCGCTAAACGCAGACATGCTGCAAAAGCTGCAGATTGTGGAACAACGCGTGATGGCACGGGACAATCTGCTGACCATCATCGAGAAATTTGGGCTCTACAGCGACGCGCCCTTGAGCGAGTTGCAGAAGGTCGAGCTCTTGCGCCGCGCCGCACGAGTGGCCCATATCACCAACCCGGATTTCCGTTGGCGTCAGGACATCAGCCCCTCTGCTCTACTGGTGTCGGTGCGCATGACCGATCCGGTTTTGGCCGCCAATGTTGCCAATGAGCTGGTGAACAACGTTTTGGACCAAGAAGACCAACGTCGCACAGCGCAGGTCAGCGAAACCCTGTCATTCTTTGACAGCGAAGAGCGCCGGATTGGCGCTGCGATCACCAATCTGGAACAGCAGATTGCCGATTATAAGCAGGAAAACGCGGTGTTGTTGCCTGGTGGTGTCGAAGCGCTGCGCACACGGCTCACGGACTTGCAACAGATCGAACTGGAAGTGCAGCGCCAACTTTTGGAAAATGTCGGCATCTCCAGCAGTGGCAATTCGGTGCGCGCCCAGCGCCTGCGTCGCCTGCAAGAAGAAGGTGAGCTCTATCAGATTGAGATCGCCGAGATTGAGGCCGCGCTCAAAGACACCCCGCGCATTGAACAGCAATACAACCGCTTGGAGCGGCAGCTGACCAAGCTCGAAGAACAGTATCAAGCGATCACCGCCGGCAAGGCCGAAGCGGAGATGCAGCAGATGTTAGAGGCAAGTCAGCAAACCGACAGTTTCACCGTATTGGAAAAAGCCCTGCCCCCGGATTGGCCGATTGCGCCCTCGCGCAAACGCATTCTGGCGATGGGCGGGGTGCTGTCTGTCATGGTCGCACTGAGCCTGGTGTTTGTGCTGGATATGCGCAGCCCGGTGATTTGGACCCGTGGTCAGCTCGAGCGTCAATTGCGCCTGCGCGCAGTGGCAGCCATTCCGGTGCTGGAAACCCCACGTCAGCGCCGGCGGCGCAAGCTGGGACGCCTCACTAAGGTGTTTGGTCTGCTGGCCGTGTCCGGTGGATTGGCGGCAATGATCCTGAAATTGGGCAAATAGCGGCCACAATTGCGCCACATTTCACCCCCTTTGCGCTGGTTTTCGGCGAATCGCTGCCAAGTTTTGGTTGGGTGACGCCAAGTCAGTTTTTCACCCTACGAAACAATCAAAAAGAGACCTACATCACCGTTTCCAAACACGAACCGCAAAATGGCAAGCTTGCCACAAATTTTAACCAAGTTTGCAAAAAATATCGAAAACAGAATGCGTCATTTTATTTATTATCAAACACTTAGACGAAACTATCCGAAAGTTAAGGTGGATTTCTGTAAATTTGTGACTAATGTAAGTCCTGGGTGGGCGCTTCTTATGAAGGAGCATCAAAAAGAGCGACGTCGCAAGGACCTATGTGATCAGCCCCTGCTGCCGGGGTGCTTAAGCAAAGAAGGTACGTGAGACACACGTTCGGACCATGTCTGGTCCGGCGAATGGATGTTGCGTTTCAATTTGATGCCCTTCTGGTTGGGTTACGGGGATGACACCGATGGCGATTTTTTCGCGTGAAGATTTTGAACAAGCCTTTGAAGTTTCTTCGGCACGCCCAAGTGCATACCGCAGCGTCTTCAAGCGTGCGTTTGATATCCTGTTTGTGCTGACAATTGCGTTGCCCGTGACACTGGTTGTGGCATTGCTCGCTTTACTCATCTCTCTGGATGGGGCGTCACCATTCTATCGCCAAGAACGCGTCGGCAAAAACGGCAAACGGTTTTCGATGTTAAAACTGCGCTCCATGGTGCCCAATGCAGACCGCAAGTTGGAGGCCTACTTGCGTGCCAATCCAGCTGCGCGTCTGGAGTGGAACGAAAAACAGAAACTGGCGCATGATCCACGTATCACGCCTATTGGTCGCCTCATCCGCAAGACCTCACTGGACGAGCTGCCCCAGTTCCTGAACGTCCTGTTTGGCGACATGTCCGTGGTTGGCCCGCGCCCAATGATGCCTGAGCAAACCGCCCTATATCCAGGTACGGCCTATTACCGCATGCGTCCGGGCATCACTGGTTTCTGGCAGATTTCCGAGCGCAACGAATGCTCTTTTGCTGAGCGCGCCATTCATGACAGCCACTATGACCGCGCCTTGAGCCTGCGCACCGACGTCTCTGTTGTCTGGCGCACAGTTGCTGTGGTCATGGCCGGCACCGGCGTGTGAACGCCACACCCTGACAGTTTGAGACACGCGCGCTATAGTCATGGCGCGCGTTTTGCGTTTGTGTGGGCCCGACCACACCGCTCACAAAGGAAGACCTGACGCCAATGCCCAACCTGCTTGCCACGTTGATGCTTATGCTTTGGCCTGTGGTCATTTGGCGGTTGTTTGTCAGCTTACCGCCCGGGCGTGCGTTGATCTGGTCGTTGCTGGGCGCGTATCTGCTACTGCCGCCTCCCCCTGCGGAATTTGATTTCCCACTAATGCCCGCGCTGGACAAAGGCAGCCTGCCCAATTTGGCAATTCTGATTGTGGTGTTCTTTGTGTTGCCACAACGCCCCAAGCTGCTGCCGGACAACATTGTTGCCCGCTGGCTCTTAGGCCTGCTGATCCTCAGCCCCGTGCTCACAGTGTTCACCAATGGCGAGCCGTTGATTTTCACCGAAGGATTTGTGCGTGGCTTATATCTCCAGGACGCCATAGCCCAGCCGATCAACCAGTTCATCACAATCATCGGCTTTCTGATGGCCCGCGCGCTGCTGCGCACACGTGAAGATCAGCGTGACCTCCTATTTGCATTGGCAATTGCAGGCCTAGCCTATTCCCTGCCAATCCTGATGGAAGTGCGGCTCAGTCCGCAGCTCAACAACTGGGTTTACGGCTATTATCAACACCTGTTCAGCCAAACCATTCGCGGCGGGGGTTACCGCCCGATGGTGTTCCTCTACCACGGTATCTGGCTGGCATATTTTGTGCTCACTGCCCTTTTGGCCACGCTCACACTCTGGAAAGCAGACACCAGCCGAACCCGGGCCAAATACCTGATTGCTGTGTTTTACCTGGCGGCAGTTCTAGTGCTCTGCAAAACGCTTGCCACGCTGATCTATGCTGGGGCTGCCGGCCTGTTGATTGTCGCCCTCAACACCCGCGCTCAAGTCAAAATAGCCTCGGTGTTAGCAGTGATGATGCTTGCTTACCCGGTACTCAAAACCACCGGACTGGTCCCCAGTGATGCGATCATCGCTCAGGCCGAAAAAGTAAGTGCAGAGCGGGCGCATTCCCTCAGCTTCCGAATTGAAAACGAGGACATCTTACTCGATCACGCCATGCGCAAACCGCTGTTTGGCTGGGGTATCTGGGGACGCAATCATATCCATGACCCCACAACGGGCCTGATCACCTCGGTCACAGATGGTTACTGGATCATCGTTCTCGGCGTCTGGGGCTGGGTCGGCTATATCGCAGAGTTTGGCTTGATGGCCTTACCCATATTCCTCATCAACCGTGAGCTTGGGCGAATTAAAGTGGCCGACCGAGACAGTTTTAAGCAGGAGACTTCCTTCGCCCTTTTGGATCAGAAACAGACTGGAACCCCGCGCAATCATGGGCTGTCACCTTATGTCGGACCGCTGGCGCTGATGCTGGGGTTCAACATGATCGACATGCTGCCCAATGCAACCCTCACCCCAACCACCTGGCTGATTGCAGGGACGTTGTTTGGCCATGCCGAACGGTTGGCGCAATTGCGACGCGATACCACATCAGCCTTACGGCGCAGCCCGATGAGTATGGGGCAGGAGAGTGAAACAGAAGAGGCTCAGGAAGACACACAAGAGCAACCACAGCCGCCAAAACGCCCGCGCACTGTGTTGTGACTTACGATACCTCGTAGCCTGGCTTCATCTTCAGAACCCGCGCCGGCACGCCACCCACAACCGCACCAGCAGGCACATCGTTGGTGACCACGGCATTGGCGCCCACTTCGGCATCCACCCCAATGGTCAGTGGCCCAATCACTTTGGCGCCAGCCCCCACATCCACATGGCCCTCAAGCACCACATCCCCAGACAAGGTCACCTGATGCATCAGCTGGCAATTTGGACCAATCTTGGCATTCGGGTGCACAATAATCCCGGTGGGATGTGGCAAACGAAGCCCCCCGGCAATCTGCATATTCAGATGCACCTCGGATTGAGTCATCAGCGACCAAAACCGATGGGAAAGCACCCAGCGCTTGGACATCAGTATCGCAAACAGCCCGCCTCTGGCTTGGGCACTTTGATACCGGCGTAGTGCACGCAACAGCTTTGGTCCGGGATCCCAAAAGCCTTTTGGCAGCTCTCGCGACCAATCCGGCTCTGTGGCGGACACATTTTGGTCAATCTGCACAGCGTTTGCCTCCGCGACAAAACCCGCAAAATCGGGCGGTTTCAAAGCGTTGTCGCAAAACCTCGGTGTTAAAGCAACTTAACTCTGCGTCCCAGAGGCGCTTGCGGGGGCCGGGAAAGTCATGTTTTTTGGAGCAAATGCAAAGCAACCCAAGGATGCGCCCGCGCATGAGCACCCCAGAGTCGCCTGAGGTAGAAACCTCCGCGCCCAAACTTGCCGCCGATCGGCAGGCCGCCAAAGGTCACCGGTCGGAGATCGACGGTCTGCGCGCAATCGCGGTGCTGGCGGTGGTGTTTTATCACTTTGGCGTGCCGGGATTTGGCGGCGGGTTTGTTGGCGTCGACATCTTTTTTGTGATCTCTGGCTTCCTGATTGGCGGCATTTTGTGGCGCGAACATCAGGACACCGGAAAACTGGCTTTGGGGCGGTTCTATCTGCGCCGGATCAAACGGCTGGCACCTGCCTATTTTGTCATGGCTTTTGTGGTGCTGATTGTTGGTGCGCTGATCCTGCTGCCCAATGACTTCCGCGAGACTGCCAAAGGCGTGATTGCCGCCACGGTCTATCTCTCCAACGTGCTGTTCTTCCGCCAATCCGGCTATTTTGATGGCGCTGCCGAAGACAAAGTCATGTTGCACACGTGGTCCCTGTCGGTGGAAGAGCAATTCTACATCTTCCTACCGTTTCTGTTCCTGCTGTTTGCCCGCAACAAAACCGTGATGGTCTGGGCTTTGGGTGCGATATTTGGGCTTTCCCTCATAAGCAGCCTGATAGTCACGCCCCTGTCCCATCCCGCCGCGTTTTTCCTTTTTCCGTTCCGCGCGTGGGAACTGTTGGCAGGCGTTGGCCTCGCGGTCCTAAACTGCGAGCGCCCCGAACTGTGGCGGCGCCATCAAGCGCTGAGTTGGGTCGGCCTTGCGCTTGTGCTGGCCTCCGTTGCGCTGGTTGTGCCCGGCGAAGGGTTCCCCGGTTGGCAGGTGATTTTCCCGGTTTTGGGCACCGTGTTGTTGATCGGAAATGGGCAGGATGACAATTGGGTCAACCGGGGCCTTTCAATGCGGATACCTGTGCTGATTGGGCTGATCTCCTACTCACTTTACCTCTGGCATTGGCCGGTGTTTGTCTTCACCAAATACCTGCAAGGCCAGTATCGTGGCCCCGGCGAAGTGGCGCTGTGGATCGCAATTTCCTTTGTGCTCGCCGGGCTCTCTTGGCGGCTGATCGAACAGCCGGTGCGGCAGGCCAAAAAGTTGCCCGCTTGGAGCCTGTTGTTCACCGCCGCCTTCGCCTCAGTCAGCTTACTTGGACTGTCCTTTATGGTTTTCAAAGCGGATGGCATGCCCAAACGCTTTGGCGAGCAAGCACAAATGCACATCGCCGCGACCGGTGATTTTTTGCAGGATTTCTCCGACTGCTACGTACCGTCCGATGGCCCGTTTGCGGACATCGAGATCTGCCCAATTGGACCAGAGAACGACGAACCCAGCCTGATCATTTGGGGCGACAGCCATGTGCGGGCCTATTACGAAGGCCTCAAACAGGCCGCGCGCGAAGCAGATCGCAGCGCCTTGGTGATTTGGCGCGCGGGCTGTGCCCCGGCGTTTGATCTGGAGAAACGCGAAAGCGCCGCCACACCGGCACAAGACGCCGCATGTTCTGCGGCCAATGCGCAAATCCAAACAGCCCTGCGTGATATGCGCGATCTACAGAAAGTCGTGTTGGTTGGGCGATGGACCTACTACGCATCGGGCAAGGGCAGCGGAAATGATGCACATAACACCATCCGCCTGCACAGTGATCTATTTGGCCCCATGACCCAGGACGCCCTTTTGGGTCAGGCTTTGGCAGCAACCGTGGCGGATATCGGCAATTTGGACCGGCAGGTCTATATCTTACGCCAACCGCCTGAAATTCAAAATTACAGCGCCCCCAAAGTGGCGCGTGCACTGGTGCATGGCCGATTGTCAGAACAACTGGCGCGGCGCATCGGGCAGATCACCGTCACCGATGCCAAAACACGTGAGCGCGGCGCGGCGGCGGCGCTGGCAAAAAGCGGTGCCACCATTTTGGACACGTGGAGCTGGTTCTGTGACCCGTTTTTATGCGACGCAGCACAAGGTGGTGTGGGACAGTATTTTGACAACAATCACGTGACCAACGCTGCCGCGCAGAGGATGCGGTCAGTGTTCTACCCGGTGATGGCTCGGTCGGCACAATGATGACCCTTGCGCAGGCTGCCAGTAAAACCTGGGATGTGATTGTCATCGGCACAGGCATGGGCGGTGGCACCATCGGGCGGTATTTGGCGGAGCAAGACCTGTCGGTGCTGTTTGTCGAACGTGGCCCCGTGGGCGTGCGCGCCGAAGAGCAAGAGCTCAACCCCAACATCTGGGATCGTGAAGCCCGCCTAGTGCGCGGCTATTGGCCGGACCCCATGCATGCCACGGTGAACGGCGTGACCACCACCTTCAACGCGCCTTTGGGGGCCGGGGTTGGCGGCAGTTCGGTGTTTTATGCGGCCACGTTGGAACGCCCGGCACCACACGATTTGGATGACAGCCCCGAGACACCCCATCCAACAGGCGGTTGGCCGGTGTCTTACGCTGAAATGGCGCCCTATTTGAGTCGCGCCGAAGAAATATTCCACGTGCGCGGCACGCCTGATCCGTTGGCCCCCGAGGGCAACCTGCTTGCACCCACCAAAATGTTGGCCGCCGATAAAGCCCTGTTTGAAGCGATGCAAGACGCGGGCCTACATCCTTACCAAGGACATATGGCCGTTCGAGATCAGGAGGGGTTTGAGAAATACCTGGGCCGAAAATGCCCGACAAATTGCAAGATGGACGGACGGTCTGCTGGTGTGGAACCTGCCTTGGAGACAGGCAACGCCGCGCTTCTGGATTTAACCGAAGTACAGGAAATTACCACCAACAGCGGTAGGGTTTCCGAACTAAAGGCGCACCGCAAGGGCACTGACGTCACGCTCACAGCCCGCGCATATGTACTGGCTGCTGGCGCTTTGCACTCTCCGCGCTTGCTTTCGGCCTCTCAGGGGGTGGGCAATAAAAACGATCTTGTTGGGCGCAACCTCATGTTTCATCTGAACGAGATGTTTGCCCTCTGGCCCAAACGTGGCACCCCCAGCAGCGGCCCTAGCAAAGCCCTCGCCTTTCGAGACCTTTATCACCAAGCTGGCAGCCGTTTTGGCATGGTGCAAGCTTTGGGGGTTGAGGCACGGTATGGCGAGATTGTGCACTATCTCAACATGGCGTTTGACCGCTCTCCGCTCAGAAATCTGCGCTGGCTGCGCCAGTTCACACGCGTGCCTGCCGCCGTGGCGGTAAAACTGTTTGGCAGTGCGAAGATCTTTGTCGGCATCCTCGAAGATCTGCCATACGCCGAGAACCGGGTGCTGTTTGATCCTGATGATCCGCAAAAACTGGCTGTGACTTACGATATGGCACCGGAGTTACTCGCCCGCCGCAAGGTCTTTCGCAAAATGCTTAAGTCGGGCCTCAAAGGAGTGCGGATGGCTTTCATTGGTGCCGGGCCGGAGCTCAACTTTGGCCACCCGTGCGGCACCCTGCGGTTTGGCGACGACCCCAAGACCTCGGTCTTGGATCGCAATTGCAAGCTTCACGACGTGGCCAATCTCTGGGTGGCGGACGCAAGTTTTATGCCAACATCCATGGGGGTAAATCCGTCGCTGACCATTGCCGCCAATGCCTTGCGGGTGGGCGAAGTTGTGGTGGCAAAGCTAAACGCACAGGAGACGCCCAATGGCTAAACAGATGGCAGTCATCACCGGTGCAGGCTCCGGTCTGGGACAAGCTTTGGCGGTAGAGCTCTGCGCGCGAGGCCTGCTGGTGGCAGGCTTGGGACGGCGCAAAGAGGCGCTGAACAAAACCGCGGCGATGGCCGGAGACTCCTTCACACCCATCGTCGCAGATGTCTCTGACCCAATTCAAGTGCGCGCAGCCTTTGACGACATACGCGCCGTCGCCCCCGTGTCGATCCTGATCAACAACGCGGGTGTCTACCCGCACTGCGATATGTTGGACGAAACGCCAGAAAGCTTCATGCAAACCGTGGCCATCAACCTGGGCGGCACGGTGGCTTGCACTTCTGAAGCACTCAAAGACATGTGCGACGCCGGTCGGGGCCGGATCCTCAGCGTATCCAGCTTTGCCGACATGCACCCATTGCCCTGCAGTGCGGCCTACTCTGTGTCTAAGGGCGCGGTGACCACGTTTTCACGCGCCTTGGTGGCAGATCTAGGCGACCGTTTGCCCAAGATTGTGATCAGCACTTGGATGCCCGGTATGCTCAACACAAAGATGGGTTTGGTCGAGGGGTTAGACCCGGTAGTGGCGGCCAAATGGGGCGCGAGTCTAGCGCTTTGGGACGACCCATCTCTGAATGGTGCCGTGTTTGAGATGGACCGCGAGATCCTGCCGCCCCGTGGTCTCAAAGGTCGCTTGAAAGACGCCGTGCGCTTGAAACGCCACAAGCCGCGACACATCCCAACTTAGTACCGCTGTGCACGCGCTTCTTTCATCAGGCGCGGCAAAATCCCGATACAGCGCAGATAGCGCCCCGCCAGCCGTGCCGGATTGCTCAATGCGCGCCAGAGCCACTCCAGCGCCAGCTTGCGGACCCATTCCGGAGCCCGATTTTGTGTGCCCGCGAGAAAGTCTAACCCGGCGCCGATGCTGGCAAAGCCCATCTGCGGCACAGCCTGCCGCCCCCGTGCCGCCAGTCGTTCTTGCTTAGGTGCACCGAGTGCCAAAAACGCCATCCGCGCGCCGGCTTCTGCCGCTTGTTTCAACACAGCCTCCGCCACCGCGCTTTCGGGATCAAACCCCATCGGCGGCGCGATACAAGCTGCCACTTCCAGCCCCGGCACTTGCGCCTTCAACGCCTCCGCTGCCGCGGCCAGTGCCTCCTCCGTGCTACCAATCAACGCCACGGGGGTGTCTTCCTCTGCGGCCCACTGCGCCAAAGGCAGCACCAAATCCGCGCCTGGTAACAACTCCACCGGCTTCTCAGCCTTGCGCGACAACCACACAATCGGATTGCCATCCGCCACCACAAAATCCTGCGCCAGGTAAGCCGCAGCAAAAGCTTTGTCTTTGGCCAGTTTCACCAGATGATCGAGGTTGATGGTGGCCAGCGCAAAGCCCTGCTGGGTCGCAAACCGCGCCCGCACTACACGCTCCAAGGACGCGTGATCCGCAACATTGACCGTCACCGGTCCCTTGATGGTGGAAAACTGCACTTGCTGTCCTTTGGCTTAATCTCGCCATACCTTACCAACTCCCTCACGCGACGTCAGAAACGGCGATTCAATTTCCGCCAAGTGGTTCAAAAGCGCCACAATTCCCCTACTGCCCCAGCCAGCCTTGGTGGTATTTCACGCCAAAATACCTATAGTCATGCCGTATTGGTTCAAAAGGATTCCCGCCCATGCCTGCTGCCCAAACCCGCAGTGTTTCTATTATTGGATGCGGCTTTGTCGCCGACCTTTACATGCGGTCCTTTGCGGCCCATCCCGACATCGCTGTGACGCAGGTGTTTGACCATGATCCCAACCGGCTTGCAGCGTTTGCCGACCATTGGAATGTGCACACCGCCGACAGCTTAGAGCGGTTTCTGGGCAATCTACCACAAGAATCTCTGGTGCTGAACCTGACCAACCCCGACGCGCATTATGAGATCTCCCGTGCCTGCCTTGAGGCCGGGCATCACGTGTATTCTGAAAAGCCCCTGGCCATGGAAATGGCCGACGCTATCGCCCTGCACGAATTGGCGGCACAGAAAGGCCTGCTTCTGTCTTCCGCGCCAGCTTCGGTATTGGGCGAGGCGGCCCAGACATTGGCCAAAGCTGTGCGTGACGACGTAGCCGGGCCGGTGCGCCTGATTTATGCAGAGCTGGACGATGGGTTTATCCCTCAAGCGCCTTATGCCGATTGGACAAGTGAAAGCGGCGCGCCTTGGCCTGCGCAAGATGAATTTGCCGTTGGCTGCACTCTGGAACACGCTGGCTACTATCTCACCTGGCTGATTGGCATGTTTGGCACCGTGCGCCGGGTGGTGGCCGCCTCCGCCGAATGCCTGCCCGGCAAAGAGGCACAAGGCACGCCAGATTTCTCCACCGCCACGTTGTTTTTTGAAAACGGCATCACCGCGCGCCTGACCTGTTCCATTGTCGCCAGCCACGATCACAAGATCCGCCTGTTTGGCGACAAAGGGGTGTTGCAAGTGAAACAGGCTTGGGACAATGACGCGCCCGTAAAATTCCACCGCCGCTTCACTTTGCGCCGTCGCCTTGTTGAACATCCAATTGGTACGCGCCAGAAGATCAAAGGCGACACCCACCCCAAAGTGACCCGTTGGGGTGCGGCCGCGATGAACTTTGCCTTGGGACCGGTCGAAATGTTGGATTCCTTGGCCGAGGATCGCCCCTGCCGCCTGTCGCCTGATTTTGCCCTGCACCTCAACGAGGTCACGCTTGCCATTCAAAACGCTGGTGCTGATGGCTGTGCACAGGACATGACCACACGCTGTGAACCACTTGCGCCAATGCCGTGGGCTCTATGAGCACGCCGACACTGGCCATAACCGGAGCCACCGGGTTTATCGGGCGCCACTGTGTCGAGGCCGCCCGTGCAGACGGTATACCCCTGCGCATCTTTGTCCGGGACATGGCGAAAGTGCCCGCCGCGTGGCAGGGCGATCCCACCGTAGACATCATTGCCATGGACCTGACCAGCGCAGGCGATGGGTTGACAGATGCCTTGGAAGGCATGCGCACGCTCATCCATTGCGCTGCCACGCTGTCTGGAGATCAGGAACGAGACACTTTGGCGGCTTCGGTGGCAGTGATCGACGCGTTGATTGCCGCACAGGTACCGCATGTTGTTCTGGCGGGTTCGCTCTCAGTTTATGACGTCAGCGCGGTATCCAAACAGGGTGACGTCTCCGAAACCACACCGGTGAACACCATTGGCCGCGACGCCTATGCCAAGGCCAAACAGACCCAAGAAACCCTCTTTCAAGACGGCGCATCGCTGTATGGCTACGCGCTGTCTGTTCTACGTTTGGGCGCAGTCTGGGGGCCAAATCACCTGTTCAACGCGCATATTGGTCCGACAGTTGGCAACACCATGCTGGTGATCGACGGCGGTGGCGAAGTGCCGCTGTGCCGGGTGGATTTGGCTGCCGAAACCCTCTTAAAAGCGGCCCGCGAATTGACCGGTGTGGGCATTCTCAACATTCTCGATGATGACCGCCCGGGCAGGCGTCGGTTTTTAAGCGCGTTCCAAGCATGCGGTTGGCCAAAAGCTGCGCTGCGCACACCGCTGTGGCTCTGGCGTATGGCCGCCTTTGTAACTCCAGATAGCGATGTGATGCCGGGCCTTCTGCGCCGTGCTGTGCTTGAGGCGCGCCACCGCCCGGTGCAGTATACCAATGCGATGATGCACAAACGCCTTGGCCCTGTCACAATGCTGCCCTTTGAGGAAGCCATGCAGACAGCCATAAACCAGCAAGACACACAGGCCACCTCACCGTGAGCAATTCATCCAAGACCCCCATCGCCTATCTTACCGGCGAATACCCCCGTGCAACCGATACCTTTATCCAGCGCGAGGTTGCCGCCCTGCGCGCGCAGGGCCAGCCGGTTGAAACCTGTTCCGTGCGCCGCACCGGTGTGGAGCATCTGGTCGGCGACGAGCAAAAGGCCGAGGCAAAGGCCACGTTCTATATTCTTGCGGCTGCCAAATCGCCTTTGACCCTTCTGGGCGCTATTTTTGGGGCGCTGTTTCGCAACCCTGCACGTTTCTTTCGCGCCTTGGGGCTGGCAATCAAAACCGCGCCTCCGGGTCTGCGCAATCTGATTTTTCAGCTGTTCTACTTTGCCGAAGCGGCAGTGCTTGCTGCACATCTGCGCAAAAAAGGTGTGCGCCATCTGCACAACCACATTGCCAAGTCGTCTTGTAGCGTGGCGATGCTCATGAGCGAAATGTCGGGCATCCCTTACAGTTTCACGCTGCATGGTCCGGATATCTTCTTTGCACCAGATCACTGGCGACTGGATGAAAAAATCGCACGTGCAAAATTTGTTGCCTGCATCAGCCACTTCTGCCGCTCCCAAGCCATGGCATTCAGTGACCCGAAACACTGGGCGAAGCTGCACATCATCCATTGTGGTGTAGACCCCGCCCGTTATGACGCAAACGAAGATCCGGTGGAGACCAACCTCCTATTTGTGGGCCGATTGGCGCCTGTCAAAGGTCTGCCGATTCTGCTACGCGCGCTTGAGCCACTAAAAGCAGAATACCCCCAAATCCACCTCACAGTGATTGGTGACGGACCGGGGCGCAAAACTCTGGAAAGCCATGCAGAGGCGGCTGGCCTCGCAGAGAACGTGTCTTTTGTGGGCTATAAATCGCAGTCCGAAGTGGCCGAGGCGCTGGCGGCCTCCGACCTCTTTGTCCTGCCCAGCTTTGCCGAAGGCGTGCCAGTGGTATTGATGGAAGCCATGGCCGCACGGCGCCCGGTTGTGACCACGCATATTGCGGGCATTCCAGAGCTGGTGACCGATGGGGCCTCTGGCCTGTTGGTGCCGCCCGGCAATTCCCATGCCTTGAGTGCCGCAATTGGCAAAATCCTCGCCAATCCAGCCCGCGCCACAGCCATGGGCATCGCCGGCCGCGCCATGGTTGAAAAGGCGTTTGATATCAAAAAAGAAGCCGCACGATTGGGTCAACTGCTCGACGGTGACCCGTCATGAGCAGCACCACGGCGATTGTCATCGGCCGCAACGAAGGCAAACGCTTGATTGCGTGCTTGGCCTCGCTGAAAGCCCAGGGTGTGGAGATGGTCTATGTCGACAGCGGCAGCTGGGACAACTCGGTGGCCGAAGCGCGCAAAGTGGGCGCACTGGTTGTGGAGCTGGACACGGGTCTGCCCTTCACTGCCGCCCGCGCACGGCAAGCCGGGTTTGACGCTTTGGCGCAAACTGGCGATCTCCCAGAATTTGTACAGTTTGTGGATGGCGACTGTATTGTTGTCGATGGCTGGATCACTGCGGGCGAGGCCGCCCTGCGCGCAGATGAAACCCTCGGTCTGATCACAGGTTGGCGCGCAGAACTTTACCCTGAGCGCAGCGTCTATAATGCGCTGTGTGACTTTGAATGGCACCGTCCTGCGGGCGAGATCGAGGCCTGTGGTGGCGACATGATGCTGCGCTCCAAAGCCTTTGTGGAGGCCGGTGGGTTTGATGCCACGGTGATTGCCGCCGAAGACGACGAATTTTGCGTACGCCTTGCCAAAGCGGGCTGGAAACTGCGCCGCCTGCCTCAAGAAATGACCCGCCACGACGCAGCCATGTTGCGCTTTGGTCAATGGTGGCAGCGCGCGGTGCGTACCGGCCACGGCTTTGCTCAGGTTGGTTGGATGCACCCACCATATTTTCGCAAAGAGCAGGTGCGCGCGGTGATTTACGGGCTGCTGCTACCACTGCTGGCACTCTATGGGTTGTGCGACAACCTGCTGGTCTTTCTTCTGGTGCTGGTGACCTTCGTCGCCAATTACATCCGCACCAAAAACGGCCTTGTGCGGGCAGGTCTGCCCTATTGGGAGGCCTGGCGCCATGCCCGGCTCTTAACGCTTTCAAAACTGCCCAATGTCATGGGTATGTCTCTGTTTCATTGGCGCCGGCTTCGGGGCCGCGCCATGCGCATCATCGAGTATAAATGACCATGAATGCTTTCAAAGACGACCGCCCCATCCGCGCAGCCCTTCTGGGCGCAGGCTACATCGCGGACTGGCACGCCGCCGCCATTCAGGCCACGCCGGGTGTAGAGCTGGTTGCAGTCTGTGACCAATCCCGCGCCGCCGCCGATGCACTCGCCCAAAGCTACGGCATTGCTGCCTACACTGACCTGGACAAAATGCTCGCCGCCGGGGTGGCTGACGCGGTGCATATCGTAACGCCGCCCGGTTCCCACCGCGCGCTGGCCGAGACCTGCCTGATCGCGGGCCATCACGTGTTGGTCGAAAAACCCGTCGCGCTCTCCGGTGCGGAAACCGCCGAAATCCAACAGATTGCCACCGACGCAGGCCGCGTGTTTGCCGCCGGGCACAACTTTATGGGCACACCGGGCTATCAGCGCCTCAAAACCCATCTGGAAGCGGGCAAGATTGGCCGTGTTGCGGCGGCGGAGATCAACTGGAACTTCCCGATGATGCCGCTGCGTTCCGGGCCTTATGGCTTGTGGCTGCTGCGGGAACCCAAAAACATGTTGCTGGAACTCGGGCCGCATCTCTTTGCCTTTGCGGTGGATCTCTTTGGCCCGCTGGCAATCGAACACCTCAGCCTGTCCAAACCGATTGAGATCCCTGGTGATACCAGCCGCCCACAGGGCTGGCGTATCCTGGCCTCCGCTGGTGATGTGTCGATCACGCTGAACCTGTCGCTGGTGGAAACCATGGACGACCGCTCGGTGATCTTGCACGGCTCCACCGCCACCGCGCGCTATGACTATGCCCATGACGTGCTGACCGTGGACGCTGAAAACGCCGCTGATATCGTGGCAAACCCGTTCCTGCGCCAAATGGGCCTCGCTGGACAACACCTGCGCGAAGGTGTGGTGAACGGCGCGCGGCAACTTGTGTCGCTCAACCGAAAATCCCCTTATGGCCTCTCTTTTTCCGGCCTCACCCATGCGTTTTACAGCGCGGTCCCCTCTGGTCGCCCATTGGACACACGGTTTTCCGGCGAGAGCGCCACATTGGTCATGCAGGCCATCGACGCCGCCATTGCGCGGATGCCGAAACCTGAGAAAAAGCCAAAATCCGCCAGCCGCGCCAAACCCAAACCCTCCGTGCTGATCATTGGCGGCACCGGCTTTATTGGCCGTGACCTAACCCGTGCCTGGGTGGCCAAAGGCCGCGACGTGCGCGTGCTGTCGCGTGGCACCAACGGCCCGTTTGACGACATCGCAGATCACGTTGAGCTGTTTGGCGCCAACCTGCGCGATCCTGACCAACTTGCAGACGCCATGGACGGCATCGAGATTGTCTACCACCTTGGTAAATCGATGGACGCCACTTGGGATGCCGCCCTGAAAAATGATGTGGCCGTGACAGAAACCATCGCCCAAGCCGCACAGGCAGCGGGCGTACAACGTTTCATTTATACCGGCACCATCGCCAGCTACGACATGTCCGACCCCGCCGTGACCATCACCGAAAATGTGAGTTTTGGCGACGGTATGGAAGACCGCAACATCTACGCCCGCTCCAAGGCGGAATGTGAGGCGCGCCTTCTGGAGATGCACCGCAAGCACGGCCTGCCGCTGGTGATTGCACGGCCCGGTATTGTGCTGGGAAAAGGTGGCCCCTTGCAGCACTGGGGAATTGGCCGCTGGCATGGCGCTGGCGCGGTGCGCATCTGGGGCAAAGGCAAGCATATCCTGCCATTTGTCCTGAATGAGGACATTGCTGAAGGTTTGATCCTGATGGCGGAAAATGACAACGCCATTGGCCAAAGCTTCAACTTGGTAGGGGAGCCAATGTTCTCCGCCACCGATTATTTTGACGCCATCCATGCCCGCCTTGGTGCGCGCATCAAAGTAAAATCGGGCAATCTCACCGCGTTTTACGCCTCCGCTTCTGTGAAATATTTCCTGAAGAAGCAGGTGCTGCGCCGTGGAGGACTTTCCAACCCTTCTTTGGCAGACTGGAAAAGCCGCGCGCATTTCTCCCCATTTGACAACGGCCACCCGAAGAAGGTCTTGGGTTGGGCACCAGAAACACGCCGCGACGTGTTTTTGACCAAGGCAATTGACGAGGCCAACCTACTTGGCTTCTGAAGCACCTCTGCTTGTCGTAACCGACATCCACGACGCCCCGGAATCGGAGACCTGTCTCAGTGGTGATTTGCCCGTGGCGGCGCGCCTGTCATTGGCAGCGCTTTCAGGAGCACCCGACCTGTCCGGCGAAGCGCTGCACCAGCACCTTTTTGCCAATGCGGGCATGGCGCGGGCGGTCACCAAGCTAAAGCGCCACATCTTAGGCGGCACTCCATTGATCGGGCTAGGCTACAGCGCGGGAGGCACCGCGCTTTGGCAAGCTGCGGCCAACGGCGCAACACTTGTCGGTTTGATCTGTATTTCCTCCACCCGATTAAGAAACGCCGCCACAATCCCAATCCCGACACAGGTCTATTTCGGCGACCAGGACCCCGGCCGACCATCGGAAGATTGGCTTGCCTCTGTGCCAGATCAGGCAACCATTTTGCACAATGCCACCCATGCTTTCTACGCAGACACAGAGCATCCGACCCGCTCCCAGCTGTGCAAAAGACTCGCAAACACAGTTGCGCAATGGCAGACCACATAGGCGCACCGTCGCCCTATCTCCGCAATGGTGCCTTTCTTTTGTCCGCATTGCACTGCTATTTCTGGGCCAAATAGAGCGGATTTAGGCGCCCATGAGCACAGATCAAACCCACGACCCGGACGGCCTTGCCGAAGAAGAGGCCACTGAGGCCTCCAACACTGAGGCACGCCTGCCAATGGTGCATGACCCAGACGTGTTCTGGGACGGTCTCAAAACATCAGCCTTGAATGATGCTGAACTGGAAAAAAATTTCATTGTCAGCGCCACGCGCAGCCATCCGGCCCACGCGGCCTTTGACATGCTGCGCACCCGGCTTCTGCAAGCGCTTAACGAACACGGTTGGAGCCGCGTGGCAGTGACCGCGCCGACCCGCGGCTGTGGCAGCAGCTTTGTCACCGCCAATCTGGCCATGGCGTTTGCTCGTCTTAACTCTGTGCGCACTGTTATGCTCGACATGGATCTGCGTGCCCCCAGCCTTGCCAAAACACTTGGTCTGACCGCACCTGACAGCATGGCGGATTATCTCAGCGGTGTGATTGCGCCGGAGAACTTTCTGCAACGTGTGCAACCCAACCTCGCGGTGGCGCTCAATGATGCCGCCAGCGAAAATTCCGCTGAACTGTTTCAAAACGACATTACCGCCGAAGTGCTCGAAGAGCTCGAAGAAGCGTTGTGCCCTGACCTCATGTTGTTTGACATGCCGCCTGCGCTGGAATTTGATGATGTTCTGGGTTTCCTGCCCAACGTCGATGCAGTTCTTGTCGTGGCTGGCGGAGGGATTTCCACCGCCGAAGACATCACCAAGGTTGAGCAAATCCTATCCGAAGTGAAACCCATCTTGGGTGTGATGCTGAACAAAGCAGACGGGCCGGTGTCTTACTGATCCAAACAATCACATGCCAAGCTGCATCCGTCGCCACCGGCGGTCCAGCAGCCGTTTCTCGGCACCCGTGCGAGGCGTGAGCATAAACAGTTTGTCTCGACGATCTTTGGGGGCCACTTGCTCGAGGATTTCGAGGTCAATCGCCTGCAACGAAGAATGCGACACTGGAATGTCAGACAACGCCAGTGAGAACTGCGACACCTTGGTAAGCACATCCGGCTCATTCATATACCGCAACAGCGCATAGCTGTGCTCTGGGTGTTCAGTGTCACTTGGAAGCACCATGACGTCCGCCCAAAGCACAGTGCCTTCCTGCGGCACAAAATACCGCACCTCGTCCCTGCCAAGTTGAGATTGGGGGGCCAAGGCATCGCTGCTCCATGTCAGTGCGACACAGGCCTCATTCTGAAGAATTTGCTCCTGCTGACTGCCGTCAACTGTGTCCACATAAGGCATGATCTGCGCAAGTAAATCAAACGCCGCATTCAGATCTGCGGCATCCATCGAGTTAGGATTCCGTCCAAGGTAGTTGAGGGCAATCGCGACAACTTCTTGCACACCGTCAACAATCGAAATACCGCAATCCGCCAAGGCTGCTGCATGTTCCGGATCAAACAAAAGATCCCAACTTTCCAGCGCGCTTTCAGGTACGCGCTCCAAAACATCATCGATGTCCACCATGATCCCGGTGGTGCCCCACAAGAAGGGAACCGCATAGTCATTTGCCATCGGCACCGCTTCAGACAGCTTGTCCATCAGTCGTGGATGGCTGCCGTTCAACCGGGCCCTTTCTGCTGGATCAAAAGGACGCAAAGCGCCAGTGCTCACCAATCGCGGCAGAACTTCCACCGGCACCACGGCCAAATCATATCCAGTTCGCCCCGCCGCCAAGCGCGCCTCAGCCTCGTCAGCCACCATAAAGGTGTCCACAATCACATTGATCCCATGGCGCTCGCCAAAGTTTTGGATAACCTCCTGAGGTATGGTGTTGTTCCAGGCATAGAACCACGCCATGTCTTCCCCGGCCTGGGTGACACTCGAGGAAAACCCCAAAGAAACCAGCGCTGCGGTCACAATTCCCAAGCCGTTTAAGCGCATGCGTCATTTCCCTTGCTTTGGGCGACCTCTGGCCAATGCCGCAACAATTCTGCTTTGAGGGCATGACGGTTGACTGGCTTTTGCACATAACCACTCATTCCCGCCTCTGACGCCTCTTCCCGGTGTTCGGAGCGCGCATTGGCAGACAGTCCAATGATCGGCACCGTCGCGGCCTTGTGTCGCGTGTCAGCCCGAATGGCACGCGTGGCCTGAAGCCCGTCCATCATCGGCATGCGCACATCCATCAGGATCAGGTCCGGCGCCCAACTGGCTGCTCGGTCGACCGCCTCTAGCCCATCGGCCGCAGAAATCACTTCGCAGCCAAGGTTTTCAAGAATTTTGCGCGCAACAACTTGGTTCACTCGGTTGTCGTCAGCCACCAACACCCGTTTGGCAAAATGCCATGTTTCTTTCGGGGCCGTCTCGGTCACCACGGGTTTTGCCTTGCGTACGGGGAGCTCAAGGACAAATTCCGAGCCCTCACCCAACAGGCTTTCCACATGTATCTGGCCGCCCAATGCCTCGCTCATGCGCCGCACAATCGACAGGCCCAATCCGGTTCCACCAAATTGTGTTGTGGTGCTTGAGTCAGCCTGCTCAAACTGGTCAAAAATGCGTTCCAAGGCACTGGGTTCAATGCCAATACCATCATCCTTAACGGCAATCCGCAACCGCCGCTCCTCGCCCTGTGCGGGGGCACTATCTTCCAGATGCAATTCAATGGCGCCCTGTTCGGTGAATTTCACCGCATTGCCCACAAGATTGGCCAACACTTGGCGTAAGGCCTGCGGCGCGCTGTTCACATACCAACCCTCTGCGTTTGGTGCTGCGTGTACTGTCAGTGTCACGCCTTTTTTAGCGGCCTGACCAGAGAACAGTTCTGCCGTTTCCTGGCACAACGCATGAACATCACAATCTTCGTATTTCAACTCCACCTTGCCAGCTTCGATCTTTGCCAGATCCAAGACGTCATTGATCAATTGCAACAGTGCTTGGCCGCTGCTCTGGATCATCGTCACCATGCGCGACTGCTCTTTGTCGAGGTGTGTATCCCGGAGCACATCAGCCAGTCCCAACACACCATTAAGGGGCGTGCGGATTTCATGACTCATGGTGGCCAGGAACATGGATTTTGCCTCTGACGCCGCCTCAGCCCTGCGTTGATTGTGCTCGATCTCCGTCTGTGCGCGGATCACAAAGCGCTCCATCGGCAAATGCACAAACCGCGCAGCAAGGCCAGCGCCCAGCAGGGTAATCACCAGTGCAAAAATACCGTAACTCGCTTGTGTATCAGCGGCATTTTGTGCTGCGGCCATTTCCGCCTGTTTGATGCGGTTGAAAATTGGCAACAGCCGCATCGACAAATCGCCGGCCATGCCTGCCGCGCGCGCAACGTCACTCATACTCTGACGTGGGTCCACCGCGACCCCAGCAAGAAACAACACATCTTCCAGTTCCAGCATCGGGTTCATCGCATCCCGCCGCAGGATACTCTGCCCCTCCGGAGAGAAAGTCTTAAGCGTGCTTTCCTGAGAAATGTGGCGCGCGGCCTCCTCTGCCGCGTGGGACGCGCGGCGGACATGCGCGCGCGAGTTCACCCCCCGTTGCGAGGCCGGCGCCATCCGCAATTCCTGAAACGCCAAGGACATCTCAGACAAGGACAGCAGCAAAGTATCCACTGACGCGGTGTTCTGGTTGCGGGTTGCCACCGTGTCTCTGCCAATGAGGGCCACCCACATTGCCGCAATGGCCGCGGCGAGCACAATGCTCAGCGCAATACCACTCCGCCAACGGAGATACCCTCGCGTGATCCGTAATTTCGACATGCTGTTGTCTGTCTATGTGTGCTCTAAAATCTACCTTAGAAGCAGTGGCAGCAGGTGGTTAAGGTAATCTTAAAGCCCCCCTTAACCCGAAGCAATTCAGTCGAGAATAACAGAATTTTGGGCAGTTTTTCACAAAATCAGTTCTAATCGCCTTATTTCCGGCAATTCAAGTGTCCGGTCAGGTCTCCCGATCACCCAGCCGTCGGGTGAGTTTGGCCACACAGACGTAGAGCAAAACAGACATCACCCCCAGCGTCAGCATGGCAGCAAACATCAGGTCGGTTTTGGCGCGCCCGTTGGACATAATCATCAGCGCACCAAGACCGCGCGACGCGCCAACCCACTCACCAATCACCGCCCCAATGGGCGCATACACCGCCGCAAGCCGTACCCCCGCGCCGAGGCTTGGCAAAGCGGCAGGCACACGGATCTTCCACAGCACACGGGACGGGTGGGCCTGCATGGTTTTGGCCAAATCAAGATAGCCCGACGGTGTGCGCATCAAGCCATCAAAAAACGCCGACGTCACTGGAAAATAGATAATCAGCACCGCCATCGCGATTTTGGACCACAGTCCAAATCCCAGCCACAGCGTGAGAATTGGGGCAAGTGCAAATACCGGCAAAGCCTGAGTGAACACCAAAATCGGTTGCACCAAAGTGCGTGCCACTTTGGATGTTGCCAATTGCAGCGCCGTGGCTATCCCAAGCGCGGTGCCAATCGCCATGCCCAGCAAAATTTCGATGAGGGTGATAAGCGTGTGCTCAGCGATCACAGCGCGGTTGTACCACCAAGCTTCAGCCACCAACGCGGGACCAGGCAAGATAAACTTCTGCACACCTGTGAGCGTGACAATGATCTGCCACACAAACAGCGCAAACAAGGTTGCCGCGATGGGAGGCCAGACTTTCATGCCGCCTGCCCCATTAGCAATGTCAGAAGCTGGGACTGACAGGTCAGCGTCTCTAGTGCATCCACCGCCCTCGGCACCGCGGCCGTGGGTGGCGTCACCGCGGTCAAACCCGCAGGTGTCATCACCTGAATCGCATGGCCCAGCCGCGCCGCTTCCCCCGGATCATGGGTCACCACCATCACCGTGCGCCCCTGCAACAGCTCTGCGGCCATATTCTGCATCGCAGCCCGCGTTTGGGCGTCCAACGCCGAAAACGGCTCATCCAGAAGCACGATTGGCTTGTCTTCCATTAACGTGCGCGCCAGCGCCACCCGCTGACGTTGCCCGCCCGAGAGCTCACTTGGTTTTTTGGTGCGGTGATCCTGCAACCCACAGCGTGTAATCAGTCGCTCCATGCGCACAACGTCCACGGTCTGCCCGCGCAACTGCGCCCCCAGCGTGATGTTTTTCTCTACGCTGGCCCAGGGCATCAACAGGTCATCCTGCGCCATATAGGCAACGCGGTCCACCACCGGCAATCCGTCCGTCGCCACAATACTCCCGTCAAAATCCGCGCCTGTTGGCAGGTCAGCCATCAACCGCAGCACCGTGGTTTTCCCCACACCCGACCCCCCAAGAAGGCAGGTCCAGCGCCCAGCATCCAGGCACAGCGTGAGCGGCGCAAACAGCTGTCGCCCCTCTATTGACGCCTGCCCTTGAAAGGTGATGCTGGGCGCCAATGTCATGGGGTCAGACCCATCTGCCAGAAGTTCACTTCTAGTTCGGTTGCCATGCGAAACTTATCACACAGCGCGGCAAACCGCGGGCTGTTTTCATAGTCTTTGCCCAAACGGCGCTCCAACGCACCATCAAGCAATTGCCCCACAGCGGCGCAGTCGCCCTGATAGCCCTCACCGGCGTAGGTATTGATCCAATCGGCGTAGGTCTCAGACGTTTTCTCTGTCCCCAACCGCGCACCAATCTCGCCATAGCCCATCACGCAAGGCGCCAGAGCGGCCAGCAAATCCAACAAATCGCCAGAATAGCCCGCTTCCAACACATAGCGCGTGTAGGCAAGATTTTCGGCACGCTCCGGTGTGGCAAACAGCTCGTCTTGCGGAATGCCTGCAGCCTCACAGATACCGACGTGCAGCTGCATTTCCTCAGCCACCAACGCGTTTACGGTTGCGACCGCGCCGAGCATTTCGGCGTGGGTTTCTGATTTCACCACCGCCAGCGCCCAGGCGCGGGAGAAGTGGATCAGGAACACATAGTCTTGCCGCAGGTAGTGCAGGAAAGCATCACGCGGCAGCGAGCCATCACGCAGGCCTTCGACAAAGGCATGGCGGGTGTAATCCCCCCATGCCTCGCCTGCCGCCTCACGCATCAGCGCAAAAGCACGGCCGTAAGTTTGCGCGCTCATTATTGGCTCATCGCCGGGGCGGTTACGTCGATGGTGATTGTTTCAACTGGGTTGATCGACGGGATCATGCCGCTGTCGTGCAGGAACTGCTCGAAACGTGCATACCGGCCAGCGTCATAGCCTGCTGGACGCAACGCAAACCGTGGCAGCGTGTCAACCCAAGCGCGCTTGTTCAACTCATCCTGAAGCTCGGTGGACGTGGCCGAGAAAATTTCCCAGCTTTTGACCGGGTTGTTCACGATATACTGGGTGGCTTTCTCGGTCGCGGCCATAAAACGCGCAATCTGATCGGCATCCATGGTGTCCGGGTTGGCTACATAGATCAGCTCGTCATAAGACGGCACACCCTCTTCCTCGATGTAGAAGCAAGTGCCCGGATGACCTTCGATGTCCATCTGGTTCAACTCAAAGTTCCGATACGCACCAATCACCGCATCTACCTGACCGGACATCAGCGATGGCGACAGGGAGAAGTTCACATTGATCAGCTCAATATCGTCAGTCGAGACACCATATTTGCCAAGCACCGCGCCCAGCACAGCTTCTTCGACACCCGCCACAGAGTAGCCAACCTTTTTGCCCTTCAGGTCCGCAGGCGACTTGATTGGGCCGTCTTCCAGCACCAACAAACAGTTCAGCGGCGTTGCCACCAGCGTGCCAACACGCTTGAGCGGCAGACCTTCGTGAATTTGTAGGTGTAATTGCGGCTGATAAGACACCGCAAGTTCCGCCTGACCAGCAGCGACAAGGCGCGGTGGGGCGCTAGGATCAGCAGGCGCCACAATCTCAACGTTCAGGCCCTGCTCTTCAAAGTAACCGTTTTCCTGCGCTACAATGATGGGACCGTGGTCGGGGTTGATGAACCAATCCAGCAGGACCGTCATCTTGTCAGCCGCCATGGCTGGAGTTGCAGCCATCAGGGCCACAGCTGCGATAAAATGCTTCATCACGTTTCCTCTCGTTCTAAGAAGCGGTGGCCGCGACAAGAACAATCTCGCCGGGCCAATCTTTTTGTATCTGTTCCGCTGCACGCCAGGACCGCAGCCCCGTTGCACAGCACAAAGCCAACCGTCCTGAGGCGGTTGGCAAGGTGTCTTTCAATTGCTCGGGTGCAATGCGCAACGCAGCAGGGCAGGCTGGTGTGGGCGCTTCGTCTTTTCCGCGTAATTCCACAACGGTGTCCGTTTCCCGCAACATCTCAACCGCCACAAAGCCAAAGGCTGTCTCCGGCTCCGGCGCTGCATCAAACCGAAACGGCGCGCTGCGCATGGCTTTGGCGTCAAACTGCACCATCTGCCCCAATGGGCTTGGCTGATGCCCCATCAACGTGGCCAACGCCATCTGCGCCTGCATCGCCCCAATCAAGGCCACCACCGGCCCCATCACGCCTGCGGTGGCGCAGCTCGCCCCGCTGTCCGGGGCCTCTGGGAACAGCGCCCTCAACGAAGGGGCGCCTCCGCAAACACCCGCTGCATAGCCCGACAATGCCAAGGCCGATCCTGTGATCAGCGGGATGTTTCGCGCCTGACACAAATCGCTCAGCGTGTAGCTCACCGCATAGCTATCCGCGCAGTCCATCACCAAGGTCACACCATCCAGCAACGCGGGTGCATTGGCAGGCGTCAGCTTGGCCGTCACCGCTTCAACTGCAATATCTCCATTGATTGCCCGGCATCGCGCCGTGGCCACCTCGGCCTTTGATTGGCCTTGGTCACCTTCGGAGAACATCGTCTGCCGATGCAGGTTGGACAGCTCTACCGTGTCGCTATCGACAATTGTGATCTGCCCCACGCCCGCACCGGCCAACAACGGCAGCGCACTTGCCGCCAAACCACCCGCGCCAATGACCAGCACATGGGCCGTGGTCAACGCCACCTGCCCATCCGCGCCCACCTCGGGCAAAATCATCTGACGCGCGTAGCGGCTCACTGGCAGACCTCCAGCCACTGACGCACGCGGCCCTCTGGATCGTCGTTTAACGTGATGTCGGTGACCGCAGAGACAATATCCGCCCCGGCCTCAAACACACCCGGCGCGCGCTCCACCGACATGCCACCGATGCCGACTAGTGGCACCTCACCCAAACGGGCTTTCCATTCGGTCACACGGGGCAAGCCCTGTTGTTGCCATTTCATCTTTTTCAGAATGGTTGGGTAAACCGGCCCCAGCGCCACGTAGTCCGGCGCCATCGCCAGAACCCGCTCCAACTCGTCATCATCATGGGTGGACACACCCAATTTCAGACCCGCCGCGCGGATGGCTTTCAGATCAGCGTCATCCAGATCTTCTTGGCCCAAGTGAAGCCACTCACAGCCCAAATCAATCGCCGCCTGCCAGTAGTCGTTGATCACCAGCTCACAGCCATACTCGCGACACAGCGCTTGGCCTTCGACAATCTGAGCCCGCACGTGATCATCAGAGGCGTCCTTGATGCGCAGCTGCACCAGCTTGACGCCCAGCGGCAACATGCGTTTTAGCCAGCTCACATCATCAAAAATCGGGTAAAACCTGTGCAAGCTCATGTCAGGAACGCCTTTCCAATAACAGGTGTACTGGCTACCGCCATGTCACGTGCTTCGATCGGATCGGCCTCGCAAGCCAGTTGGCCTGCCTCAACAGCGCCCATCATCGCTTTGGCCATCGCGACAGGATCACCGGCTCTCGCCACGGCCGTGTTCAAAAGCACCGCGTCAAAGCCCAATTCCATCGCCGCTGCTGCGTGGCTTGGCAGGCCAATGCCCGCATCCACCACCAAAGGCACGTCTGGAAACTCCGCCCGCATCGCCCGCAAGGCATAGGTGTTGTTCAACCCGCGTCCAGAGCCAATCGGCGCGCCCCAAGGCATCAGCACCTCACAGCCCGCCTCAAGCAAACGCTCACCCACGATCAAGTCTTCGGTGGTGTAGGGAAACACCTCAAAGCCGTCTTCTGACAGGATGCGGGCCGCCTCGACCAGTTGGAAGACATCCGGCTGCAAGCTGTCGGTATGCCCAATCAGCTCCAGCTTGATCCATTTGGTGTCAAACACCTCCCGCGCCATATGCGCCGTGGTCACCGCCTCTTTGACCGTGTGACAGCCCGCCGTGTTCGGCAGCATATGCACCCCAAGGTCAGAAATCATCTGCCAAAAAGTCTGCCCCGCACCGCCAGCGCCTTCACGCCGCAATGACACAGTTGCCACCCCAGCACCAGACGCGCGAAACGCCTCTTCCAGGATCGCCGGGCTGGGATATTGCGCCGTGCCCAGCATCAACGGGTTTGGCAACTCGACTCCATAAAACGTCTTGCCCATCCTTCAGCCCCCCTGCATCGGCGCGACCACTTCGACGCGGTCGCCATCTGTCAATGTCTGCGCCGCGCGCAATCCGGCGGGCACAAAATCTTCGTTCAGCGAGGTCGCCACCCGCCCCGAAAACCCACATTCGGCCAACAGGCCCGCCAAATCCGTAGCCGCCACCTCGCGGGCCTCTCCGTTAAGCACGATCTTCATCGACCATCTCCGAGTGAATGTTGTGAAGCGCCAGATCGGCCACCCCTTTGGCCAGCGCAGGGGCCAGCAAATAGCCATGGCGATACAGCCCGTTGGCATAAATCGTCCGCCCTAACCGCCGGATACGCGGCAGGTTGTCCGGGAAGGCAGGGCGCAGATCGACGCCAATTTCCAGCACCTCGGCCTCGCCAAAGGCAGGGTTCAGAGCATAAGCCGCGCTGAGCAGCTCCAGCATAGACCGCGCGGTGATGCGGCTGCTGTCCTCGCTCTCAATCGAGGTCGCGCCAAGCATGTAAACCCCGTCCCCACGCGGCACGATGTAGAGCGGAATGCGTGGATGCAGCAGGCGCACGGGGCGTGAGATTTCCACATCCGGCGCGCGGATTATCAGCATCTCACCCTTCACGCCGCGCAGATCATAGAGGTATTCCCGCGCCGACAATCCCCGGCAATCAATCGCGTTCTGTAGGCCACTTGGCGCAATCTTCTTGTGAAAGGTCACGCTCTTGTCGGCCAAGCCGCGGTACAGATCCTGCAAGGCGTTGCGCGGATCGAGATGCGCTTCTTCTTGAAAGAACAACCCTTGCCCAAAGCCATGCAAATCAGGCTCCAGCGCGGCCACCCTTTCGCGCCCAACCTCGGCAAAGCCTTCAGTGCGCCGTGCAAAGCGGCGCATGTCTGGCAAGTCGCGTTTGTTGGCCACCACCAGCGTACCGGCCTTAGTCACTTTGGTGCGCGCCGCCCACCAGCCAATCGCCTCTTTGCCAAAGCGCAGCACAGGTTCCTCGGCGTTTTCATACTCACACCACGGCGCCAACATGCCGCCCGCCCACCAGCTGCAACCGTGCGGTCCGGGAGGGCCAGCAGGGTCAAACACCTGTACCTCAGCCCCGCGCTCGGCCAGCTCTGTGGCCACAGCCAAGCCAGCGACGCCAGCGCCTATGACGGAATAGAGCGTCACGCTTTCCACACGCGGTGGAAGTGGTGCAATGGCCCGTGGCCATGGCCAACTTTCAGATCATCCGCAGCCGCAATCGCACCTTGCAGGTACTCATGTGCCTCTTTGACTGCGGTCGGCAGCGCCAGCCCCTTGGCCAACCCCGCCGCAATCGACGACGACAATGTACAGCCGGTGCCATGGGTGTTCTTGGTCTGCTTGCGCGGCGCGGTCAGTTCCAACTGCAAACCTTCATAGGTCATCAGATAGTCGTGGCAGATGTCCCCATCCGCATGACCACCCTTCATCAGCACCGCCTGTGCGCCCACCGCGCACAGCGCCTGCCCCTGTGCCACCACCTGCTCTTCGCCTGAGGCAAACTCTTCTTTCAAAAGCGCCGCCGCCTCGGGCAGGTTGGGCGTGATCACCGTGGCCCGTGGCACCAGCACATCGCGCAGGGTCATCACCGCCTCCTCGGCCAACAAGCTGTCACCGGATTTCGCCACCATCACCGTGTCGAGCACCACCGGACCGCTAAAATCCGCAATCGCCTCAGCCACCGTGTGGATGATCTCCGGCGTCGCCAACATGCCAATCTTAATCGCGCCCACGTCCATGTCAGACAGCACCGCGTCGATCTGTGCGCGTACCACATCCAGCGGGATCGGATGCACCGCGGTCACCGCCTGCGTGTTCTGCGCCGTCACCGCCGTGATCACGCTGGTGCCAAAGGTGCCCAGCGCTGAAAACGCCTTCAAATCTGCCTGAATACCCGCACCGCCGCCGCTATCGGAGCCTGCAATTGTCAAAGCGATATGGGCCATAAGTGACGCCTCCCAGTTTCAAAAACGGGATTCCGCGCGGCAAAACGTCATCTACTTTGACACCGTTCCCTCCGCCGGTATTGCCCGGATCAGGTTCGATGGGTTTACGCTTTCGCGATTCTCAGCCCTGCAACGCAGAACACCCCAACGGTTATCTGCCTCTTAGACAAAGCCATCCGCCACGTCAATCACCGCGCATCACACGCAATTAGCCCCCACCGATGTCTCGGTGAGGGCCAACGGCCAAGGGAGTGGTGGCAGGATGCCTTATTGCAGGCTGGCCGGATCTTTGTCTTCGATGGTGGTCCAGTTGGTGTCGGCTTTCTCAATGAAGCCCGGAATGTCCTCAACCCAACGCGCCTGAACATCTTTGGACAGGTTCAGGAACAACTCACCGTCAACAATCTTCCAGTGCTCTGGGTCACCGTCAAACTTGAAACCCATCGCCGCGCCAAAGGCGCAGTAACCGCCGTACTGTGGCAGGTAGGCCTCCGGGTCTGCGTCAAACGCCGCTTTGTGCTCCTCATTAGAGAACCAGTAGTTGGCATCGTTGTGGCTCGAGGTGATGCGGTAGTCGCCTTTGGTCGGTGCGCCATCGGTGAAGTAGGCCACCGGGTCATAGCCCTGCATCGCAAGACCAGTGGAAGACGCGTTGAGTTCAACGCCTGCGGCAAAAGCGGAGGTGGCCACAGCCACGGACAGCGCGGCACCAGTGATCAGAGATTTAAAAACGTTCATTGGGGGAGGTCCCTTTGTTGAATGATCTGGGTTCGGAACCAATCAGTTCCTATTGCCTATTTACAATTCGGAACCAAATGGTACAAATCAACTGAGCGTGAACACTGCGTGAGGACAAAACCATGGCGAGACCCAGAGAGTTTGACACCAGCACAGCCATCGGCGGCGCGATGGCGATCTTTTGGCGGCAAGGCTACAAAGCCACCAACCTGCCCGATCTTTTGCGGGCCATGGGCCTCACCCGTGGCAGTTTTTACAAAGCCTTCGCTGACAAAGAGACGGTCTATTTCCAGACATTGCTGCGTTACGATACCGAGGTGGTCTCCACCACGCTGGCAATGCTCAAAGCCTGCGATGCGCCCTTGGCCACCACCTGCCTAATGCCGCTGTTCACCCCGTCTGGCAAAACCGACATGGGCTGTTTTATCTGCAACGCCATGGTTGAGGTCGCGCCGGACAACCCCAAGGTTGCGCAAAAGACGCAAGAGATGGCGGACCGCCTCAAAGAGGGGATTCTTGACGTGCTGGAGGTGCGGAATGTTGGCACGTCCCCCGCCCACCGCGCCGATCTGGCCGAGATGATCCTGCACCTCTATTTTGGCTTTCAAGCCATGGGCAAATCAGGCCGCGCGCAGGACGACTGGGAAGGGCGGATCAGGCGGTTGTTGGGGGAGGTGTGAACCCCTACTTTTTACAGGCACTATCTCGCTCAAAATTCACCTCCAAGGCACCAAGATCATGAATCAACTGAGGGATACAATCTAACCGAAAATACTCGAGCAGGAAGTCGAGATCGGCGAAAACAAACGACTGTTGACGCACTCCAAGCGGAATAATCGACCACTCTACGAAGATTGAAGACTTCGTAGTCATGATAACTTCTTGAGGCTTAGTTTGTGCCAAATCACCAACATCAATGCCCATTTCTTGAATAATCTGATGTTCTGTGACCGAGGGGAATCCTGACAATAAGAACACCACATGATCGAAATCGTGCGTATTCTTTGGCTTTTTTGCGCTAAAGCGAGGATCCCTTTTCAGCTCCACACCATCGTTTGATAAGTTTTGCGAAAATCTGTGGGAATTCTCGCTAAAGGTGAAGACCACGATAGGTTTGGAAACCTTATGCACGACTGATCGGAGACCCGAAAAATTGGAGATCGCGAGGCTCCAGAGAAACACCGCGAGAACGATGAAAAGGTAGCCCGCTATCAAATAGAAGAAGAACTTAAGGAGTTTGGGCATCGAATTTTTTCCTCAATCGCGCTTAACGAGTGCATCCAAGGATGCCGGTACCGAATAGCATTTAACAATGCTAGATCAACCCAACCCCAAAATTCCCCACCAAAAAACGCGGAAGGCTCTCACCTCCCGCGCTTCACATCCTAATTGATGACAGTTCTCACAACCCTTCAGGCTTGCCCACCACCACAAATTGCAGTTTCTCCGGCGTCAGCAGCTCTCCGGCCACACGCTTCACATCTTCCACCGTGACAGCATCGACTTTGTCGTTGCGGGTGGCGATGTAGTCGATCGGCATGTTGTCCATCTGCATGGCCACCATGATGGTTGCAATCGACCCATTGCCGTCAAACCGCAACGGGTAGCTGCCGGTCAGCAAAGCCTTGGCTTTCTCGACCTCGTCCTCTGTCGGTCCTTCGGCAGCCATCAAGGCCCACTCATCCTGAATGACCTCAATCGCCTGCGCCACGCGGTCGTTGGCCGAAGACACGCTGCCCATATAGGCATTCGCCAGATCACGCAGCACGATGTAGCTGTAGACCCCATAGGTCAGCCCGCGCTTTTCCCGCACCTCAGTCATCAGCCGGCTTTCAAAACCGCCGCCGCCCAGAATGGTGTTGAGCACATAGGCGGCAAAGAAATCCTCATCGTCTCGGTCAATGCCGTTCTGGGCAAACACCGCCACCGATTGTGGCGTGTCAAAATCCACCACTTCCACACCACCGGCGATGTCCACGGTCGCCTCACCGGGCATCGGCGCGCCGGTCTCTGGCAGATCACCCAGTAGTGCGTCCAGCAGCGGGCCCAGCTCTTCTGCAGTGATGTCGCCCACCACACCAACAAACAGCCGGTCTTTGGCCATCGCCCCCTTGTGCGCCGCAATCATGTCTTCACGGGTCAGGTGGGTCACGCTCTCAATCGTACCTTCGCCCCCTGAACCATAGGGGTGATCGCCATAGATGATCTCCGCCATACGTGCACCGGCAATCTTGTCCGGATCTTTTAGATCAGAGCGCAGGCCAGACAACACCTGTTCACGCACGCGGTCCAGCGCATCCTGCGGGAAACTGGGCGCCACCAAAGATTTGCGCAGCAAAGCCAGCGCCTCATCGCGGTTCTCGGTCAACACGCGGGCGGAAATCGACACCGTATCGGCATGGCTGTCATAGCCAAACTGCGCAGCCAGCTCTTCGCTGGCCTTGGCAAAACCCTGCGCGTCCATATCGCCGGTGCCTTCTTCTAGCAGGCCCACCATCAGGTTGGTCGCCCCCCGCGCGCCGTCAGCATCGAGCGAGGTGCCACCTTTAAAACGGATTTCCAGCGCCAGAAACGGAATCGACGGCTCTTCGACCAGCCAGGCATTGATGCCTCCAGGCGACGTGACCTCTTTGATCTTGATCTCCGCCCAAGCAGGCAGGGCCACAAACAGCGTCACACATGTGATCAAAACACGGATCATTGCGCCATCTCCTCTTCTGTCATCAGCCAGCCGGTCACCGACTGTTTGCGGTCAAAAATCATTTCCGCCGCCGCCATGATTTCCTCCGGCGTGATCGATTGCAAAATCTCCGGCCATTCCTGAATGTCCGCAATGGTCAGCCCAGAGGTCAGCCCCCGACCATAGCGGTTCGCCACGCTGTCGACATTGTCGCGCTCATAAATCTGGCTCGCGCGCAGCTGCATCTTGATACGTTCCAAGTGCGCCTCATCGACACCAGTTTCCATAAATTCAGCCACCACCGCATCCATCGCATCTTCGGCGTCCTGCATCTCGATCCCTGGCGCGGGCACAGTTAGCAGCCCAAACGTTGTCGCATCCAGTGAGGTGCCGCGATACCAGGCCGTGGCATAGATTGAGTTCTTATCCTTAAACTGCAGCTTCTGGCTCAGCACCGAGGTCTGCCCGCCACCCAAAAGCTCCGCCAGCAGGGTGAGCGCCGCCGCACCACGCTGATCACCCGGATTGCGCTCTGGAGCAAGGTAAGACCGCGTCACATAGGGTTGCGCCACCCGTGCATCGTAGAATTCCATGCGCCGCGCGCTGGTCTGGGGCGGCTCACTGGGCCGTGCCCGCTCTGGCAGGTCCGGATTGGCCGGGATCACGCCGTAATATTGCTCTGCCAGCGCCTTGACCTCTTCGGGCTCGACATCTCCTGCCACGATCAGGATGGCATTGTTGGGAGCATAGTAAGTGCCATAGTACTCCAGCGCATCCTCAAGGCTGAGCGCTTCCATCTCATGACGCCACCCGATGATTGGAATGCCATAACGGTGGTTGAGATACTGCGCCGCATTCAATTGCTCTCGGAACAAGGCACCGGGATTGTTCTCCACCCGCTGATTGCGCTCTTCAATAATGACATCACGCTCGGTCAGGATTTCCTCCTCACCAAGGCGGATATTGACCATCCGGTCGCTCTCCATCGTCATCATCAGCTCAAGCCGATCTGCCGCCACCCGTTGGTGATACGCCGTCACATCAAAGCTGGTGAAGGCATTGTCGCGGCCACCATTGGCCGCCACGGTCGCGGAAAACTCACCGGACTCCAGCGTGTCAGTGGCTTTGAACAACAGATGCTCCAGGAAATGCGCCACACCGGACACGCCGGGCTTTTCATCCGCAGACCCTGCCTTGTACCACACCATATGCATCACCACCGGCGCGCGGTGATCTTCAACCACCACCACCTGCATGCCGTTCTCCAGCATAAAATCGGTGACCTGATCCTCCGCTTGCGCGGGCAGCGCACTGACCGCCCCAAGCGCCAGCGCACAGACTAAGCGTCGCAACATAAAACAATCTCCTTAAAACAGGCTTGTACAAATAGTTACGCCCCCGAAGGGGCGCTGCAAGGTATCAAACGGATTTGTGAGCAAGAATGGGCACATTCATGCCCAATACCTTACTCAACCGGGGCCGCCGGTGTGCGTGCACCGGCGCGCTTCCACCGCCACCACTCATTGCGGTAATCCAAAGCCTGACGTTTGTAGACGTCCTCATAAAGGCCTTTTTTGCTGATGCGCAGCCACGTGCCACGGCCTCGTTTGCGACGGAATTCTTCGTCATCTGCCAACACCACAGCGCGAATATTCGCCTCACGTCCCAAACGTGACGAGTAGTTCACTAAGCTTCCGTCGCTGGCCGGAATGCTGGTGTTATAAGGGTCGCGCGCAGACGCCTTTCCGCCCAAAGCTACCACCGCATCGCCCAAGGGATCCTGATCCGTCCGGTTCACCCCCCCTGGTGTGGGCGGTGGCAAAGCGGAATACCCGTCAGGCTGGGTAAGCTGTTTGGCCGGCATGATGGTGAATTCATCCGGGCCAGCCCCCGTTGGCGCGTTGGAATGCAGGGTACTGCCCCCTGAGCATGCCGCCAATCCCGCAGCAACCACTCCCAAAATCAAAAGACGTAAAAGCCCCATATGCCCCACTCCACGAAACTTGGGACAGCTTTAGCGCATCCTGACAGGAAGGTCACGCCTCAGTTTTCTTGCCCCCACCAAACACCACCAATCCGATGGCACCGGCAAAAATCCACACGTCCGCGAGGTTAAATGCGTAAGGATTGTTGATCCCACAGCAGGACATATTGAGAAAATCCACCACCGCGCCAAACAAAAGCCGGTCGATCACATTGCCGAGCGCGCCACCAATCAGGAAACCGGCACTGATCATGCCCCATTTGCCCGGCGGATCTTTGCGCACCCAATGCAGCACAAAGCCGCAAATCACAAAGGCCAGTGCAATCAGCACCCATTTGGCTGCGTCCGGACTGTCGGAAAACAGACCAAAATTGATGCCCCGATTCCACGCCATGTGAAACTGTAAAAACGGTGGCAGAATTTCGATATGCATCACTTCGCGCAAGTTCAGCGCGTTGAGCACAAGGAATTTGCTCGCCTGATCGGTGATGAAGGCCCAAAAGCCTGCCCAAAACACAAGACGCATCAAGTCGCGTCTCCTTCTCTGCCTGTCTGCCTCGATGCGCCGTTCCGTGTTATCCCCAGAATCTTGCGCCTTGAATGTTAGCGCCCATGCTACGCCACTTTTGGGCCGCGCAACAAGGGTGCGACCTGCGATCAGTTGACATCCAACCGCAGGCCATTAGCTTTTTTTGGTCACTTTTAGTGACGGAAGTGACGCATTCCGGTGAAGACCATCGCCAGACCAGCCTCATCTGCAGCATCAATCACTTCTTGGTCACGCATGGAACCACCCGGCTGAATCACGCATGTACCACCCGCAGCCGCTGCTTCCAGCAGCCCGTCGGCAAACGGGAAAAACGCGTCCGATGCCACGGCAGAGCCTTTGGCCGGGCTTTCGTCCAATCCCAATGCATCCGCCATACGCTGCGCTTTGGAAGCGGCCACATTGGCACTGTCCAAACGGCTCATCTGGCCGGCGCCCACACCCACGGTCGCACCACCTTTGACGTAGACAATCGCGTTGGATTTCACGTGCTTGGCCACCTTCCAGGCAAACTGCAGATCGGCCATCTGTGCCTCCGTTGGCGCGACTTTGGTCACAACCTTCAGCTCATCCACAGCCACGGTGCCAACATCTTTGTCCTGCACCAGCACGCCACCGGCAACCTGTTTGTAGGTTGTGATCGGTGTGCGCGGATCTGGCAGACCATCGGTCAGCAACAGACGCAGGTTTTTCTTGGCCGCAAAGATTTCTTTTGCTTCCTCAGAGGCCCCTGGCGCGATCACCACTTCGGTGAAGATCTCCACAATCTTCTTGGCGGTCTCAACATCCAGCGGCTGGTTCAGCGCCACAATGCCGCCAAAAGCCGAGGTGCGATCACAGTCAAACGCCTTCTGATAGGCTTCCACCAAACTTGCCCCTACGGCCACACCACAGGGGTTGGCGTGTTTGATGATTGCCACAGCGGGACCATTGGTCGGGTCAAACTCGCTGACCAGCTCAAACGCCGCATCGGTGTCGTTGATGTTGTTGTAGCTGAGCTCTTTGCCCTGCAACTGGGTCGCTGTCGCCACCCCCGGACGGCCCGAGCCGTCGGTGTAAAACGCCGCTTTCTGGTGGCTGTTCTCGCCATAACGCAGGGTCTGCTTCAGCTCGCCAGCAAAGGCACGACGCTTGGGCGCTTCCAGCTCCAGCTGCTCTGCCATCCATGTGGACACCGCCGCATCATAGGCCCCGGTGCGCGCATAGGCTTTCTGGGACAGCTTGCGACGGAATTTCGGGCACGTCGCGCCATCGTGCTGATCCATATCACCCAGCAGTTTGTCGTAGTCTTCCACGTCGACAATCACGTTCACAAACGCCGCGTTTTTGGCTGCTGCGCGGATCATCGCCGGGCCACCAATGTCGATGTTCTCGATGCAGGTGTCATAGTCCGCACCCGCCGCCACAGTGGCCTCAAATGGGTAGAGGTTCACCACCAGCAGGTCGATGCCGGCAATGCCGTGTTCTTTCATCGCCGCAACATGCTGCTCATTGTCCCGCAAGGCCAACAGACCGCCATGCACATTTGGGTGCAGCGTTTTAACGCGGCCATCCATCATTTCCGGAAAGCCGGTCACATCCGCCACATCTTTCACCGCAAGCCCCGCATCGCGCATCGCTTTGGCGGACCCGCCGGTGGAGAGCAGCTCAACACCGCGGTCTGAAAGGGCTTTGGCCAGATCGATCAGGCCGGTCTTGTCAGACACGGAAATCAGGGCGCGGCGAATAGGGAGGAGGTCGCTCATTGGGATAGGGTCCTTGGGCTCAGGTGTTCAAATCCATTTCGTCCCGGTTCAGGTCCCTGATTGCCACATTGGTCTCATGTGCTTTGCTCAACGACCACCGGATGCGGGTCGCATACTCCATTGCCACGCCAGATAGAACGATTTGTTTGGTCGCACGCGGCTTTAATCGCCCTTTTTCGAGGAAAACACTGGTATCCAGCCGCATTTTGGCAATCGCGTCGTGCCGGAACACCCACAATTCGCCGCTTTTGAGCGCAATCGACACCGCCGCCCCGCCCATATCAAGCGAAGCATCGACCTCCGGATGCAAGTGAAAGGCGATTTCAAAGGGGATTCCCTGCAACGCACCTTCGTCCATGGCTTTATCAAACCGCCGCTTGGCCGAATCCTCCATCGCAATAATCAGGTCTTCACCCGCCATACCACGGCCATCAAAGGTCAACTCCAACGTCCGCGCATGGGTCAGCCCGTGGGACGCGATGTAACCGTCATGCCCGCCTTCAAACCGCAGCCCATCGCTGGCTTGGCTCATCTGGATTGGCACATCTTTAGGCGCATCCACCAGCTGTTCTTCGCGCCATCCCCGACCCTCTTCGCCAAGCCGCGCACTGGACAATTCATCAACTGTGACCGTGGAATGCGACGGTGTCGCCCGTCCAAACCGCCGCCAGTCTTCGCCAAAACTCGCGCCTGAGCCACAGTTCACCACCAACGGCCGACGCCCGCTGGTCAACTCAAACGCCATCGTAGACGCGTGCGCATTAAGCGAGCTTGCCCCTGTTGGCGGCGGGCTTGCATCAATCACCACGCTGGTGCGCCCCGCCGACAGCCGCGCATAGCCCATCGCCAGACCATCTGCCTGTCGTGTCTTGTTGCCACTTTCCGCCAAGGCCGAATCCAGCCGCCCTTCCATGCCACGCCCACCGCCGTGGAATCGTGCCAAACTACCATCGGAATGGCGCAGTGTTCGAAGCGTCGGGGCAATGCGTTCAATCGCCTGCGTGTGCATCGCCGATGGCTTGCGTCCCGCATCCTTGAGCGCCGTCGCTGCCCAGGTCAGTAAGGTGAAAACCTCCAAAAGCTCTTCGGGATTGCGGGTTGGAATGCCGCCTTCCTCATCCACCTGCCGCTCACATTCTTTGTCTAGCGCCTTAAGCGCTGGCTCCACATGTTGCGACATGCCTTCCAGCGCCAGCCCTGCATAGATCAGCCCGGTGAGGGCCTCAAACCGTGGCAGACCCGGCACGGTTTTGTGCCAACGTTTGGACAGGAAAATCGTCTGCTGTGCCAGCGAGCGGTAAAAATCTTCAGACTGCGCCGAATCCCGCGCCCGCAGCAGGAAAATCGCATGGCTGATCCAACGGATCAGCCTCCGTCCCGCCAGATCCGGAATCCAGCCTGGCCCAGAGCCCCGTCCATACCGGTCAATCCAGCGCCAGACCCATTCCTGCGCCCGCTCCCGCGCCGGCATGTCACCCACGGCCGCCAGATCATCCAGCCAAGCAAATCCGTGCTGCTCTTCGGCAAACACCTCATCAGGCACATCAATATCCCACAGCGAGGTTTTGGGGGCGCTGATCAAATGGCCTGCAAACAGGAAATTCCCAGCCACAAGTTGCTTGCCACGCGCAAACAGCCCAATGGTCCGGGGCTCCGGCATGCTTGTGAACCCTGTGGCAGGCCGCGCACGGGTGCTGATCCGGGCCGCCACACGGTGATTAAACCGTGTCCATCGGGCTGATATATTCTTTGGTTTGGACATCCACTCTGCCTCTACGCTCTTTGGCGTTTGGCGCGAGTGTAGCGAGGTGTTAGCGCTGAGTCACCGATTGAATCGGCTCATCACATTCCCTCGGCAAATGCTCACTGACCTTTGCGCAGCATCGCCACGTAAAACCCGTCCATGCCACCTTTGTCAGCCCAATAATCCGGACGCAGGCGCAGGCCACCTTCCTCGGTGACCCAAGTCGGATCCACACCATCAATCAGAACCGCCTCACGATCCACGGTGACATCCGCCCAGCGCTCTGCCGCCTCTTCCACCTGCACCTCGCCTTCGTCTGGCAACAACGAGCAGGTACAGAACACCAACCGCCCACCGGGTTTCAAAAGGCCAATCGCGTGGTCCAAGAACACTTCTTGCAAGCCAATCAGATCGCCAAATTCGCTGCCATCTTTGGCAAACGGCAAATCTGGGTGGCGCCGAATGGTGCCTGTGGCCGAACACGGCGCATCCAGCAAGATCGCATCATACTGGCCTTCCTGCGCCATCACGTCCCCAACAACCACAGTGGCGTCAAGCTGTACCCGCTTGAGGTTTTCTTCCAACCGTTCCATGCGCGACGCGCTGTCATCCACCGCTGTCACCGTAGCCCCTGCTGCGGCCACTTGCATGGTCTTGCCGCCCGGCGCGGCGCAAAGGTCCAGCACCGTTTCCCCCGGTTGTGCATTTAACACCCGCGCCGCCATTGATGCAGCGGCGTCCTGCACCCACCACTGGCCTTGTTTGAAGCCTGCAAGTGCCGTGACCTGCCCCGCATCCGCAATCCGCACCGAGCCATTGGGCAGCACCACGCCACCCACAGCTTCAGCAATGCCTTCGGCATCTTCTTTCACCGTCAAATCCAACGGCGCCCCGGCAAAATGTGCCGCTTCAATGTCCAGCATGGTTTCTGCGCCATAGGCCAGTGCCAGCGGTTTGCGCAGCCATTTCGGCAGCCGCGGCACCCGCAGCTTGTCCCATTCGGCCTGCCCCTTTTCGTCCACTTTGCGCAGAACGGCGTTGACCAGGCCTTTCATGCCAGCGGTGCGTTTGTTCTTCGCAACGATGTTCACCGCATCGTTCACCACACCATGCGCCGCACCGCCAAGACAGAGCTCCACTGTCGCTAGTCGCAGCACATTGTGCACGTGCAGATCCGGAGTCTTCTTCATATGTTTCTGCAACACGCGGTCCGCGCGCTCCAAATTGCGCAGCGTGTCGAGCGCCAGTCGCTGAGCACGGGCGCGATCCGCCGGCTCCAACTTGCTCAACCCGCCGCTCTGGATCAGGTCATTGAGCAACCGCCCGTCTTCCATGACTTTATCCAGCAAACGCACAGCGCTGCGGCGGGTGTAATAACCGGAGTTAGACATGGGCAGGTTTCCTTACGGACTTGAGCTTGGCAGACGGGCGCGTATATCAAGGGCTAGGCCTGAAAGGAACCCTCTCATGACGGACACACCCGAAACCCGCGACGACTTGCCCGAAGCTGCCAAACGCGCCTTGGCCGAAGCCGAAGAGCGCCGCAAGACAGCCAAAGCGGTCGACATGCCCACCGAGCTTGGCGGACGCGACGGGCCAGAGCCGGTGCGCTACGGCGACTGGGAGAAAAAAGGCATCGCCATCGATTTCTGATCTAACTTATTCATTAAATACCCATCCGGCTGCGGCCAAACTCTGCATCAGAAAATCTCCCTCTGTTGGGTCCTGAAAGAACACACGAGCAATCATTTCTGGTCGATACATTGGCCACTGTTCCCGAATGCGTTGAACCGTTTCATTGGCACGGTGATGGTTACCAACCGCCTGATGGGCTGCGGCCAAATATGTCATCGACACAACACTAACACTGCGTCCCTCACGTTCCACAGCCTCCAATACGTCAATGGTCTCGACATATTCTCCGACGTGGAAACTAGACATCGCATACAGCCGTTCTCGGGCCACAAAAATATGTGGATGGTCCGGGACGCTCCGTACTCCTGAAGCCCCGCGCGCTTTTTCATAACGCCCCGTGATCAACGCCAAATCCCCATAAGCCCCCGCCACATCAGGATCTTGGGACCCCAACGCATAAGCCCTCTCAGACAGCTTGATGGCCTCGCTATAGTCTCCCCCCGTAAACGCAACCAATGCGGCCGAGGACAAAACCCACGGATCCTGCGGGCCTTTCGCCAGCGCTTGGTCCCGCATCACCCGCGCCTCTTCTAGATGACGTCGAGAAAGTGCCCCTCCCGAAGTCATCAATGCAATCGAGGTTAAGGCATATCCAGCCGTCGCATATGCCGTCACGTGCTCTGGATCTCGTGCAATCACCTCTTTGGCGATAGCAATCGCCACGCGCTGCCGCTCCATATCGAGAGTTGGATATAGGTACTCTCGCGCCACAGTCTCCAATGCGGGAACAGAAAGTCCGTCATAGCGTTCAGGAAAAGGCGGCACCCACAGGTCTTCCTCAGAATGCAAAACCGGTACTGACCCAAACGATCGAAATCTTAGGTTCTCCGGCCAAAGCGCCAAGCCGCCGGCGACAACCAATGCCACAACAACAAGGCCCATAGAAAACACCACCTTAATCGGCGTTTTCTGCGGCTGCGACGTCAGCGAAACAGCCTCACCTTCCCACATCCGGAAGCGCAATCGACAGAGCTCAGAATCCACAAACACCCGGATCGGGTCATCGGCCCCTTCTGCTTCATAGTACACCGTTAGTTTTTCAGCCAAACGCTCTATTGCCCAGGCCAATTTTCGCTCGGCTTCCTCTTCCAACCGATCCGCAAAAAGCGAAGCGATCACGGCCTTCCGACTGCCCTGCTTAGCGCGCCCCTCCAAATGCTCATCCACAAGGAACCGCAACAACACCTCTTGCTGCTTTGCCGCTTTGAATGTCTGACTGCCGCACACACGCGCAGCCGCGACCCGGATTACATCAGGCGCAATTCTGAAGTGCATTCCATTGGGCGCGTTAGGATCTGACATGATCGCACAATCCCCCCGAAGTCTTAAAAATCCACTCAACACCCCTATCTGAGTGTTGCTCCACCAAAACGAGTGTGACGCGCTCCGCGCCACATTGCAAATCCACTCAGGGTTGCACCACCTGTCCATGGGGACGTTGCAACCATGGCCGCAACAGCACACGCCTTGTTTACAAGTCGAATTTTGGGAATTCGCACCGACGCAATACCGCCGTGAAACAGTCGCGATACCGAAAGTCAAAAATCTAAGCGAACCGGAGTGTTAACCCCGATTCGCTCACGTTTCAGAGACCCAACGCCTGCCGACGTTCTTCAGCAAACCCCTGCACCAACCGGTCCGCCACCAACGCCAGGATCGCCATCGCTGCGCCTGCGGTGATGCCAAGCCCAACATCGTACTGACCGAGTGCGAGGAAGATCAACTGACCCAACTCGGTAGTGCCAATCAACGCGGCAATCACCAGCATGGCAAAGGCGTAGAGAATGGTCTGGTTGAGCCCCAGCAAAATGGTGGGGGCCGCGAAGGGCGCGCGCACCTCAAACATGGTCTGCCATTTGCCAGCCCCGCTGGCTGTGGCGGCCTCGATGATCTCATCCGGCGTGCTGACCAACCCATGCCTTGTGTAGCGGATCATCGGCACCACCGCATACATACAAATCGCTATAAACGCTGAGAATTCTCCGATCTGAAAAAACATCAACACAGGGATCAGGAACACAAACAACGGAATGGTTTGCAGGAAATCACAGATGGGCCGGAGCACCATCCAGGCGGTTGTGCTCATGGCACTCCACAGCCCCAGAAGTCCGCCGATGACGGCACAGGCAAAGACCGCCGCGCCCGCCAGATACAGCGACAGAAGCGCACGCTCCCAAAGACCGGAAATCAGGATCAAAGACAACAAGATCACAGCCAATCGCGCCAGCTTCCAGCCGCCGGACACCCAACCAATTGCGCCGGCGCCCAAAATCACCACAGGCCAGGCCAAATGCGCCACGCCAATTTCCGCAATATAGGCAATAATCAGCACCATCACTGCGGCCGTGACTCGGCCTTTAAATATCAAAATCAAGGAGATAAGCAGTGCTGCACCATAGAGCATGGCGGTGTGTTTTACAGTCCAGGCAAAGCCCCAGGTGAACGGCAAAACCGCCTCCGCAAGCCCAATGCGCAACGGCAGAAGCCCGTAAAACATCGAGGTGTTTTTGATGCTGTCCAAGGTGGTGCCGTAAGTGGCGGTGAACACCCCAACCCCTTCATCCACACGCTTGGCCAGCCCGTCCATCGCCGCCACACCAGACGGCGGCCAGCCCGCCAGCACAGCCCAAATCGTCACGGCCGCACCAACCGCCAAAATCCCATAAGCCACGGTTCGGTTTTGCGGCTGTCGTGGTTCGGCAAGTGCGGCGGACATACGATCAATGATGATTGCAAATACCACAACCACGGACCCCGCCAAAAAGGCTGGTCCAAACAATGCCTTACGCATGGTTTGCAGCACTTCCCAGCCGATGTCGTCAAACCCGCCAATCACTGCCGCGATGATCACCATCGACAGCGCCGCCATCAGGCATTGGTTTACGCCAATCATAATCTGCTGTGTTGCGGCAGGCAGTTCCACAAGGAACAACTGCTGCCGCCGCGTGCCACCAGACATCACTGCCGCTTCACGAATTTCCGTATCTACTCGCTCCAGCCCCAGCAGCACATTGCGCGCCATCGGCGGCGCCGCATAGATCGCTGACGCGATCAGGCCGACCACAGGGCCAAATCCAAAAAGCACAAGCAGAGGCACAAGATAAGCAAAGGTTGGCACTGTCTGCATTATGTCCAGAAGCGCGTTCACCGCCCCTTTCATGCGCGGATATTCAAACGCCAAAATGCCAATTGCCGCGCCCATCACAAGCGCCAATGGAACAGACACCGCAACCAGCGCCAAGGTGTTCATGCCCTGCGACCAGTAACCAGTAAAAACCACAAACATCAGGCCCAAAAAGCCCAATGCCGCCAGCCGGATACCACCAATCATCCAGCCAATTGCGGTCACAGCCGCCACCGTCATTGGCCAGGGCACCGCATTCAACAGCCAGCCAACCCACTCCATTGGGTAGCTCACCAGAAACGTGAAGGTCCGCGCTATAGGTTTGAAAACATCCAGAAATCCGCCAACCAACCAGGTCATCCAGTCAGCCATGGGCACAGTCAATGCAGCTGGCCATTTCACCAACCACTCAAACTGCGCGCCCAGCAGGCGACACAGCAGAACCACCGCCAGCACAAACAGCGCAGCCTGACTGCCACGTGTAAGCGACAGCCTCCGGCCTGCGCCTTGCGACACGGCCTCAGTCGCACTCATGTCTCTTCCGCCTGCAGCGCATTGGCCAACTCATGGGGATGCACCGCGCCAATCACGTTGCCCTCAGCATTGCGCACCGGAACCGGCTCATACAGCTCCATGCATTTGGTCAGCGCAGTGTCCAGTGTCATGCCAATTTTGATACCCGGATCATCCGGCATATTGTCCGGAATACCGTCCATCAAGATCGACTCGACACAGGCATGCCGCCCCTTCGGCACGTCTTTGGAAAACTCGGCGACATAATCGTCTACCGGATGCAGCACAATCTCTTCCGGCGTGCCAATCTGCACAATCTCACCATCGCGCATGATCGCAATCCGATCGGCCAACTTTAGGGCCTCCTGAATGTCATGTGTGATGAAAACAATGGATTTTTTCAGAGTGGCCTGGATGTTGAGAAACTCATCCTGCAACTGACGGCGGATCAACGGGTCAAGCGCCGAAAACGGCTCATCCAGAAACCAGATATCCGGGTTCACCGCAAGCGAACGGGCGATGCCAACCCGCTGTCGTTGACCACCGGACAGGTTGCGCGGATACGTATCCTCGCGGCCCTCCAGACCAACCATCTGCAGAACCTCCAAGGCCCGCGCACGGCGCTCCGCTTTACCCGCACCCTGCATTTTCAGAGGGAAGGCCACGTTGTCGGCCACGGTCATATGCGGGAACAATCCAAAGTGCTGGAACACCATGCCCAGCTTGTGGCGGCGCAGATCAATCAGGCGTTTGTCACTGGCCTGAAGAATATCCTCGCCATCAATGCGCACCGACCCGGCTGTTGGCTCAATCAGCCGCGAGATGCAGCGGATCATGGTCGACTTACCAGAGCCGGAAAGCCCCATAATCACAAAGAGTTCGCCAGATTTGACCTCAAAATTGGCTGCCCGAACAGCGGGAATGAGGGTCTTATCCTTTAGGGTCTGAGCGATGGCTTTGTCGTCCCCTGCCCCGCGCGCATCGCGCAAGGCAGAGGTGGCGTTTTCGCCGAAGACCTGCCAGAGGTCTTCGACGGCAATCGCCGGAGCGGTGCTGTTCTTGTCAGTCATAAAGGCTTACTTCGTTGCGGCGTCGACAACCGACTTCCACTTGGCCTCATTGGCGCCCATCCAGGCAGCAACAACCTCTTCAACCTTTTCGCCGTCCACGTCGACGGCGCCCATCATCGGCTGCTGATCTTCGACAGCCAACTGGTAGTTCACCAGGATTTCATGTGCCGCAGGCCATTTGTCTTTCAGACCTGGCCAACCCGCTTTGAAGATACGGCTGGCTGCAAAATCACAATCGTTGATCGCATTTGGGTTTGGTCCCCATGCCGGATCGGAGAAACACGCATCCTCACCCGCAGGCAATGCAACAAATTTCACGTCATAGGCAGACATCGCCCAGTGCGGTTGCCAGAATGTGATCAGCAGTGGTGACTTTTTCTCAGTGGACGCACGCAGTTCCGCGATCAGCGCGCCCTCGGACCCGGCTGGCACGGCTTTGAACGGCAGTTCCAAACCGGTCATGCGATCGGCACCCGGTGTGCCCCAATCCGCTGGGTAATCCACCAAACGCCCCATTGGCAGGGTTTCGGCGGTGGCAAAGTTCATCGCACAGTCTTTCAGCGCTTCCCACGCTGGCAGTCCAGGGCACAGGTCTTCCACGTGCGCCGGGTATGCAATGCCTTCACGGGCGTTCAGACCCAGATCAGACAACTCCTCAAGTTTGCCGTCGTCTTTCAGCACAGCGTATTGATCCGACACGTTGGAGGACCAAATTTCCAGAGTTGCGTGGATGTCGCCATCTGCAATCGCCTGGAATTGGTTCATCATGCCAGCCGTCACGTATTCAACTTCGTACCCAGCCGCTTTCAGCATCTCGCCAGCCACATGAGTGGTCACGTGCTGACCAGTCCATTCGTTCAGCGCCAGTTTGATTGGTTCACCGGTCGCGCCAAGCTCCGCCGCCTGTGCCGACATGGCCACAGCAGACACCGCAATCGCCGACAGACCGGCTTTCAAAAACGTCGTCATGGTCTTCTCCCTGTTGGTCATTTTTTAAATGGTCATTTAAGTTTTTGTTTGCCGACATAAGAACACAACGTCTTTGACCTGCCAACAAAAAATGCATCTGGTCTGGATGCATCATTTGAAAGGGCTGTCACATGCCCCTACCTTCAACCATTGAGCGGTTGATTTTATTGGTCATTTCTTCTGCAACCAATTTGAGCACAGCTCTGCGAAAGTGCCAATCGCACAAGATGCGCAAAACGCCGCATAGCGTTTCGCACAGAATTCAGGGGGGATTCTTACAATCCCAACACGTCAAACATATCATACTCACCGGGCTTTTGACCCTGCCCCCATATCGCGGCCTTTAGCGCGCCTTTGGCAAACAGGCTCCGGTCGGTGGCTTTGTGGCGCAGAATGATTTGCTCCCCGTCGCAAGCGAACATCACATCATGCTCACCTATGATGTCGCCGCCACGAATGGCCGTGAACCCGATGTCGCCGCGCTTGCGCGCCCCGGTGATGCCGTCACGGCCACTGTCGGTGACATCTTTCAGATCCACACCGCGGCCTTCGGCGGCCGCTTCGCCCAGCATCAACGCCGTGCCAGACGGCGCATCCACTTTGTGACGGTGGTGCGCTTCAATGATTTCAATATCAAAGTCTTCATCCAACGCTGCGGCCACTTGCTGTGTCAGCTTTGTCAGCAGGTTCACTCCAAGGCTCATGTTGCCTGCCCGCACAATCACGGCGTGACGCCCGCAAGGCTCCAGCTGCGCAATGTCGTCATCGGTCATGCCAGTGGTGCCAATCACATGCACCGCGCGAGCTTGAGCGGCCAGCTTGGCAAAGGCAATTGTCGCCGCGGGTGCGGTAAAATCAATCACCGCCTGCGCTTTGGCAAAGGCCTCAAGCGGCTGGTCGGTCACTGTCACGCCCAGCGCCGCGCCGCCCATAGCTTCGCCGACGTCCCGACCAACCCACTCATGGCCTTCGCGTTCCACCGCGCCCACCAGCCGCACCTTGTCACTTTCGGACACAGTCTTGATCAGCATCTGCCCCATCCGGCCTGACGCCCCTGTGATCGCGATTCCTGGCAATTCCTGCATGGTGTCCTCTCTACTCTGACAAACCGCCCATATGGCGTTGGCCCTGCTTACCCAATGCAATCCAGCTTGGCAAAGGCTGACAGAAGCCCTAAGTGAGAGACATGGCAAAGAACTCTTCCTCCGAGGGCCGCGGCCCGTCCCAGCGCCAACTGCGCGTGGGTGAACTCATCCGACGCACATTGTCGGAAGTCTTGGTGCGTGACGAACTGCACGATCCAGACGTGACCCGCATGTCAATCACCGTGGGCGAGGTGCGCATCACCCCGGACCTGTCGATTGCGACCTGCTTTGTGCTGCCCCTTGGTGGCAAAAACAAAGAAGACGCAGTTGCTCTATTGGCCCGCCACAAATGGGAATTGCGCAAGATCATTGGCCGCAAGGCTGGATTGAAGCACGCGCCTGACCTGCGCTTCCGGGTTGACACCACATTTGATCAGATGGACGCCACCCGCGCCATGTTGTCTGACGAACGTGTGCAATCCGACGTGGCCAAATCAGACACAGAGGATGGCGACCCTACGTGATCCGAACTGCGCTCTGTTTGATCTTTCTGTCCCTGCCCCAATGGGTGCAGGCGCTAACCTGTTCAGATCAAACACACGAAGGGCGCAGCCTCACGATCTGCACGGTGGACGCCACGCTAGACAATCTGCGGCTGTTCCTGCGCGGCGACGACGGCGCTATTCTGGGCCAGTTCCGTGACATCGAGCGCACGCTGGAGGAAGGCAAAATCCTCAGCTTTGGCATGAACGCGGGTATGTATCACGCTGATCGCAGCCCTGTGGGCCACTATGTCGAAGATGGCACCGAAGAAATGCGGATATTGACGGGTGGCAGCAAGGGCAACTTTGGCCTGCTACCCAATGGCGTTTTGTGCCTGAATGACGGTTCTGTGCGCGTCTACGAAACGCTGGATTTTCAAAAACAAGCGCCCAACTGCCGTGACGCCACCCAATCTGGCCCAATGCTGGTAATCGATGGCGACTTGCACCCACGCTTCCTGCCTAATAGCACATCGCGCTTCCTGCGCAATGGCGTCGGCACCACAAACGACGGCAAAACCGCTTATTTTGTGATTTCCAACGAGGCTGTGACCTTCCACGAATTTGGCCGTTTCTTTCGAGACAAACTCCAAACTCCAAACGCGCTTTATTTCGACGGCAAAATCAGCCGCCTACACGCGCCACAGCTCAACCGATCCGATGGCGGATTTTGGATGGGCCCGATCATTGGCGTTGTGGAATCCGACTCGTCGGTCACTGAATAACCGCACTGCTCCACTCTTTGATGAACCTTTTGCGCTTGAGCGGATCAAGGTAGGTCATCAGCGCTGGCCCCAGCGAAATCACCGCCTGCCCGGCACTATCCACCGCGGCACTCAGCGGCGGCAGCGGGAAAACATCCGGGTTCCGCGGCCCCGTCTGCACCTCCACTAAGTGACGCACAAACGCCGCCGCCTCGGCTTCCACGTCGGTCCGGCTGCTCACAAACGCCGTGCGCATCATGGTTGTCGGGAAATCAGACGGCAGCACAATTTCCAAGGTCTCAGCCACATCTTCGCGCGCCGCCACGTAGCTGCCCAAGACGTTGTAAGCTACCATCAGGTCGCCGGACACCAAGTCGTCAATCATTTCACCGGAACAGCAATACAATCTGGCATCCAGCCCGCCCATAACTTCCATCAAGCGCCAAAAAGTCTCTGACGCGCGGGCGTCTTGGGTTGCAAACAAATAGCCCAAGCCGGACTTACGCACATCATAGGTGCCAACTTTGCCGCGAAACACCTCGGGCCGCGCCCGCATCGCCGCGATCAATTCTTGCCGTGTCTGTGGCACTGCCTCCGGTGCAAAAGCGACCCGATTGATCACAATGGTGGCAGGTTCCGTGGTGAAGGCAAACAGGCTGTTGCGCCACTGCGCCCAATCCGGCTGAGACAGGGTCTCAATTGGCACAGAATAGCCGTCATTCACCAGTTTAAGCTGCAGATCCATGGCGCTGGAGATCACCACATCAAACTCATCCGGCGCCGCGCGAAACACCTCATCAATCTGCGCTGTGCCTGTCACCAAATACTCCACCGAAACCGCCGGGCGGCTTCGCAAAAAATCCTCGATAATAGGCGCAAACAGCGCCGTGTCGGTACTGGACAACACCCGCAACGTTGTTGTCGCCGCAGCAGGACCAAAGGCGTTTTGGTCTTCCCACTCTTCTGCTGCCCCCATCAACGGGCACAGCCAGGCAATCAAAGCAAAAATGTAACGCATGCACCGCCCTCCGGCAGGTTGGTCAAAGTCATCTCACCGCCATGGGCCGTGGCCACATCTTGCGCAATGGTGAGGCCAAGCCCCGATCCAATGGTATCTTTGGCATTTTCTCCACGGGAAAACCGCGCGGCCAAACCCTGTATCTGATCTGGCGGAAATCCCGGCCCTTCATCCCGCACTTCCACGCGGGGCTGCGGGGTTGCAAACACTTCAAGTGTGATCTCACTCTCTCCCGGCGCATATTTCAGCGCATTTTCGACCAAATTACGCAGCGCGTTTTGCAACAGGATCGAATCCGCCTCAACCATCACCACGCCTTCACTGACCACAGTCAGCGCAATGTCCTTCATCTCTGCCACTGGCGCCAAGCGCGTCACCAGGTCATCTACCAATTCCACCAAATCCAACGGTTCTGTTTCGAGATGATCAGCCCGAAAGGTGATCATCGCATGATCCAACAACTGTCCTGCGGCGCGTGAACTTTCATCAATCGCCCGCACCATGGAGCGCAACGCTTGCCGGTTGTCCTCGCGTTCCACCCTTTGCAAGGTCGCTTCCGCATGGCTGCGCACCGTCGCCAATGGGGTGCGCACCCGATGCGCCGCTTCCGCGATGAAGTCCTCGGACTGTTTCAAGGATGTATCCAGCCGCGCCATAAAACTGTTGAGCGAGGTCACAAACGGCGCCATTTCCAACGGCACAGGACGGGCCACGGGACTGAGGTCTTTGGGTCCGCGCCGCGTGATAGAATGGGTCAAGCGTTCCAATGGGCGGATGGTTGTGTTGGTCGCCCAACTCGCCACCAACACGGACAGGGCAAAAAACCCGGCCCCAATCAGACCGACATTTCGAGAAATCTTATTCAACGTCCCCGCCAAGGCATCCTGCGTTTGGGCAACCGAGACTGTCACCCGATTTCTGGCGTTTGCCCCCACCAATATACGCGCTGCTGTGGCCACCCGGACCGAAGCGCCGTCAAACTGAGCAGACACATGCACAATTTCTCCGCCATCCGGCGCATCAGCCACTGGCAGGAGTTCGTAACCGGACAACAGGGTTTCGTCTTGCCAAATGGCGTAGAAAACACGGTCATCCGCTTCTGTATTCAGCATGGAAAATGCGACGTAGGGAAAGTCCACCTCCACATCGCCATCACGCAGTGTCGCCGCATCCAGAATGGATGTGACCGAAGCCTCCAAAATGTTGTCCTGCCCACTCTGCGCGATCTGCGCCGCATAGGTGCGCACCACAAAAAACAGAAGCACGGCAATCGCCGCCGCGCTGCCGATCAATGTCAGCGCCAACCGCGCCCGCAGAGAGCCGGCCACATTGACCGTATCACTCATGATCCAACCTATAGCCAAGCCCACGCAGGGTGGTGATGCGCAGCTCTGACGGCTCCAGATGTTTGCGCAGACGCCCGATGTAAACCTCGATGGCGTTCTCCGAGACATCCTCGTCATAAGAAAACAATCGGTCTGCCAATTTTGCCTTGGAAAAAATCTGACCAGGCGCGTTGATCAACAATTCCAGAAGCCGCAACTCACGATTGCGCAGGGTCACAGCCCGCGCGCCAATGGTCAGCCGTCCAGCCACCGGATCAAGCGACACGCCCCCAAGCTCCGTGATCGACTGCGCATGCCCCGCATTGCGTCGTAAAACCGCGCGACACCGGGCTTGTAACTCTTCATGGTCAAACGGTTTTGTCATGTAATCGTCCGCGCCCAAATCCAGCAGGCTGATTCTGTCACTGACCTGAGACCGCGCCGTCAGAACAATTACAGGCGTGTCATTTTTCCCGCTCCGGTGGTGTTTCAGGAAGGTGCGCCCATCCCCGTCCGGCAACATAATATCCAATAATATGAGATCATATTCACCGGTCTGCATGAATATCATGGCATCTTCAATTTTATCAGCATGATCAATCACATGACCATCCAATTGCAGACGCGCACTGACCGCATTGGCAAGCTCGATATTGTCTTCGACAAGCAGGAATTTCATGCGGGTTGGGCACCTTTCTGACAGCATGACAGGTTTGTGACAGGTTGCGATGTTTGACTGCCCTCAACTGAGCCGTCTTTCGGACAGTTGTCAATTTGGAGGAGAAAAATGATGAAATTGAGCATGGGCCGCCGCGCCCTGATGGCCAGCGCTATGGCCGCATTCGCATTCGCAGGTCAAGCCATTGCTGACGGCCACAAAACTGTCGACAGCATCCACTTCCTGATCCCCGGCGGCGCCGGTGGTGGCTGGGACGGTACCGCACGCGGCACCGGTGAAGCGCTGACCAAAGCGGGCATCGCAGGCACCGCATCTTATGAAAACATGTCCGGTGGTGGCGGCGGTAAAGCCATTGGCTTCCTGATTGAAAACGCCGACAGCAACCACGGCACATTGATGGTGAACTCCACCCCAATCGTGATCCGCTCTCTGACTGGCGTGTTCCCACACAACTTCCGTGACCTGACCCTCGTGGCCGGCACCATCGGCGACTACGCCGCTCTGGTTGTGCACAAAGACAGCCCGCTCAACAACATGGACGACCTGATGGCCGCCTATGACGCGGATCCATCCAAAACCGCCATCGGTGGTGGTTCGGTTCCAGGCGGCATGGACCACCTTGTGGCAGCCATGGTGATGGAAGCGGCTGGCAAAGACGCGCTGGGTGTGAAGTACATCCCTTACGACGCAGGCGGCAAAGCCATGGCAGCCCTGCTGTCCGGCGAAATTGCAGCTCTGTCCACCGGCTTCTCCGAAGCGGTTGATCTGGCCAACGCAGGTGAAGTGAAAATCATCGGTGTGACTGCTGATGAGCGTGTATCCGCAGCGCCTGACGCCATGACCATGAAAGAACAGGGCATCGACACTTCGTTCGTGAACTGGCGTGGTTTCTTTGGCGCACCTGGCCTGCCAGAAGACAAGCTGGCGATGTATCAGGACGCGCTGACCAAAATGTATGACACCCCAGAGTGGGAAGCCGTGCGCGAGCGCAATGGCTGGGTCAACATCCACAACAACGGCGACGACTTCAAAGCCTTCCTCGAAGGCCAAGAAAAAGTCATCGGCGACCTGATGAAAAAGCTCGGCTTCCTCTAAAGTCAGCTATCATCTAACTGGGCAGAGCGGACACCCGCTCTGCCCTCTTTTTAAAGGGAGGGGAGCTTCATGGCTCTGGATCGCTGGATCGCACTGATACTGCTGGGCATTTGCATGGCTTATGGCTACGCCGCTTGGTTCACGATGGATGGCAGCCTTGCCCCGTTCATGAAACGCAACCCGATATGGCCAAGTACCTTCCCTAAGGTGTTGTCCATCCTTGGCATGATTGCCTCGCTGATCATCCTTTTGGGATTGGAAAAAAGCGAAGCCAAAGAAGCGGAGATCGATTACCGCCGCCTGACAGAGTATAAACTTGGCCAAGCCATCTTGCTGCTAGGCCTCATGGTGGCTTACGCGCTGCTGCTGCGTCCTGCGGGCTTTATCTTCTCAACCTCCGGCTTCCTGATTTTTGGCTCTTTTATTCTGGGCGAGCGCAAGTTCCACTTCATGTTGCCAATCTCACTCGCGGCGACCTTCTTGGTTTGGTATCTTGTGCAAGAGGTTCTCGGCATCTACCTGCGGCCGTTGCCCGGCTTCCTGGGAGGCTGAGATGTTTAGCGAACCCTCAATTGTAACCCTACAGTTTGTCCTGATGCTGATTGGTGGCGGCCTTGTGCTCTTTTCCACCGCAGCCTTTGTGATCATCGGCTCCCTCCTGATGGGCGCCGGAAAGTGGCATATCACTGCGATTGTGATGCTCATGGCCATCTTCATTCTTTGGACCCTTGTTCAGCACACGCTGGGCATCAACTTGCGCCCGTTTGGCGCCAACTTTGGAGGCTGACATGCTCGAAGGACTTCTGATCGGCCTGCAAACGGCCTTTTCCCTACAAAACCTACTTATGGTCATTGGTGGCTGTTTGATTGGTACCTTTATCGGCATGTTGCCGGGCCTGGGCCCGATGTCGATCATCGCAATTATGATCCCTGTGGCCATTTCCATGGGTGATCCCTCCGCAGCGCTGATCCTGCTGGCCGGTGTGTATTACGGCGCGATCTTTGGAGGTTCCACCTCCTCAATCCTGTTAAACGCGCCGGGGGTCGCGGGCACTGTTGCTTCAAGCTTTGATGGCTATCCGATGGCCAAGCAAGGCAAAGCTGGTAAAGCGCTGACCATCGCCGCAATCGCGTCCTTTGCGGGCGGCACCATTGGTGCGCTGCTGTTGATGATCTTTGCCCCTGCGCTGTCCTCCGTCGCGCTTCTGTTCCACTCCGCAGAATACTTCGCACTGATGGTTGTGGGCCTGTCTGCCATCGCAGCATTTGCCGGCACCGGTCAAGTGGCCAAAGCGCTGATGATGACCCTACTGGGCCTGATGATGGCCACCGTTGGCGAAGGTGCACTGTTCAACATGCCACGCTTCACCATGGGCATCATGGATTTGCAATCTGGCTTTGGCTTCATCACTTTGGCCATGGCGATGTTCGCCCTGCCAGAGGCGCTGTTCCTTGTGCTGAAACCCCGCACAACCGGAGACGCCAACAGCGGTGAAATCAAAGACCTGCGCATCACTGGCTCGGAAGCCAAATCCATCGCCCCGGTGATCGGACGTCAGTCCATCCAGGGCTTCTTCATCGGGGTTCTCCCTGGTGCAGGCGCAACCATCGCCTCCTTCCTGGGCTATGCGGTTGAACGCAACATCGCCCCAAAAGAAGAACAAGAACAGTTTGGGAAAGGCTCTATCAAGGGCCTGGCGGCCCCGGAAACAGCCAACAACGCAGCTTGCACTGGCTCCTTTGTGCCGCTGCTGACGTTGGGCATCCCTGGTTCCGGGACCACCGCAATTCTGCTTGGCGCACTGATCGCTCTGAACGTCACACCAGGCCCACGCCTGATGATCGACGAGCCTCAGGTGTTCTGGGCGGTGATCATGTCCATGTTCATCGGCAACCTTGTGTTGCTGGTCCTGAACCTGCCGCTGATCCCCTATATCGCCAAAGTGCTGGCCGTGCCGCGCAACTATCTGATCCCGTTCATCCTGTTCTTCACCTTGATGGGGGCCTACATCGGTCAGAATAATGCCACCGAGCTTCTTTTGCTGGTTGGATTTGGGGTTTGTGCAACGGCTCTGCGCTTTGCCGACTATCCGCTGGCACCCTTGCTGATCGGCTTCATCTTGGGCGGCATGCTGGAGGACAACTTCTCCCGCTCGATGCAGCTTTATGATGGCATTGCCTTTATCTGGGAGCGTCCGATGACTCTTGGCCTTCTGGTGATCGCACTAATCCTCGTGGCGTTGCCAAGCTATCGGGCACGTCGGGCCAAACTCCGCGCCGCTGGCGTCGCTGACGGCGACTAACACCGGCACAGGAACACGCGGGACGGCTCCTCCACCCCCGCGTTCAGGAAGGCCATCAGATCGCGTGGGTCTGGTGGCCTTTTTATTTTGAGCCGTTTTTCTCTTCCGCTAAATTGACAGAGTGATGGCAATCCGATAGGTCGCCGCCCTCACCCCCAAATGAGAGGTCAAAGGCATGGGACGCAAACGCAAGGGACGCGATATTTCAGGCTGGCTTGTGGTCGACAAACCCGCAGGCATCACGTCGACCTCTGTGGTGAACAAAGTCCGCTGGGCCTTCAATGCCAAAAAAGCCGGCCACGCTGGCACGTTGGATCCGGATGCTACCGGCGTTCTGGCTGTGGCGCTAGGCGAGGCCACCAAAACCGTGCCTTACATCACTGACGCCTTAAAGGCTTACACCTTCACCGTGCGATTGGGACAAGCCACCAACACTGACGACGCTGAGGGCGAAGTCATCGCTCAGTCAGACACACGCCCAACGGATGACGAAATCAAAGAGGCCTTGGGGCAGTTTGTTGGCGACATCATGCAGGTGCCGCCAAAGTTCTCCGCCGTAAAAATTGACGGCGAACGCGCTTACAAACTGGCCCGCGCCGGTGAAGAGATTGAAATTGCCCCGCGCCCGCTTTGGGTCGAAGAGCTGGTGATGACCGACCGCGAAGATGAAGATCACGTCACCCTGGAAATGACGTGTGGCAAAGGCGGCTACGTGCGTTCCATCGCCCGCGATCTGGGTGAGGCGCTTGGCTGCTTTGGTCACGTGCGCGAATTGCGCCGCATCTGGTCCGGCCCATTTGATGCGGGTGACGGTCTGACTCTTGCGCAAATCGACGAGATGGCCAAACAGCCTGAACTCGACACCTACCTGCGCCCACTTGAGCAAGGCCTCGAAGACCTGCCCGAAGTGAAAGCCACCGCCGAAGGCACCGTGCGCCTGCGCAACGGCAATCCTGGCATGGTGCTCGCGTCAGATGTGGACTACGGCGAAGAATGCTGGGCCAGCTTTGACGGTGAAGCCGTGGCCGTTGGCCGCTTCAAAGCTGGGGAGTTACACCCCAGCCGCGTGTTTGTGAAATCCGAGAGCTGATCAGGCGACCATGCCGCCATTGCCATTGGCGTCATACATGTCCTGTGGGGTCATGCCGCTGAACAAAATGTCAGCGGCTTGGCCTTGCTCAGCCGTGATCGGATCGCCATTGGTATCCAGCCAGACTTCCGGCAGGTCATAATTTTCGGCCGCATCCTGATTGCTGAACGCCACGGTTGCCCCGGTCTGATCACCATTTAGGACCAACAATGGATGCCCACCCAATGTCAGCGTGGTCTCATCCGCATCTGCGTCATAGCTGCTGTCAAATCCATTTGCCGCCTCTGACACGGTGAAATACTCATTATCCGCGTTCTGGAAGCCCGCACCAAACGGGCCATCCAAACCAAAGCTAATGACCAGCTTATCCTCGCCCGGCGCAAAATCGGTGATCTCGGTCACAGTATCATACGCGCCCGCAAAGGCCTCAAACGTATCCGCATCCGCGCCGCCGCTCGCAACATTGCCCGACCCAAGCCACAAAACGTCCTCGCCTGCGCCACCTGACAGGGTGTCCCCTGCGCCAAGGCGGTTCAGATGGCCCGGCTCATGGTTCCATTCGGCACCATAAAACACGCTGCCGCTGCCACTATAAATGTGATCATCACCAGCGCCACCTTGAAGATCATCCGCACCAGCCTCGCCAAAGATGCGGTCATCTCTGTCATCGCCAATCAACGTGTCATCACCACCTCCGCCACGCAGCGCGTCTGCCACATAGGGTTTGTCCTGAATGGTATAGTCGTGCGTCCATTCGGCCTGGACTTCGCTGTCATGCGCATCGCCATCGGTGTGCTGGAACACCACCGACAGGCTTTCGCCATCCGCCAGAGACGCCCCCGGTAAGTCAATCCGCACATCTCCGGTGTCCGCATCCCGCAACGCCAGCCCATTGTCCTCTTGCGTGAGGACAAAGTTGCCAGAGGAGCCATCCACAGGGTTCTCGTAATTGCGCAACACAAGCATGTCTTCTGAGGCGTCAAAATCCTCTATGCGGCCCACAACGTCATTGTCGGCTTCCAGGAAAAACGTGTCAGCCCCGGCGCCGCCGTTGGCCAGATTGCCGGCTGAGACAAAGAGGTCGTCGTCGTCCTCGCCGCCCTCTAGGAAGTCGTCATCCCAGGCGTTGCCGACAATCGTGTCATCGCCCTCAGCGCCGTACAGGCGATCATCAACATCTACGTCACCAAACACGAACTGCGAGATCGGGTCGCCAACCGGCTCCTCCTCACCCTCTGGGTCCTCCTCGGATGACGGCTGTTCACCCTGCGCATCCGCGCTGTCATCACGTTCGTCGTCAGACGTTGTGCTGTCGCCCTCAGCCTCGGTGTCATCAGTCACACCAACCATCGTGCCAACAGCTGCGCCTGCCGCAAGCAGGCCTAAAAAGAATAGAAACGGCATCTCACCACCTCACCAATCAGCCGAATAAACCCCAGACGGCTGCAATCCCAAGTCTCAGGGATAAGTAAGAGAGGCTTCAAAATCAAACATTTGACTCTGCGTTGGTTAATCCTAAGTAGACAGAATGATCGAACGCCGCTTCCAAAAAGATGACGCCACCAGCTCTGCAATCTACTCCGATTGTGAAACCTATCGCTATGCGCTGACCCGTGTGTGGAACAACGATGCTGCCAAAGTGCTGTTCATCATGTTGAACCCGTCCAAAGCCACCGAACGCCAAAACGACCCCACAATTGAACGCTGCGAACGTCGCGCCCGCGCACTGGGTTATGGCGGCTTTCGTGCGGTAAACATCTTTGCCCTGCGCGAAACCGACCCCAAGAAAATGCGCCAACACAAGGCCCCTGCCGGACCAGACAACGACGCGGTTGTTGCGGAAAGCTGCCTCTGGGCGGATGACATCCTCGCCGCCTGGGGCGCCCATGGCGATCATTTGATGCGCGGCTTTGAAATGCGCGACGTTCTGAAGACCACGGGCCAAACCATCAAATGCCTTGGCCTAACCAAGGCCGGCCATCCCCGCCATCCGCTTTACATCTCTTACGCCACGCAGCCTGAAATTTGGCCACTCTGAGCGCACCAAATAGCGCGTTAACGCCTTGGCTCTTTTCTTTTGGGCCGTTTCCGACTACATACGCCCATCTTCCAAGGGATTCTCTTGGGAGTATCTCTATGGACCTTGCTGGACGACATCCCGGCTTGCGCCCGAAACCCTTTTAAATAGGAGACCCCGATGTCGATCACTGTTGAAGAAAAAAACCGCCTGATGAAAGAATTTGCAACCAAAGAAGGTGACACCGGTTCTCCGGAAGTCCAGGTTGCGATCCTGACATCCCGCATCAACACCCTGACCGAGCACTTCAAAACCCACAAGAAGGACAACCACGGTCGTCGTGGCCTTCTGAAAATGGTTGCTCTGCGTCGTAAGCTGCTGGACTACACCAAAGGCAAAGACGAAGCACGCTATCAGGACCTGATCAAGCGTCTGGGCATCCGTCGCTAAGACGCCGCCACAGTTTGATTTCGAAACCGCGTCTCCACCGAGGCGCGGTTTTTCTTTATGCCCTCCCCAGTCCGCCACTTGCAGTTTGCGCCTTTGTATGGTTGTTATGTTATAACATTATTGGAGCCAGCCATGCCAGACACCCAACACCAAGACACCCGCCTCCCCGTGACCGTGCTTTCCGGTTTTCTTGGGGCCGGCAAAACCACTTTGCTCAACGGTGTCCTCAACAACCGCGACGGCTTGCGCGTGGCAGTGATTGTCAACGACATGTCCGAAGTGAACATCGACGCGGACCTGGTGCGCGAAGGGGGCGCAGAGCTGAGCCAAACCGAGGAAACCCTCGTAGAGATGTCCAACGGCTGCATCTGCTGCACCCTGCGCGACGACCTGCTGACCGAAGTGCGCCGCCTCGCCGCCGAGGGTCGCTTTGATTATCTACTGATTGAATCCACGGGTATCTCTGAGCCCCTGCCAGTGGCAGCCACCTTTGAGTTCCGCGACGAAGAAGGCGAGAGCCTCACCGACGTGGCGCGATTGGACACCATGGTAACCGTGGTCGACGCTGTGAATTTGCTCAATGACTTTGGCAGCCATGACCTTTTGGCGGATCGCGGTGAAACTTTGGGGGAAGAAGACGAACGGGCACTGGTGCACCTGCTTACCGACCAGCTTGAGTTCGCTGATGTGGTGATCCTCAACAAGGTCACGGACGCGGGCCCCGTAAAAACCGACGCCGCTCGCAAAATTATCCGCAGCCTGAATGCCGACGCCCGCATTATTGAAACAGATCACAGCAAAGTCCCAGCGCTGGACGTGCTCAACACCGGCCTGTTTGACTTTGACAAAGCCCATGAGCACCCGATGTGGGCCAAAGAACTATATGGTTTTTCTGATCACACGCCGGAGAGTGAAGAATACGGAATTGCCTCCTTTGTCTATCGCGAACGCCTGCCGTTTGATCCGCAGAAGATCCACGATTTTCTCAACGGCGATATGCCGGGTGTGATCCGCGCCAAGGGCCACTTCTGGATCGCCACACGCCCGGAGTGGGTGGCAGAATTCTCTCTTGCTGGCTCCCTGTCCTCTGTTGCCCCGCTAGGCACATGGTGGGCCAGTGTGCCGGAAGAAAACCGCCCGGCACATCCGCAAGCGCAAGACTATATGGCTGCCCATTGGGCTGAGCCTTTTGGGGACCGCCGTCAGGAGCTGGTGTTCATTGGCACCGGCATTGATTGGCCGAACCTAAAGGCCAAGCTGGACGCCTGCCTGCTCCACGCTGACTCCGTTGCGGCCCTCGCCTCCGTCGCAGAGATGTCGGATCCGTTCCCCGGCTGGCGTCGCGCCTAAGCGCGCCAGCTGCCCCGCGCTTTCTTGGAGGCGCGGGGCTCTTTTCTTGACGCCAAGTCAAATTTGACTCGCTCCACATTTCGGGCGCAGACTTCCCCACGACAGGGGAGGTCACCATGAAAGAAACACTATCCGTCTTGATCCGTATGGGCAGCTTACACCGCCTGTTTCCGTTCTGGCTGTTGGGTGTCTTCCTGATTTTCCAAAACCTGTCCTGGTGGATTCCCGTTGCGCTGATCTATGGCTACATCGCGCAGCTCTTTGTTGAATACGGCATGCATCGTTTCTTGATGCACCGCGAACCGCCCAAAGACCAAGGCACGTTCAACGAGCTCTACCGCACCCACATCGGCCATCATGAATACCCCACCGACCCGGAGTTCTTCACCGGTGACGATCACTGGTATCCGGTGCGCTTCGGTCTGCTTTCTATTGCAATCCACACTGCAATTTTGTGGCCATTCCTCGGTTTGATCCCAGCTTTGACCCTGTCTTATATCGGGCTATTTGTTGGCTCGGTCTCCGCCTTTGCCTTCTATGAATACTGCCACACCCTTGCGCACCTGAATGTGCCCAAGGGCCGGCTTGGCCAATACATCACCCGCAAACATCTGGCGCATCACTTCCAAGACCACCACGCCACCTTTCAGGTCAGCTTTGGCTTTGACTGGATTGACCGCCTGTTTGGCACCGCACATGACAAAGCCACCGCCAAAGAGCGCTTTGACCGCAAGACCATGTTGTCGATGGGTATGGACCCTGAGGACCTGCGTCTTGTGACAGCACGTAAGGCATTTGGCATCACCGAAAAACCGGGTGCCAAAACCGCACGCGCCAAAGAAGCGTTATGAGGACTGCCCGGTCAAACGGGCAATCCTTGGATTTTTAAACGAAACGTGCTGCGACGCCCCCGTCAACGGAATGCGCCTGCCCAGTTACAAAGCTGGCGCGATCTGACAACAGAAATGCGGCCATTTCAGCAACCTCTTTGGGGTCTGCAATACGCCCCATCGGATGTAACCCGGCAATAAAGTCTCGGGTCTCGTCATCCTGGGGCGCCATGGCTGTATCTGTGCCGCCAGGCAGCACAGCATTGACCCGAATGGCTTCCCCTGCCAGTTCCACAGCCAGGTTCTGAACCAGTCCAACCACTCCTGCCTTGGCAGCCGCATACGGTGACATGCCAGCCATCCCGCCGTTGCTCACCCCAACAAACGACGACGTCATGACCATCGCCCCGCCACCACGGCGTTTCATCGCGGGAATTTGTGTTTGCGCACAGAGAAACGCACTGGTCAAGTTGGTGGCAATCACCGCGTCCCAGTTCTCACCGGTGTGCTCTTCGCAAGGTCCCATCTCTCCAACCAGCCCGGCATTGTTGAACGCGCCGTCCAGTCCACCAAACTCGGATTCAGCCAACGCAACAAGCGCGGTCATATCGTCTTTGTTGGTCACATCAGATTTCTGCCAAACCGCACGCCCATTGCTTTGCTCGATCTGCCCCACAATCTGCGCAAGCTCCGTTTCGCGACGGGCCCCCAGGACAACATTCGCCCCACGTGAGGCCATAAGAAGCGCCGCAGCTGCGCCAATGCCACTGCTCGCGCCGGTCACGATAAATGTCTTATTTGCAAATTCCATTTGGTCTTCTCCTGTTTTGGAACAAGAGAAGACCTAGCGAAGTGGCCGATTGTGAAGCGACCCGAATCCTGCGCCTAGAACGCGACCTCAGCCCAAAGCGCAAGAAACGGGTCAAGCCACAACCGACAACTTGGGCCGCACCACTTTGCGCGCATGGCGCCCCACGCCCGCTGGAAACCGGTTGGCAAATGTAAGCCCCGCGCGGATCAGCACCGGATCCATGCGCCCACGGGTCACAAACGCAACAGCTGAGCGCGCCGCCGCCGAATTATCCCGCCGCATATGATGCACCATCGACAACATCTGCACCTCATCATCCGTGATGTCTTTGCGCGCGACCATGTCCAGTGGGTCTTTCACCTCCAGTCCTCCGTCGCGACAGGCAAAGGCACTCAGCACCATTTTGTGCAACCCATGCGCTGCCGGCAGTCCAATGGCCTCACCGTAGCACTCCACGGCAATGTCAAACGCGCGGCTCCAGCTTTTGGGGTCAGCACTCTGCACGGTGACACAAAGATGTCGCAATACCGGCAGTAACCCTATCTCAAAGTCGTCACAGCCAATTGTTTCCAACACCTCGTTGCAACGGTGCGGGGTTCGTTTGGTTTGGATACTCATGTCTCATTCTCCGTCTGGAGGCCCAGCACCGCGCATCGCCACGCGTTCTCACCTTGTCAGAGGCCTCATCACGCAATCCAATCACGTGCCATGTCTGAAATACCCGTGCTGATCTGGAGGATGTCTGGCTGGGCGGTTATTATCTGACAAATTTTGTCAGAATTCGCAACTGCCTTTTTTGCCGCGCCATAAACGACAAAACCCCACCGCTGCGCGATGGGGCTAACACTTTGAACTTCTGTTATTCTTATCGCGCCGCGTCGTGTGCTGCGATCACCGAGGCCACCCGCTTGCCGATTTCCCGGCTGCCTTTGATCGACGGGTGAATCATATCAAACGTGTGAAAGCTGCGATCTCCATCGGGCACCAAATCCGCCAACGACACGTAGTGCACACCCGGGTCAATCGCCGCCAGCTTGTTGATGCGCTGCTCCAGCTCATTGCCGGTATCGCGACAGCCTTCCACTGGGGACCACGCCCCCGGGCTGCGCAAATATCCCACCCACGCCACCTGCGCACCTGCATGGCGGTACTTCTGCACCATCATCGGGATCACCCCGCGCTTGCCGTCCTCGGAAATCATCTTGTTCAGTTTACCCGCACATTTGCCACAGCCGCAGCCCAGCCACAGGTCGTTGCCGCCGCCGTTTAGCACAACCCAATCCCAATCACCTTTGCGGTATTGGTTTTCGATCCGCATGCCCATCGCGCCGGAAATTGGCAACTTATAGGTAATCTTCGCGCCACTGATCGCCGTGTTATACACCGGTTCGCCCAAGACCGTTTCAATCGTGTGCGGGATCGACTGCCCCGTAAACGTATGCCAGGCCATCATACTGTCGCCCATCGCCAAAATGCGGGGACCCTGAGGTTCCGACTCCGCAACAACGTTTTTGGTCACAACATCCTCAGGCGCCACCGTCTCAGCACCCACTGAGTTTTTAAGACTGGTGGTCTCAGCACATCCCGCGACAAAAAACGTCGCCGCCATACATAGAGTCAAGATCAGGGTAAACGGGGCTCTCATGGCACATATCTCACACTTGGCGCACAACTTGCGCGTTACACTTGAACCGCAGCAAGCCCCCTAGCCGCGATTCTGTCAGCCACACTATCGCCCAGATTTGCCTAAAATGCCACTTTTGTGCCGTAAACAATGTGTTGCCTATGTGACGACGCTGAAATCACTGCGCCTCCTGTGCCCCCCATACGGGGAGCCACCGACAGAGAATTTGGTTTCCAAACCCCTTGTTTTCCGATATGGGCCGACCATCTGAGACGTTGTGCCTGACCTCGGCACATCAAAGAAAGATAGAAGAGGTCGGCGGCAATGGGGCCGCTATTTTCAAACGGGAGACCTGGGATACGCCCGGTCGATCTCCCAGCTAGGATACGATGATGTTCGATGTAACAACAAAATCCATGCAGTGGGGCGAAGAAACGCTCACACTGGAAACGGGCAAAGTAGCCCGTCAGGCCGACGGTTGTGTGATCGCCACTCTGGGCGAAACCTCCGTGATGGCCGCGGTGACCTTTGCAAAGGCACCAAAGCCCGGTCAGGACTTTTTCCCTCTGACTGTGCACTACCAAGAGAAATACTACGCCGCCGGTAAAGTACCGGGTGGCTTCTTTAAGCGCGAAGCGCGCCCAACAGAAAAAGAAACACTGACTGCGCGTCTGATCGACCGTCCGATCCGCCCGCTGTTTGTCCCTGGCTTCAAAAACGAAGTTCTGGTGATGTGCACCGTGCTGTCCCACGATCTGGTCAACGACCCGGACATGGTTGCGATGATCGCCGCCTCTGCGGCTCTGACCATCTCTGGCGCGCCCTTCATGGGCCCAGTGGCCGCTGCACGTGTTGGCTTTGAAGATGGCGAGTACATCCTGAACCCAACCGTAGACGACATGCAGGACCTGCGTCAGAATCCTGATCAGCGCCTCGACCTGGTTGTTGCCGGCACCAAAGACGCCGTGATGATGGTTGAATCTGAGGCATACGAACTGTCCGAAGCAGAGATGCTGGGTGCGGTGAAGTTTGCGCACGACGCCATCCAGCCTGTGATCGACCTGATTGTTGATCTGGCCGAAGACGCCGCAAAAGAGCCGTTTGACTTCCAGGCACCTGACTACGCTGACCTCTACGAAGCTGTGAAAGCGGCTGGAGAAGAGCAGATGCGCGCAGCCTTCGCAATCACCGACAAGCAAGAGCGCACCGCCGCTGTTGCCGCGGCCCGTGACGCAATCAAAGCCGCACTGACAGAAGAGCAGCTTGAAGATGCAAACCTCGGTTCTGCTCTGAAGAAGCTCGAAGGCGGCATCCTGCGCGGTGACGTTGTCAGAACCGGCACCCGTATCGACGGTCGTAAGACTGACGAGATCCGTGACATCGTGTGCCAAACCGGCCTGCTGCCACGGACCCACGGTTCCGCCCTGTTCACCCGTGGTGAAACACAGGGTCTGGTTGTGACCACTCTGGGCACCGGCGATGATGAGCAATTTATCGACGCGCTGCACGGCAACTTCAAATCCAACTTCCTGCTGCACTACAACTTCCCTCCCTACTCTGTGGGTGAAGCTGGTCGCGTGGGCCCTCCAGGCCGTCGCGAAATTGGTCACGGTAAACTTGCATGGCGCGCCCTTCAGGCCGTTCTGCCAGCTGCGACCGATTTCCCATACACCGTGCGCATCGTATCCGAGATCACCGAATCCAACGGCTCGTCCTCCATGGCGTCCGTTTGTGGTGGCTCCCTGTCCATGATGGACGCAGGTGTGCCTTTGAAATCCGCAGTTGCGGGTGTGGCCATGGGCCTGATCCTCGAAGACGACGGCTCCTACGCGATCCTGTCTGACATCCTGGGTGACGAAGACCACCTCGGCGACATGGACTTCAAAGTGGCGGGTACCGAAAACGGCATCACCTCGCTGCAGATGGACATCAAGGTTGCGGGCATCACACCGGAAATCATGGAAAAAGCTTTGGCTCAAGCCAAAGACGGCCGCATGCACATCCTTGGTGAGATGAACAAATCGATCACAGGCGCTGCGGAATTCTCCGTACACGCGCCTCGCATCGAGACCATGAACATCCCAACCGACAAGATCCGTGAAGTGATCGGCTCCGGTGGTAAGGTCATCCGTGAAATCGTTGAAGTGTCCGGCGCCAAAGTCGACATCAACGACGAAGGTGTGATCAAGATTGCCTCGCCAAACGGCGAAGCCATCAAGAAGGCTTACGACATGATCCACTCGATCGTGGCAGAGCCTGAAGAAGGCGCAGTCTACACCGGTAAAGTTGTGAAAATCGTCGACTTCGGCGCATTTGTGAACTTCTTCGGTAAGCGCGACGGTCTGGTGCACGTGTCTCAAATCGAGAACCGCCGCCTGAACCACCCATCTGACGTTCTGAAAGAAGGCCAGGAAGTGAAAGTCAAACTGCTTGGCTTTGACGACCGCGGCAAGGTACGCCTGTCCATGAAGATTGTGGATCAGGAAACCGGCGAAGAGATCGTTGCTGAGAAAAAAGAAGACTAAGCTCTGTCTCTCTTGCTGAAAATAGAAAGCCCCGGTGGAAACGCCGGGGCTTTTTCTATTCCGTCCGCCGAAGCGTCTCCAAGATGCGGGCGAACTCCCCAGAACAGAAAGACAATCAACTAGGGGGGCGATGCAACGCTGACTTCAGAAATGGCGGGAGTACATTTCCGCAGCACTTGTCCGGCTTGCGAACGAACGCGTAGAACCGCCCTTGGACGGCTGGTAAGCTTCTGATATGTGTAATTAATTTTGTTTTCGGGCGTCGAATTTTCTGCGACGCCCTCGAGGTTATGATAGAGCTTAGGTACAGACGTTATTCGATTGATCTGGGGGATCAGTTGCCAATTGGCGTGTGTGCATGAGAATTTTCGACCTAGGTGCGGGAGCTCGATTTGGACACTGCTTGCGCAAAGTGAACAATGTGCGGGTACCATCCCCAACAATTGCCTGAAAACAAATTCCATTAGGTGGCAATCGGCCCCTTGCAATTATTGGCCACGCGCTTGTTTCTGCAAAGCAGCCTGCCCGAAGCAGACATTGGGTGATGGAGTAAGTTTGACTGCTGCGAGATTGATTGCGTTGCAGCCATTTGCGGAGAGCTATTGGGCTAAGTTGGATCTAATTGTTCCTTACGACTGAAACTCGAAAACGACCCCAGCCACGGCTGAGGTACAGATCGGATACAACATAAACCGCAAAGTTGCATTTTATGGAGAGATGCTTGTCGGCTTAGGAGCGGACCGGCCGTTTGACAAAGGGATCGGGCTGGGCCTGCGTTTTAAGTACTAAGTGACGCACCAAAAGCATAGCCTGTGCATGCATTCCTTGCCATTCCGAACTATAGGGTTGTTCCAAGTCAGATGCAGACACGCGCCAACGAACCTGACACAGTCCATCAGCGCGTTACTCAGGCACCCGCGATATGCAAGTGCCTGGATCTTAATCACCGCTTAGGCGTCTGGGTCATGTAGAGAAACTCCTGCACGGCCTCCACAGTTTCCGGGCGCAAGTTATCTATCCCTTCATAAGGCATACCGATTGCAGGTCCCTCGCTGGGGTAAGCTTCCTTGCGTTGCAAATGACGCTGTATCATCCGCACAAATTTCGCTCCCCCCCAAGCACCGATCTCAGTGGAGACCGGATACTTTTCCTGAGGATCCCGGAACAAGTCATAGAAATCGGCCAAGATTGCATTGTCGATGTTGCCGCCAGGAATTGCGAGCTTGTACTGCTCTTTAATAACCGCTTCGAGCTTTCCAATATTGTACAGGAAAACGTAGTCACGTCGGCCATGTGAATCCCCATTCATCAACATAGATGTTTGATCAATTCCATCGATGATACGATCAGTTGGAACGCCTGCCATCGCGCCGCCAATCCGCGCAAACGTGGTAAAAAAATCAGTGACGTGAAAGATATCATTGGCGATGGTGTCCGCCTCGATCATATCGGGCCAGCGCACAAATGCGTCTACCCGCACGCCGCCTTCAAGCGTTTCTCCCTTGCCGCCGCGGTAGAGCATCGGGGTATACCCCGAACCTGGCGAATACTTGGTGAAGTGGCCATTGTCGCCCATGATGATCACGATGGTGTTGTCGGCAACACCCAATGTGTCCATCTCCGCCATCAGCTCACCAATCCACTGATCCACCAGTTTCATCTTTTCAACGTATGTGCCGCCATTAGGCGTTGTGTATTCGTCGGTGGTGGTCCTTGGCCCGACCAGCGGATACAGCGGCCAGAACTGGAGGAAAAACGGTTCATCCTTGGCCGCGAGCGACTGCAGTTGCTCCCGCGTTTGCTCAAAGTAGCGTACATTCATGTCGTGGTACTTTGCCTCAGTCCACCGTTCACCGGCTTCCATATGGACTTCATTGACGTTTTGGTCCCGCCGCCCTTCAACGCCAGTGACCATGGCGGAGGCGTCGGTACGCAACCACCCATCCAGCGTGTAGCGACCATCGTAGTTGTTATCGCCAATCCCAATAGATACCTCCTCATCAGCGGCATCGTCGTGATAAATCGTCAACTGGCCCTGCTGATGGATTGGGAAGGCTGCATAGTCAAAGCCCTGAAAATTAGGCCAGGATTCTTTGATGTCCCCCATGTGCCACTTGCCAACGTGTGAGGTGTTGTAGCCGACGTCAGAAAGCACCTCGGCCAATGTTACCTCCTTGCCAGCCAAGCCGAACCCAGAAATGTCTACTGCCGTGTTCCCCATGCCGTTGCGATGAGGCTGTCGGCCGGTCATGAACGCCACTCGTGTGGGCGTACAAGACGGTTCAGTGTACATACGCGCTAAGCGCATCCCTTCACGGGCAAACTCGTTGATCGCAGGTGTTTCATAGCCACGGACCGCGTTCAGCGTCGGGTTGCCCAGGTCGCCAAACCCAATGTCATCAATCAAAATGTAGAAAATGTTAGGCGGCTTGCCGTTGTTGCTATCCCGGAATTCTGCAAGCGCTTTGTCCAGCGCTTCATCCTCAGCGGTCCATCGATCCCGGTTCTGTTCCTCCAGGATGTAGTATTCGGCGTCGCGAACAATTTCGCCATGGGCTGTGGTTCCAGACCAGAGCAGCGCAGCAGCGGACACTCCTTTCAGGAGTGTTGCGAGTGGAAATCTCATGGCGTCTTTTCCTCCTTGTGGTTCAAATGGCATCTATCAATATCCGCTCGCGTGAACTGCAAATCGCATACGCAGAGCGCTGGTTTGAGCGCGAAAAACCTGTTTGGAAGGACGCGTTGCATCAGCGACCTTCCTAATTGAAGTTTGCAAAAGAGAAGCGTCTCTGATTGTTGATCACCACGCCTCCCCTTTGGTTTAGTCAACACGATTGATATCAGTGTGCGGGAAAAATTCGGCCCAGACGTGCCAGAACATTCCAGGCTTCACATCGGGAGACCTCTGCAGATCGGCATCAGGTGCTTTGCCCCAAAAATCGATTTGATTTACTGGTTTTCCCGTGTCGTTGATCCAAACGTTCAGGCTTTCAAAAATGGGATCCCACGACAGAACAAGCGCTTGGCCGTCAACGTCGGTATTAATCACGCCGCCATTCTCGACAACAAAATCATCTGTCCAACAACACGCGTCATCTCCAATGTTCACGCCCCACACATAGGACTTTGTTGGCAAACGTGGATCGATTGGTCTCTCTAGGTTCTGCATGACTGGTTTGGCTTCGGTGTGGTGCTTTTGAATTGTCGCTGTGAACGCAAGTTCCATCGCCATATCCAATAGGAATAGAAAGGGATTGGACGGCGGTTTGTTCAGGAAGACCTGGCCCTCCGGATAAGCTTTTTGAAAGCCCCGAAATGTCATGCGGAAGGTGGGCCAAGTCCGCATTGTCAGCGATGGCCGCAATGGGCAGGCAGGACCATCGGTACTAACGTCCTGATCCTTGGCGCGAAAGCCATAGATTTGCTGAAGCGGCTCGCCAGTGTTGTTGTCGCGCAGCACCAGATTATTGCCGTGTTGCGCAAGCACCTCCAAATCTATGTTTTGGCCTTCTACTTCCGGCGTATACCCCAAGCCCAAATTCGCGATGGCACAAAACGTCAAGACAACATTTTCACCGTCCAGACCTTCTTTGGTTCCAGCCAAATGTGGACGCATGATCTGGGACTGCGGGTGGGCCCGTGCCACTCCGTTGTTTTCCAACACAATCACCTGTGTGGTAGGGCTAACAAATTCTTTTGCATCTTCAATACTGTAGAACAGCGCTTTGTCCTTTTGATTGCGAAGACCAAGATGAACATAAATCCAGGTAAACGCGATCAAACCAAGAGTGAGGATGGTTCCCACCCAAAACACCCAACTCGCACCCGCTTCAAACCCAAGGTGCGCGACCGCGGACAATAACCAAGCGCCGAGGCCCAGAGCCAGAAAACGGTATTCATGTCGTATGAACCGATCCACATTTTTGCGTTTGGTTGTTATGAAGAGCTGCGGGATGTCTCCCAAGTCGCGAAAATAGAAAAGAGCGACCAAGACTGAAAATGCAGTCGTGACGTAAAATGCGAGTTCGGCCAATCGTGCCTCCTAAACAGAGTTTTCAGCAATGACGTGCGCGTTCTCTGATCACCGTAGTGCGGGTTGATCGCTTGACGCAACCTTCGAGTTTTGTGCGAATTTTTTAGGCGCATTGCGCTGCGTCAGCCTCACTCAACCTCGAAATACACAGAAATAGGCAGCCAATGAGAGCAGAAGGAAATTTGACGCGCTCTTTTTCAGATTTTGGAACGACGTATTTTTTGCCTTTGGAGGCCAACGCATTTTGTGCCTACAGTTGTGGTGATATTTTTTAAGTAATGGAGCAAATACATGAAACGACTATCCCTTTGTCATCTCATTGCAGCCACAGGTTCAGCCATTGCTTTTTTTGCTCCACTGGCGGCCACTGCCCAATCCCTGCCTGCACCAGGTCAGTCTGAGACGGGATGGCGTCACGCAATCGCCGCGTATCTTTTTGCGCCGGTCCGGACAAAAGGGACGTCAACGATCAACGGAAATTCGGTGCCAATTGATCTGGACCTAGGGGACGTCCTGGATTTGCTCGATTTCGCAGCCGCTGGGAGATATGAGGCCTGGAACAATGACTTTGGCCTGATCTTCGATGCTAACTACGTTGCCATTGAAGCGGACGGGAACTTACCCGGCCCGGGCAGTGCAGTTTTCGATGTAACGGTGCGCCAAAAATGGCTCGCACTTTTGGGGGCTTACCGGATTGCCAATGGCACCTATGGTGATAACTCTCAGCGCTACGCTGTCGATCTGCAGGGCGGTGTACGTTACAATAGTCTGAAGCAGGAGGTGAACATCGGACCAGCGCCCACTGCTGGTGGCAACGAAGGCTGGTGGGAACCTGTGGTGGGGGCACGCGGAATGTGGCGCCTGAACGACAAATGGACCACAATTGCATCTGTTGATCTGGGAGGCTTCGGCGCTGGCGGCAACGACCTGCAAGTCGGCGCCAACCTAGGCTTTGACTACCAGCCATGGGACAACACTGCGATCACTTTTGGCTATCGCTACTACAGCATGGATTACTCAACCACGCTTTCAGGAGGCTCATTCGCCTATGACACAACGCAACATGGACCATATGTTGGGGTGAAGTTCTTCTTCTAAATCAGAACCCTACGCAAGGCACCCTTCTCAGCAGTTGCCCAACCCAAATGGGGCAGACAGCTGAGAAGGTGGCGTTTTTCGGAACCTACCTGGAGGCCTCTTTAAGCACCTGGCCAGAGGTACCGCTTGGCTGTGTCGTGCCAAACATGTCTGCCAAGGTGACCGCCACATCCGTGGTTGAAATACGCCGATCAATCTTGCGCGGCGCGATGCCATGGCCTGAAAAAATGACGGGGACATGGGTGTCCTACCGCCAGGGCGAACCATGCATGACCGCCACAGCCCCTGGGTCCAGCAGGAAGGAGTACGGTGACTTTACAACGTAAACGTCACCCGAACGGGCCAGATGAAAGTAGTTGCGGATGGGCGCTTCGACAAAATCACCGCGCTGTTCTGACAAAGGCACGTTGGGCATCGCAATGTCGATGCCTTCGCGATCCGACATTGCCTGAACAATCAGGCGGTCAATCTCACGAGTATTAACACCAGAGACGGCAATGTTGTCGTGGTCGTAGTAGAAGTAGGGGCGGAAGAACGCCTTGATCGCGTTCTTTACGCCAAGCGCTTCTTCAATTTCGGCGTTGTGATCAAACATGATCGCAGTATGTCCGCTGCGCGCTGTCCGGTGACCAAAACTGGCCGTGAACTCGGGCATCTCCGGCATCCCGTGATCTGAGATAGGACGTAAAGCACATTGTCCCGTCCGACTTCCGCATCAAGAAAGGCAAACAAATCCACCTACGTCAGATTGAGCGCCCGGACCATTTCTTCGCGTTCCAAACTGGACGGACCAAAAAGTGGTTGGTTGCATCAACACCAGAGAAACTGAGGCTCAAATAGTCGGGGAAATCGTCTTGCCCCAAAGCCTCAGCTTTTATGGCAGCTTTGCCTCGGCGCTTGGCACAAGTGTTCGTTCGCTACAAAGGCTGCTGGCTCAGCACTGCACGACCTTTTCCGATTTACTTCAGGAAGAACGTTTTCGTTGTGCCCGAACGATGCTGATGCAAACCGACCTGACCATAACGGAAATTGCAAACCGGTTGAGGTATAGCAATTCCAGCAACTTCAACCGTGCCTTTAGATCTTGGACGAATTGCATCCCCAGTGATTGGCGCTGATGGGACTGATACCGTTAGAATACTGCTCGGATCCGCAAACCGAGATACCATATAGAAGGCGCGCCGGGATTAAGAGCTGGATTGCTCACATACTGAATATCAGGCGTGATTTTTAGCCAATCAAGCGCTTGCCAACGGTAGTAGGCTTCGATGGCCGTCTGCGTAGACGTGGTCGCATAGCTGACGCGAATGGGCCGCCCCCAGTTGACACCAATGCCAATCTGGTCTTGCGTCCGCTTCGGAGTAATCCCAACCCCGAAATTCGCTGATCGGTCAAGCAAAGACCCTCCACCGTCGGCATAGCCAATACGGGCAAAAGGCGTCAAACGCTCAGAGGTTTTCCAACTTGCCGAAAGTGCGGCCCCATGACCATTTGGAACGCCAATTGCCGACCGCGGGTCCGAATGCCATAGTGTCAGGTGAATGTTGTCGCGGAACCTGTTTTCCCAAGAAGACACCCAACCGACTTCAACATGGCTGAAGTATTCACCGGTTTCAAAAAAACTGGACAGCGGGTTGCCCGGGTCACCTGGATCCCCATTCGCGTCAGCGATACCTGCCAAGACATAGCCGTTCTGGCCCCAGTGCGCAGATATGGCTGCACCAGAACCCTGATCCGGCACGGGTATAGTCGGGTTGGTTGAAAATATATGATTCGAGAACTCAGCCCAAGGGTTTCCAAGCTGACATACGTCGACATAGTCAGTCGTGTCCGTGATCCCGGCAACGAAAGCAAAACGATTGTCTTTGCTTGACTGCTGCCAATAGAGGTTGGTCAACACCCAATCAACATCACTGTAGGTCAACGACGTCAGGCCGACATATCCGGTTTGAAAGCCCAAGCTTTGAGGGGCGATATCTGTTCCCAACTTGTGTCGGTTTTCCTGTTTGAACACCAGTGAACCGGTAGATCCTGTGTCGCCCCCAAACAGGCTGGCAGAGCCATAAACCCTTGCAACACCACCGGCCGCTCCCATTTCCCCAAGGCTTTCAGACGCCCCCTGAAGCAAGATGGAATAGTCAAATCGATGTTCAGGCTCTCGAGCAAGTGCCAGCGTGGCGTTTGCTCCGACAAGGCTCCAGATACACTGGAAGGCCCGCCAAATCCGGTGTTGTCCTGACCATACAATTCGGCAGATCCCAAAACCAATGAGACAGCCCCCAGGGCCGCCGCTGAATATACTTTAAAACCAAGCATCTTCATTCCGTGTTCTGTCAGAGGAACTGGCCCCCGGTCCAATTGAAGCGGGGGCCATCCTGGTTATTCGATGATGTCCTAGTGGACCTGGCCATCCTTCATGAGGAAAGTCAGGTTGTTGGCGAAATCTTCGATGATCGAGACATCTTCAAGCGGGTTCTGATTGTAGATCAGGAGATCCGCCATTGCGCCCTCGGCAATCACGCCCAGCGTCCCCTAAGGGTTGCGTTTACCAGTCAGTGCAACGGTCGCTCCGCCGTAGCCGGTCGCCTGGATCATCAACTCTTCCGAGCTGAACCACTGGGTGCGCAGGGTCAGGTCCTTAAGCTGTAGTTTGCGCTGCTCCAGATCGTTCAGAAGATCGGTAAGCTTCACAGCATCTGCGTACCTTGATCGATAAAGTCGTCCTCACACCTAATGAGTCGGGTGAGGAGCTGACCATCGATCTCATCGGTGACCTGGCAGGTATTCTGTCGGTTGCTACTTCGTCGGATAGCACCCAAGTTTCAGCGGAGCTATCCAAACTTCAACCCGTCCACCGGAGTTTTACGAACGCCGAAGCGCACCCTTGGGTGGCTGTTAAGTCACTGATCTGTCTAATTAGTGTTGGTTGCGGGAGTAGGATTTGAACCTACGACCTTCAGGTTATGAGCCTGACGAGCTACCGGGCTGCTCCATCCCGCGACGCTTTATGTTGGCCTACCGCCCGGAGGGCTACTTGAGGCCTACTTGATCTCTTTACCGGTTGGTTTTTGAGATCTGTCGCCCTTCAGGACGTATTGAGTGTACTGAAGGTATTTTTGTTATCGTCTTGAGAGATACGTGAGGTCGTTTAATAGGTTTGGCGATGACCTACTCTCCCACACCTTAAGATGCAGTACCATCGGCGCTACGGTGCTTAACTTCCGGGTTCGGGATGGGACCGGGTGTTTCACTCGCGCTATGATCACCAAACCGAGTAAACGGCCTCATGATATTTGTGCTACCGGCCGGGGGGCTACTTGAGCACCCTGGTTGGTTTCACTTGATATCGTTGGTGTCCAAGTCATGTACGACTGTATTGTGTTGTGTGTATGCTTTTGATGTGTCTGGTAAAAGTCTGTCTTTTACTGGATCAAATCAAGCCTATCGGACCATTAGTACCAGTCAACTGAATGCGTTACCGCACTTACATCTCTGGCCTATCGACGAGGTGGTCTACCTCGGTCCTCAGGGATACCTTGTTTTGAGGGGGGCTTCCCGCTTAGATGCCTTCAGCGGTTATCCTGTCCGATCATAGCTACCCAGCACTGCTCCTGGCGGAACAACTGGTACACCAGTGGATCGTTCACCCCGGTCCTCTCGTACTAGGGGCAACTCCTCTCAAGTATCCTACACCCACGGCAGATAGGGACCGAACTGTCTCACGACGTTCTAAACCCAGCTCACGTACCTCTTTAAACGGCGAACAGCCGTACCCTTGGGACCTGCTCCAGCCCCAGGATGAGATGAGCCGACATCGAGGTGCCAAACACTGCCGTCGATATGGACTCTTGGGCAGTATCAGCCTGTTATCCCCGGCGTACCTTTTATCCGTTGAGCGATGGCCCTTCCACTCGGGACCACCGGATCACTATGGCCGTCTTTCGACTCTGCTCGACTTGTCAGTCTCGCAGTCAGGCTGGCTTCTGCCATTGCACTCAACGAGCGATTTCCGACCGCTCTGAGCCAACCTTCGCGCGCCTCCGTTACGCTTTAGGAGGCGACCGCCCCAGTCAAACTACCCGCCACACAGGGTCCCGGATCCGGATAACGGACCGCGGTTAGACATCAAGCAGAGCAAGGGTGGTATCTCAAGGGAGGCTCCACCATGACTGGCGTCATGGTTTCAAAGCCCACCACCTATCCTGCAC
>UNRJ01000002.1 GCA_900537125.1 Rhodobacteraceae bacterium Alg238-R152 | reverse complement strand
GTCCGGATGTCAAGCCGCCGCCGGTGAAAAAGCGTTTCGGAAGTCAGGGAAAACTGCTTTCGACAATTTCTACACGAAAACAATTTCGCGACTTTATAAAAGCGGGATTTTTTTCTAAGCACGATGGGCAAATCGGACCGTCCGGCCAGCGCACCGTGTAGAGTCGAGTTTCGCAAACTGGTTCCTTTTGGAATTCTGACGCCACCCCGGCTTCTGGCAGCCGCAAATATAGCGTAAACCAATGGATACGCTCATCCCGCCATATCGAAAATTCTTCTGTGCTCATAGGGAAGCGTTACCTATTGCGCCTTGGCAGGGAAAGACTTGGGCCGCGTCGGAGCCCCAAAATTTCATCTTATAATGGATGGATGACGCTGACTTGATCGTGATGGAGGATTCAGCCAAAATGAAGGTCATCCAATAAGACGACAGTAGAACGATATGGACACAGGCCCGAAACTTGATGATTTTGAAGCCGAGCGGACTACGTTCATTGGGCCGCCAAAGCCATATTCGTTACCAAAACTAACGCCCAACAAGGATCGGAGGAAGATCCGAAAGCTTCTGGATGACCAATTGGCAGCGAGGATTGCAGCCGATACTGACGCCGCTAGCGCAAAAGAACTAGCCTTTAAGCCCTGAGGGAGCTGACCTAAGGGCTCTTGGTGATCAGTTTGCTCCAGCCAGGCCTTGGTTCTCTCTATGCTGCGAATTGACTTGTTGGGCACTTAGAAATTGGAAACGGGAAAAATGGCGCATAGTTAGGACCAACAAATCAGTGCCCATACGCCATTATTCCCGGAGCGACCTCTGCGAACTATAATTCCATCCGCCCCTGATCCAAAACCGCGTGAAAGCATGCTTTCGCTCCTTTCGCGGGCTGCGAGCATGCGCAGGCTTTCGACTATTGCACTTTGTGGCGAAGTCGGCTTGTCCCTCAAGAAAGTCATCGCCAACGACCCACATCAGGTGGCGCATGCCGGCGACCTGTTAGGCCTAGATGCCAGCGCCTTTAATGAGGTTCAGTCGTGGTCACTACAGCCGCTTGAAGGAGTAAAGATGCGTTTCAGGGGTGAAGCTTATGGCTCGCGCTCTGTCATGCACCCGGTCGTCCGCGGCTGTCCAGCTTGTTTACGAGACGATATTACCACAAGTTTCTCTCCAGCCGGAGGGCAGATGGTCATGCGTGGTGACTGGCAACTGAAGTACGTAGAGAAATGTGTGCATCACCGACTTGAGTTGGTCCCGCTTTGGGAAACCAGTCATTTACTGCAAAGATACGATTATGCTGCGCGCTTTCAGGATCGAGGGGTTTTTGACAAAATCCTGACCGGGCTTTCCACTCATCCAACAACATCAATCACAGCTTATGATCGTTGGCTGAACACCCGACTGACCAGTGAGCATGACACAACATGGCTGGCCACACATAACATTGATATCGCAGCTCGGTTCTGCATGTTGCTTGGCACCGAATTGATCCGAACCGGGCTCTCGGCTGGCAAGGCAAACAGTTCAGGCTCCGCACAAGGCTTTGAAATTGCAAGCCGCGGCCCCGCCGCAATTCGGCAGTCACTCAAAGCACTCGTCTCAAAGGCAGACGGTCCACATGATCGAGCAAACAAGGCATTCGGGCGGATCCCAATATGGATCAATCAATATGCTACAAACGATCCTCGCTGGCACGAATTTCGAGAACTCATGCGTGACGTTGTCATAGAGACCTGGCCCTACGCCGCAGGAGAAGTCATTTTTGGCAAAGCGCTTCCCACGCGGCGGCTACACTCAATTTCCAGTGCAGCAAAGGAAATTGGACGATCCGACAATGTCACCCGCCAGATTCTGGAGCACGCCGGTGTTGTTTCTGCAGAAGACCGGCGCCCCGATAAGCGTCTGACATTTGACGCAATACGCGCTGCGCCGGCGCTTTCGAAAGCAAAACGCCTCGTAATGGCCAAGCACATGGCCAGGCATCTAGGTGCGTCCCCAAATCAATTCGAAGTCCTGAGGGAGCAAGGAGTTATCAGGCCTGCCATTCCTCCCTCCATTTCGAAATTCCATTGGGATACAGCTGACGCAGATGAACTTCTCTCCTCAATGGCTTCTAATGCCAAAAACTTCACACAAGGCGACGATGATTGGATAGAATTTGGCGTTGCGGCGGGGCGAGCTCGAGTTCGCGTCAAGGATGCGATTGAGGCAACTCGCCTTGGCGCATTGACAATAGACATTAGAGACGGCGTCCAGGGATATGCCGCGATCTGTGTAAAGCAGACCGGCATGGATCAACTCAGTCAGCCAAGACCAGGCCATCCGACTCTTTCCGAGTTTGCCTCAGAAGTGGGGCTTCAAAAAGACGGTTCACTGAAGGTGATTTACGAAACCGGGTACATCACGGCGACGGAACTCTTTAACCCTACCGTGCCGAGGATGGGGTTGTTCATGACTGACAAGGATCAAGCGACCTTTCATGCGCACTTCACCAGTTTAAAATTGATGGCGGACCATTTCGGAAAGGACGCCAAGGACATGACCAAGTCTCTCAAAAGCAATGGAATTGAAGGGTGCAAGATTGATGGCCAGCTTCTCTCCAAGGTGTTCCTCAAGGAAGCTATTGAGTTGGTCTCATCCGGAATCAATTCCTGATTTGAAGCTGGCGCAAATCGGTAAGGGGGGAAAGCGTGAGTTCGCCTCGCCCGGGAAATCTCCGTGCTGGACGTTCAAAAGCGGCCTTTCAAATCCTATCAGACCAAAATCCGCATGCTGCGCTGGACGCCAGGTTCAGGTATGCGCGATGGTTTCAACGGATCGACGCAGCACTTTAGTTTTTTGAAAAGATGGCGTGTAAGTCATGGCCTATCGGAAGCGGATATTTTTCTCAGAGAAGCAGAAGGCAGAGATATGGGATCGGTGGCAACGCGGAGTGTCGATGAGTTCGATTGGTCGTGTATTTGATCGCGGATCTTCTTCCATCTATCCATTACTTGAGCGCACTGGTGGCATCAGACCAGCAGCCCAGAAGCGGTCCCGGTTGGCGCTGACACTCGGTGGGTAGGAAGAGAAATCGCGGGGCCCTGTGGCAAATCAGTCGCTGAGGTCCATTGCGCGCAACCTCCACCGGGCACCCTCAACGATCAGCCGTGAAGTTCGCCATAATGGCGGTACGAAACAGTACCGTCCAGCCAGGTCCGACGCGAAGGCCTGGGATCGAGCGCACCGTCCAAAGCCCTGTAAGCTGATCAGCAGTGAGCGATGGGCGCGCAGTTATCGCAAAGGCTCTCGTGTTACAGCCTGAGTGGGCCTACCCTGGACTGTGCCACGACCTGCAGCGTCGGGCCGGTGGTGATGCTGGTGGCCTACAAGGTGTTGACCTCGGTGTGTGGTCATGGATTTGGGCTTCAGGCTTTATATGTCGTCTTAGTTGAGTGCGGTTGCGCAGCAAGGCTGGTTTGGGCTCCGCCCTTCACGACCAAAAGTCCCGCTTCATCCCACGGATCATGTCACTTGCGAGCGCCTCAATCTCTTCCTCTTCCAGCGGCAACCCTTCGGTTTGCTGCTCAAGAGCCATATGCGCGCGAGCGCGCTTGACAATGCGGCGCGCCTTCTTGCGTGCCTGCTCGTGCACCATATCTTCAATGGTGCCGTTTTTTGGTACAACAGCATAGACGAGCTTACCGCCCATCGCGTCCGCGATCCGCTCAAGAGTATTTAGTGTTACGCGGCCTTCAGCTTCGTATTTTTGGGCTTCAGACACACGAGACCGGGACAGCCCCGCACGCTTGGCCAGGTCAGAGACAGACATTCCCTGTGCCTGCCGAAAAACGGACAGCCAACCTGTTGCGGGGCGCTCCATATGGGCAACCTCTTGCGCTGCACGATTGATTTTGCTTGCGAGAAGGCTGCGGGCTCTTTGTTTTGTGCGATTCATGTGTCGGGTTTATCCTGAACAACATTCGAGGTCAGTCTCTTTAGGCGAATGGGATGCCCATGTGACCAAATTTACGGCCGAACCTAGCATAACCGCAAGGTAAATACGACGATCACCTCGTTACTCGACGCATTTATACGACAGAAACCCCGAATGCTATCTCAACGACCCAATGCAAGGTCTCCCCACTCACGCTCAACCGCAGGCAGCGCTCAACCTGAGCCGTATCTACGTGATATCCAGAACAGTCGGCCAAAGGATCGAACTCGCCTGTTCGGGTTACATGGTGATCAAAATAGTCTCCGAAACGCACAAGAAGCCCTACTGGTGAAAACTGCTCTTGGCATTGTATGCCAAGCCTGGCCATCCAAGCTGAAATGCTGTCTCAAATCAGACGCCCGCAAGATAACCTCGAAAAACAAAAGGATGCCCACCAAGCAGCCGGCGACATCGCAAAGTCAAAGCACTATGCCATCTCGAAGCGGCGTCGTATAAACGTTGAAATGCCCTTCACCCCACTTCGCATCTTTGGGCTGGGAAGGCTGCGATCACGAGGAACATCTCGGGATCATGGCTTTGCCATGATCCAGCCGGGCAACGCATGCGGGGCAAATGATGAAATCGTTCTCGCGCAACCGCCCAAAACCTCCGTAAACTCGCCAAGATCTTCTCTGCACCGCAACAAATGCGCAAAGCCTGATAGGAAAAGCGTGCGCTATTTGAAGCGTCATGTTTTGCGTCAACATCAAGGTGCATCTCCACAGAAGACGGATTGCAGTCATTCTCTGCAACTGCGAGAGCACCCGGGGCGGACAGGTGGAAGCAGTCGTGCAGACCCATCCCAAGCGGATCCCACATGCTGCGCTCCGCATCAAGGTCAGCAGTGCGCAGATATCGACCTTTGCAAAGTCTGGCCGCGGCTCGCCCTGACAGGACGTGAACAGCCCAAAACAGTCATTGAAGGCCACTTGTTCCAATGACTGCTTGCGACGCTTCAAATTTGGACGCATCCTTACCAGTTCACACCAAACTTCCGCACAACGGCCTGCACGTCTTGATCTGAGAGTGTTTTAGGCTCCATGCCATGAAGCAGAACCGCAAGTTTTGCCGTCTCTTCGAGTTCTTCCATCGCATAGACGGCCGACCAAAGATCCTTTTCTGCGACAACTGGGCCGTGGTTTGCCAATAGCACCGCCGAGCGTGTTCCTGCCAGAGCGCGGACAGCCTCGCCCATCGCCGCATCACCGGGAAGGAAAAACGGCAGCAACTTCACCTTGCCTAAACGCATAATCCCATAGGGGGTAAGCGTTGGAAGCGCATTGTCAGGATCAATGTCAGGCAACATCGAAAGGGCGACAGAGTAGGTGGAATGCAGATGGACCACCGCACCTGTTTGAGCCCGAGTTTCGTAGAAAGCACTGTGCAGTGGGATTTCTTTAGTTGGCTTGCCCCCCGATAGGTGTCGCAAATTTTGGTCCAAATGCGAAATTTGTGCGGGGTCCAAAAAACCCATGGACGATCCGGTTGGCGTTACCAAATAGCTTCCATCCGACAACCTGACAGAGATGTTTCCCGACGCACCACAGGTAAGCCCCCGATCAAACATCGACTTGGCGATCCGGCAAATGTCTTCTCGTGCTTTGGTCGCTTCGGTCATACCGCCTTCTCCATTCCAGTGCCCCTCATGAGGTGCAGCGCATCTTCGAAAAAGGTCTCCCCCCCAAAGTTCCCCGACTTTAATGCCATAACCAAATCCGCATTGAGGGGGCGCACCATCGGCACACCGGCCGCCAGCCTCGGACCAATCTCAAGTGCGGTTACATCCAACCCTTTCACCACCGCACCAGAGGTCTCGCCGCCCGCAACAACAATCCGTCCAACTCCTTGCTTCGCCAAAATGGCGGCCAATTCTGCGAAGAAGCCCTCAATCGCCTCTGCCGCCCGTGACGCTCCAAACTGTTTTTGCGCATCCCTAACAACATCCGGATCCGCTGATGAGAACACCAACGGTGCGGCCTCCTGGTCCATAACCCAAGTGGCAACATCCTCAGCGTTCACTTCGCCCTCAAGCACCTCACCTGCACTGATCTCGCGGCTTGGCGCGAACTGCCGGTAGCGAGCCACTTGCGCGCGTGTCGCTTTTGAACAGGAGCCGGAAAGCACAACACTTGCGCCGCTGTTTCCCAGCGACTTGGTGGGCGACGCTGTCACACCGAAGTTGGCTGGTAAGCCTAACGCTATCCCGGACCCGCCACATAAAAGTGGCATCCCACTCGCAGCTTTCCCAATCTCTAACAGGTCGGCGTCATGAATGGCGTCCGTAACCATCAGGGCGGTATCAGCAGGCATGGCCGCCACAATGGCATCGGTGCCTTTCGCAACAGCCTGAATGGGAATGTGGCCAACAGTCAGATTGGTCTGAGAAGCGAGGACGCGCCTGATGTCAGGGTCTGTCATCGGGGTCAGCGGATGATCCTGCATGCCGCTTTCGTTCAACAGTTTATCCGTCACAAAAAGGTGCCCCTGATAAACAGAGCGACCGTTTTCGGGAAAAGCAGGGCAAACAATCATCGGTCCCGCTCCCAACCGCGCAGCCAGCGCTTCAAGTACGGGCCCAATGTTGCCCTCGGCCGTGCTATCGAAAGTGGAACAAACCTTTAGGACAATCTGTTCGGCGCCTTGCGCCTTCAACCAGTTACAAGCGGCGAGGCTATCGGCCACGGCTTCCGAAACAGCTGCGGTGCGCGACTTCAACGCCACGACACCTGCATCACTCCTCGAAGTAGCGTCACCATCCGGAATGCCAATGTATTGCGTGACGGACATACCCGCCTCGGCGATGGTCAGCGCGATATCAGACGCGCCGGTAAAATCATCTGCGATGACACCCAATTTCATTTGCCAAACTCCCAAGAAATCTTTGCGAGTGCGTCTGCCTCTGGACCAACATCCAGCCGGTGAATGTGCGAAGCCAATTCCTGCGGAAACAACTTGCGCACCAGCGGATCGTGCCCCGGTATGATTAACTCTGGCCGCGACGTGAGGCTGATCAGACGATCAAATCCCTGCAACATGTCCTCAAGGTCCACAACAATTGGGAATGGCTTTCGCGACAGCACGTTCTCGTAGTAATGCGCAGCATCTGACGCCAGCACCATCCATCCAGCCTGAGTGCGCACGCGCACGCATTGCAACCCGCGCGAATGACCGCCAACGCAATGCAAGCTCAGCCCCTCTGCCAACTGGCTGTCCCCGTTGTGAAACGTCAATTTCCCGCTATACAGGCGCATCACCGCTTCGCAGATATGCCCCGCCGTGAACGGGTCACGCAAAACATCGTGGCACATGCAGGGCCCCGTGACGAAAGCCATTTCAGCCTCTTGTAGATGCAAATGCGCATTTGGGAAAAGCGCCAACCCTCCCGCGTGGTCGTAGTGAAGATGGGTCACAATCACTTCGGTGATTTGCTCCGGTGTCAGGTCAAATGGCGCCAGCGCTTCACCGGGATCTAGTCGGATGGGCCGCCCTCGCGCTTTGGCCTCCGCATGATCGTAGCCCGTATCAACCAAAATCGCGCGATCACCATCACGCAACAACCACATAAAATAATCCATGGCATGCGGCGCATCATGGTTGTCATCGAACAGAAAACTGTCTGCCCGGCGCCGCGCGTTTCGATCCGCGTACTTCACCGCATGAACTTGCCAAGTTCCCGTTTGAACGCCTGCAATTGCAATCATCGGATCACCTCATCAAACAGCGCCACATCTTTGGCGGCGATCATATGCGCGACGCTGGCGTCAAAGGTTTTGAAATGCGCGGAAGCAAGATGCAGTTCAAACGCATCCCGATCGTCGTAAATTTCATAGAGAAACACTTCGTCGTCGTGCACACACACGTCAAACATCTGGCATCCAGCCTCTTCAGCCCGTGATGTTCTCGCGTTGGCGATCACCAAAGGCAAGAAATCCTGCATCTGCCCCGGATGGATTTTGAATGTCACACAAACCGCGTACATCAGGCTTCCTTTTTGTCACGCCGCTGGAATGGGCGCCGGATCATAGGGATTTGCGCAGCAACCAGGGCCACGTTCAGCGCTAATAGCACCGCTGCACCAGGACGGGACACAAACACGCCAAGACTGCCATCGGACAGGAACAGCGCCCTGCGGAACGTCTCGTCAAATAGCCCCCCAAGAATAACGCCAATCACCAACGGCGCGATGGGGTATTTCATCAGGTTCATGAAATAGGCCACAAATCCAACGCCCAGCATCAAGTAGAGATCATTGATCCCGCCTCCCACGGAGAAAGACCCAATCGCCGTCAGTACCATGACAACCGGCAAAAAGACCGTCTGTGGAATGCGCAGGATCTTGATGAATACACGCGCTGTGAACAGGCCCAGAATCCACATTGTGAAGGAAGCCAGCACCATAATGGCGACCACCCGCAGGATGATGGCCGGATCAATGGTGGGGCCGGGGATCACATTGTTGATTTTGAAAGCGCCCATGAGTGCCGCCGCCGGTGGCGATCCTGGAATGCCCAGCACCAACAACGGGATGAGCGCCCCACCAATGCAAGCATTGTTTGCGGTTTCAGACGACAGCAAGCCTTCAAGAGAGCCTTTGCCGAAATTCTTGCCATCTTTGGAAACGGTTTTCCCAACGCCATAAGACACCCAACCGGCAACATCTTCACCCACACCGGGCAATGCGCCAACACCTGTGCCAATAACGCCCGACCGAGTGATCGTCGGCATATGTCGCCGAACGGCGGCAAGGTTGGGAAGAATACGTCCCTGCAAGGCAACCATCTTCCCGACTTGCACATGTCGCATGCCTTCAATGATCTGCGGCACAGCGAAAGCCCCCATCAACACCGGCACAACTTGGAAGCCGGACAACATGTAAGACCAGCCAAACGTGTATCGCGGCTCCGAGAGAAGCGGATCCATACCCACCATCGCCATCGCCAACCCAATCAAACCGGCAATCCAGCCTTTGATCACCAAGTCCTCGCTCATCAGCGTGCCAGACAACAGAATACCAAACAGCGCCAACAGTGCTTTTTCCGGGCTGGCGATGTTTTTGGAAATCAGCAAAAGCACCCAGACAAAGATCAGCAGTGCCACGGTGCCAATGAGGGTACCGATAAAGGAGGCCGTTGTTGTGAGCCCCAAGGCCTCGCCCCCGCGCCCTGCCTTTGCGAGTGGATGACCATCCATTGCCGTTGCCGCAGATGCCGCAGTGCCGGGAATATTCAAAAGGATCGAGGGGTAGGATCCCCCATAGATCGCGCCGACATAGGCGCCAAGCAGCGCAATCATCGAATAATCCAGCGGAATTTTGTTGCCAAAAAAGCCGGTTAGAATTGTCACAGCCAATGTGGCGGTCAGGCCAGGCAGCGCGCCAAACGTGATGCCAAGAAACACCGACGTGACCAAATAGACATAGGTCAGAGGGTCGACCACAAGCGCGGCAAAGGCACTGCCAAACCCTGCCAGTTGAGAGAATACAAAGTCCATTATTTACCGCTCCAGAACGGTTTGAGCGTGACGTAGTAGTGATATTCAATCTGCTTGAAGATCAGCCCGCCTCGGTTGGGCACGTTTTGGCGAAACCCGAAGGCCATGGCGCACACAAGAAGGGTTGGCGCGAAAATCGCGATCACCGGAATGACACGGGCCAGTCGGCTCCCTCGTTCGCGCCACAACACCCAAGCCGTCAACGCGATCCAGAGCGTAAGCACCAGCCAATCGTCATCGTGTTGCGCCCATTCCGACCTCGGCAGATTTAGCGTCATGGCGTAAAGCCCCGCCACGCCAACAACTGCCGCAGCGAGAACCATCCGCGCGGCCTTCCCGCCGTGATAGCCGTAAATCAACGCCGTGATCAGCAACCCAGAGCACAAAATGAAGTCTACCCGAGGCACCAATCCGGCTATGTAGAAGAACAAGATCACGGCCAGTGTCGAGAAGCGAAGCGCCTCGGCCCGGTTCCAACCGATCCCAACCGCCGTCAATGCCTGCTCAGCGCCCCCTTCGCGCACCGAAATGCGCAATAGTACCAGCGAAAGCACGAGCATCGCTGAGAAAATTCCCAAAGGCACCAAGGCCGCGGAGTTGTACCAATCTCCGCCTTTCACACCGGCCCGATTTTCACCCCACAACGGGATAAATGACGTGCGCCAAAGGAAAAACACCGACAGGCTCAATAAAACAAGAGCGCCCCAGAAGTCCCGCGCCCGCAAAATCAGCTGTGCCTCGCGGTCTTCTGCCTCGGATTGAAGTAATTGATCGTTGGTCGTCACGGATCTGTCCCCAGCCACTTGATCCCTTGGTGCGGCAGGCACAAATCCTGCGCCCGCCGCCTGCTCAATTAAGGCTTCACGATGCCTAGCTTCGCCGGATCAACCGTCGCTGCCCCAAGCTCTTGCAAGGTGTAGGCAAAGTTTGCCTCCAGCGTTTCAAAGATCTGTGCAGCTTCATCGCCATACTGACCACCAACGTCATAGTTGTTGGCCGTTGCCCATTCCGCCACTTTGTCACCTGCAATCGCCTTCTCAAAAGCCGAGCCAAGCGCGGCCTTCACCTCATCCCCGGCAGAGTTGTGCACGGCGAACCCAATGGCCTGTTTCAACGGAAGATATTTGTCGAGCCCATCGTAAACGTCGAAGGCCGACGGCACCGTCATCCCGGCAATCTCCGCCGTTTCCGGAGTGAGCATCGCCAGTGGCTTGAGTTGCCCGCCCTCAATCAACGCGGCCTGCTCAGCAAGCGAAGTCACAACCAGCGCAACTTCCCCAGCAATCGCTGCTTCCTGACCTGGCGCGGAGCCTTTGTACGGCACAAATTTGAAGGTTGCCCCGGAACCGCTTTCAATCGCCAAAAGGTTCAAATGGTGGATCGAGCCAGCACCAGAGGCCGCCGCTGGAATGGTTCCCGGCGCGGCCTTGGCGGCGTCAACCAGTTCCTCAATTGTCCCGTACGGAGAATTTGCCGGAACCGAAATCAAATCAGGCGAGCCACCAACGATAAAGGGATACCAGTAGTCAAACTTCTTATCCCAGCCGCCTTGAACGGCTGCGGTGACGTTGGATTCAGACAGCCCTACCAGCGTATAGCCGTCATCCGGCTGGTTCATCACATAGACCATCCCGTTTGAGCCAGCGACGCCACCGGTTTGGTTGATCACGTTGATTGAAACAGGCAGGTGCTTTTCCATTTCCGCCATGATCATGCGGTTGATCGTGTCGGTGCCGCCGCCAGCGCCCCAGACAACCGCCGTTGTGATGTCACGGTACGGGTAATCCTGCGCGGTCGCGGATGTGGCCAGGCCAGCAGCCAGCGCTGCCGCCCCGAAAATACGTGCAAACTTGAGTTCCATTCTTGTCCTCCCAGACTCAATGCGTTTTATGTTGCATGAATTTACGTATGCATTAATAAATGCGATGTCAAATTTTTAAATAGATCGCGCCGGCAAAACCTGCCACAAGGTCAAAGGAAGGAACGCATATCCATGCCCAACTCGTATGAAATCACAGTGTTTGCAGGAGACGGGATTGGCCCGGAAATCACTGATCCAACAGTGAAAATTCTGAACACTCTCTCAGAGCAATCCACGGGCTATTCGCTGAACTTCACCGCAGCGCCTGCTGGCGCAGCACATTATGCGGAAACAGGCGAATCTCTGCCTGCAAGCTCCTTGAAGGCCGCGCGAAATGCGGATGCGATTCTATTGTCAGCCATGGGACTTCCGAATGTGCGTTACGCTGACGGCACAGAAATTTCCCCGCAAATCGATCTGCGCAAAGCCCTAACTCTCTTTGCCGGTGTCCGCCCCGTGACGGTGCGCGCAGGCCAAGCAACGCCACTCAAAATTCCCGACGGCAAAGAAATCGATTTTGTCCTGGTCCGTGAAAGCACCGAAGGGCTCTTCTTTACGCAAGGCACCGGCGAGGTCAGTGCGGATGAAGCCCGCGAAACTCTCCGCATCACGCGCGACATCTCCGAAAAACTGTTCCGCTTTACCTTTGACCTCGCCCACCAACGCAAGGCGCAAGGTCGAGGCCCAGGACGCGTGACCTGCGTCGACAAAGCCAATGTATTCCGCGCCTTTGCCTTCTTCCGCGCCTTGTTTGACACAGAGGCCGCCAAGCACCCCACCCTCACCGCAGACCACGCCTATGTAGATGCCACCGCCTTGTGGATGGTACAAAAGCCTTGGGATTTTGATGTGCTGGTCACAGAAAACATGTTTGGCGACATCCTGTCCGACCTCGGCGCGGGCTTGATGGGCGGTCTGGGCTTGGCGCCCTCGGCCGACATTGGATTGGACCACGCGGTTTTCCAGCCGTGTCACGGTTCGGCCCCCGACATTGCCGGGCAAGGCGTGGCCAATCCCTTTGCGATGCTGCTGTCTGCCGCCATGATGCTGGACTGGCTTGGTGTGAAACACGACAACGCTGATCTGCGGCGCGATGGGAGTCGCCTGCGCGAAGCTGTTGAAACAGTGGTCGCCAAAGGCACGGTCCTAACGCGGGATCTGGGTGGAACCGCCAGCACAGACGAAGCGGCGGATGCGGTTTCTGCCCTCTTGGTTCTGGAGGCCGCATGACCGCGAAACTCAAAGTGGCCTGCGTGGGAGCGGGCTATTTCAGTCATTTCCACTATGCCAGTTGGGCCTCCATACCAGAAGTGCATCTAGCAGCTTCCTGCAACCGCGATATAACAAAGGCGCAGGCAACAGGCCTGCCCGCCTACGACAACCTGTCCCGGATGCTGGCGGAGGTGACCCCGGATGTGCTCGACATCATCTTGCCGCCAATTGCACATGCAGAAACAATTCGCACGGCCTTGGATGCAGGCGTAAAAACACTGGTTTGCCAAAAGCCGTTTTGCCAATCCTTGGTAGAAGCCAAAGACATGATCGAGCTGGCCGACGCGACTCAAGCCACCATCATCGTGCACGAAAACTTCCGCTTCCAACCATGGTACCGCGCGCTCAAGACGGCGCTTACGGAAAACAAGGTTGGCACGCCACAACAACTGACCTTCCGCCTCCGTCCGGGCGACGGTCAGGGGCCAGACGCTTATCTTGCCCGCCAACCGTATTTTCGCGACATGCCTCGTTTTTTGGTGCACGAAACAGCGGTGCATTGGGTCGACACGTTCCGTTTCCTTTTGGGCGATCCGGAGGCCGTCTATGCCGACCTGCGCCGGGTCAACCCTGCGATAAAAGGCGAAGACGCTGGTTACATTCTGTTTGATCACCCCAACGGCGTCCGCGCTTTGTTTGATGGCAACAGAAACCTCGATCACAGCGCAGACAACCATCGCCGCACCATGGGCGAGGCGCTACTTGAAGGCACTGAAGGCACGATCTCTTTGCATGGCGATGGCTCACTTTGGCTCCGAAAATTCGGGACCGAGGAGACAACGTGCATTCAGCCCGCAGACACGTGGGACGGGTTTGGCGGCAACTGCGTGCACCACTTGCAGTCCCACGTCATTTCTGGCCTTCTCACACAAACGCCTTTCGAAAACGACGCCGCCGACTATCTGCGTGTGATTGCAATCGAAGAGGCCATCTACGCGTCGGCGAAAACCGGCCAGAAACTGAAGATAGGACCGCCGTGAGCTCTAAGGCCGACACTCCCTCCACGAAACCGCTTTCCAATTCCCAACGCGCGTTTCTGGCCCTACGTGACATGATTTTTGCAGGCGATCTGGCGCCAGGGTCCGATCATTTGGAAAGTGAGCTCGCAGAACAATTGGGCGTGTCTCGCACACCGGTCCGCGAAGCTGCTCTCATGTTGGAAAGTCAGGGCCTGCTGGAGTTACGCCCCCGCAAAGGCGTGCGAATCCTACCGGTATCTCCGGAAGATATGGCTGAAATCTATGACGTTTTGACGGAACTGGAATGCCTCGCGGCGCGCAATGCGGCAAACAAAGGCTATTCAGAACCAGACCTTGATCCACTCGCCAAAGCCATTGAGGACATGGAAGTGGCTGTGGCCCAAAACGATCTGGAGAACTGGGCAGAGGCGGATGACCGCTTCCACCGCGCACTGGTTTTGCTTGGAGACAACTCCAGAGCTGCGACAGTATTTGATATGATGAACGACCAGGTGCGACGCGCTCGCACCGTTACTCTCTTCATGCGCCCACTGCCGGTTCAGTCTAACGAAGATCACCGCCAAGTTTTCGAAGCCATTAAGGCAGGCGACATCGGCTCCGCAGACGCAGTGCATCGCGCGCACCGGCAAAATGCGAAGAACATGATGCTTGAGCTACTCAAAAAACATCGGCTGCGCGGAGTTTGACTCTGCGGCGCAGGCTTTTGGCGGATATTTTTTTGGGGGGGGGAGGACGTCGAAAGCTATTTGGTAAGACCGTTTCCCAAAGGGTCTTACATCGCAATCAGTGGGCTGGCAGCTTCCAAGTCCTACCCCACAGCTTCATTTCAAACCTAAAATGAAACCCTCTCATAGTGAAGCAGCAGGCCGCTTCACCATGAGAAAGCGGACATTGACACGTCACGCAGCTAAGGTCCGCTCACCGCCGTAGTGCCCCATATGCCGCGTCATGCTGCACCCGGCACGAATCCGGTCACTGAGCAACGGCGATCACACGTTATTTCGCTGCAAACGTGCTGCCGCATCGCCGCAAGGCGGCTGTGAGCCCTAAGTGACAAATGCTGCTGCATGAACAAACGGCGGCTTTCCGTACCTGACAGACTATTTGGGCATCTGCTCCAATGCGGATACTTCCTGCTCAATCAACGCAATAATGGACGCGATGCGGGCGAATTCTTCCCTGCCACGACGGACTGTCAGCCAAAGGTCATGGTGGTGCTTGAAAGGCAATTCCAAGATGGCGACTTCGTCGCGGCGGGCAAAAGCATCAACACCTGATTTGGGAAGTATCGCGAATCCGAGACCTTCTGCGACCGGGGTCAAAATCTGCCCGATCTGATTGACAGAGGTCCGAGTTCTCAGGTGATCCGCACCTTGATAGTCCTTGGGGAAATTGTGCCCGAGAACGTCGTCTGCATATTCAAACCCGTCCGGGTGGGCAACAAACCCCAAATCGTTCAGGTCGGAGAGGGTAAAATCATGCGCATGCATCGCACTTGGGACGAGAAGGCACAGGTCTTCGCGCATGAGCAACGTTGCGTTTAGTTGCGGGTGTTGGGGCTGGCCCGCCAAAATACCTAGATCGAGATCGCCACTCAGAAGATCACCGATCACGTTGCTTCGTGGCGCGGCCGTCAGATGCAGCGCGAGATCAGGGGCACATCGCAAACGCCCCAGAAGAAGCGGATACAGCCACACGGCGAAACTGCCGGAGCAGCCGATCTTGACCTCACCCGAGTTGGGATCATCGCGCTGAATCGCCTCGTGCAGGTCACGTTCTTGCTGCCGGCGGGCGAGCCCCAGTTTGAATAGGGCCTCTCCCGCAGGGGTGGGCGTGAAGGATTTGCCGTCTTGCACGATCAGCGGTTTGCCGACTTGGGCCTCGAGCTTGCGAAGATGCTGTGACACACCGGGCTGCGTCATGCCCAGCAATTCGGCCGAGCGTGTGAAATGACCAAGCTCACAAAGCGTAGTAAAGGTGTTTAGCCAGATAGCGTTCAGCAAATCATAACGCTCCGTTATTTTAAATATACATATTGATAATTTCAAGGAATGTCACTGCGAACGTATGTTCAGGTCAACGCAAACGAAAGGAAACGCTATGACACCGACACCACGCACTTTCTCACACATTGGCCTGTCTGTTCCGGATCTGGAAAAGGCGGTCGAATTTTACCGCGATGTTCTGGGGTTCTATGTAATTATGGAGCCAACTGAGATCATCGAAGACGGCAGCGACATCGGGCAAATGTGCAGCGACGTCTTCGGCGAAGGCTGGGGGAAAATCCGCATTGCGCACCTCGCAACGGCTGACCGCATCGGATTTGAGTTGTTCGAGTTTGACGGCCATCATGCGCCGGACAACAATCTGGATTTCCGTCAGCACGGGACATTCCACTTTGCAATCCAGGACCCGAACCTTGAGGATTTGCTGGCCAAAATCGTTGCTGCGGGCGGTAAACAGCGGATGCCTGTGAGAGAGTATTTCCCCGACGAGAAACCTTACCGCATGGTCTATGTCGAAGACCCGTTCGGGATCGTGTTTGAACTTTACAGCCACAGCTATGAGCTGACCTATTCGGGCGGTGCTTACACCTAGGCCAGGGCACTGCAAAACTACAAACCGGACCTTAACCAAGGAGTCTGAAAGGTTCGCTTCGTCCGCTGACCTTCCCTTCGGTCATCGAAAATGCTGCACGGTGTATCGAATGGCCGGTCTGATGAAGCTGCATCGCGGCGATTAACGGACCGGCGAGCGGCAGGTTTGGGCCGTTTGCGATGGGAGCCGGTGTATCTGTCGGCGACTTTGCAAAGTACACAAACTGCGCACTGCTAACCTTGATGCGGAGCGCAGCATGTGGGATCCGCTTGGGATGGATCCGCACGACTGATTCCACCTGTCCGCCCCGGGTGCTCTCGCAGTTGCAGAGAATGACTGCAATCCGTCTATTCTGTTGAAAAACTCGGTGTCTGGCCAATTGGGTGCATTTTGACAGAATATCGTCCCTCTGACGGGATATCCTGCGAATACTATTTGTCAAAAGCGCATCCACGAAACACCTGTTCCAATTTTTGACAGCGTTTTTCTTGCAAGCGAGTTTTTCAACAGAATCCTCCATATGTGTCAGGCGGCCTGTCGGGCTTTTGGTCGATTGGAGGAACCGGCCCCCATTCATGCGCCCAAAAGCTGCCGTGTAGCAGTCCAAATTGTGATTCCATGTTCGCAACTAAGGGAGATCTGCTGCCGATTCTCTCTCTTTGGCAGGCCAAGAGGCGGTTACACTGGCTTCAATTTCGGGCGCCCACACACCTCGAGTGTCATTTGCACCACAGTGCATAACGCAAAATCGGGAGTGCGAAAAAATCACCTTCAAGCCCGACAAATCCGGTCATTTCCACGGCTTGCCTGCATTGCGGCGTGTGCGAAAAATTTTGGATAATTTGCATTATTTTCATCAGCTTGGAGAGTTTTACTTCCGTCGAGTTTTGGCTCTTCCACAGACGCATGTTCTCTATATGTTCCGATACGTGATGTCGACTGATCGGCACCACGATCAACCAACCTGGATGCCAACAAACACGGACGAGTCCGTGAACAGTGTCCCTTTGCCTGATGGAATAGAGCAATGCACAAGGAACAAAACGTACAACCGTGGACAGTCCCCACGTTTTCCAAACTCCTTGACTATCAAACAGATGCCGACCCAAAACACGAAGCGGCGATCACCGCGGCACAGCAAAGCCTTACGGGTGCCTCCCCCGCTGACTTCGCCGTTCTGCGTGGTGACGACATCTCTCTTGGGGTGCTCATTGCGGCATTGCTATTGGGCCGTGCGATACATACCGCCAAAGTCGATATGTTCACCCCTAAGGCCATAACGGTGCTGCGGTCGGGGCTGAATCAGGACTATCTTCGACGGGCTATTCGGGTTTTTGCGCCACCACACATGTACGTGCGCACCGATTGGTACCGCAGCGGCGATCCCGGCGCCGGGGTCAACCTGCGGGAGCTCGGCAAGTCCAGCCGGCGCAAGCTCGACGAAACTGAATTGACCCAACTGATATCGACTGCTGAGCCGATGATCTTCAGCGGCGATGAGACCGGAGATCAAGAGGAATTTCTTCCCAACTATCCGCGCCACACCCTCACCTTGATGCCAATCGATGCTGAGATCATCCGGCTGGTCTTTGGCTTTGAATATCCGAACATGAAGGCGGAGGACTTCGACGCTACTCTTGAGGCTATTGATCTCGCTGTGACGAACGGGGAAATCCGCCCTTTTGATCTTGCCTGTGCCTGCCGCGCCGCAGACGGAACAGGCGCCCTAGATTACTTGCACAACTGTCTTGCAAGACCTGCGGACGCCACACCAACAGACGGCTCAACCTCCGTCGCCAAGGCAGTTGCTCCCCTTGACGATCTGGTCGGTTACGGCGAAGCCAAAGAACTCGCGCAGGATGTTGTTTCAGCGCTAAGAGATTGGCAGCGCGGATTAATTGAGTGGCACGACGTCCCTAGAGGGCTTTTGGTTATCGGCGCACCCGGGACAGGCAAAACAGAGTTGGCCCGGGCGATGGCAAGCACCGCCGGCATAGGTTTTGTGTCCGGATCTTACGCGGAGTGGCAGAAGGAAGGTCACTTAGGTGACTTCCTGAAGGCGATGTCCAAGTGCTTTGAAGACGCGCGCAACAAAGCGCCATGCATCCTGTTTATCGACGAGCTGGATTCCTTCTGCCAGGGCGGCGCAGGTAGCTGCGATCGTTCCGGTTCAACCTACGAATTGAAGGCCATGAAGGGGCTTCTGGAACAGCTTGACGGCATCAAGGGGCGGGAGGGTGTCGCCATCGTCGCTGCGGCCAACCATCTGGAGGATGTTCCACCTGTGGTCAGGCGGTCCGGCCGCTTTGATAGCGTTGTCGAAATTGGTCTGCCGACCCGTGGCGATTTGGAGGTCATCCTTATGCAGCACCTTCAGACCGGGGAGGAGGCGATTGACGTCGCGACCTGCGCTGTTCACGCGCTGGGACGAACAGGTGCAGATTGTGCTGCGGCTCTCAGAAAAGCGCGGGCGATTGCGCGGCGCGCGCGGCTTGTGCTGAGAACCGAAGATGTTGTGCGTGCGTTGAGCGGTGGGCTGCGTGACCTGCCAGAGGCGCTTGTTGAGCGCATGGCGGTCCATGAGTGTGGACACGCATTGGTCGCGGCGGCCTACCCCGACCTGCAAGTGTATTTCTTGCGCCTGCCTGCGCAGGGAGGAGAGTGTCAGACATCTGGTGGCGACCGCGTTCATACTGCAGCCACCATGCACCGGGATCGGGCAATTCTGTTGGCGGGACGCGTCGCAGAAACGCTGGTGTTTGGCGCGCCTTCTGCTGGCGCCGGCGGCAACGAGGCTTCTGACTTGGCAAAGGCGACTGTTTCAGCGGCAAATGAAGTTGGCGCGTACGGCTTGGGCGACAGTGGTCCGATCTGGCTTGGCCCAGGCAGTTCTCTCCAGGTTTTGGAAGAAACCCGGCAGGGCAATCTGCACGAGTCGCCGGTCTGATGGCCGCCGCAGAAGATGAGGCCTACAAGCTTTTGCGCGACGAGCTGCCCGCTATTCAGCGCATGGCGGAGGCCTTGATGGCCGCCGGCGTACTTTCCGGGGACGCTCTGCAGGACCTTTTGGGAAAGGAGCAGAGCCCCGAAACGTGAAGTGGCCCAAAGCCGGCTGCCAGCAAAACGTCTGACAGGCAGCCGGATCAGCACGGAGACTTCAAGGGAGTCCACGAAATGCACTTGGCCAGCCCCCTGCACGGAAATCTTTTGTGAGGTCAGACACATTTGACTCATTGATGGAGCATCACGGGTCGGCCGTGATAAAAGCTCCCTTGCCCAATCCGTCCCCAATCTCCTGAGTTTATCAGAATGACTTTGACGAGCCTTCGCAAGCACTTGCGAAAGCCCACAGGGCTTGCAGTTAAGCTCTTCTGATTAAATTAATGAAAATAAACAATTAAATTTACCTCTCTTTGGCAAAAACACTGATTTTGCGCACACTATTGGTTGCTTTTGCGCAAACTTCTGGTTGTTTTGACAGAAACCTGTTGGCGACCCCGGCAGGATTCGAACCTGCAACCTGCCCCTTAGGAGGGGGCTGCTCTATCCAGTTGAGCCACGGGGCCACTTAACGGCGTTTTACCGCCGTCGTGCGCGATTGTCATGTGGGATTTCTACCGAGGTGCTTCAGGTGCCATAAGACTGCACCGCCACCATTCTACGATCACAAATGCCCCTCAAACGCTGCCACCACCTGCGCATACACTTCGCGCTTAAACGGCACGATATTGGCCACAAGCTGATCTACCGGCAGCCAGCGCCACTCGGAAAATTCCTGATGGTCCACCACGATATTGACCTGATCGTCGCGCCCGTGAAACCGCATCAAATACCATTTCTGTTTTTGTCCGCGATAGCGCCCTTTCCAGATACGCGCCGCAATCTCCAGCGGCAGATCATAGGCTATCCAGCTCTCAGTTTCCGCCTCAATGGTCACCAGATCTGGCGACACGCCGGTCTCTTCTTCCAGCTCTCGCAACGCCGCCGCGCGCGGCGCCTCGCCTTTGTCGATCCCCCCCTGAGGCATCTGCCAGGCTGGCTCCTTGCTCTCAACCCGCTGCCCGACAAACACGCCGCCCTCGGCATTCACCAACATCACGCCAACATTCTTGCGATACGGCAACTTTTTCAGCTCTTCAGGGGTCATGCGCACACTCCAGACAGACATTCTCAACTGTCCTACCCAAGCTCCCGTTGCGGCGCAATTCACATTCCGCAAGTATCCCGGGTGAGCGCCAAAGGCGCGAGGGCAGCGCCCTCACACCAAAACGGGCGCCCTCAATCAGGACGCCCGCAATTCAGGTCATATCAAATGACTTACTCTTTTGGACCGAGCGCTGACAGGCCGGTCAGGATGTCCAGCGCATAAGCCAGCTGGTAATCCTCTTCGCGCAGCTTGGCCGCCTCATCCGCCTTGGCACGATCTTCTTCAATCTGGCGAATTTCGTCTTCGGTCAGGCTGTCGTTGTTGAGGCTGCCGCGCAGATCCGCTTCAGAGCGGGTGCGGCGGGCGGTGTCTTCATCCTCCTCCGGCGTGGCATCCACGCGACGCGGCTGTTCCACCACAATGTCCGGGCTCACGCCCAGCGCCTGAATGGAGCGACCAGACGGGGTGTAATACCGCGCGGTGGTCAGACGCATCGCGCCATCACCGCGCAGCGGCATCACCGTTTGGACAGAGCCTTTGCCAAAGCTCTTGGTGCCCACAACAATGGCGCGGCGATGATCTTGCAGCGCCCCTGCCACAATCTCGGACGCCGAGGCAGAGCCGCCGTTGATCAGAACAACAATTGGTTTGCCCTCGGCCAGATCGCCCGGCTGTGCATTATAGCGCTCGCCATCCTCAGGGTTCCGGCCACGGGTCGAAACAATTTCACCCTTTTCCAGGAACTCATCGGAAACTTTGATCGCCTGTGTCAGCAAACCACCCGGGTTGTTGCGCAGATCCAGCACAATCCCATTCACGTTTGCCATGCCACCGAGCTCTTCAACCTGCTTCTGGAAACCGTCGATCAGGTTTGGCGTGGTCTGGTCGTTGAACGTCGTGACACGCAGAACCACGCTGTCCCCCACAGTGCGTGTCCGCACCGCGGTCAGCTTGATGGTATCGCGTACAATCGTCACGTCAAACGGCTCTGGTTCGCCTTCGCGCACCACGGTGATCACAATCTCGCTGCCCACAGGGCCGCGCATCTTTTCGACCGCTTCGTCCAGGGTCAGGCCCAGCACGCTTTCGCCGTCCACATGGGTGATAAAGTCACCCGCTTCCATGCCCGCTGCGTCCGCAGGGGTGTCATCGATCGGCGAGACAACTTTCACAAAGCCCTCTTCCTGCGTCACTTCGATGCCAAGCCCGCCAAATTCACCTCGTGTCTGCACACGCATATCATCGGCGTCATCCGGGCTCAGGTAGCTGGAGTGTGGATCCAGTGATGTCAGCATGCCATTGATGGCCGCTTCGATCAGATCCGCGTCATCCACCTCTTCGACATATTGAATGCGAATGCGCTCAAAAATGTCGCCAAACAGATCAAGCTGTTCATAAACAGTGGACTTACGCTCGCTCTCTTGTGCCAACAGTGGCCCGGCCACCTGTGTGGTGACCAACAATCCGGCCACAATGCCTCCCGCAGCGGCGGCGACGAATTTCTTCATAGACTTATCCATCCTCATTCGTTTGGAACCACAATTCCGGGTCCACAGGCGCTTTGCCTTCTCTGACCTCTATATAGAGCGTTTCTGAGCGCGCATTGCCAGAGGCATCACCAGACTGTGAGAGAATTGCGCCACTTTCCAGCCCATTTCCTCCCATCAACCCAATAGGTGTCCCTTCCGGCAGCACCTCTCCGGCGTCACCATACACCTGCGCCAATCCCCCCAACACAAAAAGCACGCCAGGCTGCGGCTCAAGGATCATCACATTTCCGTAGTCCAAGAGCGGGCCGCGAAAGCGGATCGTTGCCGCTGTTGGGGAGACCACCAGTGCACTTGGCCGCGTGGCCAACACCAGTCCAGGGCGCCGTATGCCTGCCGCATCTGCTTCGCCCGCCCGACGCAGAACCTGTGCATCGACCGGAAGTCTCAAAGCGCCCTTACGGTCCATCACATCAGGCAGGTCAATCTCATCCATGCCGTCCACCTGCAAATCCACCAATGCGCTGGCAAAGCCTTCCAGTGTTTCGGTGGACGCAATCAACAAGGCTGTTTGAACCGGGTCCTCGGTGAACCGTTTGGGCAAATCCGTGCGATTGGCAATCGCTTTGGACAGCTGTGTGCGAGCATCCTGCGCTCCTTCCAACCCGCCCTGAAGCGTCTCTGCGGCGCCTTCCTGCAAACTGCGCAGAATGGTGACCTCTTCCAAATCGCGACGCAGTGTTGTGGCGTGCTTCTCCAATGCGGGTGTCACCTCGGCGAGAATCATGCCGGAGCGTGCGGTGCCCATCGGCCCACCGGGATGCACCAAAATCACCTCCGGTGGCCCCTTGCCCATGCTTTGTAACACGCCCAACAGGCGGGCAATCTCAGCTTCTTGGGCTTTGAGTTGCTTGGACAATTGCGCCTCGCGGATTGCAGCCCGCCGCAACCCGGCCCGCAGCGCAGTCAGCCCTGTCTCATAGGCTTGAACAACACCGGTGAGGGATTTTACGCGGTCCCGCCCGCCTTTGGCTTTGGCCAAAGCCACAGACGCCGCTTCCAGCTGCGCCACAGCCTCTCGGGCCGCGTCTCCGGGATCAGGCTCCGCCCAGACGCTTCCACCTGCGAGTAACAGTGCCAGCGATGTGGCAAAGATATATGTGCGAAACGGCCTCAAACGATCAAGCTCTGTCCGGTCATCTCTTCCGGGTGTTCCAGCCCCATAAGCTGCAACAGGCTGGGTGCCAAATCTGCCAAACGCCCCGCCCGCAGACCTGCGCCTTCGGGTCCGTTCACCAGCACAACGGGCACCAAATTGGTGGTGTGGGCTGTGTGTGGCCCGCCAGTCACCGGGTCGATCATCACTTCACAATTACCGTGGTCCGCCGTGACAAGCATCGCGCCACCAACTTTTTCCAGTGCCGCACGCACCTTGCCCAAACCACGATCCACCGCCTCGCAAGCAGCCATCGCCGCCTCCAGACTACCAGTGTGGCCGACCATATCCGGATTGGCAAAATTGGTCACGATCAGATCATAGCCATGCTCAATCGCCGCCACAAACTGTTCGGTCACCTCATCTGCGCTCATTTCCGGCTGCAAATCATAGGTCGCCACCTTCGGCGACAGCGGCATAAACCGGTCTTCGCCTTCAGCCGGCGCCTCTGCCCCACCGTTCAAGAAGAAGGTCACATGCGGGTACTTTTCCGTCTCTGCGAGACGGAACTGGGTTTTATCATGTTTCGCGACCCACTCACCCAGCGTGTTCTTGATCTCTTGTTTGGGATAGGCCGTGGTCATGTAAGCGTTGTGGTCCTGTGAATAGTTCACCATGCCCAGCATGCTGGCCCACTCCGGGCGCGCCGATGAATCAAAAGCGTCAAAATCCGGCTGACCAAGCGCCGCAAGGATTTCGCGTGCGCGATCGGCGCGGAAGTTGAGGCAGAAAAATCCGTCTCCATCTTTTGCCCCGGCATAGTCGCCAATAGTGGTGGCGCCAATGAACTCATCACTTTCGTCGCGCCCATAGGCCGCTTCGATCGCCGCAATACCGTCTGCCGCTTGATGTGCGGCATCACCCGTAACCCAAGCGCCAAAGGCCTGCGACACCCGTTCCCACCGATTGTCGCGGTCCATCGCATAATACCGCCCAGTCACAGTGCCCAATTTGGCATCCTCGGGCATCTGAGCCTTCAAAGTCTCAAAATACAGCAGCGCAGACTTTGGTGCCACATCGCGGCCATCTGTGACCGCATGCAACACCACCGGCACGCCCGCATCGGCAACCGCCTTCATCGCAGCCAGAACATGGGTGATATGCCCATGCACGCCGCCGTCCGACACCACACCCATCAAATGCGCCGTGCCACCGGTTTCCTTGAGCGTGGCGATAAAGGCTTGCAGTGCCCCATTCTCAAAAAACGACCCGTCTTCGATGGCCAGATCAATCTGCCCCAGATCCATCGCCACAACACGGCCCGCACCAATGTTGGTATGCCCCACCTCGGAGTTGCCCATCTGGCCACTTGGCAGACCCACATCTGGCCCATGGGTGATCAACGTGGCATGCGGTCCATCCGCAATCATCGCATCAAAATTTGGGGTTTTGGCTAAAAACGGCGCATTGGCCTCAGTTTGATCAGACAGCCCCCAGCCGTCCAGAATGCACAATACAACGGGCTTCGGCGCCATGTTCAGTTGCTCCAATAAGTAGGTCGGCCTCAATTACAGGCGTTTTACCGCGCAGGCTGCCGTGAAGGAACCGGTTTTTGCGGGCAACTTCACTTAAGCGAAAATGGAAACTCACCGCTGCCCCTCGCGCAGCCAACCCATTAGAATAAACCCGGACGCCATCAACAACACCAGCCACCCCGGTAACAGCGGCGCGCGGGCCACATCCAGCGTCTCAAACGCCTTCCTCGGGGTGAGGCCAATCCACGTGCGCCCCGCCGCAGGCCGCCCTTCACGCACGTTGCGCACCCCCGGCACACCATCTCCCAGAGCCAATACGCCACCGCGTGTGGCCTCAAGCAGGGGCGCGACCAGTTCAGCACTTGCGATGGTGGTCTCAAACTCTCGTGGTGCGGCAGGTCCTAAGCCAACCACCGTCTCCAAATCGCCTTGTGACAGGCGGTACAGCCCCATCTCCGGCCCTTCATAGGTGGCCTCAAACTGTCCCGGTGTGCTTTCATGGACCTCTAGTGTCACCGTATCTCCACTGGGCGTGGCGATCGTCACTGGACCAACCGTCTCTTCCAAACTCCGCCGCACAATCCGAAGGGTCTGCCCGGTGGGTTCCGCCCACAAAGCCTCTTCTTCCAACTCCGGCTCGCCCATCATCCAATGTGCCAATCGCCGCAGCAGCTCCAGCTGCGGCCCGCCACCTTCATACCCCCGCGCCCATAGCCAGGCGTGATCTGACGCAAGCAAGGCAACCCGCCCCTCTTCCACACGATTGAGCACCAACAACGGCCGACCCTCACTACCTGTCATCAACACATCACCCGCGTCCGGCGTGACTTCGATCTGCCGCAACCAGCGGCCCCAGGTGTCTTGATCGGGCAAGCCCGCCGTGACCGGATGGCGCGCGCCAAGTTCCGACACTTTTGGCGCATAGGCCTCATCCACCACCCGCGCCGTTGGACTCGCTGGTAAAACGTCGGACAAGGGAGAACGATAGATACTGTCTGCAGAGGCATAGTCTGGCCCCGCCGCAACCAACACAGCCCCGCCTTTGCGCACATAGTCCGCCACATTTTCCAAATACAAAGACGGCAAAATTCCGCGCCGCTGGTAGCGGTCAAAGATGATCAGGTCAAAATCCTCTACCTTCTCCAGAAACAGCTCCCGCGTTGGAAAAGCAATCAACGACAGTTCGCTGACCGGCACACCGTCCTGTTTCTCCGGCGGTCGCAGAATGGTGAAATGCACAAGGTCCACACTGGCATCAGACTTTAGCAAGTTGCGCCAGGTCCGCCCGCCCGGATGTGGTTCACCGGACACCAACAACACCCGCAGGCGATCCCGCACGCCGTTGATCTGCACCAAGGCCGCATTGTTGCGATCCGTAAGTTCCCCTTCGGCCATCGGCACCGAAAACTGTATCACATTGCGCCCGCTGTGCGGCAAAGTAACCGGCAGCTCAATGTCACGATCCAAAGGCACGGAAAACCTCTGCGGCTCATCGCCATCCACGGATATGTCCACCGATACGCGGTCTACATCTGTGGGGGCCGCGCCGCTGTCTTCAATCCGCAGGGTCAACGTCACCGGCTCGCCCAGAATGGCAAAAGCAGGCGCATTCTTGATGCTCAACCGCCGGTCCCAGTCGGTGTCTCGACCAGACTGCAGCAGATGAAATGGCGCTGGCAGGTCGGGCGCGCGCTCCATGTCATGCACCTGCCCGTCGCTCAGTGCGACAATGCCCGCAATGCGCCCGCGTGGCTCCTGCGCCAGAGCCTCAGACAGCGCTGCCATCATCTCTGTGCCGCCGTCACCCTCCGCATCGCCCACATCGATCCGGCGCACTTCGGTGTTCTCCCGCGCCGCCAACCGTGCTTCCAAAACTGCCGCCGCATTCTCGGTTTGCGCCTCCCGGTCGCTCAACCGCTGACTGGCCGAGCCATCCACCAGCATCAGTACAATGTCACTCAACGGCGCGCGGTTCTCGGTCTGCAACACCGGCCCCGCCAAAGCGGCCAAGATCACCAAGCCCGCCGCCCCGCGCCAGGCCCAACCGGCCAAGCCACGCCACAGCGCCACGGAAATCGCCAAAGCACTCAACACCGCCAAAACCGCCAACAACCACAGCGGCACAATTGGATCAAACACCACGCCCGTCATTGGCCCAACCGATCCAGCAACGCAGGCACATGCACCTGATCACTCTTATAATTTCCAGTCAGCACATGCATGATCAGGTTGATCCCAAACCGATACGCCAGCTCCCGTTGCCGTTCCCCGGCCCGTCCGCGTCCCACCGGGAACAGCGTGTTGCCACGTGTGTCCACCGCCCAAGCTGCGCCCCAGTCATTGCCGCCAATCACCACCGGCGTGACGCCATCATTCAGATTGCGAAACGGCATGCCTTCGATCTTCTCCGCATCCGCGGGCGCTGCCTCGACCCAGACATCGCGGCTCATGTAGCGCCCCGGAAAGTCCTGCAGCAGGTAGAACGTGCGTGTCAGCACATGGTCTTCCGGCAGCGGGTCCAGCGGCGGAATGTCCAGTCCGGCGGCCAATTTTTGCAACTTCCGCCCTGTCGGGCTGCTTGCGCCAAACCGCGCCACATCGCTGTCGCGGGTGTCAAACAGGATCATGCCGCCGCTGCGCAGATAGGCGTTAAGTTTGGCATAGGCTTCCCGTGATGGGCTCGGCTGATCCGGCGTGATTGGCCAGTAAAGGAATGGATAAAACGCCAGCTCATCGGTCTCCAAATCCACCGTCACCGGATCTTCCGGCTCCACCGACGTGCGAAAATAAAGCACATTGCTCAATCCCCGCAGCCCCGCCAGCGCGATGTCATCCACCTCGCGATTACCGGTGCGCACATGGCCCAGCACCATTTCGCGGGTATGTGCGCTGGTCAGTGCTGCCTCCTGTGCAAACCCCTCACTTGCCGGCACCATCAGCGCCAATGCAATAACAGCCACCCGTGCCCCCCAAAGCCGTCCCGAAACAAACAAGGACGCCACCACGTCCAAGGCCAGGATCACCAAGGCCGCAGCCAAGAAATATCCCGACAAATCCGTGCTAACCGCGCCGCGTAACCCTTCCACAGGCACCGACACAGGCCAGGTCGCCGGGGCCAATTCCGCCTCCGCGTCCAACACATGCACCGCCAACACCTGCTCACCTGCGCGATACAATCCAGGCCGCACATCTGGCCCGGCCCGACCTTCGGCTAGAACCTCGCCGGAAACACCCGGCAAAGTCTGCGCGTCCTGCAGGCGACCAAAACCGTCCATAACCTTCAGCGGCTGCCAGATGGTGCCCGCCAAACGCGCCTCCGCCTCTTCCCCCACCGCACTCAACACCGCCAACCGATCCAACATCTGCACAAACAGGCCGGACAATGGCAATCCGGACCATTCCGCATTGGCAGTTACATGCATCAGTACAACCTGTCCCTGCCCCACAGCCTTGCGGGTCACCAGCGGCGTGCCATCGCTCAGGCTGGCAATCACCCGCTCCGCCAAGGTTGGGTCCGGCTGCGCCATCACCTGTGCGGTCACGGTCACCTCATCCGGCACTGCCAGGCCATAAAACGGACTCTCCACATCAAACGGCGCAAGTGATTTGGGCTCGCCCCAGCTCATCGCGCCGCCAACGCTTCTACCACCCGCGCGCAGGCGCACCGGCAGCAGCGGGTCTTCTTCCGTACGGCTGATCTCACTCGCCGCCAATCGCGGCCCGGCAAAGCGCAACAGCAACCCGCCGTTCTCCAGCCAATCAATCATCGCTGCGGTCTCACCCTCGGACAGCACCGCCACATCGGCCAAAACAATCACATCCGGATTGGCCGGAAGGATATCCGTCAACGCGCCTTCAATCACATCCGCCGTCGGCACCAACGCCTGCCGCAAATAGTGCAACGGCGACAACAGCTGCAGCCCTTCGCGGTCTTCCCGCCCGGCAATCAGCGCCACCTCGCGCCGCCGCAGGCTGTCATCACTGAGCGCCACAGCCCCCGCCGAGCGCACGCCAGCAATCTCAAACCGCGTCAGCCGCGCGCGCAGCTCGCTTGGTAAGACAAGCGCGTTTTCACTCGACTGCGCGCCCGCCTCAAACACCAACGGCAGGCTCGCCAAAACCTGCTCCGCCCCCCCCGGATCGGTGCCAATCGCCAGTGCCGTTACCTCCTGCGCAAGCACAACTTCGCTGCGCTGCGCCGTCATCACCAGCTTGCCGTCCTCATAGCCGGGCGGCATCAACGCCATCGCCCCGCGCCCGGTCTGCACCACCCGCACAGCGCCTTTGTCCTGCAGCGCGGCCAACAGGTCCTCGCGGCCTTCGCGGGTCACGCCGTCTGACAGCCACACCGTGTCAAATTCATCTGCCGCATCCAACGTCTCAGCAAACGCCGCCATCACTGCTGCGTCCGCCGCCCAGGCCATCGGCACCACGCCCGCCATACGGGACTTCCACGCGTCCGCCTGCAAAAACAATAGCGGCTCCGGCGCGCTCAAACGCTGTACCGCCGTCACGCGCCCATCCCGCGCTGCCTCATCCAGCAGCGCTGTGACCATATCGCGCCGCGCGTCCCAGTCCGGCGCCGACGCCCAACTGCCATCCATCAAGATCAACAACGGCCCGCTGCCCGCCTCTCGGGTTTGCGGATTCAAAATTGGTCCGGCCAGCCCGACAATCACCGCCGCCACCGCCAACATGCGCAACAACAACAACCACCAAGGCGTGCGATCCGTAACCGTGTCCTCATCTGTAAGACCCAACAGCAGCACCACGCCGGGAAACCGCCGCCGAATTGGCGCAGGTGGGATCGCCCGCAAAATCAGCCACAGCACCGGCAGCGCGATCAGCGCCACCAGCACCCAAGGGGCGGTAAATCCTATGGGAAGGCCAAAAATCATGCCCGCCGCTCCAATGCCTGATGCAACCACAACAACGCACTTTGTGCCGACTGCCCAGTGCTATGGTGGCCATAAAGCCACCCGGTTGTGCGACACAGGTCTTTCAATGCGGCCTGCCGCTCCGCCAACCGCTCCAAATAGCGCACCTTCAAGTCATCCGCCTTCTTGGTGTCGTGGCTCACGCTGCCGCCCATGCTCTCAAAAACCGCTCGGCCTTTGTAAGGAAAATCTTCTTCCGCCGGGTCCAAAATCTGCAAACAGGCCCCCATGACCCCGCGATCCGCCGCTTTGGTCAGCGCCATCTGCACCGTTTCAAAATCGCCCATGAAGTCAGAAATAAACACCGCCCGCGCATGGGGCAGCATCGCCCGCGATTCCGGTGTGCCATAGTCCGGTATCTCACCATCCGCATCGTTGCGCAGAAACACCTCTGCCAATCGCATGATCTGCAACTCACCCCGCCGTGGCGGCAGCTCGGTCCCGGTCAACCCAACCCGTTCACCGCTGCGTATAAGCAAGATCGCCAGTGCCAACGCCAACAGCCGCGCCCGATCCGCTTTCTGCGGCGTGTCTTTCTCACTAGCAAATAACATCGACGGCGCCGTATCGACCCACATCATCACCGATTGCGCCACCTGCCATTCCCGCTGGCGCACAAATTGAGCATCGGATTTGGCCGAACGTCGCCAATCAATATGGCGCAGGCTGTCACCCGGCTGCACTGGCCGGTACTGCCAGAAATCATCGCCCATGCCTGCACGCCGCCGCCCATGCTCCCCCAACAAAACCGTACCCGCCAAATGCTCTGCATGCGCCAAAAGTGGCGGTAGGCTGGCCGCCTCCGCCTCAGCCTGACTGCGCAGATAGGGGGCTGCACTCACGCGGCAGCTCCCACATTGTCGTAGCGCGCCACCGTCTCTGCAATCAGCCCGGCAAGGCTTTCGCCGCGTGCCCGCGCCGCAAAGGTCAGCGCCATCCGGTGGCTCAGCACCGGCCCCGCCATATCCATCACGTCTTGCGCATTGGGCGCGAGCCGCCCCTGCAGCAACGCCTGCGCCCGTACCGTCATCATCAAGGCCTGTGCCGCACGTGGTCCCGGCCCCCAGGCCACGTTTTCGCGCACCGCCTCCGTGGCTGTCTCATCATCCGGGCGACAGGCCCGCACCAGATCCAAAATCAGCTCCATCACGCTTTCGCCCACCGGCATGCGCCGCAGCAAGGTTTGCGCCGCAATCAATTCCTCAGCCGAAAACACCGCATGTGCCTCTTCCTCAACCACACCTGTGGTGGCCAGCAGGATATCGCGCTCCGTGTCGCGATCCGGATACGGCACATCAATCTGCACCAAAAACCGGTCAAGTTGCGCTTCCGGCAGTGGATAGGTGCCTTCCTGTTCAATTGGGTTCTGCGTCGCCAACACATGGAACGGCGCATCCAGCGGACGATCCGCCCCGGCCACCGTGACCTGCCTCTCCTGCATCGCCTGCAACAATGCTGATTGCGTCCGTGGGCTGGCCCGGTTGATCTCATCCGCCATCAAAAGCTGACAAAAAATCGGTCCCGGTACGAATCGAAACGCCCGCGAACCGCTCTCACCGGTTTCCAATACCTCAGAGCCCAAAATATCCGCTGGCATCAAATCTGGCGTGAACTGCACCCGGTTGCCGTTGAGCCCCATAACGGTTGAAAGCGTATCCACAAGCCGGGTTTTGCCCAACCCTGGCAGGCCAATCAGCAATGCATGCCCCCCGCACAGCAAGGCCGAAAGCGTCAGATCAACAACCTGTTCCTGTCCGATAAAGCGCTTGGTAATCGCCGCCTTGGCCTCCGCCAATTTGCCGCCCAGCTCTTCAATCTCTGCGACAAGGTTCTCTGCGTCTGCCATACGTGGTCTCCCGTTACTCAACCTGCTTACGTTGACAGTAACGCGCTCAGATGAAATGGCAAAAGCAATGAGGGAACAATTTCCTGTGAAAGTGAACGCAGACACCATCGCCGCCTCCGCCACTGCCGCCGTGAAATCGCGTGGCCCGGCGCCTGTGCACCTGTGGAATCCACCCCATTGTGGCGATCTGGACATGCGCATCGCCCGTGATGGTACGTGGTTTTACGAAGGCACCCCCATCAACCGGCCCGCCATGGTGAAAATGTTCTCCAACATCCTGCGCAAGGATGGCGACACTTACGTGCTGGTCACGCCGGTTGAGAAAGTTGGCATCACTGTCGAGGACGCGCCTTTTATCACCGAAGGTTTTGAGGTGACAGGCGAAGGCGACACGCAAGTTCTGACCTTTGAAACCCACGTGGGCGATTTTGCCACGGCTGGATCGGAAAATCCCATTCGCGTGGTGATCGACCCTGATACAGACGAACCGGCCCCCTATGTAACCGTGCGGGCCAACCTGGAGGCCCGCATCACCCGCAAGGCGTTTTACCGCCTTGTGGAGTTGGGGACTCACCAAGACATCAACGGCCAAAGCATGTTTGGCGTGATGTCTTCCGGCGTGTTTTTTTCTTTCCTGCCGTCTGACGCGCTGGATTAAAGCAAGCTTCCGCCGAACCATTCAAACTTGCGGAATTTCAGACTTTTGTCGTTCTCTCAAAGCTGGAATAACCTTCTCAGAGGAGAGCCCTATGCCCAAATTTGCCGCCAACCTATCCATGTTGTTTGCCGAGTTTCCGGAGCTGGACCGGTATGAAGCCGCTGCCGAAGCAGGCTTTGAGGCGGTGGAAATCCTCTTTCCCTATGAGACTCCCGCACCGGAAACCCAGCGCGCCTTGCTGCGCAATGGCCTGTCACTAGAGTTGATCAACTGCCCGCCGCCCAACTACACCGGCGGCGACCGCGGCTTTGCCGCCGTGCCTGGTTTGGAAGACCGTTTTCAACGCGATTTCCGCCGCACGCTGCGCTACGCTGACATGTTACGCGCCCGCATTGTGCATATCATGGCTGGCGCCGCATCAGGCGACGACGCCCTTGCCACCTTCATAAAAAACCTAAAGTGGGCCTGTGAATTTGCCCCCAAACAGCAACTCACCATCGAGCCGATCAACGACGTCGATATGCCAGGCTATTTCCTGAACAATTTTGATCTGGCTGCCGAGATTTTGGACAAGGTCAACGCGCCCAATCTGGCACTGCAGTTTGACACCTATCATGCCCATAAAATCCACGGCGATGTGCTGGACTGCTGGGACAAACACAAATCCCGCGTGTGCCACATCCAGATTGGCGGTCTGCCGGACCGCAATGAGCCGGTGAAGTCGAAACACTTCGACTACCCGGCCTTTTTTGAGATGCTGGATGAAAGTGGCTACACCGGCGCTGTCAGCGCGGAATACAAGCCGTCCAAACGCACTGAGCAGGGCTTGGGCTGGCTGAGCACCTGACCCTGGGTGGGGGCTGAAAGCGCCCTCCCGTGGGGAGGGTCGGGCGCGGTCCGGGCTCGCAGCCCGAACCAACCACCTTAATGCGCCTCCGCCCAATTCGCTCCGCGTCCCGCATCAACAATCAACGGCACATCCAATTTGATCGCAGGCTCAGTGGCCCGCTGCATCACGTCCCGCGCCATGTCGATGGTGGCGTCCACCGCAGAATCCTCGACCTCAAAGATCAATTCATCGTGCACCTGCAACAGCATCTTAGCTGGCAGGTCTTTGATCGCCTCAGGCATACGGATCATTGCCCGGCGGATGATGTCCGCCGCCGTGCCTTGGATCGGGGCATTAATGGCCGCGCGATAAGCAAAGCTTGCCCGCGGACCTTTGGCGTTGATCTCCGGCGTGTGGATTTTGCGGCCAAACAACGTCTGTACATAGCCGTGTTCTTTGGCAAAGGCCTTGGTGTCATCCATATAGGTGCGAATGCCCGGGAAGCGCTCAAAATAGCGGTTGATAAAGTCCTGCGCCTCGCCGCGTGGGATACGCAGATTGCGCGCCAGACCAAAGCCGGAGATGCCATAGATCACACCAAAGTTGATTGCTTTGGCGCGGCTACGCACCTCGCTGGTCATCTCGTCCATCGGCACTCCAAACACCTCGGACGCGGTCATGGCGTGGATGTCATGCCCATCGCGGAACGCCCCCTTGAGGGCATCAATCCCCGCCACATGTGCCAGAATACGCAACTCCACCTGCGAGTAGTCGAGCGAGATCAGCGTCTTGCCCTCTTCCGCCACAAAGGCCTCGCGAATACGACGGCCTTCCTCAGAACGCACCGGAATGTTCTGCAGGTTGGGATCGGTCGAGGCCAAACGCCCAGTGTTCGCGCCGGTTTGCACGTAAGACGTATGCACCCGCCCCGTGTCCGCATTGATATGGGTCTGCAACGCGTCGGTATAGGTCGACTTCAACTTGCTCAACTGCCGCCAATCGAGCACCAGCCCCGGCAGGGCGTGCTCGGTGGCGAGATCCTCCAACACATCCACACCGGTAGCATAAGCCCCGGTCTTGCCTTTCTTGCCGCCCGGCAGCTCCAGGCGATCAAACAGGATTTCCCCCAGCTGTTTGGGTGAGCCCACGTTGAACGTGCCCCCCGCCAGCTCATGAATCTCCGCCTCAAGCGCCGCCATCTTCTGGGCAAACGCATTGGACATGCGGGACAGCGCGTCGCGATCCACCAATATCCCATGCCGCTCCATTTGCGCCAGCACCGGCACCAAAGGCCGCTCCAACGTTTCATAGACCGAGGTCACCTGACGGCGGTGCAGTTTTGGCTTGAACAGCTTCCACAGGCGCAGCGTGACATCCGCATCTTCCGCCGCATACGGCAACGCGTCTTCAATCGACACCTTGTCAAAGGTGATGGCACTTTTGCCGCTACCAATCAGTGTTTTGATCGGCACCGGTTGGTGGCTCAGATAGCGCTCTGACAGAGCATCCATGCCGTGATTGTGCTCGCCTGCATGCAGCGCATAAGACAGCAGCATGGTGTCATCAATCGGCGCCACGGTGACGTTGTAATTGGCAAACACCTTGCAGTCATATTTGGCGTTCTGGAAAATTTTCAGCACCGCTGGATCTTCCAGCATTGGCTTTAGCGCATCCAACACCTCATTGAGCGGCATCTGCCCCTCTTGCAGCTCATCGCCACCAAACAGGTCGTCGCTCGCGCCCTTTTTGTGCCCAACCGGAATGTAGCACGCCTCGCCCGGTTCCACGGAAAGGCAAATGCCAGCCAGCTCCGCGACCATTTCGTTGAGCGAGTTGGTCTCCGTGTCCACCGCCACATAGCCGCGCTTCATAATGGCCGCGATCCAACGGTCCAGCGCCGCACGGTCTTTGACCCATTCATATTTGGACGCATCAAACGGCACATCATCTGTCGAAGGCGCTTCATCTGCTGCGCCGCCCACCGGCTCCGGAATGCTTGGCGCTTCAACACCCAGCTTGTCGGCTGCCCGTTTGATCTGCGTGCGGAATTCCATCTCCGTGAGGAAGCCCAACAGCACCTCTGGCTCCGGATCACGCACCTCCAGATCATCAATGGTGAAATCGAGATCCATCTCACAATCCAACTGCACCAACCGTTTGGACAGTTCAATTTGAGCGCGGTTATCAATCAAGGTCTGGCGACGTTTGGGCTGTTTGATCTCTTCTGCACGGTCCAAAAGGCTTTCAAGATCGCCATATTCGTTGATCAGCAACGCCGCCGTCTTGATGCCAATCCCCGGCGCGCCCGGCACGTTGTCCACGCTGTCCCCCGCCAGCGCCTGCACATCCACAACCCGCTCTGGCCCCACGCCAAATTTCTCATGTACGCCATCGCGGTCAATGCGCTTGTTCTTCATCGCGTCGAGCATCTCAACGCCGCCGCCCACCAGCTGCATCAAGTCTTTGTCCGAGCTGATGATGGTGCAACGCCCACCGGCCTCACGCGCCTGACAGGCCAGCGTGGCAATGATGTCATCCGCCTCAAAGCCTTCGACCTCTTTACAAGCAATGTTAAACGCCTTGGTGGCCGTGCGCGTCAGTGGGAATTGTGGCACCAAATCTTCCGGCGCAGGGAGCCGGTTGGCTTTGTACTGATCATACATCTCGTTGCGAAACGACTTACCGGAATAGTCAAAGATCACCGCCACATGGGTCGGCGCATCAGGCCCGGAATTATCTTCGATATAGCGCTGCAACATATTGCTGAACCCAGCCACCGCGCCAATTGGCAGCCCGTCTGACTTCCGCGTCAACGGCGGCAGCGCGTGATAGGCCCGAAAAATAAAGGCCGACCCGTCGATCAGATGCAGATGACATCCTTTGCCAAAACTCATGGCGCGCTCCCGTTTTGTTCTGCTTTGGACCCGTTGTGCCATGCCACCTCTTTTGGTGCCAGTCGAAAACCTGCGCAATCCGGGGGCCAGCCCCCGCCGCCGCACGCGGCGTCTCCCCCGGAGTATTTTACGTCAGAAGAAGCAGGGGCAGATCTTCTTATGAGGGGGCCGCGACGTAGGGGCATCTCTCTTGCCAACGTGCCAGTGGGCTGATCTATGGAAATGCGAATATGAGGGGAACAGAGATGACGCATCTTTGGGTACGGGCCGAGCAACGGCAAAATGAAGAGCGGGTGGGTCTGACACCTGAGGGCGCCAAGGCACTATTGGACAAAGGCATCCGCGTGACCGTGGAAGAAAGCTCCGTAAGAGCCATTCCAATTGACGGCTATAAAGCGGCTGGTTGTGACATCGCCGCGGAAAACAGCTGGCCCGAGGCCCCACGTGACGCCATCATCTTTGGCCTCAAAGAACTGCCCGAAGACGGCACCCCCCTGCCGCACCGCCACATCATGTTTGGCCATGCCTTTAAAGGTCAGCACTCCGGCGTGGCCCTGCTCAAGCGCTTCAAGGCGGGCGGCGGCACGCTGTATGATCTCGAATATCTCGTTGCTGAAAATGGCCGCCGCGTCGCTGCGTTTGGTTATTGGGCGGGGTATGCTGGTTCTGCTGTGACCCTCAAATCCTGGGCCGCGCAACAACGTGGCGAGCTCTGTGGTCCCGTTGGCGTTTATGCCGGCAAAGACGCCTTGCTCGCGGACCTCGGTGCCGAACTCGACGCGCTGTCCAAACCCCGCCCCACCGCCATGGTGATTGGCGCGCTTGGCCGCGTGGGCACCGGTGCTGCAGACTTGCTGGAGGCGATGGGCTGCAAAGTCACCAAATGGGACATGGCGGAAACTGCTTCCGGCGGGCCATTCCCGGAAATCCTCGACCACGACCTGTTCCTGAACTGTATCTTTGCCCGCCCCGGCACGCCGGTGTTTGTGCCGCAAGACGCCTTGAAGGCAAGCCGCAAACTCACCGCTATTGGCGACGTGGCTTGCGATCCGGACAGCGATTATAACCCTGTGCCGGTTTATGACCGCGCCACCACATGGGACGCCCCCGCCCTGCGCGCGGCTGACGCGCCTGTGCTGGACGTCATGGCGATCGACAACCTGCCATCCATGCTGCCGGTGGAAAGCTCGGAAGACTACGCCGCGCAACTGCTCGACACTTTGATGAAACTCGATGACCTCAGCGACGGTGTCTGGACCCGCGCCGAGGCTGATTTCAACACCCATTCCAAAGACCTCTGAGGGGAGAGACAACATGACAATCCACTGGTGTGGCACCGGCCTCTCGGCCATTCCCGGCCTGCGTCGCCTGATCGAAGGTGGCCGCGCGGTCACCGTCTGGAACCGAACCGTTGAGAAAGCGCAGGACGCTGTTGGCGACCTGACCCAAGACATCCGCGCCTTTGACATCGACATTCTTGGCGCTGCTTTGAACAAAGGTGACGTTGTCGTTTCCATGCTGCCCGGCGACTGGCACGTGCCATTGGCCGAACTTTGCATCGCCAAAGGTGCCAACTTTGTCAGCTCGTCTTACATTGCGCCGGAAATGAAGGCGCTCAACGCCAAGGCCAAAGAGGCCGGCGTGGCCTGTGTCAACGAAGTTGGCTTGGACCCGGGCATCGACCACCTGATGGCGCATGCTTTGGTGGCAGACTACCGCGCCTCTGATGCTTATGACGTCAACAACACCGTAAGCTTCATCAGCTACTGCGGCGGCATCCCGAAGCACGCCAACCCGTTCCGCTACAAATTCAGCTGGTCGCCACTGGGTGTGTTGAAAGCCCTGCGCTCCCCGTCCCGCTCCATCCGTGATGGCAAGCCGTTTGACGTGAACCGCCCTTGGGATGCGATCAGCAGCTATGAGGCCCCGCTCGCAGAGGCGGAAACCTTCGAAGTTTATCCAAACCGCGACAGCATCCCGTTTATGGAAGACTACAAGTTTGATCCAGAGTGGAAGGTCGACACCTTTGTGCGCGGCACCCTGCGCCTGAACGGCTGGACCGAGGCGTGGTCCGATGTGTTCCGTGAAATCGAAACACTGGAAGGCCCCGAAGGCGACGCCCGTCTCAAGGAAATGTCCGATCAGTTCTGGGACGAAAACTCCTACGACGAAGGCGAGCCCGACCGGGTTGTCATGTGTGTTGGCTTTAAAGCACAGAAAGACGGCGCTGACGTCTTCCACAAAACCTACGTGATGGACGCTTGGGGCGACGCGCGCGGCACCGCCATGGCCCGTCTTGTGTCGATCCCGGTTTCACTGGCAATTGAAACCGTGCTGGACGGCAAAATTGCCCCCGGCGTGCACGCCGCCCCATCTGAGGAAGCGTTGTTCTCCGAGTGGCTCGACCACATCGGCACGCTGGCGCAGCACATGCAGATTGTCGATCACACGGCTTGATCGTACAACTTTTCGGCGCAGCCCCCACAACAGGGCTGCGCCCCACTCTCAATCCTCTTGCCATTCCCGCCTGACTGCGAAATCCTGCGCCACAACTCTTGGGAGAGGAGCGCGACATGTCATTGGAAACCTGGAGCGCCTTTGTTCTGGCCAGTGCCCTGGTTGTGCTGATCCCCGGCCCCAACATTGTCCTGACCATCAACCACGCGGTGCGCTCCGGCAAACGCTCAGGCCTCGCGACCATTCCCGGCATTTCTGCTGGGGCCTTTGTCGGCATGTCTGTGTCCCTGATGGGCGCAGGTGCCGTGCTCTCGGCCTCCACCACGCTGTTTACGCTGATGAAGCTCATCGGCGCGGTGTATCTGATCTGGCTGGGTGTCTCGCTCTGGCGCACACCCGCTGAGGGCATTGCCTCAGACACCGTCACACAAAAACCCCTCAAGCCTCTGTTCTGGCAGTCTTTCCTGATCAGCGCCCTCAACCCCAAAGGCCCGGCGTTTTACATCGCTTTTGTGCCGCAGTTCGTGACCCTGTCTCAGCCGGTGCTGCCGCAGTTCACCATCCTGATCGCCACCTTTGTTGGTGTCGCCACGCTCAACACGGTGTTCTGGCTATTCTGCGCCAACGGATTGCGCGGGGTTTTCCAGCACCCCCGCGCAATGCGTGGCTTCAACCGGGTTGGCGGCGGCTGTCTGATGGCGGCGGGCGTGCTGACCACTCGGATCTCACGCCACACCTAGCCCAGTTTAGGCAGCCTGCGCACCAATCACCGCCGCTTGTTTGAGCCACTTGTCCACCGCACCGGCTTTGGGGGCGCTGGTGCCATTGAACTGTGTGACCTTTACCGGCTTGATGCCCACGAACTCCAAGATCTGCCGCTGGATCTGCACAATCATCGCATTGCGATAGACCAACCGGAAGAACCAGCCCGGCGTGTCTGACAGTAACAGCACCCGCCCGGTGCGCCCGGTCAGCATTGGCGCCGGCAGCCCCAACTTGGTGGTGTTGCGTGTGTCAAACGTGCGCCCCGGCAACAATGCCCGATCAAACAACCCTTTGAGTTTGGCAGGCAAACCGCCCCACCACATCGGCGTCGCCACCACCACATGCTCGGACCATTCGATGTCTTGCAACACCTGTTCCAGCTCCGACTCCAGCGGTTTCTGGTTCACATAGCCGCCAAAGCCATAGTCCGGATCAAACTGCAAATCATGCAAGTTGGTCAGACGCACTTGATGCCCCGCCTTGCGCGCCGCATCCGCGTAGCTTTCAACCACCGAGCCAGTCAACGACTTCGCTGCCGGGTGTCCGTTCAAGATAAATATCCGTTTCTGTGTCATTGCGATTCTCCAATATTGACCACGGTCAATTTAGATGGAGGTAAAAATGACCGCGGTCAATAACAAATTTGACCACGGTCACAATTCATGGCACAACAAGCCATGGTCAAAGCTGTTCAACAACGCACTCTCAAAACCCGCGCCAAACTATTGGACGCGGCCCAAGCCGTGATTTCAGAAAGCGGTTATGAAGCCATGCGCGTGGAAGAAGTGGTGCTGCGCGCCGGCGTTGCCAAAGGCACGTTTTTTGCGCATTTCAAAGACAAAGATGCGCTGATGGACCAACTGATTGGCGCGGAAATCGACCGCTATCTGGACGGCATCGAAGCCCTGCCCGCGCCCAAAACCATCTCTGAGATGTCTGAAGCGATGATGCCGCTGATCACCTTCATGACCTGCGAGCGCTATGTCTTTGACGTGATTCTGCGCCACTCCGGTGCCGCCGCCAACGCGGACATCGGCCCCATCGCCATGACCTTTGGCCGCCACGCCGAGGTGGTGACCAAATGGCTCTGGGACCAGCCTTTTCGCAAAGACATCCCTGCCGAACTTCAGGCCGAAGGTGTGCAAGCCTTTATGGTGCAGGCGATTTCTCTGATGTTCTGCAGCTTACACAACTCGATTGCCCCGCACGAACGGTTGGAGACCTACCTCACCGCCTGGCTGATGCCAGCAACCTGATCTCAAGCCGCCCGCACCAAATCCCGAAACACCGGCTGGCCATCTACCATCTTGCGCCATGTCTGCGCCTCATGTGCTTTCATCGTTGGCAAGGCCGTCTGCGCAAACCGCGGCTTCAACCACGGCTTGGCTTCCAAAAGCTGATCCAACTCGCCCCGCGCTTTCTCGCCCAAGCTTTCCAAAGCCTGATCGCCCAGAAACAAGCTCTCAGCTTCAGCTCCATTGGCCTCCACGATGTGATGGCGATCAAACATCAGATGCACATAGTCCACGCCACCGCGCCACTCGCGCCCTGGAATACCGGGTCGCGGCGCCAGATGTTTGGCGTGCGCAAAAGCCGCCTCGGTGGCCGCCAACATCTCCACTTGCCAGCCCCGAAGGGCAATTCGGTGCTGTTGTGACACCCACAAATCTTGTCCCGGTACGCCCGGCGCTAGGCTGTCTGCGTCAATGCACACCGGGCGCAGGCCCGCGTTCTGCAACATCTCAGCGTAAGAAAAATGGCTCTTTGCCACCCAGAAAACTTTTGCTGGTTTGCCTTTCGCAACACAGACAAAATCCCCCGGCTGCAGGCTTTCCACCGCGCGTGGACCGTCTGGTGTCGCGATCAAAGTACCCGGCAGGAAACACACCGGCATGTCGTCAGGATGACGATCCGGATGTTTCACAACAAACTCTTCATCCTCAAACTCATTCATGTCCTCCTCATCCGGGTTCATTTCCGGAAAGAAAAACATGCGCGTCTCCTCGCCCGGCTCGGGGTAGTCCTGAATGGAGATCACCGCGATCTCCTGCCCCCAGAATTGTTCCGGGATATCATCGTCCTGTGGCACTGTACCGGTCAGCTCAAACACAAAATCATGTGGCTCACCGTCAATCAAAACCTGCGTGTCAGGGTCCGGCTGATTGTTGTTGTCTTCCAACACAAGATCGCCGTCTTCGCCTTTGGGCACAAAGGTGATTTCCTTGGCAGGATCATCGGTCGGTTCAAACTGTTTTTGATTGCCGTGATTGTCGTCAAAACGACCCCAGAAACTCGACATGGGCGACCTCCTTCTTCACAACAGGCCTCCGACACCGCCCCTTGGACCGAAAGGCTTAGACACAAGACAAGAGGGCACCGCCCGCGAAGCGCAGGGTGCGGATGTTTCTTTAAAAACAGGCGCAAAGTCAGTGGATAAGGCGGCGCGTGTGTGCGTTAGCCTCCCCTCTAAAGCGCAGGTAAGAAATAGGAACCAGAACGTAAAGACCCGCGCCAAAGCTTGGCGCGGATCTCAAAACTGTTGGCATAAAATCGCAAGTCTAACGGCCCAATCAGCCGTTTTTTGCCGGCTGTTTAGCCTTTGCGGACCAAGTCGTCCTCTTCGTCAGACAACGATATGCCCAACGCCTCCATGCCATTTTCCAGATGATCGGACAGATGTGGCGACCCCAACAGGTAGTCCGACGTCGGCACGGTATTTTCGGTTTTGGCGGTCATGATCGCTTCGGCCAGGTCATCGGGCATGAAACTGTCACGCCCCACCCACATCACGGCCACAAGGCTGGCCTGTTCGTCTTCATTAAGCCGGTCAATAAACGCGCGAAGCTCGCCTTCGGCCCGGTCCAGCTCCCGCGACATCAGCACAACTTGCGCCACTTGCCATGCAGAAATCTCAAGCATTTTGTGCCTCCAATTTGGTTTGGCCCAGTGTCCCCACCAGCATGCCCCACGTCTTTGACATGGCGCAAACTGTTTCTGGTGCACCGGGGCGCTGCCCCGGACCCCGGGATATTTGCAGACTGTGAATGAAGTCAGCTGTCCGGTTTGGTCAGCGGCACCACTTTGTCATCCTCAGGTGGCGCCAATTCTTCAAAGTCAAAGTTGTCCAGCCGACGCGCGCGGCGCCCGGCTTTGTCGGCGCTGATCTTGATTTCGCTGATGTCTTTGGCGGCCTGGCCAAAGTGGCGGTCTAGATTTTCCACCCGTGTGCCCAGTCGCTCGACATCGGAATAAAGCAGCCCCAACTCTTTGCGAATTGCGCCCGCCTGTTCCTGCATGCGTGCATCTTTCAAAATCGCCCGCATGGTGTTGAGCGTCGCCATGCAAGTGGTGGGTGAGACAATCCACACCCGTGCCGCAAAGCCTTCGCGCACCAGCTCCGGGAAGTTGGCGTGCAGCTCCGCATAGACCGCTTCGCTTGGCAGGAACATCAGCGCGCCATCAGCGGTCTCGCCTTCGATGATGTATTTTTCGGAGATGTCCTTGATGTGCTTCTTCACCGAGGTGCGCAACATCCGCGCCGCCTCATTCAGCTGCGCCTGCGTCTGCGCATTGCGCAACAGCTCATAAGCCTCCAGCGGGAACTTACTGTCGATCACGATCGGCCCCGGCGGGTTGGGCAGATGGATCAAACAGTCCGCGCGTTTGCCGTTGGGCAACGTATGTTGCAGCGCGTAGCTGTCACTTGGCAGAGCCTTGCCCACAATGTCATTGAGCTGGATCTCGCCAAACGCCCCGCGGGTTTGTTTGTTGCTCAGAATATCCTGCAAGCTCAGCACATCGCCTGATAACCGAGTGATGTTTTCCTGCGCCTTGTCGATGGTGGCCAACCGCTCCTGCAACTGAGTGAGCGAGGTCGCTGTCTGCTTGGCGTTGCCCGTCATCGACAGGTTCAGCTTTTCCTGCATGTCGTTGAGTGCACCACCGGTGCGCAGCTGCATATTGGCCAGGCTTTCCTGCATCTGCAGCTGCTGCGCCGCCATGGTATCCGCCATCTTTTGCTGCATGCTGGCGAGGTTTTCACCGGTGCTGCGCTGCACCTTGGCGAGGTTCTCATGCATATTGACCTGCACCTCGCCCAGCCGCTGCTCCATCAAGGTGGCAATCTGCCCCTGAGACTGCGCCTGTGCCTGCAGGTTGCCGTCCAGATGCGCCTGCCCGGTGGCCAGCTGATCCACCCGCTGCGCCATCTGCCCCATGTGCTGGGCAATCACCGCCTCCGTGCGCTCTGCCCGCTTTTGCCCCGCCCCGCGCAGCAGCAAAAACAGCACCAAAACCGCAAAGCCAATCCCGGCTGCAGCGTACAGCGCCATGGCCTCCATATTGGCCATTGCTTCGTCCATACCTTCCATCACGTCCGTCCAAACAGCAGCTCAATGTCGGCCAGTTTTAATTCCACATAAGTTGGTCGCCCGTGGTTGCATTGCCCCGAATGCGGCGTTGCCTCCATCTCGCGCAGCAACGCATTCATCTCTTCTCCGCGCATGCGCCGTCCCGAGCGGATCGAGCCATGACAGGCCACCCGACTGAGGATCGCCTCCAGCTTGGCCTGCACCAACATGCTTTCGCCCTGATCATCGAGCTCATCGAGAATATCGAGCACCATGGCCCGCGCGTTCACCTCACCCAAAAGCGCAGGGGTTTCACGCACCGCCACCGCACCGCCGCCAAAGGCCTCAAGGGTCAGCCCCAATTTGGACAGCGCTTCAGCCACGGTCATAATCCGCGCACAATCGCCCTCAGACAGCTCGACAATCTCCGGGATCAGCAGGGCCTGCGCCGCAACCCCGTTTTCCGCCATCTGATGTTTGAGTTTTTCATACACCAGCCGCTCATGGGCTGCGTGTTGATCGACAATCACCATGCCGGTCTGTGTCTGCGCCACGATGTAATTCTCATGCACCTGCGCCCGCGCCGCGCCCAAGGGCAGCCCTTCGGCTGGGGTCTCTTGCGGAACCTCCGTGTCAAAAGTCTCAACCCGCGCGGAATAGGCCTCGGTCAAATCCGCAAAGCCCGGCTCCTGAGACATTGGTGCCTGCGCCTGATAGGCCGCCGTGCGCGCACCTAGGCTTGGCCGGTCCATCTGATAGACCCGCGCCTGCGCCGGTGCAGGCGCACTTGGCGTGGCGCCTAAAGCCCCCATCGGCTCCGGCTTGAACGACTGCAACGTGGCCCCCGCCACCGTGGTCGACGCGCGGTGCCCGGCCTCCGCCAAGGCATGGCGCAGGCTGGAGACAATTAGTCCCCGCGCCAGTCCCGGATCCCGAAACCGCACCTCAGATTTGGCAGGATGCACGTTCACATCCACCAAATGCGGATCACAATCGATGAACAGCGCCGCCGCCGGATGCCGATCCCGGCTCAGATAATCAAAATACGCCCCGCGCAATGCGCCCACGAGCAATTTGTCCTTCACCGGACGCCCGTTCACAAACAGATACTGCGCCACAGATGAGCCGCGCGAATAGGTCGGCAGCGCCGCATAGCCAATCAGCCGCAACCCCTCCCGCTCCGCGTCAATCTTCAGCGCGTTTTCGGCAAACTCTTTTCCCAAGATCCGCGCCAAACGGCCATGCAGCGCGTCAAACAGATCGCCGTTTTCGGCCTCCACGCGGAAAGTCACACGACCTTCGCCCCCGCCGGTCACATCCCGCAGAGTGAAGCCCACAAACGGCTCCGCCATCGCCAGACGTTTGACCACATCGGTGATCGCCTGCGCCTCGGCCCGATCAGAGCGCATGAATTTCAACCGCGCCGGCGTGGCATAAAACAGATCGCGCAATTCCACGATGGTGCCACCGGACAGCGCCGCCGGTTTCACCGCGCTCATCGCGCCGCCTTCCACGGAAATCTGCGCCGCAGGCGCTTTGCCTACACGGCTGGTGATGTTCAACCGTCCGACAGCACCCAGCGAGGGCAAAGCCTCGCCACGAAAGCCAAAGGTGTGGATGTCCAAAAGGTCCGAGCCGTCAATTTTGGACGTCGCATGGCGCGACAGCGCCAGCGGCAGCTGTTCCTCGGTGATGCCACAGCCGTCATCCGTGATGCGAATGATCATCTTACCACCATCGGCATAGGCAATCTCGATCCGCCGGCTACCCGCATCAATGGCGTTCTCCACCAGTTCTTTCACTGCCGAAGCTGGCCGTTCGACCACCTCACCGGCGGCAATACGGTTGATCGCGGCATCATCAAGTTGCCGAATGACCGGCAAATCTTGGCTTATATTGGGGTTATCCACAGGCATAGGACGAAATGTAGCATGTTCTCGTTTGATTCTACCACCAAGATTGCACGGATCAGCAGTCGCTTTTTGCTATCCCCGTGTCGCTCTTTCTCTGGACAGAACACCATAGCCATCTCATAATTTGATCAAATTTTTCAGCACGTAGGAATCACCCCTGCGACCAAGGGAGCACAGCCATGAAAGACGACAACTTCCTGACGGAAAACAACGCCCGCCACCTCTGGCATCCGATGGGTGCACCAGCGGACAGTCTCAGCACCCCGCCCAAGATCATCAAAGGCGCCGAAGGTGTGAACATCACCGACATCGACGGCCACTCCACCGTGGACGCTGTGGGCGGGTTGTGGTGCGTGAACCTCGGCTACTCCAACAACGTGGTGAAAGAAGCCATCGCCAAGCAACTCTACGATCTGCCGTATTACTCCGCCTTTGCCGGCACCTCGAACCCACCGGCGATCGAGGCCTCCTATGCTGTGCGTGAATTCTTCGCTGAAGACGGCATGTCGCGTGTGTTTTTCACCTCTGGCGGCTCTGATTCCGTGGAAACCGCCCTGCGTCTGTCCCGCCAGTACCACCGTTTGCGCGGTGAGCCGACCCGCACCAAATTCATCAGCCTCAAGAAAGGCTACCACGGCACCCACTTTGGCGGCGCATCCGTAAACGGCAACAACCGCTTCCGCATCAACTACGAACCGCTGCTGCCCGGCTGCTTCCACCTGCCGTCGCCCTACCCCTACCGCAACCCATTCAACGAAAGTGACCCGGCCCAACTGGCGCAAAACATCGCCGCCGCCTTTGAGGACGAGATCGCCTTCCAGGATCCCAAAACCATCGCCGCCTTTATCATGGAGCCAATCCAAGGCGCTGGTGGTGTGATTGTGCCCGACGCCTCCTTCATGAAGCTGATGCGCGAGATTTGTGACCGCCACGGTATCCTGATGATTTCTGACGAAGTCATCACCGGCTTTGGCCGCACCGGCGACTGGTCCGGCGCGCGTCACTGGGGCGTGCAGCCCGACATGATGACCACCGCCAAGGGCATCACCTCCGGCTACTTCCCGGTTGGCGCCTGCATGGTGGGCGACAAAGTTGCCGACGTGTTTGAAAACGACCAAACCGGCGAAGCGGGTATTTTCCACGGCTACACCTACTCCGCCCATCCGGTTGGCTCCGCCGCCGTGATCGCCACCTTGGCCGAGACCACCCGTCTGGACCTGAAGACCAATGCCGCCGCCCGTGGCACGCAGCTGTTTGAAGGTGTGAAAAAGCTGGCCGAGAAATACGACATCATCGGTGACGTGCGTGGCGGTCACGGGTTGATGACCGGTATCGAGCTGGTCTCTGACGCCGCCGCCAAGACGCCGATGGACATGGCCACCATGAAGAAAATCCACGAAGCCACCTATCAAGCCGGCTCCATGGTCCGTCTTGGTGCGCACAACGTGCTGATGTCCCCGCCGCTGACCATCTCTGAGGGCGAGGTGAACACCATCCTTTCGGCTTTGGATGCAGGTTTCTCTGCCGCCTAAAAGGCAAAAGGCCCGAGGCGTTGACTTCGGGCCTTCTTTCTATCGATCTGATGCCCCCCAACCGCCACCACCCGGCGTGCCCATGCCAAACACCGCACCCGCTGGCAGATCAATCTCGTCAAACCCCTGCAGGTCAACCCGCGTCCCATCCGGCATCTCAACCCAGTTCACACCCACAGCGCCCGGCGCGCCGCCCTGCACGCCAAACGGCGGTACTTCGCGATGAGAACACAAGGTAGTCACCGTCACGGGTGCCAAAAACCGTAGCTTGCGCAACGCGCCATTGCCGCCCGTCCACTGACCGACGCCACCAGAGCCCTCCCGCACGCCAAACGCTTCCAACCGCACCGGAAACCGTTTCTCCAGAATCTCAGGATCAGTCGAACGGGTGTTGGTCATATGGGTCTGCACCGCATCACAACCATCAAACCCCGGCCCTGCCCCGGTGCCACCCGCTATGGTTTCATAATTCTGAAACGTCTCATTGCCCCAGATGAAGTTGTTCATTGTTGCCTGCGAACAAGCCATCACGCCCAGTGCGCCATAGAGCGCATTGCACGTCGCCTGACTGACCTCCGTATTGCCCGCAATCACCGCCGCCGGATACACCGGGTTGAGCATCGACCCATCCGGCACCTTGATGCGCAGCGGCTTCAGACAGCCCTCATTGAGCGGAATCTCTGCCCCCACCATGGTGCGGAACACATATAAGACCACGGCGCGACACACCGACAGCGGTGCGTTGTAATTGCCCGGATGCTGCGCGCTGGTGCCGGTAAAATCAATCACCGCTTCACGCGCGCCTCGATCCACCGAGACCTGCACCTGAATGCTGGCCCCATGGTCCATCGCATAGCTGAACACGCCATCTTTCAGCCGGTCAATCACCCGCCGCACGCTTTCTTCGGCGTTGTCCTGCACATGCCCCATATAGGCCTGCACCACGCCCAACCCATAGTGATCCACCACCTTGAGCAGCTCCCGCCGTCCGGTCTCATTTGCCGCCACCTGCGCCTTCAGGTCCGCCATATTCTGATCCGGATTGCGCGCCGGATACGTGCCACTGGCCAGTACTTCCCGCGCCACCCCATCTTGCAAATCACCCCGAGAGACCAGCCGCACATTGTCAATCAACACGCCTTCATGGTCGATATGCGTGCTGTCTGGCGGGCCTGATCCCGGCGTGCGGCCACCAATATCCGCATGGTGCCCACGTGATCCCAGCCAAAACACCACCTCGCCACCATGAAACACCGGCGTCACCACGGTCACATCCGGCAAATGGGTGCCTCCATTGTATGGCGAGTTCAGCATAAAGGCGTCACCCTCATGAATGTCACCCGCGTTCTCCCGCATCACCGTGCGAATGCTTTCCGCCATAGACCCCAAATGCACCGGAACATGCGGCGCGTTCGCTACCAAATCACCCTGCGTGTCAAAGATTGCGCAACTGAAATCCAGCCGCTCTTTGATGTTTACGGACCACGAGGTGTTGGCCAATGTGGCCCCCATCTGATCCGCCACCGACATAAACAAGTTGTTGAACACTTCTAGCAGCACCGGGTCCACCGTGGTCCCTGCCGCAGTCTCCCGCGCCATGTCCTCAACCCGCTCCAACATCAAGTTGCCCAAGCCATCCAGCCGTGCCGCCCAGCCCGGCTCCACCACATTGGTGCCGGTTTTTTCCGAAATCACCGCAGGCCCCGCGACCACCGCGTCTGCGCTTAGCTCGTCGCGATCATATAACGGCACATCGCGCCGCGCTCCCCCAACATGCACCGCGATTAGCGCCTTGGGCTCGTCACTTTCACCAACAGCCACCACACCCGGTGCCTCACCAGTTTCGCCAATCGCCTCCACGCTCAGCATGTCAAACAGCAAACCGCGCTCCGGGCTGATGAAGCCAAACCGCTGTTTGTGCACGTCCTCAAAGGCCGACTGCATCTCTGCCGCCGATCCAAACGCCACCTCCAACGGCTGATGACTGCCCTCATACCGCAGATGCGCCCGCGCCTCACAGCGCATCTGGGCCACCCCTTGCGCCGCCACCTCTTCGCGCGCCTCGGCTTCAATCCCGGCCAGCGCAGCCTGCGCTGCCGCCACATCCGTCAACGGCACATCCAGCTGCACCTCGCGCATCGCCCGGATTTCCGCCAAGCCCATGCCATAGGCCGACAGCACCCCGGCATGGGGATGAATAAACACCTTCGTCATGCCCAATGCGTCCGCCACCAAACAGGCATGCTGCCCGCCTGCACCGCCAAAACACTGCAGCGCATAGCCGGTCACATCATGCCCACGCTGCACCGAGATTTTCTTGATTGCATTGGCCATATTGTCGACCGCAATCCGCAGGAACCCCTCGGCCATCTCCTCCGGGCTGCGCGCTGCCTCGCCGGTCTCCGACGCCACAGCCGCGGCCATCTGGGCAAACTTCACGCGCACCACGTCGACGTCCAGCGGCAGGTCGCCAATTGGCCCAAACACATGTGGGAAATGATCGGGGTTCAACTTGCCCAGCATAACGTTGCAGTCGGTGACTGTGAGTGGCCCACCACGGCGGTAACACGCTGGTCCCGGATCGGCCCCGGCACTTTCCGGCCCCACCTGAAACCGCCGATCGCGGAAGGTACAAATCGAGCCACCACCAGCAGCCACCGTATGAATATCCATCATTGGCGCCCGCATGCGCACACCGGCCACCTCGGTCTCAAAGCTGCGTTCATAATCGCCCGCATAGTGGCTGACATCGGTGGAGGTTCCGCCCATGTCAAAACCAATCAGACGCTCGACCCCCGCCGCCTCGCCGGTTTTCACCATGCCCACAATGCCCCCCGCCGGGCCGGACAGGATTGCGTCGCGCCCGTGGAACAAGCTGGCATCGGTCAACCCACCGTTGGACTGCATGAACAGCAGCCGCTCACAGGCCCGCCCCACGTCAATTGCCCCGGCCACCTGATCGACATAGCGCCGCAGAATGGGTGACAGATAGGCATCCACCACCGTGGTATCACCCCGCCCGACCAGCTTGGCCAATCGGCTGACCTCGGAACTGACTGACACTTGTGTGAACCCAATGTCACGCGCCATCTCTGCGGCCCGCGTTTCATGTACGGGGTTCAGATATCCATGCAGCCCGGCAATCGCGATCGCGCGAATGCCGTCGTCAAACGCCACCTGCATCTGCTTGCGCAGCACACCCTCATCCAAGGCCCGCACCACGCCGCCATCCGCATCCAGACGCTCATCCATTTCTATGACGGTTTCATACACAAGGTCTGGTCGCTTGATTTCCAGATCAAACAACTTCGGCCGTGTCTGATACCCAATCAGCAACAGATCGCGAAACCCTTTGGTGATCACCAGCGCCACGCGCTCGCCTTTGCGCTCCAATAGCGCGTTGGTCGCCACCGTGGTGCCCATCTTCACTGCACCAATGGATCCGGTGTCAAAATCTCCGCCGACATCCATCAAATCACGGATGCCTTGCACGGCGGCGTCTTTGTAGCGCTCGGGGTTTTCCGACAGCAGCTTGTGGGTCACCACCTCTCCATCCGGCTTACGCGCCACGATGTCTGTGAAAGTGCCGCCTCGGTCGATCCAGAATTCCCACGCGCCGCTCATACCTGCCCCCATGTCTTGGTGGCACAGGTTTTGGCGGGATCGACCAAGATGTCAACGCACGGCCCGTTGCGCAAACTCACCTCGCAACGGTCCAAGCCGTAACCTGCCTCTTCGCCAGATGGCCCACCGACGCAATACCGACGCAAAACAGTCACGATACCGAAAGCAAATATTCAGTGAATTTCAATAGTTAACGAACAAACCACGAGGCGTGGTCCGCTCTGACTACCGACAAGTCACCGCGTAAGGGTTTTCTTATTCGATTTTTGGAATATATAGAGCACAACCGCGATCCTCATGAGGCCCCAATGCCACACCAACTACTGCGCTACCTGCCAATTCTGACTTGGGCAAAAACTTATGACCGTCAAACACTTGGTGCCGACATGATGGCCGCTGTGATTGTGACAATTATGCTGATTCCTCAGTCGCTGGCCTATGCCCTACTGGCAGGCCTGCCCCCTGAAGTTGGTCTCTATGCCTCTATCCTACCGCTGGTTGCTTACGCCCTTTTTGGCACCTCCCGTGTGTTGGCTGTTGGCCCCGTCGCCGTGGTCTCCCTGATGACCGCCGCCGCCCTCGGAAACCTCGCCTTACAAGGCACCACGGAGTACCTGATGGCCGCCATCACTTTGGCGTTTATGTCAGGCGTCATGCTCACCCTGATGGGCCTCTTACGCCTTGGATTCCTTGCCAATTTCCTGTCGCACCCGGTGATTGCAGGCTTCATCACCGCCTCCGGAATCCTGATCGCCACAAGCCAGCTCAAACACATCCTCGGCGTCTCAGCGCACGGCCACACGCTGCCAGAATTGCTCAGCTCCTTGGTCGCGCATTTGCCCCAAACCAACCCCTATACGCTGGCCCTCGGCGCGGCGGCTTTGGCCTTCCTCTTCTGGACCCGCAAAAGGCTGAAACCCTTCTTGCTCAAACTCGGCGCAACCCCTCGCCTCGCCGATGTCTTGACCAAGGCCGGTCCCGTCGCCGCCGTAGCGGCCACCACACTCTCCGCCTATATATTTGATCTTGCTGGAAAAGATGTCCAAATCGTCGGCACCGTTCCCACCGGATTACCCCCACTTTCCGCGCCGAGTTTCTCCCCTGACCTCTGGTCGCAGCTCTTCCTGGCCGCGCTCTTAATCTCCATCATCGGCTTTGTCGAAAGCGTGTCTGTCGCCCAAACCCTCGCTGCCAAACGCCGCCAGCGCATCGACCCGGATCAAGAACTCATTGGCCTAGGCACATCCAACATCGCCTCCGCGATTTCAGGCGGTTACCCGGTCACTGGCGGCTTTGCCCGTTCGGTTGTGAACTTCGACGCAGGTGCACAAACCCCTGCCGCAGGTGCTTTCACAGCGGTTGGAATCGCTGGAGCCGCCCTCTTCCTCACGCCGTTCCTGTTTTTCCTGCCCAAGGCCACCCTCGCCGCCACCATCATCGTCGCTGTAATGAGCCTTGTGGACCTTTCAATCCTGCGCCGCGCATGGGGCTATTCCCGCGTTGATTTTGCCGCCGTCGCCACCACCATTGCGCTCACCTTGGGCCTCGGTGTCGAGGTTGGTGTCAGCGCGGGTGTGCTGCTCTCCATCGCGCTGCATCTCTATAAAACATCCCGCCCACATGTGGCCGAAGTGGGGCTGGTCCCGGGCACGCAGCACTTCCGTAACATCCTTCGTCATAAGGTAAAAACCGCGCCACACCTGGTTACCTTACGGATCGATGAAAGCCTGTATTTTGCCAATGCACGTTTCTTGGAAGACTACATCTACGACCGTGTGGTCTGCGACCAACCGATCACCGACGTTGTGCTCATGGCCTCCGCCGTCAATGAAATCGACATAAGTGCATTGGAAAGCCTTGAAGCTATCCACAGCCGCCTCAAGGACATGCACATCCAGCTGCATTTCTCAGAAGTCAAAGGTCCGGTCATGGACCGACTGAAGCGCAGCCATTTCTTGGATAATTTGAGCGGTGAGATTTTCCTATCTCAGTATGACGCCTGGCAGGCCCTTAGCGATCCCCAAAGCAGCCAAGCGGCCTAGGCCACTGGCGCTCCGCTGCGATGCCGGTGGGGCGCACAACAAGCCGCAAGCATCAGAATAAGACCCGACACAGTGGCAATCATGCCTGCCGCGCTGACCGCATTGTCAAAGCCCAGCCAAAGTGGCCCATAGCCTGCAAAGATGTAGCCGAACACCGCAGAAAGCACTGCAAAAACAACACTCCAGGCGACTTGATGCTCCAACCGGTTGGTCATCAGCCGCGCCGCTGCCGGGGGGCAAATGAACATCGCAATCACGATGATCGAGCCAACTGCATCAAAGGCTGCCACGGCGGCCAACGCCGCCACCATGACCAAGGCCACGCCCAGCCGATTGGTCGCAATGCCCATCGCCTGTGCAAAACTTTCGTCAAATGTCGACAACACCAACGGGCGCCAGAACAGCCACAGGAATCCAACCACACCGATCAGCGCAATCACAACCCGACCTAACTCGGGTGGCAGCCCCATCAAAGCCAGAGGATCAAGCAAGCTTGACCAGCCAATCGCGTCGAGCCAAATCAAGCTTTCCAGATTGCCATACAGTGCATGTTCAACATCCAAATGCACCGAGGAGGTATCGCTTTGTTCCAAAAGCAAAACACCCGCCGCAAATAGCGTTGTGAAGGTCAGCCCCATCGCCGCACCCGGCTCGATATTGCCCAGGCGGCGAATGGCTTCGATCATCACCACCGACACCAACGCAGCAGCGGCAGCTCCCAGCATCATCGGGGCTGCGGCCACCAAACCGGTGATGAGGAACGCCACAACAATCCCCGGCAAAACCACATGTGAAATCGCATCCCCAATCAGCGCCTGTTTGCGCAGCACCAGAAAGTTGCCCGGCAAGGCACAGGCCACCGCCGCCAATACACCAATCAACATTGGTGTTAGGGACAGTGGCACAAACTCTTCACCACTCATGCCGTCACTCCCTGTGGTCCGCCAATACGTTGATCAATTTCGGAAATCTGGTCGCCGGTCAGCACGGTCTCGATATCACGTAGACCATCATAGAGCGCAGCCGCGCTCTCAAACGCCTGATCCGCACGCACCAACTCCCAGCGCTTTTCGTCCAGTAAAGCTTTCGCCGCCCGCGCGCGCCCATCATCGGTTGGCACACCATCTGCATGGGCCAATCCTGCGCGCTTCAACAGCCGCACCGTGAAGGCTTCATAAATCGGCTGCCCTTGGGCCAGCGCCAACAAGCCCTGACGCATATGCACCCGTCGCTGAAACCGAACGTGTCGCAGGTAAACCGCCAACACACCACGGTTGGGTGCAAGCAGTAGGGACAGCACAAACAGCGCAAAACTGGTCAATACAATGATTGGTCCGGTTGGCATCGCAGGCGCCACTGCGGACAGCGAGGCGCCAATCCAAGCCGCCAGACCACCACAAAGCCCTGAAATCAAAACCATATGGTCGGTACGTTCGGTCCAGAATCGCGCGGTGACCGGCGGAATGATCAACATGGCGACAATCAGGATCAGCCCCACCACTTTGAGCCCAACCACCGTCACGGCTAAGGCCAACGCCATAATCGCAAGGTCCATACGCCCCACGTTCACGCCCCGTGACGCGGCATATTCCGGATCAAAGGCCAACAATGTCATCGGACGGCGTAAGATTATAACAGCCAGAAGCGTCAGGGCCCCACCGCCGGCAATCACCAAAGCGTCGTTGAACAACATGCCTGCCGTCGATCCCAGCAAGAAGCCCTCCAAACCCGCCGCACGTCCTGCACCCATGGTTTGGATCACCGTCAACAAAACGATCCCAAACCCAAAGAACACCGACAACACCGCGCCAATGGCTGCATCTTCGGAGAGACGTGTGAACCGGGTGAGCCAGCTGACACACAACAATCCAATCCAAGAAGACACCGCCGCGCCAAGCAGCAAGCCGGGCAAGGCCCTGCCGTCGCCGCCAAGCAGCACCATCAGCATAAAGGCAATGCCCACACCCGGTAGTGTTGCATGGCTAATGGCGTCACTCACCAGCGCACGTTTGCGCAAATAGAGAAAGGTTCCGGTCACACCTGCTGCAATGCCCAGCAAGGTTGCACCAATGGTCACCAGCGTGGCGTTGTAGCCAAGCTGCAAAGTCAACGCATCCCAAAACATGATTTAGCCCGCCGCAAGCTCCAGCTGGTCAATCTGGCCTGTCGCCAGCCGCCCGCCATAAGTTTGATTGAGCATCTCCGGCGTGAAAGCCTCTTCAACGGTGCCTTCGGCAACCTTGCGGGTGTTGATCAGGAACACCCGGTCAAAATAGCTGCGCACGGTGGTCAGGTCGTGATGCACGGCAACAACCGTTTTGCCTTCAGAGCGCAGGGATTTCAGCACATCAATGATGGCCTTCTCTGTGGCCGCATCAACACCGGCAAACGGCTCATCCAACAGATAGAGATCCGCCTCCTGCGCCAGCGCCCGTGCCAAAAACACCCGCTGCTGCTGACCACCGGACAACTGCCCGATCTGGCGGTCGGCAAAATCGGTCATGCCCACTCGTTCCAAACAGGCCCGCGCTTTTTCCATATGCTGAGGACGAATACGACGCAGCAAGCCCAGCTCGCGATAGAGCCCCATCAAAACCACATCAATCACCCGGGTAGGGAAATCCCAATCCACACTGGCGCGCTGCGGCACGTAAGCAATGCGATGACGCGCCGCTTTCAAAGGTTTTCCAAACACCAGAGTTTGTCCGGCAAGTGGTGAAACAATGCCCAGCGCGGCTTTCAACAACGTCGATTTGCCTGCCCCATTTGGTCCAATGATCGCGGTCATCGAGCTTTCGGCAACCGTCATGTCCACGGAGAACACCACCGGCTTTTGTCCGTAAGACACGGTCATGCCCCGAATGGCCAGCGGGCTTTCTGCTGGGATGTCTGCCTTGGGCGTCGCGCCCATATTTGCTGCCAATTCCAAGTTCATAACTCTGTCCCTACGATCCTGCCGACAGGCGGTTTGCCATGCCACGTTCGGGCACGTCGCCGCCCAATGCGTCACTGATAACGGTGATATTGTGGTCAATCATGCCCACGTAGGTGCCTTCGTAGGTGCCATCCGGCCCCATCGCGTCCGAAAACAGCTCGCCGCCAATCGCCACGTCATGGCCTTTGGCCGCCGCGCCCTCAACCAGCGCCCGCACAGTGCGGTCAGACACAGAACTTTCCACAAACACCGCTTGAATGTCGCGTTCAATCAGCGTGTCAACGAGGCTGCTGATCCGGTTCAAACCCGCTTCGCTCTCGGTGGAAATGCCCTGCACCCCCAGAACCGAGAAACCGTAAGCGGCGCCAAAATAGCCAAAAGCATCATGCGCCGTTAGCAAAATCCGCGCCTCTTCCGGCACTGTGGTCAACGATGCCTCTGCGTAGTCGCTCAGATCGGACAGCTCAGCAAGGAACACCTCTGCGTTGGCAACAAACTGCGCCTCGGCCTCCGGTTTCTTCTCAATCAACGCGTCACGCACACGCTCAGCCACAAACACCCAAAGGCGCGGATCCATCCACACATGCGGGTCAAACTTGTCTGCATAGTCATCATGCCCACGCAGCACATCGCGCGGCATGGTATCGGTCACAGCAACAACGGTGCCACGCTTTTTCAGCTTGTGGAAGAAGTCTTCCATCTGCGCCTCAAGATACAGACCATGCCACAGCACCAAATCGGCTTTGGTCAATGCCACAATATCTGTGCGGGTCTGGCGATAGGCATGCGGATCCACACCTGCCCCCATAAGGCCCTTTACCTCAACCGCATCGCCGCCAATGCGCCGCGCAGTGTCTGCAATCATGCCTGTGGTGGCGACAACCTGCAATTTTCCACCCGCAAAGGCCGGTGTTGCGCTCGCCAAACTGGCAGCGGCCGTTGCCAAAATAAAATCTCGCCGAGAGAATCGCATCATACATCCGTCCGTTGGTTCCACTTGAATATGAGAACCATTCTCAAGAGTGTCAACGCAATTGCGACTTATTCTCATCTTTTTATTGACCAAACGATCAAAAAAGAAGCAATGGAGTCGTTCTGCGACTTGCCAAAGCCCTCATAAATGGGGCAGTTTGATCCCTGTTTTCCGCAACAGGATGGACCGATGCAAACGCCGACCACTACCGCCGAAGGGCATCAGCTGCCCACTGCGCTGGAACAGCGCAATCCTGGGATGGATCTGGACCTGGACTGGGTTCGCACCGTACAGGCCAACACTTCAGCCATCGAACGCCGCGCCAAAACCCTGCCGGGGCGTCGCTCAGTCAAGAAAGATTACCAGGCCGCATGGCTGTGCAAGGCGATCTCTCTGATCGACCTGACAACGCTTTCCGGCGATGACAGCGAAGGCCGAGTCGCGCGCCTCTGCGCCAAGGCCAAACAGCCCGTCCGCGCCGACATTCTTGAGGCGCTTGGCATGACCGGCCTGACCACCGGCGCGGTCTGCGTGTACCACGATATGATCGAAACCGCCGTATCCTCACTGAAAGGCAGCGGCATTCCCGTGGCGGCTGTGTCCACCGGCTTTCCGGCGGGCTTATCTCCGTACCATCTGCGCATCGCCGAAATTGGCGAAAGCGTCAAAGCCGGTGCAGAAGAAATCGACATCGTCATCACCCGCCGTCACGTGCTGCAAGGCAACTGGCAAGCACTTTACAACGAAATGAAAGAGATGCGCGAAGCCTGTGGCGATGCGCATGTGAAAGCCATCCTCGCCACCGGTGAGTTAGGCACGCTGCGCAATGTCGCGCGCGCGTCTCTGGTCTGCATGATGGCCGGCGCTGACTTCATTAAGACCTCCACTGGCAAGGAAAGCGTAAATGCTACTCTGCCTGTGTCTCTGGTGATGATCCGCGCCATTCGTGACTACTATGACCGCACTGGCTTCCGAGTGGGTTACAAACCTGCAGGTGGCATTTCCAAAGCCAAGGACTCTCTGGTGTATCTCTCTCTGATCAAAGACGAACTTGGCGACCGCTGGCTGCAACCGGACCTATTCCGCTTTGGCGCCTCGTCCCTTCTGGGCGACATCGAACGCCAGCTGGAGCATCACGTCACCGGCCAGTATTCGGCCAACTACCGCCACGCGATGGCGTGAGGATGTGCCTGTGATCTCAACATTGGACACAAACGCGCCGGTGCCGGACCAATATCTCTTGAAGATGAAGGTCTGGTCCCAACGGACGTGGGTGGCTCGATGTGACGAACATATACCCGGCGCCTCTTTGGAAGCCCGCTTGGCAAACTTCCTGCACGAGGCTTTTGAGTACGCCCATACCCAGCCGGACCTCCTAGACAAAACCACTGCTCAAATTGGCGAGGCTGTTATGGCCGGCATTTTGCACAGTGAAACAGTGCCACCTGAAGAGCTTCAGGCCGCGCTTCACAAGATAACCTCGTAAGGGGAAGACAAATGACCGTTAAAGAGATTTTTGACACCATGGACTACGGCCCTGCCCCCGAAAGTGCCGCGGATGCGCTGGCTTGGATTGTGGATCAAGGCGCGGCCTTTGGCCATTTCATCGACGGCGATTGGACTGCACCACGCAAAGACTTCCAATCCAAAAACCCGGCCAACGGCGAAACTTTGGCTGACTTGACACAAGCCAGCCAGGATGAGGTCAATGCGGCGACAAAAGCCGCCCGCAAAGCACAGCCAAAATGGGAAGGCCTCGGTGGTCACGGCCGTGCCAAATACCTCTACGCCATTGCGCGCCTGCTGCAAAAACACAGCCGCCTGTTTGCGGTGCTGGAAACGCTCGACAACGGCAAACCCATCCGGGAAAGCCGCGACATCGATATTCCACTGGTCCAGCGGCACTTCTACTACCATGCTGGCATGGCGCAGTTGATGGAAGCCGAGCTGCCCGACGCGCAGGCTCTGGGTGTCTGCGGCCAGATCATCCCGTGGAACTTCCCGCTACTGATGCTGGCTTGGAAAGTTGCGCCTGCCCTTGCCATGGGCAACACCGTCGTGCTCAAACCGGCCGAATACACCTCTCTCACCGCCATGGCCTTTGCCGACATCTGTCAGCAGGCAGGCCTGCCTGCGGGTGTGGTGAACATCGTCACCGGCGACGGCGCTGTGGGTGAGATGATCACCGCCCATGAGGACATCAACAAGGTTGCTTTCACTGGCTCCACCGACGTCGGCAAACGCATCCGCGAAGCCACCGCAGGCTCCGGCAAGTCGCTCACGTTGGAGTTGGGCGGCAAGTCCCCCTACATCGTCTTTGAGGACGCAGACATCGATTCCGCCATCGAAGGTCTGGTCGATGCGATCTGGTTCAACCAAGGCCAAGTCTGCTGCGCTGGTTCCCGCCTGCTGGTGCAAGAAGGCATCGCAGAGACGTTCTACCGCAAACTCAAGACCCGCATGGACGGATTGCGCATTGGCAATCCTCTCGACAAATGCATCGACGTCGGCGCGATTGTCGACCCGGTTCAGCTGCAAGCCATCACTGACATGGTTGCGGGCAACACCGACGGCGAGACCCACCGAGCCCCCATCGAGATGCCTGTCGAAGGCTGCTTCTACCCGCCAACCCTGATCACCGGTCTCGCCCCGTCGTCCAAGCTGATGCAGGAAGAAATCTTTGGCCCAGTATTGGTCTCCACCACCTTCCGCACCCCATCCGAGGCCGTCGCGCTCGCAAACAACACCCGCTACGGCCTCGCAGCGACGCTGTGGACTGAAAACGTAAACCTCGCGCTGGATATTGCGCCCAAGCTCGTGGCTGGTGTGGTCTGGGTCAACGCCACCAACTTGTTTGACGCCGCTGCTGGCTTTGGCGGCGTGCGCGAAAGCGGTTACGGTCGCGAAGGGGGCTGGGAAGGTCTGGCAGCTTACACCAAGCCCAAAGGCGCGCCTAAGGCGCTCAAGCCTGTCGAAGCCTTCAGTGGCGACAAAGGCCCAAGTGATCCGCTGGATCGCACGCCCAAACTCTACGTCGGTGGCAAACAAGCCCGTCCAGATGGTGGCTACAGCCAAAACATCTACGACAAATCCGGCGCGCTTCTGGGCCAGGCTCCCATTGCCAACCGCAAAGACGTGCGCAATGCGGTTGAAGCCGCCCACGCCGCCAAAGGCTGGTCTGGCACCACAGGTCATCTGCGCGCGCAAATTCTCTATTACATCGCTGAAAACCTCTCCGCCCGCAAAGACGAGTTTGCCACCCGTGTGAACCTTCTGACCGGCGGAAAGACCGGCGCTGCAGAGGTCGAAACCTCAATCCGCCGCCTCTTCACCTACGCAGCTTGGGCCGACAAATATGATGGCCAAGCACATGGCGTGCCGATCCGGGGCGTTGCGCTGGCGATGAAAGAACCGGTGGGTGTGATTGGCGCACTTTGTGCCGACGACGCCCCTCTCCTGGGCCTGATCTCCGCCATGGCGCCGGCCATTGCCATGGGCAACCGCGCCGTGTTGATTGCCTCCGAGGCCTTCCCGCTGGCTGCCACCGATTTCTACCAGGTGCTGGACACCTCCGACGTGCCCGGTGGTGTGGTGAACATCCTCACCGGATCCCACGCCGAACTGGCGGCTCCCTTGGCCAGCCACCTCGATGTCGACGCGGTCTGGTCCTTCTCTTCCTCCAATGTTTCCGCCGAGATCGAGCGCGCCAGCGCAGGGAACCTGAAGCGCACCTGGGTCAACAACGGTTTGGCGCGGGACTGGATGGGCACTGAGGGCGAAGGCCGCACGTTCCTGCAAGCCGCCACAGAGATCAAAAATATCTGGGTGCCTTACGGCGAATAAGTCCCAAGCACTCAAACAAAACAAAAGCGCCGGTGATATCTCACCGGCGCTTTTCAATTCCAACAATCAAGATGTTTAGGCCGCCACCCAGGCGTCGTCGTCATCAGCCTCATCAAACATCTCAACCTCGCCGGTCCCTGCTTGTGCGGTCCCAACACTGAACCCGTTCAGCGCATTCACAAGCCGATCCACGGCCATGTCCAAGCTGGACGTCGCCGCGGAGGCTTCTTCGGCCCGCGCAGCATTGGCCTGCGTTTCGCTGCCAATGGTCTGCATGCTGCCGCGAATTTGCTCCACAGATTGTGCCTGTTCACTGGAAACATCAGAGATTTCCGCCACGTTGCCTGACACTTGGTTCACATCACCAAGGATCTCTTCCAACGCCTCCCCAACCTGACGCACCAATGCCACACCAGTGCTGACATGCCCGTTGCTCTGGCTGATGAGGCCATTGATGTTTTGGGCTGCTTCCGCGGACCGGTGCGCCAATTCACGTACTTCAGAGGCCACAATCGCGAAACCTGCGCCTGCTTCACCAGCCCGGGCCGCTTCCACACCAGCGTTCAGCGCCAACAGATTGGTTTGGAACGCAATATCTTCGATCAGTGTCACAACATGGTCGATCTGCGAAGACGAGGTCTCGATTTCGTCCATTGCACTCACAGCCTGTCGCACCACTTCTGCGCCGCTGCTGGTCATGGTGCGGGTGTTGTCAAAGCGCTCCTGCGTGGATTTTGCTTTCTCAACCGCGCCGTTCATCGCACCGGCAATCTGTTCCACAGCATCGGTCACACCTTGCAGAGCGCCCGCCTGTTTCTCTGTGCTATGTGCCACGCTATTGGACACTTCCGCCAACTCACGGCTGTCCACTTCGATCTGACTGGACACCGAGGTCACCGAAGTGATGATCCCGCTGAGCGAGGTCACCGCATCGTTGAAGCTCTTACGCAGCGCTTCGTAGCTGTTGTCAAATTTATGGGTGATGGACGCATCTAGATTGCCGCCCGCAATACGTGTCAGGCGCTCATGCAGCGTGCTCACAACGTCCGCCTGCGCCTTCTCACGCGCTTCGATGCCAATTTTTTCAAGCTTCAGCGCTTCCATGGTCTCAGACAAGACGGCCTGCTCTTTGTTGCGCTCATTCATCTGACGCAATGTGGTCATGACGGAGGTCAGCAGGATGCCGGTTTCTGCAATCACAACAATCGCGTGCAGCACAGTGCGTCCAAGATTTTCCATAAGGTCAACGGAGGGGTAAACCATGGCAGGCCAGAAGAACGTCAGTGCCAAATGGTGAACCGCGGTCACGCCAGCCCCCACCAGCAAAGCTGTCGGACAGGTCATCAAAGTCAGCATTGCGAGCGCTGCAAAGAACACCATATGCACATCCAGCTGCCAGGCATGTCCGGTCATCGCCGCAAGGATCACTGCAATCTGCCCAATGACCGCTACTGTCACGCTCACGCGCGCGGCAAGCGTGCCCCCCAATCGGAACGCGTAGAACGCCAGTGCGGCAAAAACCCCTGCTGAGGCGCCAATCATTACCAATTGACCACTGCGGGCAAACGCAATTGCTGCCGCCACAGTGCCGAGCACCGCTGCGACAATGGCCAAAACTTTCACACCCGTCTGACGGGCTTTTGTCAATTTGAGATCATCAATCATGTTTGTTCACCACACAGCCAGGCCAGCGCTTCGCCGTCCAAAATGGCCCAGGCCCCATTCCGTTTCAGTCTCTGTTCAAATGCGTCGTCGTCTGACACGCCCATGACCGCCAGAGGTGCGCGTGTCACGCCCACCACCCAGCCGCCTGAGGCCTCAATCAGTTCTGTCAGATCTGTCCCCGGACGCGCGACCACCAAAACCGGCCCACCTGTTTGCACAGGTGCGCTGACAATTGCCAAAACCGGGGTCACGGTCAGGCAAAAGACAACAGCGAGAATCGCCGGGATGTATTGCGCACGTTGGGTCATCTTGCCCTTCTTCGAGCAAAACAGTTTCCAGCCGCTTAACTCCGTGGGCCAAATTATTTCGCGCAGCAAAATTACCCCACGTCAAATCCGACGTTAGGCAAGCGCAAAAACAAAAAGCGCACTGGACGAACCAGCGCGCTTTCAGCATCTCAATTTGGTCAAAACGACCGATTTTAGCCTGGCAGCTTGGTGGTACGCAGGTATGGGAAGTGGGTGGTGAACTCCCCGTATTTGGCCTTGGCATCTTCATCGCTCACCGCAACCGGGATCACCACATCGCCACCTGGAGTCCAGTTTGCCGGCGTGGCCACGTTCTCTTTTGCCGCCGTCTGCAGACCGTCCAACGCACGCAGCACTTCGGTAAAGTTCCGGCCCACATTCATCGGATAGGTCATCGACAGCTTCAGTTGCTTGTCCGGCCCAATGATGAACACAGAGCGCACGGTGGCACTATCCGCAGGTGTGCGGCCATCCGGCAAATAAGCCTCTGCAGGCAGCATGTCGAAGGCTTTGGACACAGCCAGACCGTCGTCCGCAATGATCGGGAAGCCAGCGCCAGTACCGGCATAGGACTCGATGTCTTTCTTCCAGCCTTTGTGGTCTTCGACACCATCTACCGACACACCAATCACCTTGGTACCGCGCTTCTGCCACTCATCCGCGAGCTGTGCGACCGCGCCAAATTCGGTCGTGCAAACCGGCGTGAAATCTTTTGGGTGGGAAAACAGGATGGCCCAGTTGTCGCCAATCCAGTCGTGAAAAGTAATCGTGCCCTGATCTGTCTCGGCGGTGAAATTTGGCACAACATCATTGATTCGCAAGCCCATGGGTTTCTCCCTCGCTGTGGGTCGCACATGCCGCCTTGCCATCATTGGGCGAGGCAATTCTCGCAGGTGGGGCGGTATGTAAAAACGGTTCTCTGTCGCAAAACGACTGTGCGCAGACTACATCTGTCTTTTTTGAACACCACCCCTTTACCTGAAGAAATAATTTGATCAAATTACTCGTGACCGCGCGTCGCCCCACTTGCGGCTCCCCGTTTAGCCGCGCAGACTGACGCCAAGATCGAGAGGGAGTGAACACCATGATCGAGAAACGCCAATTCTACATCAACGGCCAATGGGTCGACCCTGTTGCCACCAATGACCTACCCGTCATTGACCCCGCCACCGAAGACACCTGCGCCGTGATTTCACTCGGCGATCAGGCTGACACCGATGCCGCCGTGGCTGCCGCACGTGCCGCCTTCCCTGCCTGGGCCGACACGCCTTTGGAAGAACGCGTGGCGAAGGTCAAAAAGCTTCGTGAAATCTACATGGCCCGCCGGGATGACATGGCCGAAGCCATGCGCCTGGAAATGGGCGCGCCCACCGATCTGGCCAAGAACAACCAATGGGGCGCCGGTGTCTGGCACCTTGATGGCTTCCTTGAAGCGCTGGAAAACTTCGAATTTGAATATGCCATGGGTTCGGACCGCATGCGCAAAGAGCCGATTGGCGTTTGCGCGATGATCACGCCCTGGAACTGGCCAATGAACCAAGTGTTCCTGAAAGCCATTCCAGCGCTGCTGGTCGGCTGCACCATGGTGCTCAAGCCTTCCGAAGTTGCCCCACTGTCCTCCATTGTCTTCACCGAAATGATGGATGAGGCAGGATTTCCTGCAGGTGTCTTCAACATGGTCAACGGCGACGGCGTAGGAGTCGGCTCTCAACTGTCCGCGCATCCCGATGTGGACATGGTGTCCTTCACCGGCTCCACCCGCGCAGGCATCGCCATCTCCAAGGCCGCCGCAGACACCCTCAAACGCGTGAGCCTTGAGCTGGGTGGCAAAGGCGCCAACATCATCTTTGCTGACGCAGACGAGAAAGCTGTCAAACGCGGTGTGATCCACTGCATGCAAAACTCTGGCCAGTCCTGTAATGCTCCAACCCGCATGATGGTCGAAAGCAACCGTTATGCCGACGCGGTGGAGCAAGCCAAAGCCGCAGCAGACGCCACACAAGTTGGTGCCACTACGGAGTCTGGTCGTCATATCGGCCCAGTGGTGTCCGAGCTTCAGTTCAACAAGATCCAGGGCCTAATCGAAATTGGTATCAAAGAAGGTGCCACCTTGGTGTCTGGCGGATTGGGCCGCCCTGAAGGCATGAACAAAGGTTTCTTTGTCCGCCCAACCGTCTTTGCCGACGTCACCCCGGACATGACCATCTACCGCGAGGAAATCTTCGGCCCAGTGCTGGCGATCTCGCCTTTTGAGAGCGAAGAGCAAGCCGTGCAGATGGCCAATGACACCGTGTATGGCCTGACCAACTACATCCAGACGCAAGACGACGACAAACGCCTGCGTGTGGCCCGTCAGGTGCGCTCTGGCATGGTGGAAACCAATGGTGTGTCGCGCATCAACGGCTCGCCTTTTGGTGGCTACGGCCAGTCTGGCAACGGTCGAGAAGGCGGCACTTGGGGTCTGGAAGAGTTCTGCGAAACAAAATCCATTAGCGGCGTGCCAATGGCGTAACTGACGCCCCCCAAAAAACGAAACAGCCGCAGACCCTCGTCTGCGGCTGTTTTTTTGCTTTAAGCGGCGGACTTGCGCGGCCGGCTGCGCCGACGACGTCCTGCGCCCGGCTTGCCTCCAGCATTCCCACCCGGCTTGCCCCCCGGCTTCCCGCCCGGTTTGCCACCTGTGTTTGCACCGCCACGGCCACGGGATTTCTGACCCTGACCAGCAGCAGCCCGCGCATCGCGCGCATATTGCTTGCTGCCTTCAGAAGGCTCCCAATCCGGCCGGTCAAACTTTCGGCCTATCAGCTTTTCGATGTCTTTCAGATAATCCCGCTCATCAGAGGCACAGAAGGAAATTGCCTGCCCGTCACGCCCGGCCCGCGCGGTGCGACCAATGCGGTGAACGTAGGACTCAGCCACATTGGGCAGGTCAAAGTTGATCACCAGCGAGATCGCCGGAATATCAATGCCGCGCGCCGCAACATCGGTGGCCACAAGAATGGTAATGTCGCCCTCACGGAATGCCTTGATCGCCCGATCACGCTGACCTTGGCTTTTGTTGCCGTGGATCGAGGCCGCATTGAAGCCTTCCGCAACCAATTGCTTCATCATCCGCTCCGCACCATGTTTGGTGCGCGAGAAAATCAGCGTGGTTGCGTCTTTGTTTTCGGTCAAGATTTCGCGCAAACGTGTGCGCTTCTCACCTTTTTCATGAAACTCCACCGACTGCGTGATCTTATCCGCTGTCTTGCCAGGAGGGGCACATTCCACCCGCTTTGGATTGGTCAGGTAGCTCCCGCTCAGTTCATTCATCTGTTTTGGCATGGTGGCCGAAAACAGCATGGTTTGACGCGGAGTGCCCAAGTGCGGCGCAATTTTGCGTAAGGAGTGGATGAACCCCATGTCCAACATCTGGTCTGCTTCATCCAGCACCAGATAGCCAACCGTAGACAGGTCAATTTCGCGGCGATCCAACAGGTCAATCAAACGGCCCGGTGTGGCCACCAAAATATCACAGCCCCGCTTCAGCATGCCAATTTGGCGGTTGATGGATTGCCCACCCACCACGGTCATGACCTTCATCGGGGTGCCCTGCACCATCGGACGCAGGTTGTCTGCGATCTGATTGACCAACTCACGTGTTGGTGCCAGCACCAGCGCTTTTACAGATTTGGGCATCGGACGCCCCGGCGTCGCCAAAAGCCGATCCATCATCGGCAGACCAAAGGCCAGCGATTTTCCGGTGCCGGTCTGCGCCAGCCCCATGATGTCATGCCCATCCAGCGCCAAAGGGATGGCTTTTTCCTGAATCGGGGTTGGTTTGTCAAAACCGGCTTTTTCCAAGCCTTTTAGAATAGTGGACGACAGGCCCAGCTGCTCGAATGTTGACACAAAATGTCCTTTCACGCCGCGCACGCCCTCAGCGTCACGCAGCAAAACGTCATCGACCCCGCTTGGGGCCGCAATCGGGTTCGGCAGCACCGCCACGGCACAAATCATTTTGCACACGCCCGGTCTGTCCGTTGGAACCCTGCGTGATGGGAACGAGAGGTGTCGCTGATGCGCCAGTCAGGTCTCTTTGGATAAGACAAACCCCGGCGCGGCATGCTCACGCGGCTGCGCAACGACCCGCTCCACATATAGCTCCCGCCACCAAAGTCAACCTCACAGCAAAAAGGACCGACGCTTTTGCATCGGTCCTGATTTCATTTTCCATTGTATTTTGGGGCGCTCGCTCTTCGAGATCAGGCCTTGCCTTTCCACGGCACCAGGTATTTTTCCGCCCAGCGCATCAGCATATCGATGCCAAAGCCGATGATTCCGATCAGGATAATCCCCATCAAAACGATGTCCGTGTCCTGAAACTTAGATGCAGCCACAATCATCTTACCCACACCTTTTTCCGCCGCGACAAGTTCCGCCGCCACAACCGTGCCCCAGCAGACCCCCATCGCAACCCGCGCTGCGGTGAAAATTTCCGGCAAGGAATTTGGAATGATCACATGGCGCAGGATCTGGCGTTTGCTCGCACCCAGGGAATAGGCCGCATGCACCTTGGTGATGTTCACCCCGGATACGCCAGACCGCGCGCCAATGGCCATGATCCATAGGGCTGCGAGGAACAACAGAATGATTTTACCCTGCTCGCCAATCCCGGCCCAGATGATCACCAGCGGAATCAACGCCAAAGGCGGCACCGGACGCATGAACTCCACAATTGGATCAAACCAGCCGCGGAACCAATTGGACAGGCCCATGGCATAGCCAAGCGGAATGCCAACGGCTGCGCCCAGCGCAAACCCCACAATCACACGGAACAAGGAGTAGCTCAGGTGTTCGGCCAAGGTGACGTTCTGATACCCGTCCTGGCTCACCGAGATCAGCCGCTTCCACACACTTTCCGGCGCAGGCAACCAGATATTCTCCATCTGCCAGCCCTTGGAAGGTTCAAAGTTCAACGTGCCTTTGTCGGTCAAGGCCACGCGGCCAAAACCTACCTGCACATCGGTGTCCCGATCAATCGGCTGCCCGTCCACGGCAATGATCTTAGCACCGCCCTTACGGGTCACCTCGTCGTTGGCATCCCAACGCAGCAGTTTTGATCGATAAGCCTGCACAACAAGGGCATCATCTTTGGCAATCCCGTCATTTTCCGCAACAACCGGCGCCTCAGGCTTTTCACCCGCCTCATGCACCAAGACATTGACGGTCGCATCCGCCTTTTGGCCATCTTCGGCTTCCACCGTGTAGGTAAACGTCGCCTCACCGACAAAGGGCCCCGGCGCATGCAAGAATTTTGGAAGCAACGATGAGCCCGTGAAAGCCCCCCAAATCACAAAAATCAGCACAATCGATATCACCGAGGCCGCTTTGTTGGAGATCACCGCACTTTCGTCGCCAAACGTCACCGTCTTGAGAGAGGTGTAATCCTGTGTTGCCGAAAGACGTTGCTTGACCTGCGTATAGAGAAAAGAGGCCAATAAAATCAGCCCCACATAGAGGGCCACATAAGGCAGCGCGCCAACCACGGAAATCAAAAGCGTGATCAGTTCACCGCCAAGGTCTGCAAAAATCTGTCCCATTTTATGCGCTCTCCTCAGTGCGGCCCATGATCTCTTCTTCCATGTTCCAAATCATATTGAGGATCTCTTCCCGCGTAGGGGCATAGTCGGGGTGTTTCTTCACCTCCCGCAAATCTGCGCCGACACCCATGTCCGCAAACGGCAGGCGGTATTCTTTGTGGATGCGACCCGGCCTCGGTGCCATCACCAACAACCGTTCGCCCAGCAAAAGCGCCTCATCCACCGAATGGGTGATCAATATGATGGTCTTGCCGGTCTCTTTCCAAAGCTTGAGCACAAGGCTCTGCATTCTCTCGCGGGTCAACGCGTCCAGCGCCCCCAGAGGTTCGTCCATCAGGATCACATCCGGGTCATTGGCCAAGCACCGCGCCAAAGCCACGCGCTGCTGCATCCCGCCAGACAGCTCGTAGACCATCTTTTCCTTAAAGTCCTGAAGGCCAACCACGTCCAGCAAATGGTCGACAATCTCAGCACTCTCAGACTTGGGCATGCCCTTCATATCCGGGCCAAACCGCACATTGTCGCGCACAGACATCCACTCAAACAGCGCGCCTTGCTGAAACACCATGCCGCGTTCGGCATCTGGCCCGAACACTTGGTGCCCGTTGAGCACAATCCGCCCTTCCGTGGGCGCCAAAAATCCCGCCACAATGTTCAACAATGTGGTCTTGCCGCAGCCCGAAGGCCCCAGCACGCTCAACAATTCACCTTGCTTGAGATCAAGGCTCACGTCCTTCAGCGCTTGCACATGACTGCCATTGGGCAGATCAAAACGCATGGACAAGTTCTCAATAGATAAACCTTGCTCCGCCGACGTGTCTTTTTCTGAAGTTACACTCATGGTCCCTATCTGACATTGGGCATCGCTATGGCGACGCACGGCGGTTGACCCGCCTGTTCTTTGGGAAATGTTTGAAAACAAAGCCCACACCTCAAGGGGTGCAGGCTTTGTAATTCTCTAAGTTTACATGCCTTTGGCAGATTCCAGCGGCCCAGTGTTCACCGTACCATCATAGCTGTCCAATGCGCTTGGGATCGAGCCTGCACCAACAAACACGCCTGCAACACCTTTCATGAAGTCTTGCGCTGTGCCGCCCAGCCAGGCGCCGCCAAGCTGCTCGTCCACAGTTGGGAACTTAAAGGTTGCAAGTGTGGAAGCGGTGTCCGCTTCGGTCATGCCCGCATCTTTGGCAATCACAGGCAACATCTTGGCCTGATTGTCCTTATCTGCCCACATGGCGTTGGCTTCCGCTGTAACCGCCAGGAACTTGGCCAGCGTCTCGCCATCTTCGGCAATATAGGACGCAGGCGCTGTTGTGGCATCAAACACCAGAATGCCCAGTTCTTCTTTCTCAGCCCCGGTCAGCAGCACGTTGCCATGCTCGGTCATGCGGCGCAGCGCACCACCCCAACCACAGGCCATGTCCAGCGACCCTTGCGCCAGCGCCGCGGCACCCTCGGCCGGGGCCATGTCCACCACTTCCATGGAGGCCACATCCACACCGAAATGGTTCATTTGGCTCAGGAAACCATAGTGCGCCGCTGTGCCCAAAGGCACCGCCACTTTCTTGCCGGCCAGTTCGCCAGCGCTGTCTTTGTCGATCTCAAGCCCGGCTGCCACAACACAATTGTCGTTGTCAGAATAGCTCACGGCCACATCCACAATCTGGATGTCCTGACCAGCGGAGGCCGCTACCACAAAGGGCGGCACACCTTGGCTCACCGAAATCTGCACATCGCCGGATGCCATTGCCGCGCTCATCGCGGTGCCAGTGTCAAAGCTGACCCAATTGATGGTCTCGCCCATGGCTTCTTCATACATGCCGGTCTGTTTTGCATACTGGAACGGCATCGGCCATTCTAGGAAATACGCAACTGTAATCTCCGCAGTTGCCGCCTGCGCGCTTACCAACATAGCAGTGGCAGCCGCCGCACCCATCAGCGTCGTTTTCAAGCTCATAATCATTTCTCCCGTTGTCGATTCTGGCGCGAATTTCGAGCCGGGATTGTTGGGCCTTGAGCCTCTTTATTGATCACCGGCATTGCGCGTCCTCCTTGAGGGGAGCGGAAATTCGGAAACCGATCAATGTTTTTTTCAGCAATTCGATGTCACGAACCGGTGTCTTTGGCTGTTTTGAATTATTTGACCATTTGGTTTAAAACAATATATATCAATGCCTTATTGCCATATCGGCCAATTTTACATCATGGCCAGGCGGTTTTTTGGACCTACATGGACACAATTTTTGGCCCTATAATCCTGCTTGAAAAAGTCGCGAGGATGGCGTGAAGTTTGGCACAGCGGAAAGGTTTCGCGCCCAACCCACAATCACAAGTTGATTCTCAACCAGGAGGACTCGCGCCATGGATGGCACACTGAAAGACAACGACCTCAGCCATGTCGTTAACGCTGACAAAGCCCACGTCTGGCATCACTTGGTGCAGCACAAGCCATTTGAAACCAGCGATCCTCGTATCATCATTGAGGGCAAAGGTATGCGCGTGTGGGATCAGAACGGCAAAGAGTATATCGACGCCGTTTCCGGTGCTGTCTGGACCGTCAACGTCGGCTATGGCCGCGAGCGCATTGCAAACGCCGTGCACGCCAACCTGATGAAGATGTGCTACTTCGCCAACGCCGCTGGCAACGTGCCCGGCGCGCTTTATGCGGAAAAGCTGATCGAGAAAATGCCCGGCATGAGCCGGGTCTATTTCACCAACTCCGGATCAGAGGCCAATGAAAAGGCCTTCAAAATGATCCGCCAGATCGCGCATAAGAAATACGGCGGCAAGAAAAACAAAATCCTCTACCGCGACCGTGATTATCACGGCTCCACTCTGGCCGCGATGTCAGCCGGCGGTCAGGACGAACGCAACATGCAATACGGCCCCTTTGCGCCAGGCTTTGTGCGCGTGCCGCACTGCATGGAGTATCGCAAAGACGAGCTGGGCCTCGGCCACCTGTCCGGCCGGGAGTTTGGTATTGCTGCCGCCAACCAGATTGAAGAAGTCATCCTTAAGGAAGGCCCGGACACCGTTGGCGCGCTTTGCCTTGAGCCGGTAACCGCAGGTGGTGGCGTCATCACGCCACCAGAAGGCTACTGGGAGCGGGTTCAGGAAATCTGCAAACAATATGACATCCTCCTGCACATCGACGAAGTCGTCTGTGGCGTTGGCCGCACCGGCACCCATTGGTTTGGCTATCAACACTACGGCATCAAGCCTGATTTTGTGACCATGGCCAAAGGGGTTGCTTCCGGCTACGCCGCCATCGCCTGCATGGTCACCACCGAAGAGGTGTTTGACCTATTCAAGGCCGACGCGTCAGACAAGCTTGACCACTTCCGCGACATCTCCACCTTTGGGGGCTGCACTGCTGGTCCCGCTGCCGCGCTGGAAAACATGGCGATCATCGAAGAAGAAGGCCTGCTTGAGAACTGCACCGCCATGGGCGAGCGTATGATGGCAAACCTGCAAGCCTTGATGGAGAAACACGAGGTGATTGGAGATGTACGCGGCAAAGGTCTCTTCCTTGGCTGTGAGCTGGTCAAAGACCGCGAGACCAAAGAGCCGGTAGATGAAGCCGACATTGGCGCCATTGTTGGTGACTGTGGCGCTCAGGGTGTGATCATCGGCGCGGCCAACCGCTCGGTGCCGGGCCGCAACAATGTGATCGCCTTCTCCCCTGCGCTGATCGCCACAGCAGACGACATCGACGCCATCACAAATGCGGTTGATAACGCACTAACCAAAGTGTTTGGTTAACTCAGACGAACCAAAAATTCACGCGCCGCCTGCCTCCCTTGGAGCTGGGCGGTGCGCCATTTGAGAGGATTGCCCATGTGGCCTGCCCCAATCACGCTGACCGGCACCCATGTGTCATTGGAGCTTCTGTCTCAGGACCATGCAGCGGACTTAGCCGAAGCCTCAGCGGACGGTGATTTGGCTGCGTTGTGGTACACTTCAGTACCCAGCCCCGAAGATGTGCCCACCAACATAGATGCCCGCCGCTCCACGCTTGGCATGACGCCGTTTGCCATTCTGAATGCCTCCGGTAAGGCCGTTGGCATGACCACTTTCATGAACACGGACAAAACCAACCGTCGCGTGGAAGTTGGCTCAACCTGGTACCGTGCCTCGGTGCAACGCAGCCCGCTCAACACCGAGTGCAAGCTGCTGATGCTGCGCCATGCCTTTGACGATCTAGACTGCATCGCAGTTGAATTCCGCACCCACTTCATGAACCGCGCCTCCCGCAATGCCATCGAACGCCTTGGGGCAAAATTTGACGGCATTCTGCGCAACCATATGATCATGGCCAACGGCACTCTACGTGACACCGCCGTCTATTCCATATGCCAACACGAGTGGCCGGCCGTGCGTGCCAACTTGGAGCATAAACTCACCGTCATGGCAAAACTGTGAAAGTCCAGTTTGCCAGCGCAATAAGTCCAGTATAGCCTCTCACCCATGGCCATTTCTGTCGAAACGTTTTTCCTCGCACCCGGGTTTCAGGGCACGCTACAGGCGCAAATTCAGCAACTCATTGCGGAGGGCATCCTGTCGGGCCGCTTCCGTCGTGGCGAAAAGCTTCCTTCGTCCCGCAAATTGGCCGCTCATCTCAGTGTGTCGCGCATCACTGTCACGCTGGCTTATACAGAACTGCTGGCCAACGACTACCTGACCTCACGTGGTCGCTCTGGCTACTACGTCAGCGAAAACGCCCCTGTCCCGCCATCATTCGATCCGCCAAAGGATCGCGAAGATCGCATCGATTGGACCCGCGCCCTGGGCCGTCGCTTCACCGGCGGCGACACGCCGGACAAACCCAAAGACTGGGCCAGCTATCGCTATCCCTTTGTCTATGGCCAAACCGACCCCAACCTGTTTGACCACGCCAATTGGCGCCTCTGTGCATTGCAAGCTTTGGGGCAAAAAGACTTCACCGCACTCACCGCGGACTACTACGACCAAGACGACCCCCAACTGGTCGAGTTCATCGCCCGCAACACGCTGCCTCGGCGTGGCATCATCGCCCGCCCCGAAGAGATCCTGATCACCCTTGGTGCCCAAAATGCTCTGTGGATTGCCGCACAGGTGCTCCTGACCCAGCGCCGCACCGCCGCCATTGAAAATCCCTGCTACCATGCCCTCCGTGATATTCTGAACCAATCCCGCTGCCACGTGGAGGCCATCGACGTGGATCGCGACGGCCTGAACCCGGCGCTGATCCCATCAGAAACGGATGTGATTTTCTCGACCCCCAGCCATCAGTGTCCCACCACCGCCACCATGCCGATGGCCCGCCGCCACGCACTTCTGGAGCGCGCCCGCGACATTGATGCTCTGGTGGTCGAGGATGACTACGAATTTGAAATGTCATTTCTAGGCGCGCCGTCTCCTGCCCTGAAATCGCTCGATACGGAAGGCCGTGTCATCTACGTCGGCAGTTTCTCTAAATCACTGTTTCCAGGCCTGCGCCTTGGCTACCTTGTGGGCTCAGAACCGTTCATCCGCGAGGCCCGCGCCTTACGGGCCTCCGTCATCCGCCACCCACCGGGCCACATCCAACGCACAGCCGCATATTTCCTCTCTTTGGGTCATTACGACGCCTTGATCCGGCGCATTCGCGAAGCCCTTAAGGCCCGCCGTGCGGTCATGCAGGACGCCATTGAGCAATCAGGCTTGACCGTTGCAGGTCAGGGGGCCTTTGGCGGGTCGTCTTTCTGGATGCAGGCTCCAAAAAATGTCGACACCGCAGTGCTTGCCCAAAAACTGCAATCTGATGGTGTGTTGATCGAGCCGGGCCATTCATTTTTCTCCGGCGAGGCCCCGCCCAAGAACTATTATCGCCTTGGCTATTCCTCTATTCCGGCAGAGCGTACCCCCGAAGGTGTGGCCCGCATTGCCCGCGCACTTGATCACAGCTAGTCTGGATATATTCCGACAAACAAACTGGCCCTAACGCCACTTTCCCGCAATCCGTAGTTTCACTGCTAAAATGACCGCCCAACCGCAGGAGTCGGGCGCAGCATGGAGTTTGCCTCATGAAAATGACCACAGAAGAAGCTTTTGTAAAAGTGCTTCAGCGCCACGGCATCGAACATGCCTTTGGAATCATTGGCTCTGCGATGATGCCAATCTCCGATATATTCCCCAAAGCGGGCATCATGTTCTGGGACTGCGCGCATGAAGGTTCCGCCGGCATGATGAGTGACGGCTACACCCGCGCCACCGGCAAGATGTCGATGATGATCGCGCAAAACGGCCCCGGTATCACCAACTTTGTGACCGCAGTGAAAACCGCCTACTGGAACCACACCCCACTGCTCTTGGTGACCCCGCAAGCCGCCAACAAGACCATCGGTCAGGGTGGTTTCCAGGAAGTTGAGCAGATGAAACTGTTTGAGGACATGGTGGCGTATCAGGAAGAGGTGCGCGACCCGTCCCGCGTGGCCGAAGTTCTGACCCGTGTGATCAGTCAAGCCAAGCGCCTCTGTGGCCCGGCCCAGCTCAACATCCCGCGCGATTTCTGGACTCAAGTGATCGACATCGACATCCCGAATCCAATCGAGTTTGAGGCCTCTTCCGGTGGCAGAAACTCCGTGACAGACGCCGCCGCCCTGCTGTCCACCGCCAAAAACCCGGTCATCCTGAACGGAGCAGGTACGGTACTATCTGAAGGTGGCATTCCCGCCTCCATCGCTCTGGCCGAACGCCTCGATGCGCCGGTCTGCGTTGGCTATCAGCACAATGATGCCTTCCCGGGCAACCACCCGTTGTTCGCTGGCCCGCTGGGGTACAACGGCTCCAAAGCCGGCATGGAGTTGATCAAGAACGCTGATGTTGTGCTTGCCCTGGGCACCCGCCTCAACCCGTTTTCCACCCTGCCGGGGTACGGCATGGAATACTGGCCCGCTGATGCCAAAATCATCCAGGTCGACATCAACCCCAACCGCATCGGCCTGACCAAAAAGGTCGAGGTGGGTATTGTCGGGGACGCTGCCAAAGTTGCCACAGGTATCTTGGAACAGCTCACGGACACTGCGGGCGATACAGAACGCGAAACGCGCAAGGCCCACATCGCCAAAACCAAATCCGCCTGGGCACAGCAGCTCTCCTCAATGGATCACGAAGACGACGATCCCGGCACCAGCTGGAACGAGCGCGCCCGCGCTGATAAGCCGGACTGGATGTCCCCGCGTATGGCCTGGCGTGCGATCCAATCTGCTCTACCGCGCGAAGCCATCATCAGCTCCGATATTGGCAACAACTGCGCCATCGGCAACGCCTACCCGTCGTTTGAGGAAGGCCGCAAATACCTAGCACCTGGCCTGTTTGGCCCCTGCGGCTACGGCCTACCCGCAATTGTTGGCGCCAAAATTGGCCAGCCCGACGTGCCGGTCTGCGGCTTTGCCGGCGACGGCGCCTTTGGCATCGCCGTCAATGAGCTGACCGCCATTGGACGTGGCGAATGGCCTGCTGTGACACAAATTGTCTTCCGCAACTACCAGTGGGGCGCAGAAAAGCGTAACTCCACACTCTGGTTTGACGACAATTTTGTCGGCACCGAACTGGACACATCGGTGTCTTATGCTGGCATTGCCCAGGCCTGTGGCTTGCAAGGTGTGGTCGCCCGCACCATGGACGAGTTGACCGCCGCGCTGAACAAAGCGATCGACGATCAAATGAACCACGGCAAGACCACTCTGATCGAAGCCATGATCAACCAAGAGCTTGGTGAACCCTTCCGCCGCGACGCGATGAAAAAACCAGTATCCGTTGCTGGTATCGATGCTGCGGACATGGTTCCGCAGAAGGGAAGCTAACCGTTTGCAGCCGCTCCGGCAAATACTTGGCGCTGCAAGCGGCTCCGACAAAGTCATCGCCCTTTCGGAGGGCGATGATCCCCGCGTTGTTGAAGCCGCGCTGATGGTGCGGGCCGAACAGGTCGCGCGCATCATTTTGGTTGGCAATCACGACATCATTGTCCGAAATTTGGCAAAACTGGGCACTTCGCCTCAAGAGGTTGCCGGATCCATCGATATTTTGGACCCAAACACCAGCCCCCATTACGAGGCTTTCTGCGACGGTTTGGTCTCGCTGCGGGCCCACAAAGGCATGACCAAAGACTTGGCCCGCAAAAGGCTACGCGAGCGCCTGACCTTTTCGGCAATGCTTGTGCAACAAGGTTTCGCAGATGGCACCGTCGGCGGCGCAGTCGAAACAACGGCTGATACCGTGCGCACCGCTATGCAAATCATCGGAAAAGCGCCGGACGCCACCATGGTCTCCAGCTTCTTTTTTATGCTGTATTGCAAAGAGCATCACACGGTCAAAGGCGCACATATCTTTGCAGATTGCGGGTTGGTTGTTGATCCTGACGCAAATGAAATGGCCGAAATCGCACGTGCCTCCGCCGCCAGTTTTCGCGCCCTTACCGGCGATCCCCCCCGGGTGGCGATGCTGTCATTTTCCACAGCAGGAAGCGCTGATCACCCTAAAGTTTCCAAGGTTGTTCAGGCCACCCAATTGGCCAAAGCCGCCGATCCGGATCTTCTGATTGATGGCGAATTACAGTTCGACGCCGCCTTTGTGCCAGAAGTCGCCGCGTCCAAAGCCAGCGAATCTGCGCTTGGTGGCGCTGCCAATGTGTTTGTGTTTCCCAGCCTGAATGCGGGAAATCTGGGCTATAAAATCGCCCAGCGCGTTGGTGGTGCCATGGCCATTGGCCCAGTTCTGCAAGGTTTGGCAAAACCCGCCAACGATTTGTCGCGCGGCGCCTCAGCCGAGGACATCTTGCACATGGTGGCGGTCACTGTTGCGCAATCAGCCGCCGCAGAGCATACGCTATGACAGTGTTTCAGCTGCCCCTAGCCCAACGCCAAGGACACAACAGTTGCGTCAACAATGTCTTGCACGCTAGCGCCCCGGCTCAAATCACACACAGGCTTGGCAAACCCCTGCAAAATGGGGCCCAACGCCTGCGCCCCCGCCAAGGCCACCGCCAATTTATAAGCGATGTTGCCCGCATCCAACGATGGAAAGACCAGCACATTGGCGTCACCTGCGCCCGCACCCTTGCGCTGCGCCACGTCCGGAATCAAAGCCGCGTCGCCCTGAACCGGCCCCAGAAACCCAGTGATTTCTGCAGCCTCACGCACAATATCCACGCTGGCGCCCGCACCCGATGTTCCGGTGGAGAACGACAAAAGCGCCAGTTTCGCCTCTCCCAAGAGCACTTCCGCGGATTGCGCCGAGGCCCGCGCAATTGCCGCGAGGGTTTGGGCGTCCGGGGCAACATTCAGCCCACAATCAGCAAATATCAGCGACCGATTGTCCGGGAAATTCATCAAGAAGAAGGACGATGGCAGGCTGACGCCTTCGGCCAGTCCAATGGCCATCGAGGCCGCCTCGATTACGCGGCGGGTAGGCGCTTCCGCTCCGGCCACCATAGCATCCGCCTCGCCAGCTGCGACCATCGCCGCAGCCCGATAAAGGGGTTTGCCAACCAGGCGTCGTGCGATAGCCTCTTTCATGCCCCGCGTCTCAATCAGCGCCTGCACATAGCGTTCAGTGTCTTCCCCCAACGTGATCGGTACACAAAGTCCGTCCCGATCCAGAAACCTCATCGCTTCGGCTGTCCGCGGTTCATGGTGCTCTGGAAATACAACCCGAGCATTTCGTTCCGCCACCTTGGCGGACAGCGCATTCAAAAACTTCATGTATACCTCCGTATACGCCACAGGAGCCATCCGTGACCGAAAACGTCAAGATCAACCGCGGCCTCAAAGGCATTTATTTCGAACGCTCTGGTGTTTCGCACATCGACGGGGCCAAAGGGGAACTCTCTTATCGCGGCTACTCAATCCACGATCTCGCCACCCAATCCACCTTTGAGGAAGTCTGCTATCTGCTGATCCACGGCGAACTGCCCTCCGAGGCAGAGTTGGACACCTTCGACAGTACCCTGAAAGCCGCCCGCGAACTACCAGATCAGGTCTACGACATCATCCGCGCCACCAAAGATGGCCACCCGATGGACGTGCTGCGCACCGCCGTCTCTGCCCTCGCCGCGCTGGAAGCTGACAGCCAAAACACCGGCCCTGAAGCCTTCCTCTCAAACGGCCTGCGCCTGACCTCACAGGTCCCGATGATCATCGCGGCACACGAAAACATACGCAACGGCCGCGACCCTGTGCCCGCCGACAAAACCTTGTCCCACGCGGCCAACTGGCTCTGGATGCTCAAGGGTGAAAAACCCTCTGAAGATGCTGCCAAGCTGGCCGATGTAGACTTCATCTTGCACGCTGAGCATGGGGCAAATGCGTCTTCCTTTGCCGCCCGTGTCACCATCGGCACCAACACCAACCTGCACGGCGGCATCGTCACCGCCCTCTCGACCCTCGCAGGACCAGCCCACGGCGGCGCGGCCGAAGACGTGATGAAAATGGTCACCGAAATTGGCACCCCCGACAATGCCGCCGCCTATGTAAAAGCCAAACGCAAAAACCGCGAGGCTGTGACCGGTTTTGGCCACCGCGTCTACCGCGCCGAAGACCCCCGCGCGCGCCACATGCGTGATGGCGTCAAGAAACTCGGCGATGAAATGGGTGCGCCGGAATGGTACGAAATCCTGCAAGGTGTCGTGGAAGCGATGAAGCCCTACGCCCGCCACGGCCTCAACGTGAACGTCGATTTCTACTCCGGCGTGATCTACCAATTGCACGGCATCCCGATGGACCTCTACGTGCCAATCTTCGCCATCGGCCGTATGCCCGGCTGGATCATCCAATGCATGGACCAACAAGAGAGCAACATCCTGATCCGCCCACTCACGCTCTACAACGGCCCCGACATGCGTGCCTATACTCCTCTGGTTGATCGCACATGATCGACACCATTGTTCTGCCAATGGACCACTTCATCTGGCTCACCCTGATTTGCTTCCTCGCCGGAATGGTCCGTGGGTTTTCAGGCTTTGCTTTGTCAGCGGTGGTGATGGCAATTGCAGTGATGTTTCTGTCCCCAATTGCTTTGATCCCGATCCTCTGGTTTCAGGAAATGACCGCCTCTCTGTTGATGGTGCGCGGCGGCATCAAAGCCGCCAACCGTCGCGTGGTCACCGGCCTGGTTCTCGGCTCTGCTTTTGGACTGCCAATCGGCCTCAGCCTGACGCAAGCCCTGCCAGTGGACACCTCCAAACTGGTGGCGTTGTCGGTGATTGTAGTGCTGGCCGCCACCCAACTTGCCAAATTGCGCCTGCCTTTCTTGGCCACGCGTCTTGGTCTCTGGGGCTCCGGCATTTTGGCGGGCATCGTCACCGGTCTGGCTGGCGTGGGCGGCATGGTGGTTGCACTCTACGTGCTGGCCTCCAATGCCCCCGCCCGCGAAATGCGTGCCTCTTTGGTAATGTTTCTCTTTGCGTCCTCAGTGATCTCGCTGGCGACGCTGACCTATTTTAACGTGATGACGTCACAATCCGCCCTTCGTGGACTCGCCCTTGCCCCCGCTTCGGCCCTTGGTGTGGTTGTCGGAAAAACCATGTTTCGCCCGTCTTGGGAGCCCTATTACAAACCGTTCTGTCTTTGCCTGCTGATCGCACTTGCCACCTTTGGCATCCTGCGACAGGGCATCGGCGCCTGAACGATTGTTGACGGATGACAGCAATGTTCTACTGTAAATCACCACGCGAGAATTTCCTCCCAACCTCGAGCGATAAATCAGAAAAAACCTCACACACATCCTTTGAGGCACTCAACCCGCCCTTTGGCAGGAAAGGCACCCTTCATGGCTGACGGACAACCGCAACTCGATCTTTCCCCCAAAGTCTCCGACGAGATCCGCAAAACCACCTGCTACATGTGCGCCTGTCGCTGCGGCATCAACGTGCACATGAAAGACGGTAAGGTTGCGTATATTGAAGGCAACCGCGACCACCCCGTGAACAAAGGTGTGCTCTGCGCCAAAGGCTCTGCTGGCATCATGCAGGTCAACGCCCCTTCGCGGCTGAAAAAACCTCTCAAACGGGTGGGTCCACGTGGCTCCGGCGAATATGAGGAGATCAGCTGGGAAGAAGCGATGAGCACCGCTGTCGGCTGGCTCACAGAGCTGCATGAAACGGCACCACATAAACTTGCCTTCTTCACTGGCCGCGACCAATCGCAAAGCTTCACCAGTTTTTGGGCGCAACACTTTGGCACACCCAACTACGCTGCGCACGGTGGCTTCTGTTCGGTGAACATGGCCGCCGCAGGCATCTACACCATGGGCGGCGCCTTCTGGGAGTTTGGCCAGCCAGATTGGGATCACACCAAGCTTTTCATGATCTTTGGCGTGGCAGAAGACCACGACAGCAACCCAATCAAAGCTGGCATCGGAAAGATCAAAGCCAATGGTGCAAAAGTCATTGGCGTGAACCCTGTGCGCTCTGGCTACAACGCTGTGGCCGACGAGTGGGTGGGCATCACGCCCGGCACCGACGGTCTCTTCGTCCTTGCGCTGATCCACGAGCTGATGAAGGCGGGCAAGATCGACCTGCATTACCTCGCGCAGTACACCAATGCCGCCGTGCTGGTGGACGCCGAAACCGGCCTACTTTTGCGCGACGAGGATGGCAAACAACTGGTGATTGACCGCACCACCGGCAAGCCTGCACCGTTTGACCAAAAAGGTGTGCGCCCCGATCTGTCGGCCACCTACCGCCAAGCTGGTGTCACCCATCGCACGGTGATGCACCTGATGGCAGAGAAGTATCTCGATCCGCAGTACGCGCCGGAAAATGTCGCGGAAAAGACTGGCATCTCCGCGCAAAAAATCAAAACCATCGCGGCCGAACTGGCCCGCGTTGCCTTTGACGAAGCCTTTGAACTGGATCAGGAATGGACCGACTTCCGTGGCGAAACCCACAAAACCATGACAGGCCGCCCGGTCAGCTTCCACGCCATGCGTGGCATCTCTGCCCACTCCAACGGCTTTCAGACCTGCCGCGCCCTACACGTGCTACAAATCCTCTTGGGCACCGTCGAAGTCCCTGGCGGCTTCCGCTTTAAACCGCCCTATCCAAAGCCGGTAGAGGCACACCCGACGCCACACGGCTACGGCCGTCCGGGCAAACCGCTTGCTGGCCCGCACCTCGGTTTCCCACGCGGCCCCGAAGACCTACAGCTCAACGAAGACGGCTCCGCCTGCCGCATCGACAAAGCCTTCACATGGGAAAACCCCATGTCCGTGCACGGGCTGATGCATATGGTGATCTCCAACGCCCACGCACAGGACCCGTACCCGATCGACACGCTGTTCATGTACATGGCCAATATGTCGTGGAACTCTTCGATGAACACCTCGGGTGTGATCAAGATGCTCACCGACCGCAATGACGACGGCGGCTACCGCATCCCGCGCATCATCTACTCTGATGCCTACAGCTCCGAAATGGTGGCTTATGCCGACCTAATCCTGCCGGACACCACCTATCTGGAACGCCACGACTGCATCTCTCTGCTGGACCGCCCGATTTGCGAAGCAGACGGCGCCGCAGACGCTATCCGCTGGCCGGTGATTGAGCCTGACCGTGACGTGCGCGGCTTTCAATCGGTGCTGATCGAACTTGGCGCCCGCATCGGCCTGCCGCATTTCCTCAACGAGGATGGCACTCCAAAGTGGAAAGACTACGCGGATTACATCGTGAACCACGAACGCCGCCCCGGCGTTGGCCCGCTCGCTGGGTTCAGGGGGGAAGATGGTGATCAATTTGGCCGCGGCACCGTCAATCCTGAGCAGCTCGACAAATACATCGAAAACGGCGGCTTTGCGATTGAACATGTGCCAGACGCCGCCCGCTACATGAAACCCTGGAACCAGGACTATCAGGATTGGGCGGTGAAAATTGGCCTGTTTGACGCCCCCCAACCTTACCTGTTCCAGCTCTACGTAGAACCAATGCGCAAGTTCCAACGCGCTGCGGAAGGGCACGGCGATATTCAACCGCCAGATCACATGCGCGACCGCCTCAAGGAGGTCATGGACCCGCTGCCCATCTGGTATGCGCCGCTCGAAGACAGCAGCGTCGATCCGGACGAGTTTGACGTGCACGCCCTCACCCAGCGCCCGATGGCGATGTATCACAGCTGGGGCACGCAAAATGCCTGGCTACGGCAGTTGCACGGCGAGAACCCGCTTTATCTCCCAACCAAGCTTTGGGAGAAACATGGATTTGCGGAGGGCGACTGGGCCCGCGTGACGTCAGTTCATGGTGAGATCACCGTGCCTGTGGCCCATCAGGCCGCGCTCAACGAAAACACCGTCTGGACCTGGAACGCGATTGGCAAACGCAAAGGCACCTGGGCGCTTTCCGAAGACGCACCGGAGAGCAACAAAGGATTCCTGCTCAACCACCTGATCCACGAACTCCTGCCGCCTAAAGGCGACGGCTTGCGGTGGGCCAACTCGGACCCCATCACCGGTCAAGCCGCATGGTTTGATTTGCGCGTGAAGATCGAAAAGGCAGACCCGCCAACTGAAAGCCAACCGGCCCTTGATCCCATCAAGTCGCCAGTGCCCCAAGGCCCGGATCATCTGGAATGGAAGGTGGGAAAATGAGACGCCAACGCCTCAAAATACGCACCTACGCGATACAGTCGCAATACCGACGCAATACCGACGGGGAAAAATGACCGATTTACCCACCAAAACCGACCGCACCCTCGGCCTTGTGATCGACTTGGACACCTGCGTCGGCTGCCACGCCTGTGTGATCTCTTGCAAGGGTTGGAACACCGAAAACTACGGTGCGCCTCTGTCTGATCAACGCCCCTATGGCACCGAACCAATGGGCACATTTCTGAACCGTGTGCACAGCTATGAGGTGCAGCCAGAGCAGGGCAACGCGCAGACTGTGCACTTCCCAAAGTCTTGTTTGCATTGTGAAAATGCGCCCTGCGTCACCGTTTGCCCCACCGGCGCAAGCTACAAGCGCGTTGAGGATGGCATTGTGCTGGTGAACGAAGATCACTGCATCGGCTGTGGCCTCTGCGCTTGGGCCTGCCCTTACGGTGCGCGTGAGTTGGACCAGGCCGAAGGCGTGATGAAGAAATGCACCCTTTGTGTGGACCGCATCTACAACGAAAACCTGCCCGAGGAAGACCAAATCCCCTCCTGCGTGCGCACCTGCCCCGCCGGCGCCAGACACTTTGGCGACCTCTCGGATCCAAACTCTGATGTCAGCCAACTTGTTGAATCCAGAGGCGGTTTTGACCTCATGCCAGAAATGGGCACCTTGCCTGTGAACAAGTACCTGCCTCCGCGCCTCAAGGATTCCTGGGATGACCAAAGCCTTTTGGCCCCACTTCTGGAACCCGTCGCCGAAGAACCTCAAGGCTTCCTTGGCTGGCTCGACAAAACTCTCGACAAACTGCCCGGAGGGACCGCCTGATGCATCCAGCCCCATCCGTCATCGTATTCTCAACGCTCTCCGGCCTCGGCTTCGGCCTCCTATTCTGGCTTGGCATTGATCCCACGCCACCAACCGGCTTGTCAGCTTTCATTTTCTTTGCAGTGGCTTACGCGCTTGCGGTGGGGGGCTTGCTCTCCTCAACCTTTCACCTCGGCCATCCCGAACGCGCTTGGCGTGCGCTCAGCCAATGGCGCAGCAGCTGGCTATCGCGCGAAGGTGTCAGCGCCGTATTTGCCCTGCTCACCATGGGCATCTACGCCATCGACCTGATTTTCCTGCAAATTCACGCCACCGCCTTGGGCCTGATCGGCGCAGCTCTGTCGCTGTTCACCGTCTTCACCACCTCGATGATCTACGCCCAGCTCGACACGGTGCCGCGTTGGAAAACCCCTTTAACGCCAGCTCTTTACATGAGCTTTTCCTTGGCTGGAGGAGCGCTGCTTTCGGGTCGTGTGAACATGGCCATCCTGCTGCTGGTGATCGCCGCGATCTTCCAATTCACCTGGTGGCAACGCGGCGACGCAGCCCTCTCCGACAGCGGCACGGATCTTGGCACCGCCACAGGGCTGGGTGCGCGCGGCACAGTGCGCTCCATGGCACATCCCCACACCGCGCCGAACTATTTGGTAAAAGAGTTCATCTTCGTAATCGGTCGAAAACACGCTCAAAAACTGCGCCGCATTGCTTTTGGCCTCACTTTTGTGCTGCCCATCATCTGCCTGCTGCTGCCGTTCAGCCACGTCTTGGCAATCGTCGCAGTCCTCAGCCACGTCGCAGGTGTCGCCACCTCGCGCTGGCTGTTCTTTGCAGAGGCCGAACACGTGGTCGGCCTCTACTACGGCATGCGTTAGCGCGCCTTCCCGCGCCAGGTGTCGAGCCAGGCGCGGAACCGCCCCCGCTTCTCTGCCAGATTGTCCCCAGCAGCTTCAAAGCTGTCGCCCATGTCTTCCAAAACCGGATCAATCCGCGCCTGGCGGAACCGGCGCCAACGCACGTAAACCGCCCAAACAATTGCGAAAAACACTGTCAGGATCAGGATGTTCAACCATGGAATGAACGTCGCATCCGGGCTGTCCACCGCCTTCACACCTACGGCATTTGGGTAAATCGATAGGAATTCGTTGCGCCAGCCATAGTGTTTCACAGCCACCCATTGCGGGTCAGCAGCGCTGGATTTCATGTCCGCAGCTTCCGCCTGCAAATTGGCGGTGTCGAACTTGAAATACGGCGGCCAGCCAGCCGACGTATCCTCATTGCGGTAGACCATCACCTTTTCATTTGGAAACTTGGTCTGGATGAAAAACACATCCCGGTTCACATTGCCGGTTGCGTTACCGCTGTCTTCTTTGGCCCAGAATATCGAATTCTCGCCAAAATCAATCCGCTTCTCATAGGTGTCGGTGACCCGCACCACATCATGCTGCGGCAGCGTGTAGTGAAAGAACGCCGCCACAAATAGCCAGAACAGCGTCCAGAAACCCCATTTCATATAGACCATGTCTTTGGTCCCCCTAGTGGAAATTCATAAAGTAGATCAAAGCGATCACGATGGTCACAGGGATGATATAAACACCCCAAATCAATTTGCGACGCAAAGAGCCATCATAGTCCTGCAACCCTTGCTCGATAAAGGCATCCCGATCACCGCTCATGCCTTCGCGATCCCATTCCGCTTCCAGCTTGTCGCGCCGCTTGGAGCGCGAATAGAGCGACAGACAAACGTAGACAATGGTGAGCACAACGAAGCCCACAACCGACAATCTCGCCAATGCAAACATGCTCTACCTCCTCACCGCGCCCCACGGGCCAACCCGTGAAATCATATCCTCAGATACCTTGCGCGTCACACGTGGCATCTCCAGCGGCGCGTCAAAGCCAAACAACGCCTCCCGCGCCCCCGCCTTGTCGACCTGATACTCCCGCTCCAAAAAATCCGCCACAAAGCTCTTCTTGGTCTCCGACCAGCCTTGATAGAGCCGGTAGAACACCTCTTTGTGGCAGATAAACAGCTGCCGAATGTCCTTGGGCGCCAGCTCGGCCAACAGCATGTTCACCAGATCACGGTGATCCGTGTCCGTGGCGCGCAACGTGTAAAAATACGCCGGATGATCGCTTGTGATCTTGGGCCATTTTCCGTCACTTTCGGCCCAATCTACCATCTTGCGCAGCTCGTGGTACTCGGGTGGCAGTTTATCCGCATGGTTGCGCGCCAGGCGGCGAATATCACTGCGCGTCGCCCCAGTCAGGTCCACACCCGCGTCTTGCGCGGCATCCACAACGATAAAGTCCATCTTCTGGCGCAAAATAGCTGTGCCATCTACGCCCCGCGCTTTCACAATTGGCTCAGCCAGATCGTTGTAATCCAGAAACTTCGCAATCTGATTTCGATCTTTGAAATCAAACGTGTACTTGATCGGCAACTTGCCCAGCTCCGCCTTGTCGCCCGCCGTGATTACCGCTGGATGTGACAAACCTCGGAACAGATACACCCCGCCAAAATGTGCGGTCCAGAAATCCTGCTGATCAAACCCCATGTGCTTGAGCGTCACCGGATTGCGCGTCACATCACCGGTGCGTTTCGCGAGCGTGATCATGTTGGCTATCAGCACATCATCAAACCAGCCGTCTTCCTCCTGCTTAAACCGATCCGCCAACGCGCCCAGCTTCTGCGCATCGCGCAGCGTGCCCTCAGTAGTGTCGGCTTCAATGGAGACCTTGCGAATGTCCATCAGCTTGCTGGGCTGACTCACCGAAAACACCGAGTTCACCAACTCGCCCGCCACCGCATCCCGCGCGGTCAGGGCAAAGAGCTGCGGCTCGTTTTCCTCAATGAAATGCCGCAGGATATCGCGGCTGGTAGAGAACTTGATATTGAGCAGCGGCGCGGATTTCTGATCCGTGGTCAGCAGGATGAACTGCCGGTTACAGCCACCGTGGTTGAGGTAGAGATGATCGTCGAGCTCATCGCCAATCTCCGGCGAATATCCTGAAATGTCGATGTGAAAATCGGTGAGGCTGGTGGCCTTGCCCGTCAGATGTTTGAGCGCGCGGTTATAGCGCTCTACCAATACCGGTGAGGCCACCTCAATCAAGTTGCCGAACATCAAGCCGCGTTGGATCAATCTATGCATTTATTCACTCCCAAGCCACTCAGCATTACAAAATTCCAACATCTCAATCATCCCCCCCATGCCTCCCCAAAACCCGGCGACAATACTGGGCCCCATCGCCCGCAATTGCCTTCAACACCGGAAAACTCAACTTCAGCCACATCGCACAAAACATTAAGACAACGACGATCGGCTCGGGAGTATGCCCCATGACCTTGTCCGCAAACACCAGCAATATGCAGCCCAAGATGAGGCTTATGACGGCGTCCAATAGGAGCGTTTTGAGCCGAGTGCCATAACTCTTGGAAGACAGAAACGACATCTTCACCTCTCGCCCGCCGCAATATCTTGCCCCCGCCGCGCTTCCACGCCCTGCGCTTGGCCAAACCACACCAGCCCCAGTATCGGCGCCCAGACAATCGCTGCCATCAGCGACAGTCGAGAATGCATCCACAGCGCTGTGCCAAGCTCCGGTGACGATCCAAGCGCCAAGGCATGCACGCCACGCGTGTAGGTCAACACATACGACATCAAAAAGCCGACGCTCAGCAGAAATACCACTGTCCTGCAGATCCCGCGAAACACGTCACCATGCGACCGCGTCTCCCGATCAATCACAAGCCGCGGGATCAGCACAGCAAGCACGCCGAGCACAATCAACGGCAGTCCCGTGTTCACAAACCCAATGCTGTCGAGCACGATCACGAGGTTTTGCCCTCCAGATACCGCCGCTTAGCCGCCTCGGACCGTTGCATGTCGCGCACCATATTGGAGATCGCGACCTCATCAGATTTGTCGGCATAGCGGAACTCGCTGTCCGCATAGCGGTTGATCTCCTGCACCACCATCTCGGTGGTGATCGGCACCCGCAGCTCGCTGATCATCGCGGCCTTGGTGTCGTAGTCTTTCTTCAAGAACAATTCCGGCTGCTCCATCCATTCATCAGGAAGTTCAAAATCCATCGCGCGCACTTTCACGGCGTCGGTGATGTTTTTGATTGCCCGCCCGGTGAATCGCGGGTCGGCCTCCTGAATGGCCTTTAGGTAGGTGCCCATCTTGGCAATTGTATCCAAGTCGCCGACTTGCCCATGCACCTTGTCAAAGACGTTCAGCAAACCGGGCTCATGGGGCCTGGAATGGCTCTCAAAACTCGCCGCCACAGCTTTCTGAATGGCTTGCGCCTCAAACAGCGCGTGATCGCCCAGCGCGATGTCGTGGTTCTTGCCCATCAGAAGCGCGAGAATGTCGATGTAGTCTTCTTGTGTCTGTGGCCCGTCCACCAGGAACCGCGCCCCGGCCCGCTGGCGCAGCGCATCGTCCACGTTCTCCGGATAGTTGGAGAACATGCCAAAGGTACAGTTGCCGCGCACCACGGTGTTGGCACCGGCAAAGGCCTCCATAAACACCGCTGTGACCTCCTGCTGCCCCGCTGAGCTCTGCCGATCACCACGTTTGCCCGCAATTTGGTCGATGTCATCAATCGTGCCAAAGCCAATCACCTGCGGATCGAGGACATTCTGCACAAAAGCCTTGGCGTTCTGCCCCGACTTACCCTGATAGCTGTCGATATTGTCGATGCCAAAGTTCTGATACCGGAAGGCATAGCCCGCCACCTGACAATAGTCGTTGATCAGCCCTGCCATCATCTGAATAAGCGTGGTTTTCCCGGTGCCCGGTGCGCCATCCCCCATGAAAGTGAAGATGAACCTGCCCAGCTCTGCAAACGGATTGAGCCGCCGGTCAAAGTCATAAGCCATCAGCATCTTTGCGAGTTTCATCGCCTGATATTTGGCGATGTGGTTGCCCACAACCTCGTTGGGTTTCTTGAAGGTCATGGTCAGCGTCGAGCCCTTCGCCGCCCGCGCTGGCGTAAACCCGTTGATGGTCAGCTCATCTGCTTCCACCTTCCAACTCGCGCCCACAAAAGCCCCCAACTGCGGCGCGTTCTGCGCCCGCAACGCAACCTTCTCCATCAACTGCTCCGCAAAGGCACAGACACAGGCGACCAGTCGGTCCTCGTCACTGACCAGCACGGCAAGATCTTGATCCAACTCCCACAACACGCCATGCAGCGCCAGCTGCGCATTGTCGGTCAGAACCTCTTCAACTTCGCCCACCTCAACCTGCGTCTCGCCGAGCAAAGGCGCCAATAGGAACGAGGTTGCATTGGCAAACACATAGGAGACCGCCAAGGCCTCCGCTGCCAGCAATTCCGAAAACCCGGTCTTCTTATCAGCACCCAACGCGCCAGCAAGGTTGTCCCGCTTCAAATCCGCCAAGCCTGACGCTTCGGCAAAATTCTCACCCACAGCCAAAGCAATCGCCAAGGCCCGCCGCATCCCATGCAGCACATTGGCCTGGACCGGCGACACCAGCGGATCTTCCCCACCCGCGCCTTCGATACGCTCCACCAGATGCACGCCTTCCGGCCGTGCAGTTGAGCGTGTCACCAACCCCGGCGTGGTGCTGCGAAACCGCCGCCGCGTGCTAATACCGCTGGACCGTTCCGGCGCGGCCACAGGGCCCTTACCTTTGGCAATCCGCGGCGTGTGATCAAAGCCATCCAGCATCCCCACGGCCGAGTCATAATGCTTGCGAATATCCTCTTCGCGCAGCTCCATCTGATCACTTGTCAGGCTCATCTAAGTCTCCACCCCAAAATTCTTTCTTGCAAAAATACTCTCGCCGCAGGCTTGGCCCGCAGGGCCGATCACGCCCGGACCCTCAATACCGCAGCACCCGACCCTGCGGGCTCACCACGTATTTCGTCACGCTGCCAAACCCCGGTGGGTTGAGCTCTTCCAGCGCCTGAAACGGCCTTTGCGGCAGGATGATTGCGCGCTCCATGCTGGTCGCGCCGGTGTCCACACCACGTCCGGAAAACGGGTCAAGCGCAAACACTTCACGCTCTACCGTGCCAAACCAGCCAGAACGTTCGTCCTGCACCCGCTCACTCACCAAATCTTCGGTGGTCCAAGCCAACGTCCAGTCTTCACCGTCCGGCGCCCGCGCGGCCTCCAGCACTTCGCGAATTGGCCCGCTCTGTTTCGTATAAGCGCTCGAATACATCGGGCCGACATGAATGCGCCGCAGCCGTTTGGGATGCAGATCGTCAAAGCTCTCGTCAAAGCCTTTGGCGATGGTCACCAGTTTCAGACCACCCAGAGCCTGCCCCATCAGATGGGCCTGCACCTCCGGCCAGCGCCGTTCATCTTTGGGCAAGGCCCGCCGCCCGGTGTCCTCAAGGTCCATCAGGTAGATCGTCGGCAGGTTCACCTGACTGTCATAGACCGCCCAATGCACCAAATACTTGCGCCGCCGCTCCGACAGATTGCCCTGCCAGCGCACCTCCGGATGGTTCTGCGCCCAAAACAACTCGCCCTTGAGAAGCTCCTCATAATAAAGCCGCTGGCTCAGCGCGAATTGCAGCTTCGTGGGGATCTCCCGATCACCAATAATGCCGCGCAGCATGTCATCCTTGAGCTGCTCCGCACTTGGCATATTGCGCAAATGGCTTTCGGCTTGCTGCGCATCATTCGCCATGACCAAGAGCTCATTGAACACCGGAAAGCCGCTCTCCACTGCATCCATCGCGAGGCTGCCAAAGAACTGCCCAGTTTGCCGCCCAACCAGCAGGTACTTCATGCTCAGCGCTTTGAAAGTGTAGCCAATCGAGGCCAAGTAGCGCGTGAGGATTTCCACTTCGTTCTGGCCAATCGCGCCTTCTGCCGCGCGCGCCGCCGCCACCTGTGTCAGGTGCTCGGTAATGCGCTCAAATTTCTGGAAATACCGCCGCGACGCGCGGGTCTCCATCAGAGCTGTGTGGTCTTTGGTTGTGTCGTTCATTTCATCTTCTCAAATCCAAATCGTTCTGTAACCACGTATCAAGCTGAGCAGTTTTCAGGCCAAGCCAAGGCCACCAATAACTAAGAACACGAAGGAAAAGCGGGACAAAACGCACGACAAATGGAGTTGTGAAGGCAACGAAAAACCCCAATGTGCCAATCAGTTGTAGCAGCTTCACATTGACAACGTTACCTATCCACACGACGACTAAAAATGGAAAACATGAAAACACTGCCCAAAAACAGATTTTGAACCATTTTGGTTTTGCCTTCGGTTCAAGGTCTTTGAGGCTATTAATTTTAGTAGGCTGACTTGAGTTCTTGAAATCGAACAACATCACGCCCCATACAGGTTCTTATCGTGCTTCTCGACAATCTTCTGGAACCGCCGCGCAAAGCGTTCATCCGCCTTGGCCTTCGCCTCCAACACATCGCGGGCAAACACCATGTGCTCCTCATGGGCTTCCATCATGTCGGCCATCTTCTGATTGGTGGCAGTCCCAATCGCCGCCATTGATGCCTGCGCTTCTTTGTCGGTCTCCACACCAATCTCATTGATCCGGTGGGCCACATCCTGCTGCTGCGCGGTCTTCAAAGATTTGGTCAGCGCATCATAGAGCACCACGCGCTGCTTGGTGTCTGTCTTCAGCTTGTTGATCAGCACCATTTGCGTCGCCGCCTGGTTTTGCAGCGAGTCGACCCAGGTTTTGCCCTTCTCGATATAGCGCTCCAGCGTTTGGCTCTGCGCAAGCTTCACCTGCTCCTGCTGCACCAAATCGTTGTAGGATTTGTTCAAATCCGCCAGTTCGGTTTCCAACTTGGTGCGCGCTGCCGCGTCCTGCTCCACCGCAATCTTGTTCTCGACTTCGATGATCTTGGGATCCATGCCCATGATCTCGGCCCGCAGGCTTTCCAACTCACCCACAGTGAATTCACGCTCATCCAGCGTCTCAGTTAGATTTTGCTCTACTTTGACCTTTTGCTCTTCGAGCACAGACAGCTGACTCTCCAAAAGTTTGGTGATCACATCAGATTTGGCAATTAGGTCCTGCAATTTGTCATCAATGTTGGCAGTCTTGATCCGCTCCGCCCGCATGGAGTCAGATTTGCCGCGACTGAATACACCTACAAAGCTCTCCCAGCCGGTCTTGTCCCGCATCTGGTCAAAGTCTTTGGAGAAGGCGGATGTCACATCATCCAGCCCCATGATCAGCTCAGCAATGTTGGAGTTCATCACGTCGGTATGCGCGTGTACGTCGTCCAACGTTGCGTTCTCAATATCGATCGCAATATCGTCGCCGGTTTTCATCTTCGCCCGTGCCGCATCAATGCGCCCGGTCAGCTCGGCAATCTTACTTTGTGCTTCGGCCACCTGCGCTTGAGACTCACGCACTTGGGTTTCAAAATTCGCCATAAAACACTCCCTCTTTCCAATACCTTGAGACTGATATGGGTAATGTTACTCCCATTTACATCAATCTCAGATCCAATTCGAGCAGAGTGTTGCAAATGTGCACGGCAAAAGAAAGGGCTTGCTGCCGCACACCCGCATTTCGCGAGGTTTTGGCCACGAGGTCGCGCAGCCAAAACCCAAAGCTTCTAATAATGCCTTAGCCGACGACGTTGAACGCTGGCCCATAGGGATAGCCGGTGATGTTCTCATTGCCATCTTCGTTGATCACCAGGATGTCATGTTCACGATACCCACCCGCGCCCGGCTGCCCGTCGGCAATGGTCAACATTGGTTCCATAGAAATCACCATGCCCGGCTCCAGCACCGTTGGAATGTCCTCGCGCAATTCCAGCCCGGCTTCGCGACCATAATAATGGCTCAACACACCAAAGCTGTGGCCGTATCCAAAGGTGCGATATTGCAGCAGATCACGCTCTGCAAAGAAGTCGTTGATCTGCTCGGTCACCTCGGCACAGCTTGCGCCGGGTTTCAGCAGAGAAATCCCGAGTTCATGCGCGCCAACGTTGGCTTCCCAAATCTTAAGGCTGGCATCATCCACTTCGCCCACAAATAGGGTCCGCTCCAGCGCAGTGTAGTAGCCAGAGATCATGGGAAAAGTGTTCAGCGACAGAATATCGCCACGTTGCAATTTGCGGGATGTCACCGGGTTGTGCGCCCCATCGGTGTTGATACCCGACTGGAACCAGACCCAAGTGTCGCGATACTCCGCGTCTGGGAACCGCTTCGCAATTTCCAACTCCATCGCATCGCGGCCAGCCATAGCCACGTCAATCTCGCGCACACCTTCTTTGATGGCATCGCGGATCGCAAACCCGCCGACATCCGCCACCGCTGCCCCTGCGCGGATCATCTCGATCTCCGCCGCGCTCTTGTGCATCCGCTGGCGCATGGTCGGCTCATAAAGATCCACAACTTTTGACGGCGACAGGAAGCTCTGCAGCTTGCCTTGCTGCATCAAAGTCAGATGATCGCTCTCGATCCCAATCGCTGCATCTGCGCCGGTAATCGACTTAATCGCCCGCCAGTAGTTGTCGCGCTGCCAATCGGTGTAGGTGATGTTGTCGCCATAACACCGCCGCCACGGTTGACCAGCGTCGATGCCAGCCGAAATGGTGACGCATTCGGTCGGTGTTACCACCACTGCATATGGCCGCCCAAAGGCACAGTAGGTGAATCCAGAGTAGTAAGACACGTTGTGCATAGACGTGAGCACCGCCGCATCGACACCCTGCTCAACCATGATGGCGCGCAGACCGGCCACGCGGCTGACATACTCAGCTTCGGCAAATTGCAACGGCGCTTTTTCGCCGTTGTGGAAACGATAGAATTCTGGACGTGCAGTCATTTTGACCTCCGATAAAAGAGGTCCCGGCGTTCAGGACTGGAAAGATAAGTGCGCATTCCCAGCAGGAATGTGGCGACGCCATCGCCAGTGCTGTGGCCATTTTGTCAAAGTTTCCGACGCAGCGACACACGGAATCCGACACAGATGTCTCAACCGCGACCTTGCGCGCAAAAATTGCACGCCTACTGTAGCCTCAATAGGAGGCGCCAAATGCAGACCGGACCCAAAAACCTAATCACCGACGTAGCTGGCTTGCAGGTCGGAAACGCGCAAGATGCCCATGTCAAAACCGGCACAACCGTGTTGATTGGCGATGCGCCTTTTACCTGTGGCGTCTCTGTGATGGGCGGTGCGCCCGGCACCCGTGAAACCGATCTTTTGGCGCCTGACAAGACCGTGCAGCAAGTGGACGCCCTCACCTTGTCCGGCGGTTCTGCCTTTGGTTTAGACGCCCCATCCGGCGTCGCAGATGCCCTCCGCACCCAAGGCCGGGGGTTTCCCGTCGGGGATCAAACGGTCCCAATAGTGCCCGGCGCAATCTTGTTTGACCTCCTAAATGGGGGAAACAAAAACTGGGATGAAAACCCCTACAAGGCCCTTGGTGCAATGGCGCTGGCTGACGCCAATGCGGATTTTGAATTGGGCTCGATTGGCGCAGGCACCGGCGGAACACTCGCCACCCACAAAGGTGGGCTTGGCTCCGCCTCGATGGTGCTTCCGTCCGGCCACACCGTTGGTGCTTTGGTCGCCGTGAATGCACTTGGTGACGCCTCGCCAGATGGCAAACACTTCTGGGCTGCACCATGGGAAATGGACAACGAGTTTGGCGGCAATGGCCTCCTTCCGTCCGCCCCATCTGAATTGCCCAACACCAAACTGTCCACGCACAACACCACCATTGCCATTGTCGCCACCGACGCAGATCTCACACAAGCTCAGTGTACGCGCATGGCAACGGCTGCCCACGACGGCATGGCCCGTGCGCTTGTGCCGTCACACACACCGATGGACGGCGACCTGATCTTTGGTGTCAGCAGCGGTGCCAAACCTTTGGACAACGACATCGCTGACACGCTCTGGCTTGGTCACGCCGCCGCCACCTGCCTGGCCCGGGCCATTGCCCGCGGTGTTTGGCATGCCACCCCCAAAGAAGGTGACACGCTCCCCTGCTTCCGCGATTAGGAAAACAGCATCCGCGCCATGTCGCTGTTCGGATCAGAAAAGGCGTCAATCACATCAAAATGATGCTTTCCGCCCGCCACAACCAAGTCACAACCCCAGGCCTTGGACAACCATTTGGCTTGATCTAAGAACACAGGCCGCTCCGCAGCTCCTACCAACACAGTCACATTTACGCCCGCGCGCGGCACCTGCCACAGCGGGCTTTCCGCATCCGCTTCCGCCGCGTCCAATTGAAGCTTGTCATTCATCGCTGTCTTCATCAGTGGGCGCAGATCAGCCAATGGCGAGATCGGCACCACCCGAGACACCCGCGCGGCGACAACTTCCGGCAATACGCCATCGCAAATCATCCGCGCCACAAGGTGGCCACCCGCCGAATGTCCGGCCATGACAATGGGCCCCTCCACCAGCTCGGAGGCCTTGGTGACAGCCGCCGAAATCTGCTTGGTGATATCCGAAATCCGCACCTCAGGCGCCAAGTCATAAGACGGCAATGCCACGGCCCAGCCTCGCGCAACCGCTGCCCGCGCAAACTGGCTCCAGTAAGACTTGTCAAACGCCATCCAATAGCCACCGTGCACAAACACCAACAAGCCTTTGGCGTCCTCGTCTGGCCGGATCAGGTCAAATTTTTGCCGCGCACCATCGCCATAAACGATATCCACTTCGATGTTGGACTCCGCCCGAAACGCCGTGGCCTCACGCGCCCATCGCGGCGGATACGTCTCCGCCCCCTCAATGTAGGCCCCGTTTGAATATGCGTCGTCCCAATCCATGTGGTCTCTCCCCAGATACTTCCCGCACTCTGGGCGAAACTACTTCAAACCTCAAACATCTTTTGAGCCAAGACGTCTGAGACCGCTATCGACCTCGGCAACCAGATGATCATCGTTTCAAGCTTAAGCCCTGAACCGCACCATAAGTAGATAAACAGCCACGCCCAGTGCCGCCAAACTTCCAGTCCACACCAACGCGGTTTGATATCCTAACCAATCGGCCAATAGCCCCATCGCGCCTGCGCCCAGCGCCGAGCCACCCGCGGCAATCACCGCCCACAAGCTCATCACGCGCCCACGCATATCATCCTCCAGATCGAGCTGAATGGCTGTTTGCGTGGAAATCGCAGTGACCGTCGTAACAAAAGACATGCCTGCCGCCAAAACCAATGCCAGCTCCCATGTTGGTGCCAGCCCAAGGGTCGCAACCAACATCAACCCAAGAACAATCGCCAACCGCGTGGTCAACGGCAATCGCCCTGACACCTGCGGTGGCAAAACCGCTTGTGAGAACCCACCTAGGATTGCCCCAAACCCAGTCACACTCATCAGAACACCCAGTCCCTCCGCGCCGCGCCCAAAGACCCCATCGGCCAAAGGTGGCAAAACCTCCAGCGCTCCACGTACCACCAACGCAAGCACGCCCGCAATAAGCATGGCCTCCCGCACGGTTTCAGAGCGCCAAACATATCTGACACCTGTCCCCAAAGCGTGGAAAAACGGTTCTTGTGCACTGCCGGACTCGCGCCGGGGGCGCAGCGACAGTCGCGTGACGGCAAAGAGGTAAGGCGCAAACAACATGGTCTGCACAAACAAGGTTTCAGCCATACCAATTGTCGCGATCAAAATCCCACCCAACGCCGGTCCAACCATGCGGGCAATGTTAAAATTGATTGCCACAATTGTGACCACCGACCCCACTTGATGACGCCGCACAAGCCGGGGTGTCAGTGCCATCCGCACCGGATGGTTGGCGGCAATCACCATACCAATCAAAAGGGTGATAAGAGCAATTAGGAACGGTGTTGCCCACCCCAGCGCGACCACCGCCCAAAGCACGGCGCTCAGCATCGCGTTGATGCTTTGCAAAACCAGCAAGGTCTGTTTCACACGCCAACGGTCTACCCAGACACCAAACAATGGTGACAACACAATTGAAGGTGCAAACAGCAAAAACGCCACCGCGCCCACAAAGCTGGCGGAGCCCGTCATGTCCCAAGCCAACCAGCCGATCGTGATGCGCTGCATCCAGATCCCCAACAAGCCAAAGGCAGAGCCAAAGACATAGGTGCGGAAATTAGCCGACTTCAAAGCGCCCAAATTCACGCGCCTCTCCCGATGTTGGAAAACTTGCCGGCACCATGCCCTTCACAGGTTAAGAACACAACCAAACAAAAACGCGCGCTCCATATGGAACGCGCGCCTGAAAACAAGGGAAGAATTGTTAGGTCAGTTTTGGTTGGAAGTCAGTTGACAGCTTTGGCGTCAACCACATCCTGCTCCACGGCTTTGGACGAACCGCTGGAAATCTCAATCCGACGCGGCTTCAGCGCTTCGGGGATTTCGCGCTCCAATTCAATGTGCAGCATGCCGTCTTCATGGCTCGCGCCGGTCACACGCACATGGTCCGCCAAATGAAAGCGGCGCTCAAACGCGCGGGTTGCGATGCCACGGTGCAAATACGTTTTATCCGCAGTCTCATCGCCTTTCTTGGCGGTCACAACCAAAGCGTTCTGCTTAACTTCAATGTTCAAGTCATCAGCAGAGAACCCGGCCACAGCCAACGAGATGCGATAGGCATCATCAGCGGTTTTTTCGATGTTATACGGGGGGTAGCTCGGCTGGGCGACATCGTTGGACAAAACGCGGTCCATCATGTTTGCCAACTGGTCAAAACCTACGGTCGACCGGTAAAGCGGAGCGAGATCAAAAGTGCGCATGGGTTATCCTCCATTGAGCGACAACGATATGTGGTGCCTTCCATATGGACAGGCGGCGAATGTGTGAGACCCGATCATCGGCGCCTCACGCATACTGACCTATGTCGGCAAAATAGAGTTTCAACCCCGCTTTTTAGGGTCGCACAAATTTTGCCCCACCGCCGCTGCGGGTGCCAACCTGAATGCGCGTCACACCGGTTGCTGTTTTGACCGGCGCCCCGTCACCCACACGCATGCGATGCTTCAGCTCCGCAACAACGTCCGGCAACTCCATACCAAAAGACACACTCTGGCCCTGACCATTCTTTCCAATGGCCGAGACCACGGACAGAATGCGCACCCGATTTCCATATCGCACAAACACAGGTGCACCAGAGGAGCCAAACGTTACGTTGCAATCAAATGTCAGCACGCCCCATCCCCGCTCCAAAATCGAGCAATCGCGCTGCCAGGACAGGTGCTCGCTACGTCCGCGCCCGTAGCTTAGGACAGACACTTTCTCCCCTTCCTGAGGATCAACATGAATGGCAAACGGGTCCGCCTCACCGGTTGAAATCGGGGAATCCAATCGCAGCAATGCCACATCGTAAGGGATCATTTTTCCATTAATTTTTCCGCTACCAGCGTCACGGTAATTGCTGTTAACAACCACCCGGTTCACCTGACGTTCCGCCAAAGCATCACCAGCCACATACCCCGCCCGAAACATGATCTGCTCTGGTGGAATTGGCGCACCGTTTTCATCAAAAACGCAATGTGCTGCTGTCAGCACTTGGTCAGGCGCAATCAAAGCGGCCGAACAAAAGCCGGTGCCGCGCATATCCAATCGTCCCAGCGCTTCCCAACCAAGCAAATCTCCGCGGCTGGTCAGTGGCTGCAGACGCTCTCCCGCAGTCGACGGCATCGCGGCAACACAGGCGATCAGCAAGCAGATAAGGGTTGAAATTCGCATATCAAAAGTCTCCAAAAACCAACTGTCGGATATTTACGGGCGCACAAACTTGGCCCCGGTGCTGTTGCGATCTTGCAGGGTCGGCATCACGCCAACCTCCACAGATCGCTTTCCCCGCTCTGCAAACAGCTCCGGGAGTGTGTGGTCCAGCGCAGCCCCTAACGCCACTTTTGCGCCGCGCACCTCCGCCTTTGCTGCCACCACGGATGCAATTCGAACAACGCCATCTTCAAAAACGAAAACCGGTGCACCACTGCTGCCAAAATCGATGTTACATGACAGCACGTACACGCCACGCTGCCGCCCCATAACCTGACACATTTCCTGAAAAGACGGCGCCGCCTCACGCCCAACCGCATAAGACACCACGCCAATTTGGGAGCCTTTTCGAAGGCCGCTGGAAGTTTCAAATGGTGCAATCGTGGTATTGCGAATGGGATGGTGCAACTCGAGCAATGCCAGATCATTTTGCACGTTTTCGATCTTTGCTTCACCGCTATACACATACTTAGGGTGCACCACGGCCCGACGCACCGAGCGATAAGCCTCAGCCCTTCCATTCCGCCACCCTGCGCGGAATTCAATTTGCCCCGCATCATAGGCCACACCGCTGGATTTTTTGTAAAGACAATGTGCCGCCGTCAGAACAAGATCCGGCGCAATCAAAGCACCCGTGCAGAATCCGCGACCATCAATTTCAAGCCGCCCAACGGCGCCCCAATCCCGACTGTCTTCCCCCGTATCCAACCGTTGAAGAGTCGTATCCTGAGCGGTGGCGATACCAGCCCATAAGATCACAAAAAGGTTAGTCAGAAGCCGAACCACACTTGGTCTCCACACTCAGGTTTTCTCCGATCTACTGCCCACCTGCGGCGGAATTAGGGCGTGAGCTTGTCACAGCCTTGATCCAGAGAACAAATGTGAAGGCTAGCGCAAAATTGGGATCTCAGGCACCTGCTTTCCCGGTTCGGTTAGCGCACGTGGTTGCGGTCCGCCGGTCGCCCAATCCAACAACTCAACTGTGTGCACAATTGGCACGTCGGATGCAGAGCTAATTTGCATCATGCAGCCAATATTTCCCGCGGCGATGACGTCTGGGTTCTTGGCTTCAAGCGTGCGCACTTTGCGTGTCTTGAGCTGCCCCGAAATCTCTGGCTGCATCAAGTTGTATGTGCCCGCCGAGCCACAACACAGATGACTGTCCGCAGGCTCCACCACCTTGAAGCCAACCCGTTTGAGGAGATCCTTCGGAAAGGTCTTGATCTGCTGACCATGCTGCAAAGAACAAGCCGCGTGGTAGGCCACAACAATCTCTTTGTCCGCACACTCAGGCACATCGATCTGCATCAAAAGTTCTGACACATCCATGGCAATCCCACTCACGCGCGCGGCATCCTCCGCCAGCGCCTCATTGCGGAACATATGGCCATAGTCCTTCACCGTTGTGCCGCATCCAGAGGTGTTGATCACAATTGCATCCAGCCCATCCCCATCCATCTCGGCACACCAGGCGTTGATGTTTTTGGCGGCTGTTTGGTGACTTTCTGACGTCTTACCCATGTGATGGGTCAACGCACCGCAGCAACCGGCACCCTCGGCTACAACAACCTCACAGCCCAGCCTTGTAAGCACCCGTATAGTGGCGTCATTGATATCAGTATTCAGCGCTTTCTGGGCACAGCCCGTCATCAAAGCCACGCGCTTTTTCCTCTCGGCAACCGGCGCAAAACTCTGAGGATCGTCGTTGCGGCTCACTGGCGGAATGGATCTGGGTGCCATATCCAGCATAGCCCGCAACCGCGCGTCCGGCATTAGAAACCGAAACGGTCTCCCCAACTTTGCCCCAATCAATGCCCAGCGAAACCGCATGGGGTAAGGCAAGATCTGCGCAAGCACCCAACGCAGGGCGCGATCTGTTATCGGGCGTCTATAGTTGGCTTCAATATACTCGCGCGCATGATCCACCAAATGCATGTAGTGCACCCCACTTGGACATGTGGTCATACAGGCTAGGCAACTCAGGCAACGATCAATGTGTTTGACTGTCTTTTCATCAGGCACGCGCTCGTTCTCAAGCATATCCTTGATCTGGTAGATCCGCCCGCGTGGGCTGTCGAGTTCATCGCCCAACACTTGATAGGTGGGGCAAGTGGCTGTGCAAAACCCGCAATGTACGCAGGCGCGTAAAATCTCATTTGCTCTCTGAAACCCGGGGTCTTTGAGCTGATCGTTTGTAAATGTTGTCTGCATCGATTTACCCCATCAAGCCTGGATTCAAGATCCCGCGCGGATCAAATTTTTCCCGGATTCCTTGAGACAATGCTGCCAAAGGGGCTGATTCTGACTGAAATACTGGCAGTATAGATCGCGTCTTCTCTGAACCTCTGATCAATGTGGCATGCCCGGCAAACTCCACGGCCCGCACATCTGTCCCCTGCGGCACCTGAACCCAAACAAGCCCGCCGCCCCAGTCATACAGCACTGAGATATTGGGATGCGTTTCCCGCAATTTGGCGACAACATTTGGTCCCTCACTTGGCTTCACCGAGATGCGCCAAACGTCCCCGCGGCCACCCTGCATCAGCGTCACATCACGCACCCAGGCCCAACCAGCCGCAACCTTCATCGAATCGCGTTCCACGACAACCTCACCACCAAACTGTGCCAACAGGTTGGTCAGCTTCGCGGCGCGGTACGCCACAGACGTTTCAAGCCCTTCCACGCGGATCATCGTCACCGGATGCCCGTCCACACCCGAAGGAGCATGCGCAGCGCCGCTTATGTCATACGGCGACCCCAAGGCCGCGCTCATCGCCGAGACAGCATCCACATCTGATAGCCCATTCACCAAAATGCAGCCCATCGCCTCCGGTACAGCCTGTACTTTCAGGCTGACCTCAGTGAGCACGCCCAACGTGCCCCAGCTACCAGCCATAAGCTTCACCAAGTCATAGCCGGTGACATTTTTCATCACCCGTCCGCCATTCTTCAAGACGCGCCCCATGCCGTCGACAAAGCGCACCCCCAAGAGGCTATCTCGGCATGCCCCCCCTTGAATGCGGCGAGGGCCACTAACATTGGCGGCAACAACGCCGCCGATGGTCGACGCTCCCTGTCCGCCCAAAAGGCCACAATGGTCCATTGGCTCAAATGCCAACCGCTGCCCTTCAGCTGCCAAAGTGGCCTCAACCTCTGACAAAGGCGTTCCTGCGGCCGCCACAACCGTCAATGCGCCTGGTTCATACAGCGATACATCAGACAGACCAGCCGTCGACAACACCGCACCAGCAACCGGCACACCAATGTCGCGCGTTCCCCCGCCTTGTATGCGCAGAGCGCCTTGGGCACCTGCCACACACTCGGCAAGCTCTGACTCGGTTTTTGGTATCATCTTTTCTTGCCTCAAATATTCTGGACTGCCACTTCGGAGATGTGACAAGGGGCAACGCCCCTTCTTATCGCGTTATTACTCTGCGGCCATCCGACGGGTTTCACTTGCAGTCAGCGGAAAAACCTTGGCTGGATTGAGCAACCATTTGGGATCAAACACATCTTTGACTGCCATCTGAATATCCAAATCTTCGGGGAGATATTGATCCACCATCAAATCACGCTTCTCGATGCCTACGCCATGCTCACCGGTCAGACAGCCACCCACCTCTACACAGAGCCGTAAAATGTCCGCACCAAAAGCTTCACATTTCTCCAAATCTCCGGGTTTGTTAGCGTCAAACAAGATCAGCGGATGCATATTGCCATCTCCCGCGTGGAAAACATTGCCGACGTCCAACCCGTAGTCCTTGCTCATCTCCCCTATTCGGCGCAGCACCAAGGGCAATTGACTCACCGGAATGGTGCCATCCAAACACATGTAATCGTTGATTTGCCCCATTGCGCCGAAGGCCGATTTCCGGCCCAGCCAAATGCGCGCACTCTCATCCGCGCTTGTGCTCTCTCGCAGCCCCACTGGATTGTGGGTCCGCGCGATCGTCAAAATTCGCTCTAATTGCGCGTCAATTTCTTCGTCCGACCCTTCGACCTCAACAATCAACAGCGCCTCACAATCCGGGTAACCCGCGCCTGCAAAAGCTTCGGTCGCACGAATACAAGGGCGGTCCATAAATTCAATTGCCACCGGCAAAATGCCCGATTTGATGATGTCAGACACGCACTGCCCGGCTACCTCATTGCTGTCAAAACCCATCAGCACTGGCCGCGCTCCTTCGGGCTTGGGTAAGATCCGCAATGTTGCTTCGGTCACCACGCCCAGTTGCCCCTCGCTACCACAGATCACGCCAAGCAGGTCCAAACCACCAGCATCCAAATGCGCACCGCCGATCTCAACAACTTCGCCCTCCATGGTCACCATGGTCACGCCTAAAAGGTTGTTGGTGGTCACCCCGTACTTTAGGCAATGGGCGCCACCGGAATTCATTGCGATATTGCCCGCAATCGCACAGGCCAATTGGCTGGAAGGGTCTGGGGCATAAAAGAAATCTTGTTCCTCTACCGCGCCGGACACACTAAGGTTGGTGCGCCCCGTCTGCACTCGAATGAACCGATTTGCGAAGTCTGCCTCCAATACTTCGGTCATGCGCGCGACGCCCAAGATCACGGAATCCGCTGTAGGCATGGAGCCGCCCGCCAGCGATGTGCCCGCCCCACGTGGGACAACTGGAACAGTTTCCGCATGGCAAACCTTTAGAATCGCGACTACTTCTTCGGTGGATGCCGGAAGCACAACGGCCAAGGGTGGGCACCTATAGGCCGTAAGCGCATCACATTCGTAAGCCCGCGTTTCTGCCTCTTCATAAATAACAGCATCCGCTGGCAACACCGCCTTCAGGCGCGCAACGATGTGTGCCTTCTTGGCCAGCACCTCGGGATTTGGGGTTGGCATGTCCATGGCTGACCTCCGCAATAATTGGTAAATAAATATAACCAATAATTCAAACTGGCAAGAGCAACCTCGACAAGCTAGGATGCGCAGATGACTTCAAACCTGCTCCTCGCCCAATTCTCACCCCTTGATGCCACCGCTGTATGCGTCACTATTGTGGCTTGGGCGATGACCACGCATCTCATTGAAAATCCACCCAAAAACCGACCATCTGTATCACGCCTGATGGCGTTTTACCGGCAAGAATGGATGGTGCATTATGTGACGAGAGAAGTGCGCGTTTTTGATGCACAGATCATGGGAAATTTGCGGCAAAGCACGGCGTTTTTTGCCTCCTCATCGATGATTGCCATTGGGGGCTTGGTGGCATTGATCGGGAATACGGACCAAATTGCCGGGGTCACCAAAGACCTCACCCAAACCGCAGAGCCAGCCTCAGTTTTGGAACTCAAACTTGTGCTGGTGCTGCTGTTTATCGGCAACGCGTTTTTGAAATTTGTGTGGTCTCACAGGCTCTTCGGCTATTGCTCTGTGCTGATGGCGGCCGTGCCAAACGATGCCAACGATCCCACAGCCCTGTCGCGCGCAAAGAAAGCAGGGACTATCAATATCACCGCCTCGCGCAGTTTTAATCGGGGGATTCGGGCAATCTATTTTGGATTGGCAGCCGCCGCCTGGATTTTGGGGCCTGTGATGTTGCTTGTGGGGGTTTTGGTAACAGTTATTGTCCTCGGACGGCGGGAGTTTGCCTCCCAATCACGCGCCGCTTTGCTGCAGGAACCGCGGTGAATTAACCCCTCAAAACCCACGTCGGTATTACGTCGGGTTCACGACTGTTTTGCAGCGGTGCGCTGTTGCAAACCAACGCCGCATTAACGTTTCAAAGATTAAGAGAAATTTAGACGCGGTGGTAAGGTGCACCGGCCAAAATGCTGGCAGCGCGATAGAGCTGCTCGCTCAACATCACCCGCGCCAGCATATGTGGCCAAACCATTTTACCAAAACTCAATTTGGCATCTGCCCGCGCCCGTAAGGTTGGGTCAATGCCGTCCGCCCCGCCAATCACAAAGGCCAGATCCCCACGCCCATCATCACGCCAACCACCCAGCATAGTGGCAAAGTCTGGACTGCTCATCAGTTTGCCGCGTTCGTCCAGCGCACAGATCACGGCACCTTTTGGAATGACACCGTCCAGCAAATCGGCCTCAGCCGCCATACCACGCCCTTTGCGATCCTCAACCTCATGTACAACAACCGGACCTAGGCCCAAGGCCCGTCCGGTGCGATCAAATCGTGTCAGGTAGTCGTCAAGGAGGTCGCGTTCGGGTCCAGACCGCAGCCGCCCAACGGCGCAGATGTGCACTTTGAGTGCCATGTCATGCCCTCCGGCCTGCGCCCTCGGCGCCAGCCGTCTGAATGCTTATGCGTCGCCGCCTGGGACCCACATCTTTTCGAGCTGATAGAACTCGCGCACTTCCGGACGGAAGATATGCAAGATCACGTCACCGGTATCCACAAGAACCCAGTCGCCTGTTTCCTTGCCTTCAACTTTGGCGCCGCGCCCAAACTCAGCCTTCAGCCGCTCAATCAGCTTTTCAGCAATCGCGGTTACCTGACGCGAGGAGCGCCCGGTGCAGATCACCATATAGTCGCCAATAGAGGTTTTGCCGCGCAGATCGATCTGCACCACATCTTCGGCTTTGTCTTCATCCAGAGAGGTGAGGATACGGGCAAGCAGTGCCTCGCTTGTCGCATCTGATGAGTCCGACGTTACAATCGAACCAGTGTCAGTAGCATTGGCCACGTCGTTGTTCAGAGACAGAAGTCTGTCCTCCTTAAATCGCACCCGTTTGCCCCGGTGCCGAGCATAATTTCAAGATAGCACCGGTTGGCGCTTTTCTCAACGAAAGGCAAGGGGGATTCGCGGATAAAGCAATCAAACCTTGTGATTTCGCCCATTCATTCTAGTCTGCCCAAGGTTAACTCTATGCCAATTTATTGAGGTGCATTGATGCGTTGCCTGAACGCCGTTCCGCTTATTTTGACCCTTTCCGCACTGCCCGCGTATGCCGACGACAGCTGTGTCGCAAAAATCTCAAGCAATCACAGTACATCTACCGCGCAGATGAGTATTGAGCTGAAGGACTTGGGCGAATGGAGCGACGATGCGTTTCAGGTGAGCATCATGGCCGCCATGCGATTTGTGGAAAAGAAAGGCTGCAAAAGCAGTGATCTTGACGAGTCTATCCGCCGCAACAAAGGCAGCTGCGTATATTTGGCCAAGAACACACCGGCCACCTGCCTGTTTCACAGCAATCTTGGCGTGTTCAGTACACAGGAAACCTATGACTCGCTGATCAGCGTAGTCTGGTTCAATCCAGACTAAGCTTTGACACACCCTCAGCGGCACTCTCGCCGTCTTCCAGCATACGCACCTCGCGCTGAGGGAACGGCAGTGAAATGCCGTGCTCATGGAACGCGTCCCACAACGCAAGATAGACATTGCCGCGAATGTTGGTCAGCCCGCCGGTGGGGTCTTCGATCCAGAAGCGCAGAATGTAATCCACGCTGCTGTCGCCAAATCCCACGATATGACAGACCGGCGTGTTGGGATAATGCAGCACGCGCTGCACAGATTTGGCCGCTTCAATTGCCACTTTGCGCACCACATGCGGGTCGTCGCCATAGGCCGTGCCAAAAAAGATATCGAGCCGCACATAGCTGTCGGAGTGGGACCAGTTCACCACCTGATTTGTGATCAGATCTTCGTTGGGAATAAGAAACTCTTTGCCGTCCCGCGTGACCACGGAAATGTAGCGCGCGCCAAGTGAATTGATCCAGCCAAAGGTCTCGCCCAGCGAAATCACGTCCCCGGGCTTGATTGATTTGTCCATCACAATGATCAGGCCGGAGACAAGATTGGACACCACTTTTTGCAGGCCAAAGCCAAGCCCAACGCCAATAAAGCCGGTCAGGAACGCCAGGCCTTTGAGGTCAAAGCCAATGATGCGCAGCCCGACAAAGAAGGCGGCGGTGTAAAGAAACACCTGCAACAGCTTACCAAACAACACCCGCATCGAGGGCGAGATGTCCTCACTGCGTTTCAGCCGAGCGTCGGCTTGGCGCGACAGAAGGCGGGTGATGGCAAAGGTCAGGCCAAGCAACACAACCGCCTGCGCGATCATCCAGAGGGACAGGCGGGATTCGCCAAACACCAGCGCCATGCTGTCCATCAGTTGCACCGCATCGTCGCGCAGCCCGGTTAGTACCAGCGTGACCCAAATCCAAGCGCCATAGCGCAAGAAGGCCCGCAGGGTTGTATTTTGAACCACGCGCAAAACCGCAACCACAACCAGCCACGCCATTGCCAAGTTGGCCAGCCCCACCAACAGGTATGACCGGCTCGGCCATGTGGCCGCCTGCATCAGCCAGACAGTGAACCAAATCAACAGGTTGAACACAAACAGCGGCATGCGCCGGTGCACCATCATGGCGTAGCGATAGCGCAGCTTGGACCAGCCTTCGCGCGATTTTAACCACGCGTAGAACCGCGGCTTGAGCCAAGCCGCGATTGCGAAGGACAGCCCGAGCAAACCCAGCGCGATGACCACTTGATAAAACGCCCATGGCCGCAGCAGGCTTTCGCCAAACGCCACCAGTTGCTCCCAAATGCCCAAAGCAATTTCTGTGGTTTCGGTTGTGTCTTCCGCAGGTGGTTGGGACGCGACCTCGCGTTCTGCACCGGCGATGCGGTCCAACTCGGATTCCTGGGTGTCCCCAATACCTTGGGTCTCTGTGGTGTTCTCCTCAGCCATGGGGATACCCTTGCACGTCCGATCCCCTTGCGGCAACGCGGCTGTGACAGAATGTGCGCTTCTGCTTGAAGGAATCTGCGTGACCCTGTAGGGGGGGAGACATGAAACGCATCTATGACATTGCTGACCACGCCTTTTTGCCTTGGCGCTTCTTTGGTCAGAGCAAATCCGTCATCGCCGCGCTATGAGCTTTTGGCGCAGCTGAGCTGTGCCCGCTAGTCAGCCATTTTTTCAGCTATCCAAACAGAATGGAGAGGACCTATGTCCCCCAAAACGCTCTATGATAAGATCTGGGATGCCCATGTTGCGCATGAAGCCGACGATGGCACCTGCCTTTTGTATATTGACCGGCACCTCGTACACGAAGTGACCAGTGCGCAGGCGTTTGAAGGCCTGCGTATGGCGGGCCGCAAGGTGCGCGCCCCGGAGAAAACCATCGCCGTGCCGGACCACAACGTGCCAACCACCGAAGGCCGGGATGATCCGGCGCAGATGACCGAAGAGTCGCGCATTCAGGTGCAAGCGCTGGACACCAACGCCCGCGAATTTGGCGTGCATTACTATCCGGTGTCTGACGTGCGTCAGGGCATTGTGCACATTGTTGGCCCAGAGCAAGGCTGGACTTTGCCCGGCATGACTGTGGTCTGTGGTGACAGCCACACCGCCACCCACGGTGCGTTTGGCGCTTTGGCCCACGGTATTGGCACCTCTGAGGTGGAGCACGTGCTCGCCACGCAGACGCTGATCCAGAAGAAGTCCAAAAACATGAAGGTGGAGATCACCGGCAAGTTGAAGCCGGGTGTGACCGCCAAGGACATCACGCTGGCGGTGATTGGGGAAACCGGCACCGGTGGCGGTACTGGCTATGTCATCGAATATTGCGGGGAAGCGATCCGTGATCTGTCGATGGAAGGCCGCATGACCGTCTGCAACATGGCGATTGAAGGCGGCGCCCGCGCCGGTTTGATTGCGCCGGATGAGACCACCTATGCCTATGTCAAAGGCCGCCCACATGCACCAAAAGCCGGTGCGTTTGAGCAGGCTCTGGAGTACTGGAAAACACTCTTCACCGACGAAGGTGCACATTTCGACAAAGTGGTGACGCTTAAAGGCGAAGACATTCAGCCGGTTGTGACTTGGGGCACCTCGCCTGAGGATGTACTGCCAATCACCGGTGTGGTGCCACACCCGGAAGATTTCGAAGGCGGCAAGGTGGAAGCCGCGCGGCGTTCGATCGATTACATGGGTCTGACACCGGGTCAGAAACTGACCGACATCGAGATTGACACTGTGTTCATCGGCTCTTGCACCAACGGCCGGATCGAAGATTTCCGCGCTGTGGCTGAGGTTGTCAAAGGCAAGAAGATCAAAGACGGCATGCGCGCGATGATTGTGCCGGGCTCCGGTCTTGTGCGGGCGCAGGCTGAAGAAGAAGGTCTGGCGGATATCTTCCGTGAGGCGGGCTTTGAATGGCGTCTGGCTGGGTGCTCCATGTGTCTGGCGATGAACCCGGATCAGCTGAGCGAAGGGGAGCGTTGCGCAGCTACGTCCAACCGCAACTTCGAAGGCCGTCAGGGCTATAAGGGCCGCACACACCTTGTGTCCCCTGCCATGGCTGCCGCCGCTGCCCTCACCGGCAAGCTGACTGATATTCGCGAGCTGATGTAAGGAGCCAGCGTTATGGAAAAATTCGAAACCTTCTCTGGTATCGCCGCGCCTATGCCGCTGGTGAATATCGACACCGACATGATCATCCCAAAGGTGTTCTTGAAATCCATTGCCCGCACGGGTTTTGGTGCCAACCTGTTTGATGAGATGCGGTTTAACCGTGACGGCACAGAGATCCCTGAGTTTGTGCTGAACAAAGCACAGTACCGCAAATCTCAGATTCTGATCGCTGGCGACAACTTTGGCTGTGGCTCCTCGCGGGAACACGCGCCTTGGGCGCTGGATGATTTTGGCATCAAGGTGATTGTGTCGACCTCCTTTGCCGACATCTTCTTCAACAACAGCTTCAAGAACGGCATGTTGCCGATTGTGCTGCCGCAGGAGCAGGTTGATGTGCTGATGGCAGACGCGGAAAAGGGTGAAAACGCCCGCATGACCGTGGATCTGGAAGCGCAGGAAATCACCACGTCGGATGGTGACGTGATCAAATTCGAGGTGGATGCGTTTAAAAAGCACTGCCTGCTGAATGGTCTGGATGACATTGGCCTGACCATGGAGAAAGAAGCCTCCATCGACGCCTTTGAAGCCAAAGCGGGTGCCGCGCGTCCTTGGGTGTGATCGTAGCCTACAAACAGCAACACCGGCCTCCAACAGGCCGGTGTTTTTTCTTGAGGGGCGGGCATGGACTTCACAACTTTCACTTTCGACACTGAGCGCCTCACATTGCGCTGTTGCGAATTGTCGGATGCTGAACCGTTGACGGCGCTGATGACGCCCCAGATCAGCGACCGGCTTGCCACCTGGCCCACCCCGCTGTCACTGCCTGAGACACAAACAATTTTACGGAACTCCCGCCAACGTGCAATGTGTGGCACATCCTTCCCTGCAGTCGTGATCGAAAAGGCGTCCAGCACTATTATCGGATGGTGCAAGCTGGATTGTGCAGATGGGCAAGCAGACATGGGATATTGGATTGGTGAAGCCTACCAGCGACGCGGTTTTGCGCTAGAAGTCGCAAAGGGTGCGATTGGCTTTGCTTTTGAGACTTTGGACTGCCATCAAGTGCGCGCCGGGGCGCGGATGGACAATGCGGCCTCCCTTTCTCTGCTGAAAAAACTAGGGATGTCGCCCCAAGGCACCCAATCCTTTTGGACGCCTGCGCGCCAGCGCTACGAAGATTGTGCGTTCTGGCGATTGGACCGGGATAATTGGCTCCGCAAACAATAGACAACTTCCGCCCTTGGTTGCCCTTAGGAGAAAACACCTAACGGCTGCATGAGGAACGCTCCCCCCCGCGCGACAAAGCTGGTGACACGTCCGCAGTCTCCGCAGCGGCCGAGCCGAGGGGCGAAAGCGAAGCGCCCGCCCCATGGGGGCGGTTCGGGCGCTCGCCAAAGCTTTGCTTTGGCGCCGTATCTCAATCTACACTCACGTTATTCCGCAGGCACTGCCACCTGACGATCTGTGCCGCCCATATGCTTGGCGTTGAGTTTCAGCACCAGCCAGATCATCGCCACCTGCAAAGCAATCGCGACAGCGGAAATCAGCAGATAGGCCAGCGAGAATTTGTCGACCAGGCCACTCGCCACCAGCCCTTTGTTGAGCCAGAAGTGCAGCATCACCGAGAGTGCCACACCGGGGCAAACCAGCGCATAGGAGCCTGCAGACTTCTCCGGTCCAGTCACAAATTTGGACACATAGCCAAAGCGGCGCAGCACGGTCAGGCCGAGAGCAAACACAGCCAACTGCACCATCAGCAAAGTTGTCAGCATCGACAGGGTTTCGCCTGCACCACCGTGCACATCAAAATGCACATGTAACCCGTGGTTCTGACGCATCCAGGCAATGGTGATCACCGTGATCAGCGGCACAATCACCAGTAGGGTTGGCGCGCTTTCGGCGTTGGCTCCGTTTTCCATCATCGAGCGCAGGCCAAGGATCACATTGGCCACCGCCAACAGAATCGCTACCACGATGAAGAAGCTCGACAGGATGAAGGACAGGCCTGCAATCATGGCTGACCCGCTCATTGCGGACGGCGCTGCGAGCCCAACCCCCACCATGGCAAAGGCAAAGGCCGGAAGCACCTGCGCAAAACTGTTGTTTTTGGCGCAGTCAAATCCGCCATCGATCAGAACACGGCCAAAGAAGTCGCGCATGATCATCAGCCCGTAGCCGCCGATCACAACAAAGGCGATCATCGCCAGCGGGAAGAGGTATTCAACCACGTTCCACAAGCCCGGCACAAACACCAAGCCCACAATAAAGCCGCCGTTCACCACCATCGCCAGCGCCAGCGGGATGGCCATCAATTGTGTTTCCGCGTTGGAGTTGCGCAGCGCCGTATAGGCGTCGGTTGTTTTGAAAGAAGACAGCCCACGCAGGTTCCAGATCAACGACTTGACCAATAGAAAGGTCAGCCCGGCAATGCCCGCCATGGCCGCAACGATTGCCACTTGAAGCGGCAATGGCCCTGTTGAAAAGGCGGACAAGATGTCTTCGAAAATCGGCACCGGACGGCCGGGATGGGGCACCCAGAACATCAGAAACATAAAGAAGGTGACCATTAGGCCACCAGCGCCAAGCGTGGCGAGGAAGTAGAGCGGAGAGTATGGCGCGGCAGGTTGCGCAACAGTGGGGGATGACATGGCATTTCCTTTCATATTCTATTTTCAGAATGTGAAAAAGGGTCGCGCACTGCATTGACCTAAATCAATACACATTCCTCTTTTGGAATTCTTTCAAGATCAAATAAGGCGGAAATGTGGCGTACCTAAGTTCGCTGCATCTCCCCCACCGAGGTGCCTTGTAGCCACACCGCAAGGCACCACCAGATTTAGTATCGCCCTGAAAAAGTGGGTTTTTTTCCCGATAAAATTGATGCATTCCCGCACCAGTCCCCACCGCTCGCCGCGCAATCATGGCCAATTTCCAAACAAAACCTTGAGGCCAGCCAACATCCAATGCCACAATAAGGCATAAATGAGGCACCCCGTCGCAAAGATGGGATCAAGTTGGAACAAGATCGCACGGCCAAAGAGCCACAAAACGCGACATCCGGTTTGAAGGGACACGAGCTGTGATAGGCAGAATCATTGGCGCGGCAACGCGCGCGGGACTGGTGGCATTGCTGTTTGCCTTGCCAGCCATCATCTTGCCATCGGTGAGCGAAGACGTGGTGCATATTGTGCTGCTGTTTGCGATCTTCTCGTCGCTGTTGGTGTTCATCGAATATGTGACCGCTGCGCCGTCTTTCATCGAATTTCGCCACGCGCCGCCGTTCAACCGGCTGCGGTTTTTGGCGATCTTCTTCACCGTGTTTGCGCTTTCGGTGATTGCCCGTGGTGAAATGGCGCCCAACGCTTTCACCGCCTTCCTGCATGCACTTGGCATCATTGTGGGCGACGCGATCGATTTCCCTTACTCGCCAGTGCGGCTGATGGTGATTATGCTGCCTGCCAATGCAACGCCGGAGTTGATCACCGAAGTGCGCACTGCCTCTGGCCTCAGCTACCTGATTTCTTTGATGACGCTGGCCGTATTTTATTTCTGTGTCCGTATTCTGGATTGGCCAGCCCGCAGCGGGGCTTTCAATGTCTGGATCAACCTGCCGCTGTTTGATCCAACGGCTGGTGGGGATGTGCTGCCAAGGCTGCAGCGGGATGGCCGTCTTAACATTGCGTTAGGATTTCTTATGCCATTCTTAATCCCGGCGATCATTCAGATGATGTCGGACCTGATTGATCCGATCTACTTAAGCGATCCGATGACAATGATCTGGACCATTAGTGCATGGGCATTCATTCCCGCCAGCATGATCATGCGCGGCATCGCAATGACGCGCGTGGCCACCATGATCGACGAGAACCGCCGCCGCGCCTACGCCGCGTCGCGTGGCGTACATCCGGTGTCCTCAGCCGCCTGATTGGCTGTCTGTTATTTGTTGGAATGGCCCATGCGGAGACAATCCGCGTGGCGACTTATGATGTAGAGCTGACCCGCAAGGGGCCGGGGATCATGCTGCGCGACATCACGCGGGACGATCCGCAGGTTGTGGCGATCACGCAGGTGGTGACCCACCTCTCGCCGGATGTCCTGTTCCTGCAAGGTGTGGACTATGATGCGGAACTGCTGGGTGCCAAAGCGCTGCGTGATCATTTTGCCAGTAAAGGTCAGAACTACCCACACCTCTTTGCCTTGCCCCCCAACACTGGCATTCCAACCGGATTGGACATGAACGGCGATGGCCGCATGCACACATCTGCGGATGGGCAAAGCTACGGCAAGTTTCGCGGGGCAAGCGGCATGATGGTGCTGTCGCGTTGGCCGTTTGAAGAGGCAACAGATTTCTCTGCGCTGCTGTGGCGCGACCTGCCGGAGGCCACGCTGCCCGAAGTGAATGGGCTGCCATTCCCCTCAAAAGAAGCACAGGCCATCCAACGCCTGTCGTCCACCGGCCATTGGGTGTTGCCGATTTTGCATCCCGACGGGCCACTCACCCTTTTGCTCTTTGCCGCTGGCCCACCGGTGTTTGACGGATCTGAAGATCAGAATGGGTTGCGCAACGCCGATGAAATTCGGCTGTGGAGCCATGTGCTCGACGGTAAACTTGGCGCACCGCCAGCCCCACCGCTTGTCCTGATGGGTGGCGCCAATCTTGACCCGCAAAAAGGTGAAGGTCGGCGTGAAGCCATTCTAGGCCTGCTCACCGATCCGCGCCTGCAAGACCCGCTTGCCGCTGCTGGCCCCACCGTGGATTGGCGCGAGCCGACACCTGGCGATCTGCGGGTCGATTATGTGCTGCCCAGCGCCGATTTGAAGGTAAGCGACGCCGGGGTGTTTTGGCCAAAACCGGGTGAGACCGGCCATGAACAGCTTTCGGTGAAAGACATCAAAGCAAGCCGCCATCATATGGTTTGGGTCGACATCGATTTTTGAGGCACCGCCGTTTCTGGCAACGCAGAGGCCAGCGCCTTATGCAAACCAGTTGGCTCAAACTCTGGCAACAACTCTTCAAGCCGTGCACCGTCCAAATGATGGGGCGTGTTCCAGAGGTAGCGCATCTCCAGCAGATGTGGTGCCAGCTTCCACACTGGCGAGGCCAGCTGAATGGCCCACCAGGCCATGGATTTGACTTTGAGGGGCCGTCCCACAACCTGCTCTAGAGCTTGCACCAATTCGTTGCCGGACACTGTGTAGCCGGGAAATGGCACGTCTTCAAAACGGTTCAGCTGATCGCGTTTTTCCGCTAATTGTACCGCCGCGCGGCACAGATCTGGCAGGTAGGCCCAAGCATGATCCACGTCTCGTGTGCCCGGATAGGTCACAACACCGCGCGAGATTTTTGGCGTCATGATCATGTCAAACCAATTGCCCGAGGCTTCTGTGTCGATAAAATCCCCGGCGCGCAAAATGATCGTGCGCACTTCGCTGAAGCGATAGGCCCGCTCCATCTCGCGGCGAATTTTGCCCAAGGGGTTCTCTGCTTGATGTGGCGTGGTCACACCCCAAGGGCTTGGGGTGTCTTTGCCAAAAACATAGACGTTGCCAGGCACAATCACCGTTGCGTCCACCAATTTTGCGGCGGCGATCACATCTGCATGGAGCTTTGGCACCTGTGTGGCCCAATCATAGTAGGCGGGATTCCAAGCGTTCACGATCACTTGCACACCATGCACCGCTTCGCGCAGATTGTCTTTGTTGCGGTCAAAGCACCGAACAGTCCAACCCGCCTTTGCAAAGGCCTGTGCCGCGTTGCGGCCAAACCGGCCATTTGCGCCCAATATCAAAACCGTGTCTGCCATGATCTGTCTCCTATTGTCCGGCGTCTCAAAGCAAACATGCGGCATACGGGAACAGATAGGTATTGGCGAAAAACGCAGCCGTGCTATTCATAAATGAATGGAAAAGACACTCTCGAACCTCGACTGGTCGTTGATCCAGTCCTTTCTGGCTGTGGCGGAAACAGGCTCCCTGTCAGGGGCTGCACGGCAGCTCAACGCCTCCCAACCTACCTTGGGGCGTCACATCAAAACCTTGGAAGACACGCTGAAGGTCGAGGTGTTTCACCGGCACGCGCGCGGCTTTGAATTGACGGACACCGGCCAAGCCTTGTTGGCCCCCGCCCAACGTATGGCCGCCGCCATGGCGGACCTCTCATTGGCCGCAGCCGGGGACGAAAGCGAACTTGCCGGAACGATACGTATCGCGACATCGGTGTTCATGGCCCATCATGCCATGCCGCAAATCATAGCGGACCTCCGCCAGCAGGAGCCGCAAATCCAGATCGAGTTGGTGCCATCCGATGAATCCCAAAACCTGCTGTTTCGCGAAGCCGACATTGCGGTGCGCATGTACCGCCCCAAACAGCTCGACATGATCACCAAACATCTCGGCGATATTGAGCTTGGGATGTTTGCTGCGCAAAGCTACATCGCCCGAAAAGGCCGCCCCACCGGGGCCGACGATCTGCGTCACCACGACATTGTTGGGTACGATGCCAACGACGACATCCTCCGAGAGATGCGCGCCATGGGCATTGCCGCCAACCGTGATTGGTTTGCGGTGCGCTGTGACCATCAAACCGCCTATTGGGAGCTGGTGCGCGCGGGCTGTGGGATCGGGTTCTGTCAGGCCAAAATTGCCCGTCAAACACCTGGAATCGAAGAGGTCCCCCTTGGCTTTCCGCTGCCCCAATTGCCGGTCTGGCTGACCGCACATGAAAGCCTGCGCCATACCCCGCGTATTTCAAGGATTTGGGGTCTCCTAGAGAGTTCATTAAAGCCCTTTGTTTCTTGATCTTTTATGCGTGGAACGCTAACCCGTAGCGAACCATTTTGATCAAGGACGCACCGCAATGAGCACCCCCTCGCTTCTCATCCTCGCCGGCGACGGCATCGGCCCCGAAGTCATGACCGAAGTCCAGCGTATTATTGGCTGGTTTGGCGACAAACGTGGCCTGAAATTTGACGTGAGCGAAGACCTCGTTGGTGGCGCAGCCTATGACAAGCACGGCGTGCCATTGCACGACGACACCATGGCCAAAGCGCAAGAAGTGGACGCAGTTCTGCTGGGTGCTGTGGGTGGCCCAAAATACGACGATCTGGACTTCTCCGTGAAGCCTGAGCGCGGCCTGCTGCGCCTGCGCAAAGAGATGGACCTGTTTGCCAACCTGCGCCCGGCACAGTGTTTTGACGCGCTGGCGGATTTCTCCTCACTGAAAACCGACATTGTGTCTGGTCTGGACATCATGATTGTGCGCGAGCTGACCTCTGGCGTCTACTTCGGCGAGCCGCGCGGCATCTTTGAAGAAGGCAACGAACGGGTTGGCATCAACACCCAGCGCTACACCGAATCCGAAATCGAGCGTGGCGCACGCGCTGCGTTTGAACTGGCGATGAAACGTGACAAGCGTCTGTGTTCCATGGAAAAAGCCAACGTGATGGAAAGCGGCATCCTGTGGCGTGACGTGGTGACCGAGGTCTCCAAAGACTACCCAGAGGTCGAGCTGTCCCACATGTATGCCGACAACGGCGCGATGCAATTGGTGCGCGCGCCTAAGCAGTTTGACGTGATCTACACCGACAACTTGTTTGGTGACATTCTGTCCGATTGTGCGGCAATGCTGACCGGCTCGCTGGGCATGCTGCCCTCCGCCTCGCTTGGTGCGCCAATGGACAATGGCCGTCCAAAAGCCATGTATGAGCCCGTACATGGCTCCGCACCGGACATCACCGGTCAGGCCAAAGCCAACCCATGCGCTTGTGTGCTCTCCTTTGCGATGGCGCTGCGCTACTCCTTCAATGAAGGCGGTGAGGCGGATCGTTTGGAAGCGGCTGTTGAGAAAGTACTGGCAGATGGTGTGCGCACCGCAGACCTGATGCAGGCGGATGGCGGCACGCCGGTGACCACATCTGAGATGGGTGATGCCCTGCTGGCCGCGCTGGACGCAAGCCTCTAAGCACCGCGTAAACCAACAAGATTTTGAGGCGTCCTTTGGGGCGCCTTTACCTTATTGGCATTTAGTTTTCCGCAGCCCCTCATGACCTGTTATTTTTAGACAAGAGCCGGTTTGTGGAGGTTGATGTGAAACTTGTTACTGGGGGCGCCCTGACGCTGTTCTTATGCACATCCGCTGTGGCTGAAAACTTCAAGGCGGATGTCTGGGCGGACAACTGGTTTGCACTTTATGCCAATGGCTCTTTGGTGGGGCAGGACCGGATTTCCATCAACACCGAGAAATCCTTCAACGCGGAGAGTTTTACCTTCACGGCAGAACGCCCCTTTATGCTGGCGTTGATCGCAAAAGATTTCAAAGAGAACGACACCGGGCTGGAATACATTGGCACCAGAAAGCAGCAGATGGGCGATGGCGGGGTCATCCTGCAGATTAAAGATGCCAGAGGTCGGCTGGTCGCCGTGTCGGACCGCGATTGGCGCTGCAAGGTCATCCATGAGGCACCACTCCACAAATCCTGTGCCAAAGAACGTAACCCACGGGTGGGCGAAGGCCCTTGTGGTTTTAAGGCCAGCAAACCGCCACGTGGCTGGACGGCAGAATATTTTGACGATTCCGACTGGCCCTACGCCAAGGAATACAAGAAACGCCACGTGCGCCCCAAAGACGACTACAAAAAGGTTGATTGGCATCGCAAAGCGGAATTCATCTGGGGACCGGATCTAAGAACCAACAACACCATGCTGTGTCGCCTTAAGGTCCGTTAGCGCAGCGCTGGCCGTGGGTTGCGCTGCCCATGGCTGTAAATGGTTTTTACGCTCCATTCCACGGCGCGGCGCATGGTTTTTCCCAAGGCATCGTCAAACGCCACAACCACATCTGCCATATCATCGCTCGGCGACATCATAACTTTCTCAAACGATTTAGAGCCAATGATGTGGTCGTCATAGGCATCCACAATCTTGAGGTTCATGCGCACGTGCACTTCCAATGCGCCGCTTTCGGTTTCCACCGCTGGAAGACGCGCCTGAAATTCCCGCAGGTCTGACACAATCAGGAAGTCTGGACGTAAAGCCACCGAAGAGCGCCCCACCGCCGCCACCTTGCCGCTGTTCTCAAAGCTCTCGATCAGCAGTGTTTGCACAATCACAGGGGCGCGGTCGACCCAACGGGCCACTGGCAGGTATTCAAACTGATACGGTGACGGCTGCACCGCAATCTGATCCGTGTCCACAGCGGCGTGTGCGGTGGGTTCTTCGATCACAAGCTGATGGCTCAGCCTGGGCAGCCCTGAGGAAAACGTGCTTTTGGGGGTCAGTGTATAGAGGTCCGTTGGCGAGGCCGCACGATTAAGCGTCCCAAGCCCCCCACAGCCCGAAAGCGTCAGTGCGCCGAGCAGAATCCCGGCCAATCCCCATATCTTCATCGGCTAAACTCCGATCCTTGAGTGCCCAAAAGAAACCGCGCCGGATCGCGTTTGATCCGGGCCACCAGCCGGTCGAGATTGCCCACTAGATAGCGTGATTCCTCAATAAATTTAACGGTTTGCGGCAGGCCCAACCGCAAGAATTCCGACACCTGCCGCTCGTTGCGCTGCACAATGTCATTCACCGTGCCCAGCAGATTGGACGCGGATTGCGAGGCGGCCAACACCTCATCCGACGCCTTACTGATGTCATCGGACACGCCGGTAACGGTACCTGAAACCGCTGCCACCGCGCCGCTGATATCGCTCATGATCTGATCCACATCCTCATCCAGGATTTGGTTCACCCCACTAAAGGTGTCACCCGCCGTGGCAAGTGTGTCGTCGGCGGTTTCCATCGCCTGATAAATCGCCTCCAAGGTCCGGTTGGAGCGCTCAAATGTATCAATAGCCGTCACCAAAGCCGCACTGGCCTGCGGTGACAGCGTCGCCAATTGGCCAGTGGCGTCCACTGCCAGCGTGTCGATGCTGGCAATCATCGTATTGGCTGCCTGCGCCGCCTCGGAGATGTTTTCCACCACATCAGGCAGACGCTCATCCACAGTCACGCGAATGGCGTCCAACGCTGAGCGCGCACTGGCCGCCGCCTCGCGGGCATCTTCCACCATGTCGGTTGCCCCGCCGCGCACCAGCGTGTTGACCGCGTCGGCCGTATCATCCAGCGAACGCAGCATTTCGTCCGACAGTTCCAGAGCCTCGTTGAAGTTGGCCAGTGTGCCGCGTGCCTCTACCAACCGCGCGGTGGCTGTTTCCAGCATCACCGCACCCTGATCGGTGATTTCCTGCACACCGGTCTCAATTGCCACCAGCGTTTCATTGGTTTGATCAATCAACGGCGAGACTTTGCTTGTCGCAATGTCGCGCACCGTGGTTAGGGCAGCTGTGGCCTCATCCGCGAGTGGCTGCAAGTCCGTGTTCATAACAGTGGTGGCCGTATCTGAGGCCACACGCACCGAATTAAGCGTTTCTGTGGCCGCATTGGTGGCTGTTTCAAAGGCCGATATGGCTGTCTGCGTCTGCTCGACACGGGCCTGTACGCTGGTGCCAACATCCTCGTACCGCGCCATCAGGCTAGACGCATCGGTGCCCACCTGTGCGATCTGGGTTTCCATCACTTCTGCCGTGTCCTGTACCTGTTGCACCAAGGCGGGCAAACGTTCGTTGATCAAGGCCTGTGCAGATTGCATCGCCGAAATTGCTGAAGGTTCCAGCACCTCCACCACATTCTCCAAAGCTGCCGCCGCATCCGCGCCACGTTGGATGAAGTCTTTGAGGTCGTCTTTCATCAGGCCATCTGCCGTGGCAAAGGCGCTCTCGGCATTTTCCAGCGTGCCCTTGGTACGCTCGGCGGCTTCCTTGATGGAGCCCAGCGCTCCGGTTGCCTCAACCAATGTCACTTCTGCGGTATCCGACAAAGCCTCCAGCCGTGTGGTGAAAGCGGCGATTTCGCGCGCCGCGCTGCCGACATCTTCAGACAGCTCCTCAAATTCCGCCAAAGTGCGATCCAGGCGCCCCGATGCACTGGCCAAATTTCCGAGTAGCTCGTTCACCGCAGCGGTGTTCTCTTCGCTGACCACGCCTTGCAGGTTTTCCAACAACCCAATGGCCTTCTCCATCAACTGCGGTGCGCCTTCGACCACCGATTGCAGGGCGCTCTTTTCCGTGGTGATTTCGCCATATTGCGGCAATGCGGCGGCCTCAAGTGTGCCACCCGACAGCGCCACAAAGCTCACGCCGGTCACACCCTGCCCTTGCAGCTTCGCAATTGTGTCGACCTTCACCGGCGTGTCGGCCCCCACCTCAATACGCACCCGCACCAATGCGGGGTTCTCGTCATCCAGTTCCAGCATCACAACCTGGCCCACCGGCAGGCCGTTGTAGCGCACGCTGCCCGCCATGCCGAGGCCACCAACGTTCTCAAACAGAACATCGTAATAGGCGTATTGCTTTTCCAGATCGATCTTCGCAAGCCAGAGCACAAACAGGAACGAACCGATCAGGCCGACCAGCGCGAACACCCCAATCAGGAGGTAGTTTGCCCGTGTCTCCATGCCTTAAGTGCCCCCAGTCCCGTTGCCCGTGCCTTTGACCTGCGCCGCCCGCGCGCGTGGGCCGGTGAAATACTCCTGCACCCACGGATGATCGACATCGGTCATTGTTTCTATTGGACCTTCTACCAGAACACGCTTCTCGGCAAGCACCGCAATGCGATCACAAATTGCATAGAGGCTGTCCAGATCATGCGTCACCATAAAGACGGTGATGCCCAGACTGCGTTGCAACTCGCCAATCAGGTCGTCGTAGGCCGCCGCCCCGACCGGATCAAGGCCCGCCGTCGGCTCGTCCAAAAACACAATCTGCGGGTCCAATGCGAGCGCGCGGGCCAATGCCGCGCGTTTGCGCATCCCGCCGGACAGCTCGCTTGGTAATTTGTCGCAGGCCAGTTGCGGCAAGCCCACAAGGCTGATTTTGAGCGCGCCCAGCTCTTTCATCAAGTTGGTCGACAGCTTCAGATGCTCCCGCATCGGCGCCATTACATTCTGCAAAACCGTCAGCGAGGAAAACAGCGCCCCATCCTGAAAGGCCACACCCCAGCGGGTTTCCACCTTGCGCCGTTCCTCTTCGGGCGCAGTGAGCACATTGGTGCCCAGCACTTCAATGGTGCCGGCGGCAGGTTTGTTTAATCCAACAATGGTGCGCAACAGCACCGATTTGCCGGTGCCGGATCCACCAACAATGCCCAGCACTTCGCCGCGCCACACGTCCAAGTCGAGATTGTCATGCACCACTTGCGGGCCAAACTGGTTGCGCAAACCGCGCACTTTGATGATGGCGTCACGTTGTGGTGTATCACTCATGCTCACACCCCCAACTGCGCAAAGAAGATCGAGAACAACGCATCCAGCGCAATCACCAGAAAGATGCCCTGCACCACGCTGGAGGTGGTGCGCTGTCCCACGCTGGTGGAGCTGCCTTTCACTTGGAAGGCCTGCCAACAGGCGACCACACCAATCACCAGCGCAAAAAACGGCGCTTTCACCATGCCCACCAGCAGGTGTTTCACGGCAATGTTGTCATGCAGGCGGGTGAGGAACATGCCGGGGTTCACGTCCAGACTGACCCAGCTCATCAGCGCGCCCCCAAACAGGCCAAACAGGTTGGCGACAAACCCCAGAAGCGGCAACATGATCAACAGCGCCAGCACCCGCGGCACCACCAGCACCCGCACCGGATCAAGGCCCAGCGTTTGCATGGCGTCAATTTCTTGTTGCACCTTCATCGAGCCCACCGAGGCGGTGAAAGCGGACCCAGAGCGGCCCGCAACAATGATCGCGGTCAGCAAAATGCCCAACTCGCGCAGCACCGAAATGCCAATCAGCTCGACCACAAAGACCTCCGCGCCAAACTGCTGCAACTGACTCGCACCCTGAAAGCCCAGCACCACGCCGATCAGAAACCCCATTAGCGCAATGATCGGCACCGCATTAAAGCCCACGTCTTGCATATGCGTGACCAAACTGGCCCAGCGCACCTTGTGTGGCCGCACAAATATATCCGCCAAACCGACAAGCGTTTGGCCAAGAAAACTCACCAGCGAAAGCGCATCGTGCCAACCAGACACAAGGCGGCGCCCAATGTTCGCCACCCACTCCAAACGTCCGTGTTCGGGCGGCTCATGTGGTGTTTCCCCTGGAGAAGCTGTTGTCACGGTTTCCAGCAGAGCCAGATGTTCACCCGCGCCAGTGATCTGCACCTCTGCACCCGCGGCCTGTAGCCGTGCCCGCAATTGCGAGACCAGCCAGGCCCCTCCGGTGTCAAAAGCCAATAAAGGCTCCAAATCAATCTGAACGCGCGCCTCCGCTTGGGACACACCCGCAAAATCCGCTTCGATGTCGGCAAGATATTCAGTCAACAAGGCACCGGATATCTGTACGACAGCACGCCCGTCTTGGGAGTGCACCCGCAATTGTGGCGCGGCTTGTACGCTCATGCGCCGCGCACTCCGCCATCAAGTCTATCCGTCAGAAACCGGATCATCCTGCCCAAAACCTGTTGCCTCAAATCTTCTTAGGCAAAGCCTAGCCCAGCGCCACTTGCCGCTCAAGCTCCGCCACCTCTGGCCGCTCCAGCCGCGTCAATGCCTGCATCACCAGCCGCCGCGCCCGTGCGCCCTGCCAATCAGCAGGCAGCACCGCATCCTGAACCGCCCCGTGCCGCAACCGCAACCGGCGCCAATGGTGTAAGATCACCAACCGCAGCGCGGTGCGATCCAGCACACCATCCGGTGTGGCCTGGGCCAGAACCCGCTCCACCACAGCAGACAAGGCGTCATACCCGTCACACATCTCTGGCGGAGCAAGCGCGCTTGCGGCCCATTTGGGCATACGTTCCGGTACAAAACGGCTGAGCAATATGTCGGGATTAGGCCGTACCGTAGTTGCCGCCAAAGCGCTGCGCGCCGAAAGTGCCACTGCGTGATCCGGCAAAACCTCAAGGAACTCCGCCGCTGTCAAAGTGGCCCCCCCAATCGCCATCCAAACCACAGCGGCGGTCTCTGCTGTGCCATAGATTTGCGCCCGCACGGCTTCCGTTTCAGCCCAACCTTTGGCGGTCAATTGATGTGCAGACAACCGTCCACGTTTTTCCGACGTGATCCAGCCATCGCGCCGCAACCGATGCACCGCCACCCGCAAAGCTTGGTTGTTGATCCCCAGCCGTCCCACCAGCGCATCCAGCACTGGCCCGGACAGCCAGGCATCTTCGCTTTGCAGAAGGTCGCCCAAAACGGTGACCACCACTGACCAGACCTTGAGCGGTCCACAGCCAGCAACGGCATTGATATCTTCTTGCAGATCAACAGTTTGCATGACGCAATCATACGCTTGTCGCGGGCCAACAACAAGCTCTCGCCGCAGCGTCACATTCACACTCTCTTGATGAGTCAGCCCCTCCGGCCCACAGTGATCTCAAATTTCGGGACCGCTCAGGAGGAGGAGCCCCCATGTCTTTTGAGACAACGATCACGCCAACCACCCCAGCGTTTGTGGGCAACCGGGAGGCTATGCTTACGGCAGTGGAAGCTTTGCGCGCGCTGGAAAATCGCACCGCTGAGAAATCCGAGCAACGTCGCGCGCGCTTTGCTGCGCGTGGCCAAATCACACCGCGCGAACGCCTTGCCCGCCTGCTTGATCCCGGCCTGCCCTTTTTGCGTTTGCACAGCTTGGCCGGGTATTTGCAAGACAGTGACGTTCCGGAAAAATCGCTGCCTGGCAGCACTTTCCTGATGGGCATCGGTTTTGTGTCCGGTGTGCGCTGCATGGTGATTGCCGATGACAGCGGCATTAACGCCGGGGCACTTTCCGCCATGTCGCTGCAGGCACTGCTGTCCGCGCAAGACATCGCTCTACGTCAGAAACTGCCGTTTGTGCATTTGGTGGAAAGCGCTGGGGCCAATTTGATGAACTACCGGGTGGAAGACTGGGCGTTGGGCGGTGGCGTGTTTCGCAACCTTGCCCGCCTCTCTGCTGCCGGCTTGCCCACCGTTGCGGTGCTGCATGGCCCGTCCACCGCTGGTGGAGCCTATATGCCGGGCCTTTCGGACTACGTGATTGGTGTAAAGAAAAACGGAATGGCGGCGTTGGCAGGGGCCGCGCTGGTGAGCGCTGCCACTGGTGAAGTGGCCAAAGACGCAGATCTTGGCGGCGCAGAAATGCATGCCACCACCTCCGGCCTTGTTGAATACCTCGCCGAAGACGACACACATGCGATTGCCATGGCCCGCCGCGTTATGGCGCGGCTCGATTGGAACCGCGGCATGAACGGGCCCACCCCGCGCAGTTTTGATGATCCCGGCTTGGAAGTCGATGAAATCGCCGGTGTTGTGCCCGCCGATTGGTCTACGCCTTATGATGCCCGCGAACTGATTGCGCGCCTCGTGGACGCCTCAGACTTTGATGAATTCAAACCGGATTTTGGTCCCTCCACCCTCTGTATTCAGGCACAGATCCACGGCCACACCGTGGGCATCCTTGCCAACAATGGCCCAATTGACCCGGCGGGTGCCAACAAGGCCACGCATTTCATTCAGGCCTGCGATCAGGCAGGTACGCCACTTGTGTTCCTCAACAACACCACCGGCTACATGGTCGGCACCACATATGAGCAAGCGGGCATGATCAAACACGGCTCCAAGATGATTCAGGCCGTATCCAACACCTCGGTGCCCAAGATCACCCTCTACTGCGGAGCCAGCTTCGGCGCAGGCAACTACGGCATGTGCGGCATCGCCTATCAGCCGGATTTCCTCTTTGCCTGGCCCACCTCGCGCTCTGGCGTGATGGGCGGCACACAGGCGGCCAAAACCATGAGCCATGTGGCCCGCGCCGGAGCGGCACGCAAGGGCGTTGAGGTGGACGTGACCCACATGGCCCGCCAAGAAACCGCCATTCAAAACCTGTTTGACGCGCAGAGTTCACCGTTTTTCACTTCAGGTAAGGTGCTTGACCACGGCGTGATTGACCCGCGTGACAGCCGCAAAGTCATTGCCTTCTGTCTTGGCACCGTGTCTGAGGCCCGCCACCGCAGCCTCAACCCCAACAGCTTTGGCGTGGCGAGGATGTGATCATGAAACGCTTTGACACACTCCTGATCGCCAACCGTGGCGAAATCGCCTGTCGCATCATCCGCACTGCGCGTGAATTGGGACTGCGCACCGTTGCGGTTTACTCTGATGCCGACGCAGGCGCGCTGCACGTTTCAATGGCGGATGAGGCACACTGTATTGGCCCCGCCACGGCTGCAGAAAGCTATCTCAACATCGATGCCATTCTTGCCGCAGCCAAAAGATCTGGCGCTGGGGCCATTCACCCCGGCTACGGCTTCCTGTCGGAGAACCCGGATTTCGCCCGCGCGGTCGCGGATGCAGGTCACGTCTTTGTTGGCCCGTCCCCCGAAGCCATCAAAATCATGGGGGACAAGGCCGTGGCCAAAGCCCAGATGATCGCCGTGGGTGTGCCCTGCATCCCAGGGTACCAAGGCGACGACCAATCAGATGCGACACTATTGTCTCAAGCCGAGGTGATCGGCCTGCCATTGATGGTCAAAGCGGCGGCCGGTGGCGGCGGAAAAGGAATGCGGCTGGTCACCACTCTTGTGGACCTGCCAGAAGCCCTGACTTTGGCCCGCGCCGAAGCATTGGCTTCATTTGGGTCTGACACTCTGATCCTGGAACGGGCCGTACAAAACGCGCGGCATGTCGAGGTTCAGATTTTTGCAGACGAAGCTGACAACACAATCCACCTTGGAGAGCGCGACTGCTCCGTGCAACGCCGCCACCAAAAGGTGATCGAAGAAAGCCCCTGCCCGGCGATGACGGAAACCATACGCATGCGTATGGGAGAAGCCGCTGTAGCGGCGGCGAAATCCGTGGGCTACGTCGGCGCCGGCACGGTGGAGTTCCTACTTGATGAAACCGACGACAATTTTTACTTCCTTGAAATGAACACCCGCCTGCAAGTCGAGCATCCGGTGACCGAAATGGTCACTGGTCTTGATCTTGTGGCGCTGCAATTGAACGTCGCACAAGGCGACCCTCTGCCCCTTTCACAAGAGGACCTTCAGCTCACTGGCCACGCCATTGAGGTGCGCCTTTACGCGGAAGATCCGGGCAATGGTTTCCTGCCATCAGTCGGAAAACTTCAATGCTTTGAGATGGATATCACCACCCGAACGGACACTGGTGTGCGCTCCGGAGACGTGGTGTCGCCGTATTATGACCCAATGCTGGCCAAGCTGATCGTCCATGGCAACACACGTTCAGAGGCGCTGACCAAACTGCGCCGGTCGTTGGACAACGCCGCGGTGCTTGGCCTCACCACCAACATTGGGTTTCTGCGCAGCCTGCTTGATCATCCCGAGGTTACAAACGGCACCGCCACCACCACATTCCTGGACCAAACTTACCCCAATGGCCCTGCCGCGCCCACCATGTCCTCATCCACAATTGCGCTTGCCACCGCGTTAATGCTGCGCAGCGAAACCCGCACTGCGCTGGACGCAAGCCTGCTGCCGGACACCTCCTTGCAGGGGTTCTCCAGCGATGGCGGGTTGCCCATTCCCATTGACATCTGCCTCAACGAAATCACGCACGGCCTGAGCGCCACTGGCGTGGGCACAGCCAATGTCACGGTCTCTAACGGCACCTGGTCCCATGTTGTGACCAATGACCTACGTGTCGATGGCTTGCGCCTCCCCACACATCACACATCGGACGGCGCTGGCGGGCTTTTTCTTCAGGTCAACGCCCAGCATCTACATGTCACCCGCGCGCAGCCTTGGACCACAACCAGCACCCCAAGCGACACCTCGCTCACCGCTCCCATGCCCGGCCTGTTGATTGCGCTGCACGTCACCCCCGGTGACAAAGTCACTAAGGGAGACAGTCTTGCCGTGCTGGAAGCCATGAAAATGCAACATCAGCTCACTGCCCGCGCCGACGGAACCATTGCTGCCACCCATACGGAGGCTGGCCAACAGCTGGCCAAAGGTGCGCTTATTCTCACATTGCAGGATCCAACATGACCCTCTCCCAAGCTGACGACTTTCTGACCGAATCCGAAGTCCTCTTTGAAGCTCTGAAAGATCTCTCCAACGATGATCTGCGAACTGAAACGCAGTTCAAAGGCTGGACCGTCGAAGATGTGCTCATCCATCTTCATTTCTGGAACACTGGCGCGGATTTGTCTGCGTCAGATGAAACAACTTTCAAAACCCGCATGGGCGGCGCCATGGCATCGCTCAAGAAAACCGGATCACTGCGGTCTTATGAAAACGAAACCATCTCAGAGCGGGGAAGCTTGTTGCGTGATCTTTGGATCACCACAGCACGTGACATTGCGGCGCGCTGGCGCGAGATGGACCCCAAGGCCCGCCTGCCATGGGTTGGCCCCTCCATGTCGGCGCGCTCGTCGATGACCGCTCGGCAAATGGAAACCTGGGCCCACGGGTATGAAATTTTCGACCTGCTTGGAAAGACCCGTGAAGATACGGACCGTATTAAAAACATCGTCATTCTGGGCGTGAACACCTTTGGCTGGTCGCATCAGGTGAATGGGCTGCCAGTTCCTGACACAATGCCAAAACTCACCCTCACCGCGCCGTCCGGCGCGGTCTGGGAGTTTGGTGACGAGTCCGCCGGCACGCTCGCTGGCCCCTCCGCCGATTTTTCTGCCGTTGTTACCCAAACCCGCGCCTTTGCAGATACGGCGCTGACCGCCACGGGGGATGTGGCGCAAACCTGGATGGCCAACGCGCAATGTTTTGCTGGTCCACCAGAAACGCCGCCTGCAGCGGGCAGCCGCCACAAGCAGGAGGCCTGAGATGGACAAGGCGATCCTCACCTGTGCGCTCAACGGCGTTCTGACCGATCCCACACAACACCCAGTGCCAGTGACGCCCGCTGAGTGCGCCGCTTCAGCTCGCGAGGCGATGAACGCGGGCGCCGCTGTGATCCACATCCACTTCCGTCAGCAGGAAGAGGGCAAAGGCCACCTGCCCAGCTGGGACCCCAAAGTGGCTACCGAGATTGTGGATTCCATCCGCGACGCTTGTCCCGACATCCTGATCAACGCCACCACCGGTGTGGTTGGCCCAGATTACTCTGGCGCGCTGGAGTGTATTCGCGCTTTGAAACCGGAAATAGCCGCCTGCAACGCCGGATCGCTCAACTATCTCAAGCTGCGCAGCAATGGGGAGTGGGCCTGGCCGCCGATGTTGTTTGAAAACCAGCCGCCCAAAATCCAGGACCATCTTGATGTGATGGCGGAGACAAATACGATTCCGGAGCTGGAATGCTTTGACACCGGTATTGTGCGCTCGGTGGCAATGTATGTGCAAAACGGCATGACCGCGCAGGCACAGTATAACTTGGTGATGGGTGTTGCCTCTGGCATGCCGGTCGATCCAAGCCTACTGGAGTTTCTGATGCCGTACCTATTGAAAGGCAGTTTCTGGCAGGCCACCCTGATTGGCCGGGCCGAGATTTGGGACACCCACCAAAAAGCTGCCGAGCTTGGTGGCATGTTGCGCACGGGGGTGGAGGACACGTTTTATCTGCCCAACGGTGACAAAACCCGGTCAAACGGACAGCTGATTGAGGCGCTTGCAACCTGCGCCACCAACGCGGGGCGGGGAATTGCCAGCGCAACCGACGCACGAGCGATGTTGGGGATTGTGTGAAGGGCGGCGTAAGCGGGGGCCAGCCCCCACACCCCCGGAGTATTTTGGGTCAGAAGAAGCTAACGGGACTTTCTACTTGAACTGTCCTTTCCTCACCGCATAGTGGCGCCATGATTGACCTTCTCCCGCCAGACCTGTCCCAAACCCATGCAATTTTCCTGTTGGCGGTGAGCTTTGCCACCTCGTTAATGACCGCGGCCCTTGGTATTGGCGGCGGGGCGATCTTCCTCGCTGTGGCCGCAGTGATCCTGCCGCCTGCCGCTCTGATCCCCGTGCATGGTGTCGTCCAACTAGGCTCCAACGCCGTACGTGCCACCATGTTCCGCAGCCATATCCTGCGCAGTGCTTTGCCCGCCTTCACCATCGGCGCCTCGATTGGGGTGGCCATTGGCGGCAGCGTCGCGGTCAGCCTGCCCCCTGCCACGGTGCAGATTGGTATTGGTCTGTTCTTGCTGTGGGTGGTGCTGGGTAAAACCCCGGCGTGGATTGGCAAATGGCCGATTGGTGCAGGAGCGTTTTCCTCCTTTCTGACCATGTTCTTTGGGGCCACCGGGCCGTTTGTGGCGGCTTATGTAAAAACCATGCAGCTGGACCGCCACACCCATGTGGCCACCCATGCCGCGCTGATGACCGTGCAACATGGCCTCAAGGTGGCGATGTTTGCCGCACTTGGCTTTGGCTTTGCGCCATGGGCGCTGTTTATTGCCGGGCTGATTGCCTGTGGCGCAGCGGGCACCTGGCTGGGCAAACATGTGCTTGGCCGGATGAGTGACCACGGATTTCACAAGGTGCTCAACGGGTTGTTGATCCTGATTGCCCTGCGCCTGCTCTGGGGCGGGATCAGCACATTCCTCTGACAAAAAGCCACAGGCCCCCGGCCTTGATGCACCGTAAAAATGGGCGTAATGGGGCACTATGTATACAGTCTGCGCCCTTTATCACTTTGCCCGCTTCGACAACCACGAAGCCCTGCGTCCACCGCTTTTGGAGCTATGCCTGAAAGAAGGCATCACCGGCACTTTGCTGCTCGCCCATGAAGGCATCAACGGCACCATTGCGGGTCCACGTACCGGCATTGAGAGGGTGATCGCCCATATCAAAACCCTGCCCGGTTGCGCCGACTTTGAGTGGAAACTCAGCACCGCAAGCGAAAAACCGTTCCCGCGGATGAAGGTGAAGCTCAAGAAAGAGATCGTGACGCTGGGCCAACCCAACGTGGATCCAACCGCCCACGTTGGCAACTACGTGAACCCGGAAGATTGGAACGAGCTGATCCAGGCGCCTGATGTGGTGACCATCGACACCCGAAACGACTACGAAGTGGCCATTGGCACCTTTCAAGGCGCCCTTGATCCGGAGACCGCTTCCTTTCGGGAGTTCCCGGCGTGGTGGGAAGAGAACAAAGAACGCTTCCATAACAAGCGTGTAGCGATGTTCTGTACCGGCGGTATCCGCTGTGAGAAATCCACCAACTTCCTGATGAGCCAAGGTGTAGAAGACGTCTACCACCTGAAAGGCGGCATCCTAAAATACCTCGAAGAGGTGCCTCAGGACAACAGCACCTGGGACGGTGAGTGTTTTGTTTTTGACGGCCGTGTTTCGGTGGGTCATGGACTGAAAGAAGGCCCGCACGTGTTGTGTCACGCCTGTCGTCGCCCAATCTTGGCCGAGGATCAAAACCGCCCGGAGTACGAAGCTGGCGTAAGCTGCCACAACTGCGTGGATGAATACTCTGACAGCGACAAGGCGCGCTTCCGGGAACGTCAAAAGCAGATGATGCTGGCACGCAAGCGTGGCGAACAACATATCATCGGATTGGATTGATCCGGGCGGCGTTGCAGTCGTGCGCTTCACCTACAGCCACTGAATAACAAACGCCCGGTTACTGACCGGGCGTTTGTTTATGTTCTGTAGAAATAATACCGTTCCGGCGCCACGGTTGTGGGCCCGCGCACTTGCTCAAAGCCAACCAAGGGTTGCCCAGAGACAAGCACGCCTCCCGGCAGCATGATCTCTTTGATCATGGTTGACAAACGCGCCGCTTCAGCCACGTCTTTGGCCTTGTCCCCAAAGCCAAAGTCGTAGTGCGCCATGGCCACTTTAGTGCCATCGGTGGCCATCTTCTTGAGCATTTCTTCCGCTTCACCTTGCAGGAAATCCTGCTCAGGAGGCACACAAGAAGCATGGCAGTTGAGGGCGCGGTCAATCACCCAAATCCGGCGATTGGGCGCAATTTCGCGGATGTGGTCATAGGTGCGGCCGTTGCCCAGCCCCATGTCCAGAAAATCTCCTTCAAGGCTGTCCACCATTGTGGCGCCCCACTCCAGCCCGTCGGCCTGTGCCGCAAGGCGGCGCATCATGCTGTTCAAACGGCTCATGAAATGCCCTTTCCGTCGTGGCGATAAAGCCGCACAGGCCCGTCGCAAATTTCCAGCAAAAACTGTCGCGAAAACTCCCAGATATCGGCGTCATGCACAAGGTGGTGCGTGAGATATCCCAGGGGTTCTTGCGCGTCTGTGATGCCTGAGCGGCGGTCTTGCAACAGCGTCACGGTCTGAGACACCAATATCTCTGGATCCACCAAGCCTCTGTGCCCTCGCCAAAAAATTGGATCAATATGGGTGTTGATCTGCGCCACACCTGGTGCGGCTAGCACGGATTTCCGTGGGTTGTAGGTTGATACTGCGTCAAAGCCCACGTCGGCCAAACCGGCCACAACCTCTGGTGCGATCCGGTTCCAAGGCGGCACAAACATCGGCGCAAGCCGGGGGCCAAAAAGGGATTTCAGCCGCTCAATGCCTTGCATCGCATCTTCAAGCGCCGTGTGGGCGGGACGACCATCGCCAAACTCGGCGTTCTTCACCCCGTCAGGCGTATGGCTGACATGCGCCCAACCATGCACGACAGGCACAAAACACTCGGCAATGTCTCTCGCCAGTTGGTCTGTTGCGTCCTTGGGAATAACAGCCAAATGCACAGGCACACCAACTGCCTCACTCAACACAGCAAGCGTATCAAGGGCCTCGGTTGGCGCGATAGCGTCATCATCTCGCCACCAAATTGGCAACTCCAAACCCTGCGCGCGCCACCGCGCCAGCTCCGCCTGCAAAGGCGACCAGTCCACACTCACCCGCGCAGCTCCGCCAGCATGGATTGCGCAATGCGCACGCTTTCCGCCGCACCGTTCATCCGCAGACCAGACGGGCTTCGCCGGTCTTTGGACGCCACACGTTTTATCTCCGCCATCAGGCTTTGCGGTGTCATGTCTGTTGCGCTCAGCACCTCGATGCCTGGCTGAACTGACAACGCCCGCGCTCGCAGGGTCTGTTCCACTTCGCCCCCGTCATCAAACGGCACAAACACCGCTGGCACCCCGGTTTGCAGCACATCCAACGCCGTGTTGTAGCCGCACATGCTGACCGACGCGGTCACATGGTGCAGCATCTGGCGAAAATCGGAGCGCACCGGTTCAATGGTAATGCTTGGATCATTGGCCAACTGTTTGAGAGCCGCAATCCGCGCCTCTGCATTGCTGCCACCAACCAGCAGGCGCCAGCGCAATGGGCTACGTTTGGCGGCCATGATGGCAGCTTCAAATAACGCCTGCCCGACTGCGCCACCTCCAGCACTCACCAATATTTCACCCGCACCAATGCCATCAGGCTGGGGCTTCGGCGCAGCTGGCGCCACGTAGCCTGTGTAGCGCAGCAACTTGGTCACGTCGCTGGTCAAAGGCCAGCTCAACTCCAGCTTGATCAACTCCGGGTCCGCATGCACCAAAACACCGTCATAGTATTTCTGAATCACCTCCCGCGCCCGCACAGCCTTGGAAGCCTTGGACGGCGGTGCCAGAATGTCCCGCACCGAGGCCAAAACCAACGCACGCTGTGGCAAAGCATGTGCCGCCTCCAACAAGGCCTCAAACTCGGCCGTTAGGCTGCGTCTCCCAAAGGGGAACAGCTCGGTAATCACCACATCCGGTGCCATGTCCTCAACGGCTTTCACCATCATCGCCTGTCGCTGTGACCGATATGTGGCGTCAGCCTCGACCCCCAATTCGGTCAGCAATTTGGTGAAGTCCACGCCGTCAGACGCCAGAGGTGGCAATTGCACCAACGCCACACCTTTGCTGTCCAAATGCGGCGCAGGCATGCCACCGGAAAGCACCACAGCCTCATGCCCCTCACGGGTAAAGGCGCGGGCCAATGTCAGCGCACGGGACAAATGCCCGGTGCCAAGAAGATGGGTGACAGTGATCAAGACCTTCATGCGTTGCGCCTTTCCAATCGCACAATATCGGGGTCCGCGACTGTAACGGTATCTCCCTCAATTTCCACCACAAACAGCCGGTTGCGCTTCACGGAAAATGGGGCTGGTCCGTCAAAATCCCAGCCGTGTGCTTTGGCCAAAATCATCCGCATGATGCCGATGTGACAGACGGCAATGCAATCGTGCTGCAAGCCAAACAGCCAGGGCGCCAAGCGATCCCACACCATTAGCGGGCTTTCCCCACCCGGTGGCTGGTAATCCCAACCCCAGTGTTCAATATCGCGAAATCCATTGGCAGGATTGGCCTTCAGATCGCCACCTTTTTGGCCTTCCCAATCCCCCCAATCCATCTCGATCAAGGCGTCGATGACAGCTGGCTTTCGCCCAGTCACAATCTCACCGGTCTCTTGTGCACGCAGCAACGGGCTGGCCACCAGATCGGTGTCGTCCCAACCTGCCGGCAGCTTGAATTCTGCCAACCCTTCGCGCGCCTCATCGTCCAATGGAATGTCGGTGCGCCCCTGAATTTGTCCGGCGCGGTTCCAATGGGTGTGTCCGTGCCGCAGCATGGCCAATCGGATCATAATGTCTCTTTCATCAATGGGTTCAGCACATCCCACACGGTTCGCCGCGCCGCCGCAAGCAAGTGATGGTTCTGCACCAAGTCTCGCGCGTCCTGCGCCCGTTGCGTGTGGGTTTCAGCGTCATTCAACACCGCCAACAGCGCCGCTGCAAGCGACTCTGATGTCTCATCGGGCACCAGCCCCTTTGTTGCAACCACGTCGCGTACGCCGGGACGGTCCTGCGCCACCACCGGCGCGCCATGGGCCTGCGCCTCAAGATAAACCATGCCAAAAGCCTCGTTCACACCCGGCCAGAAAAAGACGCGCGCGCGGCTGTATGCTACGGTCATACCTTCTGCGTTCAACTGGCCCAAGAATTGTACACGCTCGCCAAATGGCGCCATCAGTGCCTCGACTTCAGCGCGACACGGCCCATCGCCAGCGATCTCGACCCGCCAGTCGCCTGTCAGATGCGTTAGCGTCTCTGCGATGATGCGGTAGGACGCCAGCTTGTCACCCTTGCGCATCATTCCCACCACCAGAATGGTTGGCGCCTCCGGCTGCGCCGGTGTGGGCAAATTCTCCTGCGCCAAAAACGGTGGCAGATGCACCAGCCGCTGCCCATCTTTCAGGTGATCGCGCAACGCCACCGAATCACGCTCAGTGAAATGAAACAGCACATCCGCTGCATCACAAGCGGCCTGCGCCTTTTTCTCAAAAACATCCCAAGGCCCGCCAAGGCGTTTGCTTGCCCGCGTGGCCTCAAAGGACACATAAGGAATATTCAGAGCCGCGCTCACCGCAGGTCCGAGTAAATCCGGTGCTTTGTAGTAGCTGTGATAGGTCGCCCACAGGGTCCAGCCTTCAGCCTGTCCCCGCGCAATCAGCGCCGATATGTCCGCCTCTGACTGCGCCAACAGGTCCGCCTGCACCGTCGCATCGCCACGCTTGTCAAAACTGCGCAGTTCAGAGACCAGAATTGGCGCGACGCCATCCTGCGTCAGCAGCTGCATCAAATTCCGCGCCATCTGACGCTCGCCGGACGGCACCGGATGATGCGGTGATTTTAGAGGGGCATAAAAAGCAATCGGCCCCATCCGATCACACCTGACGCGCGGCCGTCTGCAGGCGCGCGTCCAGCTGCGCAATGCCCGGCTGCATCAGGAAATGCGCCGTCAGCCGCCCATAGGCTGCCTCGGTCATCAGCTCCCGCAGCCCTGCATCCAGCGCCAATCGCTCCATCGCACTCGCAAGCGCCTCGGGCGCATCACTGGACAGCACGCCATGTTCGCCGTCCGTGATGAACTCCGGGATCGCAGACACCGGCGTGGACAACAGGCACAGCTTTTGACTCGCCGCTTCCATCAACACATTTGGCAAACCGTCTCGGTCACCGTCTTCGGCAATTCGGCTCGGCAGCACAAACACGTCGGACACACGCATCGCCTCTATCACTTCGGGCTGGTCACACGCCCCACGCCACGTGATGCGACCCGCAACACCCAGCGTCTCCGCCTGCACCTTCAACAGGCTGCCGTCGCCACCACCGCCGATATGTTCCCAATGCCAGTCGAGGTCTTTGGGTAAGAGCGCCAAAGCAGAGATCAGACGATCAAAGCCTTTCTTCTCCACCAAACGACCCACAGACAGGAACCGCACACTTTCACCGGCACGCCGCTCGGTGGGTGGTTCCGGAAAACGAGTCAGATCCAAACCATGATAGACCAGCTCTACGCGATCAGGCTTGTCCGCCAATTCAGCCAAGTGATCCGCGCCAACCTTTGTACAGGTCGCCAGAAATTCTGCGCCAAAAGTGCTGCCTTGCAGCTTCTCGCGCTTTTCCCACTCGGGTGAGGTCCAGATGTCTTTGGCATGGGCCGAGACAGACCACGGCATATCACGCATGATCGCCGCATAGCGCGTTACAGACGCCGGCGTGTGCATGAAATGCGCGTAAAGCAGGTCAATGTCGTCCGGCAATTCACGTGCCAGAACACAGGCTTGCCCAAACCGTCGCACGCGGTTGCGGGTCAAGTCGCGGCGCAGGTCTTTGAACCATGCGCCACAGGCAGTCCAGAAACGCGGCTTGAACAGCCCCGACATAACGCCCTTGAGCACACGCAGCGGCTCTTGATGCAGGTATTCCGGCAAATAGTGTACCGGCGCTTGCAAGCGCTCATGTAACGGGTGGCGCTTCTTGTCGGTTGGGAAGCGCAGGGACCACATCGACAGGTCGTATCCCGTCTCTTCCAGGGCCACAATTTCCTGCGCGATAAATGTCTCTGACAGGCGGGGCCAACCTTTGACCACCACCGCCACCTTAGGTCTTTCAGAAGTCATGCAGCGCCTTGAGATCGGGCAATGCCAAGCATCGCCAAAGTACGTTCAGATACCACGTCCAACCCGTCCAATAGTCCGGGCACAAAGGCGTGGCTTGGTTTTGGCTGTTGCGGCAGCGCGCGGATGGCAGCGATCATGGCCTCGGGGGTAAAGCCATCACGTGTCTCATCCAACATGCGCACAAGGCCAAGGCTCTCGGCGCGGCTGGCGCGGATATGCTGCTCCATGCGCGGACGGGTGCGCGGCACAATCACCACCGGTTTGTCAAACGACAACACCTCACAGAAGGTGTTGTAACCGCCCATGGAAACAATGCCCATCGCGCCCTTCATCAGGGTTTCCATACGGCTGTCAAAGCCCACCGCCTGCACCCGCCCATTGAGCTTGGCGACACGTACCTCAAACTCAGCCCGCACCTCACCACTCAGGAACGGCCCGTATACCAGCATGGCACGTGGGGACAAATCTGGGTCTTGCTCATAGGCAGACAACACCAAATCCACCATGCCAGCGCCGTCACCGCCGCCACCGGGGGTGACCAAAACAAAAGGCTGCTCCGGTGTCTCGCCTTCGCTAAGCGCTTCGCGATGCAGATAACCGGTGAATTTCATGCGTGAGCGGAAGTTCTGCGACAGGTTGAGCCCCGCCACCGGATCATAGATCGAGCGCAGCCCATAGACCCAAGTCTCATCGTAATATTTTTCAGCCGCTTCCAGCGCCCCTTTGCGGTCCCATTCAGCAGCCAACACATTTGGCTCGTCCAACACATCGCGCAGCCCCAAGACCAGATGCGCCTTGCGCTTGATCTTCAGCCACTCCAGCGCAGGCAGCAGTTCGCCGCGAAACCCGGTTGGCTCTTTGTCCACAATCACGATGTCAGGGTCAAAATGTTCGACAGTGGCCTTGATCAAACCGGCCCGCAGCGCGGTGGTTTCGTCAATGTGCAGCCCCAGCCGTTCACTCTCATAGTCGCCATCTGGCGTTTTGGTCACGCCGGGCAGGCGAATGTGGTCCACATTGTCCGGAAACGGGAAGCGCCCTGCCACGGGAGACCCGGTCAGGATCAATGCGGAAATCCGGCTGTCGGCCTGTGTGATCGCTGTTGCCAGCGCGCGCGAGCGGCGCAGATGGCCCAGACCATAGGTGTCGTGGCTGTAAAACAGCACGCGTGGCGACGCGTTGGCCGCCAAATCACCCGTCATAGAAATCGCCTCGGACACGTCACCCGCCTCGCTCTTACAGCCGCCAGTCCGACTCGGACTTCGGCAAAACCCCTTTGATATCGTAAAGCAAAGCGCCCGGCTTTCCGAGGGCTCTTATTGCTGCACTGTCCATCTCCCTGAACTGGCGATGCGCCACAGCAACGACTACAGCATCATAAGTCGTATTTTCGGGCTGATCGACCAGAGAAAAACCGTATTCCGCTTCGACAACCTCCGGATCGACCCAAGGGTCCCAAATATCGACCTCTGCCGAGTAGCTTTTGAGCTCTTCCACAATATCCACCACACGGGAGTTGCGCGTGTCGGCGCAGTTTTCCTTAAACGCCATCCCCATGACCAACACTCGTGCGCCGGAGGCATTGGTGCCTTTGGCAAGCAGGCCTTTGATCAATTCCTGTGCCACATGACGGCCCATGGTGTCGTTGATGCGCCGGCCCGCGAGGATCACCTCGGGACGATACCCCAGCTGCTCCGCACGATAGGTCAAATAGTAAGGATCCACGCCAATACAGTGCCCGCCCACAAGCCCCGGTGTGAACTTCAGGAAATTCCATTTGGTGCCAGCGGCCTCCAACACTTCCAGCGTGTCCAACCCCATGCGGGAGAAAATCAGCGAAAATTCATTCACCAACGCAATGTTCAAATCCCGCTGGGTGTTCTCAATCACCTTGGCCGCTTCGGCGGTTTTGATCGAACTCGCCCGGTGCAAACCAGCCTTGATCACTGGACGGTAAATCGCATCCACACGGTCCAGAGTCTCTGTGTCCTGAGCGGCCACCACTTTCACCACATGCTCCAGCGAATGCTCCGCGTCGCCGGGGTTTACCCGCTCCGGCGAGTAGCCCAGCTTGATGTCTTTGCCGACCTCAAGTCCGCTGGCCTCTGCCAATGCAGGGCCACAGACTTCCTCAGTTACACCCGGATAAACCGTGCTTTCCAACACAACCAACGCACCGGGCGTCAGAAAGGGGGCAATTGTGTTGCACGCGCCCAAAACCGGACCAAGGTCCGGCTCTTTGGCATCGGTGATTGGCGTTGGCACGCCCAGAATAAACGCGGTGCACCCTGCCAAATCGGACGTATCATGGCTAAACAAAGCCGTGCTTTTGACCAAAGTCTCAGGCGACACTTCGCCATTTGGGTCGCGCCCCTCAAGCAGGCGCGCCACCAGCGTGGTGTTGGTGTCAAACCCAACCACGTCAAAGCCCGCACGCGCCAACCCCAAAGCCAGCGGCAATCCAACATACCCCAGCCCCAAAACGGCTATTTTTTCTGTCCTTGTCAGGCTCACGTCTCTCGTGCCTTTGTGAAAATGCGCATCATTCCCTAGCAACTCGCGCTATCCGGTTTCCCTGAGAATGTCACCCCCAAAGCGATGCAGGACAGGCGCGAAACGGGCGTAAATCGCAACTCCCACCGCTTAACTGTTTTGCGGCGCAGCTCAGTTCCTGTAAGACCAAGAAACGACTACAGGAAAGACCACCTCATGATCCGACTACTGCTTGCCGTTCTCTCGGCCTGTCTCTTTTTGCCTTTGGCCAGCGCCCACGCGCAAGAGGTCGCTGAGACCGACGCATCAAACACCATGTCGCAGCTTGTGCAGCAGGCCAATGAGAACGGCATGACCGTCATCATTCTGGACGGCAATGGCAGCCCCGTGACGTCGGATGACACAGGTGAAGTCGTCGAAGAGATCAACGAAAAAACCACCATGACCTCGGTAATGCGCCTGCAGTGGGAGCTGGAAGGCTTCAACAAAGTGTTGCAAGACCGCATTCAGCACCTGCCCGTTGCTATCAACGAGGTGTTGTTCATCCTGCGCGCCTCAAGCCCGGACGGCAGCATCCTGTTCTTTGCAAAACAACTGCTCATCACCCTGGCTTTGCTGGCATTTGGTGTACTTTTTGAACGGCATATTTACGGCCGTCGATTGGCCGCACGCTTTGTCATCCCACTGGTGAAGGAAACCCCTGAGGGTTACACGCAGAAGCTGCCTTTCCTTGTGGTACGCTTTATTGCCGGCGTCATCGGCGTGTTTGTCGGCATGACATTTGCCGCCCTGCTTGGCCTGCTGATTTTTGGCACCTCTGACGACACTGCTGTGCGGTTTACCAATGCCTCGATTTTTGCAGCCTACGCTTTGTCCCGTCTGATTGCATTGATTTGGCGGATGATCCTGTCACCGTATCTGCCGCAATATCGTATCCCACCTTTCTCGACCCCAGACGCAAAGAAACTGCACCTGTGGGTTATGGGGCTTGGCATTGTTGATGTGGTAACCATGATCTTTGGCGAATGGCTCAGCGAGCTTGGCCTGGTCTATGACGTCTCCGCAGTTATGACGCTGTTGCTGTCCACCCTGTTTGCGTTGGGCAACATTGCGTTGGTCTTTGCCAACTACGGTGCCATTTCGTCTGCCCTGCGCAACGGTCGAGAAACCAACCGCGTGCCACTGGCCACCCGCTGGGCGAGCACCTTCTGGGCGCCAATCTTCATTTTGTATGTGCTCTACGGCTGGGCCAGCATGTCCTGGGATCTGATCCTGGGCAACGACACTGGCATCCCATTGATCGCCGGGGCCTACGCCATTCTCACCGCTGTGATTGTGGTCTACGCCACCATTAACTACGGCATCGAGCGCTACTTTGAACGCAACCGCACGGTCAAAGAGGTGAATGACGCCGCTGATGCGCTGCGCGAAGAAGCCGTTGAGGAGGGCCATCTTACCGAGCAGCAGGAAGAGGAGCTTTTCAAGCTCGAGAACCTGATCGACCATCGCCAAATGCACACCTTTGAGGAACTGGCACGCCGGATTTCCGGGGTATTGGCGCTTGTTGCCGGGCTTTATGCGGCGCTCTACATCTTTGACGCCGACGGCATCATCGACGAAGACATGCTCGGCGGGCGCGTGCTGGACATGATTGTCATCCTGTTCATCGGATACATCGGCTTCCATTCCTTCCGCATCTGGATCGATCGCCGCATCCGCGAAGAACAAGGTGAACCCTCCGAAGAGGCCGAACTTGGCGATGAAGGCGGCGGTGCCAGCGCCTCGCGGTTGGCAACACTCTTGCCGCTGTTCCGCAACACCATCCTGCTGGTGATTGTGGTCACCATCGTGCTGATTGTGCTGCTCGAAATGGGCGTGAACGTCAGCCCGCTGTTTGCTGGGGCTGGTGTGGTTGGTTTGGCCGTTGGTTTTGGTGCGCAATCCTTGGTGCGGGACATCTTCTCGGGCGCGTTCTTTCTGTTTGATGATGCCTTCCGTAAAGGCGAATACATCGACATTGGGGCCGTTAAAGGCACCGTTGAGAAAATCTCCGTGCGCTCGTTCCAGCTGCGCCACCACCTTGGACCTTTGCACACCATTCCATTTGGCGAGATTCAGCACCTCACCAACTATTCCCGCGACTGGGTGATTATGAAGCTCAAGCTGCGCGTCACCTACGACACGGATGTGGAGCGGGTTCGAAAATTGGTCAAAAATCTGGGTATTGAACTTCTCGACGACCCGGTGATCGGCCACAACTTTATCCAACCTCTGAAATCTCAGGGCGTGATCGAAATGCAAGACAGCGCCATGATCATCCGGGTGAAATTCATGACCAAACCCGGTGACCAATGGCTGGTTCGCAAGCGAGTCTATCAGGACATCCGAGAGTTGTTTGAGCGCGAAGGCATCAAATTTGCCCACCGCGAAGTCACCGTGCGCATTGCTGATGATGCCAATGCCGAAGACCTGACACCCAAACAACGTGAAGCCGTTGTCGGCGCCGTGGAAGCGGCCATTGATGAGGACGCCATGGAAGGCGGTCCCGAAGGTGGGGATGATCGGTAAGCACGCTTTTCTGATCACCCAAAACTGACCATGGGGCACGTGTGGCAAGCGCGTGCCCTGTTTCTTTTATGGCGACGTTTACCAAATGCTGCACACTCCTAAACGTGCCCTTAAGAAGATAGTTAGAATTTTAGCCAAATACTTGATGAATGAAGCTCAAAGGCCCACACTCATCCCATGGCACATGATCTCGCATACGCTTACGACCTCTTGCAGGTCACACCCGCCGCTTCTGAAAAAGAGATGCAGGCCGCGTGGCGAAGACTGGCGCGGCGCTACCATCCTGATCTTGCCAAAATCGATCCTGAGGAAGCCTCGCGGCGCATGAGCGAGATCAACGCAGCTTATGACGCTGTGGCCCACCACCGTGCGCTGAACGACGCACTGTCCGCGCCAAAGCAGCGCCCGCGCCGTCGCTCTCGCACAGCCCGTCAGGCCGCAGAGTGCCAAGCGTGGCGCCGTCAGCGCGACGCCATGGCGCGCAAAGCCGCAAAAGCCTGGCAGGCCGCGCAGGCCACAAAAGTCGCCGAACCTGCACCCCGTTTGGAAGAGCCAAAACCGCGCCAGATCGCGCTACAGACCACCACCAAATGGAATCGTGCGGAGCAATCGCTGATCAACACCGCCCGCGCGGCGTTTGAAGGCACCCGCAAGACACTCAGCACCGCCGCAACGCGCCCCGTGCTCTCCGCCTGCCACTGACTCACTGAGTCTTAAACAGCGCCGAACCGCAGCCTTAGCTCCGGTTCGGGTCCATTGCGTCGCGCAAGCCATCCCCAAAGAAGTTGAACGCCAGCACCACAATCACAATGGGCAGCATTGGAATCGCCGTCCACGGGTAGATCTCAATCGACGCCAGATTCTGCGCATCATTCAGCATCACGCCCCAACTCACCGCTGGTGCCCGCAGGCCAAGGCCAAGGAATGACAGGGCGGTTTCGCCAAGAATCATTGCCGGAATGGATAGCGTTGCGCTGGCAATCAGGTGACTGAGGAAGTTGGGCAGCAGGTGTTTCTTGATCACGCGGCTGGGTTTCGCGCCCATCATTTCGGCCGCTTTGACAAACTCTTCCTCCCGCAGGCTGAGGAATTTGGACCGCACCGCACGCGCCAATCCAGGCCAATCGAGTATCCCCAAGATGATCGAGATGATGAAAAACACCGACACCGGCCCCCAATGTGAGGGAACGGCGGCAGATAAAGCCAGCCACAATGGCAATTCCGGCAGGCTGCGCAGCACTTCGATCACACGGTTGATGATCCAATCAAGGAAACCGCCAAAATACCCCGCAATCGAGCCCAAAACGATGCCAATCACAAAGGACACAGTGATGCCCACTAGGCCCACGGTCAGCGACAGCTGCGCCCCGTAGAAGATACGCGAGAACACATCCCGCCCAAGTCGGTCTGCACCAAACAGGAACAGCGTCGCGCCTTCGGGGGCACAGAACAGGTGGGTGTTGGACGGGATCAACCCTGCCAGTTTGTAATCCGAGCCTTCACAGAAGAACTCCAACATGGCAGGCGTTTCCGTGTCCTGCACATATTTCCAACTGAAGGTCTCCAGATCCATTTCCGCCACGGTTGGGTAGACATGCGGACCCACAAATGCGCCCTCATGCATAAAATGTATCCGTTGCGGCGGCGCGTAGATGTAGTCTTCCAGCCGCTCGTTGGGCGAATAGGGTGCAAAAAATCCGGCAAACGGCAGCGACAAATAGGCCAACAGCAGGAAGGCGCCGGAAATCAAGCCCAGCTTGTGTTCCTTAAACCGCAGCCACAACAGCCGCGCATTGGACATATCCAGCTCTGCGCTGCGCGCCTCTGCCGCGGCTTCCGGATCATACGGCGCCTGATCAACATAGCGGCCATCGGGTTGCATGCTCATCGCTCCCGCCCTCCAAATCGAATGCGCGGATCCAGCAGCGCCAGCAACAGGTCAGACACCAAGGTGCCAATCAAGGTCAGCAGCGCCACAAACATCAGCACAAAGGCCGACAGGAACAAATCTTGTGACTTCAACGCGGTCAGCAACAGCGGCCCAATGGTTTGCAGGCCCAACACCACCGAGACCAGAACCGAACCCGAGATCAGTGACGGCAGCAGCGTGCCAATGTCCGCCACAAACGGGTTAAACGCCACGCGCAGCGGGTATTTGGTCAACATGCGCGGCTCGCTCATGCCTTTGGCACGGGCGGTTTCCACATAAGGTTTGCCCAGCTCATCCAGCAGGTTTGCCCGGAGCCGCTGCATCATTGCCGCCGCGCCTGACGTGCCAATCACAAACGTCGGAATAATCAGGTGGATGAGCACCGACTTCATCTTGCCAAAGCTCATCGGTTGGCCTTCGTATTGCGGGTCCATCAACCCGCCGATTGGCAGATTGAGATAGCGGTTGCCATAGTAAAACAAGATTAGCGCCAGCAGGAAGTTTGGCGTGGCCAAGCCCAAATATCCAACAAAAGCGGAGGTATAGTCCACCCAGGTTTTGGATTTTGCCGCCGCCAGAATGCCGAGCGGCAAGGCCACCGCATAGATGAACAACACCGCCGCCAGATTGACCAACACCGTCATCCACAGAGCGCCGCCCACCAAATCCGCCACCGGTTTGTCAAACTCAAACGACCAGCCAAATTCACCCTGCAACAGCCCGGCAAACCCATGTGGCCCTGGCATAAATCCGGCCCAGATCAGGTATTGTTTATAGAGCGGCTGATCCAGTGAATACTCCGCGCGCAGAAACTCCGCCTTGGCAATGCCCGCCGACTGGCCGGTGGCCCGCAGCTCGTTGATCTGGTTGGACAGGTAATCCCCCGGCGGCAGGGTGATGATCAAAAACACCAAGACCGACACCACAACAAGTGTGGCCAGCATGGTCAGGAACCGGAAAACCGCAAAGCGCAGCAGGGCCATTCTGCGCTCCTATTCCGCGAAGAAAAATTCATCAGGGCGGTGCACCCCGAAATGTGCGCCCGGAGACCAGGCCCAGATGGCTTTCTCCGGCACGTTGCGCAGGCTGTTGCTGACCACCACCGGTTGCGGTGCGCCGTTTATGATGCCAATCGCAAACACGTTGTCGGCGTGAATATCCACCATCTGCTGCCAGATCAAACCGCGATCCACCGAGGAATAGGCCTTGGTCCACTGATGTGCCAAATCGTTCAGCTCAATGGCCGCTGGCAAATCGGGCGGTTCCCCAACCGCACCGTGGTTCTGATGATACTGTCCCCATTTGGGCCAAGCCTGAAACGCCTGATCCCAGGGTGCCAGATAAGACGGTGAGGTATAAGGCTGCGGCAACCCATTGTCCCAGCCAAACCAGGTTGAGGCCATGGTTTCGCCTGCATAAACCCGGTTGCGCAGAATATCACGTTCCAGCGGGCGCATGATCAGCTTCACGCCAATCTCTGCCCAGTTGTCAGTGATGATCTGCAGCGCGTTTTCCACTTCCTGCCGCTCGCCTGCGGTCTCAATCACCACCCAGGCTGGGCGTCCGTCCGGCAACAGACGGAAGCCATCTTTGTCACGTTTGTCCAAGCCCATTTCATCCAGCAGGGTGTTGGCCATTTCCAGATCGCGGATCGCCCAGGCATCGCGGTTCTTCTCTTTAAAAAATGGGCTTATAGGCAACACAGTCATGCCACCGGGCTTCGCGAGACCAAAATACAGACCTTTGTTGATGGTTTTGCGGTTGATTGCCAAGGACAACGCCCGGCGGAAGCGCACATCACGCATAACCTCGCGCCAGCCGTCATCGTTGTAGTTCAGGTTGGGATAAATCGCGATCTGACTTGCGGTACCATTGCCCCACAGCTTGGTTTTGTAGCCGCCAGACGCCTCGCCCTTCTTCAGGATAGCCGCATCTTTAAAGTCCAGCCCCCGCGCCTGCAAATCCACCTCACCGGCGTTGGCTTTTGCCGCCACAAGCCCTGGTGCCACCACCTGCATTTCAATCACATCGACATAAGGCAATTGCACACCGTTGGTATCGACCCGGTGATAGTAAGGATTGCGCACAAACAGGAAGCGGGTTTTGCCGTCTTTGGTTGCCATCATCCAAGGCTGCAACGTGGGCAGGTCTGGATTGTCGAATTTATACATGTTGTCTTGGCGGTTGTGCAGCGCCGCCCAGCTGCGCACGCGCGCCTCATATAACCGCTCACGCAACTCTTCTTCATCGGTGAAATCGGCATGATATGACTTCAGATAGTGCGACGGTCGGTAGATAAACGGAGGGCGGGCCTCGGCCAACATTTGCAAAAACTGCGGGTTGGGCTTGCTCCATTCATAAATAACGGTGTGCTCATCCGGGAAGCTGACCTTTGGCAGCTCGCCCTCGACCCGTAGGAAATCGACCGGTCCGGAGGGTGACAACAGTTCATTATTGGCCACGTTTTCCCAGAAGTAGCGGAAGTCCTCAGATGTAAACGGATGTCCGTCAGACCATTTGTGGCCGGGGCGCAGGTTCAGGGTGAACTTCTTGTCGTCTTCGTTCTCAAAACTTTTGAGAATATCCGCAACCAGCTCATACCGCTCGTTGAACCCCACCAAACGACCATAACCGTAAACCACCATCTGACGCACGTCTTTGGAGCGAGTCACCATGGTGCGCAACGTGCCACCTTGTTGCCCAAGCTCGCGGTTGCGCAGCTTGAGGTCTACAACCTTAGGCTCTTCTGGCACCCGTTCGGCCACCGGTGGCAGGCTTCCTGCATCCACATCAGATTGCCAGAAGCTACTCTCCTGATACTCCGCCGCTTGCGCGACGCTCAGGCCCAAGACGGCAAAGGCCGCGGCAAGGATCGGGGTTCTAAACATGGAAACGTACCTTATGTCCGGGGTCGGTCTCGGTCAGCGGAGGGGCGTCCGTTCCGACAAATCTGAATTCTTCGGGCCAAGACGACGGTGATCCCGCCCCCTGCGCCACAATTTTTAGGTCGATGGGCCGGGAGATGTCCGGCTCTGGCTGCGCCGCGATCAACGCTTTGGTGTAGGGATGTTTCGGGTTGTAGAACAACTGCTCCGGCGGGCCTTGCTCGACCACCAGCCCCGAGCGCATCACCGCCACCTCATCCGCAATCCGCGCCACCACGGCAAGGTCGTGACTGATGAACAGATAGCTCAGGTTCAGCCTATCACGGATGTCTTCGAGAAGCTGTAACACCTGTTCCTGTACCGACACATCCAGCGCCGAGGTCGGTTCGTCACAGACCAGCAAAATGGGGTTTAGCATCAAGGCCCGCGCAATCGACAAGCGCTGCCGTTGACCGCCAGAAAACGCATGTGGAAAGCGGGTCAGCATGTTTTCATTGAGCCCCACCCATTTGAGAATTTCCACCGCACGATCAACGCGGTCGCTGGGTGACCCAATGCCGTGAATTTCCATGGGCTCACACAGCGCCTCTTTGACCCGCATCCGTGGGTTAAGTGTGCTGTAAGGGTCCTGAAACACCATCTGTGCTTTGCGCTGGAACTGCAGCCGCGCCACGCTGTCCAAGTCCTGCAAGTTCATCGGCTCGGAATCGGCGGTCTCGCGAAACAGGATCGACGCGCCCGCATCCGCCCGCTCCGCGCCCAGCGCCATTCGGGCACAGGTGGTTTTGCCCGACCCAGACTCCCCAACCACTGCCAGCGTTTTGCCGCGCTCTACGCCAAAATCAATGCCACGCACCGCTTGCACTACGGTTTTGGGTTTCCAGGGTGCGCTGCCTTTGAGAACATAAGTCTTGTTGACGTCACGCATTTCTAAAATGTAATCGCGGTCCGCCTCATCCGGTCGCCTCTGTGGCGTGGCAGGTATCTCCGGCGCAGCCGCCATCAAATCCCGTGTGTAGGGATGGTGCGGGTCGTCAAGGATCAACGCCGCAGGGCCACTTTCCATCACACGGCCGCGGTTCATCACCACCACGTCATCCGCCATGTTGGCCACCACGCCCAAGTCGTGTGTCACAAGCACCACTGCCATGCCGTATTCAGCCTGCAAATCTTTGATCAGCCCCAGAACCTGCGCTTGCGTGGTCACATCCAACGCCGTGGTTGGCTCATCCGCTATAAGGACATCTGGCCGGCCCACCATCGCCATGGCAATCATCGCCCGCTGCCGCATACCCCCAGACAATTCAAATGGATAGCTTTCATACACCCGGACCGGATCGACAAATCCAACCCGTTCAAACATTGCCAACACACGTCTTTTGCGTTCAGCGCTGTTGAAATCCCGGTGCAGCTTAAGTGCCTCAGAAACCTGGTTGCCAATCCGATGTAACGGTGACAGCGAGCGCATGGGTTCTTGGAAAATCATCGAGATGCGGTTGCCGCGAATGTCCTGCATCCGCTTTTCGCTGATGCTCATCAAATCAACGGGGTGCCCGCCCTCGCGGTCGCGCAACTCAATTGACCCAGACCGCATCTGCGCGGCGGCTGGCAAAATGCGCAGCGCAGACCGACAACTCAATGTCTTACCGGAACCACTCTCCCCAACCAGCGCAAGCGTTTTACCCGCCGATACAGAAAAGCTGACATCCTCAACCACAGGGGCATCATCCCCAAAGCCAATACTCAGGTTTTTTACAGTCAGAAGTGCCGTCACACCAAGTTCCCTCGCCGCGCTCTCGTTATTATCCACTAGGTGGCGGAGCGCCTTTTGTTAACTCAACATGATTATCCCAGTCGGAGCAAGCGTCTAGGCGATCTGCACGCCCCTTCCGCCACCAATTTGTGCATCAAGACCGAAATCCATTCCCCTGAACCCGCTTGAGGCGCAATCCGTCCTTGTAATGTTCTGGACCGAATGCGACTTAACAGTCATATTATACGAAGAGCATATGATTGCGGCGTGTTCTTAGGATTGATTTTAAACCAGACCGTTTGGCTATTGGCGCCGGTTTTGCGGCAGAGATATAAATGACAACACCAAATTCCAGCTTCCTGGCCTTTGCTGAACGCCGCTTTCGTTTAAGTGGGCGCGCGTTGATCGAAAACGGCCACCCCTACTTTGTGCCAACTGATGCGCTTGAGGCGCAGTCAGCGCAATGGCCACAAGGCTACCTCTCGATGTCACACTACGATTACTTGGGATTGATGCATCATCCTGACACGGTGGGGGCATCCAAAGCGGCGATTGATGCCCAAGGTACAGGCGTGGGGGCCTCCCGACTTGTTGGCGGAGAGCGATTGGCGCACCGCGCACTCGAAGAGGACATGGCCGATTTTCTGGGTGTGGGTGGCGTGCTGTCGATCATTTCCGGCTATCTCACAAATGTGTCGGTGATCGGTCTGCTGCTGGGGCCGCGTGATTTGGTGCTTGTGGACGAGTTGTCACACAATTCAATTGTGGTTGGGGCCCGAGGCGTCCGTGCACGCATGGAGACTTATGCCCATAATGATCTCGACGATCTGGAGCGCCTTCTGCACAAACATCGCGCCGACCATGGCCGCATTCTGATTTGCACAGATGGCCTTTTCTCCATGGATGGCGACATCACCGACTTGCCGCGCCTTTTGGATATCAAAGATGCGTACGACGCCTGGCTGTTGCTAGATGAGGCGCATTCTTACGGCGTTTTGGGAGAAACCGGCCGTGGGCTGTGTGAGCATTTCGGCGAAGACCCAAAACGCGTGGAAATCGCCATTGGCACCCTATCCAAAAGCTTTGCGTCATCCGGTGGTTTTGTTGCGGCAAACTCCGACGTGATCGAATGGATGCGGTTTTGCCTGCCAGGATTTGTGTATTCAGTTGGCCTGCCGCCAGCAACAACTGCCAGCGCCCACGCCGCGCTGCGCATATTGCGCAATGAGCCGGAACGCGTTGCCAAACTTCGCGCCAACTCTCAACGGTTTATGGCGAAAGCCGCCGAAGCAAACCTCAACACCGGCACAGCCATTGGCGAAGCTGTTGTGCCCATCTTATTTGAAACACCTGATGATTGTGTCTTTGTGGCTCAAGCCCTGATGGATCAAGGCATCTATGCCCCACCCGTTGTGCACGTAGGCGTTCCCAAGGACATGCCGCGCATCCGCTTTTTCATTTCAGCTTCCCACACCGACGCTGACATCGACCGGGTGATCAATGCTGTGTCAGAGGCCCACGAACAGGCCACCGCTGCGCGGCAACGGTTGAGTGCGGAATAACAGTATGACTGGGAACGCAAACCCGATTTTACCGCGCGTTTGCCGGGCCATATCGGGAGTCTGGCTAAGTGCCATTTTGGCCTTTGCATGCCTTGGCCTGACGTCCGTGTCTGTGATGGCTCGGCCCTCTCTCTCGGTATTGTCTCGCAGCGAAACACCCCACCTTCCACATGTGAACCCAGAGTTCCGCCACCCAACCGATGCGCATCAACTGTTTTTTTTGCAGCGCACTATCAATGCCAACACGGTGGTCTACACCGCCCGTTTTGACGCCGATGGCAATTTGCAAAGTGACACCCCGGTCGCGGTCTATTGGCGCCGTTTTCAGGACAAGGGTCAGGTCATGTCGCTGCGGTGGTATGAACGTGTCTTTGGCTTTGGCACGCGCATTCGCCAGACCGACACGTCAAACACACTGCAGTTTTCTTTCAACGGGCTAAAATCTGAGGCCCTGGTATTGCGTCAGACCGGGCCTTTTTCGGCCGCGCTTTTTGCGCAGTTCAACAATCGCGAGTACCGCTTGATCTACGCCTATCTGGACGTGGACGAATCCGGCCTCTTCCCCAAAGTCACGCGCCTGCGCCTCTATACCAATGACCCCAAAACGGGGCTGTATGTCACCCACACCATTGCCGTTTCCGGCGGAGCTTATACCGAATGACTGACTCTCCAATTCCCACCCCAATCCGTACCGTCATTGTTGGTGTAGGCAATTGCGCAAGCTCCCTCATTCAAGGGGTGTCTTACTGCCGCGCGCTTGGCGACCAGGCTGTGGGCGTCAGTTTCCCCGACTTGGCAGGGTTCACGCCTGGCAATGTGGAGCTGGTTGCGGGGTTTGACGTCGACAGCCGAAAGGTTGGCAAGACATTGGGCGAAGCGGCCTTTGCCGCGCCCAACTGTACCGAGCAATTCCACACGGAATTGGCGGACCAAACTGCTCCCGTGTTACGTGGCCCCGATCTGGACGGTGTGGCCGCGCATATGCTGGCCAACCCAGCAGACCGCAGCTTCCGCCTTTCTGACGAAGCCGCTCTGACCAAAGACCAAGTTGTCGCCAAATTAAATGAGCTTAACGCTGAGGTGATGATCATCTTTCTGCCAGTTGGCTCGCAACAGGCGGTGGAGTTCTACGTCGAATGTGCGCTTAAGGCAGGTGTGGCGGTGGTCAACGGCATCCCGGTGTTCATCGCCTCGCATCCGGTATGGGCAGAGAAATTCCGCGCAGCAGGTGTTCCAATTCTTGGCGATGACTTCAAAGCTCAAATGGGCGCCACCATCTTGCACCGCACTTTGGCCAACTTGGCCGAAATGCGCGGCGTGGAGATTGACCGCACCTATCAGCTCAATGTGGGCGGCAACACGGACTTCCTCAATATGAGCGAAAATGCCCGTCTTGCAAACAAGCGTGAAAGCAAAACTGAGGCCGTGCAATCCGCCATGGAGCAGCGGTTAAGTGACACTGATATCCGCATCGGTCCGTCAGACTATGTGCCATGGCTCAAGGACCGCAAGGTGGCCTACGTGCGCCTCGAAGGCCGCCTGTTTGGCGGGGCACGCACCAACATCGAAGTGCGTCTTGACGTAGAGGACAGCCCCAACGCCGCCGCCGAAGCGCTGGTCGCCATTCGCTTGGCCCGCATTGCGCGGGACCGTGGGTTGGCAGGTCCTATTCCGGAGGCCTCTGCCTTCCTTTTCAAGCACCCTCCAGAACAAATCGAAGACACAGACGCGCATGAAGTTGTGCTGCGCTTTGTCAACGATGACGCCTGATGCCGACCGCCTTCATAACCGGCGGGTCCAGTGGCATTGGCTTTGCCGCCGCCTGGGAATTGGCCATCAAAGGCCATGACCTTGCGCTGTTTGCCCGCGATGCCTCTAAACTGCTGGCAACCCGCGACGCTCTGCTGGAAGCAGCACCAGATATAGACGTGGAAGTCTTTGCCGTCGACGTCGCCAACCGCGACAGCTTTGTCGAGGCGCTTAAAGCCGCAATCCGCAAACTTGGCCCGCCGGATATGGCCATCGCCAGTGCGGGCATTGCCGAGCCGGGATTGTTTCGGGATCAACCGTTTGAACAACACCAGCGCCATATGGCGGTGAACTACTTTGGTACGCTGACCTTTATCGACGTGCTGCGCGGTCCAATGGCGGCGGCGGGTGGGGGCCGCTTTGGCCTGATTGCCTCCGGTGCAGCCTTCTTTGGTATCTACGGCTACGGGGCCTATGCGCCCTCAAAATTTGCTCTGCGCGGATTGGCTGAGATCCTGCATCTGGAACTGGAAAACACCAACATCAGTGTGACGCTGATCTACCCCCCGGACACCGACACACCGCAGCTGGAAGCCGAAAAACGCACCAAACCCGCCGCAACACAGGAAATCACCGAAGGTGGTGGCCTATGGCAACCCGTTGATGTGGCCGGACGTCTCATTAAGGGCATGGAGGCCGGCAAACCTGTGATCACGCCGGGCCCACAAATGCTGCTCTTGAATGGGCTCAGCAGCCTGATTTCGCCGATCCTGCGCTGGCACCAACGGCGGATCATCCGCAAGCACGAGGCCAAATGACCACCCTGACCTTGCCGCAAGTCACCACCGCCATTGTCGCCATCTATACCTTTGGTTTTGGCATCATTGCCGTGCTGGCGCTGATCCCCGCCTACCGGAAAGACGCGATGGAGTTTGGCAAAACGCTTGGCACCGCTGTCGCCTTGATTGCGGTGTTGACGGCGCTGTTTTGGCTCGGTCCATATGCCCTTTATCTGGCTATGCCTATAATGGTTGCACGCATTGCATTTGAGATGGAAGCTGTGCGCTTCCCATCGAAACCAAGGATCCTATTCGCAATAACTTCATCTGGTTTTTTGGCACTTATGGCAATGTTTGTCCCGATAGAAAAACAAATGCTGATTCTGTTTTGGGCATTTCTGTTCGCGCTCCATCTGTTACGAGAGGAACGCGACAGAACCCCGGGACAAATCGATACTGACCTTATGGTATACCCAATCCTGCCCGCCTGCCTGCTGGCCTCTGGCACCGTCGACCCGACCCTCGCCGCGCTCTTGCTCGCCGCCTACCTGATGGTGGAAATCTTCGACAGCTTTGCCCTGTTCTTCGGCGCCATGTGGGGCCGCACAAAAGCCTTCCCCAGCCTCAGCCCAAACAAAACCGTCGAAGGCCTTCTCGGCGGCGGCTTGGCCCTATTGACCCTTTCACTGATCACCGCCGCCGCTTTCGACATGCCGCTCCTGCCCACCGCGCTTACCGCGCTTCTTGTAGGGGCCCTCGCCATTGCCGGCGACCTCGCCGCCTCCCGCCACAAACGTATCGCGGGCGTGAAAGACTACCCGCAAGTTCTGCCCCGCCAAGGCGGCCTATTGGACAGTCTCGATAGCTGGATCGCCGCCGGCGCCGGCGTCACCGCCCTGCACACTGTCACGCAATTGTGGTGAGACACTTGCCAGCCCCCACCTTGGCAGAGACACTCACCGAATGAGCCAACACCGCCCACACACACGCACATTTGCGCTGCCGATGCCCCGGCTGCCGATTGTACGCGTTTTGGGCAAACCGCTGATCCTGCGTCTTTTGTTGCTGTTGCTGGTGATCGAAGCAATTTTCCTCGCCGAAAGCTTCACCACCCTGATGGAACACGCCCTTCGGTTTGGCGGCGGAGCAGGCGACGTCCTGCACCTCCTGACCTTCAAAACCCCCGAAATCTTCGATCTCGCCCTCGCCATAGGTCTGCTCATTGCCACCTATTTTGCCACACAAGATGCCCGCAATCGCGGCGAGTTGATGATCCTCGCTACTGCAGGCATCCACTGGGGGCGCGTGATTGCCTTTGTCTTGGTGCTTGGCCTGATCGGTGGGATGCTCAGCTTCCTCAATGCTGGTCTGCTGTTACCAATGTCCAAATACGGCGAACGCCTCGCCCTGGCAGAGTTGCAAAAAAACCATGTGCTCTCCCGCATTGAAAACGGCACCACAGATACGGCAGTACAAACCATCCGCGACACCACCTTCATCGCCACGCCTGCGAAAGACACCTCTACCCACATCCACGGCCAGCTGTTTGTGTTTCAGCCCAACCTCTACGGCAATTGGCGCGTGGCCCAATCCCAAGATTGGCACGTCACCAACCCGGCCCCCGCCGACACACACACAATCACGCTTCAGTCCCTCGCCGTACTCGAAGCGCCTTATCCCTCCAAGCAAACCCCACCGCTCAACCGGTTCAACACCGCGCAAGCAAATTTTGCTTTTGCGATGGCCGACGCCCTGCCAGCACCAGATCAAACCCGCAGCGCAGCCGAACATCTCCTCAATCTCAATGGGGATGAGCCAGCCCGTCTGACTCGCCTGACCACACGTGCGCTGATGGTGCCTATGGCAGGCCTGCTCGCCCTTGTGGCGCTGTTGATCGGCGGCACAGGCCCGTGGCGATACGCGGCTCTGCCAATGGCCGCTTTGCTGATGATGGCAAGTGACGTGGCCAGCCGCGCTGTGCTCGCAGAATGGTCCGCAACGGTGCCAGCCGCTGTGCTCATTCTCCTGGCTGTGCTGGTCTACCTTGGACCACCGCTCAGCTACCTGCTGTGGCGCGGCGAAACGTTGATGACACCGCACCGAGACCGCACATGAGCTGGCGGCGGCACACAGGTTTGGCGGTGCGCGCCATGGTGCGTGGTGATTTGGCGGTCATTGGATTCATGCTGTTTGTCCTGCTGGTGGTGGCCCTCAGCATCGACCTCGCCAAATGGCTCGACAGCGTGCGTGTACAGGCCACAGACACCGATAAAAACCTGTGGGAGGTTCTGTTTCCCTATATCGGCTACCGGTCCACAGACATCGTTACCCGCCTGCTGACCATGGCCTGTGTCGCCGGTGGCTTCGTCGTGACATTACTGCGCCATCAACGCATGGACGATGTTGTGCTCGCCGCCGCTGGGGCCAGCCCAAGCCTGCGCCTGATCGCCTTGCTGGTCTCTGGGCTGCTTCTGGGCCTTGTGCAGCTGGTTGGTGAAAACTGGCTGCGCCCCGCCGCCGTGCAAGCACAGGTCGCGGCCAATCTGGGCGACTACGGCAACCGCTACCACAACACAGACGTGGGCACGCAATGGATGCTGACCGACACCCGCGCCCTCCGAGCAACGGCTGTTCGCGGAAAAAACCCATCCCTGAGCGACCTGATGCTGTTTGAAGGCATCAATCAGCGGAACCTAACCCATATTCTGCACGCAGAAACCGCAGTGCCAAGTTTCCGCGACGGGGTTTGGACCCTGACCAACGTAACCACTTGGGACGTTGCACAAAACAGGCCCCCAACCTTTGAAGCACATGTGGATATGCCGCTGAATCTAACCGTCGACAAGCTGCGCTGGTTTGGCATCGATGGCTATTACCTCACCAATGCGGCTGCACGTGCGATTGTCACCGCTGAGGCAACGCCCGCTTTGCCCACAACACCCGACGCCGCCACAGCTTTGGCTGTGCGCAAGGTGGCGATCTTCCTGCCCGGCATTTTTGCCTTTCTGGGCGTGAGTCTCGCCAGCCTCGGCACCCAAGGCCGCCGTCTGTCGCCGTTCAGACTATTGGCACTCGCAACCGTGGGCTACCTTGCTGTGGTGGCCGTAAAAATCTTCTGGGCACTTGGCATTCGCGATGTCTTGCCCCCCATGATGGCTGCCACGGCACCCGCACTCTTTGCCCTTGGCCTCGCCACGCTTCTGCAACTTTATCAAGCGGGCTACCTGCCCAGCCTCCGCCGCCCCGCAAGGAGCGTCGCATGAAAATTGTGCAACTGACCCCCTACGCCATGGACCGCCCTGGTGGGGTGCAAAGCAACATCCGCGACCTTGCCGCCTGGTGCCGCAGCCAAGGCCATGAGGTGCGCATTGTGGCCCCCCCCGGTGATCCAGATTATTGCGAGGAAGGGCTCATGACCGTCGGCAATGCCCGTCCCTGGTCGATCCATGGCACCAGTTTCGAGGTCAGCCGTGCCACTCGCGGAGAGATCAAAGCCGCCGTGTCAGAGCTGCGCGATTGGGGGGCTGAAGTCATCCACATGCACACCCCTTGGACACCTCTCTTGCCCTGGCAAATGTGGCGCACACTCAATCTGCCAAGCATTGCCACCTTCCACGCCACCCTGCCTGAGGGCGCAGGATTTGACCCTATGTCCGCTGCACTGCGCCGGGTGGGCCATTACTTCAATCGCCGCATCAGCCGTGTTGTGGTCCCCTCGATGGCCCCTTATCGCCAATGGGAGGCCGCTGGTGCCAATCCAGTCCCGGCCATATTACCGCCAACTATCAACCTCTCCGCATGGCGTGCTGCGGGGGAACAAGCGCTGCCCTCGGAGACATTTCGTGTGGTCTACATGGGCCGCTTGGAGGCACGCAAAGGTGTATCTGTCTTGCTGGATGCGTGGCAAGCTGTTGAAGCTTCCGCGCCAAAAACCGAGCTGATCATTGCCGGGCATGGCGCCGAAGAAACTGCGTTGCGTGCACAAGCCTCAGGTCTCAAAACCGTAACTTTTTGTGCCCCACCCAACGCCATCGACGCCCGCGCCTTAATAGCCTCCGCCGATATTTTTGCCGCCCCCGCATTACATGGGGAAAGCTTCGGCCTTGTCCTAATCGAGGCGATGGCGGCAGGCACTCTGCCGGTGGCCGCCGCCAACGAAGGCTATGCAACAGTGATGACCGGTCAGGGTTCTGAACTTTTGGTTCCTCCCGGCGATGCCACAGCATTGGCGCGGAAACTCATCACCCTTTCCCAATCCCCGAACAGGCGCGCTCAACTGACCTCCTGGGCCAAGTCCCACGCCAACAGTTTTGATGTGGCCACCATCGGGCCGGACTACGTGAATTTATATGCACAAGCACTTGCTGCACCGATCTAAGGCTTTACCACCCTTGCCAAACTCCTGATCCACATGTCAGATCGGACATAGGACTTTTTGCCTTTTGAAAGGCGCTATTTAATGACGACTGTTTTTTGAGGTGAGCTGCGTGACACAGGGCGATTTGGTCATATCAGCCGACTTTGGCACCTCTGGCGTGAAAGTGGGCGTTGTCGACAGCAATCTCACCGTTTTGGCCCGTGTCACAGAAAGCTATCCGCTGGTCCTGCAAACCGGTGGCATTGCGGAACAATCTCCAGAAGATTGGTGGGGCGCACTGGCCCATGCACTGGCCACTTTGCGCCGTGAGCTGCCAGACCTGACAAAACGTGCCGCGGCACTGGTGTTTTCGTCACAACTCTGCGGTGTGGTCTGTTGTGATGCCACAGGTGCCCCGCTGCGCCCATGTCTGACGTGGCTCGACAAACGTGCCGCGTCCTTGGGCACAAAACTGACCGGCGGATTCCCGGAAGTGCACGGATATAATTTGCCACGCTTGCTCAATTGGCTGCGCTTGGCCAATGGCGCACCGGCCAAAAACGGCATGGACCCCACGGCCAAAATGCTCTGGGTCATGCAGCAAGAGCCAGAAATCTACGCCAAAACCCGCTGGATGGTGGATGTGAAAGACTGGCTGGTGCACCGCGCCACTGGAGAAATGACAACAAGCCCCGAAAGCGCCAACCTGAGCTGGGTCATGGACACGCGATTGGGTCGCGAAGGTTGGTCAGACACGCTGTGCAATCTCACCGGGATCGACAGCACCAAACTGGCCCCAATCACGCAAGCTGACACCATTGTTGGCAGCCTCACCCCCCAAGCCGCCGCAGAATTGGGACTGCCCAACACCGTAAAAGTGCTCGGCGGCACATCGGACGTCATGGCCTCTGCCCTTGGTTCTGGCGAAGTGACGGATGGCGCGTTGCACATCTCGGTTGCCACCTCCGCCTGGATCGCAGGTTTCTTCCCCAACCGCCGCCTGTCGGTGGCGCATTCTTATGCCACCATCACTTCGGGCCTGAACTATCGCCCCCTACTGATCGCCAGTCAGGAAAACGCTGGCTCGGCCCTCGATTGGGTCTGCCAACTCACCGGCAACGGTGCCAAAGACACCCGTTTTGCCAACATTGGCACTCCACAGGATGACGATCCGTTTTTCCTGCCCTGGCTTGCCGGAGAACGCGTGCCTGTCGACAACTCCGCCCTACGTGGCACATTTCATGGCCTTAGCCTGCATCACGACAAAAATGCCCTACGCCGCGCCGCCATCGAAGGCGTCGTGCTCAATCTGCGTTGGGCCATGTCCAAAGTCTCCCGCGAAAAAGGCGCACAAACCACCGGCCCGGTTTCTATTGTTGGGGGGGTTGCCTCTGATCCGGTTTTTGCCCAAACTCTGGCTGACGCGCTCAACCGCGACATCCGGGTTTGTTCTGCTCGCCACGCCGGTATGCTCGGCACCGCAACACTGGCCGCGCCCCTGATGGGCTGGTCCAACAGCGTCGTTGAGGCTGCCGCCACGCTCAAAACACGCACTTCTGCAAGCTACACTCCGGATCCCAACCGCGCCGCGCAATTGGCTGCGCGAGCTGAGCGCCTGGAAAAAATTCGCCGTCTCGCAATCCGCAGCTATACCTGAAGGACACCCTGATGATTGATGGCCTGATGAAATCCACCATCGACCCTCTGTGGGAGGCCATGGCCAGCCCGCTGGTCAAAGCCCGCCTCACCCCCAATCAAGTGACCTTCATTGGCCTCGTCTTGATCATCTTGGTGTCGCTAGCTTACCTCTGGCACCAATCGCCTGTGCTCTACGGCCTCACGCTGATCGTGGCCTTTGTGTTTGACGCTTTGGACGGCGCCGTCGCCCGCCGCCGCAACATGTCTACCAAAGCAGGCGGCTATTTTGACGCCATGGTCGACCGCTATCAAGAGCTCGCCGTGCTCGCGACGCTGGCGCATATGCATGACGCCTGGCCCCTCGCGCTGGCCTGTTTCTCTGGCTCCGTCATCACATCTTACGCCAAAGCCCGCACCGCCATCGAAATGCCTGTTTCTAACACCGACTGGCCGGATGTCTTTGAGCGGATGGAACGCGTGATCTTCCTCTGCGCCATGTTGCTGATCGCAGGCGTCTTGGGCGACACCGCCATCACATGGGGCCTCACCGGTTTTGCTATCCTCGCGCATGTCACCGCTCTGCAGCGCGCCCGACGCGCCACGCAAATGCTGCGCGCTCAGGACGCCTCAACCGAAGAATAATCCATCCGGCTCAGCGTCCACACCCGCCACATGTCCGGTGCAAAGCTCATCATGTAAAACAAGAACGAGCTGAGCAAAAACAGCTCTGTGCTCACGTACGCCGCATACACCTCATACCGAAGTGTCTCTGGCGCATACCCCTTGCCCAAAAACAGACACAGGTAGGCCACGCCCAACAGAATTGGCACCCAGACAAACCGCCGCCGCCAGCCTGCAAATCGCGGCGCCCAAATACGGCCCACAATCTGACCCTCAGGCCCCAAACCGGCGTAAGCGCGCGACAAAACTTCACCAGCGACCACCACAAAGGCCTGCGAGAAGAAAAACACATAGCTGCCCGCCATATGCTGATCCCGAAAGTCCGGGAAACGGTATTGGCTTAGGATCACCAATCCAACCGAAGCCATGGCCTGCAACACCACCAGGACCCAAGACACAGTGGTGATCTTGACCGTCGCGATCCCACTGGCCCGCGCCTCCCGCCATGTGGACAAGATCAGACAGGCGACCCCGACAAACAGCAATGGCGCGCACAGCAAGTGCCAATCGGCAAAGGGCTCGCCAATACGCGGATCAGCAATCGACTCGCTTATGGTCGACGGACGTTCCGACGCCTTCTCCGGGTAAAACGCCGCAAATTTCCAGCGCGCAGAATACATCTGCAGATTCACCACAACCGTGACAAAGCTAGTGGTGATCAACGCCACCAACATTGCCAATCCCGTGCCACGGCCCGGTATGTCTCGCGTTACATTCATGAACTCAATTCCCTTCACGCGATCGCATACGCTCATCTGACACGATGCGCCCCGCCTCCATTTTGATCAAGCGATCACATTTGCCAAATTGGTGATCATCATGTGTCACAGCCAAGACAAGCCGCCCAGATGCTGACAATTCAGGCATCAAAACATCATAGAAAAACGCCCGATTGGCCGGGTCCTGATCCGCTGCAAACTCATCCAGCACAATGATTGGCCGTTGCTCCGCCAACGCCACGGCCAAAGCCAATCGGCGACTTTGGCCCGCCGATAACGTTGTGTTGGAAAATTTGTCCCCAAGCAACTGCACCCGTGTCGACAAGCCCAACTGCGCAATCCGCGTGTCCAATTCTGTAAGCTCCCTCTCCGGCAAACCATAGGCATGGTCAAACAGGTGGAACTGCGCAAACACCGCGCTGAACAACTCACGATAGCTGGCTGTGCGGTCATCGGTGAGCCCTGCGCCATCCAGCTTAATCTCTCCCATATCCGGATGCCGCATCCCCGTGATCAGTGACAGAAGCGTGGTCTTGCCAGACCCATTACCACCACAGATAAAAACGGTTTCTCCGGGGTGGAATGTCAGATCAACGGGTCCCAAATGGAAAGGCACCACCCCATCACGGTACTCTCCGACACTGGCTTCCACAGCTTTGAGCGCAATTTCGTTGAACCCATCAAGCAGCTTAGGCACTTCTGTCAGTGCTCGGCTTTGTGCCTGCCCCAACTCGGCCTCTACCGCTTTGATCTTGTAAAAACTGTTCTCCGCGCGGCTCAGAACCGGCAGAGTATTGAATACCAACTCGGTTGGCCCATTCACCAAAAAGATGATGGTCAGCACCTGAAACATCACAATTGCATCGCCGCCCTGCATCTGCGGCAGTACAATCACCACAAAACACATCAACAACGCCACAGCGATCTGTCCACCACCGGTGCTGGCAGCAAACAGCCGTTCCGAGCGCATCTTATGCGCCATTTGCACCGCGATCACCGCCTGGGTTTCCGCCTCCAAAGCCTGCCGCCGACTGGCCCGAAGCCGCAGCTCTTTCCAGCCGCTCAGCATATCGCTCACCCGGTCACAATAGGCGGCAAAACTGTCTGAGGCTTTGAGTGCCCATACCCGCGCAGGCCCATCCATCAGGGCAAAACCAATCCCACCCAAGACGATCGCCCCCACGGCGGCCACACCAGCAATCCAGCTGACAAAAAACAGATATGGAATAGCAAACAACAACACGATGGCCGCGCCAATTGCTTCCACCAAATGGATCACCGCCTGCGCCAGTTGGTTCACTTCGGCGGTCATCGCGCCGTAGACTTTGCCGTGCCGCCCGGAGATCAGAAAATCGATGTTGGCTCGCAGTAATAGCTCAGACAGCCGATTGCGCATCTGCGCTTCGATCCGCGTGATCAGAGTGAAAGCCCGCACTTTTTGCAAAAAGGCCGAGATCACCATGCCAGCGGCGCAGAGTATCAACAGCCAGACCGACCAGCCCAACCCATCGGCGTGGCTGCGAGCGGTCTCATTGATGGCAAAGATCATACCCGCACGGCTCACCCCGGAGATCAGCGTCAGAAAGACAATCGGGTCTCGCAGGCCCTGTCCCGCATCCAAAAGAAACCGCGCAACTTCTGCGCGCTGCCGTAAGACGGCGCCAATCCCTTGTTTGACTGGGATGTCAGTTGTGTCCGCTTTTGGGTTCATACTTTAAATAATCGGCCTTCCCCGTCTCTGGGTTAACGGTTTGGCCCTCAAATCCGACACCTACGCAATACAGTTGGGATACCGACGTAATACCGACGTTGCAATGATTGACCCGTTTTGAGCCCGATTGACCGTGAATCTCAATGCACAGTGGCTGGAAACCACACCCGAAATTCGGTGCCTTCGCCAACAACACTATCTGCCTCGATTTCCCCGTCGTATCGCTCCACTAGTTTGCGCGTGATCGACAACCCCAAACCTGTGCCTTCGCCTTGTTTTGTTGTGAAAAATGGATCAAAAATCCGCGTCAGAAGCTCCGACTCCATGCCAACTCCTGTATCTTTCACACAGATCAACACACCGGCTTTTCCTTCGCGATCTTGATCCAATGCGCCCACCGTCAGCGCGCCGCCGTCGGGCATCGCATGGATCGCATTGACCATCAGGTTGATCAGAATTTGTTGCAGCTCCGTTCGGTTGATTGAGATGGCTTTAAGGCTGTCTAGCTCGAGAGTCAGCGTGATATGCCCTTTGCTCAGCAAATGTTGCACCAACGGAAGCGTGTCATTGATGATATCAGCCGGGCGATGCTCCTCGCTGCCTTCAGCATATTCATCTGGGCGCGTGAACTGCAAAAGCTTGTTTACAATCAAGAAAATGGAATGGGTCTGCTCATCGATTAGGCGCAACTCTGTTTTGATCTGATCAGCCTCATCACCCAATTGCACCCGCACCACATCCAAATTTCCCTGAATCACTTGCACCGGATTGTTGATTTCATGCGCAATGCCCGCCGCTATCTCGCCCACGGCCGCCAATTTCTCAGACACCACCAGCTGCTTAGAGGTCGCTTCCAACCGCCGATTGGCCTCTTCCAAGTCCCGCGTCCGCGCCACGACCCGCCGCGTAAGTTCCCGATCTCGCTCCTGAATTTGCTCTAAGAGGTTGTCCATCTGCGCAGCAACGCGGCCAATTTCGCCACCATCCTCAACCCGCGTCCGCGCGTTCAGGTCGCCCTCCTCAACACGGCCAATGGTGCGTACCATGCGTTCAAGCGGAGCGAAAATCTGCCGGGCCCAACGCAGGAAAATTGGTACCGAAATCAATATGATAACCACAAAAGCAACCGCAAAATTTAGGATTGTCGAGAACTTCGCATCCCGAAACGGCTGATCCAGAAAACCAACGTAGAGCATGCCAACCCGCTCTCCGAAGCTATCAAGGATTGGCTCATATGCCGAAATGTACCAATCGTTCACCACGAACGCCCGATCGAGCCAAATCTCCCCCCGTTCCAGCACGGTTTCATACACCGCCGCAGACACACGGGTGCCCAAGGCCCGCTCGTCCTGAAACAGGCGCACGTTGGTAGAAACCCTGACGTCTTCTAGGAAAAGTGTGGCTGTACCCTGGCTGCCTTCGGTCAAGCTGGCGGTTGGGTAGACAAGGTCGTTGATGGTATCAATGAACGTCAGGTTTCGATTGAGCAGAACCCCACCAACCAATGCCCCATTGCGGCCGCTGCCAATCACTGGTGTTGCGGCGTGCACCACCATGCCGCGGGTCTCTCTGGTGCGTTCCGTCGGCACCGCGGCCTGGGTTGGAACAAGGTTGATCCGCGCTTTTTCCGCAAGACTGTCAGAGACTTGTCCGAGATCGAACTCGCTAAAAATATCGATCTGAGCGGTCCCGGATCCTGCAAGTGCTTGTGACACGACGGGCCATTTGGTGAGCCCCATTTCATCGGCAAACCGCGGGGACGACCACACCGCGCCATCCGCGTTGATGTAATAAAGGAAATCGAGACCCATCTCGACTTTCTTGTTGTCCAGCAGCGTCAAAACCGCATTGCGATCATGGGAGACCACCCGATCCACAAATGCCGAACTTTCCGCCAAAGCCTGCATGCGCAGGTCACTGTTTTCCAGCAGTTGACTAAGGTACTGCTGCGCAATGGTAAGCTCGCCATTCACCTTTGCAATCAACAGATTGTCAAAGCGCGACGACCAATTGATCGCCGTTACGATGAAAAACAGCGGCATGATCACAAGGGTGGGCAGGAGCGCGATTGACAAAAGTCGCATCCGCACAGACGCACCGCGCCGCCGCTGTGGCGCTTCGCTTGGGGTGGATTGAGACTCAGGCGTCTCAGTCATTCCACATCGCACATTTTCGATCGATGGTTTTGCGTGAGATGCCCAAACGCCGGGCCGCCTCCGCGCGATTGCCATCGCAGGCATCCAACACAGTCAATATGTGCCGCCGTTCCACAGCAGCCAGACTGTCCACCGCTTCAACTTCTTCGTCGGATCCGCCAACCGCGAATTCTGACGCCCACTCGCCAACAATCAGGGAGCGCTCAATAAGGTTGCGCAATTCCCGCACGTTACCGGGCCAGTCATAGCGCGCCATGTTCAGAAGAACGCCTTCGGACAAGGTCAGCGGGGGCACGCCCAGAGACTTGGAAATCTGCTGAATGAACATCAGCGCCAACTCCTTCAAGTCCCCATTTCGCGTGCGCAATGGCGGCATCTGAATATTGAGCACATTGATCCGGTGATACAGATCCTCACGCAACCGGCCATCTTGCACCGCCACCTCCATGTCAGCGTTGGTGGCAAACAAGAACCGCAGGTCCAGTGGTACCTCACGTGAAGACCCAACAGGTCGGATTTTGCGTTGCTCTATCACCCGCAGCAAAGCGGCCTGCACCGGCAGTGGCAACTCGACAATCTCGTCAAGGTAAAGCGTGCCGCCATTCGCATTCATAAACACACCGTCGTGGCGCACCGTGCGGCCCCCTGCGTCTTGGCGGATATGACCAAACAGCTCATGCTCAATCATGTCGCCCGCAATGGTCGCACAATTGATTGGCACAAAAGGCTTTTCCGCACGCGGCGACATCAGGTGAATAGCCCGAGCGGCAACTTCTTTGCCCGTACCAGTATCCCCTGTCAGGAGTACGGGAGTGGGCAACGGCGCGGCGCGCGCCATCGTCGCCCGGATTTTTTCAATCTCCGGTGAACTGCCAAGCAAGCGCGAGCGCACCTGTTCATTGCCAGACGCCAGCTCGTATTTGAGCAGGTAGTTTTCGCGACGCAAGTTCACCCGATCCACACAACGCGCAACGGCGTTGAGGATTTGATTGGAGCGGAAGGGCTTGAGCACAAAATCCACGGCACCGGCGCGCATGGCTTCAATGGCGGTATCCATATCGGCAAAGGCGGTGATCAGAATGGTATCAGCAAAAAACCCCAACTTGCGCTGTTCAACAAGCCACTCCAAACCCGAGGTTCCCGGCATGACATTGTCCAGGATCACAATATCAAAATGATTGGCATCCAATAGACGGCTGGCCACTTCTGTATTGGCAGCTTGCTCCACCCGAGCGACCACCGGATCAAGGATTTTCACAATAAAATTGCGAATGCCCGGCTCATCATCGACCACCAGCACCGAAGCTGCGGACAGCCCCATGCCAAATTCGGAAGACGCGCGGTCTTTGCTCCGGGAGTGGGACTGTGGTCGCTCAAGTTGGTTCATTTATCTCAATCCAGTCGCACGGAGGGTCCGCTGCCCGCTTCAGTAGTCGAAAAGCCCAGAGTGTGCAGCCCGTAATAGGCCACAAAAGAAATCCCTGCGACGGTTACACAGGCTAGCAAAAAAGTTTTCATCTCAGTCGTCCTTGATGTCGCTGTAAGTCCGCAGAAACTCGATGAGATCTGCACGATCCTCTGCGCGGGCGATGCGCTGAACTGGCATTTTTGTACCCGCAATATACACGTCTGGTCCCAAATCAAAAAGCGCATCAATGGTTTGCGCGGACCAAACAATGTCTGAAGTCTGTAAAGTGTCGGAATAGCTGTAGTCCGCCACGGCGCCAGCACGGCGGCCAAATACGTTTTTGAGCGAGGGCCCGGCACGTCGGGCACTGTCTCCGGTCAACGTGTGACAGATGGAGCATTTGCGCTGGAACTGACGCTCGCCGTTGGAGGCGGTGTCAGTGCCATTGAGAAAAGAGCGGTCTTGCTCCACCATGCGCGGCACGTCAGCCTGATCCGACAAAGGCCAACTGAACAAGGAATCGTCCAGCCCGCCTGCGTGGATGTTTTTGCCATCCTCGGAAAACGCCAGCGCCCAAATCGGGCCACGATGGGTGGCACGGAAGTCATTGGCGATGGACCAGTCTTGCGTGTCGAGCAGCAGGATAAAGCCCTCTCCATCTCCAACCGCGAGGTGTTCGCCCTGCCGATCCATCGTCATGGCCAAGATGGGGCGGCGCTCCAGCGTTACGTCTTTGATAAGCTCCGCAGTTTGAGCATCGACAATTTGGGTCGCCCCATCAACCGCACCAAAGGCCAGCCATCCGGCAGCCTCGTTGAGCACCAGAGTGTTCACACCAAATCCATTGGACAGAAACAACTGATGCAATTTGCCGCTCGCAACCTCATAGATGCGGATCTTGCCGTCAGAGGCCCCCACGTACAGCAGCTTTCCATCATCGGAAAACGCCACATCGTTGACGTTAGAGCCCACCTGAAGGAATCGCGGCACAGCCCCATCAAGCCTCCAAAGCCCAACCGTGCCGTCCCAACTTGCCGACGCCACCAGCTGCTGATCCGCAGAGACGCGCACCGACATAACCTTGCCTTTGTGTCGGCCAAGCTCTTGCGACGTGCCTTCCGCCAATTCCCACAGCCGCACTGCAAAATCGTCACCACCGGAGACCGCACGCGCGTCGTCGACAAAAGCCACCGTGTTCACCGCAGCCTCATGGCCATCCAGCCAGGTTGGAACGCGCCCGGACCAGATCCCAAGCGCATTGTCAAAACTGGCGGTCAAAACACGTTGGCCGTCCGGCGACACGGCAATCCCTTTGATGGGACCGCCGTGGCCTTCCAGAGTGAAAAACTCACCCGCCAGCGTGGCCATCGGCCACAGCAAGAGTGCCAGAAGTGGCGCCCACACCCGCATGGGTCATTCCGCAGGTGTGGCTTGATCTGGCGCGGCGTCTTTGGCCTTTGCCATTTCTTCGTCATACCAGATCGAGTGGTGCTCTTTGGCCCACTGTTCATCCACCTCACCGGTGGCCATGGTTTCCAGCGCACCTTCCATACCAACGCTGCCCAGATAGATGTGCGCAATGATGATACCGATAAAGATAAAGGCAACAATGCCGTGCCACAGCTGCGACAGCTGCATTTCTTCATAGGGGCTCAGAACCTCAGGCAAAGGCGCGCCCATGATCAGGTTTGGCAGGCCGGTCATGTTGATGATCTGGAAGGTCTTGGCAAACACCGAGACTTCAAACGGGAACAGCAATGCCACACCGGACAGGGAAATCGAGAAGCCCAGAATGATCACGGACCAGAACACAATCTTCTGACCTGCGTTAAACTTCTTGGCGGGTGGGTGCACGCCTTTGGAGAACAAACCACCAGCCTTGGCCATCCATTTGATGTCGCCGCGATCCGGAATGTTGTGCTTGACCCAAATGAGGAACACAAACACCAGGCTGATCATAAAGGCCCAGGAGATGTTATTGTGCACCCATTTGCCAGCCTCGGCGATGTCGGCATAGATGCCATGGCCCATCCACGGGATCAGGAATTTGCGTCCGGCAATAAGGTAAAGACCGGTCAGGCCAAGCAGGATGAAGCTCACCCCCATGACCCAATGGCAGAACCGCTCAAAAGCCGCAAAACGGATGATCATGCGGCCAGTTTTTGGCCCGTCGATCATGATTTTGCCGCGATAGAGGTAGAAGCCGAGGATGACAGCCATCATGCCGCCCAGGAACCACAGGCCGTAGGTCAGCATTGGCCCTTCGCGGAAGGACAGCCACGCCATGCCAGAGTCTTGAATCAACAACCCAGAGGTTGGTCCACGTGCAGCGGTGGTTGTATCGGCGCTGCCGTATCGCAACGCGCGGAACACTTCCGCATCTGAGGCTGTTCCACGGGTGCCTAGCTGGCCAATCAACGCTTCGACGTTGCCCTGACCGGTTGCGTCACGCCGGAAGTTGTCATCCAACTTCTCGCCACGTTGACGGGCCATAATGTCTTCCAGCGTCTGGGCACCACCTGTCGCAGCGCGATCGGGCACCTCTTGAGCGAAACCAGGCAAAGCCAACATAAAACTTAGTGCAATCCAGAGAAGCGCGCGCATCACATCCTCGATGTTTGAATAGTCAAATAGCGGCCCTTTCCCGCACGGAAAGCCACCGCATCTCGTTTGAGACCGTTGTGTCTAATGTATTGGCGGCGCGAGATGTCGCGCCGCCAACAATTGAAAGCTCGGCTTTAGCCGCCTTTCTGTTCGTAGGCTGTACCCCAGCCCCATGCACCGGAACCAAAGCCGCGTGCCACCACACGCTCACGGTAGATCGCGGACACAACGTCCCCGTCACCCGCCAGCAGCGCTTTGGTGGAACACATCTCGGCGCAGAGTGGCAGTTTGCCTTCTGCAATCCGGTTGCGGCCGTATTTGGAGAATTCCGCGTTGGAGTGGTTCTCCTCTGGGCCTCCGGCACAGAAGGTACACTTGTCCATCTTGCCACGGCTGCCAAAGTTGCCGGCCTGCGGATACTGCGGCGCACCAAACGGACACGCGTAGAAGCAGTAACCACAGCCAATGCAGAGGTCTTTGGAGTGCAGCACGACACCTTCTTCGTTCTGGTAGAAGCAATCCACCGGACACACGGCCATACAAGGCGCATCGGAACAGTGCATACATGCTACCGAGATCGAACGCTCACCCGGGTTGCCGTCGTTGATGGTGACAACACGGCGCCGGTTGATGCCCCAAGGCACCTCGTGCTCGTTCTTACAGGCCGTTACACAGGCGTTGCATTCGATGCAGCGTTCTGCGTCACAGAGAAACTTTGCTCTTGCCATTTCTCTCTCTCCTTAAGCTGCCCAGATTTTGCAAAGAGTGGTCTTGGTCTCTTGCATCTGAGTCACGCTGTCATAGCCATAGGTTTGTGCCGTATTGGTGCTTTCGCCCAACACATATGGGTCGGCGCCTGCTGGGTATTTGTCCCGCAGATCCTTCCCTTCGAAGTGACCACCAAAGTGGAACGGCATGAAGGCAACACCTTCGCCAACCCGGTTGGTGAGCATGGCCATAACTTTGACCTTGCCGCCCTCTGGGCCTTCGACCCAAACCTGTGACCGGTCACGGATGCCAAGATCATTCGCGTCACGCGGGTTGATCTCAACAAACATGTCCTGCTGCAGTTCGGCCAGCCATGGGTTGGAGCGGGTCTCTTCACCACCACCTTCGTATTCCACCAGTCGACCGGACGTCAGGATGATTGGGTAATCCTTGCTGAAGTCGTTCTTCTGGATGGAGGCATACATGGTTGGCAGACGGTAGAATTTCCGATCCTCATAGGTCGGGTAGTCCTCAACCAAGTCACGACGCGGTGTGTACAGCGGTTCGCGGTGCAGCGGCACCGGATCCGGGAATGTCCACACAACGGCACGGGCCTTGGCATTACCAAACGGCGCACACTCGTGTTTGATCGCAACCCGCTGGATACCGCCGGAAAGGTCGGTTTTCCAGTTGGTCTTTGGACCAGCCACAGCCTCAATGGAGGCACGCTCTTCATCCGTCAGGTCGCCGTCCCAACCAAGGTCCATCAGCATCTGCATGGTGAACTCTGGATAGCCGTCCTGGATCTCAGAATCCAAGCTTGCGACACCTTCAGCCAAGAGGTTCTGGCCATCACGTTCCACACCAAAGCGGGCACGGAAGGTCAAACCACCCTCGGAGACACGTTTGGACATGTCATAGAGGTTTGGTGTGCCCGGGTGGTTCAGTTCCTCGTCACCCCAGCATGGCCATGGCAGACCGTAGTAGTCACCATCTGCAGGGCCACCGTTAGCGCGCAGCGTGGTGCGGTCAAAGGTGTGCTGGTTTGCCATGTGCTTCTTGATGCGCTCAGGCGTCTGACCGGTGTAACCGATGGTCCACATACCTCGATTGAACTCGCGCGTAACGCTTTCAATGTTGGGTGTGTTTTCGTCTTCCATCTCGATATTGCGGAAGAAGCGATCAGCCCAGCCAAACTTGTTGGCGAACATGCCCATGATCTCATGGTCCGGCTTGCTCTCAAAGAGCGGTGCCACCACTTCGTCACGCCACTGAAGCGAGCGGTTGGACGCCGTCACAGACCCACGGGTCTCAAACTGCGTACAGGCTGGCAACAGATAGACGCCGTCGGTGCGGTCATGAAGCACAGCGGAAACAGTTGGATACGGGTCAACAACGACCAGCATGTCCAGCTTTTCCATCGCGGTTTTCATCTCGCGACCACGGGTCTGAGAGTTTGGCGCGTGGCCCCAAAGCACCATGGCACGGACTTTGTCCGGGTTGTCCATGTTCTCTGGATCTTCCAGAACACCATCGATCCAGCGTGACACCGGAATACCGGTGAGGTTCTGAAGCGACTTCTCTTTGCCGTCGGCACCGGTGGTTTTGGCAAACTGACCATTCAGCCATTCACCATCTTCTTCCCACACACGTCCCCAGTGCGCCCAAGCGCCTTTGGACAGGCCATAGTAGCCTGGCAGGGTGTGGCTCAACACGCCAAGGTCGGTAGCGCCTTGTACGTTGTCGTGGCCACGGAAGATGTTGGTACCACCACCCTCGGTGCCCATGTTGCCAAGGGCCAACTGCAGAATGCAGTACGCGCGGGTGTTGTTGTTACCGTTGGTGTGCTGCGTACCACCCATGCACCAGATGACGGTGCCGGGACGGTTGTTCACCAGCTGACGTGCCACACGACGCAGTTGCTCACCAGGAGCACCGGTCACGCGTTCCACTTCTTCTGGGTTCCAGCTGCGCACTTCGTCACGGATCTGGTCCATGCCCCAAACACGGGTGCGGATGAACTCTTTGTCTTCCCAACCGTTTTCGAAGATGTGCCACAGAATGCCCCACACCAGCGCCACATCGGTGCCGGGACGGAAGCGCACATATTCATCTGCGTGGGCCGCCGTACGCGTAAAGCGTGGGTCACACACGATCAACGGTGCGTTGTTGCGCTCTTTCGCGCGCAGCACGTGCAACAGGGAAACCGGGTGGGCTTCGGCCGGGTTGCCGCCAATGATGAAGATGGCTTTGGAGTTGTGGATGTCGTTGTAGGAGTTGGTCATGGCGCCGTAGCCCCATGTGTTCGCAACGCCCGCAACTGTGGTGGAGTGACAGATACGCGCCTGGTGATCCACGTTGTTTGTGCCCCAATAGGCCGCAAACTTGCGGAACAGATACGCCTGCTCGTTGTTGTGCTTGGCTGAACCCAGCCAATAAACACTGTCAGGGCCGCTTTCTTCGCGGATCTGGTTCATGCCGTCGCCGATCTCGTCGATCGCCTGTTCCCAGCTAATACGCTTCCACTCACCACCCTCTTTTTTCATAGGGTACTTCAGGCGGCGTTCACCGTGGGCGTGTTCACGCACCGATGCGCCTTTGGCACAGTGGGCGCCGAGGTTAAACGGGCTGTCCCAACCAGGCTCTTGCCCGATCCAGACACCGCTTTGAACTTCGGCCACAACGGTACAACCCACAGAACAGTGGGTACATACGGATTTGATGGTTTGAACGGCAGTATTTGCGGCGTCTTGCGCCTGCGCCTGAGTAACGGTGCCACCGGTGGCACCAATCGCTGCCAGTCCACCAATGGCGAGACCGGATCCACGCAAAAATGTGCGTCGATCCACAGCTTTTTCAGCTGCGACAGACAGGATACTTGTCCGCTGGGGGCGTCGCGCAACCCCGTTGGTCTTTTTCCTTAGCATTCTTTCCTCCCTTGCTGCCCCGTTCGTCGAGGCTGGCTCGGTTAGTCTCAAAATCCCGACCGGTGGGCGTCACGCAACCAGTGGTCGGGGGCGGGTGTGATAACGTCCGATCAGAACCGGGCGCTGTCGAGGTAAGCGCGGGTGTGCGCGGTGTCCTGCATCTCTGTGCGGGACAAATCAGCTGGCTGTGCCTCTGCCGCTTGTGGCGACATGGCAACCACTGCTGCGGCTGCCGGGGCTGCTGCTGTTGCGAGCTTCAGAAAATCGCGCCGGCTGGCACCTTTTTCTTCTGGCTTGCTCATGGCGAGCTCCTTGTTTTGGGTCGGTCGGGGTCCGACGGTTTCAAGTGACGTTTACTCCGCCCCCATGCGGAACGCCTGTGTTTCAATTTCGAGGAAGGCTTTGCCCACCGTGCCCACCGGCGCGTAGAGCACCGAATTTTGCGCCGCTTCCAAATCGGAGAAGAAGTGCTCCGCCCAAGCGGCGATATGGGTGAAGAAGAAATCTTTTTGCTTTTGCAGCGGCACCGGCTCGCCAAAGCGGCCACGGATCATGCCCGCCATCATCTCCAGCAAGCTGGCGATGTTATCTTCCGGTTCATACACGTTTGGCGCGCGGGTGATCCGCAACGCCGCCATATCCGCCCGCAGGCTGGCCAGCGGTTTTTCGTTCAAAAAGCCCGTCAGATAGTAGGAGGCAAACGGCATCAGCTCGCCACGGCCAAGGCCAATGAACAGCGCGTTGAACTCGGTTTCCACTGCGGCGGCATTGGTCGCTTTGGCAACCCGCGCCAGAGTGCTGATCGCTTGCCCAAGATCGCTCTCATCCCCGCCCAACGCGGCGGCATGTTGCAACAGGTCTTTGCTCGGCGGGTTGGCCAAAAGGGCGGCCAGAAAATCATAAAGATCCGCGCGCAGCAGATCCTCTTCGGCAACGTGGGTGTCGGTGACGGCTTGGCTCATCGCTATGCCCTCTCTTCAGTCGTTTCTGATGCGGCAAAGTCAAACCGCATACGGCGACGCAAAGGGGCCACAGGGAGCGCCTCCGCGTCAGGGAATGGTTCAGTAGGAGCCTCAGCTTCGGCCACCACGTCGATTGGCGCAACCACTACTGCTTCGGTCTCTTCGCCCTCGTCAGAGCTCTCAACCAAAGTTGCCTCAGTTGGCACCTCAAACTCTTCCGGCGAGACGCGCCCTTCGGCCAAGGCTTGCGCCTCTTCTTCCTGCCGCGCCATCTCTTTCACATGCGCCAGCATGCCTTTGCCCACCTGATAGGTGGTCTGTATCGCCTCAACGGCCATGGCGCTGTCGGTGAAATCTTCACCGTAGTCCACAAGCTCGTCGATGTTAGCCAACACTGGATTGCTCAACCACAGCTTCCGCAATGCCCGCCGACGAATGCGCTCCGGCACGGCTTTTTCCAGAAACACCGAAAAGTCATCGCCTTTTTCAAGCCCATCCGGGTCCGGCAGATCCAATTCCGCCAAAATCTCGGCGTCAGACTTGTCTTCGAGCTCGGCATGGGCCTGCGCCAGCTCTGCCTTCTCAACGGCCACAACTTCGGCTTCAGCTTCCGCCGCAACGCCCGCCTTACGACGTGCCCAGAAATCCCCACCGCGGCTCAATTTGGCCTCCCGGTGCGCGGTGCGCGGTACACGTCAGATATCTGGGAAATACGCGCATCACCGCGCCCATCTTCGACCAGATCAGTCCGCGTTTTGTCGCGGCGACGTTTCACAAAAATCTCTTCTTCGTGGTGCTCTTCCACAAAATCGCGCAGGAAGGCGACCAGCCCTTCGGGCATGGGTACCAGTTCCAGCAGCTCTTCGCCGCTATCAGCATAATCCTGAAATTCAAAAGCCGAGGCCGTTGCCAACAACACCTCATAGGGGCGCTCCGCATCACCATCTTCCGCTTCGCGCATCACCACACCAATCGACGGCACACGGGCCGTTAGGGTGGTCAGATAGGCTTCGGTATCGGTGTGCCACAATTCAAGCGGCACGGTGGCGGCATGGAATTCCACCGCCCCCTCTTCTTCGCGCATCACACGCCAATCAGCCTGGGCGGCACCGGGGAGCACGCCAACAGCTTGCCACGCAAATTTCGCCCAACGGTTGGCCGAGGGCGTTCTGCGGATCACGATGCCCAAAGGCAATGATACCGGCGCTTGGCGCATGATTTCGTATTCCTCCCGTGCCTGCGCATTCGTCAGAAATTTTTTTCGCAAGCACCTTTAACTTCGGCGCTTTCCTGAGCCTTGCCAAAGGAAAACGCAAAACCACGTCATTTTGCGCGAAAAACTAGACATTTTGGACCATCAAATCTTACCGTAGCGTCACGCATGGACAGATTGTCCACATCCCCCAAAAACCAATAGAATCACTTGGTTTTACAGGCAGCCAGATTCCGGTGATTCGGCGACGACCCAGGGCTTTACGCAGAAGCAGAAACATGCATTTCTGACGCAAATCTTCACCCCTTCTTGGGGGTATTTTCTGGGAGGAAATCATGTCTAAGACATTGATTTTATGTAACTGTTCGAAAAGTATGTCATTGAATACAGAAGGCTTCGACTCTGTTGGCACGGTACAATGCTCCAAAGTGAACACCCCCCATGGCGCGGCCGAGATGCAAACCGCTGCACAGCTTTTGCAGTCCGCAGAAGACCCCACGACGACCTGTGTCACCTGCACCCAGGAACAGAGTTTTTTCGCCGAATTGGTGGACGAATTGTCCCTACCCGAACCAACCTTTGTCGATCTGCGTGATCGCGCGGCTTGGTCAGATGAAGGCGCAGAGGCTGGCCCCAAATCTGCCGCTCTTTTGGCAGACGGTTTGCGGATCTCTCCGGCCACCAAAACTTTCGACATCACCTCCGAAGGCCTCTGCCTGATTGTTGGGCAGGAAGAAGTTGCTCTCGCCGCCGCGCGTCAGTTGAAAGATTTTCTGAGCGTCACCGTGCTTTTGGCCCCCGGAACCGACGCCCCGGAAGATCGCGACTTTGACGTGGTCGCCGGACAGTTGAAAAAAGCCGCCGGTGCGCTTGGAAATTTCACCGTTGAAATCGACGCACTGCAACAAGTGGACTCGTCCGGACGCGGCGCAGCAACCTTTGGCGAGCCGCGCAACGGTGCCAAGACCACCTGTGACATCCTGCTTGACCTGCGTGGTGAGACACCGCTTTTCCCCGCGCCTGAAAAACGCGAAGGCTATCTGCTGGCAGACCCCAAAAGCTTGCCCGCCACCCATGCTGCCATCTTGGAGGCCTCCCACCTGGTTGGCACCTTTGAGAAACCACTCTACCTATCTCTGGAACCCAGCATCTGTGCCCACTCCCGTGCAGAACAGACCGGGTGTTCCAAATGCCTGGATGTTTGCCCAACTTCGGCGATCCGGCCTGCGGGCGACCACATCGACATTGATCCCAACATCTGCGCTGGCTGTGGCTCCTGTGCCGCGCTCTGCCCATCTGGCGCCATCACCTATGATGACCCACCGGTCAGCGCACTCTTCGCCCGCATCAATGCCATGGCGGAAGCCTACCGCACAGCTGGTGGCGAAGCCCCGCGCCTCTTGGTGCACGACCGCAATTTTGGCGCTGAGCTGATCGCACTGGCGGCACGCCATGATCGCGGATTGCCCGCCAAAGTCATCCCGATGGGTCTGGAGCGTGTCAGCGGCTTTGGCCACACCGAAATGCTCGCCGCCCTTGCCAGCGGGTTTGCCGGTGTTGATGTGCTTGCGGCTCCAACCACTGACCGGGGTGCACTGGACAGCGAACTCCTGTTGGCACAAGCCCTCAGCGGCGACGCCAATGTGCTACGCATCCTTGACCCACAAGAACCAACCGCACTCTGTGATGCGCTCTATGGCGCCACCAGCGAGCTTGAGCCCACCGCGCCCATCCTGCCACTTGGCAACCGCCGGCAAGTCACCCGCCTTGCAGTCAAGGCGCTGCATGGCGACCTAGACGCGCCTCTGCCTTTGCCTGAAAACGCCCCTTACGGCGCGGTGCTAGTCGACAAGGACGCCTGTACGCTCTGCCTCTCCTGCGCGTCGCTCTGCCCCGCCGGCGCTTTGGGGGACAACCCGGACAAACCGCAGCTGCGCTTTCAGGAAGACGCCTGCCTGCAATGTGGCCTCTGCACTCATGTCTGCCCGGAAAACGCCATCTCCTTGGTGCCCCAGATGAACACTTCAGACGCCGCGTTGTCCCAGCAGGTTGTGCATGAAGAAGAGCCGTTTGACTGCATTGAATGCGGCACGCCATTTGGGGTGAAATCCACCATCGATCGCATTGTTGAGAAGCTCGAAGGCAAGCACGCCATGTTTGCCACCTCAGACGCCGCCCGGATGATCCGCATGTGTGACGATTGCCGCGTGAACGCGCAGTTCCATCAGCAAAACAATCCGTTTGCAGGCGACGAGCGTCCACAAGTCCGCACGTCCGAGGATTACTTCACCAAGCGCCGGGATCACTGATGCACAACCGGCGCTCCCAAATCTGCCGGGGCCATAGTCGCGGTATAGGCCACAATGTTTTCCAGCTCCTCCAACGTCAGCCTCACCGGGCTGATCGGGGAGGGGCGGGTCTCATCAAACGGTTCGGTGACGTCGGGAATGATGGTGAAAGACGGATGCGGGTTCAGCGCGTAAAACGCCCAAAACCGTTCCATCCAGCCATCCAGACTGCGCAGCACCGCAAAGCTGGGCGTGGAGCCAATGCCATTCATACGATTGACGTCGCCAACAACATGGCAGCGGCCACAGGCGCTCAACGCCAGTTCCGCCCCGCGCGCAGCGTCACCGTCAAGCTCGGCCTCGACTTCAGCCTCAACTGCAACAATCGGCACCTCAAACACCGGCTGCCCGTCCTGCTTGAAACTCAACACCGTGCGCTGCCCAACGTCCCCCGTCAGCCAGGCCGCCAAAGTCGCCATATGCGGGTCATCCGCCTGGTGCACGGTCAGACCAAAGTTGTCCCCGTTTCGCGAAAACACCGCTGTATCACCACCTCTGATCAGGCTGCCCGCGGCGGCGCCTTCGGACACAACCGTCACCCGCACGCCGTGTTTCAACGTGAACCGGGGCAACATGAATTTGATGACACCGCTGTCTTGCAGCTCCGGCGCGACCAAAAGCGTCGTGGTTTTGCCTTGCGCCCACACGGTACCAGCGACACAAATGGCAACCGCAGCCAAAGCCACAACACTCAAAGACCGAAAAACTTCCATGACTCAAACCTAGGCCTGCGCCACGGCATGCGTCAACATGGACCCAAGTAGAATGCCCTAGGCAGAAGGATATCCACCTATGAGCGAAGATTTTAACATGAGCATGCGCAAGTTTCTCAAGCAGGTTGGCGTCACCAGCCAGCAAGCGATTGAGGACGCCATGCGCTCCGCCGGGGCCGAGGCCACCGACGGCAAAGAGTTCACCGCCAAAGTTGTGCTGACCGTTGACGGTCTGGACATGGAGCATGTTGTCACCGGTCAGATCAAAGGGCGCACATAAATGGCTAACCGCGACGATATTCTGAACGTCCTCAAAGGCTTCACCGACCCTGCTTCCGGGTCCGACCTAGTGGCTTCCGGCATGGTCCGCGCGCTGAACGTGGATGGTGGCGAAGTCCGCTTTGTGCTAGAAATTGACCCGGCCCGCGCCCAAGCGATGCAGCCGATGAAGGTTGAGATCGAGGACAAACTAAACGCGCTGGACGGCGTGGACAGCGTCTCCATCGTGATGACCGCACATGCCGCATCCAAGCCGCCACCGGATCTCAAGGGCTCCCGCCCGGCAGAGCCGCAAGGCCCGCAGAAAATCCCCGGAATCGACCGTATTCTTGCGGTGGCCTCCGGCAAAGGTGGCGTGGGAAAATCCACCGTTTCTGCCAACCTCGCCGCCGCCCTGGCCGCCGAAGGCCGCCGCGTTGGCTTGCTCGATGCGGACGTTTATGGCCCGTCCCAGCCTCGTATGCTGGGCGTCTCTGGTCGCCCGTCGAGCCCCGATGGCAAAACCATCCTGCCGATGCGCAACCACGGCGTGACTATGATGTCGATTGGCCTGATGACCCGCGAAGAAGAAGCGGTTGTCTGGCGTGGCCCCATGCTGATGGGCGCGTTGCAACAAATGATGAGCCAGGTCCAGTGGGGCGCGCTTGATGTGCTGATTGTTGACCTGCCACCGGGCACCGGAGACGTGCAGATGACCCTTGCACAGAAAGCCGAACTGACCGGCGCATTGGTGGTCTCCACCCCGCAGGACATCGCCCTGCTGGATGCCCGCAAAGGCATCAACATGTTTGAAAAACTTGGCACGCCGATTGTGGGCATGGTTGAGAACATGAGCACCCATATCTGCTCCAAATGTGGCAACGAAGAGCACATCTTTGGCCACGGTGGCGTAGCTGCGGAAGCAGAGAAACTGGGCGTGCCGCTGCTTGCGGAAATCCCATTGGCGCTGGACATCCGTGTCGCTGCCGATGGCGGGGCGCCAATCGTTGTCTCCAAACCGGACAGTTCACAGGCGCAGTCCTTCCGCACCCTCGCGCGTCGTCTGATCGAGGACGGCAACGCATGAGTGACGCCCCGCAATTCCCACCGCTTTTTGAAGGGCTCGCGCTGACCGGCAGCGCGGATCCTTTTGCCAAGGCCAAGACTCAAGCGATCATGGGATGTGACGCGGGGCTTGTGGTCTACAACCTTGCTGCTGATCAGCTGCGCGCCGCCATTGTCTTTGCCCCCGAGGTGCCTTTGACCGAGGCCATGCCGGTGCTGATCAGCTGTGCCATCGGCTTTCAAAACGCCCTTGGGGCACTGGCCCCACCTGAAGTCGCGGTACATCTGGACTGGCCCGGCGGCATCTTGGTCAACGGCGCGCGCTGTGGTCGGATGCGCGTCGCCGCCGCCACCGAAGAACCAACAGAGGTTCCGGATTGGCTTGTTGTGGGTCTTGAACTGCCTCTCATCCCCGCCAACACAGAAACACCCGGCAACACGCCTGACGCAACAGCTCTCTATGAAGAAGGCTGTGTGGACGTGCACCCAGACGAGCTGCTTGGCGCATGGGTGCGGCACACGCTGGTCTGGGTCAACCGGATGGAAGACGAAGGCCTCAAGCCGCTCACCACTGAGTGGCGCGGTCTCGCGCACAACCTCGGTGAAGAGATCGAATGGTCCCTTGGCGAGACGCAAGAAGCTGGCACTTTTGTTGGCACCGACGAACACTTTGGCGCGCTCCTGCGCAGCGGCGAAGACACCCGCCTGCTGCCGCTCAGCCGCCTTTTGGAAGGAGACAGCTGATGCTTCTGGCACGTGCAATCCATTTTGATGAAAGCGACCAGCGGGTTTACTTCAACCCTGCCCGTACCGGCGAATGGGCGATCAGCGGTGGGTTTGAATTTTCAAACTGGTCTGAGGCCGATCTAACCGGCAAAGCCCGCCAAGCCTTTGCCAACGGCTGGCTGGGGGTGGAAACCTTTGGCCGCGTCACCTTTGTGGCTGTGACCACCATTGAAAAGGCAGAGGTCGAAGCCCTCACCGATGCGCTCGCCCAGCATTTTGTTGAGGTTTATGGTGCCCCTTCGGTTGAGGCAGCCCGTCCTGTGGCGGCCGAAGAGATTGCCCATATGGCGGATCTCTGCGCCGAACATGAGGCCAACACGCTGCTCACAGTGGCCCGGGAACTCACCGAAGCTGGTGTGAAAGAGCAGTTCCGCAGCATCGCCCCTGCGGAGGCCGAGTTGGAGCAATTTGCAGTGCACGTCACCCCAGACGAGTGACGTGCACCAACGCGTTTACTGTTCCGCGTTAAAGATAAACAGGCGGCCGCCCTTCAAAGTGTAGCCGTCAATCAATTCTTTGGCGTGGTCGCTCACCAACCAAGCTTCCAGCTTGTTGGCCAGTTCGGTTTTCACGTGACCGTGCTTCTCCGGGTTCACCGGAATATAGGCATACTGGTTGAACAGCTCCGGATCACCGGAATACAGCAATTCCAGTTCCCCTTTGTTGCCAAACTTGAGCCAGCTTGCGCGGTCGCTCATGATGTAGCCGTTCATGCCAGACGCGGTGTTCAGGGACGCGCCCATGCCAGCGCCAGCTTCCTTGTACCAATCCACGGAACGCGCATCCGCATCCACACCGGCCTCAGTCCAGAGCGACAGCTCCTTCTTGTGGGTGCCGCTGTCATCACCACGACTCACAAACGCCGCTTTGACTTCGGAAATCCCTGTCAGCGCGTCCACGACACTTTTGGCATCAGCAATCTTGGCGGGGTCCGCATTTGGACCAATCAGCACAAAATCATTGTACATGATCTCACGGCGGTGCGTGCCGTAGCCGCCCGCAACAAACGCTTCTTCCGCTTTCTTGGAATGCACCAAAATTGCATCCACATCCCCAGCCTCCCCCAAACGCAGCGCCTGACCGGTGCCAACCACCAGCAGCTGCACTTCCAGACCCAGGTCTTTCTGGATTTCTGGTAAAAGGACGTCAGACAGTCCCGAGTTGTGGAAAGAGGTTGTAACCGCCATTTTCATGGTGTCCGCGGTTGCCATAACGCCACTGAATACCAAGGCCACTGCGGCAAGCGTTGTACCAAACTTCATTCGACTATGTCTCCTTTGAGAAATGCGCGCGCTTCACTTGTTGTAGGTGAGGCAAAAAATTCTTCCGCAGGCGTCTGCTCCAGAATGTGACCGTGGTGGATGAACCAAACATCCTCCGCCAGCCGTCGTGCCTGACCAATATCGTGCGTGGACATCACCACGCGTGTTCCGTCTTTGAACGCCTGCATCAGCAGCGTCTCAAATTCCCGTGTCGCCCGGCCATCCAAATTGGCGCAGGGCTCATCCAGGAACAAAATTTCGGGTTTGCGGATCAAGGCCCGCGCTAAGGCGAGCTTTTGACGTTCCCCACCAGACAGCACCGTGGCCTGTTTTTGCGCACTGTCAGCCAAGCCAACGCGCTCCAACCACTCTGCTGCGCGGACGCGCGCCTCCTTTTTGGACACCCCATGTGTCATCAATGGATAGGCCACATTATCAAGCGCGGTGCGCCGCATCATGATCGGCGCCTGAAACACAAACGCCTGAAGCGCACGGGCGTCTTCCTCGGGGATTTGCCACTTAAGCGACCCACCGCCAGACACCCGCTCCATGCCGTGCAACAAACGCAGAAGCGTGGTCTTCCCGGCGCCATTTGGCCCCATCACAATCGACAGCCCAGTGTCACTCACCGTCGTAGTCACCGGACCAAGCAATGTTTTGCCGCGTCGGCGCACCACCGCGTCTTTCACGCTTAGAGGGAGAATAGAGGTCACCATCGGCCACTCACCTCCGTGCGCGACAAAGTGTGGATCAACAGGTTCACCACCACCGCCAAGCCAATCAGCACAAAGCCCAAGGCCAAGGCGAGAGAGAAGTTGCCCTTGCCGGTTTCCAGCGAAATCGCTGTTGTCAAAACACGGGTGGCATTGTCGATGTTGCCGCCAACAATCATGATCGCCCCCACTTCGCCAATGCCCCGGCCAAACCCAGCCAATGAGGCCGTCAAAAGCGCCCGACGCCCGTCCCACAACAGCGTTGCAATGCGCTGCCAGCGGGTGGTGTTCATGGAAATCAACAGATCATGGTACTGCGCCCACAACTCTCGAATGGCCTGATGGGCAATCGAAGCGATCAAAGGGGTGAGGATAATCACCTGTGCAGTGATCATCGCCGTGGGGGTGAACAACAATCCAAACACCCCAAATGGCCCCGCCCGTGACAACAACAGATAGACAATCAAGCCCACCACAACCGGCGGCAGCCCCATCAACGCGTTCATCGTGGCAATCACAAACCGGCGGAAGCGGAACCGACGCACAGCCAACCAACATCCCAGAGGCAATCCAATCGCCGAGGCAACGGCCACTGCGGTCAGCGTGACCTGCAACGAGCGCAGTGAAATCTCGATCAGATCCGCATCAAATGTGACGATCAATCGGCCCGCTTCGAGCAGACCTGCCAGTAATTCATTCATGCAACCGCTCTGGTGCCCCTCCTTGCGGCCAGCCCTCCCGGCGGCCGGAGCGTGCCATTCCCGTAGCAGGCTCATCTATTGTCATTGTGCCATTTCGCCGCGGAGGCAAGAGGGCGGATTCACTTTCCCAGATCACCCTAACGCAGCCCCCTGAAATGGCGCAAATTGTCCACTCAGCCACGCCCCAAAATGTCATTTTGTCCAAAGCCTTTTAGGCAGGTAATTGGCCCAAAACAAAGAAACATGTCCAACTGGTCAAATTTCCCTTGGCAGAACGCCTTGCTTCAACAACACTCTCCCCAATCGGGAGAAAAGACCAATTGGGAGGACCAACATGACCCTGCGCAACCCTATTTCCAAACTACTGGCCGCCGGGGCCGCCATGGCGATCACCGCCACCACCGCACTTGCACAAGACGTGACCCTGCGCATGCACCAGTTCCTGCCACCGCAGGCCAATGTGCCAAAGCTGATTTTGGACGTCTGGGCAGATGCCATTGAAAAAGACAGCGAAGGCCGCATCAAGATCGAACGCTATGCCGCCATGTCGCTGGGTGGCAAGCCACCAGAGCTGATGGATCAGGCCATCGACGGTGTAGCCGACATCGTCTGGACCGTCGTCGGCTACACCCCAGGCCGCTACCCCTCCACCGAAGTGTTTGAACTACCCTTCATGGTCGAAGACGCGCGCGCAGGCTCTTATGCCTATGCCAAAATGTTTGACGCGCACATGAAAGACACCGAGTTCAAGAACTTGAAGATCTTCGGCACCTGGGTCCATGGCCCGGGCATGTTCCACACCAACGCGGCGGTCTCCTCCCCGGACGACCTTAAGGGCATGAAAATTCGCGGTGGCTCTCGTTTGGTCAACGAACTGCTGAAACTGACCGGAGCCTCACCCATCGGCATGCCGGTGCCAGCTGTTCCAGAAGCCCTGTCCAAAGGTGTGATCGACGGCACCACAATTCCTTGGGAAGTCACCGCCGCACTGAAAGTGCCGGAGCTGGTTGGCAACCACACAGAATTTGAAGGCAACGCGCTGTACACGCTGACCTTCGTTCTGGCGATGAACAAAGACCGCTACGAGTCTATGCCTGATGATCTGAAAGCCGTGATGGACAAAAACTCCGGCGTGGAATTCTCGATCTTCGCTGGCGGCGTGATGCAGGACATGGATGCACCAGCGCGTGACAAAGCGGTGGCCCGTGGCAACAACATCGTGACTGTTTCTGCCGAAGACGCCGCCAAATGGGCCGAAGTAGTTCAGCCAATCTACACCACATGGATTGCCGACATGGACAAACGCGGCCTCGACGGTCAAGCGATGATCGACGAAGCCAAGGCGCTGATGGAAGAGTACAAAAAGAACAACATGTAACTCACCTCCGCACGAACAAGATTGGCCGCAGCCCCGCGCTGCGGCCTTTTTGTTTGCCACGTTGCACACAAACCAAAACGAAATCACGCCTTCAGCGGAGCCCAATGCGTGCCGTCCTTATTTCCATCTGCGGCAATTGCAGACCTACTAATTTCCAAATTCGCCTCTTAGCTTGGAGTCTGAAACCACGCACAAAAGGAGGCGCTCATGCCCCGCCAAACCCAAGGCCGCGGTCGCCGTTATGACAGCATTCTGGATACAGTCGGCGACACCCCGGTTGTCCGCCTCAACCGGATTGCGCCCAAACATGTGAACATGTTTGTGAAATTCGAAGCCGCCAATCCGGCTGGTTCTGTCAAAGACCGTCTTGCTCTCAACATCATTGAAGCCGCGGAGAAAGACGGCCGCCTAAAACCCGGCCAAACCGTGGTTGAAGCCACCTCCGGTAACACCGGCATTGGTCTTGCCATGGTCTGCGCCGCCAAAGGCTATCCACTGGTCATCACCATGTCCGAGGCTTTCTCTGTGGAGCGTCGCCGCCTGATGCGTTTTCTGGGGGCCAAGGTTGTGCTCACGCCCAAAGCGCAAAAAGGCTTTGGCATGTATAAGAAGGCACAGGAGCTGGCTGAGCAAAACGATTGGTTCCTCGCCAGCCAGTTTGAAACCGCCGACAACGCTGACATGCACGAAAACACCACTGCCCGTGAAATCCTCAACGATTTTGCCGGCACGTCGCTCGATTACTGGGTCACCGGCTATGGCACTGGCGGCACGGTTGCCGGTGTCTCCCGTGTTCTGCGCCGCGAAAGCCCGGATACCAAGATCATCTTGTCTGAGCCCGCCAACGCGGCTCTGGTAGATTCTGGTTACGTCAACACCCGCGACGCCGCCAATCAGGCCACCGAAAGCCACCCCGCGTTTGAACCGCACCCGATCCAGGGCTGGACTCCGGACTTCATCCCGTGGGTACTGCAAGAGGCGCTCGACAAAAATGGTTACGATCAACTGATCAAAACACCGGGACCGGATGGCATCGCATGGTCGCAACGCCTCGCGTCTGAGGAGGGCATCCTGGTTGGCATCTCTGCAGGGGCCACGTTGGCCGCGGCCATTGAAGTCGCAAACTCCGCCCCAGACGGGTCCAACATCCTTGTGATGTTGCCCGACACCGGTGAGCGCTATCTCTCAACGCCGCTGTATGACGGTATTGCAGAGGGCATGTCGGACGAAGAGATCACCATCTCCCATTCCACGCCCAGCGCGCAGCTCTAAAAACAAAAAGGGTCGCTCAAACGAGCGACCCTTTCCGTAACAATGATCAGAGTGATCAGCCGTTCACGCTGTCTTTCAGCGCTTTGGCGATGGTCATTTTCACAACCTTGTCCGCGTCTTTCTTGATCTGCTCACCAGTAGCTGGGTTGCGAACCATACGCTCAGGACGCTCGCGGCAGTAAATTTTGCCAACGCCTGGCAGGGTCACTGCGCCACCAGCGGATACTTCGCGGGTGATCAGCGCGCAAACGGCTTCCAGAGATGCGCCTGCGGATTTCTTGTCAGAGCCCATTTCTTCGGCCAGAGCGGCAACGAGTTGGGTCTTGGTCATCGGTTTTGCCATTTCAGGTCTCCATTAGTCTGCCCGATTAGTAGGGCCTCACGCCCGGCATTTAACGGGATGTTGTGGGTGAACACAATAAATTGTGTGCCAAAAAACGGTGTTTTTAAGGGTTTTCCACAGATTTCCGTAGGGTCAGAGGAAGGCAGTCTCATCAAATGAGCGCAATTTCCGCGAATGCAGCCGTTCCAGAGGCATTTCGCGCAAGCTTTCCATGGCGCGGATGCCAATCAACAAATGCCGCGCGACCTGTGTCTTATAGAAGTCTGACGCCATGCCGGGAAGCTTTAATTCGCCATGCAGCGGCTTATCACTCACACACAGCAACGTCCCGTAAGGCACGCGGAATCGGTATCCATTTGCAGCGATAGTGGCGCTCTCCATATCCAGCGCAATGGCACGGGATTGGCTCAAGCGCTGCACCGGTCCGGTATGCTCGCGCAGCTCCCAGTTCCGGTTATCAATCGTCGCCACCGTGCCGGTCCGCATCACGCGTTTCAGCTCAAAACCGGACAGCTTGGTCACCTCAGCCACCGCACTTTCCATCGAGGTCTGAACTTCGGCCAGCGCCGGGATCGGCACCCACACCGGCAGGTCATCATCCAACACGTGATCTTCGCGCAAATACGCATGCGCCAAAACAAAATCACCGAGGCTCTGAGAATTCCGCAATCCAGCACAATGCCCCACCATGATCCACGCATGTGGACGCAACACCGCAATATGGTCGGTGGCAGTTTTCGCATTGGACGGCCCCACCCCGATGTTCACCAGAGTGATGCCTGAGCCATCTTCACGTTTCAGGTGATAGGTCGGCATCTGCGGCTGTTTGTCCACCGGCGCAATGGGTGTCTCCGCGTCCGTAATCTCGACATTGCCGGTGCTGACAAAGCTGGTGTAGCCCGACTTGGGATCATCCAGCATCTGCCGTGCGTAAGCTTCAAACTCGGTCACGTAGAACTGGTAGTTGGTGAACAACACGTGGTTCTGGAAATGCTCCGGATCAGTGGCTGTATAATGGCTCAACCGCGCCAGCGAGTAGTCCACCCGCTGCGCCGAAAACGGCGCTAACGGGGCCACGCCATTGATCTCCGCCGTACCATTTACAATGTCATCATTGGTGGTCGACAGGTCCGGAACATCAAAGATGTCACGCAGGGTGAAATCCGCCGCACCTTCCTGCGGCACGGTCATGTCACTCTGCGCCGCCACGGCGAAATGCACGGGGATGGGCGTGGTCGACGGTCCAACAACCACCGGCACACCGTGATTTTCCAACAACAACGCAATCTGCTGCTCAAGGTAATGACGGAACAGATCGGGGCGCGTGACCGTGGTGGCATGCACACCGGGTTCTGCCACGTGACCAAAGCTCAACCGGCTGTCGATCTGCGCAAAGCTGGTCGTTGTGATGCGGATTTCCGGATAAAACGCACGAATACGATGCCCGTCCGGCCCTTTGCGCAGGGCGCGGCTGAATTGATCACTCAGATAGCTGGTCGACAGGTGATACAGCTCTTCCAGACGTACCACGGCGGCTTTGGCATCTGTAAAGGCTTCGGAGGCGGGGACTGCGGGGGAGTGCACGGGAATATTCTGTGGAGTCATGTCGCAGCCTTGATTACGTCGGTCATTTCAAATTTTGTCACATCCACCAGCCCTAGGTCAGAAATCCGCAGTTCCGGGATCACCACGAGGGCCAGTAGGGAGTGTTGCATATAAGCGTTGTTCAGCGTGCATCCGCAAGCTTCCATCGCCTCGACCATCCTCTGCGCCTTGGCCGCAACCTCTGTCGCGGGCGCATCCGACATCAATCCGGCAATTGGCAATTCTACCAATGCGAGCTCTGCGCCGTCTTTGATCACCGTGACGCCGCCGCCCACTTCGCCAAGTCGATTGGCCGCCATCGCCATCATCTCGCGATCTGTGCCCACCACAATCATATGGTGGCTGTCATGCGCCACGGTGGAGGCCATTGCCATCCGACCTTTATAGCCAAAGCCCGAGACAAAGCCGTTCACCACATCACCAGTCGCACGATGCCGCTCGACCAGCGCAATCTGCGCCACATCTGTCTCTATATCAGCTTGAACCACGCCATTTGTGACCATCAGGTCTGCGGTCAACGCTTTGGTTGGTGCTTGGTTCTCAATCACGCCAATCACATTGGCGGTGACCTGTGTTGCGCCCTCTGGTGCCTTAACCTCAAAGTCTTCAGCGGTGCGCGCCCGCCCCATATTCACGGTCTGCCGGGCATGCGCGGGCCAGTCATGGTGCGGACAGTCCACCAACACCTTGCCATCCTGCGCCACCGTCTTGCCTCGCGCGATCACCTGCTCAATTGGGAGTGTTTTTAGATCCGACGTCAAAACCACGTCGGCCCGCCGCCCCGGCGCAATAGAGCCCAAATCGCGCTCCAAACCAAAATGCGTCGCGGTGTTGATTGTGGCCATTTGCAGCGCAATCAACGGATCGCATCCACAGTCAATCGCATGCCGAACCACCCGGTTCATATGGCCGTCGTTCACCAAGGTCCCGGAATGGCTGTCATCGGTGCAGAGGATAAAGTTGCGCGGATCCAAGCCTTTTTCGGTGATCGCGGTGATCTGTGTCTCCACATCATACCAAGCGGAGCCCAAACGCATCATCATGCGCATGCCCTGACGCACCCGCGCAATCGCATCCGCCTCACAGGTGCCTTCATGATCATCAGCTGGACCACCCGCCGCATAGGCATGGAAATCTTTCCCCAGATCCGGCGACGCATAATGCCCACCGACCGTCTTGCCCGCGTTCTGAGTGGCGGCAATCTCGGCCAGCATCTGCTGACTGCCATTGATCACCCCCGGGAAATTCATCATCTCCCCAAGTCCGATGATGCCCGGCCAACCCATGGCCTCGCTCACATCATCCGGACCAATCTCAAACCCCGTGGTCTCCAGCCCCGGCGCCGACGGAGCACAGCTTGGCATCTGTGTGAAGATGTTGATCGGCTGCATCAGCGCCTCATCATGCATCATCCGCACGCCTTCCAACCCCAAGACATTGGCAATCTCATGCGGGTCGGTGAACATCGTGGTCGTGCCATGGCCCATCACAGCGCGCGCAAACTCCGCCGGGGTCAGCATACCGCTTTCGATATGCATATGCCCGTCACAAAGGCCCGGAATCATGAACCGCCCGTTGGCTTCAATGATCTCCGTCTGCGGCCCTTCGCAATGGCTGGCGTCCGGTCCGACATAGGCGATCCGCCCTTCGGCCACGGCAATATCGTGCTCCGCCAGCACCTCGCGGGTGTGCACATTGACCCATTGGCCTTTGCGAATGATGAGATCAGCGGGCTCGCGGCCAGCGGCCACAGCGACAAGACGGGGGGCAACATCTGCCCAAGATTGAAAATGCTTCTGTTCCATGGCCCACGGTGCCATGGGTTTCTGCCATGTTCAACCTCACCGCAGATGAAGCTTTTGCGAAATATCCTTCAGGTGGAAGCTGAAACCAAAACGATTGCTCCGCCATGACCGGTCACACGTCAAAAACGACGTCGCAAACGCGCTTGACCGGTGACCACCTGCAATGGTCCGCTGTCCCAAACAAGGAGCTGTCCATGACTGTCACAGAGCTGCACCGCAATATTACCCACTGGCAAGAGCGCGTCGATATGGCAGCAGCCTTCCGCTGGACTGCGCGCCTCAATATGCACGAGGGTGTCGCCAATCATTTCAGTCTTGCGGTGAATGACGATGGCACGCGGTTTCTTATGAACCCAAACCAAAAACACTTTGCCCGCATCAAAGCCAGCGACCTGCTGGAAATTGACGCCAATGACCCCGAGACTCTGAAAGGCCCAAATGCACCAGACCCCACTGCTTGGGGGCTTCATGGTGGCGTGCACCGCCACTGCCCTCACGCGCGCTGCGTGATGCATGTACATTCAATCTTTGCAACAGTACTGGCCTCCCTGGCGGACAGCACGCTACCGCCCATCGATCAGAACTGCGCCACGTTTTACGATCGCATCGTGGTGGATGACGGCTACGGCGGGTTGGCGTTTGAAGACGAAGGCGCACGTTGCGCCGCGCTTCTGACGGATCCAAAAAAGAAGGTCATGGTCATGGGCAACCACGGCGTGTTGGTGATCGGCAACAGCGTCGCAGACACCTTTAACAGGCTCTATTATTTCGAACGCGCCGCAGAGACCTACATTCGCGCCCTACAAACCGGCCAGCCATTGCGGGTTCTGCCTCATGAGATTGCGGAGAAAACCGCACAGGAGCTGGAGCAGTATCCAGAGCAAGACGTGCGCCATCTGGCAGAATTGAAAGCGATTCTGGACAAAGAGGGCAACAGCTACGCCACCTAGCCGCCCTTGCGCAGCGCCTGTGGTGTGGTGGCAAATTCTGTCCGAAACGCCCGAGTCATTGCTGCCGGATCACCATAACCGCTGCGCAACGCCACCTCTGCCACGCTCAAATCGGTGTCCACCACCAACTTGCGCGCCAGATTGAGCCGCAAGCGCCGGTACACCACCGCCGGCGTGGCCCCAAGCTCCGCCAGCATCCGCGCTGCCAGTGTCTTCTGCGTCGCGCCCGCGCGGCGCGCCACTTCGGGCAAGGCCAAAGGGTCCTCCAGATGGTCTTGCATCACTGCCAAAGCGCGATTCACAATCCGACCCGCAGGCGTCGCGCCGCCCTCATGGGATCGCGCGCTATCACGTGTCATAAACAGTTGCGCCACTTCCACCGCCAGAGCCTGCCCAAAGTCGCGTCCAATCAGGTGCATCACCAAATCAAACGCCGCCATGGCCCCGGAACAGGTCACGTGCACCCTATCAATCACAAACCGTTTGCGTTCCGCCGTGACATCCGGAAACCGCTCCGCAAACGCAGTCAGCTCTTCCCAATGAATGGTTGCGCGATGCCCCTCCAACAGACCGGCTTCGGCCATCAACCAACTGCCCGTGTCCATGCCGCAGACCGTGTCAAACCGCTTTGCCGTCGCCCGCAAAGCGCTCTGCGTTTGCCACCCCGCATGGTCCTTAAACCCGTAGGATGGCATCACCACCAGCATGTCACCGGAGGCCTCACCTAGCCGACCGTGTGGAGTAACCGGCAGCGCACTGGAACTGCGCACCGCTGCGCCATCCAGAGACAAAAACACCCACTCATAAAGTGCTTTGCCTGACAGCGTGTTGGCCGCCCGCATCGGTTCCACGGTGTTTGCCAGACAATGGTTGGAAAACCCGTCAAACAGCAAAACCCCAATCTTCTGCGGTGCAGCGGATGTATTTGCCCAAACCTGCATGAAGCAACGCTATTCCTGCATGATTAGGCCGGTCAAGCGCGCTCTGCTAGTGGCAGCCAAATGAGGAAGCGCGCCATGCAGTTTGACCTGACCGAAGAGCAGGAGATGATTGTCTCCACCGTCCGAAGTTTTGTGGAAAACGAGATTTATCCTCATGAAGACGAAGTTGAGCGTACCGGCGAAATTCCCGAAGGTCTGGGCGAACAGATCAAACAGAAGGTCATCGACCTTGGCTTTTATGCCTGCAATTTCCCCGAAGAGGTCGGTGGCGCGGGCCTAAACCATCTCGACTTCACCTTAGTAGAACGCGAGCTTGGTCGTGGTTCCATGGCGCTCACCCACTTCTTTGGCCGGCCGCAAAACATCTTGATGGCCTGCGAAGGCGAGCAGAAAGACCGCTATCTCCTGCCTGCCGTGCGCGGCGAACGCATGGACGCTTTGGCCATGACCGAACCCGGCGCAGGATCGGACGTGCGTGGTATGAAATGCGCCGCGGTGCGGGATGGCGGCGACTGGGTCATCAACGGCAACAAGCATTTTATCTCTGGCGCGGAACACGCCGACTTCTTCATTGTCTTTGTCGCCACCGGCGAAGATCAAACCCCCAAGGGGCCCAAAAAGCGCATCACCACCTTCCTTGTCGACCGCGACACCCCGGGCTTCACCGTGCGCGACGGTTACAAATCGGTGAGCCACCGCGGGTACAAAAACATGGTGCTGGAGTTTGACGACTGTCGCCTACCAGACGCGCAGGTTTTGGGCGAAGTCGACGGTGGCTTTGCGGTGATGAACGAATGGCTCTACGCCACGCGCATCACGGTCGCCGCTTTCTGTGTAGGCCGCGCCCGTCGCGCCTTTGATTACGCACTGGACTACGCCGCCCAGCGCGAGCAATTTGGCCAGCCGATTGGCAAATTCCAAGGCATTGGTTTTCAGATTGCCGACATGATCACCGAAATTGACGCCGCTGATCTGCTCACACTCTCTGCAGCAGCCCGCCTGGATCGCGGCCTGCCCTCTAACCGCGAGATTGCCTCCGCCAAGCTCTATGCCACCGAAATGCTCGCGCGCGTGACCGACGCCGCAATCCAGATTCACGGCGGCATGGGGCTGATGGATGATTACCCGCTGGAACGCTTCTGGCGCGACGCACGGGTCGAACGCATCTGGGACGGCACCAGCGAAATCCAACGCCACATCATCAGCCGCGACCTTCTGCGCCCATTGGGCGCATGATGGGAAGCGTTGCGTTGTCCTTAGGTCTGCGGCACAACTTCAGCACCAAGCTGAGGAAACCGCCACATGAAACCACTCGTCACGATCACCTATTGTGTGGGCTGCAACTGGCTGTTGCGCGCGGGCTGGATGGCGCAGGAGTTGCTGTCCACCTTCAAAAGCGACCTTTCCGGGGTGACTATTGCTCCGGCCGATGTGCCCGGCACCTACAAAGTCACAGTCAACGACACGGTGATCTGGGACCGCAAGCGCGACGGTGGATTTCCGGAAGCCAAAGAGCTGAAAAAACGCCTGCGCGATGTCATCGAGCCGAACCGCGATCTGGGCCATCTCGACCGCAGCACCTAATTGCCGCAAAACCGTCCGTGGGGGCCAGCCCCCACACCCCCGGAGTATTTTTGGTCAGAAGAAGCCTAGGATCCGCCCCCCGAAGAGTAGACATTGACCGGGGGGCTTCTCCTGACGCGGCCATCGACGCTCCCGCCTGTACCGCCACCACAGCATTCCCCAACGTGGTTAACAAACTGTTACGCCACTCGCCTGACTGTGAGAAGATTGCCGCTGGGATCTTGCCATGACCCGCGACCTGTCCCGCTTGATCCGTCCCAAATCCATCGCCGTGATTGGTGGCGGCGCGTGGTGTGACCAGGTGATCCGACAATGTCAGAAAATCGGGTTTGAAGGGGCCATTTGGCCCGTGCACCCAAAGTCTGATCAAGTTTTGGGCTATAAAGCCTACGCCTCGGTCGACGCTTTGCCCCACGCCCCGGACGCCTCCTTCATCGGCATCAACCGCCACGCAACCATTCCTGTTGTGCAAGACCTCGCGATCAAAGGCGCAGGCGGCGCAGTGTGTTTTGCATCCGGTTACTCCGAAGCGGTTTCCGAAGATTCCTCCGGTGGTGATCTGCAAGCCGACCTTGTGGCCGCCGCAGGCGCCATGCCAATCCTCGGCCCCAATTGTTATGGCCTGATCAACGCATTGGACGGCGCCGCGATCTGGCCAGACCAACATGGCTGCACCCGTCTCGACAGCGGCGTTGCCATTCTCACGCAAAGCTCCAACATTGCCATCAACCTGACCAACCAGCAGCGCGGCGTGCCAATTGCCTATGTCGCAACCTGCGGAAACATGGCGCAGCTCAACCAAGCCGAAATCGCATCCACCTTCTTGGATGACCCACGTGTCACCGCACTTGGCTTGCACATCGAAGGCTTCACCAACCTGCGCAGCTGGGAAGCCCTGGCCGCCAAAGCCTTTGCCAAAGGCATCCCGATCGTGGTCTTGAAAGTGGGCGCCAGCGAAGAAGCCCAAGCCGCCACCGTCAGCCACACCGCTTCTCTCGCCGGCAGCGACGCCAGTGCAGCCGCGTTAATCAAACGCCTGGGATTTGCCCGCGTGCACGACCTGCCGGTGTTTCTGGAAACCCTGAAACTTCTGCATTTCTCCGGCGCTCTGTCCGCTCCAACCCTTGCCTCAATCAGCTGCTCCGGTGGCGAAGCCAGCCTCATGGCGGACACCGCTCTGACCAGTGGCCTCACCTTCCCCCCTTTAACGGACAACCAGCGCGCGCAATTGGCAGAGGCCCTTGGCCCCATGGTCGCGCTGGCCAATCCGCTCGACTACCACACCTATATCTGGCGGGATGTCGATGCGATGTCGAAAGCCTGGTCAGCGATGATGACACCAGACATCGGTCTCACTTTCACCGTCGTGGACTACCCTCCGGAAAATCGCACCGACTGGGACTGCGCCACCGACGCCGCGATCAAGGCACACAAGAACACTGGTCGCCCAATGGCCCTGGTCGCATCCTTGCCCGAACTTCTGCCGCCTGATGTGACCCAAACCCTGATCAACGGTGGCGTGATACCATTACATGGCCTGCGCGAAGCCATCTCTGCCGCAGCCGCCACCACGCAAATCTCTGCCCCCGAAGACCCACCATTGGTACTCCCTCCATCCGGATCGCCCCAAACGCCTCATATGCTTACCGAACGCGAGGCCAAGATCGCGCTCGCAAGCTACGGCCTCGACATCCCACACAGCGTAACGGCGACCGCCGTAGGCAACCTCACCCATGCCGCGGAAACACTCACGCCGCCTTTGGTGCTCAAAGGTCTGGGGATCGCGCACAAAACCGAAGCCGGCGCCGTTAAACTGCACTTAACTGCCTCTGATTTGCCTGCTGCAGCCGAGGCCATGCCAACGGAGCACTTTCTCGTCGAAGAAATGATCAACGGCGGCGTCGCCGAATTGCTCGTTGGCGTCACCCGCGATCCGGCCCATGGCTTTGTGCTCACCGTCGCGGCGGGCGGCACGCTGACCGAGGTGCTGGCAGACAGCATTTCGCTCTTGGTGCCCGCCACCCACGAGTCGATCCGAGATGCATTGGCGTCTCTCAAAATCGCCCCCCTGCTCACCGGCTATCGCGGCGCAGCCGCCGCAAACATCACCGCCATCCTGAAAGCCATCGACGCGCTGCAAGCCTACGTGCTTGCCAATCTGGACAGCTTGCAAGAGGCTGAAATCAACCCGCTGATCTGCACGCCCACCCGCGCGGTGGCCGCAGATGCGCTGATACAAAAGGACATGTCATGAGCGACAGCCCAGTCAAAACCCGCCGCGAGGGTGCCATTCTCGAGGTCACGCTTGATCGCCCCAAGGCCAACGCCATTGATCTGATCACCAGCCGGCTCATGGGCGAGGTCTTCCGCGACTTTCGTGACGATCCGGGCCTGCGTGTGGCCATCCTCACCGGCGGAGGGGACAAATTCTTTTGCCCTGGTTGGGACCTGAAGGCGGCGGCTGACGGCGACGCAGTGGATGGCGACTATGGTGTGGGCGGTTTTGGCGGTTTGCAAGAACTGCGCGACATGAACAAACCGGTGATTGCCGCCGTGAACGGCATCGCCTGCGGGGGTGGATTGGAACTCGCACTGTCTGCCGACATAATTATCGCGGCGGATCACGCCACGTTTGCGCTGCCAGAAATTCGTTCGGGCACCGTGGCCGACGCCGCCTCTGTGAAGCTGCCCAAACGTATTCCTTACCATATCGCCATGGAGCTCCTGCTCACCGGGCGCTGGTTTGACGCCGAAGAAGCCCATCGCTGGGGGCTGGTGAACGAAATCGTTGCCGCCGACACGCTGATGGACCGTGCCTGGGAACAAGCCCGTCTGCTCGCCTCCGGCCCGCCACTGGTCTACGCCGCCATCAAAGAAATTGTCCGCGACGCCGAAGACGCCAAATTCCAAGACGCGATGAACCACATCACCCAACGCCAACTGCGCTCGGTAGACATCCTCTATGACAGCGAAGATCAACTCGAAGGTGCACAGGCTTTTGCCGAAAAACGCGATCCGGTTTGGAAAGGCAAATAGCCCAGCGCAAAAACTTTGGGCATCTGCCATCCGCCACGCCGCTGTGACAATTATTCCCTGCGCCAACTCTTGTACCTGCCGGACCACAGGCGCACAGTGACGCCATGACAAAGACCCTGCTTTCGCTCGGCCACGGCTACACCGCCCAGGCCCTCGCCACCCGTCTTCTACCACAAGGCTGGACCATTCTCGGCACTTACCGCGACCCGGCCCAAGAGGCCGACCTGCGCGCCCAAGGCATCACGCCACTGCAATGGCCGATTGATTTTGACACAGCCCTCAAAGATGTCACCCATGTGCTGACCTCCATCCGCCCCGACAAAGGCGGCGATCCGGTGCTGCGCCTTGGCAAAGGCGCGTTGCAAAAGGCCGCCCCCAATCTGGAATGGCTCGGCTACCTCTCCACCACAGGTGTCTACGGCGATATGGATGGCGGCTGGGTGGACGAAGACACCCCGCTTGATCCCGGCGGACATCGCGGCAAAATGCGTGTTCTGGCAGAAGCCGAGTGGCAAGCCTTGCCCGGGCTGCCCCTACACATCTTCCGCCTGGCAGGCATCTACGGCCCCGGTCGTGGCCCTTTTGCCAAACTGCGCAATGGCACCGCGCGCCGCATCATCAAGAAAAACCAGGTATTTTCCCGCGCTCATGTGGAGGACATCGCCTTGGTACTGGAGGCCTCGTTGAAAGCGCCAAATCCGGGCCGCAGCTACAATGTCTGCGACGACAGCCCAGCCCCGCCGCAAGACATCCTCGCCTATGCTGCGGGACTTCTGGGCATAGACCCACCGCCAGAAATCCCCTTTGAACAGGCGGACATGACCCCCATGGCACGCAGCTTTTATTCTGACAGCAAACGCGTGCGCAATGACCGCATCAAAGAGGAGTTGGGGGTTGTCCTGAAATACCCCAACTATCGCGATGCCTTAAAAGCCATGCTAGAGGAAGAAACCACCACCTAAGCGCTTTCTCAGTCTGAAAATATCCTGGGGGTTTGGGGGCTAACCCCCACTCCTGCCTTCAAGTCACGCGCGTTTGCTGTCCAGCGTTGTGATACCCAACGCCTCCAACACCTTGGCCTCAATGTGCTCGGCATTCATCGCCGCCACATCATACATTGTCTTTGGGCTGGCTTGATCAATAAACGTGTCTGGCAGCACCATGGAACGATACCTCAGCCCACTGTCAAACACACCTTCGTCGGCCAATAGCTGCGCCACGTGGCTGCCAAAGCCGCCTACTGCGCCCTCTTCAATGGTGATCAGCGCCTCATGGTTGGCCGCCAGATCAAGGATCATGTCGCGGTCCAATGGCTTGGCAAATCGCGCATCCGCAATCGTCGGGGTTATGCCCCGCGCCGCCAGCGCCTCTGCCGCTTTTCGGGTTTCTTCCAGCCGCGTGCCAAACGACAACAGCGCCACGCGCTTGCCCGCCTGCACCACACGGCCCTTGCCAATCTCCAGCACTTCGCCACGCTCCGGCAGCTCGACGCCAACACCTTCGCCACGCGGGTAGCGGAACGCAATTGGCCCGTCATCATAAGCCGCCGCTGTTGCCACCATATGCTTCAGCTCAGATTCATCCGCCGCCGCCATCACCACCATGCCTGGCAGGTTGGCCATAAACGCCACGTCAAAGCTGCCCGCATGGGTGGCCCCATCCGCGCCAACCAACCCAGCACGGTCAATCGCAAAGCGCACCGGCAGGCGTTGAATGGCCACGTCATGCACCACCTGATCATAGCCACGCTGCAAAAACGTCGAATACATTGCACAGAATGGCTTCATGCCACCCGCCGCCAAAGCAGCGGAGAAGGTCACGCCATGTTGTTCGGCAATCGCCACGTCAAAACACCGGCTTGGATAGCGTTCGGCAAACAGGCCCAACCCGGTGCCATCTGGCATCGCAGCGGTCACCGCACAAATTCGGCTGTCTTCGGCGGCCGCTTCGACAAGCGCATTGCCAAACACCGAGGTATAGCTCGGGGCATTGGAGGGCGCTTTGTGCTGTTTGCCGGTCGGCACATCAAACTTCGCAGTGGCATGGCCTTTGTCGCGCGCCGCTTCGGCGGGCGCGTAGCCTTTGCCTTTTTTGGTGATCACATGCAGCAGCACCGGACCGGTCGCACGCTGACGCAAGGTCCGCAGCAGCGGCAGCAACTGGTCCATATCGTGTCCGTCAATTGGCCCGACGTAGGAGAAACCCAACTGTTCAAACAACGTGCCGCCAACGGCCATGCCTTTAAGCACATCTTTGGCGCGCTTGGCCCCTTCACGGAATGGCTCTGGCAACAGGCTCACCGCGCCTTTGGCGGCAGACTTCAATTCCTGAAACGGCTCACCAGCATAAAGGCGCGAGAGATACTCGCTCATCGCCCCCACCGGAGGCGCAATCGACATGTCGTTGTCATTCAGCACCACAAACATACGTTTGCCCAGATGGCCCGCATTGTTCATCGCCTCATAAGCCATGCCCGCCGTAATCGACCCATCGCCAATCACCGCAATCGCGTCACCCAAACCGCCATCACATTGCCCACCCAAATCGCGCGCCACGGCAAAGCCGAGCGCAGCCGAAATCGATGTCGAAGAATGCGCCGCGCCAAAAGGATCAAACACACTCTCGCTGCGCTTGGTAAAACCGGACAGGCCATCTTCCTGACGCAGGGTGCGAATCCGGTCACGGCGGCCGGTCAAAATCTTGTGAGGATAACACTGGTGTCCCACATCCCAGATCAGCTTGTCACGTGGCATATCAAACACCGCATGCAACGCCACGGTCAGTTCCACCACGCCCAATCCGGCCCCAAGGTGCCCGCCAGTTTCGCTGACCGCCGAAATTGTCTCAGAGCGCAATTCATGCGCAATCTGCGTCAACTCACTGTCAGAAAACCTCTTTAGGTCTTCTGGCAGGGTCACTTGATCCAACAATGGGGTCTGGGGTCTCGCTGACATAGGCGCGCCTTCCGGTTAGCTGTCCCGCGAGATAACGAAACGCGCCGCCTCCCGCAAGGTATCCGCGTCCTTACCGTAAACGGAAAGCGCGTCACATGCATCCGTCACAAGGTCGCGGGCACGGGTTTTGGCACCCTCCAACCCTAGCAGCGACACAAAGGTGGCTTTGCCGGCGTCCGCATCTTTGCCCACCGCTTTGCCAACCTTTTCGGCATCACCCTCAACGTCCAGAATATCGTCGGCAATCTGAAACGCCAAACCAAGGTCCAGCGAATACCGCATCAACGGCTCAATATCTGCCTTGCCCATCACCGCGCCTGCCGTGGCCGACCAGGCAATCAACGCCCCAGTCTTGCCCGCCTGCAAGCGTGTGATCTCTTGGAGCGTCAACGGCACCGGCGCAGTCTCCGCTGCAATGTCCAAGGCCTGACCAAGCACCATGCCCTGCGCCCCCGCCGCCCGCGCCAATGACACGGTCAACTCTGCACGCACAGCTGTATCATCGTGGCACTCGTCCCGCGACACACATTCAAAAGCCAAAGTTTGCAAAGCATCTCCAGCCAACACCGCAGTACACTCATCCCATTTGACATGGGTGGTCGGTAATCCGCGCCGCAGGTTGTCATCATCCATGCAGGGCAAATCATCATGCACCAGCGAGTATGCATGCATCGCTTCTATCGCCGTCGCCGGCCAAATCGCATGTGTGGCATCCACCCCATGCAGCCGCGCACTTTCCAGTACCAGAAACGCCCGCAGCCGTTTTCCGCCCGCGCTGGCATAGCGCATTGCCTCCACAACCGGCAGATCACCCAAGGGCGCCATCACCTCAAGGAGATGAGAACCGACCTGCGTTGCGGTCTCTTTCAAACGTGTTTCAAACATCGCTAAGGGACGCTTACATGCCCTCAACCGGTGTCAAACCGGCTGGGGTGCCATTGCCGTCTAAGGTGATCGCCGCGACCTTCTCTTCGGCCTCTTTCAGCTTGGCCTCACAGCGGGCTTTCAACGCTGCACCGCGCTCATAGAGCGTAATGGATTTCTCCAGCTCCACGTCACCGCGTTCCAACTGGCCCACAACCTGCTCCAGCTCGCGCATTGCCGCTTCAAAGCTCATCTCTTCCACAGGTGTGTCGCTCATTTGGCTCTCTCCATCAAAACCCCGACATGCGCCGCCACCGACGCTGCCAAGGCGTTCAGATCATATCCACCTTCCAAAGTCGAGACCACGCGCCCACCGCAGTGTTTGTCCGCCACATCACAGAGCCGCTCCGTCAACCAAACAAAGTCACCCTCGGTCCATTCCAACTGTGCCAGTGGATCATCTTTGTGCGCGTCAAACCCGGCCGATATGATCAACAACTCCGGCGCAAACGCCTCCAACGCCGGAAACACTTGCGCTTCATAAGTCGCCCGCATCAGCCGCCCATCGCTGTGTGGCGGCAACGGCAGGTTCATCACATTACCCTGCGCGCCGGTTTCCTCCGACATGCCAGTACCAGGCCACAATGGATTTTGATGACTGCCAATAAACAGGCTGCGCGCCTCATCCCACAACAAGGCCTGCGTGCCATTGCCATGGTGCACGTCAAAATCCACCACCGCCACACGGCTCACCCCATGGCGCTCCAGCGCATGTTTGGCGGCAATCGCTGCCGTGCCAAACAGACAAAATCCCATTGGATTGCTTTGTTCCGCATGGTGCCCGGGCGGACGACACGCCACAAAGGCATTGCCCACGTCACCGGCGATCACCGCATCCACCGCCGCCAAACAGCCACCAACCGCATGGCGCGCTGCCAGTGTGGAACCGGGTGACATGTAGGTGTCTCCATCCAACGCAATGGTTCCGCTTTCTGGTTCTGCTATCGTGATTGCATCCAGATGACTTTGCGGATGGCACAACAAAATATCCGCGTCCGAACACTCTGGCGCGTCACGCCGGTCCAACGCCTCGAACCGCACCGCACCCAACGCTTCCTGAACATATTCAATCCGCGCAACCTGCTCCGCGTGGCCTGCGGGCGTGATATGCCGCAACGAACTTTTGTGACTAAACACCGCTGTGGCCATGCTACGCCCCCTGCTTCTTCTGACTAAAATACTCTCGCCGAAGGCGAAACCAGCACCGCTGGCAGATTAATCCGGTGCCAGCATGTAGCCTGCCCCGCGCACGGTCTGCAGATAGCGCGGCTGCTTCGGGTCTTCTTCCAACTTGCGCCGCAACCGAGTGATCTGCACATCCACAGCCCGCTCTTGCGCCTGACCTTTGTCGCGGCCCAATTCCTCAACCAGCTTGCTGCGGCTCACCGCTTCGCCTGGTGTTTTGGAAAAAATCTTCATCAGCTGACTTTCGGTCGCGGTCAGTCGCACCGGCTCCTCGCCCTGCCACATCTCGCCGCGATCAATGTCATAGCGAATGCCACCGAGATGCAGCACCTTGGGCACCGTTGCCGCTTCATCCACCTCCGGCATGCGCCGCAGGATCGCATTGATGCGCAGAAGCAGCTCTTTAGGCTCAAACGGTTTGGCCAGATAATCATCCGCCCCGGCCTCAAGCCCAGCAATCCGGTCCTCGGTTTCCCCTTTGGCGGTAAGCAGCAAAACCGGCGTCTGAGACGTCTCGCGAATGCCCCGTGTCAGGCTCATGCCATCTTCACCGGGCATCATCACATCCAACACAATCAGGTCAAAGTCCAACCCTGACAAAATACGCCGCGCATGAGCCGCGTCGCGCGCAGCGGTCACCAGAAACCCGTGTCGCATCAGAAACTTACGCAATAGCCCTCGAATGCGCTCATCGTCATCCACAATCAACAGGTGAGGATCAATGTCTTTCATTTGCCTGACTCTCTCAGCGACAGATATTGTCGTTTCATTTCACCTTCCATCATCGCCTCAAGCACACGTCGAAACCCCGCCACATCCTCCGGTCCTGCTTCACGGAACGCCGTCCGCATCCGTGCACGTTGTGAATCTGACAAACGATGCTCCAATGCGGTGCCGTCTTCCGTCAAATAGAGGTTCCGCTCCCGCCGATCAGAAGTCCCCACGCGACTTTCCACAAGCCCATCTTCAATCAACGTGCGCAACACACGATTGAGTGACTGTTTGGTCACGCCAAGAATATCAAGCAGATTGGTCACCGTGGTACCGGGCGCGCGGTTGATAAAATGGATCGCCCGATGGTGCGCACGCCCATAGGCCATGCTCTCAAGGATTCGGTCTGGATCAGCCGTGAAGCCACGATAGGCAAAATACATCGCCTCTATGCCCTGCCGGAGCTGCTCATCGGTAAGATAAAGCAGGGTCTCACTCCGAATTGGATCGCTCATAGGACCTCCCAGCATCACAATTGACGAGTTTGACCGTCACAATACGTCAGCTTTGTTGACACTCCAAGCGCTAACTGGTAGCGAATCGCAGGTTCTGCGCAATTTTATGTCCGTATCGGAACTAATTTGCGCAATAAATGAAAATTGACTACTCTTTGGAAAGCGAAAGGAACGACCATGGCTGGTGCATATGACGATCGTGACGGCGTCATCTGGATGGATGGCGAATTTGTGGATTGGCGCGAGGCCAAGGTGCACGTCCTGAGCCATGCTCTGCACTATGCCAGCTCCGTCTTTGAGGGCGAGCGGGCCTATAACGGCAAGATTTTCAAAAGCCGCGAGCACAACGAGCGCCTGTTCAAGTCCGCGGAATCTCTGGACATGCCCATGCCGATCTCGCTCGATGAGTTGGAAGCGGCCAAACAGGAAACCCTGAAGAAATCCGGCCTGAAAGACGCCTATGTGCGCGTTGTTGTTTGGCGCGGCTCCGGGGATGACATGGGTGTCGCTTCTGCGGCCAACCCTGTCCGCGTTGCCATCGCCGTTTGGGCCTGGGGCGCGTATTATGGCGACGCCAAAATGCAGGGTGCCAAGCTCGACATCGCGGAATGGAAACGCCCCAGCCCGGAAACCATCCCGGTGCACGCCAAGGCGGCAGGCCTCTACATGATCTGCACCATCTCCAAGCACAAAGCCGAGGCTAAAGGCTGCTCGGACGCGTTGTTCATGGACTACCGTGGCTACGTGGCCGAGGCGACCGGCGCCAACATCTTCTTTGTGAAAGATGGCGAAGTGCACACCCCGCTGCCGGACAGCTTCCTGAATGGCATCACCCGCCAGACCGTGATTGGCATGCTCAAAGACAAAGGCATCACTGTGATCGAGCGTCACATCATGCCCGAAGAAATGGCGGACTTTGAACAATGCTGGTTGACCGGCACCGCCGCCGAAGTCACGCCTGTGGGCCAGATTGGCGAATACACCTTTGAGGTCGGCGACATCACCCGCGACATCGCGGAGTCTTATGAGAAACTGGTGCGCGCGTAAGCCGCCACACAGACCAAGACCAAGCGGGGGCCATTTGGCCCCCGTTTTGCATTAGGAGAACAGCCCCGCGTAGCTCTCCCGCAGCGCCTTTTTCTGCACCTTGCCCATGGTGTTGCGCGGCAACTCCGGCAGGAGGATCACCTGCTTTGGCTGTTTGAACTTCGCAAGACTTTCCGCCAACGGCCCACTCACCTGCGCCTCTGTCAGCGTTGGATCAGACCGCACCACCACAGCCACAACCGCCTCGCCAAAATCAGCATGCGGCACACCAATCACGGCGCTTTCGAGCACGCCATCAAGATCGTCAATCAGCGACTCGATTTCTTTGGGATACACATTGAAACCCCCAGTGATCACCAGATCTTTGGACCGGCCGACAATGGTCACATAACCATCCGCATCCATCTTGGCCAAATCGCCGGTGATGAACCAACCATCCGGCAACAGCTCTTCCGCCGTCTTTTCCGGCATCTGCCAATAGCCCTGAAACACATTGCGCCCACGCACTTCCAGCACACCAATCTCACCCTGCGCCACCTCTGTGCCATCCGCACGAATACGCGCCTCAACCCCCGGCAATGGAAAGCCCACGGTGCCAGCTCGGCGTTCGCCCTCATACGGATTGGAGGTGCTCATATTGGTTTCGGTCATGCCATAGCGCTCCAGTATCCGGTGCCCGGTGCGCGCTTCCCACTGCTCATGTGTGTCCACCAACAAAGGCGCTGAGCCGGAGATGAACAACCGCATATTGGCCGCCAGCTCTTTGGTCAGCCGCGCGTCTTTCAAAAGCCGTGTGTAGAAGGTCGGCACGCCCATCAGGCTGGTCGCCTTTGGCATCGCGTCCAAAATCGCATCCGCATCAAACTTCGCCACAAACACCACCGAGGCCCCGGACAACAGCGCCACATTGGTTGCCACAAACAGCCCATGCGTGTGGAAGATCGGCAAGGCATGGATCAGCACATCGTCCTTGGTGAAGCGCCAGTAATCCCGCAGCGTCGCTGAGTTGGACAGCAGGTTGTCATGGCTCAACATCGCGCCTTTAGAGCGCCCGGTGGTGCCGGAGGTATACAGGATCGCCGCCAGATCATCCGCGCCGCGCGCAATAGGCTCAAATCCGGTTTGGTCCTCCGCCAAATCGGTCAGGCTCCCCTGCCCAGCCCCATCTAGGGTGAGAACTGCTGCGCCTTCAGCAATTGGTGCAATCTCATCTGCTTTGGCTGGATCGCACACCACCACACGCGGTGTGGCATCACCAAGAAAATAGGCCACCTCTGGGGTCGTGTAGGCTGTATTCAGCGGCAGAAACACACCACCCGCCATGACCGTGCCGAGGTACAGCTGGATCGCCTCGATGGTCTTCTCCACCTGCACCGCCACGCGGTCACCCGGTTGCACGCCCTGTGCGACCAAAGCCGCCGCCATGCGCTCCGCCCCGGCAAACAATCCGCCAAAGGTCACCGGATCCTGCCCGGGCACCTCGGCAAACACCTCACGCCCGCGTCCCACAGCCGCTGCGCTCAGCGCGGCAATCAAATAATTGGTCTGATACATGGCTGCTCTCCGTCTTGCGCCCCGGACCTTTCCCGCTCCCCAACCAAAGATCAAGCCCGCCTTGTCATTCCTGTGCCCCTGAGCCACAGTCCAGCCAACTCCAATCACCGGACATCCCCATGCAGCCGCTCAAAGGCATTGCCTTCAAGATCACCGCCATCGCGCTTTTCTCCGTCATGGCCGCGCTGATCAAGGCCACCGCAGATGAGGTGCCCGCGGGCCAAGCGGTGTTCTTTAGGTCTTTTTTTGCACTGTTTGTGATCTTTGCCTGGCTGCTCCATCGCGGGGAGATGCCGCAAGGCCTGCGCGTGAACAACGCCATGGGCCATGTCTGGCGCGGTGTGATTGGCACCACCTCCATGGCGATGAACTTTGCCGCCCTGGGCCTTTTGCCCTTGCCCGAAGTCACCGCCATAGGCTTTGCTGCACCGCTGATGACCGTGATCTTTGCCGCCATGTTTTTGGGCGAAGAAGTCCGCGCCTTCCGCCTCACTGCCGTTGGCATCGGCCTGATAGGCGTCTGCGTCGTACTCTGGCCGCGCCTCACCATCTTTGATGCAGACCAGGCTTCCGCCATGGCCACCGTTGGCGTCATGCTGGTGCTCGGCTCCGCCCTCTTTCGGGCCTTGGCACAAATCCACATCCGCAAGTTGGTGCAGACCGATCAGACCTCCGCGATTGTGTTCTACTTCTCACTCACGGCCTCCTGCCTCTCGCTGCTGACCCTGCCGTTTGGCTGGATCATTCCCACTTGGGAACAGGCCGCTTTGCTGGTCACCGCAGGACTCATCGGCGGGGTGGCGCAGATCATGCTGACCTCGTGCTATCGCTTTGCGCCCGCGTCGGTGGTGGCGCCGTTTGACTATGTGGCGATGCTGTTTGCGATTGTGATTGGCTACGTCTGGTTCTCAGAAATCCCAACACAACAGATGCTTGTGGGTGCCGCCATTGTTATCTCCGCCGGCATCCTGATCATCTGGCGCGAGCGTCAATTGGGTCTGCAACGCGGCAAAGCCCGCCCTGGTATCACCCCTCAGGGTTAAAACGCTTACGCCCAGCTTTCTGGCAAGTCACGACCCAGCTCACCAGCTAACATTCGTGCATAAGACCGCATCTCGGCCACCCGCTCTTCGGCTGTCATTTTGCCGGCTACGGTCTGCATATCCTCAGGCAACCGGAACAGCTTCACCGGCCAATGATCCAACGCCCAGGCGCTGTCATCCAAATCACGATGCTCGGCAAACGGGTCATTCTCATCATACAGCGCCCGGCCCAAGGCCCCGCTCACCGCAAAGGTGCGCGCAATGCCAATCGCGCCCAGCGCATCGAGCCGGTCCGCATCGCGCAAAATCCGCGCTTCCAATGACTTCGGCTTCAAACCAGCAGAGAAACTATGGGTGGCAATTGCATGCTGCGCCGCCGCCACCTCGTGATTGGTAAAACTATGACTGCGCAAAATCGGTGCTGCAGCGCCGGCCGCCATCGTACTGGCCCGCGCGCGATTGGGAGAGTCCTTTGGCAAGTTCACCAAATCATGCAAATAGCTCGCCCCCAGCAGCACCCGCAGGTCTGCCCCACCTTCGGCCTCTGCCAAAGCCTGCGCCGTGGTCCAAACCCGATCCAAATGCGCCAGATCATGCGCGCTGTCCTGCGCCATGCGCTCCGCGGCTTCCGCGCGCAAAGCCTCTCTCAGGTCGCTCAGATCAACGCTTTCCAGCATCAGCCAATCTTGCCCTGATTTTCACCCACCTGACCACGATGCAGCAACAGGTGATCGAGGATCACACAGGCCATCATCGCCTCGCCCACCGGCACCGCACGGATACCCACACAGGGGTCATGCCGGCCTTTGGTGATCACTTCAGTTGGGCTGCCATCAATTCGAATCGACTTGCGCGGCGTGAGGATCGAGCTGGTTGGTTTCACGGCAAAGCGCACCACCACATCCTGACCGGTGGAAATCCCACCCAAAATACCACCCGCGTGGTTGGACGAGAACACCGGCTGGCCGTCATTGCCCATGAAAATTTCATCCGCGTTTTCAGAGCCCTTCAGCCCTGCTGCCGCCATGCCTTCGCCAATCTCGACGCCCTTCACGGCGTTGATCGACATCATCGCCGCCGCCAAGTCGGTATCAAGCTTGCTGTAAACCGGCGCGCCAATCCCTGCGGGCACATTGCGCGCCACAACTTCAACCACACCGCCGACGCTGTCATGCTCTTTGCGCAGTGCCTGAAGGTAGTCTTCCCACTCCTGCGCCACGTCGGCACTCTGTGGAATCCAGAAATCATTGCGGTCAATCGCGTCCCAATGGAAGTTGTCGCGATCAATCTCCATCGCGCCCATCTTGGTCATGTAGCCTTTGATCTCCAGATTGGGCGCAATCGCCTTGATCGCCTCCCGCGCAATACCACCAGCCGCCACCCGCGCTGCGGTTTCCCGCGCAGAGCTACGTCCACCGCCACGATAGTCACGGTTGCCGTATTTCAGATGATATGTGATGTCTGCGTGGCCCGGACGGAAGGTCTGGCTGATCTCGCCATAATCGCGGCTACGCTGATCGGTGTTCTCGATCATCAACTGGATCGACGTGCCTGTGGTTTTACCCTCAAACACACCCGACAGGATCTTCACCGCATCTGGCTCATTGCGCTGTGTGGTGTTCTTGTTCTGACCAGGGCGACGTTTGTCCAGCCACTGCTGCAACATCGCCTCATCCACCGACACCCCAGGAGGGCACCCATCTACCGTCGCGCCCAGCGCAGGCCCGTGGCTCTCACCCCATGTGGTGACGCGAAAAAGATGTCCAAAGCTATTCATCGACATGCGGCAACTCCCGTTTCACCGCACCTTTAGCGCCATTGCACCCAAGGGGGAAGCCAATGGCGACGGTATGCCTTGCAATGCCGCCTCAAAAGCACACAGAAATCACCACATCATACGCCCGGTACAAGGCACCGGCGCAGGACCTAGGTTTTGGGATGAAATAGATCGAATCCAATCTCATCCCCGCAGAGTTTTTTCCACACTTCATAGTCGGTGAAATAGCCGGTATGCCCTCTAGGCGGCACAGCGATGTTGCGATCTGAAGCGATGTGACCGCCGTCAATTGTCGTGCCGACAAAGTCATCTTCGCGGAATATATTGAACCATCGGGCGGGCAACTTGCTCGGATCCACAGTGAACATCTCAGGGAAGTATTTTTGATAGATATGGGTGACTGGCGCCCCCATTGTGATCAACGTAACAGGGCGATTGCCAATGCGCCTCTGCACCCGTTTATCCGCCAACATTTGCGTCGCGACCACGGTGCCTTGGGAATGCGAAATAACGGTTATCTTATCTGCGTCAAAAACTTGAAGCGCGTAATAAAACACACGAAAAAACCGCTCTTCAATCGCGCTCCTATCTGGGTAGTTCGAACACCGCATCGTACGGTCTTCCCAAAGCGCACAGGCATCACGCTTGGCATAAGTGACAATGTCGCGCGCCACCCCCAAACCAGCGGCCACCACATCGGTAAACCGATAGATCAGCGCCATGATCGCAACCACAATCAAGCCAATCTGCGCTTTGTGCTCTGCTAACTTATCCAACAGCGGACCAATGCCCTGACAATGACGATCTTGGCTGTCCGCAGATTTAGGGCATAGAAAATCAACATCGGCAAACATGACCAAACCAGTGCGCAGCGCAATCAGCGCCAGCACCAACCCTGCACCAACAAACACAGCCTGAGCCACCCGATTCAAAATGGCCCTTTTCAAATACGGATGTCGAGCGTGCAAATTGGTTTTAAGCACTTTGCGCAGCGCAAAAATCACCGCTCCGACAACAACCAAAAGCACCATCGCCACAAACACGACGCTCACCGAGTCGATCGCCTCCTGAAGGTGGCTCTGAAACAACATGCTAAGCTCTCCGGTCTCCAACCCCGGTGTGCTTTCGACAATGGTCTGCAAGGTGAGCCAAAGACCCGAAATGAAAAACATCCAAAGCACCAACATGCCGGCACAAATGCTGGGATAAAGTCGCCGATGCCCTGCAATGCCATCGGTCAGTTTCAGCGGCAATAAGGCTGTCCCAACCATCAAAACCGTCAGCAGACTTTGAATTGCCCAAGCCCCGCCCAACACGACAATCTGCATCCCGACAAATTGCCCCAACGGATCGTGTCCAGTGTCAACTTGCCACCATTCCTCCATTTGAGGGCCAAAAATCAAAGCCAACAGCAAGAACCCACCAGCAAACACCATGCCGCGCCAAAACACACGGCGCAGGTAAGTCGATGCGCTGTTCCAATAAATCAGCCCACCGGCAATGCCCCCCGCGTAAAGCGCCGCAAGAGCCCCAAATTGCACCTTTCGGATCAAACCCACATCCTTGAAAATCTGATCGGTCATGGCGGGTATCGCCCCCACAAGCAGGTAGAGGTTCAAGGTTGCCACTACGCCAAAGAAAACCCACGTGAACAAATGCACGATCTTCGCAGCAAACGTCGCGCGGCCACCGGGATCGGACGGGTCCTTGTCGCTGCGCTGATGGGTCTGCTCCACATTGTCCATCGCAAGATAACCCAGCGCGAGCACCACCCAGATCAAATCCAAAAGGGTGTTGATCAACCCCTTCGGTGCCGGGGATCGATCTGCCCAAAATACCTCGGTAAACAAGGCTTCATCCTGGCCATTTCCGGTCTCTGTGACGCGGCACAGATGCACGGGGAAAAGCCGCGCATTGCGAGAGGTGCCGTCAAAATGCCCTTCGGCCAACTCGATCATGTCCCGGTTCACTTCCACCGCTGGCCTCGGCAGATGATCCACCCAAGTGGTGGCCGCCCCAACAACCTGATCCACGGTTTCTCCGGGCCTCTGTTCCCCAACCCCATGAATTGTCAGGATCAAATGACGTCCCATACCCACACTCCAATAACTCACAAACAATTGGTGTAACTCTACTTCAGCGGCGGAGAATCTCAAAATTCGGCGGGTCAGGCCCCCTATCAATCAAGGAAACACTGCACCTCAATCACATAGCCATTGGGGTCTTCGCAAAAGAAACTGTAGATGCCAAACTTCGCCAATACCTCCGGCACGCCACGAACAGAGACCCCGGAAGCCATTACGCGCCCATACCAGTCGTCAACCGCGCTACGATCCGAAACCAACAACGTGATCATCCCCCCCTTGGGCTCCACAACCCGCCCGTCAAAGGCTTCACACAGACCCAAGCGCGCGCCTGGCGCGGTCTCAAAAATCAACGCACTGCCCGCATCCCGCAGCACAGGCAGCTGCAAAACATCACGGTAAAACCCTGCCGCCGTATCCAATGCCTCTGTGTAAACCCAGGTAATCTGCCCGGTGACCTGCGTCATTTCAAACGCCCCACAATCCGACCAATAAAGATCGCGACAAACATCGTGCCCACAATCGCCTGCATGCCTGTCAACATCCTGGGCAGGCTCGCCGCCGGAGTTATCTCGCCATAGCCCACTGTGGTCATGGTGATCATCGAGAAATACACAAACGCCGCCTTCTGACCCACAACATCTTCTGGCATATTAAACGACCCCGGATACGACGCCTCTATCCGCCAATAGATCAGCCCCCATAACATCGCGATCAGCAAATACCCAAACACCCCGCTTGAGAGCCGCTCATATTCTGAATGCACCGGCGCAAACAGTTGGCGAAAGCTGATGATCATCGACCCAAACAGCATGATCGCCGCCAAAGCATACAATCCGCCGTTCACTGTCATGCCCAAGAACTCCGCCATGATCAGAAGCACAAACCAGGCCATCACCGGCACCGCCATGGTGACGCGCAAAACCGTGTTACGCTCAGTTGCGCCGACGACCCCCAAAAACAGAAAGCTCATCCCCCACAGGCCAGCCGTGCTTGACCAAGAGTAGTGGTCATCCAGACCGTCCAACAGCATCAACACCACCAGAAGACCCAAAAGGATCGACCACCGGTGTTTCTGAAAAAAACCTTCAGGTGTCATAGTTTCGCTGTTGTTGTTCATTTTTTTGTCCTCAAATCACCTAAGGCTGTGCAAAGATGCCGCCATAACAACCGCATAAGCCACAAATATTCGGCCAGCCTACGCGGAATTTGAACAATTTGGGAAGGACTTTGCGATGGACGAGAGACGATTGATTGATCTTGGCATTCGGTTACTTTTTCTGGGCGTCTTTGCCTTTGCCGCCTTCACCATCATTTTGCCGCTCTCCGGTATTGTGGTCTGGGCCATCATTCTCGCGGTCGCAATTTACCCCTTGTTTGATTGGCTCTCCGCCAAGCTTGGCGGACGTCGCGGCTGGGCATCCACAATCATCACGCTTTTGGGTCTCGGCCTGACCATTGGCCCCCTTTGGGCCTCGGTCAGCAGCTTTTTTGCCCACTTCAACACCCTCAGTGACAAGCTGCAAGGCGGAACACTTGACTTACCACCACCACCAGAGGGCCTAAATGAACTCGCGTTGGTTGGCCCAAAAGCCACGCAAATTTGGAACCTGTTTAACAACAATCTCGCCCTTGCCCTGGAGCGCTACGGCGATGTTGTTTTGGGCTTTGCCTCCACCATTGGCGGCGCGGTTGCAGGCCTCAGCTTCCAACTTCTGGCTATGGCCCTGTCTGTGATTGTTATGGGCATGATGTTGACCCCCGGGCCAAAGCTAGGCGACATGGTGCAGAAATTTGGCAACCGAGTCTTTGCCCCTAAAGGTGGCGAATTTGTCGAAATGGCCGCCGCCACCGTACGCAACGTGTCGCGCGGCGTGCTGGGTGTGGCCGCGATTCAAGCCGGCCTCATGGGGGTTGTCATGGTCCTCTTTGGCATCGAAGCCGCAGGCCCGCTGGCGGTTGTGGTCCTGATCCTTGGCATCATTCAAGTGGGCCCAACCCTTGTTGTGATCCCTCTGGTGATCTGGGCCTGGGGTGACATGGGCACCGGCGCAGCTCTGCTGTTCACCGCCATCATGATTCCGCTGATGCTGATGGACAACTTTCTGCGTCCCATCTTCATCGCCAAAGGGTTGAACACCCCGATCCTCGTGATTCTTGTGGGTGTGATTGGCGGCGTGCTCTCTGGCGGCCTGATCGGCATCTTTGTTGGTCCGGTGATCCTGTCCGTGTTCTACGAACTTGTCGTAGCCTGGATGGAGGCTGACGTGGCCGAAGAAATCGAGGCAGATGCCGAAGCCTTGGAAGAGGCGGCCAAATGAAACGTACCTTCTGGAGCACACTCGCTCTGCTGTTCATCGTGGTGCTCTGGTACCTTGCGGCCGATCGCATCACACCGTTTACCTCCAACGCCCGTGTAAAAGCGATCATCACGCCGATCACACCACAGGTTTCCGGCACGGTGATCGAAATCAACGCGGACAACGGCGAAATTGTCGAAGCAGGCACAGTCATTGCCCGCATCGACCCGCGCCAGTTTGAAATCCAAAAACAAAGCGCCGAAGCCGACTTGGAACGCGCCACTCAGGATGTGGGCGCCGACAGCGCCGACGTCAGCAGTGCCCAGGCCCGTGTCACCCGTGCCCAAACCGATCTGGAAACCGAACGCCTGCAATCCGCCCGTGTGTTTGACCTAGAGAAAAAGGGCCTCATTGCCGTTGCCAAAGCGGATGAATCCCGCCGGCGATTGGCGGATGCAGAGGCGGAGTTGGACCAAGCGGAAGCTGACCTTGAAAGCGAAAAGCAAGCACTAGGCAGCACCGGCGCGGACAACCCGCGCATTCAAGCCGCTTTGGCCAAGCTGGCCGACGCTGAGCTAAAACTCAGCTGGACCAACCTTGAGGCCCCTGCACGCGGTGTACTCTCTGATCTGGACATCGCCGAGGGCAACTATGCCAAATCGGGTCAAAGCCTGCTGACCTTCATCGACGCCACCAACGTCTGGGTCGAGGCCTATATGACCGAAAACAACCTTGGCAACATCAAGGTGGGCGACCCGGTGGACGTGGTGCTCGACATGCACCCCGGCAAAATCTTCAAAGGCGAGGTCGCCAGCTTTAGCGCCGCAAGTTCGGACGGCACCAAAAGCAAGCCCGGCGAGGCTACTGAAATTCCTCGAGTCAACGGATGGTTGCGGGATCCACAACGCTTTGCCCTGCGTATCATCTTGCCCAACTATACCGAGGGCGATGAAACCGACGACGTACGCTTTAATGTGAACGGGCAGGCCGACGTGATTGTCTATACCAACGACAACGGCTTTCTGAACTTGGTTGGTCGCGTCTATATCAAACTGGTTTCTTGGCTTTCCTATGCCTACTGAGGCACAAACCGGGGCCGACAATCGTGGCATCCGACTGGCTGTGGGGGTGGCGGGCAACTTTGCTCTCGCCATCCTGATTGGCTGGCCATTGGCCACAATTTGTACGGTTTTTGTGGTTCTGTTTTTGCAGGCCCCCGGCCCCATGCCGCCGGTTGCCATTCGCACTCTGTTCCGCCACGCAGTGGTGTTTTTGGTGTTTTCTTGGCTGATTTCCTCCGCCCTTTCTCCCTACCCTGTGCCCTTCCTGATGGCCCTTGCGCTGGCGGTGGCGACAAGTTTTTATTGGTCCACCAAAGGAGCGGGAATGCTGAGCGTTGTGTTGGCGCTCATGGCAGCCCTCATGCTGCCAACTCTGGTGCTCACCTCGCAAGATCTCGCTCTGACGCTGGTGATTTGGATTCCTCTCAATTTGGTCTTTGCATGGCTTTGGACCGTGGCCATGTTCAAATTTTACCCACCCACGCCCCGCGGCGTGGCCGCAGCCACCAAACCCGAAGCGCCACACTATGATCCCAATCGTCTAGTGCTGCGCATGTCGTTGGTCACTATTCCTTTTGCGATCTATTTTTACCTGATTGGCAGCGGCGCCCTGGTCACGCTCCTGTTTGTCGCGATCCTCTCACAGCAGCTCTCCACCGCCACCGCCGCAGGCCCCACCGTGGCCAAAAACATGCTCAAGGCCAACTTCATTGGCGGCTTGGTATCCATCGCCTGTTACGAGTTGACCGTGATTGCCCCTCTGATGCTGACCGCATTTCTGGTCTTCGCAGTGGCCGCCTTCTTGCTGGCTTATTGGTTTGTTTCCGACCGCCCCGACGCCTCCATGGGCGGCACCGCGCTGACAACCACCGTGATCCTGTTTGGCGGCTCCATCGCGCCCTTTGGCAAAGACGCCGACGTGAAAATGATCGACCGCCTTGTCCAGATTGGAAATGCGCTGATCTTTGTGTTGATCGCATACATTGTGGTGGACGCCTTCTTCCCGCTTGATACAGAAAAACGCAAACCCCGCCACCGAGGCCTGCGCAGCCTCCTGAAACGCGCCAAGACCTGATCCCCTAAAACCACCGCTTGCAGCCCGCTTGCCGTTGCGCTTACATCGCGCCAGCGAACACCTTCACAAAGCAACGACTTGAGGCAGGCATCATGGACATCCGCGCACTTGGCATGGGGCTGCTGTTTGCCCTGATCTGGTCGTCTGCCTTCACCTCTGCGCGCATCATTGTGGCCGACGCCTCGCCCCTGATGATCTCTTCCCTGCGCTTTGCCATTGCTGGCACAATTGGTGTGATCATCGCCCGCGCGCTTGGGCAAAGCTGGCACCTCACCCCCGCCCAATGGCGCGCCACCCTGATATTTGGTCTCTGCCAGAACGCGCTTTATCTCGGCCTGAACTTCACCGCGATGACCACGATCGAGGCCTCGCTCGCATCGATCATCGCCTCCACCATGCCGCTCATCGTCGCCCTGCTCGGCTGGGCTGCCAAAGGTGAGAAACTTACCGTGCTGGGCACCATCGGCCTGATCGTTGGCTTTGGCGGCGTGCTCCTGATCATGGCAGGCCGCCTTGGCCAAGGCGTGGACCTCTTTGGTGTGCTGCTTTGTATCATTGGCGCGCTGGCGCTTGCCATTGCCACCCTCACAGTGCGCAACGCCTCCTCAGGTGGCAATGTGATCATGATCATTGGCCTTCAAATGTACGTTGGTGCCATAGTGCTGTTTGGCGCCTCTCTTGTGTTTGAAACCTGGACGGTCACCTGGACCCCCCAAATGCTGACGGCCCTCATCTACACCATTGTCGCCCCCGGCCTGATTGCCACATGGATCTGGTTTGCACTGGTGGCTCGCATCGGCGCTGTCAAAGCTGCCACTTTCCACTTCCTCAACCCGTTCTTCGGTGTTGCCATCGCCGCCATGATCCTCGGCGAAAAACTTGGTTTCTGGGACATCGTTGGCGTGGCCGTGATCTGCGCAGGCATCCTCGCCGTGCAGCTTTCGAAACAATCGCACACGGCCAAGTGATCCCGCGGCACCACTGTTTGACATGACACTCCCCCCCGCGCTTGGCACAAGAGGGGCATGGAATACCTCTTTGCATATGGCGCGGGTCTGCTGACCCTGATCAACCCCTGCGTGGTGCCGGTTCTGCCCATCGTGCTGACCAGCGCACTGCAAGCCTCCCGCCATGGCGCCGCCGCACTGGCCCTCGGCATGAGCCTCAGCTTTGTGATCTTTGGCATGGCCGTAACGGTCTTTGGCCACGCCATTGGCCTCACACCTGACACGCTTTCAAAGGCGGGCGCTGTCCTGATGATGGGCTTTGGCGCAGTCCTTCTGGTCCCGCAATTCTCAAACGCCTTCACCACCGCCACCGCAGGCGTCGCCGCCTCCGCAGACAGCACGCTCAACACCGTGGACCACACCAGCCTTCAGGGTCAATTCCTCGGCGGCCTGCTGCTCGGCCTCGTTTGGTCCCCCTGCATCGGACCCACACTTGGCGGCGCCATCGCGCTGGCGTCGCAAGGCGAAAGCCTCACCCATGCCACCATCATCATGATTGCCTTCGCCGCCGGTGTCTCCACACTGATCCTGGGCCTCGGCTACGGCGCCCGCTCAGCGCTTGGAAAACACCAAGCCACCCTGCGCGCCATCGCCGCCAAATCGCGCCCCATCTTGGGCGGCGTCTTCTTCCTCACCGGCCTCGCGCTGTTTTTCAACGTTCACCACATGATCGAAATCTGGCTCTTGGGTGTCCTCCCCCCATGGCTGCTCGATCTCTCTGTTGCCCTTTAAAAGGAGTTCCCCTCATGCATCGTCGCACCTTCCTCGCTTCCGCCGCCGCAGCCCTGACCTTCCCCCTCACAGCCCGCGCCGCCACCGACTACACTCCGGGCCTGGTGAAAAAACACCTCGCCGCTGGTGACACCGTATTTCTGGATTTCAAAACCGAGTGGTGCACCACCTGCGCTGCCCAGGAACGCGCCATCAATGCGCTCAAGCAATCCAATCCCGCCTATGGCGACGCCATCACCTTCATCAGCGTCGACTGGGATCAGCACAGCAACTCAGAGCTTTCTCGCGCCCTAAAAATCCCGCGCCGCTCCACGCTTGTTGTGCTGAAAGGCGATCAAGAGCTTGGCCGCATCGTTGCAGGCACCAGTAAATCCAAGATCAAAGCGCTGATGGACACCGCCCTCACCACCGCCACAGCCTAAGCTTTTCGGATCACGCCAATTGTTGCACGGCGACACGTCGGCGTGATCCCCTCTTTTCAAACCCCCGTCTCCTCCCATATGCCTGACATCAGAACACTGATCCCCACATTGAGATCAGCGAAGGAGACGCGCATGACCAAATACACCCGCGACACCGATGTGATCGCAACCCTCACCGATGAACAGCACTGGGTCACTCAGGAAAACGGCACCGAGCGCCCCGGCTCCGGCAAACTGCTCAACAACAAAGCCCCCGGCATTTATGTCGATGTGGTCTCTGGTGAACCGCTATTTGCCAGTTCTGACAAATACGAAAGCGGCTGCGGTTGGCCCAGCTTCACCAAGCCTATTGAGGCCGCCTATGTCACCGAACACCATGACGCCACCGTCGGCATGATCCGCACCGAAGTGCGCTCCAAACATGGCGACAGCCATCTTGGCCACGTCTTCCCTGACGGTCCGCAGGACCGTGGTGGGCTGCGCTACTGCATCAATTCCGCCTCCCTGCGGTTTGTGCACCGCGCCGATATGGAAGGTGAGGGCTATGGCGCCTATCTTAATCAAGTAGAGGAGATCGACCAATGAGCAAACGCGCAGTACTGGCAGGCGGCTGTTTCTGGGGCATGGAAGATTTGATCCGCAAAATGGACGGCGTCTTGGCCACCCGCGTTGGCTATACTGGCGGCGACGTGCCCAACGCCACCTATGAGAACCACGGCACCCACGCCGAGGCGATCGAGATCACATTTGACCCCGCCAAAACCTCCTATCGCAAACTGCTGGAGTTCTTCTTCCAAATCCACGATCCCACAACGCCCAATCGCCAAGGCAATGATCTAGGCACATCATACCGCTCCGCGATCTACGTCACCGATGCGGATCAAAAGGCGGTGGCCGAAGACACGATCAAAGATGTCGACGCCTCTGGCTTGTGGCCCGGCAAAGTGGTGACCGAAGTCGAACCTGTAAGCGACTTCTGGCAGGCTGAGGAGCACCATCAGGACTATCTGGAAAAACACGTCGGCGGTTACACCTGCCACTTCGCCCGCCCCGATTGGGTCCTGCCCAAACGCAACGGGTAAGTAATAGGCGGGTACCCGCGCCAACCTAACGCAGCAAAGCACGCAATTGCTCTGGCGTGTGCGCAATCCCCCCATCGGTTGCGCTCACGTCAAAAAAACCAACCCCTGTTTTAAGCGCAGACCGGACAACTTGGTCGAAAGCCTGCTCCTCAACCGACCAAGTAAAGGACATGTAAATCCCGCTCTGCGCACAACTGTAATCAGTGACAAGACTTTCGTTAAAAGGCTCCAGCGCCTGCGATCCACCAAACAGCCGCTGCCAAAACCCGCGTTTTCCCTCAACCAACGAGTCAAAATCGAACGCATCTGGTCCGTTCATCGGCGGAAACTCATGTCGGATCGCCTCGTAAAACTGCGGGAGATTGCCACTCATTCCCTCAGGGGAATTGTAGTCACGTGGCTCCTCCCATTTTGTCAGATCCCCATACCACGCCATAAAATCGGGACGCGACACTGGCGCCACCATTGGGTCAAATATCAATAAATCGTAGCTCATTATGCCTCTCCAATCGCCTGACGAAACGCCCGGCTGTGGCTAATCCAATCCAGCCAACAAGACAGCGCCCAATGACGTTTCAGCATCTTGCGTCCTTTTGGAAGCGCGGCAAACGCCGCCACCATGGGCGCCAACTGACAATCCGCCAGCGATATCCGCAAGCCGTTAAGCACTTCCCCCTCGTGGGCCATCTCATCCAGCACCTTCAGTACCGGTTCCGCCGCACGCAGCCCCTCATTCACAAGGTCTTTGTCCCAGTTGATCCCGGCCTGCTTACGCACCACCCCATGGGCATAGGCCTGCCGCACCATCGGCCAATAGGCATAATTGTCAGCAATCGCGATCACCTGATCCATGCGCGCCAAAGCCGCGGCACCTCCAGGCAACAAGGAAAGACCTTCAAACGCCCGATCCACGTATCGGGTGATGGCGGCGGTTTCATAGATCGCAAAGTCGCCATGTTGCAGCACCGGCACCCGCGCAAACGGATGGGGTCCTGACGCCTCCCCCTCAAACGGATTGTCGCGCTTCAAGTCAAACGCCACGCCCTTGGCGGCCAGCGCCATCATCACCACCTGTGTGTAGATGCTCTCTTTGAACCCAAAGAGCGTGACCTGATCCACCGCCGCGTCGCGCATCACGACAGCCTCTGCACCGCCCAGCGCGCCGCATCCGCCACCGTTGAGTCTTCATCTTCACACAACCTATGCGCCACTTCTCGCAATTCAGCATCACCAGAATTGCCAATGGCATACAGCACATTGCGCACAAACCGATTGCGCCCAATGCGCTTGATTGGCGAGCCTGAGAAAAACGTGCGAAACTCGGCGTCTTCCAGCAAAGCCAGCTCAGCCAGTTTTGGCGCAATCAACTCGTCCCGTGCGTGGTACTTCATTTCCCGTGCATCCTGGGCAAATTTGTTCCACGGACAGGCCGCCAGACAATCGTCACAGCCATAAATCCGATTGCCCAACAACCCGCGCAGCTCTTCATCCACCGGCCCATGATGCTCAATGGTCAAATAAGAAATACACCGTCGCGCATCAATCTGATGTGGCGCAGGAAAGGCATCTGTCGGACAAGCATCCAAACAGGCACGGCACGACCCGCAATGGTCAATTTCCGCTGTATCCGTCTCTAACTTGGCTGTGGTGAACACCGAGCCAATAAAAAACCACGAGCCCAAATCCCGGCTCACCAAATTGGTGTGTTTGCCCTGCCAGCCCAGCCCTGCCGCCTGCCCCAAAGGTTTCTCCGGCACCGGGGCTGTGTCGACAAACACCTTCACTTCGGTCTCTGGACCCGCCTCCGCGATCAACCACCGTGCCAATCTCTTGAGACGCTTTTTCACCGTGTCATGGTAGTCGCGGTTCTGCGCATACACCGAAATCGCCGCGTGCGCCGGCTGCTCCAGCACAGCTGTGGGATCATGCTCCGGTGTATAACTTTCACCCAGCACAATCACCGACTGCGCTTCTGGCCACAACACAGAGGGATCAGAGCGCCAATGGCTGCGCGCTTCGAGCCACTTCATCTGCCCGTGGTGCTCTTTCTCAAGGAAACCTGCCAAGCCCGCCGCCACGTGACCCACCGCATCTGGCCGGCACACTTTGGCCATATCAAAACCCAGGGCCACAGCCTCGGCTTTCATCCGTGTTGTAAGATCATCCACCATAATCCACCCGCATTCACTTTCCAGAAATATCCTCGGGGGTGAGGCCGTCAGGCCGAGGGGGCAGACAGCCCCCCAACCCACACCTGAAATTAGAAATCCAGGTCAGCATAATGCGCAGGCGGTGGGAAACCAGGCACCTGATCGGCCAGCACCGCCCGAAACGCGGGGCGCGATTTGATGGTCGCATACCAATCTTTCACCACCGCAGAGCGGTTCCAATCCACATCACTGATGTAATCCAGCGCGCTGAGATGCGCGGCGGCGGTGAAATCCGCCATGGTCATCACATCCCCGGCCAGCCAGCGCCGATGATCGAGCAACCAATGCATGTAATCGAGGTGGTATTTGATCGCCTTGGCCCCGGATTTCACGTTTTTACTGTCCGGATAGCCGGTGCCCATCAGCTTGCGGTTGACCCGCTCATACAGCAGCTTGGACGTCACCTCGTTGTGGAACTTGTCGTCAAACCACGCCACCAACCGCCGCACCTCATAGCGCCCATCTGGATCACGCGGCATCAAGGCTGGCTCAGGATACTTCTCTTCGAGATACTCGCAGATCGCATTGCTATCTGCCATCATCTTACCGTCCATCTTCAGGACCGGCACTTTGGCGGCTGGATTGCGGCGCAGAAAATCGGGGTCCTGCTCCCAATAACGTTCCTCCACCAGCTCCACTTCAAGCCGCTTCTCACCCATCATCAGACGGACCTTGCGGCAAAACGGAGACAACGGGACATGGAACAAACGGTTCATCAGCAGGGTCACACTGTTATTGGGCTTTTCTCTTCAATGCCTTGCCCACTCACATATTTCAATCCGCAAAACATGCCGCACGCGACTCTCCGCGTATGGTCTGAGCCCCATCCAGGATCGCCGCAGCCCGCCGCCGCAGCGCCGCAGTCGGCTTACTCGCAGAGCGTTCTTTTGGGTTTGGCAGCACCGCCGCCAGACGGGCTGCCTGCACCGCGGTCAAATCCTCTGGACCGACGCCAAAGTAGTGTCGCGCCGCTGCCTCAACCCCGAACACACCTGCGTCAAACTCCGCCACATTGAGGTAGACTTCCAAAATCCGACGTTTGGTCCAGGTCATCTCCACCAGAGGGGTCATCAAGGTTTCCAACGCCTTACGCGGCCAACTGCGGCCTTGCCAGAAGTAGACGTTTTTCACGGTCTGCTGGCTGATTGTACTTGCGCCACGCCCGGCCCCTTCGGCAATGGCGTCGCGAATGGCCTCCACATCAAACCCCCAATGCAGACAGAAATTGGCATCTTCCGCAGCCACCACAGAGCGCCGCATCACCGGCGCAACTTGCTCAATTGGCACCCATTGATAATCCACCTGCCCCAACCGCCGCTTTTCGCCAACCATGGTCCAAGTAAAGGGCGGATTGATCACTATGAAAATCAGAATGGAGAAAATGAACAACGACACCGACCACATCAGCACCCGCCGCCACCAATAGCGCAGCCGTTGCCATTGACGGCCAATGACACCCGCCTTTGGCGCGCGCGCCGTCTTTTTGGCGCCCTTCTTCGTGGGCTTTGTTTTGGCGCTCTTTTTGGCCATGTCCCTGCCGTCTTGTTTGGCAATGGGAGTAGTGCTTCAACACGCGTTACGCAAGCCTACGGCGAGCACGCCCAGACCCGAACATCACATCCGCCGCCGTTCTGATAACAATAGCCCAGCGCATTTTCCTCCGCCTGCGAACGGGTGCTGGCCCAACCAAACCCCCAATTGCCTTGGTTGCCTTCCGCAATGGCGCCACAGGTGTTGTAGAAGGTGTGCACATTGTCACAATCCCAACCACATTCACCTTGCAGATCATTGATGGCCTGATCTTCCGAATATTTGCCATAGGAATAGCCCCAGGCGCCGCCCGACCCAATGCCAACCGCGCCCCAGCAGTAATCATAACCACATTCCCCGGCTATTGCCGCGCCACTCATCGCTGAAAGCGCCAGCACCCCTGCCAATACCTTTGTTTTCAAATCGCGCATGAAATCCTCCCTTTGAATACGCCTAAGTATGGGGGCAAACTGGGAAAATCCCAAACTTGCAAAATAAAACCCCCAGCTGACAAAACAGCCGGGGGTTAATATTCAGTTGTAGGTTGTGCTTACTCAGCCGGAACTGCCGTGTCTTCTTGGCTAAGCGGATGCGGGATATGCACCAGCATTTCTTTTGGGCACACTTGCAAGAAGTTGGTTTTCTCAACATCCCAGTGCTGCAGGATATCCCGCGCCTTCACCGATCCGGTCTCAGCCACATGGCGTTCGATCATGCCTTTCAGCTGATCTTCCCAATGCGGCACGGTCACCGGACAGGTCACCAACGTCTCCATGTTCATCACCCCTTCGGCCTTGCCTTCAGGATCATAAAGATAGGCCATACCACCGGTCATACCCGCACCAAAGTTGGCACCGATGTCACCAAGGATCACCGCCAGACCGCCGGTCATATATTCACACCCGCAGGCACCACAGCCCTCAATCACAACCTTCGCACCAGAGTTCCGCACCGCAAAACGCTCACCCGCGCGACCCGCTGCAAACAGGTAGCCGTCCGTAGCGCCATACAGCACGGTGTTGCCGATGATGGTGTTTTCCGCTGCCGAAAGCGGGCTCGCCATTGGCGAGCGCACCACAACGGTGCCACCAGACAGACCTTTGCCGACGTAGTCATTGGCGTCACCACTGACTTCGATCTTCAGACCGGGTGCCGCAAAGGCCCCCAGCGACTGACCCGCAGAGCCGGTCAACTTGACGGTCAGGTGATCGTCCTGAAGCGCGTTGCGCATACCAAAGTTGCGCACAATGTGGCTCGAGGTGCGTGTGCCCACGGTCCGGTGCGTGTTCTGCACCGCATAGCTGAGCTGCATCTTCTCGCCATCTTCCAGGAAACGCGCCGCATCCCGCACAATTTCAGCATCCAACGTGTCAGGCACGTAGTTGCGGTCTTTGTCCCGGTTGTAGACGATGTCATGCGCGCCATCGACAGTGATCAACAGCGGGTTCAGGTCCAGATCATCCAAGTGAGCAGAGCCACGGCTCACCTGCGCCAGCAGGTCCGCACGGCCAATCACTTCATCCAGAGACTTCGCACCGATGGAAGCGAGGATTTCCCGCACTTCCTGCGCATAGAAGGTGATCAGGTTCACCACTTTGTCCGCCGAGCCGGTGTACTTCGCACGCAGGTCTTCGTCCTGCGTACACACACCAACCGGGCAGGTGTTGGACTGACACTGCCGTACCATAATACAGCCCATCGCGATCAGCGCAGCTGTCCCGATACCGTACTCTTCGGCCCCCATCATCGCCGCCATCACGATGTCACGCCCCGTGCGCAGACCACCATCGGTCCGCAGGGTCACCCGCTCGCGCAGGTTGTTCATCGCCAGAACCTGATGTGCCTCGGTCAGCCCCATCTCCCATGGCAGACCACAGTATTTGATCGAGGTCGCAGGCGACGCACCGGTGCCGCCGTTGTGGCCGGAGATCAGAATGATGTCGGCTTTCGCCTTTGCCACACCTGCCGCAATTGTGCCAACGCCCGAGGACGCCACCAGCTTCACGGTCACCTTACAGCGCGGGTTGATCTGCTTCAGGTCATAGATCAGCTGCGCCAGGTCTTCGATCGAGTAGATATCGTGGTGCGGAGGAGGCGAAATCAGAGTCACACCTTTGGTGGAGTGCCGCAGACGCGCAATCAGGTCTGTGACCTTCATGCCCGGCAGCTGGCCGCCTTCACCGGGTTTCGCACCCTGCGCCACTTTGATTTCCAGCTCTTCACACTGGTTCAGGTATTCGGCAGTTACACCAAAACGACCGGACGCCACCTGCTTGATTTTCGCAGACGGGTTGTCGCCGTTTGGCTCCGGCACAAAGTGCGCCGGATCCTCGCCACCCTCACCGGAATCAGACTTCGCGCCAATCCGGTTCATCGCCACGTTCAGGGTTTTATGCGCCTCAGGAGACAGCGCGCCCAAAGACATGCCCGGCGTCACAAACCGCTTACGGATCGCGGTGATGCTTTCCACGTCCTCAATCGGAATGGCCTCGCCCAGCGGCTTGATGTTCAACAGATCACGCAGATGGATCGGCGGGTTGGCTTGCATTTTCGCAGAATACTGCTTCCACATCTCATAAGACGCACGGTTACAGGCCGCTTGCATCATGTGCATGGTCTGCGCGCCCCACGCGTGGGTCTCGCCAGATTTACGCGCCTTGTAGAAACCGCCAATCGGCAGCACGTCGGTGCCCGATTTGAAGCCTTTGGCATGCACTTCTTCAACCTTGTGCTGAATGCCGCTGACACCAATGCCGGAAATCCGGCTGGTCATGCCCGGGAAGTATTCCGCACACATCGCACGAGACAGGCCCACAGCTTCAAAATTCAGGCCACCTCGATAGGAGGAAATCACCGAAATCCCCATCTTCGCCATGATCTTCAACAGACCTTGGTCAATCGCTTCACGATAGCGCGCCATGTTCTCGGTCAGCGTGCCATCCGCCAAACCGCGGTCAATGCGATCCGCCAGCGTGTCTTCTGCCAGATAGGCGTTCACCACAGTCGCACCGGACCCAATCAGCACCGCAAAGTAATGTGGATCGATACATTCCGCCGAGCGCACGTTGAGCGACGAGAAGGTCCGCAGCCCTTTGCGTGTCAGGTGGCTGTGCACCGCGCTGGTTGCCAGGATCATCGGCATGGCAACCTTGTCCGCTCCCTGCGCCTGATCGGTCAGAACAATGTGGCCCGCACCAGAGCGCACCGCATCTTCGGCTTCTGCGCGAATGCGCTCCAAACCAGCCTGCAACGCGCCGCCCGCATCATAGGTACAGTCGATGGTTACAACCGTATCATCAAACGCCTCAAGCATGCGCTCAAACTGGCCATTGGCGACAAACGGGCTCTCCAGAACCGCAATCTCGGTCTGACTGCCGTCTTCGCTCAGCACGTTCTTCAGATTGCCAAACCGCGTCTTCAGCGACATCACGCGGTACTCACGCAAGCTGTCGATGGGCGGGTTGGTCACCTGAGAGAAATTCTGACGGAAGAAGTGGCTCAGCGGGCGGTACATCTTCGACAACACCGCACTTGGTGTGTCATCGCCCATCGAGGCCAGCGCCTCTTTGCCATCCTCGGCCATTGGCGCAAGGATTTGTTCAACCTCTTCCATGGAATACCCAGCCGCGATCTGACGCTGGCGCAGCTCTTCACCGGTGTAGGTCGCGGTTTCTTCCACGCTGGCCAACTCGTCGCCCAGATCACGGATCTTGCCAACCCACTCGCCAAATGGACGCGCCGCCGCCAGTTTATCTTTGATCTCGGTGTCGTGATACAGCTTGCCCGCTTTCATATCCACGGCCAGCATCTGCCCCGGACCAAGCGCGCCTTTTTCCACCACAGTGGCTTCGTCAATCGGCACCATGCCCGCTTCAGAGCCCGCAATCAGCAGACCATCACCGGTCACAACATAGCGCATCGGGCGCAGACCGTTGCGGTCCAAACCCGCACAAACCCAGCGACCATCAGTCATCGCCAGCGCGGCTGGGCCGTCCCATGGCTCCATCACAGAGTTGCAGTAGGAATACATATCCCGCCAGGATTGCGGCAGCTCCACCGCTTGCTTGGACCAGCTTTCCGGCACCATCATGGTTTTGGCCATTGGTGCCGAACGCCCCGCGCGCACCAGCACTTCAAACACACCATCCAACGCAGCGGAGTCAGACGCGCCACCCGGAATGATTGGTTTGATGTCTTCCGCAAAATCCCCAAACGACGCAGATGCCATGCGGATCTCATGGCTCTTCATCCAGTTCAGGTTGCCTTTCAGCGTGTTGATCTCACCATTGTGGGCCAACATGCGGAACGGCTGTGCCAACCACCATTGCGGGAAGGTGTTGGTGGAATAGCGCTGGTGATAGATCGCAAACGCGCTCTCAAATCGCTCATCCAACAGATCCGGGTAAAACACCGCCACCTGCTCGGCGAGCATCATGCCTTTGTAGATGATCGAGCGGCAGGACAGCGATGCCAAATATAGCTCAGTGATGTTTGCTGCCAAAGCCGCTTTCTCAATCCGACGACGGATCACATAAAGTTCCCGCTCAAACGTATCCTCATCCACACCTTTGGAGTTAGAGATCAGGATCTGCTCAATCTCCGGACGGGTTGCGTTGGCTTTCTCACCCAGACAGGTCACATCCACCGGCACATGACGCCAGCCATAGATGCGATAGCCCATCTTCAGAACTTCGGTTTCAACAATCGTCCGGCAGCTTTCCTGCGCGCCGTGATCGGTGCGTGGCAGGAACACCTGCCCCACCGCAATCAGCTCGTCTTTGTTCGGCTCATGACCAGTGCGCTCAATCTGGTCATAGAAAAAGCTCACAGGGATCTGCACGTGAATGCCCGCACCATCGCCGGTCTTACCATCCGCATCCACAGCACCCCGGTGCCAAATCGCCTTCAGCGCGGTGATACCGGCCTCCACAACCTTACGGCTTGGTTTGCCATCCACGGAGACCACAAGGCCAACACCACAAGAGGAATGCTCTTCAGCTTCCTCATAGAGGCCATTCTCGGCCATCCATTTGCGCTTGTCTTCTTCCGCCCGGACCCAGTTTTGATCGAATTTGGTCATTGGCTGTCTCCACTTCTTATCTCTTCATCGGCACATGCGGACATGGCCGGTATGTTTCATTTGCCGCCTAGGTCCGAAAACAAGGCGATGCATTGGGCGCGCGTCATTTCTTTGCGATCGTCGCCAGCAAAGGCAAACCCGTCCGGTTTCTGGTCGATAAAGATCTCATTCTTCAGCACGAACCCGTTTGGGTCGTCAAACAGGCCCACGGGAATTTCCGTTCCGCCAGCCCAGTCGTTGTCTGCAGTCACGCGGTAAAACAGGTTGGTGCCGCATTTGCTGCACCAGGCCCGCTCGGCCCATTCAGAACTCTGAAGCCGGGCGATGTGTTCAGCACCGTCCCACTTGATCGAGTCGGTTGGCACCGTGACGCCCATCAGTGCAACACCGGTCCAGCGACGACATTGCTCACAATGACAGATGCCCGCCTGCGCTGGCACTTTCTCGGACTCAAACCGCACCGCGCCACACAGGCATGCGCCGGTCTTGGTAGATGTGGTTTCTGTCGTCGTCATTGGGTCAACACCTCTGTCACGTTAACATTTGGCCCCGTTATTTCGCACAGTCGCAAAACAGTCGTGATACCGACGCAATACCGACGTCCTTTTTAGATGCCAGTATCGCGCCGATTAACACTTACTCCGCGGCGATTGCCGGGGTCGCGCCCAGCTGCTCAAGGATAGCATCTGCGCAGTCGCGGCCATCTTTGATGGCCCAAACAACCAAAGACGCGCCGCGCACGATGTCACCAACCGCATAAACACCCTCAAGCTCGGTTGCACCGGTGGTGAATTGCGCCTTCACAGTGCCCCAACGGGTCACTTCTAGCTCTGGCTGATCCCATAGGGTTGGCAGGTCTTCTGGCTCAAAACCCAGTGCCTTGATCACAAGGTCGGCGTCCTCAACATAGTCGGCGCCCTCAATCACTTCAGGGCTCTGACGGCCAGAGGCATCCGGCTGGCCCAGACGCATTTTTTGCACCATCACACCTTCAACACTGTCGCCGCCGGTGAAGCCTTTTGGCGCAGAAAGCCACACAAACTCAACACCTTCTTCTTCGGCGTTCTGTGTTTCACGCTGGGACCCCGGCATGTTGGCTTTGTCACGACGATAGAGACACTTCACGCTCTCCGCACCCTGACGGATCGCCGTCCGCACACAGTCCATCGCAGTGTCACCGCCACCGATCACAACAACCTTTTTGCCTTCGGCATAAAGCTCGCCGCTTTCGATTTCCGGCACTTTGTCGCCAAAGTTTTCGCGGTTGGAGGCGGTCAAATAGTCAATCGCTTTTACAATGCCTTTGGCTCCGGCACCTGGCCCGCCAAGGTCGCGGCTCTTATAGACACCGGTCGCAATGATCACCGCGTCATGTGCGTCACGAATGTCCTGAAACGTGATGTCTTCACCCACATTGCAGTTCAACTTGAAGGTCACGCCGCCATCTTCGAGCAGCTTGTTGCGACGCATAACCACTTCTTTTTCCAGCTTAAATCCCGGAATCCCGTAGGTCAGCAAACCACCAGCGCGGTCATAGCGATCATAGATGGTCACTTGCAAACCCGCGCGACGCAAACGGTCCGCTGCCGCCAGCCCACCAGGTCCCGCACCAATAATGCCTACGCTCTCAGAACGCTCCTGCGCAGGGGCAATAGCCTTCACCCAGCCTTTTTCCCAGGCGGTGTCGGTGATGTATTTTTCCACCGAGCCAATGGTCACGGTGCCGTGGCCAGATTGCTCGATCACGCAGTTGCCTTCACACAAACGGTCCTGCGGGCAGATACGGCCACAGATTTCCGGGAAGGTGTTTGTCGCTTGGCTCACAGCATAGGCTTCTTCCAACCGGCCGGTCGCCGTCAGACGCAGCCAGTCAGGAATGTTATTGTGCAGCGGGCAGTGGCTTTGGCAGTACGGCACGCCACATTGGCTACACCGACTCGCCTGCTCTTCTGCTTTCGCCTGAGCGAACTCCGCATAGATTTCGTCGAAATCTTCCTTGCGTACAGTGGCGCCACGCTTCTCCGGCATGTCGCGATCCACAGTCACAAATTTCAGCATAGGTTGCTTAGCCACGTCAGCTGCCTCCTGATTAAATCCAGTTCGGAGTGTTTAGATAATATTCACGGGATATAAAAGTCAGTTATACTGACCTATAATTCAGTTTTTTACCGATTCACCCACTCGAAATCCAAAAAAATGTCAACTTATTGGTCCGAGTCGGACCTATATTCTGTATTTCCCTTGAATCATTGACCAATTATACCGGAGCCATTCAATGAAGGATCCCATCAAAAATGGCTCTATTCCACATTTTTCTAGTGGCAATTCTTCAGGGCATCACCGAATTCCTCCCCGTGAGTTCGTCTGGACACCTGATTCTCCTGTCAAAGCTGACACCGTTGCCCGATCAGGGACTCGCCATCGACGTGGCCGCCCACGTCGGCACATTGGGCGCGGTGATCCTCTATTTTTGGAGCGACGTGAAAATCGCCTTCGGTGGCTTGCCAAGAATGCTGATAGGTCGAGTTGATACACCTGGGTCACGCCTTGCCTACCTTTTAACCGTCGCAACTATCCCGGTGATTGTAGCTGGCCTCATCTTAAAACTCACAGGATTGGACGAAACTTTCCGCTCCACTGCGGTGATCGGATGGACCATGATTCTCTTCGGGCTTCTGCTCTATTGGATGGATCAACACAGTCCGCAAGAAAAGTGTGAAACCGACTGGTCTCTCAAAGACGCATGGCGCATGGGTTTGTGGCAGACCGTCGCCCTGATCCCCGGCACCTCGCGCTCCGGCATCACAATCACCGGTGCACGCCATTTGGGGTACGCCCGCAAGGATGCAGCCAAATTGTCCATGCTGATGTCGATCCCAACCATTTTGGCAAGCGGCGCATTGCTCTCCTTGGACGTCATCAAAGAAGCCGACATGGATCTGGCCTGCGACGCTGCCATTGCAGCCGTCTTCTCTTTCTTCGCCGCCCTGTTCGCCCTGGCACTGATGATGCGCCTATTGCGCTCCATCAGCTTCACGCCTTACGTGATCTACCGCGTCCTTTTGGGCATCGCCTTACTTTACTTCGCTTACAGCTGAGCACAAAAAAAGCGCCACTGAAATCAGCGGCGCTTTTTGAAATCGGTAGGAAACGCGGCTTAGGCCAGCGCCTTAACCCGTGCTGACAGGCGGGACATTTTCCGCGCTGCAGTGTTCTTGTGATAGATACCCTTGTTTACGCCACGCATCAGCTCCGGCTGAGCAGCACGTAGAGCTGCGGTTGCCGCGTCTTTATCACCGGATGCGATGGCTTCTTCCGCAGCGCGAATGAAAGTACGAATACGGGAGCGACGAGCTTTGTTTACTTCAAGGCGACGCTCGTTCTGACGGGCGCGTTTCTTTGCTTGGGGCGAATTTGCCATGATCTGGGACCTTTTGGTTCGGTACGGTTTATTGCGTGCTACGTCCCGAACGGGCTCTCTTCTTCAGAGAATCAGATCAAGCCTAAGCGGGCTGCACGCGCATGTATGGCGGCGGTATATAGAGATATCTCAGAGAAACGCAATCCATAACATGCGGCCCGGCTATTGGCGCCAGCTTGGCGGTTGAGTGATCAAACCTCCCGGGCCACTCAACTGCCACCGACACACCTCCCCTCCTAAAGTCAATCGCGCTGATCGATCAGCACCCGAAACTCTTCCAAGCGCAACTCCAGCGCATCAAATCGCTCTGCAAGGTCCGCGCCCGCCTGCACACGCTCTTTGAGAGAAAGTACAAACATCGCTGTCTTTAGTACGTCACGCCACCGCGGATTGTCCGGCAAGGTCTCGATCAACAAGTATTTGTCGAGCGTCCGAGTTTGCAGAGAAGTCTTATCGAGATTCACACGCCAGATGCCGCTGGTCTCAGCAAAGTCGATTTTGTTTTTGCTTGTGGCCGCCGCCCAAATTTCCAGCGACTCTGACATAAGCGTCACGATCGTTTCACGATAGTTGTCGCCAGGCAGATCAGAGTCCTCCTCTGCCGTTCCCCGAGACATCAGTGATGGCAGGGAGGTATCAACGACGTCACGCAACGAATTGACAAATTGCGAGCGTGGAGCATGTGCTTGAGTGAACAAAACCGCACGCCCGCCCCCCGCTTCAGGAAGCATTGCAAACTGGCTCGCATGGTGAGAATGCCCACGCAACACAACTTCAGTATGGATTGGGTCGTCCCCCACCTCAGCCTGCTCCAAAAGATCCAAAACGTCTTCTGGCAGCACGTCACTAAGACGGCTCTTGTTCACGGCTACTCGCATATCGAGAACTTGCTGCGCGGCTTCATTGACATAAGTCACCACGCCACGGGCGTTCACGCATATCAACCCGCCGTCAAGAGTATCAAGCAATTGCGCCATGCGCCGCTGCGACAGGCGCAACGCGTCTTCCACCTGGATGCGGCGTTCAATTTCCTCTTTCAGTTCACGGTTTTCTGCGGCTTGACTGCGCGCACGGCTGGCCTCCAAAAGCGTGCGAATGCGACTGAGAAGTTCGTCTTTCGCAAATGGTTTCACCACGTAGTCATTGGCGCCTGCTTCAAATCCCGCGAGCATGTCACTGGTGCGCCCGCGAGCGGTCAGCAGGATGATAGGCAATTCATGCAACCGATGACGTCGTCGTAAATCACGCGCAACATCCAATCCGCTCAAGCCGGTCATCATAACGTCCAACACAATCAAATCCGGGCGTTCCCTTGCGACACAGCGCAAAGCTTCCGACCCATTACGAGCCGTTGTGACACGGTACCCCTGCGGCAGTAATAGATTCTGCAAAACCTGTAAGTTAATGGGCTCGTCATCGACTGCGAGGATCAGAGGCGATCCCTCCGGCGCATGTGGGCTGATGGTTTCCATGTCAGCCTGAAGCGCAGGCGTTGTCTTAAACTCGGCGGGCAAAAGTTCATCGGGGGCCGCCAGCGCTGCCTGATCAGTTATCGGCATAATGACACGAAACTCCGCCCCATCCCCCGGCACACTAGAGACTTCGATACTGCCCGACATCATATCGGCAAGATGCCGGGCAATAGTCAGTCCCAGCCCTGTGCCCGTGGCTTGTCCTGATCCATCTGGCGTCAACTGTTCCAGCGGATGAAAAATCCGCTCCATATTGTCGGCAGCAATGCCGGGCCCATAATCGCGAATAGAAAGCACCATCTGCTCCTCATTCGAAACCCGCGCGGTGATGACCACATCACTGCCTCCGCCGTACTTCACTGCGTTTGACAGAAGATTAAACAGGATCTGTTCAAACCGAACCGGATCCGCAACAACTGCAGGCAAGTTGTCCTTCAAGTTGACTTGAAACTTAGCTGGATCCACCTGAAACGTTGGCTGCAACAGCTGAACGACATTTGCTACAGCGTGCGAAACATCCATTGGCTGTAGATCCAGACGCATACGACCTTCGCGTATTCGGTAGATATCTAGGAGGTCATCAACCAAGCGAGAAAGGCGGCGAGCACTGAACGTAATCAGTCGCAGTTGACTGGCTTGCGCAGGCAACATTTCCCCCATCGCCGCGCCTTCTAACGTTTCAAGAATGCCTATAATGCCGTTAAGGGGCGTGCGCAGCTCATGTGAGGTGTTGGCAAGGAAGCGATCTTTCATGCGATCTGCCTCCTCCAGCTTCATATTCTTCTCGCCGATCTCACGCAGTTTTTCCTGAAGCTCTTCGTTTTTGTCCCGGATCAGATCAAGCTGGTCACGCAAAGCACGGCGCATTTGATTTACGGCTCGGGACAGACGTGCGTATTCGACGGGCCGATCATATTCCGGTAACGCTTCATTGAGGCTACCCGTTGCCACCGAACTCGCAGCCTCCGCCATTCTGCGCACAGGGCGTGTGAGCGCATTTGAGAACAGAACGGACAAAAGGACGAGGCCCCCGACAGCCACCCCCCCTATCAAAATCAATGACTCACGGAGGCGCTTGCTGTTGCGAAAAGCCGCTTCCCGACTGGTCTCCGCAATCACCGTCCACCGCGGGAATGGTGGTTCCAATACGCGCCAGGCCGAAAGCGAGGGGATACCGGACAGACCCACCTCCAAAACGGCAACCCCATTCTGGGTTTTCATTTTCTTGGGCAACCGAACCGGCCCGCCATCAACGCGCGCACTGCTAGAGGCAATTGCAAGCCCACCGGAAGATATCACCGACAGTGCTGCATCACTATCCGCCACAAGATTTTGCAGACTGTTATGCGGCATTCGCAAAATCATCGCGCCCTTGTGACTGCCATGCAGCCTCACCGGAACAGCCAGATAGGCGGCAAGCTCCCCGGTGACCGCATCAACCGCATAATCTTGAAAAATAGGATCAAACCCGTCTCCGGTGGTCACCTTTGAATAGGCTTGTCCGAGGCCGATAACCTCTGCGTTCAGAAACCTGCCTAGATAGTTGTCTTTGTGAACCGAGTACACGACCTGGCCGTGACGATCCGCCAGATAGAGGTTATCAAACTCAGCCTCCCGCAAGAACTCGAGAAAGTCCTGATGAAACCGGCGATGAATGTTGGAGTATTCGAGCGCTTCACGCAGCAAACGATCTTCGTTGCCATCCACGACAGAGGCCCCAGAAGCACCATCTATTCCGAAAATATTGCGTAGCTTAATTCCCGCTTCCTCGGGAGAAGCTTCTATTTGCCGAAGGGCATGGCTAAATCCATAAAACTCCCCAACCGAGTAACGTACATTTGCAGACTGCGCGAGGCTTTCAGCCTGGCGGCGGACATACGTCATGTATTGTGAAATTTCGCTCGCTTTGGCATCTCGCGCAAAAGCTACTTTCTGAAAGGTCTCGGTGGTAATGGTTTGATTGACCAGCCGATAGAATACCCAACCGCCGAGCGCCAGCGGCACCACCGAGGCAAGCAGAAAGGTGACAAGCAGGCGCGCGCGAATTCCCTGTAGTGGCAAAGTAGCTCCGAATTTTCTGGTTTTGCTGCGCGTGATCCTGCGGTCAGACCCGGAGCGAAACAAGAGGCCAATCGCAAAATCTCAAAGAAATTTATCTTGGGGCAGGCACCCTAACAATCTGAAAGACCTAAGTTTTTAAGTCGTTCGCCCCAGGCGCAATTTGTGTTTTGACGAAATTGTCGATTTTTCTGGTGCCATTCCCGGGGCTGTGAGGATTTCAATGCGTTACATCCGTCGCGTTTGGTGAGGAGACCAAACGCAACCATGATTTGCATCATCACCCCGAAACCGGGGGCCTTGAGGCGGAGAAACATGAGGTGGGACAACCCGCCTGCACAGGGAGAGATAAAATGAATTTAAAGGCTACTGCCGGGCTATTGGCTTCGGTCGCGATCTGGTCAACCACAGCACAGGCAGAAGAAACCGTGCTCACCGCGTTGCCGGAACAGGTTACCGTTTGGGTTGAAAACTTTAACCCCTTCAACCAAACAACCGCCGCACCGTCCATCATGCATTTCATGTACGAGCCACTGATCATCTTCAACGCCATAGATGGTGGTAAACCCATCTATCGTCTGGCGACCGCGTTTGACTACTCAGATGACCTCAGCTCCATCACCGTAACCATGCGCGATGGCGTACAGTGGTCCGACGGAGAAGCTTTTACCGCCGATGACGTCATAAAATCCTTCGAACTGGCTCTGGGCAATCCGGCTCTGGACAGCGTTGGCATGGCACAAATGTTGTCCGGCGTAGACAAAGTTGACGACAAAACCGTGCGTTTCAACCTTGCTACCCCATCCAGCCAAGCAATGTATCAGATTGTGCGTGTGCCAATTGTGCCTGAGCATATCTGGAGCGCCGTGGACGACCCAGTCACCTTCACCAACCCAAATCCGGTTGGCTCAGGTCCTTTGACAGAAATCCGCCGCTTCACACCACAAGAATACACCCAGTGTCGCAACGACAATTATTGGGACGCAGACAGCCTGAAGGTGGACTGCATGCGCTTCCCACAGATCGCCAACAACGATCAGGCGCTGGCGGCTGCGGCTAACGGCGAGCTGGACTGGATGGGATCCTTCTTGCCTGACATCGACAACACTTTTGTGGCCAAAGATCCGGAGCATCACAGCTACTGGCTTCCCGGCGGCTCCTTGGTTGCGTTCTATATGAACTTCGAGGCTCCAGAGGCTGGCGACAAAGCAGCGTTCAATGATCGGAACTTCCGCCGCGCCGTCTCAATGGCGTTTGACCGAGAAGCGATGGTGGAAATTGCCGGCTATGGCTATCCCACCATCAACCAGTATCCTTCTGGTTTGGGCCGTGCTTTCCACGCATGGAACAATCCGGAAGTCGACGAGAAATTTGGCGCCTTCACGCAGTACGACATTGATGCTGCGAAGGCCCTACTGGCGGAGGCAGGCTTCAAAGACACAGACGGAGACGGTTTTGTCGAAACCCCGGATGGCGAACAGATCGACCTAGAGGTCATCGTACCAAACGGTTGGACTGACTGGGTCAACAGCTGTCAGATTGCTGTCGAAGGCCTGAATGCGGTGGGCATCAAAGCCAACGTTTCGACTCCGGAATCTGCGATCTGGGCTGAGAAACTCATCAAGGGTGACTACGACATGGCGATCAACTCGGTCCGTGTTGGTGCAACCCCGTTCAACCAGTACTTGGATTCTCTGCACGAAGACAATCAGGCCAAATCGCGCTTTGCTGCTTCACGGTACTACAACGCGGAAGTGAGCGATCTTCTCGATGCCTTCACGCAGACAAGCGATACGGACAAGCAGATGGCCATCATGGCGGACGTCCAGACGATTGTTGGAGAAGACATGCCACTGGCTTATGTCTTCAACAATCCACGTTGGTATCAGTACAACACCGAACGCTTCACCGGGTTCTTCAACTCCGACAACCCGGTTGCCAACCCGGTGGTTCACAAAACCAATCCGGCGCGTCTGATGCACCTTCTGAACCTGCGCCCAGCAGAATAAACTCCCTACCTTTGGGGCCGTTCATCTGATGAGTGGCCCCGCTTTTGCCTCCTCCTTCACGACAGATGGTTTGACCTGATGCGTTTTCTATTGAAGCGGCTGAGCTTCTACGGCGTGGCCTTTCTTGTGGCTGCGACCTTTAACTTCATGATCCCGCGCATGTTACCGGGTAATCCCGCCGACATCATGCTGGCCAACTCCGGTGGTATGATTGCGCCTGAGGCCCGTGACGCACTTATGGCAACCTTTGGCTTTATCGACGCCCCGTTGCATGAACAGTATTTCGCCTACCTCGGGTCCATATTCACTTGGGACTTTGGCCTCTCAATCAAGTTCTATCCAATGCCTGTGGCGGATGTGCTGATGCAGGCCTTGCCGTGGACCTTATTCCTAACCGGTGCCGCATTGCTGATTTCTTTTTCGTTTGGCACGCTCTTGGGCATTCTGGCAGCTTGGCGGAGGGGACAGCTCACCGATGTGATTGCCTCTCCCACCGCATTAGCCCTGCAATCGGTGCCCGCAGTGGTGGTGGCACTTTGCGCGCTTTATTTTCTTTCGGTGCAAAACCGCATTTTCCCAACCTCCTACGCCTTTGATCCTTCTTTGGATCCCGCATGGAGTTGGCAGTTTGTTGCCTCAGTTGCCTATCATGGCTTCCTGCCTGTAGTGACGCTTAGCGTGGTGCTAATTGGCGGCTACCTGATCACTATGCGCAACAATATGATCGGCCAACTCGGCGAGGACTACCTCGCCATGGCTGAAGCCAAGGGCCTGAGTGACGCGCGCGTGCGCTACGCCTATGCCGCCCGCAACGCGCTGTTGCCCTCGGTCACCGCCCTCGCCCTCAGCTTTGGCGCACTGTTTGGTGGTTCGCTTATCACCGAGGTGGTGTTCAACTACCCCGGTGTTGGCAACCTACTGTATCTCGGCATTGTTGGGCGCGATTTCCCTTTAATCCAGGGCCAACTCCTCATCATGACACTTGCCATGCTGCTCGCAAACCTCGCGGTAGACCTGGCCTATGTCTTCCTAGACCCCCGATTGAAGAGGGCCTGATGTCTGATCTTCTCCAAACCTTTCTGCGCAACCGCAAAGCCGCCATCGGCCTGAGCATTGTTTTGGTCTACGTGGCAATTGCTTTGCTGGCTCCATTGCTCGCACCGTTTGATCCCATTGCGCGTGTCGGGCGGCCCCACCAAGCCCCCTCTGCCGAACATTGGTTGGGCACAACTCGCATGGGTCGCGATGTTTTCAGCCAACTTATCTGGGGCACCCGTACCTCTCTGATGGTGGGCATCGTTGCGGGCCTGATCGTGACCGCCATCGGCACCACCATTGGCATCACAGCCGCCTATTTTGGCGGCTGGATTGACGACGTCCTGAACTTCCTAACCAACGTTGTGCTGGTTCTACCCCAGCTGCCGCTGCTTCTGGTGTTGGCCGCTTTCCTTGGACAAGTTGGTCCGTGGGCCATTGCCCTGATCATTGGCCTGACGTCCTGGGCCTGGGGCGCACGGGTCACACGCGCACAGGCCATGTCCCTCAAAACCCGCGACTTTATCCAGGCCGCCACCATGATTGGAGAACCAAACTGGCGCATGATCCTTGTTGAAATGCTGCCCAACCTTGCGTCGATCATCGGCTTCAATTTCATTGGCTCCGTGATCTTCACCATCATCACCGAAGCTACTTTGGAATTTCTCGGACTGGGTAGCCCCCTGGCTCTGTCTTGGGGCACCATGCTCTACAACGCACAGACCGCATCCGCGATTATGGTTGGTGCCTGGTGGGAAATATTGGCGCCCTGTACCGCGATTGTTTTGATCGGGATTGGTCTGTCGCTGATGAACTTTGGCGTCGATGAGATTGCCAACCCACGCATGCGCACCCTTGGCAATGTAGCTAAGGCCTTGCGCCTCGAAAAACGCCTGACCCGTCAGCGTATGCAGGAGGCCAATCAATGAGTGCCCTTCTTTCTGTTAAAGACCTACGCATTGACTATCTGACCAGCGGGGAGCCTTTCACCGCGGTGCGCGACATCTCCTTTGAGATCCAGCCCAGCGAGATTCTTGGCCTCGCCGGGGAATCTGGCTGTGGCAAAAGCACGGTGGCTTACGCACTTATGCGCCTTCACAAACCGCCAGCGCTGGTCCGCAACGGCCACATCCTGTTTGAAGGCCGTGATGTGCTTTCCCTGAGTGACAGAGAGCTGCGCGCCTGGCGTTGGTCCGAGGTCTCCATGGTGTTTCAAAGCGCGATGAACTCGCTTAGCCCCGTGATGACCATCTTCCGGCAGTTCTACGACATGCTGCGTGCCCATGGCGCGGTGAGCAAAGCGCAGGCGCAAGAGCGCACCGCTGAAATGCTTGAGAGGGTCGGCATCCCTGCCGACCGCATGCACGCGCACCCGCACCAACTCTCCGGCGGCATGCGCCAGCGGGTCGCGCTGGCCTTGGCCCTCACGCTCAAACCCAAACTGATCATCATGGATGAGCCGACCACAGCGCTGGACGTAGTGGTGCAGCGTGAAATCTTGCAAGAGGTGCTGCGCCTGAAAGATGAACTCGGCTTCTCCGTTCTGTTCATCACCCATGACATCGCGCTGATGGCGCAGATTTCAGACCGCATCGGCATCATGCGCGAAGGCAAGATTGTGGAAATTGGCACCACATCGCAAATCGTCACTGCACCAAAGCACGACTACACCCGAAGCCTATGGGACGCGATGCCGTTGCTTGCCCAACGCCCGGAAGGAATGGCCCATGCCGTCTGACACGCCCATTCTCAGCCTCGACAATCTGAGCAAGACCTTCACCGTTCGCCCGGTTTTTGGCCGCGCTTCGGTGGTCAATGCCCTGCGCAATGTGTCGCTGGACCTCCTGCCGGGCCGCGCCCTGGCATTGGTCGGCGAAAGTGGCTCCGGCAAGAGCACCGTTGGCAAAATGATCGTCGGTGTGCACACCCCCACGTCCGGTCGCATCCTATTTGAGGGTCAGGACAATTCTGGCATGACCACCAAGGCGGAACAAAAACGCTATCGCCAGGCGGTCCAGATGGTGTTTCAGGATCCGTTTTCCGCGCTTAACCCGGCCCACACCATTCGGCACCACCTGCTGCGCGCCTTGGCTTTGCATCAGCCAGAGGTCAACCCGGACGCCGCACTGCGGTCCATTCTGGAAGACGTGGAACTCGACCCGGTGTCCACTCCGGAAAAATTCCCACACGAACTTTCTGGCGGCCAACGCCAGCGTGTGAATTTCGCCCGCGCTTTGGCAGTGCAAGCCCGCCTGATCGTGGCGGATGAACCCACCTCAATGCTGGATGTGTCGATCCGAAAATCGGTTCTTGGTTTGATGCAACGCCTAAAATCCGAACACGGTCTCTCGATCCTCTACATCACACACGACATCGCCACCGCCGAATATCTGGCGGAAGACACTGCTGTGATGTTTCGTGGCCAAGTGGTGGAAAAAGGTCCAACTTCTCAGGTCGTTGGCAATCCGCAACATGGCTACACCAAGCTGCTGCGGGCGGCCGTGCCTGATCCGGCCCTACGCCTAACGGCCAGCGACGCCGGATTTGCCGCCGAAGCCAAACGCGTGCGGGAAGCAAGCGCCAGTACCGTGACTGCGTTTCGCGAGATTAGCGCAGGCCACATGATCGCAGAGCACGCGGAGCTAACAGATGCCTGATCTACTGGTACCGCTCTACAGTTTGCCGCCGGAATCTCCTTTGCCGGAAGGCATCACACTGCGCCCGGCCGGCCCTTTGAATCCCATGTGCTTTTGGCCTTTGTCGCCCAACCTTTCAGGGCCAAGTGGGTCGACGAATGCACGGTGGCTTTGGCCGCAAGGCGCGCGCGGGTGCTGATCACAACCGAAGGCAAAACGCTGCTTGGCTTTACCTGCTATGACGTTACCTGCCGAGGCTTTTTTGGCCCCACCGGCGTGGCGCCGGAGGCACGTGGCAAAGGCATCGGCAAGGCGCTCCTGCTGGCCGCTCTACACCGCCTGCATGCCGATGGCTTTGCCTATGGCGTGATTGGCCAGGCCGGCCCGGTTGAGTTCTACAAACAAACCTGCGGTGCCGTTGAGATCCCCGGCTCCGAGCATGGCGTCTTTGCGAACGCTCTTGCATGACCCCTTTTGACACTGTCTTAGTCATCCAACCAACAGGACGATAGAAATGCACTTCCACCTCGACAGCCTCTGGCACGCAGAAGACGGCGCCATGGAGTTTGCCCTAACCAATTGCAGCGATGTTGCCGTGATCAAACCCGGTCTGGTTTACACTACCCTTGTGCGCACCCTACGCCCATCACGCTGCTTCGGTGCGACGCTCTTGCGGCGGCAAGCCAACTTTCACGAATACGCGTCTGAAGACGGCTTTGTTCTGAACCCCGGAGAAACCTGGCGTTTCACTGAGAAAAGCCTCACCCGCCCGGCGCAACACTCCAACGAAGGCCCTAAATCAGCAGGCGTGGTACTTGAAGACGGCACTCTGGTGCCCGTCTTTGCCAGCGAATTGCAGGCGCCTGTTGTCCTTGGCGAGACCACGCCAACGGAAAGCTCGGTTTTGTCTTGCGGAGTACTGCCGCAACCCAACCAAATTCAGGTGAGCCACTGGTGCGCTAACGCCCCTGTGCACTACGCCGTGGCACAGCGCGACCTTGCGACCATTCAAACCGTGTCTCACGTAGCCGACCTCACCCGTCGTCTCTATCCTTTGGCGCCGGTGCCGTTTGTCTTGACCGCAAAAAACGACGTGCCACAGCTGCAGATCACAATTGACACGTCACTAGGGGATGAGGCCTACCGCATCACTTGGACCGATGGTCAACCAAACCTGCAGCACAGTACAAATCAGGGCTTGCTCTATGGCCTGATCACGCTGGCTCAAACCCTGACCAACGCCTATCAAGACAGCGTCAATTACGGCGTGCCTTTCTCAGGCAAAATCTCCGACGCTCCCCGCCACGAGTGGCGCGGCGGCCATCTGGATGTGTCCCGGCAGATTTACCCAATGGATCAAGTGTTGCGCTATGTGGACATCATGGCCTGGCACAAGATGAACCGCTTCCATTGGCACCTGACCGATGACGAAGGCTGGCGCTTGGAGATCAAAGCCTACCCGCTACTCGCCGAGGTCGCGGCCTTCACTGGTATGGACCTACCAGTCCTGCCACAGCTTGGAGCCGATGTTGCCAGGCAAGGTGGCTTCTACACCCAAGAAGACGCCCGTCAGGTGGTGGCCCATGCCGCCATGCTTGGCGTGGAGGTGATGCCGGAAATTGACGTACCAGGCCACTGCGCCTGCGTGCTTGGCGCATTGCCAGACCTGGTCGATTCTGAGGAGCCGGAAAGCTATTGGTCGGTGCAAGGCTACGCCAACAACGCGCTCAACCCGGCCATCGAAGGCTCCTACACCTTTGCCACCAAGGTGCTCGAAGAGGTGCTCGACATCTTCCCGTTTGAAGTCGTGCACATCGGTGGGGACGAAGTGGCCGAAGACGCTTGGATGCAATCGCCCAAAGCCCAAGCCATGATGCGCGAAACCGGTCTCAAGGGCACCCATGAACTTCAGGCCTATTTCTTGCGCCAAATTCAGGATTTCCTCGCCGACCGTGGTCGCAAACTGGGTGGTTGGGAAGAGGTCGCCCATGGCGGCGGTCTGGACCCGGAGAAGAGCCTTCTCTTTGCCTGGACCACCGTGGAGAAAACCGCCGAGCTGGCCAATGACGGCTACGATGTGGTCAGCACCCCGGGCCAAGCCTACTACCTCGATATGGCATTGTCAGATGCTTGGTACGCACCGGGTGCAAGCTGGGCCGGGTTCACCCCATTGGACAAAACTTATGCCTTTGAAGCGGACAACGGTGATGCCGCCCTTCAGGGGCGCCTCAAAGGGGTTCAAGGCTGCATGTGGAGCGAGCACCTCACCACGTTGGAGCGCCGCAACCACATGATCTACCCGCGCCTGAACGCCATTGCAGAAGCGGGATGGAGCGAAGCTGAGAACAAGTCGTTTGAGCGCTTCGCCGCGCTGGCGGAGCTGATGCCACGGCTCTAACAGAACAAAAGACCCCAACCATCGGCTGGGGTCTTTTTGTATCTGGACCGTGCATTTAGTCGCCCAGCGGCTGCGGCCCGGTCCGGCCATGATAGGCGGTCAGCGAGGCGCGAATACGGCGCAGGTTTTCCCTTGTCTCCGACGCCATGCCCTGCGCCACCGCCATTGCCAGCGCATCCACCAAAACCATGTGCACGTACCGCGAGGCTGTCGGTTTGTGGATGTCCCGATCTTCCGGCAGATCCACCACTATCGGAATGCTGCACGCCTCAGCCAAACGCGTGCCCGGCTTGGTGATGCAGATGGTCGTCGCGCCATAGCCACCGGCAATTTCCGCCGCGCCGACAATGGCGTCCGCCTCACCGCTGGCGGAAATCAAAAACAGCACGTCGCCCGCTTTCAACGTCGCCGCCCGCATTTGCAGGATATAACTGTCGCTGGTGGACACCGACGGAATGCCTAGACGGAAAAACCGGTTGGCTGCTTCTTGGGACACGTTGGACGAACCGCCACCAATCCCCGCAAACAACAAATGCTGCGTGTTCAGCAGTGCAGCTGTTGCGCGCACCATCAGATCAGGCTCAATCTGATGGCGCATCGTATTTGTGGCGGCAAACAGCGCTGCGAGAATTTGATCAACCGCCGTGTCCCCAGCTGCCGGGGCTGGCAACGGATCAGCGGAGAGATATTGTCGGCTAACCGCCAGGTTTTGTGCCAACCGAAGCTTAAATTCCCGGAAGCCATCACACCCCAACGTCCGACAAAAGCGGATCACAGTGGGCGTGCTGACCTCACAGTGTTTGGCCAAATCCGCGATATTCATGGAGCTGACATCTTCGAGGTGTGCTTTGACGTAATTGGCCACCTTTTGCTCCTGCGTCGCCAGCTTGCCGTCATGGTGATGCAGCGCAGAGATCACATCTCCCGCCCCAGCACGTCCCTTTTTCGGAGGCAGGTTTTCCAGGTTCGATTCGGTGTTGTTATCGGTCACATCAGCCTCACATCTCTCTGTATCGACATGTAATTCAGATACACTTTCACGTCAAACATAACAAAAACCTCCCTTTAGTTACGGCAATTTGCCGCCAATTCTGTACTTCAGTAACAAATTTGACTTGATTGTCGATCGGATTCGAAAATATACGTACTTAAGGTACACATGTCGTTCCAGGGGAGGGGCCGATGCGTCACAGGGCAGAAACCGCCAGCGCGAAGATCAACACAGTGGTTGAGGCCATTGTTGCAGCCCTGATGCTGGCCTTGGTGCTGGATGTCTGGCTTGGGGTGGTCGACCGCTACTTCTTTCACTGGCAACTGCCGTGGCCCGAGGTGCTGGCCCGCTACCTGATGATCTGGGCCGCGATGTTGGCCGTGTCCTCGGGCATAGCCCGGCGCGACCACATTGGCCTGACAGCCTTTATCATGGTTCTGCCGTATCAGGTCCGCCGCGCAGTCCTAATCCTGATGGACGTCATTACTCTGGCGCTGTTCCTCTATGTGGCCTGGTACGGCATCGCGTTTGCCCAATCCGGCGCGCCGCGTCAGGCAATGATCTTTGGCGTCAGCCTCGCGCCGTTTTATTCCGCGATCCCTGTCGCAGCGATCCTGTCGTCCATCCAGCTTGCCCTCGTCTTGTTGCGAGATTTGGGCACCCACATCGACACCCCTCCCTTCAATGACCATTTGGAGGAGGAAACCTCATGATTGTCGCCGCCGCATTTGTGCTGCTCATCCTCTTTGGCATGCCCATTGGCTTTGCCATTGGCTTGGCCGGTGTTGTGGGCCTGATCGACATGGCAGGAACCCAATTTCTTGCCATTGGCCCAAGCAAAGTTTTCAACGGGCTGAATATTTTCCCGTTCCTCGCCATGCCGTTTTTCATCCTGGCTGGTGAAATCATGAACGACATTGGCATCACCAGCCGCTTGGTAAAGCTGGCGCAAGTGCTGGTTGGCCGCTTCCGCGGCGGCCTGGCACACACCAATATGCTGGCCTCGGTGTTTTTTGCTGGCCTCACCGGTTCTGCAACCGCTGACGCAGCTGCCTTTGGCCGCACGCTTGTCCCCGCGATGGTCAAAGAGGGCTACAAACGCGACTACGCCTGTGCCGTGACCGCCGCCGGGTCGATCATTGGCCCCACCATTCCGCCCTCCGGCCTGATGGTGGTCTACGGCTCTCTAATGGGTGTCTCGATTGCAGGCCTGTTTGCGGCAGGCGTCCTGCCTGGCCTCGTGATCTGCCTGGTTTGCATGAGCGTCATCGCCATTGGCGGCAAACGCGAAAACCTGCCCAAGGCTGCGCGCGGTGCCACGCCACGAGAGGTCTGGGACACCTTTGTCTCGTCCCTTACAGCGCTCGCCATGCCCGTGATCATCCTCGGCGGCATCCTTGGCGGCGTAGTCACCCCCACCGAAGCGGCCTCCATCGCCGTGGCCTATGCGGTGTTCATTGGCGTGTTTGTCTACCGCACGCTGACCATCAAAGGCTTCTACGGCATGCTGGTGCGCACCGCGCGCATCACCGGTGTGATCTTCGTGATCATCGCTTTCGCTGGCATCCTGGGCTGGTGGATGAGCTTTGAACGCATCCCGCAATTGATCGCGGAAACCGTGCTCGGCCTGTCCGACAACCGCTATGCCGTGATCGCCATCATCATCGGCCTTCTGCTGCTGGTTGGCATGGTGATGGACATTACCGCCATCCTGATCATCCTGGCCCCGGTGCTGGTCCCACTCACGGAACAGGTTGGCCTTGAGCCGATCCACGCAGGCATCATCTTTGTGCTGGCACTCAACATCTCTTTGATGACGCCACCGGTTGGCGCCTGCCTCTTTGTCTTATCCTCGGTCACTGGCGAAAAACTGGAACGCATCTCCATCAAGCTGTTCCCGTTTCTGCTCGCCGAAGTTGCCATCCTATTTGCCTTTGCCTTCTGGGAAGACGCCGCGCTTTGGCTGCCCCGAATGCTCGGCTTTGCCCAATAACCACCAAAAACTAAACCCAACGGGAGGAACCCATGAAAACTCTTATCAAAGGTCTGGCAATCGCCGCGACAATGACCGCGACCAGCGCATCCGCTGGCGGCGTGATCAAATTTGGCCACGACAACAAGACCGATCCGTTTGAAAACCCGGCACACGCATGTACCGCCGTGTTCTCCAACATCGTGACAGCGGACACCAACGGCTCCGTATCTGTCGAAGTCTTCGGCTCCAACCAGCTGGGTTCCGCCGCAGAGCATGTGCAGCAGGTCCGCGATGGCATCATCCAGGCCACCCTGACCTCTACCGGCGCACTGGCCAGCTACTACCCACGTATTGACGTGCTGAACCTGCCGTTTGCCTTCAACGGAAACGCCTCCACCTACGAAGTGTTTGACGGTGACTTTGGCAAAGAACTGGCCGCAGACATCGAAGCGGAACTGGGTGACGTTGTTGTTCTGGGCTTCCCGGACACCGGCGGCTTCTTTGCCGTGACCAACTCGAAACACGCGATTGCCGACCTGAAAGACTTCGAAGGTATCCGCATCCGCACCATGACTCTGCCATCGCACCAGAAGATCATGCAGTCTTTGGGTGCGGAGGCCTATCCATTGTCTTGGGGCGAAGTTTACTCCGGCCTGCAAACCGGTGTGATCGACGGCCAGATGAACCCGGTGCCTATCATTTCTTTTGCCAACTTCGCCGAAGTGCAAAAGCACATGACCCTGACCAACCACCTGTTCTCGCCATACACTTTCATGATCAACCGCGCATTTTATGAAGGCCTGAGCGACAGCGAGCGTGATACCATTCACACCGCTGCCGAAAACTGTGTTGCCGCAAGCCGTGGCCTGTCTCGCGTCATCGAAGCGTCCGATCGTGGCCTGGCTGGCCTGATGGACAAAATCGAAGTGACCGCTTTGTCCGCAGAACAGCGTGCCGCTATGGCCGGTGCCGCCCAGCCAGCGTTTGAAGCCCACGTGGCGGAAAACATGGACGACCGTGCCGGTGAGCTTCTCGCCAAGTTCAAGTCCGAGGTTGCGGCCGCAAACGCTGCCAGCTACCTCGACTAACAAACACCCACCCCGATCCTCCAAACGGCGGGTGGGGACTTGGGCAAGCGCCAGACATGGTGCTTGCCCGCCTTGTTTAAACAAAGGACCAAACTATGCGGGTTTTCTGTGCTTCGGTTGCCACCGAAACCAACACTTTTTCGCCGTTGCGCACTGATTTTGCCGACTTCGCACAGAGCTTTTACGCCCCTCCCGGTGAGCACCCTGAAACACCCACGCTGTGCAGCGCGGTCTTTCCGGCCCTGCGCAAGCGCGCCAAAGCGGGTGAGGTTGAGCTGATCGAAGGCACCGCCACCTGGGCAGAACCCGGCGGCCTGGTAAATGCCCGCACTTGGGATCGCCTGCGCGAAGAGGTGCTGGACCAGTTGAAGGCCGCATTACCGGTGGAAGCAGTAGTCCTGGGCTTGCATGGCGCTATGATTGCCGATGGCTGCGTGGACTGCGAAGGCACACTGATCGAAGCTGTGCGCGAGATTGTTGGCCCCGACGTCACCATTGGCGTGACCTTTGATCCGCACAGCCACCTCAGCGACAAACGCATGAATAACGCCGATATCATCACGGTGTTCAAAGAATTTCCCCACACGGATTTTGTCGAAACCGGCGAAGCCTGTGTTGACCTGACCCTGCGCGCCGCGCGTGGTGAGATCATTCCGCAGATCTCGGTGTTTGACGTGTGTATGATGGATGTCCTACCCACCAGTCGCCATCCAATGCGCGGCTTTGTCGATAAGATGATGGCGCTCGAAATGGATGGTACTGCGCTGTCCATTTCCACCATTCACGGCTTTATGGCCGGTGACTCGCCTGATCTTGGCGCCAAAATCATTGTGATCAGCAATGGCAACAAACCTGCAGGCACACAATTGGCACGCGATCTTGGTATGGAGTTGTTCTCATTCCGTGGCACCACCAAACCCGAGTTTCTCACCGTCGAAGAGGCGCTCACACGCGCCTCTGCTGCGGGCGCCGGCCCGGTGATCATCGCGGACGTTTGGGACAATCCCGGCGGTGGCGTGGCCGGCGATTCCACCATCCTGCTACAAGCGGCGCTGGACATGAACGTCGCCGATATGGCGCTTGGCACCATCTGGGATCCAATGGCTGTCCGCCTCTGCCACGCTGCTGGCGAAGGCTCAGAGCTCGACCTGCGGTTTGGCGGCAAAACCTCCGCCCACGCGGGTGCACCAATTGATGCAACAGTGACCGTTCTGAAGGTGGCTACTGACGCTGTGCAAAGCTTCGGCGACTCGATTGTGCCGCTGGGTGATTGCGCGGTGATCGATGTGAATGGCATCAACGTGGTGCTCAATTCCAACCGCTCACAAACCTTTTCACCGGACCTTTTCACCAACCTGGGCATCGACGTCTCCGCCAAACAGGTTGTGGCGGTGAAATCCACCAACCACTTCCACGGTGCTTTTGCCCCTGTTGCTGCCGATATTCTCTATACGGCGGTCAACGGCCCGTACCCAAACGACCCCACAACGACCCCATACACCCGGCTGACGCGGCCTTTGTGGCCCATTGTCCAAAACCCGTTTGAGGAGGAACTGGCATGAGCTTTCCATCCATCGACACCCCTGCGGTCCTGATTGACCTCGACATCGCCGAGGCCAATATCAACCGCTACCAAGCTTATTGTGACGATCACAAATTGCACCTGCGTCCCCATATCAAAACCCACAAACTGCCCATGCTGGCAAAACGCCAGCTTGCGGCAGGCGCTGTTGGGATCTGCTGCCAAAAGGTCAGCGAAGCGGAGGCCATGATTGCTGAGGGTGGTATCGAAGATGTGCTGATTACCTACAACATTCTCGGGACCGAGAAATTGGCCCGCCTGCGCGCGCTGTCCGAAAAGGTCCGACTGAGTGTTGTGGCCGACAGCACAACAACCGTTGACGGACTATCCGGCAGCTTTGCTGACGCCCTGGCATCTCTGACGGTCCTCGTGGAATGTGACACCGGCGGCGCCCGCTGCGGCGTGATGTCTCCTGACCAAGCTGCCGATCTCGCAGCGCACATCGACGCAATACCTGGACTTACCTTTGGCGGTCTGATGACACACCCTCCGGTTGGACAAGAAGCCGCCGTACAAAATTGGCTGACAACAGCTGTGGACATGATCACCGCAACTGGCCTGCAGGTGCAAACAGTCTCGATCGGCAGCAGCCCCAGCATGTGGCGCGCACATGACGTGCCCATCGCCACCGAATACCGGATTGGCACCTACGTCTATAATGACCGCTCCCTGGTTGCCCACGGCGTCTGCACCGAAGACGACTGCGCCCTCTCGGTTCTGGCCACCGTGGTCTCCGTGCCAAACGCATCTCGCGCCATCATTGATGCTGGCTCCAAAGTGCTGACCTCCGACTTGCTTGGGCTGGAAGGCCATGGCGGCGTTGTCGGACGCCCAGACATCACAATTTCCGGCCTGGCCGAAGAGCACGGTATCCTGACCGCTGACACCATCAACCTCGCCGTCGGCGACCGCCTGCGCATCATCCCCAACCACGCCTGTGTGGTGACCAATATGATGGATGAGGTGCAGCTGATCCGTGGGGACACCCCGCAAGGAGCCCAGCCTGTAATCGCGCGCGGCAAGGTCTGGTGACAGCCGCGCTCAAACCTTTTCTCATTCAACCAAACACAAGGACACTCAAACATGAGCAGCAAAAAAATCGTACGCCTCGGAGATGACCGCACCGGTGCTGGAGGCCAGCCTCTGCCATTTGCCCCCGCCGTGCGTGCCGGCGACTTTGTCTTCATCTCCGGCCAGGTGGCGATGAAAGAAAATGGCGAGATCGAAGACGGCGGCATCGAAAGTCAGACCCGTCGCACCATGGAAAACCTGATCAAAGCGCTGGAATTGGCCGATTGCACCCTGGAAGACATCGCCAAAGTGGGCGTGTGGCTCGACGACCCACGCGACTTCTGGACCTTCAACCGCGTCTACGCCAGCTATTTCCCAAATGGTGGGCCTGCCCGCTCCACAGTGCGGTCTCAGATCATGGTCGACGCAAAAGTTGAGATCGACGCGACAGTCTACAAGCCTCTGGATTAAACCAGACATCAAACAAATGGTAACTTTGATGGCCCGCCGCCTACGGTGGGCCATTTTCATGTCCAAAAGACATAGCCGCGTAAGACTGCGCATTCCAAAAGCTGAGAACGCGATGCGAACCCGAAGGGCATTTTGTTTTTTTGGGGATAGAAATGGTGCCCAGAAGAGGACTCGAACCTCCACGTCCATACGGACACTAGCACCTGAAGCTAGCGCGTCTACCAATTCCGCCATCTGGGCACGGGTTGGTGAGACAGGCGTTTAAGCCTAGCTGCGGAGGGTGTCAACGCGATTCTCGGTGTTTTTCCTTTTTTGTCTGCTCACCCGCAATCACCGATCCAGAACCCTCCCAATAATGGCAAATTTTGCAGGGGTTTCTTGTCGCGCCCCTACCATTGTAGCTTGTTCTGAAACGCTGTCAGCGCTATCCCATCCCTAAATGGTCTACCTTGGAGGCAACCCATGTCCAAACTTGTCACCATCTTTGGCGGCTCCGGATTTGTCGGACGTCACATTGCCCGTCGCATGGCAAAAGAGGGCTGGCTCGTCCGGGTCGCCGTGCGCCGCCCCAACGAAGCGATGTTTGTGAAGCCATACGGCTCTGTTGGCCAAGTCGAACCGGTGTTCTGTAACATCCGCGACGACGCCTCCGTTCAGGCGGTGATGCAGGGGTCTGACGCGGTGGTGAACTGTGTGGGCCTGCTGTCTGATCGCGCCAAGAACACGTTTGACGCTGTGCAACACGAAGGCGCCGAACGCATCGCCCGCATCGCCGCAGCCGAAGATGTCGACACGATGGTGCATATCTCTGCCATTGGCGCCGACAAAGACAGTGACAGCGAATACGCACAATCCAAAGCGCTTGGCGAAGAAGGTGTGCTGCAACACATGCCCAACGCCATGATCCTGCGCCCGTCGGTGATTTTTGGCCAGGACGATCAATTCTTCAACCGTTTTGCCTCCATGTCCCGACTTGGCCCGGTTCTGCCTTTGGTGGGCGGCGACACCAAATTCCAGCCGGTCTACGTCGATGACGTGGCGCAGGCAGCGGTGAAAGGCATCAAAGGCGAGGCCACCGGCACATTTGAGCTCGGCGGTCCGGAAGTTGACACCCTGCGTGGCTGGGTCACCGAAATGCTCGAGGTCATCCATCGCACCAAGTTGATCGCCAACCTGCCATTCTTTGTTGGTGGCCTGATGGCATTTGGCTTTGGCCTGCTTCAAGCCGTAACTTTTGGTCTTGTCCACAACTCCGTTCTCACCAAAGATCAGCTCAAGCTGCTGAAAAAAGACAATGTGGTCAGCGATGACGCGCAAGGGTTTGAGGCGCTTGGTATCAAACCTTTGGCACCGGAAGCCATCATGGCTGATTATCTGTGGCGCTTCCGCCCGTCTGGTCAATATGACGCCATCAAAGACTCGGCGCGTAACCTGAAAATCTGATGGTCCAAAACTCGACAAAAAGCCCCGCCTGAAACACTCAGGCGGGGCTTTTTTACTTTTGAAGTGAGCAGTTACCAGCCTCAGCAACTGTCACGCTCTTTTAGCATTTTTTCGATGTCGGTCAGCCGGGCCAAAACGGCGTCGCGGTAATTGCCGGTCTCTGCTTCTGCCTCAACATGGTGCGCATCTTGCATGGAGTTCACAACCAAACCCACCACAAGATTGAGCACCACAAAGGTGGTCAGCAGGATAAACGGCACAAAGAACATCCAAGCGTAGGGATAGACCTCCATCACTGGCCGCACGATGCCCATGGACCAGCTTTCCAGCGTCATGATCTGGAACAGCGAATAGCCAGACTTGCCCAGCGTGCCAAACCAAGCCGGGAAGGCTGCGCCAAACAGCTTCGTAGCCATAACCGCGCCTATGTAAAAGATCAGCGCCATCAGCAAGAACACAGATCCCATTCCTGGCAAGGCATTGAGCAGCCCTTCGATCACCCGGCGCAATGACGGGGCCACCGACACCACCCGCAACAAACGCAATATCCGCAGCGCCCGCAGCACGGCCAGCCCCTGCGCGGCAGGCACCAAAGCCACGCCAACAATGATGAAATCAAACAAGTTCCAACCATCGCGGAAAAATTTACCGCGCTGCACATAAAACTTTGCGGCGATCTCTCCGACAAAAATCGCCAAACACAGGCCGTCCAATGCAATGAGAACAGGGCCGAACGCCTCCATAAGGGGCTTGGAGGTCTCCATGCCCAGAATGACCGCATTGAACAGGATGACGCCAAGGATGGCGTTGCGAAAGGCAGGGCGGTCAATAAACGCCCCGATTTTGTCGCGTAGGCTCATGTATGAAATCTCAAAGTTGCGCATTTGTGCTTGGGTTGAGGGCTACATAGGTGAAGGGGGTGGGTCTTCGCAACCCGCCCCCCAAAAACATTGCGCTTATGGCTTCCAACCCGGCGGCCCAAATAGCCGCCCCCACAGCTCCCGCCCAGTCTTGGCCCGCTTAATATCCCGCCACAGCCCCGGCAATTCAGAGAACCACACTTTGACCGGGTTCTGGCTGTCAAAATCGGTGGTCAAGCCATAACGCGGCCGCTCTTCTTCCACCTGAAAGCTGCCAAACATCCGATCCCAGATGATCAGGATGCCACCGTAGTTCTTGTCCAGATACTTGTTGTCACAACCATGGTGCACACGGTGGTGGCTTGGCGTGTTCAACACCCACTCCAGTGGGCCCAGCTTGCCAATCAACTCGGTGTGCAACCAAGTCTGATAGGCCTGCACAAGGATCACCGAACCAAGAACCACATCCGGACTGAACCCAACCAAGATCATGGGAATATGCGCAATAAACGACCACAGGCTTTCCAGCGGGCCAAAACGCACCGCCGTCACAATGTTATAATCCCGACTGGAGTGATGCACCGCGTGTTGCGTCCACAGAATCCGCACCCGATGAGCAATCCGATGCTCCCAATAATACGTCAGGTCTGCAATCAGCACAGCCAACACAATCCACGGCAACGTGGTTGGCAAATGCCAGCTCACCACAGTTGCGCTAAACACATAAAGCCCGAAGTAGAGCGCCGTCATCATGGTGGCTTCGAGCAACAAGTAAGGCACTTGCGTAGAGGCACTTGCCAGCATCTCAAGCCAGGTTTTGCCTTTCAAAGACCCTTTAAACCAAGCCTCAGTAATCTCGATCACAAGGATCGCCACCCCGATGAGAAAGAACACCTCATCCACCTGCGTGGCCAATTCAATAAACTGCTCCGGTATCATTTTTCCCCTCCCGTCAAACCTGATTGCAACGTGCGCCAGGCCAACGCCGCCGCCTCCTCTGGCGTTGCGTCCCCGTCCCGAACCACGGTCCAGGCCGCGTAGGTCAACGTTTCAATCGCCTGAACAATCCACGCTGTTGGCACAGCCGCATCAAACCCACCTTCCTCTTTCGCTGCCTCAACAGCTTCGGCGGTTTCGTCCAGCTGTTGCGTGTAGGCCTCCAGCACCTCTGGCACATGATCCAATGGTTCATTGGCGAGGAACATTTGCCGATCCGCCAGCGGAATGATCACCTCCAGACTCAGGCGCAATGCCTCTGTGTAACTCGGCGCGTCTTTGGTGGCGGCCTCAATGGCGTCATCCAATTCTTGCATCGCGACCATCGCAAGCGCGGCCATAAGGTCCTCGCGCCCGGCATAGTGACGATGCAACGTTGCACGCCCCACACCCGCTTCTTTGGCGACATCCGCCAAGGTGGCTGTGGGGTTTGCGGAGAAGACGGTGAACCCCGCCTCAATGATTTTAGCTTCTGATTTTTTCAACATGAGACAAAGATGTCTCATTTTTTTCCGATGTCAAGAGGTGCCCTTTGCGCAATTTTCGGGTCGCCGCGCCAAACCCGACAAACTAGGTTGTTCTCAAGACAGGAGATGACCCCATGAATGACATGACCGAAGGCTATCACTACAACGTCATGCGCCGCGCGATTGAGCTGATCGATCAGGGCGGCGAAACCATGTCCCTCGAGGACCTCTCCAAAGCCATGGGCATGAGTCAGGCGCACTTCCAGCGGCTCTTCACCCGGTGGGCCGGTGTCTCGCCCAAACGGTTCCAACAATATCTCACATTAGGCCACGCCAAGGTTCTGTTGCACGACCATTTCACCACTTTGGACACCGCGAACTCAGTCGGCCTTTCCGGTTCCGGGCGGCTGCACGACCTCTTCCTGCGATGGGAAGCCATGAGCCCCGGTGACTACGCCAAACGTGGCGACGGCTTGACCATCTACTGGGGGTGGTTTGACAGCCCCTTTGGCCTGTCGCTGGTCGCTGGCACAGAAAAAGGCATCTGCGGCATTGGCTTTGCCGCCGAAACCGGCGCAGAGGCCACGATGGAAGACCTGTTCTCCCGTTGGCCTAACGCGAACATGGTTGAAGACCCGCTGTTCCTGCGCCCCTGGGTGCTTGCCGCTTATCAAGCTGAGCAGGCTGACCACGACAAAGTGCCTGTCTATATGATTGGCTCCGCGTTGCAGATCAAAGTCTGGGAAGCCTTGATGCGCATTCCCTCCGGCGAAGTCACAACTTATGCCGAAATTGCACGCAGCATTGGCAATCCCCGCGCTGTGCGCGCAGTCGGCACCGCCGTCGGCCGCAACCCGGTCAGTTGGCTGATTCCCTGTCATCGCGCCATGCGCAAATCCGGTGGCTTGGGCGGTTATCACTGGGGTCTGCCCGTCAAACGCGCCCTACTCGCTTATGAGTCCGCCCGCGCGGAAGCTTGAATTAGCCTTCGGCATCAAATTGCCGATCCAACACACCTCTTTGCTTGGGACGCATAGAAAAACCAAGTATACAGGCCTCAAAAGCCGACAAACGGCAAAATACTTGAGGCAACGAGATGAAGACACTTCCCCTTTCCCTGAGCGCACTTGCTCTGCTGAGCGTCACCGCCTGTACCGACCCAGGCTACGTGTCTGGCTCCGCAGATGACCGCGACCAATATCGCAAGACCAAAAACGGAGCGATCATTGGCGCGCTTGCGGGTGCTGGCATCGCCGCTGTCACCGATGGTGACGCTCTGATGGGCGCAGCCCTTGGCGCAGGCGCAGGTGCGATCATCGGCAATGTATTGGACAAACAAGAGGCCGAACTACGCGCGCAACTTGATGACGAAGTCCACATTGAAAACACTGGCGACCGCCTGATCCTGACCCTGCCGCAGGACATCCTGTTTGATGTGGACAGCTACACGGTCAATGCCAGCCTGCAAGACGACCTCGCCAAAGTGGCCACCAGTCTCGACAAATACCCAGACAGCACGGTGCAGATCCTTGGCCACACCGATAACACCGGCTCCGCCAGCCACAACCAAGGCTTATCTGAGCGTCGCGCGAACGCCGTCGCCGATGTGCTGCTCACCAATGGTGTGCCGGTCAGCCGGATCGACACCATTGGCCGCGGCGAGGACCAACCGATTGCATCTAACCTCGACGAAGAAGGCCGTCGTCAAAACCGCCGTGTGGAAATTGTAATCCTGCCAACGGCGTAAGCCCGCGCATCAACGCACAACCATTGTTTGAAAGGCGTCGCTTGATTGCGACGCCTTTTTCCTTACGTATTGGATACGCGAACAAGGAGATTGCTCTATGCCTCACAAACTGCTCGGAATTTCCGGCGCCCTGCGCGCGGACTCCACCAACAGCAAGCTGCTGCGCGAAGCCGCCCGGCTCTATGGCGCAGACAGCTACGTTGAGGCCAATCTGAACATCCCGCTCTATGACGGCGACCTCGAGAGCAACAGCGGCATCCCCGAAGAGGTCAAGCTGTTGGTGCAACAGATTGCGGAGGCCGACGCGGTGCTGATTTCCACGCCTGAATACAATGGCGCGGTCACAGGCGTGTTGAAAAACGCACTCGACTGGATTAGCCGCCATTGGGAAAAACCCCTGGTCGACAAGCCCACCGCCTTGATGAGCGCCGCCGCTGGGCGCGCCGGGGGCGTGCGGGCGCAAACCATGTTGCGCAGCTGCCTTGTGGCCTTCCGCCCGCGCATCACCTTGGCCCCGGAAGTGGGCATTGCTGACAGCGGCAATGCCTTTGATGACAACGGGCAGTTCACAAACGAACGCTACGCCGCCTCCGTGACCACGCTGATGGACACCCTCAAGACCGACGTCGAAAACGCCTCAAAAACCACTTAAAGCGAAGCTTCGGGACGGAATGCCTCTGGAATCTCGTCCCGACCATCCAACACCAGATCAGCCATCACTTCACCAGCTTTTGGTCCCATACCAAAGCCTATCTTGAATCCACCGTTGGCAATGAATGCACCCTCACGGGTTGGGTGACGCCCCAACATTGGTGCACGGCTTTTGGCACGCGGGCGCACCCCTGCCCAGCGCTCGATAACTTCCGCTTCTTTCAAGACAGGCACCGCCGCATAGGCCCGCGCCAAGACATCGTCCAATTGTGCATCCGTGCTGGTCGGGTCGTCAAAGTCGCGCTCGCTGGTGGAGCCAATCGCAACAGTGCCGTCCGCATGTGGAATGATGTGCACCGCATCCGCAAACAGTTGCGGCGCGGTGGATTGATCCAACCGCAGCAACGCCGCCTGCCCCTTCACGCCATTGCCCACAGGTTTGCCGATGTCCTCGGACAACTCGAGCAACCCTTGCCAGCCCGTGGCCCAAACCACCGTCCCCACCGGATCCCCATCAGAGAGGATTTCACCGCCCCTAGCCTGCAAGGCGGCCGCCAAAGCCGCACAGGCACGACGGGGAAACATGCGCCCACTCAACGTGTCATGAATCAGCCACCCTGTTGGGCTTTCCGCCGCCCAATCTCCAAGCGAATCCCGCGCTACAACCTGCCACTGCGCCTTGCCCTGCCACAGCTCTTTGGCGCTCTCCGCCCGTGCCTGTGCCAGCTCCAATGCCCGCGCGTCTTTCACCGGCTGAATACGACCTGTGCGCCCATAACCCGCACGCACGCCACCAGCAGCCTCAACGTCGGCCCACCAGCCTTCCGCCATGATGAGGCTCTCAAACTGAAACGCCTTTTTCACGTTCCAATTCTCAGGTGTATGTGGTGCCAACGCGCCAACCACGCCACCACTCGCCCCCGCCCCAACGCCGCCGGGGTCAATCACCCGCACCTTTGCGCCCCGCTTGGCACAGGCCCAGGCCACGGAAAGCCCAAAAGCTCCGGCTCCCATCACGGTCACGTCCACCATTGCCAATCCTCTTTTTTGTGCTCAAATGCGCCGTCACCTCCATAAGGCAAAGCGACATGAGCAACCAGCACGCGGATCTCGATTGGCGAGACAACCTCATCCCGGTGTCCACCCGGTTTGATGACCCATATTTCAGCCTCGACAACGGGCTGGCCGAAACGCGCCATGTGTTTCTGGACGGCAACCAATTGCCTGCACGCTTTGCCTCCGGCTTTCACATTGCCGAGCTGGGCTTTGGTACCGGCCTCAACCTGCTGACGGTCTGGAAGGCTTGGGAGGAGAGCGGCCAAACCTCGACGCTGAGCTTCACCACCTTTGAAGCCTTCCCGATGAGCGCTGCAGAAATGCAGAAGGCCCTCACCGCCTTTCCGGAACTGAGCAACTATGCCACCCGCCTTATAACCGCCTACGCCGAAGACCAAACTCTCGCCACGCTAGAAGGCATCCAGGCCCGCGTAGTGATCGGCGACGCCCGCGAAACCCTTGCGGCACAAAGCTTTGAAGCAGACGCATGGTTCTTAGACGGCTTTTCCCCCGCAAAAAACGCGGAACTCTGGGATAAAGACCTTATGGCTCAAGTGGGCACACACACCAAAGCAGGCGGCACCGCCGCAACCTATACCGCCGCAGGCTTTGTGCGCCGCAACCTCGAGGCCGCAGGTTTTACCGTCACCCGCACCCCGGGATTTGGTCGCAAGCGCCACATGACCCAATGTGCAAAGCCCGCCGCATGACTGAGCCAAACAACCGCCTTGGCATTATGTTGATGTCGCTCACCACGCTGGTCTTCGCGCTGCAAGATGGCATCTCCCGCCACTTGGCAAGCGAATACAACACCTACCTGGTGGTGATGATCCGCTACTGGTTTTTTGCGCTGTTTGTCATCGCGCTGTCTTCCCGCCAACCCGGTGGCATCAAAGCAGTAGCGCGCACCAAATTTCCCCTCCTGCAAATTGGGCGCGGCGCGCTGTTGGCACTCGAAATCTGCGTGACTGTTGTGGCTTTCACCCTGCTCGGCCTCACAGAAACCCACGCCATCTTCATCTGCTACCCGCTGATGATTGCGGCCTTGTCTGGCCCCATTTTGGGAGAGCGTGTTGGATGGCGGCGCTGGGCCGCGATCGGCGTTGGGGCCATTGGTGTCCTGATCATCCTGCAACCCGGCTCCGGTGTTTTCAGCCCCGCCGCCATTGTGCCGCTTGTTGGCGCACTGATGTTTGCCGTCTACGGCCTGATGACTCGCTACGTGGCCCGCGGCGACACCTCACAAACCAGCTTCTTCTACACTGGAGTCGTTGGCTGTGTTGTCATGACCGCCATTGGCGTGTTTTTCTGGGAGCCCATTTCAGGCAGCAACTGGATTTGGATGGGCATCCTGTGCTGCACCGGCGTCTTTGGCCACTGGCTTCTGATCCGCACCTACGAAGTGGCCGAGGCCAGCGCCGTGCAACCCTTCGCCTACCTGCAACTGCCCTTTGCAGCCGCGCTTGGCATGGCCGCCTTTGGCGAAACCCTGCGCCTAAACGTGGCCATTGGCGCGGGCATTGTGCTGGCTGCTGGGCTGTTCACCTGGTGGCGAGAACGCCAATCCACCTAAGAACTTATCGCACCTTTATCGTGCCGCCAGTGATCTCTTCGCCAAACGACACTGGATGCGGGTCTTTACCCAGTCGCGCACGATAGACCGGCAGGCTCTCCGCCACCCGCATCACATAGTTGCGGGTTTCGTTGAACGGGATCATCTCGATCCAATCGATCATCGCCTCAACAGTCCCGCCACGCGGATCGCCATTGCCCGCCATCCAGCGTGTGGGACGATGTGGCCCTGCATTGTAGCCCGCCGAAATCATGATGATATTGCCATCAAACCGCTCCGCCAATCCCGCCAGGTAAGCACTACCGAGTCGCGCGTTATATCCGGGATCAGAAGTCAGGTTGCCGAGCACATAGACCTCGCCAATCTCCGCAGACACATCGCGCGCCGTGCCCGGCATCAACTGCATCAAACCCCGCGCACCGGCATGGCTCACCACCACCGGGTCAAATTCACTCTCCCGCCGCGCAATTGCCAAAGACAGCTCATCCGACACGGGCAGCTTCTGATCGACCAACGGATGCAGCGGATAATATGGCCCCGGCAGGGTCACGCCCATGCGCACCATCTGCTTGCCAAGCATCACCCCGATGTGCGGTTGCCCAAGATCAAGCGCCATCTGACCCAACTGACCAAGACCCGTGCGATCCTGCGTCTCGCTCAGATGCACCCAAAACCGCTCTGCAAGGCTCAACTCACCCGCTGCCAGCAAGGTCCGCGCCGCCTTGTGCACGCTCGATGTGGTCCAGCTTGCATTCTGCCAGTCCGGAAAGCGCTCTTGCCCCGACAAAGCCGGATCATGCGCAATCCCCGCCTTTTCCGCCGCCAATAGCCCATAAAAACTGGTCTGATGCGCGCCACCTGCCACATAGGCCTGCTGCGCGATGGCTGTGTCACCCATCGCCTCATAGGCACGGCCCATCCAATAACCCGCGCGCCCAAGCGAAATTGGCGTTTCCACCGACTGGGCAAAATTCAGGAAGTGTGCCGCGGCTTCCTCCGGACGGTCCAAAAACCGCAATGCCAGATACCCCGCCAGCCACTCACAATCCGAATAGGCATAGCCCGCATCTGGTGTCAGCTTATGCGTCGCTGCCAGCGCATAGGCCGTCTTGTAATTCCCCGCCCGCATCTGATTGCGGATCAACGACCGCCGACGAGGGGCCCATTCCTCTGGCTCGCCCAACGTGCCCGCTTTGCTACGCGCCAGGATCAGCTCAATGGCGCTGTCGTTGCGGTCTTTGCGATGCCGCCAGACAAACCGCTCGTGTGCTAACCCCGGATCATCCTGCAAACTGTCCGGCACGGCGGCAATCAAGCCGTCCACACCTTTGGCCATCGCCCGCAACCCAAGTCGTGCCTTGGCCAACGCCACCCAGCCCTCAGGTACATGCGCATACATCGCTTCCGAATTGGAGGTCCAGTCCTTCCACACCATCGCGTCCAACCGGGCGGTGTGATGTGGCTTCAGCAAATCACCATAACGCGCAAGGTAATCCGCCTTGGTGGTGCCGTTCATCGCCATGGTGCGCCAAGCTTCCACAATCGTGGCCTGTGCCGCACCATCCTCGCCCGCCTGCTTAAGAACTTTGGCCTGCGCCAGCGCCCCTTCTGCGGTCTGCGCGGGACCATGCACAAAGAACGACAGCGCCATTTCATCGCTTACCTCGTCAAACACGGCTTCCGATTGTTTGCGCAGATATGGCAATCCCGGCCAATCACCGCGTCGATCCAAAAACGCCAAAACCTGGTCCGCCGAACCTTCGCCCGCGCGTAGTCGATGCCACTCCACAATATCGCGTGTCACTTGATCGGTCTCGCGCACCGCCTTGGCCGCGCCATCCCAATCCTTGGCACGAACAGACGTCATCGCGGACCGGAGCTCATCGCGAAACTGTGCATTTGCGGGAACAGCGACCAGCAAGGCCACAAACAGAGTCAGAAAAAGACGCAACATGGCTTGCATTTTCCTATGCCAGACAGGATAGAACCCGCAAGATACGCCGCGCACCCGATGGCCTCAACTCACAATCTTGGCAAGTGGGCAACTTCCCGCTAGGGTCCGCGCGGTTTAACACCATGGGCAATTCCGCCCAGCTACGCATAAAAAGGAGCGTGCCATGTTCAAAGGGTCCTACCCCGCACTCATCACGCCGTTTACGAACGGCGAGCTGGATTTGGAAACGCTCAAAAAGATCGTCGAGTGGCACATTGGTGAAGGCACCAATGGCTTTGTGCCCGTGGGCACCACCGGTGAAAGCCCAACGCTGAGCCACGAAGAGCACGAAACTATGGTGAGCGAAGTGGTGAAAGCCGCCGCTGGCCGCGTGCCAGTGATTGCTGGCGCTGGTTCCAACAATACGTTGGAAGCCATTCGTTTTGCCCAGCACGCTGAAAAAGTTGGCGCTGACGGCATCCTCGTGGTGACACCGTACTACAACAAACCCACCCAACGTGGTCTGATCGCGCATTTTACCGCCGTGCATGATTGCTGCGAGCTGCCGATCATCATCTACAACATCCCAGGTCGTTCTGTTGTCGACATGACCCCAGAAACCATGGGTGAGCTGGCCAAACTGCCACGTATTGTGGGTGTGAAAGACGCGACGGGCGATCTGGCCCGCCCAAGCCAACAGCGTGCGTCCTGTGGTGCTGACTTCATCCAGCTGTCCGGCGAAGACGCCACAGCACTGGGTTTCAACGCACACGGTGGTGTGGGCTGCATTTCCGTGACAGCCAACGTAGCGCCAAAACTCTGTGCCGAGTTCCAGGCCGCCATGCTGGCAGGCGACTACGCCAAAGCGCTGGAATATCAGGACAAGCTGATGCCGCTGCACGAAGCCATCTTTGTGGAGCCGGGTCTGGTTGGCGCCAAATACGCCATGTCCCGTCTTGGCATGTGCAACGAAGAAGTCCGCCTGCCACTGACCGGTCTGACAGATGCCACCAAGGCACAGATCGACGCTGCCATGGCACACGCAGGTCTGCTGTAAGACAGCACTACTTCTGAGGTCTATACCTCAAAAAGGAAAGGCGCCCACCGGGCGCCTTTTTCACATCTTGTGGATTAGGAAAGCGCCTAGCTCCACATCACAAAACCCACAGCCAATGTCGCAAAGGCACCACAAACGACGCCCAGTCCGATCCCGGATACCACCCAAGGCCACACAGCCCGCTTGACCTCTGGCTTGTCCTCAGACTGCGCAATCAATGCCGCCTCGACCATCGCAGGCAATCGTGGACCAAAGCGCGACAAAACCCGCGCTGTCTTGGCCAAATCGCTCAACATTGCCCGCGGCCCAATGCTCTCCTTGATGTAGTCAGACACCACCGGCTTCGCCACATCCCATATATTCACACGGGGGTCCAGCGATCGCGCCACCCCTTCAACCACCACCATGGTGCGCTGCAGCAGGATCAACTCAGTGCGCGTCCCCATGCCAAACCGTTCGGTGACCTCAAACAGGTAGCTCAACAACCGCCCCATCGAAATCCGAGTCGCGTCCATGCCAAAAATCGGCTCACCCACCGCCCGCAATGCCCGCGCAAACTCGTCCACATCCTGATCCGCAGGCACATAGCCCGCTTCAAAATGCACCTCGGCCACACGCTTGTAATCCCGCTGAATGAAGCCGTAGAGAATTTCCGCATAGACCCGCCGAGTGTACTCGTCGATGTAACCCATGATACCAAAATCATAGACAATGATGTCCCCGTTGGCCGCAACCTTCATGTTGCCCTGATGCATGTCAGCATGGAAATACCCATCGCGTAAGGCATGGTTCAGGAACAGTTCCAAAATCCGGCTGCCCAGCGCATGACGATCATGCCCCGCTGCATCCAACGCGTCGTTGTCGCCAATTGGCGCGCCTTCGGCCCAGCCCAACGTCATCACCCGCCGTGCGGAATGTTCCCACTGAATGGCAGGCACCTGATAGCCCGGATCCTCCGCCGAATTGGCCGCATATTCACTGGCATTTGCGCTCTCAAGACGCAGATCCAGCTCCGATGTCACGCCCCGGTCAAAATGCTCAATCACATCCCGTGGCCGCAACCGGCGCGAGCCGGGTGACAATAGTTCAATGGTGTTTGCGGCCAAGTAAAACGCATCAATGTCTTTGCGAAACGCCTTCTCAATCCCCGGCCGCAGTATTTTTACCGCAACCTCTTCACCGGTTTCCCGCAACCGCGCACGATGCACCTGCGCAATCGACGCCGCCGCAACCGGCTCCGAAAACTCAGAGAATATCTCATCAACAGGCTGACCAAGCTCGGACTCAACCTCTGCTTTGGCGGTGGCCAAATCAAACGGCGGCAGCTTGTCCTGCAACACGCGCAGCTCACCCGCCAGATCACCTCCCACTACGTCGGGGCGGGTCGACAGAACCTGCCCAAACTTGATGTAGGCAGGCCCCAACGCCGTCAATGCCCGTGGCAAAGGCGGGGCTTCAGGATCGCCTTTGTAGCCCAGCCATTGAAATGGCCACACCAATCCGCGTAACACAACACGCACCAATGGGGGCGCCTCAAATGCATCCATCACCACTGTCATGGCCCCGGTGCGCTCCAACGTGGCACCCGTGCGGATCAGTCGGATAATATTGTGCGGCCCTCTCACAGCTTCCAACCCGAATGCAGCGCGGCAATGCCCATCGTCAGATTCCGATATTTCGCATTCTCAAATCCGGCAGCTTTTACCATGTCCAGGAACGTATCCTGATCCGGAAATTTACGGATGCTCTCTACCAGATACTGATAGCTGTCTCGATCATTGGCAATCGCCTGCCCCATGCGCGGAATGATGTTGAATGAATACAGGTCATAGACCTTCTGCATCATGTCATTTGGGATCTGACTAAACTCCAAAACCATCAAGCGTCCGCCCGGCTTCAGCACCCGAAACGCCTCATTCAGCGCTTCTTGGGGCCGAGTCACATTCCGGATACCAAAGCTGATTGTGTAAACATCAAAAGTACTGTCCTCAAACGGCAGCGACATTGCGTCACCGACCACCCAGTCCAGGCTCTCCGCCATGTGATCCGCTTCAGCCCGCTGGCGACCGGCAACCAGCATCGGTTCGGTCAAATCACACACGGTGGCATGGCCATGACCAGCCCGCTTCAAGAATTTGAACGACACATCGCCAGTACCCCCGGCCACATCCAACAACTTCTGCCCCGGACGGGGCGCCAGCCAATCCATCATCGCGTCTTTCCAGATGCGGTGAATGCCCATCGACATAACATCGTTCATAATGTCGTATTTGCTGGCAACCGAGCCAAACACGCCCTGAACGCGCCCGGCCTTCTCAGCCTCTGGAACGGTTTCAAAGCCAAAATGGGTGGTGTTATTGCTGTCCGCCATGATGCGAAATCCTCTTGGTTGCCACATTCATATAGGGCAGTCCAAACGGGTACAATGCGCTGATTTGGCACTCGCTTCGCGGGGCAAAACTTGGCTTGATAATTCCCAACAACCTCGCGCATGGTCTGATTGTCTTGGAACTCAGAGGTTGGAATGCCTGAACTGCCCGAAGTTGAAACTGTGCGTCGCGGCCTGCAACCTGCCATGGAAGGGGCCACAATTATACGTGCGCAAGTCAATCGCCCCGACTTGCGTTGGCCCTTCCCTGAGCGCATGGCCGAACGGCTCACCGGAGCAAAGGTCACACAACTGCGCCGCCGCTCAAAATACATCCTCGCGGACCTCGACACCAACGAGTCGCTACTGATCCACCTCGGGATGTCCGGCCGCATGACAGTTTCTGGAGATCCCCTGGGACAATTTGCCCACGATCATCCACAGGCCGAAAAACACGACCATGTGGTGTTTGACATGCACAACGGCGCGCGCATCACCTTCAACGATCCCCGTCGTTTTGGCGCCATGGACCTTTTGCCGAGCGACAACACCGAAACACACCCGCTCATCGCCAAGCTTGGCCCCGAGCCTTTGGGCAATGATTTTCACGAATCTTACCTTGCTCACCGGCTCGCAGGTAAAAACACCCCCATCAAATCCGCCTTGCTAGATCAGCGCATCGTGGCCGGCCTTGGCAACATCTATGTCTGCGAAGCCCTCTTTCGCGCAGGGATAGCGCCGAAGCGCAAAGCAGGGGCGATTTCGCAGGCGCGCGCACACAGTCTTGTGCCCATCATCCGCCAAGTGCTGCAGGAAGCCATTGAGGCGGGGGGAAGTTCGTTACGTGACTTCCGCCAAGCCGACGGCGAACTGGGATATTTTCAACACAGTTTTGACGTCTACGGACGGGAGGGAGAACCGTGCAAAACCCCCGATTGCACTAGCAAAATATGCCGAATCACCCAGTCTGGACGTTCGTCTTTCTATTGCCCGCAATGCCAAAGATAGCTTGATCCAACTTCCTCAAATGATAATGAATCACTCCTGACCGGAACAATGAAAGCAGTACTCATGGCTTTTGAGACGATCATCGTCGATATCGAAGACCACGTCGCCCTTATCAAGCTGAACCGCCCAGACGCACTGAACGCGCTGAGCCAGCAGCTGATTGGCGAACTCCAGGAAGCCCTGGAAAGCGCCGACGCCAACGACAAAGTGCGCTGCATCGTCATCACGGGCTCAGAGAAAGCCTTTGCCGCAGGCGCCGACATCAAAGAGATGTCGTCAATGAGCTTTGCGGACGTGAACCTCTCCAACCTGTTTGCCGAGTTTGGCGACCGTATCCAAGACATCCGCAAGCCCGTGATCGCAGCCGTGTCCGGCTACGCTCTGGGTGGTGGCTGTGAATTGGCGATGGCCTGTGACTTCATCATCGCCTCTGACACAGCCAAATTTGGCCAGCCAGAGATCAATCTTGGCGTGATTGCAGGCATCGGCGGAAGCCAGCGTCTGACCCGCGCGGTGGGCAAATCCAAATCCATGGACATGAACCTCACCGGCCGCTTCATGAACGCCGAAGAAGCGGAGCGGTCTGGCCTTGTAAGCCGGGTTGTGCCCGCCAAGAAGCTGATGGAAGAAACCATGAGCGCCGCACAGAAGATTGCGGAGAAATCTCTGATCGCCGCGCGCACGGCCAAAGAGGCGGTAAACCGCAGCTTTGAAAGCTCCCTGCGTGAAGGCCTGCTGTTTGAACGCCGCGCATTCCACTCATTGTTTGCGACCGAAGATCAGAAAGAAGGCATGGCCGCCTTTATGGAAAAACGCGAAGCGCAATTCCGCGACCGCTGATTCTTCTAACAAAGTTTTGAGAAGCCCCCGCACGTCGGGGGCTTTTTGCTTTTTGGGGGTGCGGCAAGACGGCAGTTGACCCGCTCAACAAACAGGCGCAGAAAACTGACAAAACTAGTCAGAAAAGAGACACCCCAATGTATCGCTCTCTCGCTATTGCATGTGTGCTCGCCTCCTCGCCAGTTTTGGCGGAAGACGTCCCCACCACTTTGGAAGCCCTCGGTGAACGCCTGTTCTTTGATGTGAACCTATCGGCCAACCGCACCCAATCCTGCGCCACCTGCCACGATCCAGAGCGCGGCTTTGCCGATCCCCGCGGGATGGCCTCCATTGGGGATGACGGCGAGTCGCTTGGCGATCGCAACGCGCCCAGCGCCGCCTATGCGGCCTTCACACCAGAGTTCCACAAAAACGCCGACGGCATTTGGGCCGGGGGCCAATTCTGGGATGGCCGCGCCAACCGCCTAGAAGACCAAGCTGGCGGGCCACCATTGAACCCCATTGAGATGGGCATGGCTGACGAAGCCACCGTGATCGCCCGCATTCTGGAAGACCCGATCTATACCCAAGCCTTCCCTGCCTTGTTTGACACTGAGGTGCTCAGTGATCCAAAAACCGGCTACACTGCCATGACCGACGCCATCGCCGCCTTTGAGCGCACTGAGGTTTTTGCGCCGTTTGACAGCAAATATGACCGCTTCTTGCGAGGCGAAGTCGAGCTCACCCGTGAAGAGGATCTCGGCCGGGTGCTGTTTTTCTCTGAGCAGTTCACCAACTGCAACCTGTGCCACCAGCTGGGCACTAACGCGATGGACCCGCAGGAAACCTTCACCAACTATGAACACCACAACATTGGGGTGCCGGAAAACCTGGCCCTGCGCGACCTCAACGGCGTGAAATTTGGCACCGTGGACGTCGGCCTTTCGGCCCATCCTGACATGGACAGCAACCCCACCCTGCGCGGCAAATTCAAAACCCCCACCTTGCGCAATGTGGCCGTCACCGGACCCTATATGCACAACGGTGTGTTTGAAGATCTGCGCACCGTTGTGTTGTTCTACAACCAATTTAACACCACCGATCCCGCGCGCCGCACCAACCCGGAAACCGGAAAAACCTTCCGCATGCCTGCCGTGCCTGCAACCTTGGCATTTGAAGAGCTAACGCACGGCCCAGCACTCGATGATCAGCGTGTCGATGCCATTGTCGCCTTCCTCAAGACCCTGACCGATGCGCGCTACGAACACCTGCTCGACGCGCAATAAGGTCTATTTTCGGCACCTCTTTGAGTGCGAGGCATTCCGTCGCACTCAAAAACATACAAAATTAATAAGGATTGACGAAGTCGACAAAAGTAGTCAGTTATGCCCGCAATTCTCAACAGGGACCGGATTCCATGACTCGTACATTTTTGACCACTTCTGCGGCTGTGCTCGCACTGACCGCCCCGGCTTTTGCCGCCAACAAAGCGGATGTTGTTGCCAACTACGCTGACATTGCAGCCGCCAAATACGAAGACAGCCTGATCACCGCCAAAACACTACAGGCAGCTGTGAACGCGCTGATCGAAAACCCATCCGCCGAAGCGCTGCACAACGCACAAGGCGCATGGCTAGCCTCCCGCGTGCCGTATCAGCAGACCGAAGTGTACCGCTTTGGCAATGCCGCTGTGGATGACTGGGAAGGCAAAGTGAACGCCTGGCCGCTGGACGAAGGCCTGATCGACTATGTGGACGCTGCTTACGGCGGCCCATCTGACGAAAACCCGCTGGCCGCGCTGAACGTGATTGCCACCCCTTCGTTTGAAGTGTCAGGCACAACTGTAGACGCTGCAGAGATCACCCCAGCCCTGCTGGAAAGCCTGCACGAAGCTGACGGCGTTGAAGCCAACGTGGCCACCGGCTACCACGCCATTGAATTCCTGCTCTGGGGCCAGGACATGAACGGCCACAACCACGGCGCCGGTGACCGCCCTTGGACAGATTTCGCAGCGGGCGATGCCTGCACCAGTGACAACTGTGACCGCCGTGGCGCCTACCTGAAAGCCGCCACTGACCTGCTGGTCTCCGATCTGGAGTTCATGGCTGCTCAGTGGTCCACAGACGGCGAAGCCCGGGCAACAGTTACCGGCAACGCGGACGCTGGCATCGTGGCCATCCTGACCGGAATGGGCTCCCTGTCCTACGGCGAGCAAGCTGGTGAGCGCATGCGCCTTGGCCTGCTTCTAAACGATCCAGAAGAAGAGCACGATTGCTTCTCCGACAACACCCACAACAGCCACTACTACGACGGCCTGGGCATCCAGAACGTTTACCTTGGCGAATACGTGCGTGTGGACGGTTCCCTTGTATCCGGCCCATCCGTGTCTGATCTCGTGTCCGAAGTGAACGCTGATCTGGATGCAGAGCTGCAAGCCAAGCTCTCCACCACCATGATGTCGCTGGGCCGCATCAAAACCGCCGCCGAGGCAGGTTTCTCCTACGACCAAATGCTGGAGCGCGGTAACACAGCTGGCGAAGCGCTGGTCATGGGGGGCGTAGACGGTCTGGTGGATCAAACCAAATCCATCGAAGCCGCCGTGACTGCTCTTGGTCTGGACAACCTGGCGTTTGAAGGCTCCGACAGCCTCGACAACCCGGACGCTGTGTTCCACTAATACCGACGTCACTGACGTAAGACATCTGAGAGGCGGCCATCCCGCCGCCCCTCTATTCACTTCAAGGCCCCGCCAATGCGACTTTCCTCCGCCACGGTCTTTTGCGCTCTCGTTGCTGGCACTTACGTCCAAGCACTAGACGACCGCCACCTCAACGTTGTGCCCCGTACCGACGTCGAGACTCAGCGCATCCAAGGCGCCACTGCCGCCCCAGCCGATTTTTCCCAACCGCAAAAATTCGAGTCGCACCCCGGCGGGGCAGCCACCGTCCCGGCCCGTTCCGACGCGTTTGCCTTCAAACAGCCTTCTGCCAACCTGAGCAAAGAAGATGGCCTCACCTTCCGCATGGGTGAAGCGATGTTTGACAAACTCTGGGTCTCCTCCCCAAGCTCCACGCTCGCCTCTGACGGCCTTGGTCCGCTTTACAACGCCCGCAACTGCCTTGGCTGCCATCAACGCGCTGGACGCGGCCATGCCCCCGATAGTCCCGAAGACGACGCGCTATCACTGGCGATCAAACTGGCCGTCCCCGGCGAACAGAGCGACCAAATCCATCAAATCGAGGACTACCTCGCCACCCGCCCAGAGCCGACCTACGGCAGTCAAATCCAAGACTTCAGCCTGCCTGGTCATCCCGCCGAAGCCCGCATCGAGGTCACATTTGACGAGATCGACGTGCCACTTTCCGGCGGAGAAACCGCATCCCTGCGGCGCCCAACTTACGCCTTACAAGCCCTCGGCTATGGGTCGCTGCGCCCCGACGTGATGCTCAGCCCCCGCGTCGCCCCGCAAATGATTGGCCTCGGCTTGCTGGACGCCATCCCCGCCGATGACATCCTTGCAAACGCTGATCCCGACGACGCAAACGGCGATGGCATCTCCGGTCGCCCCAACATCACATGGTCGGTTGAATACCAACGCCCCATGCTGGGCCGGTTTGGCCTCAAGGCGGGTGCCCCAACTCTGCGCCAACAATCCGCCGCGGCCTTTGCCGCCGACATCGGCATCTCCACCCCTCTGTTTGAGGCAGGCCATGGCGACTGCACCACCGCACAGGTCGACTGCATCAACAGTCCGCACGGCGAAGGGGACGTTCGCGTTTATGAAGTCGATGAAACCGGCCTCGATCTTGTGACCTTCTACAGCGCCAATCTCGCCGTACCCGCCCGCCGCGACGTGGATGACCCCGAGGTGCTGCGCGGCAAGGAAATTTTCCACATCACCGGTTGCGCCTCCTGCCACACGCCGTCTTTTGTGACCCACCGGCTAAAAGACCAGCCCGCCCAAAGCTTCCAACTGATCTGGCCTTACACCGACATGCTGCTGCACAACATGGGACCGGATCTAGCGGACAACCGCCCCGAAGGCCGCGCCACCGGTCAGGAATGGCGCACGCCTCCGCTGTGGGGCATCGGCCTCACCAATCAAGTCTCCGGCCACTCGCAATTCCTGCACGACGGTCGCGCCCGCAATCTCCTCGAAGCCATCCTCTGGCACGGTGGAGAAGCGCAAGCTATGAGAGACACCGTGGTCACCATGCAACCTGATGACCGTGCCGCACTCATCCGTTTCTTAGAAAGTCTCTGACCATGCGCCTGCTTGCCCTGACCACCTCACTCCTACTTGCGCAACCTGCATGGGCGCTGGATCCCGCTGCACTGGTGGACACAGCAGTCGACAACCACATCTTGCCGGGCTTCACCACTCTGACCAAGGCCACCGGCACCCTCAAAAATACCGCCGCAGAAGACTGCGCCAGCGACTCCGTCGCCCTGCGCGCCGCTTATCACGAGGGCTTTGACGCATGGATGGCTGTCAGCCATCTGCGGTTTGGCCCCACTGAAGAGGAAGAACGCGCCTTCTCCCTCGCCTTCTGGCCTGACACCAAAGGCTTCACGCCCAAATCTCTCTCCAAGTTGATCACTTCTGAAGACCCCGCTGTATTAGACGCAGAGGCCTTCGCTGAGGTCTCTATCGCCGCGCATGGCTTCTTTGCTCTGGAGTTTCTGCTCTATGACGACCGCATCCAAACCCTCGGCAGCGATGCTTACCGCTGCACGCTGATCCAGGCCGTCACCAACGACATCGATCGCAATGCCAACTCCATTCTGGCGGATTGGCAAAACGGCTACGCCGATCTCATGCGCACCCCATCAAAAGATGGGCCTTACACCACCGATCTCGCGGCAGTGGCCGAACTTTTCAAAACACTGGACACCGGCCTGCAATTTAACGAAGAGGCCCGCCTCGGACGCCCGCTAGGCACATTTGACAAGCCGCGCCCCCTGCGCGCCGAAGCTCGCAGATCGGAACGCAGCCTGCAAAACATCACAGTATCGCTCACCTCTTTGGAGCAACTCGCGCGCATCCTCACTGCACAAACACCGACTCCAGCCAAATCGCTCAACGGAGCATTTTCTCTGGCCTTTGGACACGCCACAGAGTTGGAAGATGACCCAACCTTTGCTGACGTTGCCAACATTCAGGGCCGCCTACGCGTCGAAATCCTACAGCAATACATCGGCAACATTCGCAGCTTTGTCTTGTTAGAGCTTGGCCCAGCCCTCGACGTGACCGCTGGCTTCAATGCGCTGGACGGCGATTGATGGTCACCCGCCGCCGCATGCTCGCAGGCCTTGCCGCCACCAGCCTGCTGCCCAGCGCGGGTTGGAGCAGCGTTGGCACACCAGATTACCTCTCCGCCGCCCGCGCCCCTGACGGCACCTATCTTCTTGCAGGCCTCACCACGACCGGCGACATCACCTTCACCATCCCCTTGCCCGCCCGCGGTCACGCCGCCGCGGCCCATCCCGAACGCGCCGAAGCGGTTGCCTTTGCCCGCCGCCCAGGCACCTTTGCTTTGGTCATGGATTGCCGCGACGGTGCGGTCCTAAAAACCCTCACCGCCCCAAAAGGGCGCCACTTCTACGGCCACGGCACGTTCTCCGCAGACGGCACCATGCTTTTTACGTCCGAAAATGACTATGAAGCCGGGGAAGGCATCATCGGCCTCTGGGACGTCACCCAAAACTACACCCGCATCGGCGAGTTCTCTTCCGGAGGCGTTGGCCCCCATGACCTCAAACTCATGCCTAACGGTGACACCCTTGTGGTTGCCAACGGTGGCATCGAGACCCACCCCGACATGGGCCGCAGCAAGCTCAATATCCCGGTGATGATGCCCAACCTGAGCTACGTCAGTTTGACTGGCGAAATACTGGAACAGATCGAGTTGACTGCAAGCCTGCACAAAAACTCCATTCGCCACCTCGCCGTGAGTCAGGACGGCACGGTCGCCTTCGCGATGCAATGGCAAGGGTCCAATTCCGAAGCACCGCCGCTTTTGGGGCTGCACAAACGCGGTGAAACTCCGCACCTTCTGTCCGCGCCCGAGGCCGTCCATCGCGCAATGCAAGGCTACGCCGGCAGCGTTGCTTTCGGTGGTGAAGGGATGCTTGTGGCCATCACCTCGCCGCGTGGCAACCAGACACAAGTCTTCTGGATCAACAGACGAGAGTTTCTTGTTTCCCAAACACTAGAAGACGTCTGCGGCATCAGCACCGCGCCAACCGGCTTTTACCTGACTACCGGCACCGGCCTCACCGGCCGTTTGAGAGCCGAAAAACGTCAGCACCCCCTGCAATGGGACAACCACCTTGTCGCAATTACGCCGCAAGCCTAAGCCGCACCTCAGACCAGCGGTTTGTCCTCGCTTAAGAACAAATCCAACACCACCGGAATAGCTTTGAACTCTTTGGACCGCCCCTCAGGCCTGCTCTGCAACGGTTTGGTCACCCAATCAGCCCACCGAAACCACCGGCACCAGCGCTGCGCCAAGGGCCAAATTGCCTCATCTCCTTTGCCTCGGTAGGCTCTCATCGCCTCAGGCAACGTGCCCCGCATCTTTGGCGAATGTGCCGCAACATTAAACGCAAACACCACCAAATCCCGCGCTTGGCCCATAGGCGTGTTGTTCTGAGGTGTGTAGCGTTCAAAATCCAAAAGCAACATCTGCCCGCCGACTTGACACATATCTTTGGGGCTGGGCCGTCCATGCGCAAAACCCAATCCGTGAAACGTTGCCAGCATCACACTGGCGTCCAACAACATCTGGTCTCGCCGCGCCGTGTCTGCGTCGTGCTTCATCAATTCCCGCAAATCCCGGCCACAATCCGGCAACACCAGAAAATCCTGCCCCTCAGCAACCAACTGAGGCACCGGAGCCTGCACCGCGTTCATTTCGTGATACGCCAACCGCTCTCGCTCAAAAGCCTTGCGTGGGTCACCCTTTTGCAAGCGATAACGCAATTTCAATTGCTCCACCCGCTTGATCCAGAACACCTGCGTATCCACTTCAAACCGTTCCACACGTGGGCCATCTTCACGCCCCCGGCTTTCAAGCAACAAACGTAGGTTTTCATCGATGTTTTTGGGCGCTGTGTAATCCATCGCCGATACTTAGAATGTCATACAATCCCCGTAAAGACGCAACGCCATCACCACACAGTCCTGGCCAACCCCGCGCCGGAATACCAACAATCCCCCGTAGAACATTGAAACACGCCACGCAAAGCAGTAAGTGCTTGTCATCAGAGACATAGAGGCACACATGGCAAATTTCCTGTATCAAAACGACCTGCCTGACGACCTGGACCTTGGCCCGGTTGTCGCGATTGACTGTGAAACCATGGGGCTGAACCCTCATCGGGACCGCCTCTGTGTGGTTCAGATGTCAGGCGGCGACGGCAATGCCCACCTCGTGCAAGTGGCCAAAGGCCAAACCGAGGCGCCAAACCTCACCAAAATGCTCGAAGACCCCAAAGTCTTGAAGCTGTTCCACTTTGGGCGCTTTGACATTGCCGCCATGTACAATGCCTTTGGTGCGCTGACCGCACCGGTCTATTGCACCAAAATCGCCTCCAAGCTGGTGCGCACCTACACAGATCGCCACGGCCTCAAAAACCTGTTGCAGGAATTACTCAGTGTCGACGTGTCCAAACACCAACAAATGAGCGACTGGGGAGCTGCAACCCTCACCGACGCCCAACTCGACTACGCCGCCTCAGACGTTTTGTACCTGCATGGCCTACGCGAAAAGCTGAACGTGCGCCTTGCCCGCGAAGGTCGCACCGAAGTGGCGCAAGCCTGCTTTGACTTTCTGCCCACCCGCGCCAAACTTGATCTGGCCGGCTGGCCCGAACAAGACATCTTTGCACACTAACGGAGCCGCCCCATGACGGACGCTGACAAGCAGACCTTTCTGGACACCGCCCGCCGCGTGATCTCCATTGAAACCGCCGCCCTCACCGCTTTGGGGGAAAGCCTAGGCGTGGAATTTGGCGAGGCCGTTACGCTCCTCCTCTCCGCCAAAGGCCGGGTGATCATCTCCGGCATGGGAAAATCCGGCCACATCGCCCGCAAAATTGCCGCCACCCTTGCCTCCACCGGCACCCCCGCGCACTTTGTGCATCCTGCCGAGGCCAGCCACGGCGACCTTGGCATGATGGCCCAGGGCGATGTCGCATTGGTTCTCTCCAACTCCGGCGAAACCCCGGAGCTTGCGGACCTCGTGGCTTACACCCGCCGCTTCAACATCCCGCTGATTGGTGTCGCCAGCCGCGCCGACAGCACCTTGATCAAACAAAGCGATGTGGGTCTGATTTTGCCCAAAGCCGAGGAGGCCTGTGGCACCGGGGTGGTGCCAACCACTACAACCACTATGACTCTCGCGCTTGGCGATGCCCTCGCCGTGGCTCTCATGGAGCACCGCCGTTTCACGCCGGAAAACTTCCGCGAATTTCACCCCGGCGGCAAACTTGGTGCCCAGCTATCACGTGTGCGAGATTTGATGCACGTTGGAGACGCCTTGCCGCTGATCAACGCGCAAACCCCCATGAGTGACGCGCTTTTGGAAATCAGCCAAAAAGGCTTTGGCGTTGTCGGCGTAGCCGATGACTCAGGTGCCCTGCTTGGCATTGTTACCGATGGGGATTTGCGCCGCCACATGGACGGCCTTCTGGAGCGCACCGCCATCGAAGTCATGACCGCAGCGCCACAGACCATTGCCCCCGGTTCCCTTGCCGAAGAAGCCGTCGCCATCATGAACCAGCACAAGATCACCTGTCTGTTTGTGATCGACCCTACTGGCAACGGCGCACCTGAAGGTCTGCTGCACATCCACGATTGCCTGCGCGCGGGGCTTGGCTGATCTGGTGGCCCGCCGGATCACATATTCAAACCTTGTAGCGGCGTTGAAGGTACTCTTGCCGCTCGCCGCACTTGGCATTTTGTCGACACTGTTTTTGATCTCTCACAAAGTGGACCTCGAAAGCGCGATTCCTTTTGCGGATGTCGAGCTTGAGAAACGCCTGCGAGATCGGCAAATCACCGCCCCTTACATTGCCGGGCAAACAAGTGATGGACACAACATCACCTTAACATCTGCCACGGCTCACCCCGACGCCGACAACCCTTCTCTCATCATTGCCGAACAGGTTGGCGCGCTGATCAGCACCACCGACGGGACGGAGATCATTGTGCGCGCAAAAGAGGGTGAGATGAATGGTGACTTGGATGAGGTTGAGCTGGACGGCGACGTCGAAATCGTGACCTCTTCTGGCTATACCATAGCCACAGATGCCATGCTGTTTGGACTTGAAGATGCACGTGCTGAAACCGCTGGCGAGGTGACCGCCGAAACAGTCATGGGCAGCCTCACCGCAGGTCGCATGACCCTGCGCCCTGCTGGGGAAAACAATGAAATATATTTGTTTTTCACAAAAGGTGTGCGACTGGTATACACGCCCCAACTAAAGACGAGGTGACCCTGTGAATTTGATCCGTGCATTGGTAATTTCCCTTTTGGCGACGACGCCCATGGCAGGGATAGCACAGGGGTTTCAGGTCGGTTTTGGCCAGATGCAACAAGACACCGGCCTACCGGTTGAAGTCACTGCCGAAGCGCTCTCGGTCAATCAATCTGATGGCAGTGCCGTGTTTGAAGGCAAGGTGGACGTGTCCCAGGGCGACATGCGCATGACCGCAGACAAGGTCAACGTGCACTACAATCAGGAAACTCAGGCCATCGCGCGCCTTGTGGCCGAAGGCAATGTGCTTCTGGTACAGGGCCCCGATGCAGCCGAAGCCAATGAGGCCATCTATAGCATAGAAGATGGCACCGTCGAAATGACGGGCAACGTCACCGTGGCGCAAGCCAAGACCACCATCACCGCTGACAAAATGCACCTCAACCTGACAGACAACACCGCCCGGATGACCGGCAACGTAAAAACTGTACTGAAGTCGCAATAGTTATGGCCAAGCCCGATCTTTCCGTCACCCAAGGCAGCTCCGGACTTCAGGTCCAAAGCCTGCGCAAGGCGTACCGCAAACGTGTTGTGATCCGTGATTTCTCCATGGAGCTACAACGCGGCGAAGTTGTCGCGTTGCTGGGGCCCAACGGGTCTGGGAAAACCACCACGTTCTACGCTGTGGCCGGTCTCCTTGTGCCGGAAGGGGGGCGCGTCTCCATCGACGGGCGGGACGTCACCCAGCTGCCCATGTATCGCCGTGCCAAACTTGGGATCGGCTACCTGCCGCAGGAAATGTCGATCTTTCGAGGGTTGTCTGTGGAGGACAACATCACCGCCATCCTCGACATCACCTACAAAGACCGCCACAAGCGCCGTGAACGGCTTGAAGAGCTGCTCAGTGAGTTCTCCATCGAACACCTGCGTCGCGCGCCCGCCCTGGCCCTGTCGGGTGGCGAACGTCGTCGCGTTGAAATTGCCCGTTGTCTGGCCGCTGATCCCAAATATCTGCTGCTCGACGAGCCCTTTGCCGGTGTGGACCCGATCTCCGTAGGGGACATTCGCCATTTGGTGGCTGACCTCAAAAAGCGCGGCATTGGCGTGTTGATCACCGACCACAATGTCCGAGAAACGCTGGAGATTGTTGACCGCGCTTATATCCTACACGACGGAAAGGTGCTGATGTCGGGCACGCCGGAAGAGGTGGTCGAAAACGAAAACGTGCGCCGCGTCTACCTGGGTGAAAACTTCCGCATCTCCTAAGCCGCGCAGAAATGCGCTTAATTTGCGCTCGATCATTGACTCTTTCCCGCTGGCCCACTCAAATGGATGTATGACATTTGATCGACTCCCCGCGGTGACCATGGCGGCCTTTTCAAAAAGGCCCGGTCTTTCGCAAGGGTCGGCAATGTCGATTTCCAGCATTCGGACCTAACTGATAACGGGCAGCTCAAGCCCGTGGTCCGACATGTCATCGAAAAGGAGACAGGATGCGCTATCAGATTACCGGAAAACACATCGACGTTGGTGATGCTCTTCAGACTCACGTAAAAACGGAGTTGGGCAACGTACTTGAGAAATATGCAGGCCGACCCACCGATGCGACCATCACGTTCTCCAAACACGCGCACGAATATGTCTGCGAGGCCACAGTCCACTTGTCCACAGGACTGACCGCTCAGGCCAAAGCACACCAAACTGAAATCTACGCCGCCTTCGACAGTTGTGCGGAAAAAATGGACAAACAGCTGCGCCGCTATAAGCGCCGTTTGAAAGATCACCACAAGGAACGACAGGACCCGGTTGAACTTTTCGGCGCTTCCTCGTATATCCTCGCGCCTGAAGCTGAAGAACATGAAGCCGAACCTGAGATGCAGCCAGTCATCGTTGCCGAGATGGAAACCAAAATCCAATCTCTGAGCGTTGGCGAAGCCGTGATGCAGATGGAACTCGCAGGCTCCCCGGTGCTGGTCTTCAAGAACGAAAGCAAAGACGGATTGAACGTTGTCTATCGCCGTGAGGACGGCAATATTGGCTGGATTGATCCGCAAGCATAAGTGAGTAGGCGCAGAAAGCGCCGCTCCGGAGATACAGGCCTAATGGACCTTTCTACAATCCTCAAGCCTGAGGCGGTACGTGTTGTCACAGCCGCCTCAAGCAAAAAGCGTTTGTTGCAAGAATTTGGCGACCTCGCGGATTCAGCCTACGGGCTGAAGGCGCCAGCCGTTGTCGAAGCTCTGCTGGAACGTGAAACCCTTGGCCCCACCGGTGTGGGCCACGGGGTTGCCTTGCCGCACGCGCGCTTCCAAGGTCTACAAAGCGTTGTTGGTGCGTTTATTCTTTTGGAAAAGCCAGTTGATTTCAATTCAGTAGACCGCCAACCGATCGACATCGCTTTTGCGCTGTTTGCACCGGAAGAGGCCGGAGTGGAGCACCTGAAGGCTCTGGCAAAAGTCTCTCGCCATCTGCGCGAAGCCACAATCTGTGCCAAGCTGCGCGCCAATCCAGACGCCGCCACGATCTTCACAATCCTGACTGAAGACGACAAAGTTCAGGCTGCGTAAGCGATAGCGAAAACCACATTTCCAACGCGCCGCAGCCCCGCTGACGGCGCGTTATTCTTTCCAGTTCCCAAAGCCAAACGCGATGTAGTCTCGCTTGTAAATGTCCTGACAGAGCTTCTCGATCTCTTGGTCATAGATCGCTTCAAGCGCCACAGGATGGCCGGGATCAAGCGCCACTGGATCTGGCGCATCCATGCGCCCCACCTGCATCGCCAGCGCAGGCAGATAACTCAGCATCTCGTATTCGCGCACAATCATATCCGGCAGCGCCAAATCACCGAATCCCTGCAATGCAGTGGTCTGACTGGCCCAATGCGCATCCTGTCTCAACCCGGTTTGCCCCGCCAGATTCGCTTTCACGAATCCCAAAAATGCGATGAAACCCGCTTTATGCTCTGCCACTGTGTAATCCACCCCCGGCGGATCATTTGGCAACGGCATTTTGTACACCCGGCGCAACGTCCTGCGGATTTTCTTATAGACCCCATCTTCAGCCGCCAGAATACACTCACAGAACGCCGCATGAACCCGCGCCACAGGGTGACGTATCACGGTAAAGCTGCGATGCCCCTTGTGGGCCTTTTTCCACTGACGCAGGGTTTTTTGACTAAAGCTCTGGATCAACCCGTCCAGGTCCACCTGATCCATATCGGCCATCCATCGAGTGACCGTGGCCTGAGGGCCTGACCGCAACGGCAGATACAACAGAGAGGACTCCGCGCACGCCACATAACTTGGTACCGCCGCCCCCCGGCGCGGCTCAAAATTTGGCGTGCGATTGAGATTGAACCGGTCCAACTCCGCCAGTGCCAAAGTCACGTCCTCAAAGTTTGACACTTTCTCAGACAAAGGGCTTGGGTTTTGTCGTTTCAGTTTCTGGTTCAACTCCTCAAGCTCTTCATTATGCCCCAAGAACTGGGCCAGACCATTCATCACCTGAATGTCGTGTAGATCCTCATATGCGACATAAAACGCCGTCTGACCGCTCACTTGCAGCGCCCGCATCAAAGACACCTGAAATTTCTGTAATTCTTCTACGTGGCTCCTGAACTCAACACCATCAAAGGCAATTTTGCTGTCGCGCCGCCGCCGTACGTCAGTCAGTTTCCATTGCCCTGTTGCCCGGGCAATTTTCCAACTCACATAACTGTCGAGTGGATTGCGCGTCAGAATGATCTTTGCACAGCGTGGATCATCAAGCACCGTTTTGAGCACACGCGGATCATGATCGTGAAAATAGCGAAACCCTGAGAGAACCTCATTGGATTTCAGCGCATCAATCAACACCTGCGGGTCTGCCACACGCTGTTCCAGCGTCACCCCCAAACAGTCTTCTTTGTTAGGGTATCCAATGAAATACGGGTTGAACGCTTCGCCCAGACAGCTCAGCCCGTCAAACCCGTTAATATTGGCTTCCAAAAAGTTGGACCCGGTCCGCATTTCGGCAAAGACCACAAAGTAATCAAAGGGTTTGTTCATAGGGTATTACTGTACCAAATAAGGTTTACGCGGCGGCTTCTTCTGATCGGTCTCTGCCTGAGATACTGGGAAATCGCCCATCAGGTAAGGGTGCATGCCTTGGTTTTTCAGATTTTGCAGGAACTGCCCGAATCCGGTCAAATCTGTCATCTTGGGCGCTTCCGACAATCGGCGCGCCTTTTCCGGCCCAATCTCATCAATGATGGTTTGCAACGGCTCCATCGGCGCTTCGATAAATTCGGCCAAAGTCCAAATTCGCACCCGCGCTTTTGCGTAAGGGCTGCGCAGCGCATACAGCTGATCGTTCTCCAGCTTTTGCAGTCGCGCGGCCTCTTTGCGAATATCAGCAAAGTTCAGGTTCGACTTAAACAATGGAATCGCCCACGCGCCACTGATCACTGACACCTGTGCATTAGGATCTCTGGCAAAAAACCACACCGGCGCACCTTCGTCTCGTGGTCCGACTTGGAAACACTGGCGCTCTCCTCGTGTGTTCCAGATCAGGTTGGTCAGAAAGGCAATAGAATTGTAGTCACGATTGTTAGGCGCGTCGCTCAGCGCCCCGTTGATCACCCGCTGGCCCCCTTCAAACTCGGCCCGCTCCGGCGCAAACAGATGTCCGTGCACCCGCACCCCAGTGGCCCGTGCCAACCATGGCTCAAAATCTTCAAACAGTTGCGCGAACCCCTGGAAAATCGAATACCGGCCAAAGGTCATGCCATTTTCCCAGCCTTCGTTGGGATAGCGGCTCTGCATGTAGAGCCCGGTACGCCCCTTGGTCCGCCGCTCCACCGCTTTGGCAAAAATCCGGTCAATCTTGGCCGGATTTGGCTCACTCATCTTGATCGCACCCTCAGGACTGCGCAGAAAGCCACCGTAAATCTTGTTGGCATGCGGCCAAATTTTCCGCGCCACAAAACAATCCGACCGTCGCAACAATTGCAGGTGATCGTCGTAAAAAATATGCGGCTTCCCCTGAAAATCGAACTTGCTGAGCGTCAACGACCGGCTCTCGATATTGCTGGAATAAAGCCGTGACAGAGTCTGGAAATAGCTCTCATCCGGGATCCACACCCGTTTGAAGTAGCGATCAAACGTATCCCGATCCGGATCCTGTAGTATGGCCGACAATGTCTGGCGCGTCAGACACCACCATTGGCTGCCCATATGGGGCACAACCCCATTGGGGATTTTGCGTTTCACCCGCAAGAACCGTTGAATATCGACCCATTTGTCAAACAGGAACCGGTGTTTCTTCCAGGAAAAGGGGAAGTGCAGCGTGAACCGCTCCGAATCCAAGCCGCCCACAGTCCACGGCACGTCGGCGGTGGTCGCGCTCTCAATAAAGTCGGTGCGGGGCCGCGCCGCCAAATAATCTTTGAGTTCCTGAACCGGCCGCAGCGGCAGACAGGACCCTGACGACAAGTAGATATGGCGCACATCAGGAAATTCCGCGAGCATGGTTTCGCCCGCAGATTGACTGGCCGCCACCAACCCCCAATCGCCCCACTCACATTTATGCCGTTTGCAAAACCGCACATCCGGCACATCATCAAGCGCCTTCACAAACTTCTTGTAGGCCTTCGGCTTCACCGAGGCGTCCACGTGGATCACAACCGGACATCCGTATTTGGTCCAATGCCGCGCCACCTGTTCCGCGCGGTTAAACGCCGTGTGCACCAGCATGAGAATGCCCACACTCATGCCCAGTTCCCCTTGGACATAAGCCCCAGAATCTCCAGCTGGCGCCAGTTGATGTATTTTTCGCTCCACTTACACCACAGCTCCGGCGCATCCCGCAACCGCTCGGCATACGCCTTATATTCTACGCTGCCCGAGTAGTGCTCGTTGCGCTCCAACTCTTCTTCGGCTTTGGTGGTGAACGTGTCCAAAAACTTCGCGTGCAGCAACAAGCCGGAGGCCTTCTCGCCCCCCCATTCATCATACACTTGGTTCAGACCACGCGGCAGCAACATATGGGTAGAGCTGGCATAACAGTACCGCCGGTTCCACTTCACCAGCGGAATTTTGTTCAGCGCTGGTGCCAATTCCGGTTCATTTGGGAAAAACACCCGCGACCGTGGTCCGCCTTGAATCCACAAGTTTCCATACTGTGGATTCTTGGTCATGGTGTAGTTGCCCGCATCAAACCAACAGGCGATCTCCATCGGGTCCTGACCCGCTTGATAGGGCTGCTCGGTGATGGGCCCGCGCGGATACATGTCCAACAACATCGCACTAAAGGATTTGATCGAACTGGCATCCAGCCAATCAGTCAGTGCTCGGATCGGGCGCGTGTCGCAAAACGGGTAAATGAAAAACTCATCTGGATCGACCACCAGACACCAATGATTGTGGCCATAGCGGAACTGCAACCAATTGAGCCAATCGACGCCAAACTTGGACCGCTTATAGCTCTTGCGGGTGTGCCACACCGACACATCCGGTTGCTCCATCAGATACTCCAGCGAGCCATCGTCGCTGTCATTGTCTACTATGAGAAAATGGTTGATGCCTTTGTTGCGGTAATAATCGAGGAAATACGGTAACCGGACACGCTCGTTGCGCAACGTGGAAAACGTCAGCAGATCGGTCGATTTGATCTGCGCGGTGCGATCCACCATAGAGCGCAGCTCACGCCGCTTTCGGATCGCACGCACAAGCCGATGCCGGCGTCTGACCCGAAGCCGATATGTTTGCAGTGCGCTCACCCCTGTCCCTCAACCTTTCGTTCTCTCTTAAGGCCCGAACATTGAGTCTATCACGTGACCCTTAAGACCGTGTTGAAATGCGCCTCCCACGTAGGGGGGGAGAAACGCGACTTTGGCCCTGATCCAGCCTCTTGTGTCACCGCGTCCGCCGTCACCAGAGATTTGATTATTGTTTCCCATAGATAAACATCTGAAACGCTTGCGTAAATGGGATAATCTCCAAGAATTTCCCGCAAAACAGGTAGCGCATTTGCAACCACCGGCACCCCCATGGCCGCGGCTTCCACGGGCGGCAGCCCAAAACCTTCCGCATGACTTGGAAACAAAAGTCCCGCCGCACCGGACAGTAGATCGCGCAACGACTCATCCCCTAAATCATTAAATTCCAACAAAAATTTTCCCCTAAGGGTCGTTGATTCAAGGCGGTCAAACACCGCATCGCTCTCCCAACCTCGCCGTCCCGCAATCACCAGCCTTGGCACATCCTCCGGCGACCACCGATCTGCCAGCCCCTCCCAGAGGTCGAGCAAGAACGCGACATTCTTACGGGGTTCAATGGTGCCCAAACACAAAAAATAGGGGGTGGCGATTTTGGGTGCCATGCCATTGTCCCCGTTTTCGAAAAAATCCAGCTCCACACCAAGGTGCGCAACTTCCACGGGCGGCACCTGCCCCAGTGGTTTCAGGTGCCGGGCAATGTCGCTGGCGGACACATGTGAGTTAGTCAATATGAGGTCCGCGTATGTCGTGCAGCGCTGCATAATAGCCGCCAGTTTCCTTACCGAATGTGGGGTTTGATACTGTGGATAATCCAATGGAATTGTGTCATGCAGAAACATCGAAATCTTGCCATCTGGTACCGATTTCACAGCCCTCGCAACACGGGTGGAAAACGTGGTTTGATCGACGTTAATATACACGGTTCCAGCAGGAACATGTCGCCGCAACATACGCCCCAAACCACGCGGGCGCGCCCGCGCCGTCGCCAGTTGCCGGGCCATTGTGTCCGGCACCTGGCGGGGACTACCGGCACGGTGGCGCATCCGAGACATAAAATCGGGGTCGGGCCAGTCCTGGCGCCCTTCGATTGCATCCAAACACGCCTGCATGCCGATGCGATCCAACAACACATACCCAAGCCCTGTGCGCACCAGCCCAAAGCAGGGCAACTCATCTGCCAGAATTGCCCGCAAATACGCCAAACACACCCGATCCACACCCGACGGGCGCCGCCCCTGCAGGGCAAGCACGCGTGTCAGTTCCAGAAGTCGAGCGGGGGGGTTACTTGTCGTAATGCCCGGTCTGATGCCATTTCCATGCATCGGCAATCATTAGGTCCATCTTGGAGCGTTTGGGCTCCCACCCTAGCTCTTTCTCCGCCCGTGTCGAGCCAGAGACCAACTTGGTACAATCTCCGGGGCGACGCTCGCCCTCAGTGTACGGCACTTCCCGGTTGGTCACGGCACGGGACTGATCAATGACCTCACGCACGGAGAACCCGGTGCCTGTGCCCAGATTAAACACCCGGCTACCGTGGCCATCCAAAAGGCGCTTTAGACCCAACACATGCGCATCCACCAAATCGCAGACATGTACGTAGTCCCGAATACAGGTGCCATCCGGCGTCTCATAATCCGTGCCAAAAATGGTCAACGCATCACGCTTGCCCGCAATCGCGTCCAACATCAGCGGGATCAAGTGGGTTTCGGGTTGATGGAACTCGCCGACTTCAGCGTCGGGATCAGCACCAGCCACATTGAAGTAACGGAAAATCACCGAATGCAACTCATGCGCCGCATCAAAATCGCGCAACATGTCTTCAATCGCGCGCTTGGACGCGCCATAGGCATTGATGGGCAGTTGCTCAACCTGCTCGTCCAATGTCACATTGTCATGGTCACCATAGGTCGCACAGGTTGATGAGAACACAAAATTGCGCACACCAGCGGCGACCGTTGCCTCAATCAAGTTTAGCGAGCCACCGACGTTATTAAGCCAATATTTGCCCGGCTCTTTCATGCTCTCGCCGACCTGAGACAGCGCCGCAAAATGCATCACCGCAACCGGCTGATATTTCGCAAACACCTCATCCAGACGACCACGATCAAGCAGGTCACCCTGCTCAAACGGCCCAAACTTCACCGCATCTTGCCAACCGGTGCTCAAATTGTCGAAGGTCACCGGCACAAAACCCGCTTGTGACAAAGCCTTGCACGCGTGCGAGCCAATATAGCCCGCACCACCCGTAACGATTACGTGGTTCACAATCGATATCCTTTCAGGGGATCTTATTCAGCAGCACGGCGCGCGACTATCAGCTCTTCTAGGTACTGCGATAGCTCGTCACGGAGATCATCTCGCTCAAGCGCAAAAGCCACAGTGGCCTGTAAAAAGCCTGCCTTAGAGCCACAATCATAGCGGCGCCCCTGGAACCTGTAGCCAAAGACGTTCTCGCCTTTTGCAATCTCTGTCGCAATCGCATCTGTCAGCTGGATTTCGCCTCCGGCGCCTTCGCCTTGGTTTTTCAGGTTCTTAAAAATATCCGGCGTCAAGATATAACGCCCGATCACGGCAAGGTTTGACGGCTCTGTGCCAGGCGCTGGTTTCTCTACCATGCCACGCACCGATACCATGGCGCCCATGTCCTCTTTCACGTCAAGCACACCATATGACGACGCCTTGGACGAGGGCACTTCCATGGCCGCAACCATGCATCCGCCGGTTTCTTGGTAGGCCTCAACCATCTGCTTAAGACAGGACACCTCTCCAGCAATCACGTCATCTGGCAAAATCACCGCAAATGGTTCATCTGCCACCAACCGGCTGGCACAAGCGACCGCATGACCCAAGCCCATGGCTTTGTGTTGGCGGATGTAAGCAATGGCGCCACTTTCCATATTGGTCGCTTCTACGGCAGCCAACAGCTCAGTTTTGCCTTTTTCGCGCAAAGTTTGTTCCAGCTGCGGCGCGCAATCAAAATAGTCCTCAAGCGCGCCTTTGCCACGCGAAGTCACAAAAATAAATTCCGTGATGCCCGCCTCACGTGCTTCATCAATTGCATATTGAATAAGCGGTCGATCGACCAGCGTCATGATCTCCTTTGGCACAGACTTTGTCGCCGGCAAAAAACGGGTACCCATGCCCGCTACAGGAAAAATGGCTTTGGTTACTTTACGCTTCATCAGTCGCTCTCTCTGGTCACTTTACATGGCGCCACACAAACCGACACCAATCAAATATTATCGTTTAGGTAATGAAAATTCTGTTTCAAATTGCACTTTGCGATAGCACGATTTCCTAGCCATTTCTACACAAACGCAAGCAAAAGCAAAAACTGTATCTTAGTCATATTGCCCATTTTAACCCGTGGTTTTTTGGACTGCATCAATTAAATACATTGGCAATGGCAAACATGGAACCAACCAGCGCGATCACAGCTTGCGCCGGTTTAACCGCCGATTCGCTGGCCACCACGATGTCGGCTGGCTGCACCAAGAAGTTCTTTGCTCCAAACAGATCATCCGCCTGGGTTAGGTCAAACTGAAAAATCACATGTTTGGCGCTGGGCCCAGAACCATCACTACGCACATCTGAGTCCTCGTATTGGCGTAGTATAAACACGGCCTGTGGGTTTGCTCGAGCATCGTTCAAGCCACCCAAGAGCGAGACCGCCTCCATGGCCGTGATATGTTCCTGATGAAAATAAATGAGATCTTCTTTTTCGGTTGATCCAACCGCGATGAAATACCGCTCCTCTTCCTCAACAATAAGCTGATCGCCCCCCCGCATAATAACGTTTTTGGCCGGGTCCTTCAGCAGGCTGTCCAAGGGGATTTCATACGATTCACCTTGGCGCTGAAGGCGCACTAGCGGGTTCTCGATGCTTTCGCTCACGCCACCGGATTGCGCGATCACCGACAAAATGGAGACATTGCGATCCGAAAGTGGCAGGCGGCTGGGCGTCGTCACCCCGGTCACCACATCGACCGAGTTCGCGGGGCCGGGTGTTACGTCTATCTGAACCTGTGCCGAGGACGCGATGGGCGTCATTTGCATCTGAATTTTTTCCCGCGCCTGATACGGTGTCAATCCGGCCACCATGATGTCGTTGACGTAGGGAACAAAAATTGTCCCTGCCTCTGTCACTTCCACTGGACGCAACGGCACCGACCGATCAGCCGGCCCCAGCAACAAAGAGTTTTCCTGATTGTCCCAAACAGTCAGCGTCACCATGTCGCCGGTCTGAATGATCCGGCTATTGGGCCCGGGTGTGCGCGCAAACCAATGGTAGTGGCCATGCCAGCCCGTCTCCGGCCACTTTCCGATTTGCGTTACATTTTGCCGTGTAACTTCAGTAACCTGGATGTCTTCAGGCATCGAGGACTGACCCACAACTTCCGATGCAATCGGCGCTCCTCGCGGCAGCGAGCACGCGGCGCCCAAGAGCAAGGCAAGCGCCAAAACTGCTTTCAAACCTACTCGCCGCATAATCCGCCTCATGAAATTTTTCTTCTTTAAGAACCGGTTTTCACTCAAAAACAAGCACTTTGCATCAGAATGTGCCGCCTGTGTGCCTCTTCAGCCTCCCAAAGACAACCAATTCAGCCCCTTCCTGCAAAGCCTGACTGCCCCGCCTCACCGCACTTCTGTGCGCTTTGCGAGCGAAACATTTGCATGCCTCGCCAAATCAGTTAGAAACAAATTTAAATTTTTGGGATCCTGTATTATAAGCAAACCACGCCTGTTGCGACTTGCGTCAACACGCTACTCAAGACAAATACTCTTCCGGGAAGAATTCCCGTATTTTTGGGCAAAGCCTCAAGACGTATTTTTTGACGAACCATTTTGAACTGATTTGTGAGCAAAAATAATGCTTTTCAAAGTCTTATCTACTCTGACACATTTTCAGAAAGCCTGCGTGCTTCTCTGCGTTGACCTGACTGCGATCATTCTTGCACTTTGTCTTGCGCTTTTGAACACAGCCGAATCGACCCAATGGGTGACTGTTGCCTGGTACCTGCCAACGGTGTTGATTGTTGGCGCAGCCACTATCCACGGCTTTGGCCTGAACCGCGTCAAACTGAACACCTTTGGCATGGACGAAGTGGCCAAAGTTTTTGTTGTGGCCGTGGCCACCTCTATGGCTGGTTTCGTGCTGTCAGAAGCCCTCGGCCCGTCTGTCATCACCGGCCGCACAATGGTTGAGTTTGGCACCTTATTTGCCGTTCTTTCGATCGGCAGCCGGTTTGTCATGCTCCGCGTAGTAGAGCACCTCTACACAACACAAAGACCGCGCAAACAGGTGTTGATCTATGGCGCCGGACAAACCGGACAACAAATGGCTGCGGCCCTGCAAACCGACCACGAGTTCAAAGCTGTTGGTTTTGTTGATGATGACCCCAATTTGCAGAAGCTCACCATTTTGGGTTTGCGTGTACATTCGCCAAACCACATCGCCGCCCTTGTGCGTAGCAATCGCATCGAACGTGTTGTCCTTGCCATGCCCTCTGCAAGCCAATCGATCCGCCTGCATATTGGCAAACGCCTGTCTGGGCTAGGGTGCGAGGTCCTTGCGCTACCCTCTTTTGCCGACATCGTTTTGCGCGGCGAAGAAGTCACCGCCGCCGCCCCTGTGAAACTCGACAGCTTGCTGGGCCGTGACGCGGTCGAAAGCGAGTTGCCGCAGACCGAAGGCACCTACCGCGACCACCGCATTCTTGTCACCGGTGCAGGCGGCTCCATTGGTGGAGAGCTCTGTCGGCAAATCGCGCGGTGCCGTCCACAGGAACTTGTTTTGGTCGATCACAGCGAATACGCGCTCTACAAGATCACCAGTGAGCTGCAACAAGAGCACCCTGGCCTGAATATGACTGCTGTCTTAGGCAGCATCGAACACCCTGAACTGATGCGCGAAACCTTGATCAGGCACCGCATTGAGGTGGTGTTTCACGCCGCCGCTTACAAACACGTGAACATGGTCGAGACCAACCCATTCGAAGGTGTCCGCAACAACGTCATTGGCACCCGTGTTCTGGCCGAGGAAGCACGCCTTGCTCGAGTGGATCGTTTCATCCTAGTATCGACCGACAAAGCTGTGCGTCCAACCTCCATGATGGGCAGTACCAAGCGCATGGCAGAACTGGTCATTCAGGATCTGGCTTTGCGATCAGAGCATACAAAATTCTCCATGGTCCGGTTTGGCAACGTCCTTGGGTCCTCTGGATCGGTGATCCCGCTGTTCCAAAAGCAAATTCGTGACTTTGGGCCGGTGACCGTCACCCATCCTGACGTCACACGCTACTTTATGACCATCGACGAAGCTGTGCGCCTGGTTCTTTTAACCGGCACGTTTTCGAGAGGCGGCGACGTTTTTGTGCTCAACATGGGCACACCCGTTTCCATTCACGAAATGGCGCGCAAAATGATCGAAGCATCCGGCCACTCGGTGCGAGACGAAGACAATCCAGGCGGCGACATCGCGATCACCTTCACCGGCTTGCAAGACGGGGAAAAGATGCACGAAGAACTGCTGATTGGCAGCGACATGCTGACCACGCCACATCCAAAAATTATGCGTGCTCAGGAGAATCGACTGTCCGAATTGCAGGTCGCCAGTGCACTGCAAGATCTGCGCCGCGCGGTGGAAACCCGCGACGAGCGATTGCTCGCCGCCACGCTCAACCGATACATCGAAACCGAAGAAACCGATGTTCCGGCAGAACCCTTGCCAAAGGCACCTGCGCTCTCAGTTGTGGGTGAGTCCTAACGGACATCACACGCCGTAATACTCGCGATACCATGCCACAAACTTCGCAACTCCCTCTTCCACGGAGGTTTGCGGGATGGTTCCAGTCAACTGTTTCAGCAACCGCGCATTTGCCCAGGTGGCCGGGACGTCGCCAGGCTGCATGTCCATAAAATTCTTCTTGGCCTCCTGACCAAGAGCCGCCTCAATGGCTTCGATAAACGCCATCAATTGCACCGGCTGACCATTGCCGATGTTCACCACACGCCACGGCGCCACGGCGCTGAGACTGTCGCCCTCGCGCGCCACATCCCGTGCACCTGCGGCTTCCGGAACGGCGGCAATGAGGTTCACAATGCCGGTCACCAGATCATCAATATAGGTAAAATCCCGGCTCATATCGCCATGATTGTAGATGTCGATGGCACTGCCTTCCAAAATCGCTTTGGTAAATTTGAACAGCGCCATGTCCGGTCGCCCCCATGGACCATAAACAGTAAAGAACCGGAACATGGTGGTCGGCAGGTGGTAAAGATGGGCATAGGAATGCGCCATCACTTCGTTGGCCTTTTTGGTCGCCGCATAGAATGACATCTGACTGTCTGCCTTATGGGTCTCCGCATAGGGCATCTCGGTATTGGCACCGTAGGCCGAGCTGGTCGAGGCCAGTAACATATGCTGAGGCGGATAAGCCCGCGCCGCCTCAAGCAATTCAAATGTGCCCACAAGATTGGCTTCCACATAGGAACGCGGCGCATCAATCGAGTAGCGCACACCAGCCTGTGCTGCGAGGTGGATCACCACATCCGGCCGATGTTTGGCAAACAACTCCATCAACACGCTTTCCCCCTCAAGCCGCGCTTCAACAGCTGTGAACTGCGCGCTTTGCTTCAGGATTGCGTGGCGACGTTCTTTCAGGGTCACATCATAATAATCCGTCATCGCATCCAGGCCGATAACCTTCCAGCCCTCCTGAAGCAGCCGCTCCGCGGTGTGAAAGCCAATAAATCCGGCGGTGCCTGTCACTAAGGCTGTGCGGTGGTGGTCCTGCGTCATGTGCTGCTCCGTTTCTGAGCGTGTTGTTTTGTCTGCAATCGTTTAGGAAGCAGTGTCTCCGACAAAAGCCGCTGCGCTGCAACCCGTTGAAATTCCTGCTTTAGGCGCGCGCCATAGCCGGCAATGCGAAACAGTGACTGCCGCCGCTCGGACCGACCAAACAGCCCTCCGCGTTGCAGCCAAAACCCCGCGGGATCAAACCGCACCGAATGGAATAATCCTGTACGTGAGAAAAGGAACACCGAGGGCAACTTCCCGTCCCGCGCCGCCTCTCCGGCTTCGCGCAAAATCTCTTTCCGCCGCCAATCGCGGCCATAAATCACGACTTGCGGCCCAGTCTTCACCTCCAACGGCGCAAATCCTTCTGCCGCCCGTGTCAGCTCTGGCGTCTGGCCCAACGCTCGGGTCAACCCATCCGCATACCCCTGCTGCAATCCGCGCATCAGCCGGCGCACATCACCCGGCATGATGTGACCCACCACCATGTGACTCAACATCCGCCGCCGCTGCCCCAGACAAAAGGCTTTCCACACCGCATCCCGCTGCCCTTCCGGACAATGTTTGCGCAGGAAAACCGCTTTGCTCGCGCCAATTTCACTCAAATCGCGTGGCACCCGCGCAGCCGTGCGCTGGCGGTTCTCGGCAAAGCCGTGATGCACCTCGGCACGTGGTGCAATCGCGGTTTTATACCCCGCCGCTGCCAGCCGCAGGTTCAGATCGGTTTCATCCAGATAGTAGTGAAGCGCCGGATCAAATCCGCCCAGTTCCGCCAGCACTTCCCGGCGAAACGCCATATTGGTGCCTTCTGTTTTGATCGCCCGCGCGCCAACCGGGGTCAGCACCACCGGATCATCACCGTCTATCTCCAACGGAAAGCCGGTGCCGGTGCCATCCACACTTTGGGCGCGCCACTGAAAGCTGATTCCATTGCGCCCACGTACATATCCACCAGCTGCGGCCACCTCTTCTTTGGCAAAGGGCGCCGCCAGATGATGCAACCAGCCAGTCTCAGGCACCGCATCATCATCGATAAACACAACAACTTCGCCTGCCGCATGGGCAATCCCACGATTGCGCGCTGCTGATATATTGGGGGTTTCGTATTCCACCGTTTTGAGCTGATCGCCAAAAGGCAGAGATGTTGCGGCTTCAAGCCCCACAGCATCCGCCACAACCACAACTTCAAAGGCCGGATAGCGCAGCTGTGAAATGCCCATCAAAGCGCGTTTTAACGCCTCCGGGCGTCGCCGGCTCACCACCACCACACTGATGGTTGGCTGTCCGGCGGGCAAACTCATGCAGTGCCCATCTGCGCCATCATCATCTCAATGCGCGGCACGTCTTCGGGGTTGTTGAGCTCCCAGAACTGCCGCCCGCGCGCCTCAACCTCAACACAGAGCACCTGCCGCCCGTGCTCCATAAACCGCAACTGTTCTAGCCCTTCAAGCTGCTCCAGTGGTCCGGCCTGCCAGCGTGGATACGCGCCCAGCGCCGAGGGTCGATAGGCATAGACACCAACATGATGAAACACCGGCGTCTCGTCGCCGTCTGCAAAGCTGGCTTCCGTAAACGGCACCACTTCTTTGGAGAAATACAGCGCATGACGATCTTTGGTGAACACCGCTGTTGTGCCACCTACGCGCCCCGCCTTACGATCTTCCAAAAAGCCATTAAGCGCCCGCCCGTCACAGCGCAGCACAGGTGTCGCCACCTCCGCCATTGGATCCCTTTTGAGGCCTGCAACCAAGTCCTCAACAAACCACGCCGGTGTCAGCGGCGCATCGCCTTGCAGGTTCACCACAATCTCATAGCCGCCGCCCAGCACGTCAAACGCCTCTGCACAGCGTTCGGTGCCATTGGCACAGTCGGGCGAAGTCATCACCACCTCTGCGCCAAAAGCTTCGCTTGCGGCCTTGATGCGATCGTCATCCGTCGCCACAACCACACGATCCACGCCTTTCACCACGCTGGCCGCTTCCCAACTGCGTCGGATCAGGCTCTTCGCCTCCCCTGTCGCACCTGTGAGTTCGGCCAGTGGTTTGCCAGGATACCGCGTGGACGCGTAGCGCGCCGGAATGACGATCAATACAGACATTAGGCTTCCTTCAGATCCACTTTGGGCGCGTAAGCAATGAAAAACGGGTTGGCGAAGTCTTCTTTGCCGTATTTCAGCGGCGTGTGGTCGTCAAACCGCACAACATCGCCGCCTGCGCCCAACAAGACCGCATGACCGGCTGCGGTGTCCCACTCCATGGTGCGACCCACACGCGGATACACATCCGCCTCACCGGTCGCCACTAGACAGAACTTCAGCGAAGAGCCCGCGCTCTTCATGTCTTTGACATTGTATTTGTTGATGTAATCATCCGTCGCCTGATCGCGGTGTGATTTGGATGCCACCACGTAAAGCGCGGCATTGTCGCTGTCCGCCACGTTAATGGCTTTCACGTCACCCACGGTGTCCGGATCAAACGCACCGGTCTCTTCCACCGCTTGCCCATCCGCCTGTGTGAAAAACATCCGCTCCCGCGCTGGCGCATAAACCACGCCACGCTGCGGCACGCCGTTTTCGACATACGCAATGTTCACGGTGAAGTCGCCACGGCGGTGAATGAACTCTTTGGTGCCATCCAGCGGGTCGACGATCAGAAATGTTTCGCCTTTTGCTGTGTGGCTGTCCGCTTGCTCTTCGGTGACCAGCATCACATCCGGAAATGCCGCACGCAAACCTGCAGAAATCAGCGCATCCGCAGCCTCATCAGCGGCTGTCACCGGGCTATCGTCACTTTTGACCTTCACATCAAAGTCATCTGCTTGATAAATTTCCATAATTTTAGAACCAGCTTCGATGGACAATTTACGAATAAGCGGAATCAGAACGTCATAATTCAATGGATTTCTCCTAAAAGGCATTTGTTGTTTATTTCCGTCGCGCCCCTTATGCTCCCTGCGTAACAGAACGGCAAGATTTCCCTGTTATCTTGGGAATGCTCCGCAATCGGCATAGTGAATGTTTCAACAAACCGCACCCAAAACAACCTTCGCTTCGGCGTTAAATCTCCTCGAACTGATCTATCACGCGATTGTTCGCAGTGTGCGCAAAACTCATGGCAACGCGCTCATGTCGATTGCCATGAACATGCTGCAAACCGTGATTTTTGTAATGGCATTCTATGTCCTGTTCTCCGTACTTGGCCTGCGCGGCTCCGCCCTGCGTGGCGACTTCCTGATTTATATCATGTCTGGCATCTTTCTCTTTATGACCCACACCAAAACCATGTCGGCTGTGGTCAACTCTGAGGGGCCAGCATCGCCAATGATGAAACACGCACCGATGAACACCATCATCGCCATTCTCTCCGCAGCTCTTGGCTCCCTCTACATTCAGGTTTTGTCTTTGGCTGCGGTCCTGTTTGTCTACCACGTGGCATTCACGCCGTTCGACATCGACCAACCCATTCCAACGTTTGGCATGTTGCTGGTTGCTTGGTTCACCGGCTTGGCCATCGGCACTGTGTTTTTGGCGCTCAAACCCTGGTTCCCAACCTTTGTAGGTATCGCCAACACAATCTATGCCCGCGCCAACATGATCGCCTCAGGCAAAATGTTTGTCGCCAATACTTTGCCCCCCTTTATGTTGACGATGTTTGACTGGAATCCCCTTTTTCACAGCATTGATCAGGCCCGTGGCTTTGCCTTTATCAACTACTTCCCCCGCAACTCATCCATCGAGTATCCAATCATCGTGGGTGTTGTACTCCTCATGGTTGGGCTGATGGGGGAATTCTACACCCGCAAACACGCGTCCCTCTCTTGGAGCGCGCGTCGATGATCCGGTGGTTTTTGATCGCCCTATTTTGGCCGGTCACTCTTCTCGCGGAACCGCTCCCTGCCCTCTATGATGTCACCGGTGTTGCAGTGGGCGATGTTCTAAATGTGCGCGCAGCACCGTCCGGTAACGCTGAAAAATATGGGGAACTTGCCGCGACGGCGCAGGATATCGAAGTCACCGTATTAAACGATGCCGGAACTTGGGGCCGCATCAATATTGGAGAAGGCTCTGGCTGGGTGTCCATGCGTTACCTCAATCGGCACGAAGACAACCCCGATTACGCCCTTGCGCACGCTTTGAGCTGTTTTGGCACCGAACCCTTTTGGTCCGCTGAAATCACGCAGGGCCAAGGGGTAACCGTCATAACCCCTGAAACCAATGTCGACATCCCCGGCGCTGGCCTGTTCATCCCGGCCAACGGTAGGAGCGATCTATTTGCCATTGGGTTCGCGGACTCTTCTGCACAGGTACGCCGCGCTGAATGTAATGACGGCATGTCAGACCGGGAGTTTGGCTTACAAATTGGGCTGTTTTTGCGCCACGATCACAGCGCCACACTCTATTCAGGATGTTGCTCCATCGCCATGCACTGAGCGTGGTCAGACTAATCCAAATCAGCAACAACCCGCAGCGTGACGTTGATCCGCCCCCCATCTGGCAGCAGCGAGGACGACCCAAACCGGATGCGATCCACCCCGTGATAGGCCAACCGCGCCTCCCCGTCCATGACCACCACATCACCAGAGTTGAGCCAGAGCGACTGGGTCTTGCCACCCCGTTCTGTGCCGCCCATACGAAACAGACCATCATCTCCAAGCGAGATCGATACCACCGGGTAGGAAAAATCTCCCTCATCATTATCCTGATGCAGCCCCATACGTGCGCCTTCCCCGTAAAAATTGATTAGGCAACAATCCGGCAGGCGCTCTAGACCTGTGATATCTCGCCATAGCGACAGGATACCCGCAGGAATCGCAGGCCACGCCATGCCATCTGGATGGCGCGACTCATAGCGGTACCCACGCGCATCGCTGATCCATCCAAGCCGCCCCGCACTGGTCATGCGCACACTCATCTGTTTTCCAAATCGGGTGATGGGATGCCGCATTGGCGCAATGCGGGCAACATCTCGCAGCTCTTCCAGCGCTTCCACTTGCGCAGAGACATCCAAATGGCCTTTGAAGACCTCAAAACCGGCAACTTTTATTGGCAAACGCAGAATTTCGGCCCTCATATCTAAAATGCAGCATAATTTGTAGCGAATCCGCCACAATCCTCCAACCGAGATGCTTGCAGCACAAAATTATGCTCCCTATATACGCTCCGAAGCGCATAGCGGCACACTGTTGGTATGCAACTGGATCGAGGCTTGGATGCCACAACGGGTCCGACCTTGAAAATCGCCTTACGTGAAAGGGATCAAATATGAGCAAAGTTATTGGTATCGATCTCGGTACAACAAACTCCTGCGTAGCCATCATGGATGGTTCCCAGCCAAAAGTGATCGAAAACGCCGAAGGTGCGCGCACCACGCCGTCCATCGTTGCGTTCACTGATGACGAACGCCTTGTTGGCCAGCCGGCCAAACGCCAGGCTGTCACCAACCCGGAAAACACCGTCTTTGGTGTGAAGCGCTTGATCGGCCGTCGTCGCGATGACGCTGCCCTGGCCAAAGATCTGAAGAACATGCCGTTCTCCGTAATCAATGGCGGCAACGGCGACGCATGGGTCGAAGCCAAGGGTGAGAAATACTCCCCGTCGCAACTGTCCGCGTTCATTCTCGGAAAAATGAAAGAAACCGCTGAGAGCTATCTCGGCGAGGACGTGACCCAAGCGGTCATCACCGTGCCTGCCTACTTCAACGACGCCCAGCGTCAGGCCACCAAAGATGCCGGCAAAATCGCTGGCCTCGAAGTGCTGCGCATCATCAACGAGCCAACCGCTGCCGCTCTGGCCTACGGTCTGGACAAAGAAGAAACCCAAACCATCGCGGTCTATGACCTCGGCGGCGGGACCTTCGACGTGACCATTCTCGAAATCGACGACGGCCTGTTTGAAGTGAAGTCCACCAACGGTGACACCTTCCTCGGCGGTGAAGACTTCGACATGCGCATCGTGAACTACCTCGCGGAGCAGTTCAAAAAAGAGCACAACGTCGATCTGACCAAAGACAAGATGGCCCTGCAGCGCCTGAAAGAAGCCGCTGAAAAAGCCAAGATCGAGCTGTCCTCCTCGTCCCAGACTGAGATCAACCAGCCGTTTATCTCCATGGACCCAGCCACCGGCACCCCGCTGCACATGGTCATCAAACTGACCCGTGCAAAGCTGGAAAGCCTGGTCAACGACCTGATCAAAGCGTCGCTCAAGCCTTGCGCCGCCGCTCTGAAAGACGCTGGCCTGTCTGCCAACGAAATCGACGAAGTGGTTCTTGTGGGTGGTATGACCCGCATGCCAAAAGTCATCGCGGAAGTGACCAAATTCTTCGGCAAGGAACCACACAAAGGTGTGAACCCTGACGAAGTTGTGGCCATGGGCGCCGCCATTCAGGCCGGTGTTCTGCAGGGTGACGTGAAAGACGTGGTTCTGCTGGACGTGACCCCACTGTCCTTGGGTATCGAAACCCTCGGCGGCGTGTTCACCCGTCTGATCGACCGCAACACCACGATCCCGACCAAAAAGTCTCAGGTGTTCTCCACTGCCGAAGACAACCAGAACGCCGTGACCATCCGTGTGTTCCAGGGTGAGCGCGAAATGGCTGCGGACAACAAGATCCTTGGCCAGTTCAACCTCGAAGACATCCCGCCTGCCCCACGTGGCATGCCTCAGATCGAAGTGACCTTTGACATCGACGCCAACGGCATCGTGTCTGTGGGCGCCGCAGACAAAGGCACCGGCAAAGAGCAGAAGATCACCATCCAGGCCTCTGGTGGCCTGTCTGACGCGGACATCGAAAAGATGGTTCAGGACGCCGAAGACAACGCCGAGGCGGACAAGGATCGTCGCGAGATGATCGAAGCCCGCAACCAGGCCGAAAGCCTCGTGCACGACACCGAGAAACAGGTGGCTGAGCATGGCGACAAAGTGGACCCATCCACTGTCGAAGCCATCGAGCTGGCCGTGGCCGCGCTGAAAGACGAACTGGAAAATGAAGAGGTCACAGCTGAGAAGCTGAAAGCCGGCATCCAGAACGTCATGGAAGTGGCCATGCGTCTGGGTGAAGCGATCTACAAGAACGCTCAGGAAGACGCTGGCGAAGAGGCGCCTGACATGGATGCAGGTCCAGCGGCCGACGATGACATCGTTGACGCAGACTTCGAAGACCTGGACGACAAACAGCGCTAATCACAGCGTAACGGAACTGAAAATCGGGCCGGTCCGACTTCCGGATCGGCCCTTTTCAATCCGGCCAAAGGAGTACCCCCATGGCAAAACGTGACTTCTACGAGGTGCTTGGCGTCAGCAAAGGGGCCTCGGCAGACGAAATCAAAAAAGGCTATCGCAAGAAAGCCAAAGAACTACATCCGGACCGCAACGCGGACAATCCGGACGCCGAAGCACAGTTCAAAGAGGCCAATGAGGCCCACGAAATTCTCAAAGACGCTGAGAAAAAAGCAGCCTATGACCGCTTCGGCCACGCCGCCTTTGACGGCAGCATGGGCGGCGGCGGTGGCGGACAACGTGGCGGCCATCCAGGCGGCGACTTCTCCTCTGCCTTCTCAGACGTGTTTGACGACCTGTTTGGTGACTTCATGGGTGGCGGCGGCGGTCAACGCGGCGGCGGACGCCAACGCGCGTCCCGCGGTGCCGACCTGCGTTACAACCTGCGTGTGTCGCTCGAAGAGGCCTTTAGCGGCCTGCAAAAGACCATCAACGTGCCAACCTCCGTCGGTTGTGACAGCTGCTCAGGCTCCGGCGCCGAAGGTGGGGCTGAGCCCGCCACCTGCCCAACCTGTTCTGGTATGGGTAAGGTCCGCGCGCAACAGGGCTTCTTCACCGTGGAACGCACCTGCCCAACCTGTTCGGGTCTCGGCCAGATCATCAAAAATCCTTGTAAGAGCTGTTCTGGCCAAGGTCGCGTCGAGAAAGACCGCGCCCTGTCCGTGAACATCCCTGCAGGCGTCGAAACCGGCACCCGCATTCGTCTTGCAGGCGAAGGCGAAGCAGGCATGCGTGGCGGCCCGTCCGGCGACCTCTACATCTTCATCGAGGTCAGCCCGCATAAGATCTTTGAACGTGACGGTGTGAACCTCTACTGCCGCGTGCCTGTGTCCATGTCCAGTGCCGCGCTGGGAGGCGACATCGAAGTGCCCACCATCGACGGTGGCCGCTCGCGTGTGAAGATCCCGGCGGGCTCGCAATCCGGCCGTCAGATGCGCTTGCGCTCCAAAGGCATGCCTGCCCTGCGTGGCGGCGGCTCTGGTGACATGATGATCGAACTGGCGGTGGAAACCCCGGTGAACCTGACAAGCCGTCAAAAAGAGCTTCTGCGCGAGTTCGAAGAATTGTCTTCCGACAACAACCCGGAAAGCAGCAGCTTCTTCAGCTCCGTGAAAGGCTTTTGGGATTCGATGAAGGGCTAACTTTTATCCAGCTCCATAAAAGAAAAGAGCGCCAATTTGGCGCTCTTTTTTATCTTACGGGTAACGCAAACTTACTCAACAATTGGCGCCATGGTGAAGATTGCTCGGTGAATGTCTCCTGGCTGCACACCCGGCAGGGTCTGTTGGAAAATACCCTGCATCGCACCAATCGCATACATGGTAGACAGCAGGCGGTCGATCAACAGCCGGAATTCCGTATCACCGCGCGCCATTGCCAATCCGTGTTTTTCAATCGTCAAGAGATTGTTGCTGACTTTCATATTGTCGCGTTGCGGGCTGTTGATCCACAGGCTGGCCAAAATGGACTGGTCGCCAAAGTAGGCGTCCAATTCCCCGTTTTCCATGGCCTTCATAGCGGCACCGTGATCGTTAAAACGCACAACCTCGGCAAAGGTCGCCGTTGAGGCCAAGGTGTTGTTCAGCGCGGTTTCCGTGGTGCTGTCGCGCCGCACACCCAGTTTTTTGCCCGAGAGGTCGGCAAAACTCTCTGACCCGTTCAGAGGAAGCATCACCGTTGTGCCATCTGCAAAAGTGGGAATCGAGAAATCCACAATCTCGCGACGTGCCAACGTAATAGAAGAAGCCCCACACAAAAGGTCAATCTCACCAGCCGCCACTTTCTCAAACTGATCTTGCATGCCAACCGGCACAAATTCGACGTCGAGATTTGGTATCTGCAGCGCGTTTAAAATACCCTGCGCCAGCTCCGCACACACCATTGGCGAATAGCCCGCGGGTCCACCCTCTTCTGTTTGAAATGACAGCGGCGCAGCATCCAACCGATAGCCCAATTTCAGCAGTCCGGTTTCCTTGATACGGTCGATTGTCTGTGCATGGGCAGCGCCAGCCAGAAATACCCCGGCCAGAAAGGGCATCAAAAAACGTTTCATCACTTATCCTGCCAAACTCAATTTTCGTTGCAGCCACACTCTCAGGTTCACCCAGCCATCACAACCGCGTATCTCAGCCCAAATGTTAACAAAATTGGGACCTCCGCCATACAGTCGCAATACAGACGTAATACCGACGTCCCTAAGGGCCAATTTGGGCAGCCCATTAACCTTTGGTTCACCATGTTTGGACAAACTTAAGACATGTCCAAGGCAGGTGACTTTAAAGAAAGGCCATTGCCGCTATTTGAAGCGGATGAGGCCCCTATTGCCCCCCTTCCTTCAGGGAAACTCCCGTCTTACCTGACTGATCATCGCAAGCGACTGCGCACGCGGTTTCTCTCCGGCGGCGCCGACGCACTGCCGGATTATGAGCTGCTCGAACTCCTGCTTTTTCGCGCCATCCCGCGTCAGGATGTGAAACCACTTGCCCACAAGCTCATTGAAATATTTGGAGATTTCAACAACGTGGTCAGCGCGCCAATTGCACGATTGAACGCCGTCAAAGGCGTTGGTGATGCTGTGATCTGTGAGTTGAAAGTGGTCGAAGCCGCCGCCCACCGCCTCGCCCGCGCCCGTGTCATGAACCGCCGCGTGCTCTCGAATTGGCAAACCCTGCTGGACTATTGTCATACCACCATGGCGCACCGCGACACGGAACAGTTTAGAGTGTTGTTTTTGGACACCAAAAACACGCTGATCGCGGACGAGGCCCAAGCGCAAGGCACCGTAAACCATGTCCCGGTTTACCCCCGCGAAGTGGCCAAACGCGCGCTAGAACTCAATGCCAGTGCCTTGATTCTGGTGCACAATCACCCGTCAGGGGATCCCACGCCCTCAGAGACCGACATCACCATGACCCAACAGATCAACTTGGCCTGCCAGGCGCTGTGCCTGACCTTGCATGACCATATTATCATTGGAAAATCTCAGGAACTCAGCTTCCGCAGCGAAGGTCTCCTCTAGGCTATTTCACCCAAACTTCCACCCGCCGGTTCACCTGCCGCCCCCAAGCGCTGTCATCGCAGGCCATCGGCATCGCTTCGCCAAAAGCATGCACCTGCAAATCGATCCGCTCCGAGTTTGCCGTTTCCGCCGCCGAAAGCACCGCGTCTTTCACAACCTTCGCTCGTTTCTGAGCAATCTGAAGGTTGCCCGTCGCTGGCCCTTCCCCGTCAGAAAACCCAACAAAATAGAGGCTTCTGGCGTCATACATGCCAGCTTCTAAGGCACGGGCCAGCTGCTGAACATTAGAACGAGATTGCGCATCCAGTTTGGTGGATCCGGTTTGAAACCGGAAAGACGTCGATAGGCGTTTCATACCAGACAGCGTCCCTACCATCCCCTGCAACGTCTCCACCGACACCTCTTTACCCGCCGAGGCAATGGCATTGGCAAAGCGGTCTCCTTGGAAGTTGATAGCGATCTCTTCAGCTGTCTGATCAACAAAACCAGCCCGACGGATCACAATTTGAGCCGAGGGACTACGCGTGTAACTTAGAAAGTCACGGGCCAGTTTCGGCAGGCGCCGAGCAGGAAAGTATAGGAACATCGGGGCGTTAAGCGGAAAGTCCTCTGTCTTAATTGTGCGCCTTGAGGCCGCCAGAGAGAACCCACACTGCCCGGTCAGCGTGAGATGTTTGGTGTTTCCTGTCTCGGCATAAGAGGCGATCCCAATCGCAAACGGATCCCGTTCCACTGCATTGACCATTGCCAGATTTCGTTCATGTCGGACAATCTCCGCAGCCAAAGACATTTTCGACGGCTCCATCAATTGGTCCTCAACGGCCTGCGCAAATCCCGACCGGGGTGACAAGAGGTGCAATGTGATCGCAGCATCAGGCCCGCCAACTTCGCTCCAGTTGCCAATTTTCCCAGAAAAAACATGCGCTAGTTGATTGAGAGACAGCGAGGAAATCGGATTCACTGCGGAAACCACCGGCACCATCCCATCCAGTGCCAACACCCGACTGCGATTGACGTCCCCCATGTCCCCCAACCCGGCCTCATAGCCCAGCTGCGCCTCCCTTGGTCGAATCTCACGCAACGACATGGCAATGTCCGCCTCATCGGCAAGCAGGTCCGCAAACCCTTCGTCAGCATTACTGGCATGGAACTGAAACGTCGCCAGTCTCTGCATCCCCTCTGGTGCACTCAGGTGATACGTGAACCGATGTACTGTCTCACTTTCGCGTGTAACCACATACCCTTTGTTGAGCGCAAAAGCTTCCAACAGCGCGGGCATCAAAACCTCGGCCATTGTCGAGGATCCCGATATCGAGATCTCTGCTACATAATTGATAAGGTTGGGGCATCCAGGCCCCTCACACCAGACGCCGGAGCCATCAATAGTGAGTTCACCATAGACGGTTTCAACGCGGTAAAACTCACCATCAAACCCCAGGAGTGTGCCCGAAATCTCGACCTCTCCGTCGTGCGATTTCAAGAGCACGTCCTGCGCGTTGCCAGACGCGACGCCAACCAAAACGAAAAGTGCGGCGCAAACCGCCGCACGAAATAGCATCATGATGATGTCCTGACTGCCAGTTTAGTTTTGCGCGATTGTCAGGTCTTCCACGAGGTTTTTCAACACCAGAAATTCACCAATTGCCGAACAGTCCGGCATTTGCATCGTGACTTCATGCTGATCTTTGAGTTGGCCCTGGCGTAGTGCGTTGCTCTGCACACTCAAAGCCCTATCACAATTTGTCTTTGTAACTTCAGTTTCTACACTGACTTCCACATTTCCCACCCGCTGCGAAATCCCGGTCGGAAACGTATAGACCTCCGCCTGAGCAGCAATCGAAAGCTCAGAATCGCCCAAAGTTATTAAGAAGCCGCCTGTCCCTCCCACTAGAGCACCAACATCCCGAGGCTGCCCGCGCCACACATGACCTGCCTCCCCGTACTGGGCGTCGAACTCCCGCGCATGCAGCTCTGCACCGCTTTGTCCACGCCACGAGATCACGACCCGGTCGTAAAACGCGAGACTGTCAACAACTGTTGAAGCTTGCGCCGTATCCCCATCCGCAAACGAGGCCTTCACAACTGCCGCTTCGGAAAGCGCTGGAACCTGAACCCTCAACATACCTTCCGGAGGCATCTTCATATGAAAAACCAAACCCTCATGCTCCAGGAGCACGGTATTGTTGGCATGGCAGGTCGCCGAAAGTCGTACGTCAATCAGCGCCCCGGCTGCTGTTTCTGCTGAAAGCACCGGTGCACACCCCAGTCGGGGCGACGTCTCTTCCGCAGGCAGCAGCCCAACGGGGATGTCATCAGCAACGGCAATTAACACAGGCTCCTGCACAAGGGCCGCTCCATGTCCATGATCGGACGGTAGGTTGGGTATGACCCTGCCTCCAGACAACTGGGGTCCCACAAAGCCATTTGGTGTAGGGACGTGCTCAGTGGAATTGTAGCGCTCTGCGTCCTCATCAATTACCAGAATTGCAGCCTCAGAGGTTTGCATTACAAAACCGATACAAATTGCCAATGACGCCGTCGCAAATGACAATGCATACCGGCGACTTACATTCTTTAGGTCCCGCATGTTTGCTCCTGCTGCTGGATACTGCGTATGGGAGCAAATTCACAAAGAAAAAGGGCGCCCATAAGGCACCCTTTTGATCTTTGTCTGTCAGCTTTGCCCTACATCAGGCCAAACGACCGTGACAATGTTTGAACTTTTTACCAGACCCGCAAGGACAGACTTCGTTTCTACCAGGGTTGCCCCAAGTTGTGGGATCATTCTCATCAAACCCGGCCTTGGCTTCCCCTACTGCCTCCGAGGAGGTCTGCACAGGGGCGCTGCCAGCTTGCGCCTGCGCCATCAGGGCTTGCTGACGCATCACCATTTCCTGTTGCATCTGCTGTTGCTCTTCTTCGGAAATTGGGCGCACGCGGGACAGGGTCGTAGTCACGTCAGAACGCAAGCTATCGAGCATGCTTTCAAACAGCTGGAACGATTCGTTTTTGTACTCGTTTAGAGGGTCTCGTTGAGCATACCCACGGAACCCAACAACCGAGCGCAGGTGCTCGAGCGTCAAAAGATGCTCACGCCATTTGGTGTCGATGGTTTGCAGCAAGATTTGCTTTTCAATCATGCGCATAGCTTCAGGACCAAAGTTAGTAGCCTTAGCCGCCATCATTTCGTCAGCTGCGTCTTCTAGGCGCTCACGGATATTGTCGTCATCCACACCCTCTTCTGCTGCCCATTCGATCACCGGGACATCAATACCCAAGTGCTCGATAGACGCTGCATAGAGGCCTTCGGTATCCCACTGGTCTGCGTATGTCTTTGGCGGCAGGTACTGTTCTACAAAGTCGCCGATCACCTCGTGCCGCATGTCCTGAACGATCTCAGACAGGTCCGCTGCTTCCATAATCTCGCGGCGCTGAGAGAAAACCACCTTGCGCTGGTCGTTCATCACGTCGTCAAACTTCAAAAGCTGTTTGCGCATGTCGAAGTTGCGACCTTCGACCTTGGCTTGGGCACGCTCCAGGGATTTGTTCACCCATGGGTGCACAATCGCCTCTCCCTCTTTCATACCAAGTGAAGACAAGACTTTGTCCAACCGATCCGACCCAAAGATACGCATCAGATCATCTTCAAGGCTCAGGAAGAAGGAGGACCGTCCTGGATCACCTTGACGGCCAGAACGGCCTCGCAGCTGGTTATCAATCCGTCGGCTTTCATGACGCTCCGTGGCCAATACAAACAATCCACCTGCGTCTTTGACAGCCTGCTCATCATTTTTGTGAGCTTCTTCAATATCGTCGCGAAGTTTTTCGTGATCACCATCTGGGTTCGCTGCAATCGCTTCCAGCACTTTAAACTCGACGTTTCCGCCAAGCTTAATGTCGGTACCACGGCCAGCCATATTGGTTGCAATTGTTACCGCACCCAATTTGCCGGCATCCGCAACGATCTGAGCTTCTTGTTCATGCTGGCGTGCATTTAGTACATTGTGCTTCACACCGGCCTTATCCAACATGCCAGACAAGAACTCTGACTTTTCGATGGATGTGGTGCCAACCAAAATCGGCTGTCCCTTTTCGTTGGACTCCTTGATGGTCTCGACAATTGCGTCAAATTTTTCACGCGCGGTACGATACACAGCGTCGTCGTCATCAACACGGGCTACGCCACGGTTGGTGGGCACTTCTACAACACCCAACCCGTAAATCTCCTGGAATTCATCCGCCTCGGTCGCCGCTGTACCGGTCATTCCTCCCAGCTTATCGTAGAGACGGAAATAATTTTGAAACGTAACCTGAGCCAAAGTGACATTCTCTGGCTGAATGTCGCAATTTTCTTTGGCTTCAATCGCCTGATGCAACCCATCAGAAAGGCGACGGCCAGCCATCATACGGCCGGTGAATTCATCAATCAGAACAACCTGACTATCGCGTACAATGTAATCTTTGTCTTTGGTGAAAAGCTTGTGCGCCCGCAAACCCTGGTTCACGTGGTGAACAATGGTGGTGCTTTCCGGGTCATACAGACTCTGGCCTTCTGGTAGCAGACCACGGGCCAGAAGGTGCTCTTCCAGAAACTCATTACCTTCGTCTGTAAAGGTCACATTTTTGGACTTTTCATCGAGCGAATAGTGATCATCTTTCAGGTCCGGGATCAGCTTATCAACTGCGACATACATGTCGGTGCGATCTTGCGATGGCCCGGAAATGATCAGGGGTGTGCGCGCTTCGTCGACCAGAATACTGTCGACCTCATCTACAATCGCGTAATTATGCTTACGCTGCGACATCTCTGCCAATTCGCTTTTCATGTTGTCGCGGAGATAGTCAAAACCCAACTCATTGTTGGTGGCATAGGTCACATCGCTGGCATAAGCCGCCTGCTTCTCGCCGTCTGGCTGTTGAGGGTAAACAACTCCGGTTGTCATACCCAGGGCACCAAAAACATTGCTCATCCATTCCGCATCACGTTTGGCTAGGTAGTCGTTCACCGTCACCACGTGCACGCCTTTTCCAGTCAACGCATTCAGATAGGCCGGGAAGGTTGCTACGAGAGTTTTCCCCTCGCCAGTTTTCATTTCTGAAATATTGCCTTGGTGAAGGAAAATTCCGCCCATCAACTGAACGTCAAATGCCCGCAGACCAAGAGCCCGCTTTGCAGCTTCACGGCAATTGGCAAAAGCTTCTGGCAACAAGTCGTCTAGAGCTTCACCACCCTTCGCCCGCTCAGACAAAGCTTTGGTTTTGTCCTTGATGCCCTCATCAGTCAGCTTTTCAAACTCAGCTTCAAGGGCGTTGATCTTTTCAACGATCGGACGTGTCGCCTTGACCTTTCGATCGTTAGGCGTGCCAAAGACTTTTTTGGCGATTTTTCCGAAACCGAGCATATAACTTGTCCTTCGTTGACGCTTTGGAGCGTGGCTAATTCTTGCTGTCCCGGCTCTGTGCTCCTAGAAACGGGGATACAGCCTGTTTGCCTTGACCTCAAAGCGATGTAAGGGGCGTCAGGAACAGTGTCAACGCCGCCATCCCGTGCGGCACTAGCCAAGGACCAAACGATGTCAAAACACCTCAATTTCCTGTGCGCAGGCATGCTCGCAATCAGCTGCGCATTGCCTGCAATTGCCGAGGATTCTCCATCGCTTGACACCGTCGTTGCCACTGTAAATGGCGAAGTGATCACACTCGGAGAAATGATCTCAGTTCGGGCAGGATTACCTGAGCAGTATCAATCTATTCCCGGCGACGTTCTGTTTGGCAGCATCCTTGAGCAGCTGGTCCAACAAACCGCATTGGCACAAAGCTTGGGGGACGCGATACCACAGCGTGTCGAAATTGCACTCAACAACGAACGCCGAACTCTCTTAGCCGCTGAGGCCCTTGAAGCTTTTGTCCTTCAAAATAATTTGAGCGAAGACGAACTCAAGGCTGCTTACGACGACAAATATCAGGGTTTTGTGGGTGACGACGAGTTCAGTGCAAGCCACATCCTCGTTGCCACCGAGGAAGAAGCTCAAGCCATTCGGAAAGATTTGACAGACGGGGCCGATTTCGCGGCGACCGCAAAGGCCAAATCAACCGGCCCGTCTGGAGCTTCCGGAGGCAGCCTGGGCTGGTTTGGGATGGGTCAGATGGTTAAGCCATTTGAAGCGGCCGTGATGGAGCTCGCTGTTGGGCAGATTTCCCAACCTGTTCAGACAAAATTTGGATGGCACCTGATCCTTCTGAACGACGCGCGCAAATCCCTTGCACCATCGTTTGAAAGTGCAAGAACAGAACTCGAAAATGACGCTCAACGTCGCGCTGTAGAAGCGTTCATTGCCCAGACAACGTCCACTGCGGAAGTAGATCAGACCGGATCTGAAGATATTGACCCCAACATCCTGACCCAAATTCAACTACTGAATCCAAACGCAATGCAGGACCAGTAAATGGCTAAGATAGAACACGTTTCTCCGCTGGCGCCGGAATCCTTTCCAAAATTGCCTATGATAAATGGCATAACATTTTCCGCAGTCGAAGCTGGTATTAAATACGGCGGGCGGAACGATGTCATGCTTGCTTTATTGGATCCTGGCAGCACCGTTGCCGGCGTCTTCACCAAGTCTGCCACACGGTCCGCCGCCGTTTTAGATTGCCAGTCAAAGATTGGATACGATGACCCATCTGGCGCTGCGATAATTGTAAACGCGGGCAACGCCAACGCCTTTACCGGGCGAAACGGAGAAGCGTCTGTTCGGGCTGTCACTCAAGCGGTGGCGCACTGTGTTGATTTGCCGGAGAAACGTGTATTTTCCTCCTCAACGGGTGTGATAGGGGAACCCTTGCCGCATAACCGCATCACCGGGAAGCTGGAAGAGTTGCGCGCGTCATTGTCCGCGGACGGTATGGAGCAAGCTGCCGAAGCCATTCGCACGACCGATACGTTTGCAAAAGGGGCTGGCAAAACCATTGAAATCAATGGAAAATCAGTGAGCATTGCCGGGATCGCAAAAGGATCCGGTATGATTGCGCCCGATATGGCGACGATGTTGGTCTATATATTTACAGACGCCCAAATCAGCCGCGCTGAGCTGCAGTCTCTTGTTTCCGACCTAAATCATGTCACCTTCAACGCCATTACTGTAGATAGCGATACTTCAACATCTGACACGCTCTTGGTCGCAGCAACAGGTGCCTCTGGAACCGAAGTTACTTCCAACACGCCACTGTTCAAATCCGCCTTGCATGAGGTAATGCTTGATCTAGCACACCAGGTCGTACGCGACGGTGAAGGCGCAACAAAATTTGTAGAAATCCGCGTAACCGGGGCCTTGTCGAAAGCTGATGCACGTACACATGCTCACGCGATTGCCAACTCTCCGCTGGTGAAAACTGCGATTGCGGGAGAGGATCCAAATTGGGGGCGTGTTGTCATGGCTATCGGCAAGTCTGGTGCCGCGGCAGATCGGGACCTCCTCAGCATTCGGTTTGGCGACATTATTGTCGCCGAAGATGGATGGGTTTCTCCTTCCTACAAAGAAGAAGAAGGCGCTAGCTATATGAAAGAACAGGATATTGTTCTGCATGTCGATTTGGGGCTTGGCACTGGGGATGACACTATGTGGACCTGTGATCTCACCCATGGTTACATCACCATCAACGCAGATTATCGCTCGTGAAGACAGTTCTAGTTTCAGCGGTTGCGCTCATCGACGTAGATGGCCGAATCTTGCTTGCCCAGCGTCCTGAAGGGAAGTCCATGGCGGGTCTGTGGGAGTTTCCGGGTGGCAAAATGGAAACAGGCGAGACGCCAGAGGTCGCTCTGATCCGGGAACTCAAAGAAGAATTGGGCATCGACACTTGGGAAAGCTGTCTAGCTCCGTTAACCTTTGCATCACACAGTTACGACAGTTTTCACCTGTTGATGCCCCTATTTGCATGCCGCAAATGGAAAGGCATCCCCTCCGCACAAGAAGGTCAAACTTTGGCGTGGGTGAAGGCGAGAGATCTTCGAAACTATGAAATGCCCCCAGCTGATATTCCACTGATACCGATCCTACGCGATTGGCTTTGAGGATAGCCAATGAGCAAACACTCGGCAATTGGGCAACATTTTGTGGCAGTTTGCGAAACCAACACCTTTTATTGAGCTGTATTGTATCCTAGCATGAAACATATGTATCTGGTGCATGTGCACCAAATGTTAACCAATTTTCTGTTTCATCAATGTCAATCAAATGGGGATTTTTGACATGCTTAAGACAATCACAGTTGGTAGTTGCGTTTCTATTCAGGGCCAGGTGGTAAAAAGCCTACCCGACGGCCGTGTTTCAATTCGCGTTGGAGACACCGTGTACTCCGGTAAACCAATCTCCTAACAGCAAGTACATAAATTCTAAAGAAAAAGGCCGCCTCTCTTTGAGGCGGCCTTTTTCTTTGTTCACGTGAGACGCTGGATTAATCCAGCGTCCTTGTTACTTCTTCACGTTCGAAGATTTCGATAACGTCGCCTTCGCGAATATCATCGTAGTTTTCAAACGCCATACCGCATTCTTGGCCAGACTGAACCTCAGCGACTTCGTCTTTGAAGCGCTTCAATGTTTTCAGCGTACCCTCGTGGATAACAACGTTGTCGCGTAGCAAGCGCACACCCGCGGAGCGGCGCGCCACACCTTCGGTGACAATACAACCCGCCACTTTACCAATGCCCGTTACCTTGAAGACCTCTTTGATCGCAGCGTATCCGATGAAGTTTTCACGGATCTCAGCGGACAGTAGACCAGAAGCCGCAGCTTTTACGTCATCAACCAGATCGTAGATCACCGAGTAATAACGGATTTCCACACCTTTCTGATTGGCTGTGTTGCGCGCAGAGGCGTTGGCTCGGACGTTAAAGCCCATAATTGGTGCGCCACTTGCCTCCGCCAGACCGACGTCGGATTCTGTGATTGCGCCAACACCATAGTGCAGCACGCGTACACGCACCTCATCATTGCCGATTTTTTCCATCGCTTGAACGATGGCTTCTGCTGAGCCCTGAACGTCGGCTTTCAAAATGATTGGCAGCTCAGAGACACTTTCGTCTTCTTTCGCTTTGGCCATCAATTGTTCCAGCGTAGTCGCAGCCCCGGCAGCGGCGCGTTTATCCTTGGCAGCTTTCTCTCGGTATTCCGCGATTTCGCGCGCCTGCGCATCCGTATCGACCACGTTGAGAACGTCGCCTGCTTCAGGTGTCCCATTGAGACCCAGAACTTCTACTGGCACCGACGGACCAGCTTCTTTTACTCGGTCACCCTGGTCGTTGATCAGCGCACGAACCTTACCGTATTGCTCACCCACAACAAAGATATCACCTTTGCGCAATGTACCGTTTTGCACCAGCACCGTAGCCACCGGACCACGTCCCACATCAAGTTGGGCTTCGATCACCGCACCTTGTGCTGCCCGATCTGGGTTGGCTTTCAACTCCAAAATTTCCGCCTGCAGCGCGATGGCTTCCAGCAATTCATCCAAGCCTTGACCTGTAATTGCGGATACTTCGACGTCCTGTACGTCACCAGACATCGCTTCCACAATCACTTCGTGTTGCAAGAGTTCTGCACGAACTTTGTTAGCATCCGCAGCGGGTCTGTCGATTTTGTTGATCGCCACAATCATCGGCACACCAGCCGCTTTGGCATGGCTAATGGCTTCGATGGTTTGTGGCATGACCGAATCATCGGCAGCAACAACCAACACGACAATGTCTGTCACTTGGGCACCACGAGACCGCATTGAGGTAAACGCGGCGTGACCTGGTGTGTCCAAGAAAGACAGCACTTTGCCACCATCTGTGGTCACCTGATAGGCGCCGATGTGTTGCGTGATGCCACCAGCTTCGCCAGCCACAACCCGCGCGTCGCGAATGGCGTCCAGCAGCGATGTTTTGCCGTGGTCAACGTGGCCCATGATGGTGATGACAGGCGGACGATCTTTCAATTCTTCGTCTTTGTCGTCGACCTCTTTGATCACATCTTCAACATCACTGTCGGAAACGCGCACAACTTTATGGCCAAATTCTTCGATGATCAGCTCGGCCGTATCGGCATCAATGGTTTGGTTTTGCGTTACCATCATACCCATATTCATGAGTGATTTTACGACTTCACCCACACGTTCGGCCATACGGTTGGCAAGCTCAGAAACCACAATGGCTTCTGGCAGTTGCACGTCGCGCACGACCTTTTCACGTTCGACCTGACCACCCATGGCTTTCTGACGCGCGCGTTCTTGCTTACGCTTCATTGCAGCCATTGAGCGGTGACGGTTATTCTCGCCACCCGTCGCTTGACCAAGCGTCAGCTTGCCAGAACGACGTCCATCATCACGTCCTTTACCGCGACCACGCTGTTCGCGCTCGCGGTCCGCCTTGCGTGGCGTCGGCGATGGGGCGGGTTTTCCGGTTGGCGCCCCACGGCCTTGCGGCGTAGATGTCGTAGTTGGCGCAGAGGCTTCGGCGGTGCGTTTAGATGCTGCCTGCTCCGCCTCTTTTTTCTTACGTTCTTCTTCCTCAGCCTTTTTCTGGGCGCGTTCCTCAGCTTCACGTTGCTCGCGCTCTTTGGCTTCGATCTCCAAACGGCGCCGCTCACGGGCTTCAGCGCGTTCCTTTTCTTCGGCTTCGCGCCGGGCTGTGTCTTCGGCTTCGCGCGCTTTCGCAGCTTGCAATGCCTTCAGGCGACGCTCCATTTCCGCATCAGAAATGCCGGACGGGCGGCGAGAAGGATCGCCACCAGCTCTCGGTGCACCACCACCAGTTTTGGCCGCACCGGGTTTGGGCACCACAACGCGCTTACGCTTGGTTTCCACCACGACATTTTTCTTGCGTCCATGGCTGAAGCTCTGCGTTACATTGCCGGGGCGATTGCCGCCGCGCAGACCCAAGGTTTTTTTACCGTCGTTATCGCTCATCTGGCTGTCTTGTCCTTCCCGGAGGCCGCTGCCACCGTTTCCTCGCGTACGCCTTTTAATCTTAGGGCTTCCTCTACAACACGTTTTGTGAGTCCACCAGACGCAAGCGCTCCATGTATCACAGTTTGTCTCCCAAATGCCAAACCCAATTCGGCAGATGTGAGCCAATCTATGTGGTGACCCCCACTTGGAGGCCTTAGTTTCGATTTGCCGCGTTCAGAGCCATCACTCGCCTGCAGCAGAACTTTAGCTTGGTCTTTGACCAGCCAGTCCTTTACTTTTTCATACCCGGTTACCGCCGAGCCCGATTTACGCGCTAAGCTAATCAGCTCAACGGTGCGGCGCCCCAACTGACGGGACAGTTCTTTCACCAAATCATCAGGCACAGTCACCTGCTGTTTGGCAGCACGGGCGAAGACACCCTTCTTGGATGCCTTTTCCAAAACCGATGCCGAAGCTGTCACCCAAATGCCACGCCCGGGCAGTTTGCCGATAACATCTGGCACAACGTGCGCATCCGGGCCGACAACAAAGCGTAGCAGCCCTTCTTTTGGTGTCACCGCGCCAGTGACAATGCACTTGCGCTCTGGCGTATCGCCCTTTTTGCCGGGACGGCCACCGCGGCTCATTTCACGCGCTCTGAGGCCTGAGATCAGACCTCAGACTCCTCGGATGCGTTTTCGTCATTTTCTTCCGCTTCCAACTCCGCAGGATCGACCCAACCCAACACAATACGGGCGGTCATCACCATGTCTTGCGCTTCTTCAAGCGACAAACCAAAGGGTTCCAGAACACCGTCGTCCTTGACGCGCTCACCGCCGTCGGTCGTCCACCCACCAGCCAACTCCCAGTCTGCACAGGTTGCAAAATCTTCGAGGTTCAACACGCCATCTTTGGCCAACGCCTCGATCATTTGTGGTGTCAGACCTTCGAATGCAACCAGGCTGTCCTGAACGCCCAACTCACGGGCAGCGTCCAGAGCGGCTTTGTTCTTTGCATCAATAATATCACGGGCACGCGCCTGGAGCTCACCAGCTGTGCTTTCGTCCACACCATCGATGACCAACAGTTCATCGACTTCCACATAGGCAACCTCTTCGAGGTTGGTGAAGCCTTCGGACACCAGAAGTTGGGCAAAGAATTCGTCCAGATCCAGTGTTTCCATAAACAGCTTTGTGCGTTCTTCGAATTCTTTTTGGCGGCGCTCGGATTCATCCGATTCGGTCATAATGTCGATATCAAGCGCTGTCAGTTGGCTGGCCAGACGCACGTTTTGACCGCGACGACCAATTGCGAGTGACAGCTGTTCATCTGGAACAACCACTTCGATTTTACCGGCTTCTTCATCCAGAACAACTTTTGAAACTTCTGCTGGCTGCAGGGCATTCACTAGGAAAGTTGGCTGGTCTTCATTCCACGGGATGATATCAATCTTCTCACCCTGCAATTCATTTACCACGGCTTGAACACGAGAACCGCGCATACCGACACATGCCCCAACCGGGTCAATGGACCCATCGTGGCTGATTACAGCAATTTTTGCACGAGACCCTGGATCACGAGCCACTGCTTTGATGTCGATGATGCCGTCATAGATCTCTGGCACTTCCATTTTGAAGAGCTCAGCCATGAATTCTGGTGCCGTACGGCTCAGAAAAATCTGGTGGCCACGCGGTTCGCGGCGCACTTCTTTGATAAAGGCCCGTACGCGATCACCGGAGCGATAGCTTTCGCGACCGATCTTATCGTTACGGCGCAGCACCGCTTCGGCTCCGCCCACATCGACAATCACATTGCCAAATTCTTCGCGCTTAACGGCGCCATTGATGATGGTGCCAGCGCGATCTTTGAAATCTTCGTACTGACGGTCACGTTCCGCTTCACGAACTTTCTGCAAAATCACCTGTTTTGCGGACTGCGCCGCAATACGGCCCATTTCTACCGGCGGAACTTCTTCCACAAATGCGTCGCCAACTGCGGGGTTTTCCAAGTATTGCTTGGCCTGCTCTACAGTGAACTCAGCTTGGTAGTTTTCCAGCAACTCATCCTCAACAACCGTACGCACACGGGTGAAGGTGGCCTTGCCGGTTTTGCGGTCAATGGATACGCGAATGTCCATTTCCGCGCCATAGCGGCTTTTTGCCGCTCGAGCGAGAGACTCTTCCATCGCATCGACCACAAGCCCCGGATCGATCATCTTCTCACGCGCGACCGCTTCAGCGGTTTGCAGCAGCTCAAGCTGGTTTGCAGAGGTGATTGCCATGTCTTTACTCCTCGGACTCGCCGGACTTTTCGTCGCCGGTCTCAATGTCGTCAAATTCGTCTTCGTTCAAAACGCCCGCATCTTTGCGCGCCTTCAGCATTTCTTTGATCAGATCGTCAGTCAGCATCAGCTTAGCATCCGCCAGCCAATCAAAATTCAAACCCACAGTAACGGTCTCACCTTGATCTTCAATATTGATCAATACGTCTTCGCCTTCGATGCCGGCCAAGATGCCGCGAAAGCGTTTGCGTCCGTCAATCAACTCAGCCGTTTCGATTTTGGCTTCATATCCTTCGTACGCGTCAAAGTCTTTGAAACGGGTCAAAGGACGGTCCACGCCAGGGCTACCCACCTCAAGCGTATAGGAATCCGATAGCGGATCTTCTACGTCGAGCGCCGCGCTGATAGCATTCGAAATCTGGGCGCATTCATCCACTTCGATGCCACCACCGGGTCGTTCGGCCATGATCTGCAGCGTGTGAGATTTCCCGCCCATTAGGCGCAGACGCACCAATTCAAACCCCATGTCAGCAATGACTGGGGCAACAATATCTGCCAGCTTGCGGTCGATCGCCGCTTTGGCAATGAGGTCACTCATAGGCATATTCCAAGCACAAAAAAACGGGCCCGCGGCCCGTCGATCTTTCCCGGTGGAGCGTTCAGGCTAACCCGACCGCGCCGCTGTTGAGAGGGATATACGTCGGCAGAGGCGAGTCTGCAAGCCCCCTTGGAAAATATGCCTAAGCCCGCCACCAGCGCTCCGCAAGTCGCGCGTTATCGAGCGCGTATTGGGCACCGATGGTTTTGGGGGTGACGATGGCTTTTGAGGTTGCTTGCAAATGATTGGTAAACGCCGGCACAACAAGGCTGCCGTCTTGCTGAACTAGGTGTTGAAGCTCGCCATAGAGACCTTGCCGCTTTTGCGCATCCATTTCAGATCGCGCATCAAACAAAAGCTGCTCTGCTTTGCTATCCTGCCAGCCAGCGTAGTTCCAACGCCCGCCTGGCGCCAGATATGTCGACATCGCCCAATCTTCCGTGGCCCTCCCTGCGGAAAAATGCAGCGATGCCTTCGAGTAGCTGCTTGTGACATCCACATGCAGCCCAACGTGCGCCATCTGTGTGACAAAGGATGCCAACACCGGGGCAAAGTCCCGCATCGATTGCGGCGACACCCCAACCGACAACCGATCTGCACCAACATCTCGCAAAAGCGATCTTGCCCGCTCTGGATCATGCACCAGCGTTGCAGTCACATCGGAAAAATATGGGTTCGCGGGCCCAATAGGAGTGTCTCCACCAACTTGGCCAAAACCCAGCAGGCTGTGTTGTACAAAGGCCGGTCGATCCAGGGCGTATTTCACCGCGCGCCGTACAGCCGTTGCCTGTTGCGGATCAAGGTTGCCTCCAACAGCAAAACTGTAGTGTTGATTTCCACTCAGGTTCTGAAGAGACATCCCAGACTGGGCCGTTATCTGATGTGCATGTGCCGGTGCGATCTGCGCCGCGACATCAACGGCCCCTTCAAGGAGCGCATTGAGGCGCGCGGAGGGGTCTGTGTCACAGAGAAGGTGAAGCGCTTCAAAGAAACCCGCCTTCGTTCCCTTGTAGTGGCTCTGCACGCGGTACGCGCGCAGCCCCTGCCCCGGCAAGAACTCTTCCACCTTATACAACCCCGTACCAATTCCGTTTTGCATCGCAAGCTCAACGTAACCGGCCGGATAGATTACCAGATGATAGTCCGACAAAAGGTACGGGAAATCAGCATTGGGCGCATGCAACGTGAATTGCACCTGATGTGGTCCAAGCGCCTTCAGCTCCGAAACATTCCGCAGAAGCGGCTCAACCGGTGATGTATTTTGCCCCATGTGCAGAGCAAAGGTCTCCAGCACATCTTGAGCCACAAACGCCTTACCATTGTGAAACTGCACACCTTCGCGCAGATCAAACGTCCAGGTTCGCGCATCGGCGCCGGCCGTCCAGTTTTCCGCCAATTCGCCGCGCAAAGCACCGTCTGGCCCAATTTCAGTCAGACAATCAAAAACCGCGCCATGACAAGCCGCCATCATAAAGAGGCTATCGTGGGATCGCGTATCCCATGTGTCGCTTGACCGCCCGCCAGGCAACGCTGCCAGCAGAGTGCCGCCGGTTTTTGGCGTGGCCGCAGTCAAGCCCAATCCAGATGCCGCCAGCACACCTGCTGCGGCACCGGTGGTCAAAAGGCTACGTCTGCTGATACGTGACAAAGTCAAACTCCGGTAGATCGGGGGTAGATGAGAAAGCCATCTTGTCCCAATGTCCAGCCGTTTTGCTAGATCCGCGCCAAATCATCCATGATGCGCACAAGTTCGGCGCTGATCCCTGGCTCCGACAAAGCATGGCCCGCGTTGCGAATAATCCGCAAGTCGGCCATGTTGCCCCAAGCCGACGCCAGATCGTACGCCGCTTTTGGCGGGCAAATCATGTCGTACCTACCTTGCACAATGTATCCGGGAATTTCTTTAAGAGCCGCCATATTTGCGAGAATATGACCGTCTTCCTCAAGGAAACCTCGATTGCGGAAGTAGTGATTCTCCAACCGAGAAAACGCGCGCGCATACTCTGCTGGCGCTTCCCCCCCGTGGCCATTGGAATACACCGAGGCCAAGGCATTTTCCCAACTCGCCCAGGCGCGCGCAAATTTGATCTCAGTGGCACGGTCACCACAGAACAGGCGATGATGATAGGCCTCTATCAGGTCGCTCCGCTCTTCTTCCGGCACAAGGTCAGAAAATCGCGACCAAGGTTCAGGCCAGAAATGGCCGGCACCACCTCCGTAAAACCAATCAAGCTCCGACTGGGTCATCAGAAACACGCCGCGCAAAACCAAGCAAACCGTCTGTGCTGGATGGGATTGTGCATAAAGGAGTGACAAAGTTGCGCCCCAGCTGCCACCAAAGACAATCCATTCGTCGATCTCCAGCGTATCCCGAATACGTTCCATGTCCGCCACAAGATGCCAGCTGGTGTTGTTTGCCACCTCGGCATGTGGCCGGGAATGGCCACAGCCACGCTGATCGAAAAGGATCACACGATAGACATTGGGATCAAAATAGCGCCGCATGGCTGGGCTGGACCCGCCACCTGGACCACCGTGCACAACAACAACTGGCAAACCGCTTGGATTGCCCGACTGTTCGACATAGATGCTGTGCCCATCGCCCACGTCCAGCATCCTCTGGTCAAACGGCTCGACCGGAGGGTAAAGGTAGTGCACTGCGCGCTTTTGGCCCGAGTTTTTGTCCATGTCCGACCTATAATGGTTGCGACGCCCAAATGAGCATGGAGAGTTCAAAATGCAAGCCACCAATACCACGGTAGATCCTGCCGAAGTGGCCAAATTCGAAGCCATGGCCGCCGAATGGTGGGATCCCAACGGTAAGTTTAAGCCGTTGCATATGCTCAACCCATGTCGTCTTGATTACATTACGACGCAGATTGCCGCAGAGTTCAATCGCGACTTGACCGAAGCCCGACCTTTTGAGGGTTTGCGCTTGCTCGATATCGGATGCGGCGGTGGATTGCTGTCGGAACCAATGGCCCGCCTTGGCGCAGATGTGGTTGGCGCAGATGCTGCAGGTGGCAACCTGCCAGTCGCGCGCATCCACGCCGAACAATCCAGTTTGGAAATCGACTACCGCCACACAACGGCTGAAGCCATGGCAGAGGCTGGCGAGCAATTTGACGTCGTTTTGAACATGGAAGTTGTCGAGCATGTCGCGGATCCATTGAGCTACATGACAGCCTGCCAGCAACTGCTCAAACCCGGCGGCTTGCACATTTGCTCGACCATCAACCGCAACCCAAAGAGTTTTGCAGTTGCCATTATTGGCGCTGAATATGTCATGCGCTGGCTGCCCAAGGGTACCCATGAGTGGCACAAATTCATCACCCCGGATGAGCTGTTTGGATTGATTGAGCAATCCGGCCTGACACCGGTGGACCGAAAAGGCTTTGTCTTCAACCCGATCAGCTGGCAGTGGTCCATTTCGGACAGAGACCTGAGCGTCAACTACGTAACCGCCAGCACCAAAACCTGACAGGCTACTCTTCGAGCTTTAGACGAAGCTCACGCAAAATTGGGAGCGCGGCGCGCACCCGATCATCACCCAAACGGCTGACCATGTCGTTGATGATAGGCTCCATACTGGCAAGCGCAGCATCACGCGCCTGACGACCAGCTGGGCTGATCGCAACCATCTTGCGACGCGCATCATCCCAATCGGGGCGAATATGAACATATCCAGCTGTTTCCAGCTTGTGCAGCGTATTTGTCATCGCGCCACGGGTGAGGTGAAACGTCTTGGCAAGTTGCGCCGGACTGCGCTCAGCGTTCGAGCGATCCAGATGATTGAGCACCGAAAAATGCGACAATTCCATACCTTTAGGCAACACTTTGGACAATCGAGAGCGTGCGAGCTGCTCCACCATCAGAATTTCGCCAAATAGCGTAATCGCCAATCCGCTTTTGTCGTTCATTTAGGGCCCGCTAAAATCTCGGTCATGTTGTAGGGACGGCACTTGCCTGCGGGCCTTCTGAACCAATGCCCGATCAATTTCAACAAGCGTGACACCGGGTTCCGTGCCCGCATCGGCCAAAACCTCGCCCCAAGGTGCAACAACCATGGAATGCCCATGGGTCCGGCGTGACTGTCCCCGGGAAGCAGGGTGCTTTCCGGTCTGCGCCGGGGCTACGACAAAACACCCGGTTTCGATGGCCCTCGCCCGCAGTAGCGTCTCCCAATGGGCAGCGCCGGTGACATGCGAAAATGCTGCCGGAACCGTCAGGATCTCGGCTCCCGCTTGGGCAAGCTTTCGATGGAGTCGGCCAAAGCGCACATCATAGCAGATCGACAAGCCAATGTTTCCGAACGGCGTTTTTGCGACAACGGCGTTTTCACCTGGTCGATAACCATCTGATTCCCGGTAGGTCTCTTCAGGTGAAACCTCCACGTCAAACATGTGGATCTTATCATAGCGCGCGACAACTTCACCGTCAGAAGAAATGACAAAAGATCGATTGGCAAAGCGGCCGTCTGTATCGTTGGTTTTCAACCCCAAACTGCCAATCAAAAGCCAGATATCAAGCTCGGCACACAGCCTCATCAGTCCAGAAAGCGTCGCATCGTCAACCTCCAAAGACAGTACGCTTTCCTGATGGGTTCGGCTGGTAGAAAGGCAGTTCATGACTTCTGGTAAAAAGGCAAAATCGGCACCTTGGGCCTTGGCTTCACGCAACATTGAGCTGGCGACGGCCAGGTTATCCTCAGGAAGATCTGAAGATGTCATCTGAAGCAACGCAGCACGCATGATCACTTAGGCCGCCAGAAGCGGATCAAGCTGCCCAGCACGCTCAAGCGCAAAGAGATCATCACAACCGCCAACGTGCGTTTCTCCAACGAAAATTTGAGGTACAGTTCGCCCACCATTGGCACGGTCAATCATTTCCGGCTTGCGGTCCGGGTCTTGCAAGACGTCAATCTCCACAAACGAGACGTTCTTTTGTGTCAGTAGCCGTTTGGCGGCGTGGCAGAAGCCACAAAGGGGGCTTGTGTATATCTCAACCGACTGCATGGTGCGTCCTTTTTTATACTTGTTCGTTTGTCTGGCATTTAAGCATCCTTTGCAACGCGCGCCAGCGTTACCACACACACTTCTTTGGCATTTCCCGCGAGACACGCCTGCGTGGCGGCACGTAACGTTGCACCGCTGGTCAAAACATCATCAACAAGTAGAACTTTGGCACCACTCAAACGTTGCGCCCGCTTTGGATGAGGTTCAATTGCCTGCTGAAGCTTTTCAGCACGCTCCAAAGCACCCAGACCTTCAAGGCTACCAAAACCCTTCGTTCGCAACAGTAGGTCCGGACAGTATGGAACCTGCGACAATTGCGCCAACTTCGCTGCGAGAAGAGCCGCCTGGTTGTAACGTCGCTTCAGAAACCGAATCCGATGCAAAGGCACCGGCGCTATCACATCAACATCTATTAAAAGTGGCCGCGCAGCTTGAAAGAGCCATCGTGCAGCTGGGCGGGAAATTTCGGAGCGGTCCCCGTGTTTGAATGCGAGGACAAGCTGACGACCCGCACCTCTATACAAAATCGCAGCGCGACCCTGCGTCCAAGGGGGGGAGTTCGACAGGCAGTCATCACACACAACACGATGTTCGGTGTAATCCGTTGTGACAGGTTTACCGCAGAAATCACACACGGCTTTGCCAATGAACGCCGTTTCGGCCCAACAGTCTGCGCAGAGCCCGAAGTCGCTTTCGACAATGAGACCACAGGCCACACAGCGTGGCGGGAACAAAAGGTGTATGGCGGTTTGAATCTTTGCCTTCACCTGCCTATTGTCCGGACCATGCAAAACAACCCTCGCCTCACTGACAAAAACGCTTTGCGCCGCAACCGCGCGCGCGCCAACCTAACAAGCGGCATGTTTCTGCACGATGCAGCCATCGCCGAAGTTCAGGATCGCCTCAGCATGGTTAACAGGGGGTTTACGCGGCCTGCAATTGTGACTGGTTTTGCCAAACCTTGGCGTAAGTGCGTGCCCAATGTCCAACCCATACCTGACACCGATGTTTTGGAGGTCGAGCCTCAATCACATGATCTAATCATTCATGGTTTGGGTCTGCATTGGGCTGATGATCCAGTGGGCCAAATCATTCAATGTCGTCGCGCCCTGAAAGACGACGGTCTTTTCCTTGCGGTAACCTTTGGTGGCAAAACGTTACACGAGTTGCGCGCATCATTGGCGCAGGCTGAGGTGGAAATCACCGGTGGATTGTCCCCACGTATCGCGCCTATGGGCGAGATTCGTGATCTTGGCGCACTTCTGCAACGGTCCGGATTGGCCCTACCGGTTGCCGATACTGTGCCGCTCAAAGTTACTTATGAAAGTCCATGGGCGCTTATGAAAGACCTCCGCGCCATGGGTGAAGGCAATGCGCTGAACGATCGCATTCGCCACCCCACACGTCGCTCCGTTCTGATCCGGGCGAGCGAAATCTACGTAGAGAATTTCATGGAGAACGGTCGCATTCCCGCGACGTTTGAAATGATATTTCTGACCGGTTGGGCACCAGATGTAAGCCAACCGAAACCGCTGCGCCCCGGCTCAGCTTCAAATCGACTCGCAGACGCGCTCAGCACGTCTGAAATCAAATTGCCAAAGTGACCAACTTCTAAACGGACTTCAGCACATGACTCAAGCTACATGCCCAGCCCACGCCCCCAAGGACCACCCAAACGTGGCTCGCGGCAAGACTGGCATTCTTCTCGCTAATCTCGGCACTCCGGACGATTACTCCTACTGGCCCATGCGTCGCTATTTGAACGAGTTTCTTTCCGACAAACGCGTTATCGACTACCCGTCCTGGAAATGGCAGCCACTGTTGCAGTTGATAATTCTGACCAAACGTCCGTTTTCGAGTGGCAAAGCTTACGAATCCATCTGGGACAAAGAAAAAGGTGAAAGCCCGCTGATGGTGATCACCAAAGACCAAACCGCCAACATCAAAACCGTTTTGGAAGGCCAGTACGGCGAGCAGATTATGGTGGATTTCTGCATGCGCTACGGAAATCCTTCCACCATTTCCAAAGTGCAAGAAATGGTGGCGGCCGGATGCGAGCGCATTCTGTTTTTCCCACTTTATCCGCAATATGCTGGCGCCACCTCAGCGACCGCGAACGACCAATTTTTCCGGGCCTTGATGGAAGAGAAATGGCAGCCAGCTGCGCGCACCGTACCAGCGTATTTTGATCACCCCAGCTATATTGATGCATTGGCAAAATCCATTGAGGACGCCTACGCCTCAGCATCAAAGCGCCCTGAACTGCTGGTTGTGTCTTACCACGGCATGCCAAAACGGTACTTGCAGGAAGGCGATCCTTATCATTGCCAATGCCAAAAAACCACACGCCTGCTTAAGGAGCGATTGGGATGGGAAAACACCGAACTGCGTACAACTTTTCAATCACAGTTTGGACCAGAAGACTGGCTACGCCCATACACGGTTGAAGAAGTTGCCCGCCTAGCAAAAGAAGAAGGCAAAACCAGCATTGCAGTGATAGCTCCGGCGTTTTCAGCCGATTGCATCGAGACGCTAGAAGAGATCAACGAGGAAATCAAAGAAAGCTTTGAAGAGGCTGGAGGGGAAGATTTCTTGTACATTCCCTGCCTCAACTCTGACGATGTTCACATCCGCGCGCTGTGCCAGATTATCAATGATAACCTAGGAGGTTGGGTGAAATAACCCAACCAACTTCTGGCTAATTCAAATGTCAGGAGGGCATAAACGTCAAAAAGGCGGAGCAAAGCTCCGCCTTCCCGAATTTTAAATCGCCTTAAAGCGACTTAGGATGCAGCTGCAGCGCCGGCCACGATGACCAGCAGCAGAAGCGGAACCCAAACGGCGTTGCTAGAGCTACTTGCAGCTTCTTCGATCACAACAGGTTCAACAACCGGATCGGCCATGGAGCCCGCGAATGCGGTGGAAGCAGCAGCAGTCAGAGCAGCAGCGAGAACGAGTTTCTTCATAATATCCTCCAGAATTCGCTTGCCACCATAACAATGAGGGCGATGACAAGCACCCAAGACTTACCTCGTGAAATGTCTAAACAGCAAAACGTCGGTTTTGCAAACCCAAGATTGCCAATAGCCACCTACCAAGGTCCAAATGTCGTCAAATTAGCAACACTTGCGTGCCAACTTTTGTCAACGAAAACAATTCGGAAATATGCTCGTTGTACAATCCGATGCACCCATTGGAAGACCGGCGCCCGATTTTGCGTGTGTCATGCGTTCCGTGTATGCGGTAATAGGTCCAGCTCAGGTAAAGTGCGTGAGTTCCCAACGGGTTATCCGGACCGGGGCCAACATAGTCTGGCCACTCCGGATTGCGCTTTTTCATAGAGGGCGTTGGACGCCAACTTGGACCATCAACCTTGCGAACAACTTTGGTCCGCCCCCGGCGTGTAAGGTCTTCGGTCAAAGGAACCGAGGTTGGGTACAGCTTATAAACTGTCTCATCTTCCGACCAATAGTGCAGGGCCCGCGACGTGACATCGACCAGGACCGCACCGTTTCTAAGAGTATCAAAATACGGTGCCCAATCGAGCGATCGAAAACTCGAGATATTGCGGACAACTTTTTCATCCAAGTCACGTTCCACCTCAGTGGTACCCACCTCGGTTTGCGCGATCGCCGGCGCACTCAAAAATGCCGCACCGCTTGCCAAAAAAGCACGACGACCCAGTCTAGCTGACCGATCAAAAGCCATAAGTTCCTCCAGAACCCTCGTAACATGAACTGGGTAATCATATGACCGGAAAGCCGCAGTCGCAAATCAATCAAGTGTCAAAGAGCGATGTCACGCCGATGTGGGTTTTCATGGCAACGTTGGGCAGGTAGGACTGTGCCAATAGATTTTTCGGGACGAGATCACAATGCGCGCAATTGCACTTTTGCTGGTAGCAACTCTTGGCTTGGTAGCCTGCAGCCCTGGCGGCGGGTCAAACACCAAACAATACAAGATTTCGGCCAACAGCACCTCCCGGGTTCAATATCAGGTATTGGATTCAATCAACGCATTGCGCGCAGCCTCCGGAGCTCCAGCAGTTGAGCTAAACGGACAGCTCAACGCAGCAGCGGCAACCCACGCGCGGGATATGTCGCTACAGAACCGACCTTGGCACTTTGGATCAGATGGGTCTTCGCCTTTGGACCGAGTAGCGCGCGTGGGCTATTCTGGCACCCTGGCGGGGGAGACCATCAGCGAGACCTACGAATCAGAGGTAGAAACTCTGGCAGCCTGGATGCAGCAAGACGACACACGTGCAGTGATTCTTGACCCGAAAGCCCAAGACATGGGCTTTGCTTGGTTCCAAGAAGGCAGTGGAAAAATCTGGTGGACGCTCATTATGGGCAGTCGAAGCGTCATTCAGATCGGCGACTATCAGGGGTAAATAGAGATCACGGTGCCATTGTTTACCATAGCATAAATCTCACGAATTTCCCGATCCGTGACCGCAATACAGCCCGCGGTCCAGTCATCTTTACCGTCGCGATATTTTTTGGGACGGCCATGTATAAAGATATCGCCGCCGGGTGATTTCCCCAAAGACGCTGCGTGCGCGCGGTCTGTGTTATTTGGATAGGACACACCTATCGAGAGATAAAACTGGCTGTTGGGATTGCGGCGATCAATGAAGTAATCCCCTTCCGGTGTTTTCCCATCACCTTCTACGCGCTTATGCCCTACTGGCTGAAAACCAAGATGCATGTCGTAAGACTTCAGCACCTTATTATGGTGCATTAAGTAAATTTTGCGTTGCTCCTTAAACACAGCAACGCGGGTCACTTCCGGACCATTGTACGTCATGAATTTGCTTGAACAGCTCGCCAATCCAAACGCCAAAACCGCAAACAACAAAGCGGAAATCAAACGCATCTTTTAGGTCCTTTATGTACCACTGCCTCTTTTTGAAGGCTCATAACAGATTGCGACCATTTTGGCCTCTCACGGCTGCGTGATATCAGCTATTTCCGAACAAACCTTGAAGCCAATTCGACGTGGGATGACCAGCGGAATTGATCGACAGTTTGCACCCAATCAAGCTCAAAGCCAGCCTTGGTCAGCACCGATGCGTCCCGCGCAAAAGTGACCGGATTACAGGAGACGTAGGCGATCTCTAAAAGCTGAGACATTGCCAACTCAGCTATCTGAGCCTCAGCCCCCGCACGCGGCGGATCAATCACAGCGAAATCATACTTAAGATCCTGAGATACAACCGGATTTCGAAACAAATCCCGCGCTTCGGCGGTCACTGGCTTCAAGCCGTGCGCCATGCGCCAACCTGCGTCCAATGCGGTGACCATGGCTTTGTCACCCTCGACGCCATGCATCCGATAGTCCGATGCCAATGGCAAAGTGAACGTCCCGCAACCGGCAAAGAGGTCGATTCCGGAGTTGCCTTGCGTGATGGCCTCTTTCACAGCCCCCAGCAGGGCGGCTTCCCCATCCTTAGTCGCCTGTAAGAAGGCCCCCGGGGGCGGCACAACAGAAGCCGCACCAAAGCTCTGCGCAGGTGGTACGCGGGTTGCAATAACCTCACCGTCCCACGTCAGTCGTGCCAATTTGAAGCGCTCAACCTCGTGCGCCAATCGCGCCAACAATGGGCCATCCACCGGTTTTCCGCCAGTAATCGCTAGATCCAGCCCGCCACCTGAAAGGGTGGCCGTCGCGCTTATTTCGCCTTTGCGCGATCCGCCGATCTGGCACAGATGGGCAACCACCTCTCGCGCAGGGAGCAGGTCGGGGTGCAGCAATTGGCAGTCGGGAATATCAACAATTACGTCAGAAGCACGGGCGTGAAATCCAACCAGCGCGCCTTTCTTTGTGCGCCGTGCAGATAGGGTGGCACGACGGCGGGACTGGGATGGCGACGTTAGGATTGGACGGAGGTGAGTCTCAAGTCCCTGCGCTGCAAGCGCTTGCTGCACAATCTCAACCTTCCAATTCGCCAGATATGCATCGGACACATGTTGTAGCTGACAGCCACCGCAGGATTTGAAATGGCGGCAGGGTGCCTTCACCCGATGTTCAGACGGTGTCACAACACGCATGTTTGTCACGCGGTTGCCGTCAATTTCCCCCTCCACAGTCTCACCGGGCAAGGTCAATGGAACATAAAGGGGGCCGTCGGCAATCCCGTCGCCGTGCAAGCCCAAACGCTGGATATCTATCTGGCTCATGCCCGTCCCCTAGCGGTGGACGGGCATAAGGTCAAATCTTACTCGGCCGCCTCATCTGCATTCAGGAAGCCGCCGGACTGGCGCGCCCAGAAGCCTGCATAGAGACCATTTTGCGCCAACAACTCCCTATGGCTGCCCTGCTCCACGATACGCCCCTGATCTAAAACCAAAATACGGTCCATCTCGGCAATCGTGGACAGGCGGTGCGCAATGGCAATCACGGTTTTACCAGCCATCATGCCGTACAGTGTGCGTTGAATGGCAGCTTCTACTTCACTGTCCAACGCGCTGGTGGCCTCGTCTAGCAACAAAATTGGCGCGTCTTTCAGAATCACACGCGCCAAAGTGATACGCTGACGCTGACCTCCAGACAATTTTACACCGCGCTCCCCCACATGCGCATCATAGCCAGTCCGCCCCTGTGGATCTTCGAGTTCCAGGATGAACTCATGCGCTTCTGCTTTCTTTGCCGCCTCGACCATCTCCGCTTCTGTCGCATCAGGACGACCGTATAGCAGGTTATCGCGAACAGACCGGTGCATCAGCGAACTGTCCTGTTGCACCATGCCGATCAGATGTCGCAGGCTGTCTTGCGTGATGGCAGAAATATCCTGGCCATCGATCAAGATGCGACCCTTTTCGGTGTCATAAAATCTCAAAAGCAGCTTCACCAGCGTGGACTTACCGGCCCCCGAGCGACCAATCAGGCCGATCTTCTCCCCTGGTGCAATTGTCAGGGAGACATTGTCCAAGCCACCGCTGTCACGACCATAGTGATGAGACAACCCATCCAGCTCTATTTTGCCATCGGTGAAGCTCAGCGATTTGGCGTCGCGAGAATCAACCAAATCAATGGGTTGTGCGATGGTTTCCATACCTTCAGCCACAACACCAAGTTGACGGAAGAACGAGGTCAACGCCCACATGATCCAACCCGTCATGGCATTGAGTCGTAAGCTCAAGGCAGTTGCCGCCGCCACCACTCCAACACTGGCGAGACCTTGCATCCAGAGCCAAATCGCCCAGCCAACAACACTCACTACCAGAAGCCCATTGAGCGTCACCAACATCACATCCATCAGGGTAAAGATGCGCATTTCCTGTTGGAATGTTTCACGTGTGTATTCAATGGCTTCCTTTGCATAGTCCAGCTCGCGCTTGTTATGGGCAAAGAGCTTCACCGAGTGAATATTGGTGTAGGCATCGACCACGCGGCCAGTCACCTGAGACCGGGCATCTGAGGCTTTCTGAGACGCCGGGCCAACCCGTTTCACGGTCCAACGCACCAAGCAGCCGTAGAGCACCAGCCACCCCAACATGGGCAACACCAAACGTGGATCCGCATCAGCCAAAAGGAAAGCTGCACCAAGCACATAGGCAAGGGAAAAAGTGATGGCGTCAAACACCTGAAACACCGCTTCACCAGCAGCTGGTGGGGTTTGCATAATGCGATTTGCAATCCGGCCGGCGAAGTCATTTTCAAACCAGCCAACCGATTGACGCAAAACATGTTTATGGGCACGCCAACGGATCAGGGTACCGAAGTTGGGCAGCACGGTGTTGTTGAGCAGCAGCACGTCGAAGGCTTGTAGGGCCGGGCGCAGGATCAGCACAAAAAGGATGACCAGAATGAACTCGGTGCGATGGGCAGCCCAAACTTGGGAGGGATCGCCGGTCAACAGGTCCACAATACGGCCCATGTAGGCGATCATTCCGATCTCTACAGCGGCAACGATAATCGACATTATCGTTGCAAAAACAAAGACTTTGCGGAACGGCTTGGCGTACTCACGCATAAATGGCCACAGCTTAGTGGGGGGCGCATCTACTTCGTTGTAGTCGCAATAGGGGTCAACAAGGGTCTCGAAAAACTTGAACATGAGAATGTCCTGAAAATACAGTGGATTGTGCAAAATGAAGTGACTCGCCATCTCTGGCTGCCACGGCAGTCAGATTGGCTTATGAAAACCAGATCCCGCGATACATCTTGCACTCCTTCTCATGTTTGAGCTGTCGGCATGCTGGCGCAGCGTTGCGTTTGCGTCAACCTATGATTTACCTGACCTTTGGCACGTCGGTATTACGTCAGTATGACGGCTGTATCGCGGAGGTGGGGGTTTTGTGGTGCCAGAGCAGGTAAACACAACGCGCGCAGGGTGTTGCGACCTTAAAGAACGCAACACATTGAGCGACCCAACCCCCCGTATCAGGAAAGCGTCTCGAGCAGCTCTGCCTTGCTCAAGGAGAACTCTGAAGCAATCCAGGCTGATTCGAGTTCCTTGAGAGCGTTACCCAGCGCCGCGCCTTGAAACCGGTCGATGAGGTCAGCTGGCCGAATTGGAAACTCGGCGCTTGCACCGATTTTGGCGGCCGTCAGTGCATCTGGCATCAATGGCGATTCAAACATTGCAGCCCGAAGGAGCAGGATCGAGGTCGCGGCCTCTTCGCCAAAACGATAGCCCAGCGCACCGGGGGAGTCGGACGATTCAAGCCCGTTTCGCAACACATCACGGTGCCGGGCGGTTTTCTTGGACAACCGCAGCGCTTCGGCGATGCCCTCGCCTCCCAAAACCGTCAGACGACGGATTGGATCGATGGGCACGGCAGACATCTCTTCCAGATGCACCAACGGGGCCAATGCGCGATCATCTGTGCCGGGCAGGATTACCGTGAGCACGCCGATTTGGCGCATGGCGGCCACGGCGGGGGCCGGGTCTGGGGCGGCCATAAGTTTGACAGTCTCGCTGCCGACACGTTCGCGGGACAGGGACGCAAGGCCGTCGATGTTGCTGGCAATGGCGGCGAGCGCTTCGGGGTCCATGCCCTCAGATGGGTCGCCATAATAGGCGTGAAAGCGGAAGTAGCGCAGGATGCGCAGATAATCTTCGCGGATGCGGTCTTCAGCGTTGTCGATGAAGCGTAAGCGGCGGGCCTTTAGATCGGCGATGCCATCCAGCGGATCAACCACCGTCCCATCGGAGGTGGCATAAAGCGCGTTCATGGTGAAGTCGCGGCGGCGGGCGTCATCTTCGACGTTGTTGGAAAAGGCCACCACGGCACGGCGGCCATCGGTTTCCACATCATGGCGGAATGTGGTGATCTCATGCGGGATGCCGTCTGCCACCACGGTAATTGTGCCATGTTCAATACCGGTAGGAATGACGTTGAGCCCAGCGCTTTTGGCCAGTTCCATGACACGCTCAGGGTGGGCGTCGGTGGAGATGTCGATGTCATTCACCGGCACGCCCAAAAGCGCGTTACGTACACAGCCGCCAACCAACAAAGCTTGATGTCCATGTGTCTCTAACATGGCGCAAACGGCCTGTGTTGGGGCAGCTGTCAGCCAGTCTCCGGTGACTTTCATGAGCCTGACACCTGTTCCGCCAAACCGCGCAGAATGCGGGCCGTGGCACCCCAGATGTAATAGGGGCCAAAGGGCACGGTGAAGTAGTGACGGCGTTGCCCTTGCCAGCGGCGGGATTGGATCGAAAAGAAGGCTGGATCCGTCACGTGAGACAGAGGCACGGAGAAGACTTCCTCGACCTCTCCAGGCTCCGGCATCACGTCAAAAACGTCTCTAACATGGCCCAGAACCGGTGTGACCAGAAAGCTGGTGACCGTTTCATGGGTGGGCAATGTGCCGAGAACTTCGACATTGTCCGACGGCAGGCCGATCTCTTCGCGCGCCTCTCGCAACGCGGCGGCAATCACATCTGCATCGCCCTCATCCTGCTTGCCACCGGGAAAGGAGATCTGCCCCGGGTGGTGCTTCAGATGACTGGCGCGTTTGGTGAGAATGACGTGAGGGATGCCTTGTTTGATCTCGATGGGCACAAGCACACCGGCGGGGCGCAGCTTACGACCCTTAGGCAGGACCACATCTGGGTTGAGATCAAAATCAGACGAGGCCGCGCTATCGCAAGACAGCGCGGCCTTGATGTGTGTGAGTGGATCAGGCGCCTTTGGCATCTGTGTCCGGAGTCTTGGCCTGAAACCCAACCGTGGCTGGATCGAGGTCATAATGCGTGCCGCAGAACTGACAATCCGCTGTCACCCGCCCGTTTTCCTTGGTCATCGTGGCGATGTCTTTGGCTGAATAGATCGACAAAGATTGACGCACGCGGTCCTCAGAACAGGTACATCCAAATTTGACTGACTGCGCATCATACACCCGGGGTGCTTCCTCATGGAACAAACGCACCAGAAGGTCGGTTGGCGGCACGGAAGGGCCAATCATTTCCAGCTCTTCGACGCTGTCCAATAGGATGTTTACGCGGTTCCAGTTCTCTTCGTCATCCTCATTCAGCACGTCTTTGGCCAAGAGCATGCCACCTTCGCCGCTGCCACCTTCACCGGTGACGTGCGGGCTGGCCTTGGGCATGTGTTGCAGCATGATGCCACCGGCACGCCAATGCTCTCCCACGCCAGGCTCAACAGATTTGCCAAACTTCAAAGAGAAGCGTGTGGCCAGCTGTTCGGATTGCGCAAAATAGGCCTCAGCCGAGGCCTGAAGCGAGCCGCCGGTCAGGCCAGAGATGCCTTGATACGGTTTGGTGCCTTCGCCCTGGTCAATCAGCACAGCAAAGTAGCCGTTGCCCAATTGATCAAACGGCGCACCGTCGGTCAGGCGCTCTTCGTCAAAGCTGGCATAGGCGCGGATGCGGCCCACTTCACCCTCTTTGGTTGGCGCGTAGTAGTCTGTCGCAATCATGCGCACAGGCCCATTGGTCTGGACCTGTAAAGACAGCTTCCAACGCAGGCTGATGGTCTGACCGATCAATGCGGTCAGCAGGGCCATTTCAGCCACCAAGGCCTCCACCGTTTCCGGATAGGCATGTTGTTTGAGCACGCCGGAGAGCACGCCATCAAGGCGGGCCACGCGCCCGCGAATATCAGAGTTGTCCAGCTGGAACGGCAGCACTGTGTCGTCCCAGGCAATGTTGCTTGCAGCTTTCATGGGGTTTCCTTATCGGCCTTCCCTTGCCATACCGCGACTATATAGGGCCAGCAAGGGCAGGAAAAAGGGGTTTCACGCATGATACCACGTTTCGGGACACCACCACGCAAAGATGTGCAGTATAAAATGCGCCCCGGGGCTTATGCGGTTTTGCTTAAAGGGGAGCAGATGCTGCTCACCCATCAGGCTGACCCCACGCCAGAATTCCAATTGCCTGGTGGCGGGATTGATCCGGGAGAAAGCCCGGTGGTGGCTTTGATGCGGGAGGTGTTTGAGGAGACCGGGTATCGCATTGCCAAGCCACGGCGGTTGGGTGCCTTTCGCCGGTTTACCTTTATGCCGGAGTATGACCTCTGGGCTGAGAAACTCTGCACCATCTATCTTGCCACGCCAACTTTGCGGATCGGCCCGCCAACGGAGGCGGGACATGAAGCGGTTTGGATGGATATAGACAGCGCTGTGGCGCAGTTGGGCAATGCCGGTGACCGGCATTTTTCGGCGAAGTTTTTACGGTAAACCGATTTAGTCGCCGCGGTATTCCATCAAGATGCCGGACACGTCATCGGGGAAGCCTTTGCCGCCGGAGAACTCATCGAGTTTCCAGACCATGGCTTGTAACGTGTCCTCAAGGTCGTGACCGACGAGATCCACCATGAGCGCCTCAAGACCTTCTTCGCCCAACAGACCGTTGCCGGTGTCCGGACATTCGGTCACGCCATCAGACAACAGGAAGAGGCGATCGCCTTTTTTCAGGTCGATACAAAACTGTGAGAACTCCGCCCCCGGAATCAGCCCCACGGGCAGTCCACCGGGGCCCTCTTGCACGATGGTGCCATCAGCGCGCTGAATCACAGGATGGGGGTGACCTGCCTGCGCAAGGATCACGTGTCCGGTGGCCAGATCGACATCGGCGAGCAGCATGGTGAAATAATGCTCCGTTTCCATCTCGTCGAGGATGATTTCGTTAAGGCGCGCAACAACTTCGGCGGGCGGAAGATGGGTTGTGGTGCCATCCGGCAGCACTTGCATCGCAACATTATGTTCCGGAGACGTCGCCGAAAGGTAGCCGGCAAGACGCGCAGTAATCAACGCAGAGCTGATTCCATGGCCCGACACATCAATCGCATACAAACCGATTCGCGTGTCGCTGATCTTGTAATACCCCACAAGATCGCCGCCCACATGCCCGGAGGATTGCAGCAGCAAGGAGACCGCAGCGCGATCAAATTCTTTGAACCGTTCGGGCACAAGTGACTGCTGTAGTTTCTTGGCGGCAAGCAGGTCGTTGTCGAGTGAATCATACACCCGCTGAAGTTCATCCAGCGTTTCAGAGATCACTTTATTTTTGTCGGTCAGCTCGCGTTCCATGCGCAGAATGCGCTCCGCCGCGGAGATCCGGGCGCGCAGCTCGTAACCATTCACAGGCTTGGTTAGAAAGTCATCCGCACCCGCGTCAAACCCTTGAGCAACCTCAGTTTTTTCGCTCTTTGAAGTCAAAAGAATGAAGTAGCCATAGGTCTCTGCGCTGAGCTCTCGGAAGGCGCGACAGAACTCCAAACCAGACATGCCAGGCATCATCCAGTCCGACAGAATTAGGTCAGGCAACTCCTCGCGACAGATGTCGAGCGCTTCTTGGCCGGAGGCGGCTTCGATCACATCGTAGCCGTCCCGCTTAAGTGATAGACTGAGGATACGACGTTGCACGCGGCTGTCGTCGACCAACAACACACGTTTGATTACGCCCACATCAGGCGCATCATTGCTCTCAGTAGATTGAACAGAGGTGGTCAACAAACTTCCCTGGCCCTTGGACAAATTTTGACTTCTTTCGTAACACAACTATGGTCTTGCTACTTAACATGCCGTCAAAAGTAAAAATGAGATAGTTCAAATTTTATCGTCTAGGATTTGTTAACACTTTTCTGGCACTGTCTAGGGGTGATTGATGAGGAAATGCCCATGATTGACTGGGAACGAGTAGAAGAACTGCGCGACGAAATCGGCGTGGAAGACTTTGGTGAAGTTGTGGAGCTCTTTCTTGACGAGGTTGAGGAAGTCATTGCGCGCCTGCGTGACAATCCGGACATTGCCAATCTTGAAGCCGATTTACACTTCTTGAAAGGTGGCGCGTTGAACCTTGGGTTTCGGACGTTTTCACAGCTGTGCCAAGCAGGTGAGGCCGCATCAGCCGCCGGAAAAGGCGACACCGTGGATATCCCTGCAATCCTTCAATCGTTTGAAGACAGCAAAGGCGTCTTTGAACAAAAACTTGCGGCAGCCTGAAAGCCCCCTCAGCTTTAGAACCTTCAACAGATTTTGTAGATCCAAATGGACATGTGGTCGCCACGGGCTTTGCCTGGGCGGTACCTTTTACGTTTTTGGTCGACCTACTGGCGCAACTCAGCAGGCTTTTTCGCGGCGCCCTGCCGGTTTGGGCATTTAGAGCACAAACTGACCAAGCGTCTCGTCATTTGTGATGTCGGTATAGGTCATGCCAGCGGCCTCGATGCGTTTAAACAACGCGTCGAAATTCTCTGGCCTCTTGGTCTCAATCCCGATCAGAACCGAGCCAAAGTTGCGTGCTGACTTTTTGAGATATTCAAAGCGCGCAATGTCATCTTCCGGCCCCAGTGTTTCGAGAAAATCACGCAGGGCACCCGGGCGTTGTGGCATCCGAAGGATGAAGTATTTTTTCACACCGGAATAGCGCTGCGCGCGCTCTTTTACTTCTGGCAGACGTTCAAAATCAAAGTTGCCACCAGAGGTAACACAGACCACAGTTTTGCCCTTGATGTGATCCGCCACATCCACAAGCGCATCAACGGCCAACGCACCCGCAGGTTCCAACACAATGCCCTCGACATTCAGCATCTCCAGCATGGTGGCGCAAATCCGGTCTTCGGGTGCGGCAAGAACATCGGAGAGGGCCATATCAGCGAGCCGGGCAAAGGTTTTGTCGCCAATACGTGCCACCGCAGCGCCGTCCACAAAGCTGTCGACATGCGCCAAAGTGGTCGGGTGACCAGCCTCCAAAGCAGCAGCAAGACTCATACCGCCTTCGGGTTCCACCAATGTGTAGCCCAGCGCCTCGCCAAAATAGCTGTGCACGCCAGACGAGAGACCGCCACCGCCCACTGGCAAGATTATGTGGTCGGGGATACGGCCCAGTTGGTCTTCAATTTCTACCGCTACGGAAGCTTGGCCCTCGATCACATCTTCATCGTCAAACGGGGATAGGAAAGCAGCATCAACTTCAGCGCAATAGGTTTGCGCAGCTTCCAAGGTGTCGTCAAAATAGTCCCCAACAAGGCGGATTTCGACGTTTTGGTCGCCAAAAACCTGTGTCTTGAAGATCTTCTGTTGCGGCGTCGTGACCGGCATAAAGATCACACCCTGCACACCAAAATGCTTACACATATAGGCGACACCTTGGGCGTGGTTGCCGGCACTGGCACAGACAAAAATCCGCTGATCTGGTGTGTCGGCGCGCACTTTGCGCATGGCATTAAACGCGCCGCGCAGCTTGTAAGACCGCACCGGCGTGAGGTCTTCGCGCTTGAGCCAGATATCGGCACCAAAGCGGGCGGAGAGGTGGGCATTCAGCTGCAGAGGCGTGGCGGGGAAAACGCTGCGCATGGCGGCTTCGGCAGTGCGGGCACATTTACGAAATTCGCTCATGTGCCCTCAGTGGCCGAAACCGATTGTTTTGACAAGGGTCAGTCGATCGGGCGACCTTCAATGTAATGTCCGTAGAGCGTGGTGAGAATGCTGATATTCAGAACACCAAGAAAGGCTGAAAGGACAACACTCACAGCAACCGCAAAGATCTCATTCACGTTCTGCAAAACGCTGACCAAAAACTCGATTCCCCCCTGAAGCAGCCCAACTAGGAGCAGCAGAAGCAGAAAGGACAAACCTGCGTGTCGTGTCGCGTCCAGTGCCTCGCGGATTTTGATCGGCTTACCGATCGCGGCAGCTGGAAGGATGATGGAGATACTGAGCCACATCACGGCCAAGAAAAGGAACAAAGGTACAGCAACCACAAGTACCAGAAGGCCAGCGTTTACCGCTTGAGCTAGGAAAAACAACATTGCGATTGGGATCATGAGACCAAACGCCATCAACCACATCAACATGCCATGTCCAAAATAGGAGGCCATGCGGTCCCGATTCATTGGGGGTATCCAGCCGGTGGGACGCTCTTCGAGGATCACAAACCGGTGCCAGGCGACAACCGTCCAAATGGCTATAAAGCCCACCACAACCAGGATCACAATCACACTGAGAAACTGTGTTCCAATCGCGCCTGGAGATTGTGAGGCCAGCGCGTAACCTAGAGCCACCAGAACGCCCATACCAAGAAGGGTGGGGAGCAGGAAAATCCGCAACGCCTCGCGCCAATTGCCGCCAACCATGCGCACCGCATGTTTAAATAGCTTCCACCCCTGCATGTGAGTACCTCTTAAAGATAGTATTTTCATTCAATTTCGCCCGCATCTGGCAGACATCACCCAACAAAAGCAAGTGCGGCGATGCGCTTGTCTTGCCCATAGGCACAAAAACCGTTATCGCGCAGGCGATATATGGACGAAGGGAAGTAACATGTCGGCTCCGAAGAAAGTTGTGCTGGCCTATTCCGGTGGCCTGGATACCTCGATCATCCTGAAGTGGCTGCAAACCGAATATGGCTGTGAGGTGGTGACCTTCACCGCGGACCTGGGTCAAGGCGAAGAGCTTGAACCCGCACGCGCGAAGGCAGAACTCTTGGGCATCAAGCCTGAAAACATCTACATCGAGGATGTACGAGAAGAGTTTGTGCGCGACTTTGTCTTCCCGATGTTCCGCGCCAACGCGGTGTATGAAGGTCTGTACCTGCTGGGCACCTCGATTGCGCGTCCGCTGATCTCCAAGCGTCTTGTTGAGATTGCCGAAGCCACCGGCGCAGACGCCGTGGCGCATGGCGCAACCGGCAAAGGCAACGATCAGGTGCGCTTTGAGCTGGCCGCCTATGCGCTCAACCCCGATATTAAGGTGATTGCACCTTGGCGGGAGTGGGACCTGTCTTCGCGCACCAAACTGCTGGAGTTTGCTGAGGAACATCAGATCCCGGTGGCCAAAGACAAACGAGGCGAGGCGCCGTTCTCTGTGGACGCAAACCTGCTGCACACCTCGTCTGAAGGCAAAGTTCTGGAAGATCCGGCCGTTGCTGCGCCGGATTATGTGTATCAGCGCACAGTGCATCCTGAGGACGCGCCAAACGAGCCGGAATTCATCGAGATTGGCTTTGAAAAAGGTGATCCGGTCAGCATCAATGGCGAGGCCATAAGCCCAGCCACCATGCTCACCAAGCTGAACGAATATGGCGGCAAGCACGGCATTGGCCGTCTGGACCTGGTGGAAGGTCGCTTTGTGGGCATGAAGTCCCGTGGCATCTACGAAACCCCAGGCGGCACCGTGCTGCTTGAGGCGCACCGTGGCATTGAGTCCATCACCATGGACCGTGGCGAGATGCACCTGAAAGATGAGCTGATGCCGAAGTACGCAGAGCTGATCTACAACGGCTTCTGGTACTCCCCAGAGCGCGAAATGCTGCAGGCTGCCATCGACAAAAGCCAAGAGCATGTCACCGGCACCGTACGCGTGAAACTCTACAAAGGCAGCGCCACCACCGTGGGCCGCTGGTCTGACCACTCGCTCTACTCCGAAGAGCACGTGACGTTTGAAGACGATGCGGGCGCCTATGATCAAAAAGACGCGGCGGGCTTTATCCAGCTGCAAGCACTGCGCCTAAAACTGATTGCGATGCGCAACAAACGCACCAATAAGTAAGCCAACCCAATTCCAAGAAAGCCCGCCCAATGTGGCGGGTTTTTTTGTGTCTCCCATTTGCCGATCCGAAAAAACCCTTTGAGATGGGCAGGATGACGGCTAGCGTTTCTAAAAGACGTTTTGACAGGAACGTGACTGCGCCGGGGAGGCAGTTGGATGGGGACACTCACATATTTTTTGCGCATTTTGTCGGTCTTTCTGCTGAGCGTTGGATTTGCCTGGGCGCAAGAAGAAGTCGTCGAGGACTCTGGCCCACCGGCGGTTGATGACGACGTCTTTGTACAGGCCGTGGAAGTGGACGGCGAGCAGCTGTTTGCGGTTCGAGGGTCCACTGCCCTGCCCGCAGAGGAGCGCGCGGCGCTGGTTGCCAAACGGGTTGTCGAAGTGGCGGAGCGCAGTGAAGCCACAATTGTGGTCATGGGCGTTGAACGCGGAGAACTGGGTCAAACAATTTTTGCCGATGGCGTGATGGTCAGCGTGACCACGCAGGCAGATGCAGATTACGAGCAGATGGAATTGGCGGTGCTCGCTTCATTACATGCCGAAGCGATTGAAACGGCCATCCTAACCTACCGCGCCAACCGTACTGATGAAGCGTTTTCTCACAGCACGCTGACAGCGCTGGCCTGGTCTGCGATTTTTGCGCTTTATTGTGGAATTTTATTTTGGCTGCGAAAACGGGTTCCACGCCTGTTGGCTGGCATTGTCGAGCACCGAACGCGCGGACTCCAAGAAGCAACCGGAGACATCGTGCAGAGCCAAGCGGTGTCAAATATCTCCAAATTCCTGATCCGATTGCTGGTCGATATCACGCTGTTCACGGGCTTTTATTACTACCTGTCGTTTGTGCTGCACTCGTTCCCCAATACACGACCGGTCGCGGCACTTTTGATCCGGTATGTGACCGACCCGATCATAGGGTTGATGATGGGCTTTGTCAGCTACATGCCCAACCTGATCACAATCGTGATCATCGCCGCCATCGCGCGTTGGATGATCAAAGCTGTGTATCTGTTTTTTGAAAGCGTCGACAAAGGGGTGATCGAGCTCAAGACATTTGAGGATCATTGGGTCTGGCCGACATACAACCTGATCCGGGGCGGGATCATTCTCACAGCCGCGGTGATTTGTTTCCCCTATATTCCAGGATCGGATTCCGCTGCCTTCCAGGGGTTGACCATTCTGGTCGGTGTGATGGTCTCGCTTGGATCAAACTCGGTGATTTCCAACGTGCTGGCCGGACTGTTTGTGCTCTACAAGCGGTCGATGAACGTTGGCGACCGCATTCGGGTGGGAGATCACTATGGTGACGTGATGCAAATCCGGTTGATGGAGACGTATCTGCGGTCGGTGAAAAATGAGCTGATCTCAATCCCAAATGCCACGTTGTTGTCTTCCGAGGTGATCAACTACTCCTCCAAGATTGATGGCAAGGGTCTGCTACTGCACACAACTGTTGGCATTGGGTATGAAGAGCCGCGCAAAAAGGTGGAGGCCATGCTGATTGAGGCGGCACGGCGCACCAAAGGCTTGAAAAATAATCCAGCGCCGTTTGTTTTGGTGACTGGTTTGTTGGACTTTGCCACCAATTACCAGATCAACGCCTTTACAACGCGGGGTAGCTCCTTGCCTCTGTTGTTAAGTGAGCTACACAAAAACATCACCGATGTGTTTAATGAGAACAGCGTTCAAATTATGACACCCAACTATGAAGCAGACACGCCGGAGCTCAAGATTTCGGAAGTCGCGTGGGACGAACCATTGGCCCATGAAACAGCGGCAGAAGCAGCCGCTCAAAAAACATAAGGCATCGCAACAACGGCGCCGCAGGAACAAGATGAGCAGAGCTTTTGTAAGCAACCTGACACGACGCGGCATGATGCTTGGATTGCTGTCCGGCTGTGCCATTGCGCCGGCGGGGCCAAATTTTGAGCGGCCAGAAACCAAACTTGCCAAAAGTTTTTTGAACAAACAACCGGTGGGCGTGGTCCGTAAACATGATGCCAAATGGTGGGCTTCGTTTAACGACTCCTTGCTGAACACCATCGTGGGCTACGGGTTGGAGAACAATAAAGACATTCAACGGATCGCAGCCCGTATTCAGCAATCGCAGGGCATTTTGGCCTCAGCAGGCTATCCATTTGGCGGCACCAACCGGGTCAGCGAAGCAAAACGCAGTGTCGGAGCGGGCGACCCTTCAGAAACCACAGGGTTTGTGCGCGCGGAAGCCAAGTGGAAATTGGACCTGTTTGGGCAGCTGCAACGGGAAAAAGAAGCCGCCCTTGCGCGACTTGAAGCAAGCTATGCGGACTTGGACGTCTGGACCCTGCTTTATGTTGATGAAGTGGTGACCGCCTATTTGGATATGCGTTATGCGCAGGAACTGGCCCGTATTTTGCAACGTATGCTTACGAGCCGTGAGGAAACGCTCAAGGCCACCAAATCACTGGCCAAAGAAGGTGGCGCATCTGAGTTGGACGTGGCGCAGGCCAACGCGCTGGTGTTGCGCACAAGCTCTACTATGCCGGACGCACGGATCTTATTTGTGCGCATGGTCAATCGTCTCACCGCCTTGGTCGGCAGCACAGAATTGGCCGAACGCGACGATCTGGATGTGCGGGCACCGCAACCCAGCCCCAAGACCAGTGTTGTCTCAACTGGGGTGCCTGCGGACCTGCTGCGCAACCGGCCGGATGTGGTCTATGCGGAGAAAAAGCTGGCAGAGGCCGTGGCTCTGGTTGGGGTGGCCGAGGCGGATCTGTATCCAAGCTTGGGGTTGACCGGGAACATCAATGTGTCTGGCGGCAGTTCGGGGTTTGATCCTTTGGCGGCCTTCCTGCGGATTGATTTGGATATCCCTTGGTATGATCTTCCGGTGCGGCGCGGCAAAGTGGAAACTGCCAAAGGGCTGGTGGCCGAGCGCAAAGCCGCCTGGGAAAAAGAGATTGTCTTGGCCGTGGAGGAGGTACGCAGTTCACTGTTTGCGTTACGGGAAAACACACGGGCTGTGGAATTGTCCAAGAAAGCAGTAGAGGCCTCTGCCGAGGTGCTCCGGTTGGCGCGGGAAGCTTATGGAACGGGACAGGCCTCTTTTCTGCAGGTTTTGGATGCGGAGCGGAGCTTTTTGGAGACCCAAAACCAAGCGGCTCTGGATGTGCGCAACAGAGCAGTTGATTTTGTGGATTTGAATGTCGCGCTTGGCGGGAGTTTTAACGGTTCGTTAAGTGGCCCCACGTAACCCTTGCGCCACCAAGGGTTGGCTGCAACCACTTGGGTGAAATGGTTACTTAGGGAAGATCACATGTTGGAACAGATTGCGGCGCAGATGGCCGAGGGGCTGAAAGAGCGGACGTTTGACGGCACATTGAAATTTGACTGCGGCGATGCCGGGGTTGTGGTGCTTGCGGATAACACCGCCACGCAGGAAGATCGCGAGACCGATTGCACGGTGTCGATTTCCGAAGACAATCTTGTGAAGCTGCTCGCCGGGGATCTGAAACCCACCACAGCGCTGATGCTGGGCAAGTTAAAGGTGTCTGGTGACATGGGCACAGCAATGAAGCTGGGCCAATTGCTAACCTAAGAACGCAAGGCGGGGATACCCCCGCCTTTTGCCTTAAAGCTTATGCGCTTTCATCTCTTCATAAAGAGGCAACGCCGCTTGTAGCACTGGCTGCAATGTCTCAGGCACCTCTGGCAACCGGCCTTCAGCGCCGGCAAATCCGGTAGAGTCCCAGACCGCGCTGTACCAATGCGGCGCCCATGCGCCGTCATCTTTGTGGCCACCATTGGGCCAAGACAACATGGCGTCATCAAATCCCAACCCGATGGCATCACAGAGTTTTTCTAACATGCCGCGCGGATCATCGCGAATGTCATGGCTGTCGATCACGATCGGTGTCTGGCCCCAATTGGAAACCAACTGCATCAGCTCCAGTTGCTGCGGAAAGCCGATGTCGGTGAGCGAGGGGTTTTCACGTTTGGCGGCGTAGGACGCGATCACGCGCGCGGGATGGCGCAACAGGAAGACGTTGGTGACCTCACGCATCCAATCCCGTGGCACGCCAGCAATCATGTGCTGCGTCATGTGTTTTTGATAGAAGTGAGACTTGCCGCCGGGGGTGTCGCCAACAAGGTCAGCAACCACATTGGTCGGGTCTTGATCTTGGGACGCCAAAATCTCTTCGCCCATCGGGTGCTCCAACCCGGTCATGGCGAGGTAAGCGGCGTACAAAGGCTCGTCTACTACGGCACAATCGGCGCGATTGCCAAAGGCGTACATCATGGCGGTTGAGAGGTTGCGGGGGCCGCTCCACATTGCAATTTTCACGGGGCAAACTCCTATCGGTTTTGCATCGGTATCGCGGCTGTATCGCGACAGTGCGAATTTCGGGATTACGGCTTGGCGTCTTGCACAACGAGATCTTTGTAAAGACTGCGGATGTGCTTGGTCATCTCGCCCATCTCCCCGCTGCCAATCGACCGCCCGTCAATCTCGCTAACTGGGGTCTGCGCACCAAACGTGCCAGTGAGAAACGCTTCATCCGCACCGTAAGTGTCCACCAGTGAGTAGTTGCGCTCATACACCGGGATGCCATCGGCGCGGCACACGTCGATCACCTTTTGGCGGGTGATGCCGTTCATGCAGTAATCACCGGTGGAGGTCCAAACCGCGCCCTTGCGCACAATGAAGAAGTTGCAGGCGTTGGTGGTGTTCACAAAGCCATTGATGTCGAGCATCAGCGCCTCATCCGCACCCGCTTTCTCCGCCGCGATACAAGCAAGGATGCAGTTGAGTTTGGAATGCGAATTCAGTTTGGGGTCCTGCGTCATCGGCAAGCCGCGAATGTGCGGCACGGTGGCAAGCCGGATCGGGCGCGGGATCGACGGTTTGGAATGTTCCATGATGATGGTCACCGTTGGGCCTTGCTGACTCAACGACGGGTGTTGAAACGGGCGTGTTTTTACGCCGCGTGTGACCATCAGGCGGGCATGGGCATTAGTGGTCATCTCATTGGCGGCACGGGTGGCTTCCAAGGCAGCGATCACGCCAGATTTGTCCATGCCAATGTCCAGATCAATGGCTTTGGCGGCCTCAAACAGGCGGTCCATGTGTTCATCTAGGAAAGCCCAGTGACCATCATAGAGCCGCAGGCCTTCCCACACACCGTCTCCCAGCATGAAGCCGCTGTCATAGACCGACACCATCGCCTCTGCCTTGGGCACAACGCGGCCATTGAGCCAGATTTTGATCTCTTCGTTCCGAGCATCTTCGGTAGCCTGGTGTGTGGTGACGTGATCGGTCATGGATGCGTTCCCCTTCGCAAAGTCACGGGACGCTATCGTTGTGTGAAGTGGTTTCCAAGCTGATTTTTACATATTGGATACATTAGGAGCGGTTGACAGGCGGTGCCTGAGGGGCGCTTTATGCCACAAGATTGCATTGGAAATTTGACTTTTGACTGCTGAACCTACGCCGAATTTATCGGATACACCGTCCCCAAAAACACTGTTGGTACTAGGCAGCACCGGCAAGCTTGGCCGTTTGATGCGGGCCAGCGTAGACATGTCACCAGGCCTGATGTCCGGCTGGCGGATAGTTTGGGGAGGCCGACGTGCCTGTGAGGGCGTGGATTGGATTTATTCTGAATGCACGCCGCCCAAAGCCGACGCAGTTCTGGCATTGTGGGGTGTCGTGCCGGGGCAAGGGGAGTTGTCCGACAACATTACACTGGCACTCCGAGCGATGGAAATCGCTAAAGAATGCGGCGCGGCGCGTGTGTTGCATTGTTCAAGCAGTGCGGTCTATGGGCCAGTGCGCGAAGCCTCAGAGAACACTGCGCTCACGCCGCTCAATGCATACGGAATAGCAAAAATTGAGATGGAACAGAGCCTGTTTTCCGCAGCAATCCAATATCCACAGCAGCCCGCACACTGTGTGATGAGACTTGCCAATGTTGTCGGTGGAGACAGCCTATTTGGCGCCATAAATAGTGGTCACTCGGTGACATTGGACGCCATTCGCATTGGTCATAGTCCAATCCGCAGCTACGCGACACCATCGATATTGTGGCAGGCCGTGGCAACTCTTCTGAAGGCGGACACCTTGCCAGACCTTGTAAATGTCGCCGCCTCAAACCCGGTTGCGATGCACGAGTTGCTTGAAGCCGCCAATCATTCGTTTGTGTGGCGCCCAGCGCCAGAAACGGCAGTGGCGGAGGTGTCACTATCGGTGGCACGGCTTCGCCGCTTGACGGGACAGACACTTGTGATACCGCCCGAAGACATGATTGCGGAGTGGCGCAAGTTGTTAAAGGCAGCAGAATGATTGGGCACGGCACCACCTTTGGGCGGCGAATGATGGACCTGGGTTGGGTATTGTTTTTGTTACTGATCTTGTGGCCAGTGATGCTTGTTGTTTGCGGGATGATCCTAATCCGGGATGGGCGGCCAATCCTCTATGTGTCCGAGCGCATGAAAACGCCGGAACAGGGCTTTCAGCTCTACAAATTCCGCACCATGAACACCGTGGATCAGGACAGCGGCGTGTCTGGCGGGGACAAGTCGCATCGGATCACCAAGACCGGCAAGGTTCTGCGCCGGTACCGACTTGATGAATTGCCGCAGCTGGTCAATATCCTCAGGGGTGACATCAGTTTTGTGGGGCCACGGCCCCCGTTGCGTCGTTATGTGGACCGGTTTCCAGACCTCTATGCAGAGGTGCTTAGAGATCGGCCGGGCGTGACCGGATTGGCGACATTGATCTACCACCGCACCGAAGAGCGGCTTCTGGACGCTTGTAAAACGCCGGAAGACACCGAGGCCGTGTATGAGCGGCGTTGTGTGCCCCGCAAAGCGCGGCTGGATTTGCTCTATTCCAAGCGACGCACACTTGGGTTTGATCAACGGCTGACGGTGGCAACGGTTTTTCGGCGCGTGGCGCCGGTCTATCGCCCCGGCCGCAGCAAGTGGCTGCTGTAACCGAACTTCACCTTATTTCACCAAGCTGTGACATGTGGTTTCAAGGGATTGAGCCGGGACTAAACTTGCGCGCAGGGTGGCGGCAACAAGGAGTGTCGCTATGACCAGATTTCAGAACCTGAAGACCGTGGCCCTGTCCGTATTGATCCTGTTGGGAGGAGTGGTGCATGGCCACCGTGCCCATGCCATGGGTACCGATACGCTGGTGGTGGCAGGTGGATGTTTTTGGTGTGTGGAGAGTGACTTTGAGAGCGTGCCAGGTGTGCGCGGCGTGGTGTCTGGCTACACGGGCGGATCCACAAAAAACCCAAGCTACAAAGATGTCACCAAAGGCGGCTCTGGCCACTATGAGGCGGTGAAGATCACCTTTGATCCGGACACTGTGACGCGTGAAACCTTGCTGGATTTGTTTTTCCGGTCCGTCGATCCCACGGATGCGGGTGGGCAATTCTGTGACCGTGGCGACAGTTATCGTACAGCGATTTTTGTCGCAAATAAGGTGGAACAGGGTCTAGCAGACAGCGCCAAGGCCAAAGCCCAAGCGCAACTGGGGCAAACCATCGTGACGCCAATCCTGCGCGAAGGGAAGTTCTACAAAGCAGAAGCCTATCATCAGGATTACTACAAAGGCTCCAAGATTGTGCTGACCCGCTTTGGGCCTAAAAAGCAAAGCGAAGCATATAAGCGGTATCGCAAAGCCTGTGGTCGGGATGCGCGGGTGAAGGCGCTTTGGGGATCAGACGCGCCGTTTGTTGGCCACTGAAGTAAGGCGGCGTTGCCCCCGTCACAGCACGCTGTGACTCCCCCAGGATATTTTTGGAATGTGAATGACGAGGGTGCGCTTAAAAGCGGGCCCCGTCGACGTCTTTCAGGTCTGGAATTACATCCGCGGTGCCTTGCCGCGTGACCATCAAGGCAGCAGCGCGCATGGCCAGCGCGATACACTGCTCCATTGGAAGGTTGCGATCGCGGGCAGCCAGAACATACCCAGTAAATGTGTCCCCCGCACCTGTGGTATCAACCGGGGTGACCGGCATGGCGGGGAAATCCCGCGAATGGCCGTTGTGCAGCCAGCGCGCGCCGTTGGCACCAAGGGTGATGATCACATCGGTGATGCCCAGCGTCTCCGGGGTTTTGCCAGTGGCCTCTTGCAGCTGCGCCGCTTCAACTTCGTTGAGAATCAAGAAATCGAGGAAAGGCAGAACAGCGGTGGCGGCAGCTGCGTCAAATGGGGCTGCTGCATAGGCAACATAGAGGGCAAGGTCGCGGGCAATTTTGGCAGTTTCGGGCTGATTTAGGGTCTCATTCTGCATCAGAAGTGTATCGCCGGGGGAGGCCTCTGACAGGGCATTGGCAATGGTGCTCTCAGGGATCCGGTGGTTGGCACCATTCAGAAGCACAATGCTGTTTTCCCCGATGTCATCGACGCAGATCAGAGCCTGTCCAATTGGGCTGTCCGCAAGCGATGTGATGTGCCGGGTGTCAACACCAAACTCGGTCAGTCGATCCACTGCCCAGCTGCCATCCGCCCCAACCGCGCCAATATGGGCCGCATGAGCCCCAGCTCGGGCGGCGGCAACGCTCATATTGGCACCTTTGCCCCCCAGGCCTCGGGTCATGTCGGTGGCGGCCAATGTCTCACCTGGACCGGGAAGATGCGGCACATGGTAGAAGTAATCCGCGTTGATGCTGCCGAGGTTGTAGATCGCCATGGGGCCCTGCTTCGCTTTGATTTTTTATCAAGTGATCAATTTTATCATCACTTGTCTATGCCCAATCACCATAATGCACGTTTTGCGCTTTCCGATAGGGGATGGGGTTTGCTATCTGGAGGGAAGCAAACCTTGGGGGGTTCTGAGCAGTGAAAGGCGATAAGCCAAGCGTCACGCCGATGATGGCGCAATATCTGGAGATCAAGGCGCAGTATCCGGATGCGTTGTTGTTCTACCGTATGGGCGATTTCTACGAGATGTTTTTTGACGACGCAGTGGCGGCGGCAGAGGCGCTTGATATTGCGCTGACCAAACGTGGCAAACATGACGGCAATGACATCCCGATGTGTGGCGTGCCGCATCATGCCGCCGAGGGGTATTTCCTGACGCTCATCCGCAAAGGCTTTCGCGTCGCCGTGTGTGAGCAATTGGAAAGCCCGGCAGAGGCCAAGAAGCGTGGTTACAAAGCGGTTGTGAAACGCGACGTTGTGCGGCTGGTGACACCGGGTACCCTAACCGAAGACAGTCTTTTGGATGCGCGGCGGCACAACTTCCTTGGGGCTTATGCGGTGGTGCGTGACGAGGCGGCGCTGGCGTGGGCGGATATCTCCACCGGCGCGTTGCATGTGATGCCATTGCATCCGGTTCGGTTGGGGCCGGAGTTGGCGCGATTGGCGCCAAGTGAGCTTTTGGTGGCCGAAGGCCGTGAGGCGGAAGTGGACGCCATCGTTGAAGACATGGGAGTGCCGTTGACAGCCGTAGCACGGGGAAGTTTCGACTCTGTTTCGGCGGAAAAGCGGGTGTCTGCGCTGTTCAAGGCCTCGTCTCTGGAAGCCTTTGGCACGTTTTCGCGTCCCGAAGCGGGGGCGCTTGGGGCCATCGTGGACTACCTGGAACTGACGCAAAAAGGCAAGCTGCCGCTGTTGCAGCCGCCGGTGCGGGAAGCGACACAGGGCGTGATGCAAATTGACGCCGCAACCCGGCGCAATCTGGAACTGACCGCCAGCCTGTCCGGTGGGCGCGCCGGGTCACTTTTGGCGACCATTGACCGGACGGTCACGTCAGGTGGTGCTCGTCTGCTGGAGCAACGCTTGTCGTCTCCCTCCTTGCGGTTGGCACATATTCGCGGGCGGTTGGATTCTGTATCTTACATGGCAGAACATCGGGGCGACGCCTCTGATTTGCGCGACACCTTGCGCGGAGTGCCGGATTTGGACCGCGCGTTGTCTCGACTGTCGCTAGACCGCGGTGGACCGCGAGATTTGACGGCGGTGCGCAATGGTCTGGGCCAGGCGGGTGCGCTGTCTGAGAAGGCTTATGCGGGGGAGTTGCCGGACGACTTAAAAGAGGCGCGCATCGCATTGCAGGGGCATGAGGAATTACTCAGCCTTCTTGACGACGCGTTGATTGCAGAGCCACCTTTGTTGGCGCGCGATGGTGGATTTATTGCCCCGGGATTTGATCCGGAGCTTGATGAAAGCCGGGAGTTGCGCGACCAGGGCCGGGGCGTAATCGCGGGAATGCAGGCGCAGTATTCTGAACAAACCGGCATCGCCGCGCTGAAGATCAAGCACAACAATGTGCTGGGTTACTTCATAGAGACCACGGCGAAACATGCGGACACAATGATGTCGCCGCCGCTCAATGAGACCTTTATTCACCGGCAAACCACAGCCAATCAGGTGCGCTTCACAACCGTTGAGCTAAGCGAGCTGGAGACCAAGATCCTGAACGCAGGAAACCGGGCGCTGGAGATCGAAAAACGGCTCTATGACAGCCTAAAGAGCGCAGTTTTGGAACGCGCCGGACAGGTGGCTTCGGCCTCCAAGGCGTTGGCGGAATTTGATCTGGCAGCCGCTATGGCGGAACTTGCGGCCAATGAAAACTGGACGCGGCCGGATGTTAATGAAAGCCGGGACTTTGCCATCGAAGGTGGACGACATCCGGTGGTGGAAGCTGCGCTGCGCAAGTCAGGTGACCCGTTTGTGGCCAATGATTGTGATCTGTCTGGCGGCGACGCCGCGAGCATTTGGATGCTGACCGGCCCCAACATGGCTGGTAAATCAACCTTCCTGCGGCAGAATGCTTTGATTGCACTGCTGGCGCAGATGGGCAGCTTTGTGCCCGCTGACAGCGCGCGGATTGGTCTTGTGAGTCAGCTGTTCAGTCGTGTGGGCGCAAGTGATGATCTGGCGCGCGGACGCTCAACCTTTATGGTCGAAATGGTGGAGACTGCCGCCATTCTCAATCAGGCTGACGATCGGGCGCTGGTCATTTTGGACGAAATCGGCCGAGGGACAGCCACGTACGATGGTCTGTCGATTGCCTGGGCAACGCTGGAACACTTGCATGATGTGAACAAATCCCGTGCGCTGTTTGCCACGCATTACCACGAGATGACCCAGCTGGCCGGAAAGATGGCTGGTGTGGAAAATGCGACGGTGACAGTGCGAGAGTGGGAAGGTGAGGTCATCTTCTTGCATGAGGTCACCCAGGGCGCCGCAGATCGTAGCTATGGTGTGCAGGTCGCGCAATTGGCAGGGCTACCAGCTCCGGTTGTGGCGCGGGCCCGTGTTGTTTTGGATGCGCTGGAGAAAGGCGAGCGGGAAGGTAAGGCACAAAAGGCGTTGATCGATGATCTGCCGTTGTTTGCCGTGGCACCGCCGCCCATAGCGGCAGCGCCCAGCGGGCCGTCGCCGTTACAGGAGAAGCTTGCGGCTGTGTCACCCGATACGCTCAGCCCGCGTGAGGCGCTGAACCTGATTTATGAGTTAAAAGGCTTGGCAGGGGAGTAACACCCCTGCCCTCACCAACTTCCGGAGGCACCGCCGCCGGAAGAGCTGCCTCCACCGGAGGACCCGCCGGAAGACGACGAACTTGACGTAATGCGCGGGATGGTTTTGCGTAGGCTCCACGTATCCTGACAATGCAGGCAGTTGTAATCTATGCGCTTCAACCCCGAGGAATGGCGCGTGGCGCTTTGTAAGATTGTGCTGTCAGATTCCACCGTTTTGTTGCCGCAGGAGCGGCAAGCGCTATAGCGCGAGAACCAGCCTTTGTAGGCTTCAATGGTCATGTGGTCGCAGCGCATGCACTTCCACACGTCATAATCCACGCTTTTAAGTCTCTCTTCGGTGATTTGTCCCGGTTGCAGGTGCTGATCATCCCAGTCCTCCAACATGCGCTCCATCTTTGAGCTGTCATTGGGGCAAATACGCGGGCGGTGTCGGAGCCAGCGGCGCAACAGCAATCCTCCGGCACCAAGAAACGCGGCAAGAGCCCCGTAAAGCCAACCGGGGATCCTCTCAAATATAGTGGGTTGCACCGACACAGTTTCCTCAGCACGCTTGGCGGCTTCCCGTGCACGTCGATCGCGTCCGGTGACCTCGCCAATGACATCTGAAACGCCGGCGCTGATGCCTTCGGGCATGTCTCCTTCGCGAAACCGCGGTAAGATTGTTCTGTCGATGATGAATTGCATGGGTGTATTGAGATCGAGACCATAGCCTGAGCCAACCTCGATGCGAATGACACGATCTGAGACCGCAACCAGCATCAATACGCCGTCATTTCGGGACCCATCGCCAATCCCCCAAGTGTTGAATAATGTCGTCGCGTAGGGTTCGATTTTGCCACCGTGGCCATAGTCTTGCAGACTGTTGATGGTAAGGACCGTAAACTCAATGTCGCTGTTGCGATGGACTTCCACCAGTTTGGCTCTGATAGCTGCCTCCTGATTGAGCGTCAGGACATCCGCAAAATCGTTTAAAAACCGATCCGTGCGCTCTGGGTAAGTCTCCGCCCAAGCAGGTGCCACCATTAGATAAATGGCAAAAATTGCTCTTAGAAAAATACGCAAAAGAAAAGCTCCCGAAAACTTCGGGAGCTTTGTAGCAAGCAATTTGCGATCTGTTTAGCCCGGGTTGGAGCTCACACCCACTTGGGCTGGCCGTAGGAGGCGATCATGCAACATGAAGCCCTGGGCAGAGACCTGAATGATCTCACCAGATTTGGTGCCCGGCACCGGCGCCTCAAACATGGCTTCGTGCACATTGGGGTCAAACTTGTCGCCAACTTCTGGCGAAATGACTTCCATGCCGTGTTTGGCAAAGGTTTTTAACAGCTCACGCATGGTGAGCTCGATACCCTCGATCAACGCAGCAGAGGCCTCTTTCTGCTCATCTGTGATGGTTTCAACGGCACGTTTCATGTTGTCAAACACCGGCAGCATGTCGCGTGCCAGTTTAGAACCACCGTATTGCTCCGCCTCACGACGGGCTTTGTCGCCACGCTTGCGGGCGTTTTCGGCATCAGCCAACGCGCGCATCCAGCGGTCCTTTAGCTGGTCACGTTCGGCGCGCAGCTCGTCAATTTCAATTGCCTCATCATCCAGCTCATCCAAGCTTTGGGCAAATTCTTCGGCCTCGGCATCTGCGATGTCGTCCAGAAATTCGTTTTCTTTCGGCTCTGCCATTTGTCACCTCTAACCCCGGTCGGTGATCAGTTTTCCGACCAGCTGTGCCGTGTAATCCACAATCGGCACGATGCGTCCATAGTTCAGGCGCTTGGGTCCGATGACCCCGACAGCACCCACGATCTTACGATCAGCGTTCATATAGGGAGACACCACCAAAGAGGAACCCGAAAGTGAAAAAAGTTTGTTCTCAGAGCCAATAAAAATGCGTACACCGTCGCCCTGCTCCGCCAATTCAAGAAAATCAGCAATGTCTCGTTTACGTTCGAGGTCATCAAACAGCGTGCGGATGCGTTCGAGGTCCTGTTCTTCCTCATCCGTGCCCAGCAGATTCGAGCGGCCGCGCACAATCAAGCGCTCCTGCTGTTCGCCCTCATCTGCCCAAAGAGCGAGACCGTTTTCAACCATGTCGGCCGCCAGACTATCAATTTCCTGACGTCGCTTTTTGATTTCTTCCTGAACGGCGCTGCCCAATTCGCTCAGCGTGCGGCCTTCGGCAACCGCATTGAGGAAATTGGCGGCTTCGCGCATCGAGCTTGGCGTTTGTCCAACAGGGGGTGTGAACAGACGGTTTTCCACATGACCATCGGCAAACACAAGCACTACCAAGGCGCGGTCCGCACCCAGGCTGACAAACTCAATATGTTTGATTGGGGCTTCGTGTTTTGGGGCCAGCACAAGCGATGCACCTTGTGTGACGCCTGACAGCGCGGTGGACACGCGATCCAGCATGTTGCCCACATCGGCACCAGTGTCCCCAAGCGTGGCATCAATTTTTTGCCGATCGCCTTGATCGAGGTCGCCAACCTCAAGCAAACCATCGACAAACATACGCAGGCCCTGCTGCGTAGGAATACGCCCAGCGGAGACATGTGGGCTGTCCAAGAGGCCCAGATACTCCAAATCCTGCATCACATTGCGGATGGTCGCGGCGCTCACTTTTTCTGACAAAGAGCGCGTTAAGGTCCGTGACCCCACCGGATCGCCGGTTTCCAAATAACCTTCAACCACGCGGCGGAACACCTCGCGGCTGCGGTCATTCATTTCTTCGAGAATTTTGCTGCTGTCTGTCATTCGCCCGTGCCTTTGTGCCCCTAATAAAATAGCCTCACAGGCAAAGGTCAATCGGGGTTGCGTCCAACCTTATGCCGCGGTTATCCCCAGCCCAAACCTAAACAAGGATATTTGTCATGCGCCCTTCCGGCCGTCAGCTTAATGAAATGCGTGAAGTCTCGATTGAAACCAATGTGACCAAACACGCCGAAGGCTCCTGTTTGATCAAGATGGGCGACACCCATGTGCTGTGCACCGCCTCTCTGGAAGCCCGTGTACCGCCATTTATCAAAGGCTCTGGCCTTGGCTGGGTGACCGCGGAATATGGCATGCTGCCCCGCTCCACTTCCTCACGTATGCGCCGTGAGGCCACAGCAGGTAAGCAAGGCGGGCGCACCGTGGAAATTCAGCGGTTGATTGGTCGCTCGCTGCGCGCCGGAGTGGATCGCGTGGCTCTTGGGGAGCGTCAGATCACGGTTGACTGTGATGTGATCCAAGCGGATGGCGGCACACGTTGCGCCTCGATCACTGGTGGTTGGGTTGCACTGCGTTTGGCCGTGAACAAGCTGATGAAAGCTGGTGACGTGGTGTCTGATCCACTGATTTCTCCAGTTTCTGCAGTGTCTTGTGGCATCTACGCTGGGCAGCCTGTGCTCGATCTGGACTACCCAGAAGACAGCGAAGCTGGCGTAGATGGCAACTTCATTATGCTGGCAAATGGGCAGATGATCGAAACACAGATGTCTGCGGAAGGCTCCACCTATTCCCGCGCGCAGATGAACGAACTGCTGGATCTGGCGGAAAAGGGTGTGTCTGAGTTGGTTGCTGCGCAATTGGCAGCCGTGGCATGACCCGCAAATTTGAGGGCGACCAACTATTGGTCGCCACCCACAACGCCGGCAAATTAGCAGAGATCACCGAAATCCTCGCCCCCTTTGGCGTATCGGTGGTGGGTGCCAGCGACATGGATTTGCCGGAGCCGGACGAAACCGAAGACACCTTTGTGGGCAACGCCCGCATCAAAGCACATGCGGCGGCCAAGGCAACTGGCCTCCCTGCCCTGTCTGATGACAGCGGCATCACCATTGATGCGCTGGACGGGGCACCGGGCGTTTACACAGCGGATTGGGCAGAGACCGGCAATGGACGGGATTTTATGAAAGCCATGATCCGCGCCAACGATGAAATCACCGCCAAAGGACCAGATGCGCCACGCTCTGCACAGTTCCGCTGCACCCTGGTCCTGGCCTGGCCTGACGGACACGACGAGGTGTTTGAAGGCGTTATGCCGGGTGATTTGGTGTGGCCCATTCGCGGCGCAGCTGGGTTTGGCTACGATCCAATGTTTATGCCAGAAGGGTACGACATGACATGTGCAGAAATGCCCAAAGATCAGAAAAACCAGATCAGTCATCGAGGCCGCGCGCTTCAAGCCTTTATGGCAGGTTGCTTTGGCTGAAGATTGGCAAAACGGCGGCTTTGGCCTCTACATTCATTGGCCGTTTTGTCAGGCCAAATGCCCCTATTGCGATTTCAACAGCCATGTGAGCCGAGAAATTGACCAATTCCGCTGGCTTAGAGCCTATCTAAGCGAATTGGATCGTGTTGCGGCGGAGACCTCCGGACGGGTTTTGAACACGGTGTTCTTTGGTGGTGGAACGCCCAGTTTGATGGACCCCGACGTGGTGGCCGCCATACTGGAACGGGTGCGCAGATTGTGGCCGACGTCCAATGATATGGAAATCACGCTTGAGGCGAACCCTGGGTCGGTGGAGGCTGGCCGCTTTGCCGCCTATCGCGATGGTGGCGTGAACCGGATATCGATGGGCATTCAGGCGCTCAATGACCGTGACCTACAGCGCCTGGGGCGTATTCACTCCGTTTCTGAGGCTAAGCAGGCCTTTGAAATTGCACGAAAAACTTTTAGTCGAGTGAGTTTTGACCTGATTTACGCACGCCAGGAGCAGTCCCTTGACGATTGGCAATCGGAGCTTAAAGAAGCGCTCTCAATGGCCATTGACCATCTATCCCTCTATCAACTGACCGTTGAACAAGGCACAGCCTTTGGCGACCGGTACAACCGTGGTAAATTGCGTGGTTTGCCGGAAGATGATCTTGCAGCGGACATGTATGAGGTCACACAGGCGATCTGTGCCGACGCCGGGATGTTGCCGTATGAGGTGTCAAATTACGCGGCAATAGGCTCTGAATCGCGACACAATCAGATCTATTGGCGTTATGGCGACTACGCCGGGATTGGTCCTGGGGCGCATGCGCGGCTCACATTTGAGGGCAAGCGTCACGCAATTGAGAATTGGCGCAATCCGACAAAATGGTTGGAGACGGCGGAAGACGGAAACGGTGAAAATCTACGTGAGGCAGTTTCACCGGAGGGTCAAGCAACGGAGCTGTTGCTGATGGGACTTCGCTTGAGCGAAGGCATTGACCTGGCGCGCTACCAAACTTTGGCAGGAAAACCACTTGCTGGCACACGTGTTGAAACCTTAATCGACATCGGCATGATCGAGGTGGAGAATTCTTGTCTGCGAGTCTTGCCGCAAGGCCGCATGGTGCTTAACTCGGTTCTGTCGGAACTGTTGGTAGATTAGATGCGCACACTTTGGCTGATTTGTGGACTAACTTGTGTTGCGCTGGCTGTGGTCGGGGTGGTGCTGCCACTTTTACCAACGGTGCCATTTCTGTTACTCGCGGCTTTCTGTTTCGCCCGGTCTTCCGAGCGCATGCACAATTGGCTCCTGTCCCACAAAACCTTTGGCCCGATGATCCAAGACTGGAACAGCAGCGGCGCTATTCGTCTGCCAGCCAAAAGGGCAGCAACGCTGTCTATTCTGTTGGTTTTTGGAATTTCGGTGGTTCTGGGTGTCAAAACCACCGTGATTGTCATTCAAATGGTGGTTTTGAGCGCGGTACTTTTTTTCATCTGGACGCGGCCTAATTCGTAGAAGACAAAATTCGGCAAAGCTCATCAAGATCATCAAGCGTTTGATATGAAATGGTAATTTTTCCGCTTTCCCCACCTGAAACGTGATCAACCGCCACTTTCATCCCCAAATTTGCCGAAAGATCGCCTTCCAGCGCGACTGTATCGGCGTCCTTATGGGTCTTTGGGCGAGATGTTTTGGTTTGCGCGACGAGAGAGCCTGTTTTTTTGGCCAGTTTTTCAGTCTGACGCACCGAGAGGCCATCTTTCACTACTTTGCGGGCGAGCTCTGAAGCGTTATCAGAGGTGACCAGCGCCCGTGCATGACCCGCCGACAATATGCCATCACGCAACATACCCTGCACATCATCCGGCAAGTTGAGCAGGCGCATGAGGTTGGCAATATGGCTGCGGCTTTTGCCAAGTGCCTCTGAGACCTTTTCCTGTGTATGACCAAATTTGAGCATCAACTGGCGATACCCCATCGCCTCTTCAACCGGGTTCAGATCAGCGCGCTGAATGTTCTCAATGATCGCAATTTCGAGCACTTCGGTATCGTCATAGTCACGGACAATAATTGGCAACTCATGAAGTTGTGCCATTTGAGAGGCGCGCCAGCGGCGTTCCCCTGCAACAATTTCATATCGATCGTCAGGCTTCTTGCGCACGATCAGCGGCTGAATCACGCCTTTTTCACGAATGGAGTTGGCCAGATCTTCGAGCTGTTCCGGTGTAAAATCACGACGTGGTTGATCCGGATTTGGCTCAATACGTTCGATGGGCACCAGAAGGTCAGCACGCCTCGGCGCGGCGTCACTGTTCTGACGGGCGGTATCCACGGTCACATCAGCCATTAAGGCACTGAGGCCGCGACCGAGGCCACGCTGTTTTTTCTTATCTGCCATGATCTACCCCTTACGCAGCAATTTTCAAGTTCTTGGCCAATAGTTCTTTGGCCAAAGCGCGGTAAGCTTCCGCCCCTTTAGAGCTTGGATCGTAATCCAATACAGGTTGCGCAAAAGAAGGGGCTTCGGAAACACGCACGTTTCGCGGAATCTTGGTCTCAAACACCAGTTCCCCCAAATTGTCACGCGCATCTTGCTCCACCTGTTGGGACAGGTTGTTGCGGGCATCAAACATGGTCAGCACAATACCTTCGATACGCAGGTCAGAATTGGCGGTCTGACGCACTTCTCGTACGGTCAACATGAGCTGAGAGAGGCCTTCCAGTGCAAAAAATTCGCTCTGTAGCGGAATCAAAACGGAGTCTGCTGCAATCATCGCGTTGACAGTCAAGAGGCTCAAAGAGGGCGGACAATCGATCAAAATGTAATCAAATTCGTATTTATCCATGGCCGTTTGGCGCAGTGCATCATGCAGAAGGAAGCTCCGCTTTTCGTTGGACATAAGCTCGATGTCAGCCGAGCTTAAATCCACCGTGGCTGGTACGATCGACATGTTATTCGAGCTCGTAGCTTGAACAACATCTTCCAGCTCTACATCACCGGTCAGGAGATCATATGTCGTGTGAACCCGGTCTTCGACATCAACACCAAGCCCAGTAGAGGCGTTCCCCTGGGGATCAAGATCAATCAAAAGCACCCGACAGCCTTCTTCTGCCAGAGCGGCGGCAAGATTGATTGTGGTTGTTGTTTTGCCCACGCCACCCTTTTGGTTGGCCACTGCAACGATTTTTGGCCCTTTAGGGCGAGTGGGGTCCGACACGTGTGAGATCTCCGATCTTCAGGATGACCGCTTCTGGGTCCGTGATACTTTTTACCACTTCGCAATCAAATGACCACGATTCCTGTGCGGTTTGCAGTTCTTTTTGCCAGCGTGCGCCTTTTGGGAACACCGCCGTACCAGTTTCCTTCAAATGCCTCTCCGAAAATCCCAAAAGCATCGACAAATCGGCCAAAGCCCGTGCGGAAAGCACATCTGCGTTCTGTGGCACGGCTTTTTCGATGCGTTCGGTGATCACGGTGGAATGCACGCCGGTTTCGCGCAGGACAGTGCGCAAGAAAGCACATTTACGCATGTCACTTTCGATCAAAGTCACATTACCTGGGGCCTCAGGCTCATCACACATCAACGCAATCACCAAACCCGGAAAGCCTCCTCCACTGCCGATATCCACCCAATGTGTGGCTTTGGCGGGCGCCAGCCGTAATATCTGTACCGAATCCAAAATGTGGCGAGACCATAAATCCCGGATAGTGGACTTGGATACCAGATTGATGCGTGGATTCCACTTCACCAACAAATCAGCAAGCGTTTCCAATCGTACCAATGTTTCACGTGAAACATTGAGTTGAGCTTTTACCGTATCTGGACAGTTCATCAGGCAGAATTCGCTTTCTTGGCTTGTCGCAGCTTGGCCAGAAGTAATGTTAAGGCCGCAGGTGTCATGCCATCAATTCGTCCTGCTTGACCAAGATTTGAGGGTCTCACGGCATTGAGTTTTGACGTCAACTCGTTACTGAGACCATCAATGCCGTCGAAATCGAAATTTGACGGAATCACTTGCGTCTCATCACGACGCATTGCCGCGACATCACGCTTCTGACGATCAATGTAGATCGCGTAGAGCGCGTCCCTTTCCAATTGTTCTTGAATTTCAGAATCAACACCGTTGAATCGATCATCCAGACCCGACAAATCTCCAAACTTAACCTCCGGGAAGGCCAGAACCTGAAATGCAGTGCGACGATTGCCATCTTGGCTCACAGGAATTCCGGCGGCGCTGATTTCCTTGGGCGTAAACCCCTTCCCTTCCAACAGAGTTTTTCCTGCAGCGAGACGGTCCTGTTTATCGGAGAAACAGGCCTTGCGTGTTTCTCCAATCATACCAAGATTGATACCAATCGGCGTCAGGCGTTGATCAGCGTTGTCCGCACGCAAAGAAAGCCGGAATTCGGCGCGTGACGTGAACATGCGGTAAGGTTCAGTCACACCGCGTGTGATCAAATCGTCCACCATTACGCCGATATAGCAGTCGGAGCGGCTAAAGTGATGTGGGTCTTTGCCCTGTGCCGAGAGCGCAGCATTTAGTCCGGCCACAAGCCCCTGCGCAGCGGCCTCTTCATAGCCTGTGGTGCCGTTGATTTGACCAGCAAGATAGAGACCTGGCACATTTTTGACGCCAAGTTCGGCATTCAGCGCGCGCGGGTCGACGTAATCATACTCAATGGCGTAGCCTGGCTGCTGGATTTCGACGTTTTCAAGACCATAGATCGAACGCACATAAGCTTCCTGCACATCCACTGGCAATGAGGTTGAAATGCCGTTGGGATAGACAATGTCATCATCCAAACTTTCCGGCTCCAAAAAGATCTGGTGAGAGTCCTTGTCAGCAAACCGGACAATCTTGTCTTCGATGGAAGGACAGTATCGCGGCCCTACCCCATCAATGTGCCCACCGTACATGGCAGAGCGATCCAGGTTTTTTCGGATGATGTCGTGGGTCTGAGCGTTGGTGTGGGTGATTCCGCAGGCAACCTGGCGAGCAGAGGGCACCTTATTCAGGAATGAGAACAGCACCGGATCATCATCGCCCGGCTGGCTGTCCAGCAAATCCCATTGGATGGTTTTGCCATTAAGCCGTGGTGGCGTACCAGTTTTCAGTCGCCCCAGCGGCAGGCCAAAGCTGTCGATGCGTTCCGCCAGCTTGACCGACGCATTGTCCCCCATACGGCCACCGCTGTGTGAGACATCACCGATGTGAATGACGCCGCGCAGGAAGGTGCCCGTTGTCAGCACCACGGACTGGGCAGCGATTTCCGACCCATCAGCCAGAACCACGCCGCGCACGGCTTCCCCCTCCATCCGGAAATCGACAACCTCCCCTTCGATGATGGACAGGTTTGGCGTCGCCTCGATTTCGGCCAACATTTCGGTGCGATAGATTTTGCGATCCGATTGGGCACGCGGGCCCTGTACAGCTGGACCTTTGCGACGGTTCAGAAGCCGAAACTGGATTCCAGCCTTGTCAGCGATACGCCCCATGACTCCGTCAAGTGCGTCCACTTCCCGGACCAAATGCCCTTTGCCCAGACCGCCGATCGCGGGATTACAGGACATGACGCCGATGCCAGATTTTTTCAATGTCACAAGGGCTGTTGTGGCCCCCAACCGTGCAGAGGCCGCTGCGGCATCCGCGCCGGCGTGACCGCCCCCAACAACAATGACGTCAAAATGTTTCACGTGAAACACTCCTCAAATTTGAATCACTTTCCGATGCAAAAGCTCGAAAAGATCTCATCCAGCAGGTTCTCTACATCGACATGGCCAACGATGGAATCAAGGGCCCGAATCGCAGAACGCAGTTCCTCAGCGCCTATATCATAGTGATCCGGCCCTAAGGCGAGAACCGCACGCGCAGCATCCAAGGATTCCGAGGCCCGCTTCATTGCGATCCGGTGACGTTCCCGCGTGGCGACACCAGAGCGTCCGGCTTGTTCAGAAAGCTTGGCTGTGATCTCCGCGACCAATTCAGTCACACCAAACCCAGTTTTGCCAGAAATCGCGTTATGCGGATCAGTCAATGTGTCCGCTTTGGCAGATCTGATCACATCATCTGGCAAAGGGGCGAAATCGGGATCTTCGCCTTCAGACGTTAGAAACACGCGTAGATCAGCTGCGCCTGCTCTCTCACGGGCACGTTGAATACCGATGCCTTCGACATGATCATCGGTTTCGCGCAAGCCAGCGGTGTCGAGCAATGTCACCGGCAGGCCGTTCAGCTCCATACGCACTTCAATAACGTCGCGTGTGGTGCCAGCATATTCCGATGTAATGGCTGCTTCACGACCGGCAAGCGCGTTGAGCAAAGTTGATTTACCTACATTGGGTGCACCAAGAATGGCAACCTCAAAGCCAGCACGAATGCGTTCCGCCGTATCAACACCTACAATTTCTTTGTCGAGTTCGGAACGCACGTCGGACAGCAGTGCTGTCACCTCAGGGGTCACATCCACCGGCACATCTTCGTCAGCAAAGTCGATGGTGGCTTCAATCAGAGCTGCCGCACGGATCAGATCTATGCGCCATTTTCCGGCAAGGTTTCCAAGGTCGCCGGAGAGCACTCGCAATGCTTGTCGTCGTTGGGCTTCGGTCTCAGCGTCAATCAGATCCGCAAGACCTTCGACCTGTGCCAAATCAAGACACCCATTTTCCAACGCACGGCGGGTGAATTCGCCCGCTTCGGCCAGCCGTAGGCCATCCATTTCTGAGAGTTCGCGCAATACTGCGTTCACAACTGCGGTGGAGCCATGAAGATGAAACTCCAGGACATCCTCGCCGGTAAAGCTGCTGCCCTTCTCAAAATAGAGCACCAAAGCCTGATCCAGGCGACGCCCTTCTTGGTCTTTCAACAGTTTTAGGGCGGCATAACGTGGCTTTGGGATATCTCCAATAAGTACCCTGCCCGCCAGCGCTGCGCGCGTACCGGACACACGAACGACAGCGACCCCCGCTTTACCGGGGGCCGTTGCCAATGCAAAAATTGTGTCAGCCACATAGGCCATCACGCATCCCTTAGGTGTTCATCGAGTCAAAGAAATCGCCATTGCTCTTGGTTTGCTTGAGTTTGCCAAGCAAGAACTCCACGGCGTCTGTGGTGCCCATCGGGTTGAGAATACGGCGCAGAACGTATGTCTTGGCCAGATCGCCTTTTTCGATGAGCAGATCTTCTTTCCGGGTGCCGGATTTGAGAATATCAATCGCTGGGAAGACACGTTTGTCTGCCACTTTGCGGTCGAGCACGATCTCAGAGTTACCGGTGCCTTTAAATTCTTCGAAGATCACTTCGTCCATACGTGAGCCGGTGTCGATCAGCGCGGTGGAAATGATGGTGAGCGAGCCACCTTCTTCGATGTTTCGAGCCGCACCAAAGAAGCGTTTTGGACGTTGCAGAGCGTTGGCATCGACACCACCGGTCAAAACTTTGCCAGAAGATGGCACCACAGTGTTGAAAGCACGACCAAGTCTTGTGATTGAGTCAAGAAGGATCACAACATCTCGCTTATGTTCAACCAAGCGTTTGGCTTTTTCGATCACCATTTCGGAAACGGCAACGTGACGCGTGGCAGGTTCATCAAAGGTCGAGGACACAACCTCACCTTTCACGTTGCGCTGCATGTCGGTCACTTCTTCAGGACGTTCATCGATCAGCAAAACGATCAGGTAACATTCCGGGTGGTTGGCCTCGATGCTGTGCGCAATGTTTTGCAGCAGAACCGTTTTACCGGTACGCGGCGGCGCCACGATCAGGGACCGCTGCCCCTTACCAATTGGCGCGACAAGATCGATGATCCGCGCAGACCGATCTTTGATGGTGGGATCTTCGATCTCCATCTTCAGACGCTCATCCGGATACAGTGGCGTGAGGTTATCAAACGCAATTTTGTGTTTGGCTTTCTCTGGCGCCTCAAAGTTGATCTGAGACACGCCTGTGAGCGCGAAATAGCGCTCTGTGTCACCTGGGGCTGTCATCACCCCGTTCACGGTGTCACCTGTGCGCAGAGAGTACTTACGGATCATCTCTGGAGAGACGTAGATGTCATCCGGACCCGGCAAATAGTTTGCTTCTGGAGAGCGCAGGAAACCAAATCCGTCTTGAAGCACCTCAAGCACACCGTCGCCGGAGATTTCCCATCCGTCATCTGCGCGTTCCCGCAGAATTTGGAACATCATCTCGCCTTTGCGCATGGTGGAGGCGTTTTCGATCTCCAGCTCTTCGGCCATCGCCAAGAGATCTTTGGGGCTTTTGGCTTTCAACGTGCCAAGAGCAAGCTTTTCTTGTGTCATGAAAATATCCTGTGCTGCCCGAATGCGGGGCAGATCATGTACTCTGTATTTGGAAGACACTTAGCCCGGACGGGCCAGTTGCCGGCAGTTCTACGCCACTTTCTTCGCCTGAGTCAAACGCTTCAGAATTTTACAACAACAGAGACCACAATCAGAACCATCAAAACCGTCGGAACTTCGTTCATCATGCGATACTGGCGACCGGAGAGTTTGTTTTCATCGCGGCCAAACTTCTTCCGCATAATCATCAGCCAATGATCAAACACTGTCATGGAGATCACACCAAACATTTTGGTGTAGGGCCAAATTGCGGACCAATCGACCACACCTGGTGTGAACACAAGCGTGAGACCAGCAACCCATGCCACGATGCTGGCCGGTGCCATGATGTAGCGCTGAAGCTTATACTCCATGATCTTCAGGGTTTCGTCGAGTTGGTCCCCCTTCTTTGCTCTCTCTGCGTGATACACAAAGAGACGAGGGAGATAAAAAATACCTGCCATCCAGCTGATCACTGCGATGATATGCAGTGAGAGCACATAAGGGTAAATATCGACGAGAAAATAGCCCATGCCGGTAAGATCCTTTTCCCTGCCTGACCCTCCTTAAATAAATAAATATATATAGAAAAGGATGATGATTATGTAGGGACGACCAATCCTGTGGATTATCGATTTCCCCCGGCACTTACCCACATATGGATAGAGCTTGAGAAAGAGTCTCACAGGCTGGTGAGAAAGTTAAATGATATTAACATTTTCAGTGAGTTAGGTGAAATGTAACAGGTGGATGACTGTGGATAATCAAGTGGAGAAATTCGCAAGCAGATGATTCCTCCCACGCAAAAAGTTTTCCCCATCCACCGTGCAGAAAATCGGGGGATCTTCGTGAAACAGGGGAGAGTTTCTCCAGCTTGCAAAATACCACAGAAGTTTCCAGAAAGGACTCCAAAGAAGTTCCTTCCTTTCTCCACGGGTTTATCCACATGACCATACCCCTGATCCTTGCTTCAGGCTCCGAGATACGGGCTCAGCTCCTATCTAACGCCAATGTTGGTTACGAAATCGTTAAGCCACGTGTAGATGAAGAGATGATAAAACGCTCTTTGCGCGCTGAGGGTGCCACACCGCGCGATGTGGCGGATGCTTTGGCTGAGGGAAAAGCGCGAAAGGTGAGCTTAAAGCGGCCGGAAGCTTTGGTGCTTGGATGCGATCAAGTGCTCGATTTCCAGGGTACAATTTTTTCTAAACCGGAAAGCATTGAGGACGCACGCAATCAGCTATTATTGTTGCGTGGGCAGCGACACATGTTGTTGTCTGCGGCTGTGATCTATCAGAATGGTGAGCCCCTTTGGCGACATGTGGGTGTTGTGCGGCTGTTCATGCGGCAATTCAGCAACGACTTCCTTGAGGGCTATCTGGATCGCAACTTTGACAGCATCCGTCATTCGGTTGGTGGGTATAAGTTGGAAGAAGAAGGCGTGCGTCTGTTTGATAAGATTGACGGGGACTATTTCACTGTTCTTGGCATGCCGCTTGTAGAAATTCTGTCGTTCCTGACGACACGGGGAGAACTGCCACAATGACATTGCCCTCCATTCCATTGGCGGGTGTGATCGGGAACCCGATTGCCCACTCAAAATCACCGGTCCTGCATGGGCATTGGCTCAAGACTTATGACATTGCCGGACACTATGTGCCGCTTGAGGTCGAGGCGGATGCTCTGGGAGATGTGTTGAAAGCGATGCCAAAGATGGGGTTTGTGGGCTGCAACGTGACGATCCCACATAAAGAGCGCGTGATGCAGTTTGTTGATCAGATCACCGATCGCGCAACACTGATTGGGGCGGTGAACACGCTGATATTTCTCAATGACGGTAGCATCTTGGGTGACAACACCGATGGATATGGCTTTATCGAAAACCTGCGCCAGGGGGCGACGGGGTGGGATGCATCCGCTGGCCCAGCGGTGGTTTTGGGCGCCGGTGGTGCGGCGCGGGCTGTGGTGGCCTCTTTGCTCGATGCCGGTGCGCCTGAGATTTTATTGACCAACCGCACACGTGTCCGAGCTGACAAATTGCGGGAAGATTTTGGCGCACGGGTGAAAGTGGTGGAATGGGTCCAAGCAGGCAATATTCTTGAGGAGGCAGCGACGCTGGTGAACACGACCTCTCTTGGAATGACGGGTAAATCGGAATTGCGGGTGCCTATGGATGGGCTGCGCAAAGAGACAATTGTGAGTGATCTGGTCTATACACCGTTGACTACAACCTTCCTACGCACGGCTCAGGAAGCGGGCTGTGTGACCGTGGATGGTCTGGGCATGTTGCTGCATCAAGCCGTGCCAGGGTTTGAGCGTTGGTTTGGTCGCCGTCCGGTGGTGGATAACACCACACGGCGGGTTGTGCTGGAATGAGCATTAAGGTGGGATTGACTGGGTCGATTGGCATGGGCAAGTCGACCACTGCGCAGATGTTTGTCGATTTAGGCTGTGCGCTATGGGATGCGGATGCGGCGGTGCATCGCCTCTATAGTGCGGGCGGGGCTGCGGTCGCGCCGATGCAGACAGCCTTTCCGGAAACCGTGATTGATGGCGCGGTATCGCGCGACAAACTTAAAGTGGCAATTGGGCGTGATGCGACGGCACTAAAAATCATCGAAGAAATTGTGCATCCGTTGGTGGCACAAGATCGCGCGTCGTTTATTGAGACTGCCACCGCTGACATATTGGTTTTTGACATTCCTCTGCTGTTTGAAACCGGCGGAAATAGGGCCATGGATGCAGTTGTTTGTGTCTCTATTCCAGCTGAAGAGCAGGAAAAACGTGTGTTGGCGCGAGGCACAATGACATTGTCGCAATTTGAGCAGATCCGCGCAAAGCAGATGCCAAACGATGAGAAAGTTGCGAAGTCAGATTACATTGTGATTACCGATACACTTGACCATGCGCGTGCGCAGGTGGAGAAGATCTTGACCACTATCAGGGGACAGTTGGCCAATGCGTGAAATCGTACTTGATACGGAAACCACCGGATTTGATCCGTTCTCGGGTGACCGGATTGTCGAAATTGGGGCATTGGAACTTTATAACCACTTGCCAACCGGAGAGACGTTTCATGTTTACATCAATCCAATGCGGGGCATGCCGGAAGAGGCCTTTGGGGTGCATGGGATTGGCCCGGATTTGTTGGACGTCCCGAGGGATGCTCAGCCGGGAGAAGTGACGCTCAAGGACAAAAAGGTGTTCACGGCGCACGGCCAAGCCTTCCTTGATTTCATTGGCACTGACAGCAAGCTTGTCATTCACAACGCCAAATTTGACATGAAGTTCCTGAACGCTGAGCTCAGCTGGATGGATTTGCCGCAAATCCCGATGGAACGGGCGTTGGACACATTGGCGATAGCGCGTAAGAAATTTCCGGGTTCGCCGGCAACATTGGATGCGCTGTGTCGACGGTATGGGATCGACAACTCGTCGCGGACGTTACACGGCGCGTTGCTTGATTCCGAAATTCTGGCAGAAGTGTATCTGGAGCTGATTGGCGGGCGGCAACCGGATTTGGTTCTGGCTTCTGGCAGTGGCGGCAAAGCCAAATCACAGCAATCGGACGATTGGCGCCCCAGCAAACGATCCACACCCCTGCCCTCTCGTATTACAGACACAGAAGCCTCAGCACACAAAGAGTTTGTCGAGAAGATGGGAGATGAGGCTTTGTGGACCAAGTTGGGCTAGGTCACAAAAAAGGCGCCGCCCCAAAAGGCAGCGCCTGAACACTTAAGCAACGTGCTTAGTTGGCAACAGGCTGCTCTTCGGGCTGCTGTTCTTGGGCGCGGCGGGCCAGCTCTGCGCGGTACAGGGCCACAAAGTCGATGGTTTCCAGGTTCAGCGGCGGGAAGCCGCCGTCGCGGGTCACGTCGGAAACGATGCGGCGCACAAATGGGAACAGCATGCGTGGACATTCGATCAGCAGGAACGGGTGCAGTTGGTCTTCTGGCACGCCTTCTACGTGGAACACACCGGCATAATCCAGTTCCAGAATGAACATCTCTGCGCCGTCTTCTTTGTTCTTGGCCGTGATGTTGAGCTTCATGGAGATTTCAAACTGATGCTCAGCGTTGCGCTTCTTGGCATCCAGGTTGACCTGAACTTGCACGTCTGGTTGTGGGTTACCTGAAGAGCCTTTTTGAGCCAGAATGTTCTCAAAGGACATGTCGCGCACAAATTGGGTCAACACGTTCATTTTCAATTGCGGTGCCTGTGCTGCACCGTTTTCAGTTTCCGCCATGGGAGTTCTCCAAAATTTGTTTGCCCTGCTTTAACAGGTCAAATTGCTTGTCTCAATGTTTAGTCCAACCGGATTGATTGTGTGGAGGTTTTTTCACACCATCAATCTGTTCTTGGGCTGGATTTGGTGTTGGATCAACCTCGGAAAACTCACCATCAATGACGTCAGAAGGCGCTGACGGTTGTCGTGAACGGGTTGGACCGGAGTGAAAGTTTGCGGATTGGGTGCTTCCCATTGTGAACCCTTGAACACGCACACGTTTTCTCGCAAATGCGAACATGATTTTGCGGAATGCGGGAGTCAGCAGCGCAAAGCCAACGGCATCGGTAAAAAATCCAGGTGTTAAGAGTAATACCCCTGCGATCAGGATCATGGCCCCGTGCGCGAGTGGTTCCGTAGGGTCATTGAGCTCGTTGAAAGACTGTTGCACGTTTCCAATGGCTGCAAGACCCTGAGAACGCACAAGATGTGTGCCAAGCACTGCCGTGAGAAAAACAATCGCAAGGGTCGGCCACAACCCAATTGCGCCACCAACGCTGATGAACAGGGCGATTTCGATCATTGGGATCGCGATAAAGGCCAACAAGAGCCACATCTTAGCTTTACTCCATTGCTATATTTGACGAGGTGGACTTGACCCCGTCGGTGACTTACATAAGTGCGATAGAACAGTGTTTCCATGCCCAACATGAGGTTCAAATGAACTCCTCCCTAATTCAGCTTCTGGTTCTCGCCGGTATTGCCGTGTTTCTGATCATGCGTCTGCGCAGTGTTTTGGGGACCCGCGAAGGACATGAGGAGCCACGTCAGGAGGGCATGTCCCCTGTGCGTCGCAGTGGCCCAAACCTTGAAGTGATTGAAGGTGGTCCAGATCAAGACATTCTGGATCATGCCGAAGAGGGCAGCGTGACGGCGCTTGCGCTTGCAAAAATGAAATCCATGGATCCGCAATTTGGCGTGAGTGATTTTCTTGGGGGTGCGCGCGGCGCCTATGAGATGATCCTGATGGCGTTCGAAAAGGGCGACCTTGGCGAAATCAAGCAATTCCTGGGTGAAGAAGTGTATGAAAGCTTTGCTCAGGTTGTGGAAATGCGTGCGGACAAAGGTCTGACCGTTGAAAGTGAGTTTATTGGCGTACGTGAAATGACGCTTCAGGCCGCTCACTTTGATGAGGCAAGCCAAGAGGGCGAAATGACTGTGCGCTTTGTTGGCGAGTTGACCCACGTTGTGCGCGACAACGGCGGCGATATTGTTGAGGGCAGCGAAAGTCAGGTTAAGCGCCAAAAGGACGTTTGGACTTTTGCCCGCGCGATGGGATCAGACGATCCAAACTGGCAGCTTGTTGCCACGGGCGAATGACCCGGGCGTTTCGGGCGGCACTGGCCGCGGTCTTTGTTTTGGCCGGAGGGGCTGCCATGTCCGAAACACATATGAAGATTCTGTCTTTTGAAGACCTTGACGGGTGGGCCGCGGATGATCACGAGGCCGCCCGTCAAGTTTTTCTGAACACCTGCGGCGATTTTGATGCACCGGATTGGCAGACGCTTTGCGCGGCGGCCACGGGCATTGAAGATGCCCGCAAGTTTTTTGAGCTGCTGTTTCGGCCAGTTTTGATTGAGCAGCCTGACAAAAATGCCCTGTTCACAGGATATTTTGAACCAGAATTGGAAGGCGCTCTGTCGCCAAGCAGCCGCTATCGGTTTCCAGTGTATCGAATGCCGTCAGAAGCCCGGAACGGCCAATGGCTCACCCGACGGCAGCTCGAAACAAGCGGCGCTTTGAAAGGGCGTGGCTTGGAGATCGCCTGGGTGGATGATTCCGTTGAACTTTTCTTCCTCCAAATTCAGGGGTCGGGGCGTATTCGCTTGCCAAATGGGTCCTACATTCGCGTCGGATATGGCGGTGCCAATGGTCATAAATATCGCTCCATTGGGGCCGAGTTGGTGCGGCGCGGCGTCTATAATGCACACCAAGTTAGCGCGCAGGTCATCAAAAATTGGGTGAAGCGTAATCCAGTTGATGGCGCAGAGTTGCTGCGTCACAACGACAGCTTTGTGTTTTTCCGAGAAGTGAGCCGTGTGCCCGCCCACAAAGGGCCGTTGGGGGCCATGAACCGGTCGATCACGGCGATGCGCTCGGTGGCGGTGGACCCAAAGTTTACGCCGCTTGGCGCCCCAGTTTGGGTTGAAAAAGATGGTGCTGGACCGCTGCGTCGATTGATGATTGCACAGGACACTGGGTCGGCCATCAAAGGTGCGCAGCGGGCGGATATTTTCTTTGGCACCGGCGACGCCGCTGGTAAAGCGGCCGGGACGCTCAAAGATCCGGGGCGCATGGTGGTGCTGCTACCCATTCAGCGGGCCTATGCGATGTTGCCGGAGTCAGTTCTGTGACACGGCGGAAATTGAGCGAAGATGAGGTCACCCTCTGGCGGAAGGTGGCGGATACAGCTGAGCGATTGCATCCCGGGACCAGCTCCCATGAATTGCCCAAACCCAAGCCAAAACCAACCAAAAAACCGCGTCCACACCTCTCCCCTGCCCTGCCAAGTTTTGAAGTAGGATCAAAGGCGCCGGTTGGACGGTCAGGACATGACCTGATGGGCAGCGTGTCGGATCGTGTTGCGCGGCAACCGCTGCATATGGACAAAAAAGCCTTTGGCCGGATGAAACGTGGCAAGCTGAAGCCGGAAGGCAAAATCGACCTGCATGGTATGACCGCGGATCAGGCGCATGGGGCGCTAACTGGTTTTATTTTGCGCGCCCATGGCGAGGGCAAACGGCTGGTGTTGGTTATCACGGGGAAGGGTAAAATCAGGCGCGACGAAGGGCCGATCCCAACCCGCCGTGGGGTGCTGAAACACCAAGTGCCACAGTGGTTTGCGCTGCCGCCTTTGAAAGCCTGCATCCTTCAGGTGGCTGAGGCACACATACGCCATGGTGGTACCGGGGCGTATTACGTTTATTTACGTCGTTAAGGCGCGTCTGGCACGGGCAAACGGGACCACCATCACGGCGCTGGCCAAGGCAAAGCAAATGGCAAAGGCGTAGAGTTGAGTTTCGTACAGCACGCCCTTGTCGATCATCCAACCTGAAAGACCCGGCCCGAGGGCCGATCCGAGGACCATAAAGGCTGCAACGGTGGCCTTAATCGCGCCGAGGTGCCGCGTGCCGAAGAACTCTGACCAAACTGAAGCGGGTAGAGTTGCTTGGCCGCCGCCAGCCAACCCCATTAGCACCACACCAGCGGCGACCCATCCGATGGACGGGGCCCAGGCATGCAAAGCGAAAGCAGCCATCAAGGGCAGGAGATAGATCGGCATCAAGCGGGATGCACCAAACCGATCGATCAGCCAGCCAAAGGTCAGTGTGGACAGCGCAAAGGACAGGGTTCCCAATGGGAAGACCGACACAAGGGCGAGGTGCGACCAGCCTTTGATTTCCGCAAAATAGCTCTGTTGAAAGAAAAATACGGTGGAAAAGGCCGGAAAGGCCATCATTGCAGGGATTGCTGACAGAAAGACAGGGTGGCGAATGGCCTCCCAACGGGTCCAAGATCGGCCCTCCATGCCTAAGGTGCTGTGCTCTGTGGTGATGTGTTGTGGGTCGCGTTCTTGACGTAGCAGCGCATAGATTACAGGGGCCATCAGGAGGCAGAAACATGCTGCTGCCGCCCAAATGAGATGCCAGTCCATTCTACCCTTGAGCCAAACCACAGTGATTGGCATCGTGGCTTCTGCCAGCATGAACCCCATGGTGGCAAAAGCCAACGCACGACCACGGGAGCCGGAAAACCAACGCGCCATGGCGACGGCGGAGATATGTGGCAGCATGCCTTGTGCGGTGAAACGCAATGCGAGGATGACAAAGGGTAAAGCCCAGACCCACGACAACCAGGCCATTGTAAAACAAGCCCCTGCAAGACAGATCAACATGATAGGGCCAAGGATACGTACCCGAACTCGGTCCGCCAATGTGCCTGCCCACAACATGATGAGCGCTGAAGTTCCAGTGCCAATCATATAGATCGCGCCCCACTCACTATGGGACAGATCAAAGGACTTTCGGATGTCGGATGCAAAAGTGCCAATAAAGAAGGTTTGGCCAAAGCAAGATACAAACATCAGCATTGCGCCGGGCAAAAGATAGCGACCATTTTGCCGGAGGAAACTGCTGGTTGAGATCATGATCCGCCTGACGGGCCGGAAATTTGAATGGCGATGGCTTGATTGGAGACACGCACCCGTTCAGCTTGGCGCAAAAGGAAGTTTGGGTCATCTGGTGCAAGCAGCTCATCAAAGTTTCGGGCGTCGCGCAGTAGCGCAATCAAGGCTGGGCTTTCGGCAAAGGTCATATGGTTGCTACTGCCATCAGAAAAACTGGATACATCAAACACAATCACAGGAAGGTCCGCCAACACATCGGGGTTGGTGAGCTGACCCAAACGTTGGGTTGAGCGGTTGATCCGGCTGGACAGGCGTAGAGCGCTGTCTTCTGTGGATGTCAAAATCACTGTGGACTCGGGTAAAGCCTTTATTGGTTCCAAGTTACGCAGGAACAAATCCACTGGCATGTCCGGCGAAATTAGCGCCAGAGCATCAATGTTGCGTGAGGTCCAGCCGGGTTCTTTGAGCTCGATCTGCCTCAGCGTTTCGGTGATCAAGAATGTTCCAAGGGAATGGCCAACCAACAACAAACGATCGGATTTGGATTTGGTGAGGGCCCGCAGAGTGCGTTCCAAATCGTCGCGTGAGAAAAGCGCACTTTCCCTATCGTGCGCATACCCCAAGGGGCTTCCAGCGCTGGCCCAAGCAAAATTCACAACGGTCCCGGGCATATCAAAATCGTTTTGAAGCTGAGCGATGCGAAACAGGCTGTCTTGGTAGGTGTTATAAAACCCATGAACAAAAACGGTGACTTCGCGATTGCGACTAGGTTTGTCTGAAAGGCTGGATGAGACCTTGGTTGCCAGCTGTGAAAGGGTGGCAATCTTGGTCTCCTTTGCGATCACGAAGTGTTTTTGTGGGTCCGGCCGCGCGCTAAATGTTGGGGCCTCGCCAGACGTGTGTTCAGGTGGAATAGAGACCGTTGTATCCAGGAAAGTCAGCTCAGAATTTCGGGTGGTAGCTAGGAACCCTCGCTCGTTGCGCAGACGGTTGGTGACGACAAAAATTTGGCGCGTGTTGGGAGAACTCAGCGCCTCTGGTTGAACCGGTGCGGTGATCCGATCCGCGCAGGCGGATAAAAGGCAACAGGTGAAGATGACAATGAGACCACGCACAAAAAAATCCCGGCAAAGCTAAGTTGCCGGGACTATGCCGAGGAACGGAAAGCGCTGCTAGGGGGAAATCAGAGCACGTAGCGGCTGATATCCATAGATTTGGCAAGCTCCCCCAGATTGGTCTCTACAAAAGCGGAATCGACGGTGATTTCGTCGCCAGAGCGGTCTGGGGCGGTGAAGCTCAGTTCCTCAAAGACACGTTCCATCACGGTGTAGAGACGGCGCGCACCGATGTTTTCAATGGATTGGTTCACGTCGGCCGCGATTTTGGCCAGCGCGGCGATGCCATCTTCGGTGAAGGTGACGACGACCTCTTCGGTGTCCATCAACGCTGTATATTGGAGAGTCAATGCATTGTCTGTTTCGGTGAGGATGCGCACAAAATCTTCTTCCGTCAGAGCACGCAACTCCACGCGGATCGGCAAGCGGCCTTGTAGTTCGGGCAGCAGATCAGACGGTTTGGCGATGTGGAACGCGCCGGAGGCAATGAAGAGGATGTGGTCGGTTTTGACCGGGCCGTGTTTGGTGGAGACTGTGGTGCCTTCGATCAGGGGCAATAGATCACGTTGCACACCTTCGCGGGAGACGTCACCACCACGGGCTTCCTGCCGGGCGCAGACCTTGTCGATTTCGTCCAAGAACACGATGCCATTCTGCTCCACAGATTGAAGAGCGGCGGCGTTGACGGTTTCATCGTCTAGGAGTTTGTCGGCTTCGTCAGAGATCAGAATTTCGTAGCTTTCGGACACGGTCATGCGTTTCTTGGTGGTGCGGCCGCCCATGGCTTTGCCAAAAATGTCACCCAAGTTCATCATGCCCATCTGACCACCGGGTTGGCCAGGCACGTCAAACATGCCCCCAAGTGGGTTGGAACTATCGGCAATCTCAAGTTCGATCACGGTGTTGTCCAGAAGTCCGTCTTTGAGTTTCTTGCGGAACATCTCGCGGGTGGCTTCACGGGCGTCCGTGCCAGCGATGGCTTCGATTACGCGGTCTTCAGCAGCAGCATAGGCTTTGACTTTTACGTCTTCGCGCATGTGTTCACGGGTTTGGATGATGGCGGCATCCACGAGATCACGGATGATCTGTTCCACATCGCGGCCAACATAGCCAACTTCGGTGAACTTGGTGGCCTCAATCTTGATGAAAGGTGCGCGGGCCAGTTTGGCGAGGCGGCGGGAGATTTCTGTTTTACCGACACCGGTTGGCCCAATCATCAGGATGTTCTTGGGATAAACTTCGTCACGGATGTCATCAGCCAGCTGTTTGCGGCGCCAGCGATTGCGCAGGGCCACGGCTACGGCGCGCTTGGCGTCATTTTGGCCAATGATGAAACGGTCGAGTTCAGAAACAATTTCACGTGGGGTGAGATCAGTCATAACGGTGTCCAATCAGTGAGAAGGCGGCAGGCGATGCAGCGGTAGGATGCCGGAGAGCGGCGCAAGAAGGGCCGCGCGGAAGCGGGACCAGAAGGCGCCGAGCACCACCAGAAAGATGCCGAGGAAAAGAATGGTGAAGGCTGCGCCTTCGCCGTCAAACACAATGCTTGCGAGGGCAACGGTGTAACCGATGGCCGCAATCAGGAAAGAGCGGCGATCGATGATGATGGCGATGGCAGCAAATCCCAGAAGGAAGAGCATGAGGGCCATATGGGCACTGTTCCCGCCCGCTTCGAGAAGCGTGAGAGCAACGGTGTTGATTAGAGCCGGTGCGGCAACAACGTGCAGCCAGAAGCCTTGCGCACTGCGGCGGGTCACACGATGCGGATCGGACATGTCAAAGAACATGGCGACGGCAAACACCGCAATGCCCACACCCAGCGTGATGAAGGCGAAGGGTCCTCCGGCGGATAGGAGGAAGAGATCTTGAGGGCTTGTCGGCGTGCCTGATTGGTTGGCGCCAAGCATCAGTGCGATGCCAAAGACGCCAAGTGCAATCAGCGCCATGGCAAAAGGAACACGAAAGCGTAGCCAGAAGATCAGCGTGGCCAAGGTGGTGAGCGCTAGCGGCAGTGGCAGGCTGGAGAAGTCTTCTTGCGCGAGCATGAAGGGCTGCGCGAAATAGGCGGTGATGCCGGAGCCGGCATTGATCGCCCAAAGGATCGACAGGGCGATGGCCGGGGCCACCATACGGCGGCGACGGATGAAGTATTCGGCAAGGGCCCAGATCACAGCGCCGGAAATGGCCGTTGTGGTGACAAATTTGGTTTTGTAGTTCACCACTTCAGCGGCCATGGCGATGCCGTTGACCGCGGCCCAGCCGCTGGCAAGGATGAGCAGACCCACTACGATGAAAATCTCATTGAAGCCTTTGAACAGTTCAAACGGTTCGTCGCCAATTGCGAGGTCTTCGCGGGCACCACGGCGGCTGTCAGCCAGCGCCGCAAGCGACGCGGCCTGTTGTTCGTTCAGCAGGCCGGAACCAACAGCGGCGCGAAGATCATCTTTGTTAATCATGACGTGTAGGTCTCTCGTTACGCGAGCACTTTGGCAAACAATTCGTCTTTCATCATGTCATCAAACCATTCTGGGTAGCGGCGGTCTGGCGCGGCAGCGGCGTCCAGCGCGGCCATTCCCGCGTCGCTGAGCTCGATATCGGCTGCAGTAATGCCGGATTCAAGCTGGCTGAGCTTGGAGGCGCCAATGATGACGGTGTGGTTGCGGCGTTTGTTTAATATCCAGGCTTGGGCGATTTGCGCAGGCGTGGCGTTGTGAGCTTCGGCGGCAGCTGTCAGCGCGGTGATCGCTGTCTGCGCCTGCTCTTTGGAGACTTGCAGGAAATCGCCTTCTGCCAGGCGGCCGTCGCTGTCTTCCAGCTTGTTGAGATCGTATTTGCCCGTCAGCAGACCACCCGCCAGCGGCGACCACGCCATGAGGCCGACGCCGAGTTCTGCGCCCATGCGCAGGATGTCCATTTCGATGTCGCGGCCCACAGCGTTGTAAAGGTATTGCCCTGCCACAAACTGGCTCATGGTGTTGTCACGCTGGAATTGCACGGCCTGCGCGACCTTCCACGCCGGCCAGTTGGAGACGCCGATGTGGCGCACTTTTCCTGCGTCAATCACGGTTTGCAGCGTCGACAGGGTTTCTTCCAACGGCGTGCTAAAATCGGTTTTGTGCAGCACCAAAAGGTCGATCCAGTCGGTGTCGAGCCGTTTGAGGCAGCCATCTACGGATGACAGAATATGCCCCCGCGACAGGCCCGCATCGGTGATGCGATCGCTTTGGCGGAAACCAAGTTTAGTACAGATCACCGCGTCGTTGCGTTTGCCTTTGAGTGTTTTGCCAAGAATGTCTTCGGCTTCGCCACTGGAATAGCCATCTGCGGCGTCAAAAAAGTTGATGCCACCGTCAAGCGCTGTGTCGACCATGCGCTGGGCATCGTTAAGGCCAACTTTGGCAACACCGGGGATCCAGTCAGAGCCATGGGTGAAGGTCATGGTGCCCAGAGCTAGACGAGACACCACCAGACCGGAGTTGCCCATGCGGGTGTAGGTCATATCGCTCATTGTTTGATGGTCTCCACGGTCAAGTTGCCGTTGGTGTAGACGCAAATGTCGCCAGCTATGCCCATGGCTTTGCGCGCGACTTCTTCGGCGGACAGGTTGGTGTCCATCAAGGCGCGGCCTGCGGCCAGTGCAAAGTTCCCACCGGAGCCGATGGCGGTGACGTCATGTTCCGGTTCGAGCACGTCCCCTGCCCCGGTGATCACAAAGATGTCAGTGCCGTCAGAGACAATAAGCATGGCTTCGAGTTTTTGCAGGTATTTGTCTGTGCGCCAGTCTTTAGCGAGTTCGACAGAAGCGCGGGCTAGCTGGCCTGGTGTTGCTTCAAGCTTGGCTTCTAGGCGCTCCAGAAGCGTGAAGGCGTCAGCAGTGGAGCCTGCAAATCCAGCAACGATGTCATATCCACCAGGGCTCAGACGGCGGACTTTGCGCGCGGTGCCTTTGATCACGGTTTGGCCCAAAGAGACCTGCCCGTCGCCGGCGATCACCACTTCGCCACCCTTTTTCACACCAATGATGGTGGTGCCGTGCCAACCGGGGAATTGATCCTCAGACATCCAAAAGCTCCTTTTGTCCTTTGCTCTATATGAGCCTGCGGCGAGAAAGGCACAAGGGTATGGCTTGCGAGCACGATTGCAAGCGCTTAGCGTCCGGGTCATGAGCAGCGAAAAACACGCCCGCTTCTATTTGCCGTGGCCGGATAAGCAGCGCGCGGAAGCCGGAGATCATAACTTTATCAATAAGGTGGCGGATGTGCTCTCCACCGCGGGAATGCAGGTGAGCTTTGAGGATCCTGTGGCGGCGGACCCACGGCTTGGGGGGTATTCGGTGTTCTTTATGCGCGATCCGTTTGTGCGCAATTCGGTGACCGTGAGAAAGGCCTATTACTATCCGTTCTGGCACATAGAAACCACCAACGAACGCTGGCATTGGGAGGTTTCGAACAGCACTTTTGACCCGTCAAAAATTGATGAAGACGCAGCTCGGAAGTTTTTTCAATCGTGGCGACGCAGGCTTTATGAGCCTTTGCTGAAGTCCGTTGAGAAGGGCGATTTTGTTTATGTGCCGCTTCAAGGGAAACTGCTGGAGAAGCGCTATTTTCAACATTGCAGCCCGGTGGAGATGTTGGAGCATGTTTTGGCGCAGGAGCCAGACCGGGAGATTGTTGCAACGCTGCACCCCGGTGAGATCTATTCAGATAGGGAGCAGCAAACGCTTAGTGATTTGGTTGCCAAACATACCCGCCTATCCTTGCAGGTTGGCGGCATGCAGGAGCTTCTGCCGAAATGTTCCTATGTAGTGGCCATGAATTCCAGCGTGGCCTTTGCGGGTTATTTCCTGAAAAAGCCCTGTGTGCTGTTTGCCGGGATCGATTTCCATCACATTGCAGCAAATGTGAATGAGTTGGGTGTTGCGGGTGCTTTTAAGGCGGTGCGCAAAACGAAGCCGCCCTACCCCAAGTATCTGTGGTGGTTTTTGCAGCAGATGTCGATAAACGCGGGACGGCCCGAAGCCGAAGACCGGATCAGAGCCCGATTGGCCGCGCTTGGCTGGCCGGTGACCTAAAAAAGGCGCCCCAATGGAGCGCCTTTCGAGATCTATAGTCTGACGGGATCAGAGGGAGTCTTCGATCCAGCTTTGCAGCGCGGCTTTTGGGGCCGCCCCTGCGCGGTTGGAGATCACCTGGCCGTCTTTGAAGATGAACAAGGCTGGGATGCCACGCACACCCAGAGCAGCAGCTGCGCCCGGGTTGCTGTCCACGTCGACCTTGGCAATCTTGATTTTGCCGTCCATTTCAGCGGAAAGCTCTTCGAGCGCTGGGCCGATTTGTTTACAGGGGCCACACCATTCGGCCCAGAAATCCACGACGACAGGCACATCGGCGTTTTTTACTTCTTCGTCAAAGGTGGCATCGGTGACAGCGACGGTTGCCATTTGGAGGTCTCCTGAAAGAGGGTGCTGGTAAGTGTTGGTTCGAGGGAACCTAGGTTTGCGAGGCGGGGTCGTCAAGATATGGTGTGGCTGCAAGCGATTTTGTCACAAGATCGTGTGGTAGTTCCATCAACTCGGCTGTGGCTGTCCAAAGGATCGCTGTGCGGATTGGCAGGTCAAAAATCTGTTCCAAAGCATGGGTATAGGCGCCCATCTGGCGCAGAATTCCGTCTGGAATTCCGTTTGGAGCGCCTGGAACAGTGGCATTGGTTTTAAAATCAATTGCCCAGACACAATCGTCCTGAATCACCAAACGGTCGATGATGCCGTGCAGGCGATGTGGGCCAAGATCTGCGGTGATTGGAACCTCGGCCAAGGCACCTGGGTCAAAAAGCCAAGACAAGTCTGGCTTCACCAAAGTTTGTGTGGCTTCAGTGAGCAGCTCTTCAAACTGGCCTTCAGACATGTCCACAAGATCGTCTTGTAGCAGGGAGGTTGCGATGTTGAGCCACTCGGATTGCGGATAGCTTGGTAGATGTTCCAACAACAAATGCAGCCAAGTGCCACGTTGCATAGCTGCGTCTTGATCCAATCCTTGGTCTCCGGCCAAAGCTTTGGCGCCGCCCAAATCAGAAGGGCTGAGCGCGGCAATTTGAGTGGCCAGTTTGGGCGCAGGGGTTTTGAGACATTCCGGAATTTCGGGTTCTGCGGGGGCGGGCGTCATCTCCGTTTTCGAGACTGTTCCAGCCCAAATGCCGTGCTCAAGGCGCAATCCTTCGTTGCCATCAAACAGACACGGCTGTGCGTTTGACGCCACCATTGCGGCACGAATAGTGGCGTACCAACTTTTGCCGTCTTTGCCCAAATCGCCTGCGGTCGCGACAATTAGCCATTTTTCGGCGCGGGTCATGGCCACATAGAGCAGTCTTAACCGTTCGGCAGCTTGTGCGTCAGCCAGATCTTCGCGTGCGCTGGCAAGGGGTGCTGGGGCCGACGCAGAGGCCATATTCCAAAGGGCGGTGTCGCCGACGGGCACAATGGGGGCATCTGTTTTGATCAAACGTTTGCCGGTGTCCGGCATGATCACGATGGGGGCTTCCAACCCTTTGGAGCCATGCACAGTCATCACGCGAATACGGTTTGTTGCACTGTCCATTTGGCGTTTGATTTCCAGATCATCGGTCTGCATCCATTGAAGAAAACCAGTGAGGCTCGGCACCGAAGATTTCTCAAATGCCAATGCTTGCGTGAGCAAGGCGTTGATACCATCTTCGGCCTCTGCCCCAAGGCGCGCAAGGAACGCGCGGCGACCTTTGTGCCGGGTGAGGACACGTTCGATGAGGTCATAGGGACGTAAGAAATCGGTGTGGTCACGCAAGTCATCCAATACCGCCATGGTTTTTGGAAACTCGTCGCCACGATCCCGCAATGCGGCCCAGAGATAGGATTTAGGCGCGCGGCGATGGGCCAAATCAAACAACGCTTGTTCGGACCAGCCAAAGAGCGGGGAGCGTAAGAGGGTTGCGAGGGAAAGATCATCTTCAGGTGTGGCCAAGAAAGACAACAAGGCCCCAAGATCTCGCACCGCCATTTCGCCGCCCACTTTCAAGCGGTCGGCACCAGCAATGGGCAAGCCGTGTAATTTGCAAGCGCGGATGATTTCGTGAAACAGATCAGAGCGGCGTTGGACCAGGATTAGAAAGTCACCCGGCTCAATTTTGCGCTGTGTGAAGACGCCTTGGGCATCACGTGTGTCCGCAATGGTGTCCTGTTTGATCATGCGGGCAATTTGCGCGGCGATGCGATCGGCGAGGATCACCGTATGGTGCGTGTCCCCAAGCCGGTCGACGGGATCAAACCAGTCATCTTTCTCGGCTTTGGAGACCGGCTCCACCACCGGCCAAAGATCAACACGTCCGGGCATATCATCATTGAACGCGATATGACGGTTGCCAGTGGGGAAACCCGCGTCCGCATGGGAGTCGAAACATCGATCTACCAGATTGAGCACGGCTGGAGAGGAGCGGAAAGAATACTCCAGGCTCAGGTCCTGAAGTTGCTTGTCAGTTGATTGCAGGCGGCTGGAAAACTCATCGCGCATACGATCAAACTCGGCCGGGTCGGCACCTTGAAAGCTGTAGATCGATTGCTTTTTGTCGCCAACCACAAAGATGGTGCGGGTGTCATCGCCTCGCGCACCGGACCCGGACGTAAACTCTTGCGCCAAGCGTTCGATCACCTGCCACTGTACGGGGCTGGTGTCTTGGGCCTCGTCGACCAGTATGTGATCGATACCGCCATCAAGACGATACAGAACCCACTCCGCCACAGCCGGCTCGTTCAATAGGTTGCGGGCGCGCAAGATAAGGTCGTCAAAATCCAACCAACCACGACGTTGTTTGGCGGTGTCATATCGCGCGAGGAACCGCGCAGCGAAGGCATGCAGGGCGGAGCTTCGGTCTTTGGCTTGAAGGGCAAGGCGGCGGGGTCTTGCATCTTCCACCCGCAGCATGAGTGGCTTCAAACGCTCCATCATGTCAGCGTGGTTTGTGCGGAGAGCTTTGGTCGGGAAAGAGTCTAACTTTGCACAAAACGGTTCTTTTGCACCTTTGCCTGTCAGAAAAACTGACTCCAAAATTGGTAAAGTGGACACCTCAAGACGGGCAATTGAGGTGAGCTTTGCGGCGGCACCCATGTCGGTTTTCCCGCCGGCGTGAAGCACCTCAATTAAGCTTTTGATCAGAGCATCTTCGCCACCCAAAAACACGTCAGCTTGCAATTTATCCTGGGTGTATTCCTTCGGCAGGCCAAGCAAGTCGCTTAGGTCAGATTGCGACAGAGGATTGCGCAACCGATCTGCGTGACGACAAATGTCCGCTGTCAGATCGCCCAAAGCCGTTCCGGTGAAATGCAGTGCCAGATCGCGGACTACGACGGAATCGGCCCCTTCGGCCATTTGTTCCACAATCTCTTCTCGCAGCAGAACCGCCGCCCGGTCTTCCATTTCACTGAACAAAGGTGATACGCCTGCTTCTAGCGGAAAGCGGCGCAGCATGGACGCACAGAACGAGTGAATGGTTTGAATTTTCAAACCCCCAGGCGTTTCGATGGCACGGGCAAATAGCGTGCGCGCGTTTTTGAGGGCGTCCGGATCAGATTTACCGGTCACGCCCAGTTCGGCAAGTTCCGTGGCAAGGTCGTCATCGGATTTCATTGCCCAACTGCCAAGCCGTTTAAAAAGGCGGTTTTGCATCTCGCTGGCGGCCGCTTTGGTATAGGTCAGGCAGAGGATGTGCTGAGGCAACACACCTTCGAGCAGCAGCCGTGCCACACGATCGGTCAAAACACGGGTCTTTCCTGATCCGGCGTTTGCAGACAACCACGTGCTGGTGTCGGGGCGTGCAGCAGCGATTTGACGGCGGGTTGCATCGTTCATGGGTTGGATCATGACAAAGCCTCCGGTGTTGGATCGTCGGTGGCATCCCACTCGCCAAACCGGGCCAGTTGATCGTAGTCGCTTTCATCGCGTTCCGTGCGCATGGCGCGTCGCGACGTAAAGCCTTTGCCGTCTGCCACATAGTGTTCGATCAATGCGGTGAACTCTTCCCAGACTTTTGTGGGGGGTGTTTCCAAGAGTGGCGCGGGTTGATCCTTGGGGGCGGTGCCAAGGCCAATGTAAATGGCATCAGCAACATCAGAGGGGGCTATGTCAGTGAAACCGCCCTGCTCCGCCATTGCAGCTTCGAGCAAGAGTTGTTTGTCAAAATAGGTTTGCTCGTCTTTGGAGGGTGGTGCGCCGGTTTTGTAATCGTAAAGGATCAAGGCCCCTGTTTCGGTGCGGTCAACACGATCAGCCTTTGCCGTCAGGCGGAAGCTCAGTTCTGGAATGACACCCTCTGCTTTGACTTCAAACGCCAAAGGCTCTCCACGTGTACGTCGCTTTTTTTCACCCTGCACAATGTGATCCGCCACGCGATCCAACCGGGCTTGCCAAAGCGCGCGAGCCGTGGCCCATGGGACGTTTTGAGCCAAAACAGTCTCTGATATCTCAAGAATCTGATCACGCGTGATAGGCAAATTGTCATCGACCGAGCTCTTGATCAGCTTTTCGAGGATCTCATGCACGATGATTCCCCGCAGGAGCGCATCTGGGGTGCGCATCAATGGATCGAGAGGTCGTAGTCGCAGCACATGTTTGGCGTAGATCGCGTAAGGGTCGCGGATCAGACGTTTGATCTCGGTGACGGAAAGCTGTCGAGGACGTGCTTCAGCTGGCGGCGTGGGAGATGGGCGCTGAGCTGCTGGCACCATCGGAACAGTTTCCATGGTGCGGACATAGGACAACCACGTGTTGCCGCGGAATTTCATTTCGTTCAACGCCTCTGGACCATTTTGGTCGGGGAGCCCGCTTAACAGGTTTACAAGGCGGTTGACCCACCGGGACGGTACGGTCTCCGCCTCATCAGAACGCACCGATCGTGTGATCCACACCTCCGGCGCGCCGATGGCTTGTTGAAAGTCGTGGGCTGACAGGCCGATGCGCCGCTCCGGCAATAAGAGGCCAGCGTCGTGGCGCAATTTTCGATTGAGCCATGGATCAGGCGCAGGCGCTTCTGGCCATGTTCCCTCGTTGAGCCCGCCAAGAATGACCAGATCGGCGCCTTGTACACGTGCCTCTAGTGTCCCCCAAACTAGGATGTTGGGATGCCCGGCATCCCGGTCCCGCACCTCCGCGCGCGATAAGAGGGCGCCAAACAGATCCGCGTAGTCGTTTGGTGAAATTGGCCCCACCACGTCCGCGTGCGTTTTGATGTCAGCGACAAGCCGGGCTGCGGCACGGCCGGCTGCTTGATCCCACAACACGCCACTGCCTTCACCAGGGCCTTGGGCTATTTTCTCCGCAAGTGTGATATGATCGGAGAGAATGTCCGCCATGTTTGCAGTAGGTCTTGGTCCAGTGCAGAGGCATTCTGTCAGCCAAGTCATCCAGGGTATCATGGCTTCGTTCTTTGCGCTGGCCCTGACAGACAGATCTACAGCATCGGGATAGGTGACACCCTTTCTGCGCAACCAGAGTTCAAGATCGCGCGAAAATTTGAGATGTGAGCCCCGGTCCTGGCCGCTGTGGGTCAGCGGGTGCTTGAGCAGAGTCAGAAGTGCCTCAGAGGTCAATTTCTGGTGAAACAGAGCCGCAATATGACGCAAGAAGCGACCGGGTGGGGACAATTGCAGCGGTTGCCCCGCACTGTCATCAGGCAGGATATCCCAGCGGTCCAAAGCCGCGCTGACTTGGCGGGTCAGCATTCGATCCGGTGTTATGAGCGCGCTTGTGAGCCCCTCTTCAGCGGCTTGTCGCAAGCGTGCAGCAATGGTGAGCGCTTCTTCGCGTTGGGTTGTGGCTTCCACAAGTGTGATGTCTTGTGTCGCCGTTGATAGATTTCCAAGCGTCGGGCCTTCGCTGAGCCACTGATCGGTGACGGGGGCAGGCCGCAGGGCAAGCGATATCAGTTTATTTCGAGCCTTAGATGGCGCGTCGCAGGAGTGCCAAAGACGCACGTCTTGCGGCCCCAAATCGAGACCCTGCAAAATCGTGTGAAACCGGTATTGTGGGTGGTCTTCACTTTGCAAGCCGTCTGACAGGTGGTCCCAAGTTTCGAGTGGCATTTCAAAATCAAAACCGGGCAGAACAACTGCGCCTTGGGGCAGTTTGGCTACGGCGCGCATCAGAAGCTGCATAGTGCCGCGTGATCCGGTGGAGCCAGCCAAAATGATCGGGTGCTGTGGTGGAGATTGCTCCCAAGATGCGACGATGGCTTCGATGGCGCGCCGTTGGCGGGCTTCGTGACCGGGTGCGCTGTCTAGGTTCTCAAGGAAGTGCCTTGCGATCCCGAAGAATGATTGCGCGCGCGCCCAATGTCCCGATTGGTCACTCACGTCCAAGTTTTCGATTGCATCCACAGGGACACCCTCGCCAGCCATCTCATCAAAAAGTGCCGCGAGGCTGTCAGCAAGATCATATATCGAGGCGCGAGAGGCGAGATCTGGCTGTTGCTCGAGCAGTCTTGTTACCAACTGGATCAATTCAAACCGTTGACGCATGTCTGGTGTTGCAGCTGGAAGGTGGGCTGAAGCCGTTTTGGCAAAATCACCCAATAGCTGAATGCGTGGTAGCAATGTGGCTGGGCCGTCATCAAATAGGGCATGTACGCGTCGCGCCATACGTGACGTGTTCACAATAACCGTGGCTTGCGCGATTGTGTCTGGTCGTTGGTTTGCAAATTTGCTGCGGATGCCTTTGACCAAGTACTTTGGGAAATCTGCGCCTGGCGGGAGTGCAAAAACCCGCGGGATGTCGCTTGGATCAAACATGTGGTGCCTCCAGAAGCCTTTCGGCAAGACGGAGCCCTTCAGGGTTGCCAACATCGCACCATTTACCGGAGTAGATTAATCCGTATAGTCGACCGGTCGCGAGCAATTTGTCCCACAGTATGTTGAGTGAAAAAGAGTTTTCTTCGATGTCATGCAGCCCGTTTGATTTGAGAATTTGAATGCCAGAATAGACCACCCCGGGCCCTCGACTGGCTTGGCCATGAGGGTCGAGGACAAAGTCACCGCGGCCTTTATGTCCAAGGGCGTTCTCCTTGGGGAGACACAGCAGCAGCGCATCCATGATGTCTGGGCGCCACGCCTCGCGAAGCATTTCAAAGGGGTTTGGTCCAGACCAGATTGCGTCTGTGTTGCTGGTATAAACCGCGCCCTCTCCCAATAGCGGAAGCGCATTGCGCAGACCACCGCCTGTTTCCAGAATATGCGGTTGCTCAACCGATACCAAAACATCGGAACCGGAGAGATGATCACACAGTTTTTGGTGGTGATAATGCGCGTTCACGACAATTCGCTTGGGAGCAATTGGGGTGATGAGATCAAGTGTCCGATCCAAAAGCGTTTGCCCGGCCACTTTTAACAACGGCTTTGGGGTTTTTTTGGTGAGTTCACCCATACGTGTGCCGAAACCGGCGGCGAAGAGCATTACAGCTTCGGGATCTTGGCGCATTTGCTTTTTAACTTTTCAAGAATTTCTGGGGTTGGCGCAGGCAAAGCATCTCGCAGGATTGCGGCGGGTTCCTGTAAGGTTGGATGGCGCAGATTGCGCATGGCAAGATTGTAGACTCGTGGGATCAGGTCAATATAGTTTGGTTTCCCAAAATGCATACACAGGCGAGCAAACACCCCAACAATGCGCAAGTTTCTCTGGGCGCCAAGCAGGCTATAGGCCACGTCAAAGATATCTGGATCCAAATTGGCGGAGGATACAAAATGCGCTTTGGTGCGTGTCTCGATATCTTGGGGCACATCTCGGCGCGCATCTTGCAGGAGAGAGACCAAGTCATAAGCCTTGTGGCCAACTAGGGCATCTTGAAAATCCAATAATCCCACCCGGGCCTCACCCTGTCGGTCAGGCAGCCAAAGCAAGTTTTCTGCGTGGTAGTCCCGGAGAACCATGGTGGTGGGCGCGCCTAGGTGGTTTGTAAAAATCGGCAAAATCGCCTGATGGAAATCTCGCCAGGCCGGCTTCCAAGGAAGATCGGCGCCCGCAATATACCAAGAGAAAACCGGTTCGATCATTTGCGCAAGCGTGGCATTGTCCATGCTTTGCAAACCATTTGGCGGGACATGGCGTTGCAGTGTGGTTAGCACATCGGCCGCCGCAAAATAGAGCGGTTCTTCGGTGCTTGGATCTTCTTGGACAACGCGGGCAAATAGATCGTCCCCGAGGTCTTCGATCAGCATCAGACCCAAATCATGATCACACAGAAATATGTCCGGTGCTGACAGGCCACTGCGCTTTAGAAAACTTGCGATTGAAGCAAACGGCTTGGTGGTGCTGGTATCCTGCACTGGGGCATCCATCAGTACCGCAGATGTTCCATTTTTGAGCTTCAGGCGTTTGTAGCTGCGCGCAGAGGCGTCGCCAGCCAAATCAAGCTGGTCAGCCGCCGCCCATGGGGTGTTTGTGAGAAAACGGTCTATTGCGATGTCACGAGGGGTCATTTTGAGAGCTTCTCAAGTTTTGCTTCCCAAGATGGGCTCGCAGAAGAAAACGTTAAGATGCGCTGTTGTTCCTGAGTGGAAAGTTCAAAAATGATCTTTAGGGCATTTTCTGGGGCGAGCTCCGCCAGTCGATCGGGCCATTCCACAAGGCAGATGGCCTCTTCAAACGCATCTGTCAGACCAAGCTCAACAACCTCTTCCGGAGATGTCAGACGGTATAGGTCCGCGTGCCAGATTTCGGAGACTGGCCCGTCATAAACCTGAACAAGTGTGAAAGTGGGAGAAGGCACGTCTTCCAACACAGGCAGCAAAGCTTGGATCAAGCTTCGCGCAAAGTGGGTTTTCCCGGCTCCGATAGGTCCCTCGAGCAGCATCACGTCTCCAGGCGAGAGTGTTGTTGCAATTTGAAGCGCTAAGGCTTGGGTTTCGGAGGGGGAATTTAGGGTAAGAGTGCGAGAGAATGGCGTCATGGCGCCACAGTAAAAACGCCCAGCAAGACCTGCAAGTGGGTTTAAGCGTCAGTGAGTCGAAGGCAGTGGGTATTCCGCTACATTTGTTGCCTTGAAGGTGAGCAGAGTGACGCCCCCTGCGACCGGTGACACCCCGATGTCGAGTGTTTCACCACTCGATTTGGTGACGGAGGCGGACCAAGTGCTGCGATCTGATGTGGAGAGAATGCGCCGCTTGAGCTTTGTCCAAACGGATGATGGCAAACAGTCCGCTTGCCAATGCAGCATTGCATCACGGAAGGTGTACTCCGCAAACGAGCTATCAGGATCGCTTTTCCATAAGTCGCGGTAAGCCTGATTGCACAGCCGGAGCTGACCGGTTGGGGAAAAGAGCACCAGTGCACTGTCGATCGTGTCCAACACCCCATGTACTTGCTCAAGCTCACTGCGGAACCGCCTTGTAACAGTGATTTCTGCGGTGATGTCTTCCAGCAAAAAGACCAACGCGCCATCCTGATGTGGGCGCCCCGACACCTTGTAGGTGACGCCGGTTGGTAAGGTCCAAGTTTCACAATATTCGCCGTCTTGTGCGCGCCTCAGGATATCCACAACTTGACTGTGCCAATCCATTTGGCGGCTTTTGGTCGGGACAACATGGCGCTCTCTCAACTGGTCAAAAAATGCAAACAGATCACATCTGTTGGACAGGATATCTCCTGGTAATCCCGTTAATTGCGTCAAGGCTGGATTAAACAAAACCAGCTTTTGGTCACCATCAAAGATCGCCAGACCTGTGGACAATTGGGCGAAGGTTTTTGAGAATGTTTGCACAAAACTGCGACGTGAATCTTGGGCTGAGACTTCGGCGTCTGCCTCAGTTGCATAAAGCATTGTGTTCGGTCCCGCATGTACTGCCGTCACGTTAAACCAATGCGTGCGCGATCCATTTGAGCTGGACAGTTTGAACTTTTGCGCGGGGTCCCCTGCGCATATATTTGTGGTGTCAAAAAGAAGCTGATTGTCCGCAGAATAGCCAAGCGCTGCGCCCAGAGATTTATAGGCACTATTGCGCCAAATTACCGTGCCTTCAGAGTTGGTTTTCCAAATCGGATTGGGCGCTTGGAACATAGCTTGCAATATCGCCGTTCGTCGCGCCAAATCTGGCCTCGCGTCCTGTTCCAATGTTACGCGTGCCACGTCATGCCATTGGTCCAAGGTTACAACAGAGGCGTCATTTGGGTCGATGGATTTCAGCACGGTCAAATCCCTGTCGTGAGATGCGCCCTGCGCAAATGGGAAGTCCGGGAAATTCACCGATAGTTTTTTGCGAAGGGCTTCCCAATCAAATCGATCGGTGGGCATTTCGGAGCATATTCTTAGGGCAGCTGGGTTTGCATCAACCAAGGTGCCAGCGCGAAACAAAAACCGCGCGACGGGTGGGGGGGGCTCAGTCAATTTTGAGCGTACGAAGGCCTTTTTGTCCCGTGAGGTCATAGAGTAACGAACCACAGCGGTAGTTGCGAGGCTCGTGAGCACAAGGAGTGCAAAAAACAGGACACTAAATACAAACATGCGTGACCTCAAAGTTACTTTTGAAACAACGAGGAGTGCGTAATAAACTTACCCGAATACCTTATCCAGAATTGCATCTTTTATCAAGTTGGTGCGCCCGCGGGATTAAGATTGGTGTAACGGGTTGCCCCCCTTTCCAAGCGCGGTGAGGTTCATGGAAGCATCAACTTTGTTACGTGGCCAAATAACTTCAACAACGGCACCTCTGCGTTCCTTGGTCACGAGTTGATCATCTAAGACACTGGAGCCATTTGCAAAACTTATCTCCGCGCCAGATCTTTCCAATAAGGTTTTTGCAATGAAAAGTCCTAGGCCCATTCCCTCATATCCAGGCCGCCGTTTTACATCTTTCTTGGATTTTCGATAGCGTACAAAGGGGTCACCAATACGTCCAATTAGGTGAGTTGGATATCCCGGACCATCGTCCATTATTCGAACGGAAACCGACTCACCCTCACACTCAGTTTCAACCCAAACGGATGTTTGGGCAAAGTCGACCGCATTTTGAATCAGGTTGCGCAAGCCGTGAATGATCTCCGGCTTGCGCAGGATCTCTGGTCCATCCAACAGGTCAAAGTGGTCGAATATGATTTCTTTTCCGCGACCTATATGCGGCTCCGCGGCCTCTTCGATCACCGTTGAGAGTGGCGCTTTGCGAAGATGTAAATCGTCTTTCCCGGCGCGGCCCATAGAGTGCAGAATGTCCCGACATCGATCCGCTTGTTGGCGGATGAGGGCGGCGTCTTCGTGGAGATCGGGTTGGTCTTCGAGTTCCTCCATCAATTCTGCACTGGCAAGTTTGATTGTCGCCAGCGGCGTGCCCAACTCGTGTGCAGCAGCGGCCACAACACCACCAAGATCTGTGAGTTTCTGCTCGCGGGCGAGGGCCATTTGCGTGGCGGCCAAAGCTTCCCCCATGGAGGACATCTCTGACACCACGCGACGGGAGTAGAGCGATGAAAAGACCAGGGCGATGATGATGGCCGCCCAGTTTCCAAATAAGAAAACCTCTGGCACATGCAAATAGAAGAAATTTTGGGTGCGCAATGGAACATAGAATTCAAGCAGCACCGTGACGATCGCGACGGTTAGGCAGCCGAGGAATATGGCTGAACGCGCGGACAAAACTGAGGCGGCGATGGTAACCGGAGCCACCATCAGGAATGAAAATGGGTTGTGCAGGCCACCAGTGAGGAAAAGCAGGAAGCTCAGCTGCAACACGTCAAAGAGCAACATTGCCATGTTCTCTTTCTCGGTCAGCAATTTGTTTTCTGGAAAGACAAAAATAGCGACCAGATTGCCGATTACGGAGATGCCTACAGCCATGTAACAAAGGCCATAGTAGAGCTCGAGGTCGAAGCCAAATTGGGCAACCAACAGCGCAACAATCTGACCGCAAATGGCAATCCAGCGCAGCATGATGAATGTGCGCAATCGAATCCAATTACTACGACGATTTGCATTGAGCAGCTCGCCTGACAAATCCGTCATTTCGGGGCCTTTCCGCTTGTGTCTTGGTGCAACCTTGATAGGTCTCTGCGTCATATCCCGCAACTAAACTTGATGAGGTTTGATATGGTTCGGACTGTGGCGGCTGTGGCCGCATTTGTGGCGCTCTTTGCGCTGGCCGGCATGTGGTACGTGAGCCGTGGCGATGATGACGGAGATCAGTTTACGCAATGCCGTCAAGGTCAGGTTGCAGGTGGCACAAGCGCCATTGGTGGGCCGTTTGAGCTGTTAAATGGGGATGGAGAAACCGTCACGGACAAAGATGTTCTGACCGCACCCTCTTTGATCTATTTTGGCTATACGTTCTGCCCCGATGTTTGTCCGCTGGACAACACGCGTAACGCAGAAGCCGTTGATATCCTTGAAGCAGATGGCAAGCTTGTGAACCCGGTGTTCATCACAATCGATCCAGAGCGGGACACGCCGGAAGTGATGAAAGATTTCTCAGGCTATATGCATGAGCGCATGATTGGTTTGAGCGGCTCTGCGGAGCAGGTGAAAAAGGCCAGTCAAGCGTATCGCACCTATTACAAGAAACAGCCTGCGGACGATGGGGATGACGAGTTTTACCTCGTTGATCACTCCACGTTCACTTACCTGACGCTGCCAGGACATGGCTTTGTTGAGTATTTCCGCCGTGACACAACGCCAGAAAAAATGGCGGAGACCGTCGCGTGCTTCGTAGACAACATGTAGTGTTCAGGGGTCTGTTTGACCCAATAGGCCAGGGACGCTAATACTTGTCGAAACACGCAGTGGGGAACAGGCACATGACGGAAAACGCGCTGTCGGAGATCGGGCCGGACAAATCACTTCTGTTGGTAGATGACGATGAGCCGTTTTTGCGGCGACTCGCTAAGGCCATGGAAAAACGTGGTTTTGAGGTGGAAACGGCTGGGTCTGTTGCGGCAGGGCAAGCCATTGCCACAGCCCGTCCACCGGCCTATGCCGTGGTCGATTTGCGGCTTGGGGATGGCAACGGATTGGACGTTGTCGAGGTTATTCGGGAAAAACGTGCAGACAGCCGAGTTGTTGTACTGACGGGCTATGGGGCGATTGCCACGGCGGTTGCTGCGGTGAAGATTGGCGCAACCGATTACCTCAGCAAACCAGCGGATGCGACGGACGTGATGAACGCGCTTCTGAGCGGGCCGGACGAATTGCCGCCGCCGCCGGAAAATCCAATGAGCGCGGATCGCGTGCGGTGGGAGCATATTCAGCGGGTGTATGAATTGTGTGATCGCAACGTGAGTGAAACCGCACGTCGCTTGAACATGCATCGCCGGACGTTGCAGCGGATATTGGCAAAGCGGTCGCCGCGTTAGGATCTGTATCGAGCTTATCCCAAAACAACGTCGGTATAGCGTCGGTATACTGACTGTTTTGCGACTGTCCGACAAAGGTTAATGAATCCGCTGTCTATGGTTTCGACGCGACACGGTTTTGAAATGAAAAGGGCGTGATCTCCTTGTGGAAATCACGCCCTTGTTGTTGCCAAATCTGCGTTGATCAGGAGGCCTGCCTGAAACTCTCATGAGCGGTGTCGGAGCCTGAGGCTTCGACACGGAACTGGCTCATCAACTCAGAGAGTTTGCTGGCGTCAGCGTGAAGAAGATGTCCGGCGGCTGTGGATTCTTCGACCATGGCGGCATTTTTCTGTGTCACCTCGTCGAGCTGATGCACGTTGCCGTTAATTTCTTGAAGGCCGGTGGCCTGTTCCACTGTGCCGTTGGCAATGCCGCTCATCAATTTGGAGATCTCATTGACCCGTTCCACGATATTTGTGATCGACGTTCCAGTGGCCCCCACCAAAGAGACACCGTCTTGAACCTGACGCGTGCTTTCCCCGATAAGAGTCTTGATTTCGGTGGCGGCCTCAGCCGACTTCTGAGCCAAGGCGCGCACCTCGGAAGCAACGACTGCAAATCCTCGGCCGTGGTCACCGGCCCGGGCAGCCTCAACTCCAGCATTTAGAGCCAGAAGATTGGTTTGGAAGGCAATGTCGTCGATCACCCCAATGATCTGCGCAATTTTGGCTGAGGACTTCTCAATTGTGGTCATGGCACAGACAGCTTTCTGGACAACTTCGCCGCTTGATTGCGCCTGTTCACGTGCCTCAGACATGGCCCCTTCAACACTGCGAGCGCTGCTGGCCGACGCCTGAACTGATGTGGTGAGCTCCTCGAGCGCGGCTGCGGTCTCCTCAAGTGTTGCAGCCTGGCTTTCTGTGCGGCGCGACAGGTGATCCGCCGATTGGCTGATCTCGGCAGCGCCTACATTGATGCTGTCAGCGGTGATTGTGACGTTCTGGATGGTATTTTGAAGATGAACCAAAGACTCGTTGAAGCTGTTGCGCAGGCTTTCGTATTCTTCTGCAAACGCCTCTTCGATTGGGCAGTCGAGTTCTCCGCGCGCCAAATGGGCAAGGCCGTCCTCAAGGCTGCTGACAAAGGTACCGCGATTCGAAATGCGGGTTTGTTCGATTTGCTGCAATTGATCTTCGGCTTGTGCCAAGGCAAGTCGTGTTTTTTCCATGCTGCGGCTGAGGCCACCGACTTCGGCGCGGCTTTGGAGGTTGGCAGGCACAAAGTCAAATTCCTTGTGGGCAAGTTTGTTCAGGTCCTGCTGAAGGGCCGAAAACTGAGAGGAAAAAATGGAGATAAGTCGCCAACCAATACCAGCGCTGCACAATAGGCAGGCGGCAGACACTGCCAAAGTTAAAATGAGGGAATTGCGCGCATTGCGGGCCTCCGCGATGGCGATCTCGATCATTCTGTCGGAAACGGTGTTCTCAACATCCCGTAAGGAAGACACCCACCGGGTTGCCCGATCAAACCAGTCTTTGGATGCATAGTTTGGCGCCAAAACGTTGGGACCCGTACTGAGGACTTCCTCGCGAATCCCTGGCAGCCCAGTGGGCGCGAGTCCGACCCGGAGATCAAGATCCGTGAAATGGCTTGCAAACGACAGGTCTGCGATGTCCAGAAGTTGGCGTTCGATGGCGCCGGTGCGGGTGAACCAGCGGAACGCAGCCAGGTCAAAGGTTTGGCGTCCAAAGGCACCGGAACCAGCCGCGCGTTGTTGGCCGGCGGCTTCTTTGGCGTATGACAGGCTTACGAGACCGGAGCTGATCTGGCTGAGTTCTGCATTGTTTTGGTGCAAAAGCAGGTCGCTCACATCAGAAAGAACTTTGGCGATCATACCGGAATAGCCCGCGCCCATTTCGCCGGGTTGAACATTACGGTCAGTGACGTTAGCGCGCAGCGCTTCAAGCGGGGCCAGATGTTTCAGAATGTGAGCTGCGCTTGTCGGTACCTTTTGTGTGGCTGTGTTGGCCAGGTCGCGGGTGGCTCTAAGCTCTGACATTGTACTTTGATCTGCGGCGGTGATGTGGACGGCAGACAGGCCACGTTCGACCTGAAGGTGGTGCACTACCTCGAGCAGTGCCACGGAATCCTCTGTTATGACTTGCGTAGCCTGTGCGTTTGTCAGTCGGGTCCAGTCGTTGCGTGCTTTGAGACTGCCGATGGCAGCCAATGCAATTAAAGGAATAATGATTAGTGCCAGAATTTGCGATTTGAGCGTCATAGCGATGCCTTTCCGGTCTCTTGCTTTTGCGTCGTTGTGTGCAGGTCGCATGCGGAGGCTGAACGGGCGGTTAATGGAATTGCCGAACGGAAAAGGTTGGTGGTTTGCGGCCGCCTAATTATGGGAAATCTGAAAATTGTTTTTGGAGTAAGGTACTCAAAAAATCGTTTGATTGTTTGTCCTTGTGGGTATTTCATTTTTGCGAGTGGGTTGGGTCGTTCATAAACACAGGCAGTTCTGATACAAAGTGACGCAGAATAAATGGAGTGGACATTTGGCACCTATAAAAGGTGTATTTCATATACTAATTAAAAAAGCCCGGCCAATTGGCCGGGCAATTTGAGATATAGGCGGCTCGGACACATATGTGACACGCCACTTCTTATTGTAGGGTATCACGCGGCCTGATCGGCCAACATTTCATCCACAATGGCCACAGCCACATCAGCCGGGCTGCAATCCAGAGTTTTAGCGCGGGAGAAAATGCGATCCAGGGTGTTTTCCACCGCAGAGAGCTTTTCATCTACGTAGGTCGCACGACCTTTGATGGCGAGAACTTCGGTTGCGACATTGATGATGCCGCCAGCATTGGCGACAAAATCGGGGGCGTAGAGAATGCCGCGGGCGTACAGGCGAGCGCCGTCCTCAGAGGTGGCAAGCTGGTTGTTGGCACCGCCGCAAACGGCCCCCACATTTAGCTTCGCAATGCTGTCTTCGTTCAGGATTGCACCGATGGCACAAGGCGCGAGAATATCTGCTTTGACAGTAAGGATCTGATCCGGCGTGGCGGTCTTTGCGTCAAATTGTGTGGCAAGTTCTGCCACACGCTTCTGGTCGATGTCCGCGAGGATCAGTTTGGCGCCGGCTTTGTGCAAGAACTCGCAGAGATAGGTGCCAACATGGCCCAGGCCTTGGACTGCAACGGTGCGTCCGTTCAGGTCGGCGCTGCCAAATTGATGTTTGGCGGTGACCTTAATGGACTCAAAGATGCCACGGGCGGTGATTGGGGACGGATCACCGGAGGCGTGCGGACCATTGGGCAAGCCGGCGACAAATTTGGTCTCTGTGGCGAGCAGGGACATGTCGGTTGGGCTCATGCCCATGTCTTCGGCGGTCCAATAATTGCCTTCTAAGGTGTTGATGGCGCGAGCAAAGGTCAGCAGTTGGCTCGAGGATTTTTGGGAGGCATTGCCCATGATCACAGCTTTGCCACCACCCAGGGGCAGGCCAGCTGCAGCATTTTTGTAGGTCATGCCTTCGGACAGGCGCAGCGCGTCGGTCAGGGCGGCGTCTTCACTGTCATAAGGACGCATGCGTAGGCCGCCTGCCGCTGGACCCAGTTTGGTAGAATGCACCGCAATAAACCCAGTGAGGCCAATGTTGGCGTCATGTACGCGTAAAACGGTTTCATGAGTTGGTGTGGCCAAACGGGTGATTTGCATCGGGCGTTTCCTTGTTTTTGTTTGCTGCGTCCCAGGCGCGAAGTGGCGGCAAATTGACACAGGTTGCACAGAGGTTTTCTCCAAATTTACCTATGCACATGGGTAATATTTAGGGATAATGGCCCAAATATGGTTAACTTTTGGAGATTTTCCCTATGGATGCCATTGATCGTAGAATCGTGCGTGCGCTGCAGCTGGACGGACGCATGAAGATTGGTGAACTGGCAGAGCAGGTTGGGCTATCCGCCACGCCCTGTGCACGGCGGTTGGAGCGGTTGCAGGCGGATGGGGTGATCACCGGCTATGGTGCACGGGTGGATCCGCGCAAAATTGGCCTGCCGGTCACAATTTTTGTGTCGGTGGAGTTGGAGGCGCAGGGTGCAGATGTGATCAATAATTTCGAGCGTTCAGTAAGCGCGTTTGAGGAGGTTATGGAGTGTTATCTGATGACCGGGTCGCGCGATTTCTTGCTGCGGATTGTGGCGGCTGATCTGGACGCGTTTGACGCTTTTCTGGAGCATCGGCTGATGAAGGTAAAAGGTGTGCGCAACATGCGCAGCAACTTTGCCCTGCGGGCGCTGGTTCGGCGGGATGTGTTGCCTGCGATGTGACAGCTTAGAGGTCGTAGCGTTTGCAAAGCTTGTTCACAAAGCTGCCGTCGTCCAGAGGAACGTCTTTTAAAGTTCTGTAGTTTTCAAAGCCTCGGCTTTGATAATAGGCCAGCCCACCTTCGTTGTCGGTGCGGATTTCAGCATCCATCCATGTGTACCCCAGTGCGCGTGCGGCCCGGACGCTAGCGTCAAACAATTTGGACCCAATGCCAAACCCGGTGCGGCCTGCTTTGACAAAGGTGCCGATGGCGCAGGCTTCGGGTGGCAGATCACCCCATGGGCCAACCCATTGAAACCCCAGAAGAGTGCCGTCCTCAGCCATCGCGATATGCCAACTGCTGCTGTCTTGATCTGCCATCAACCAGCCTTCTAGGTCTTCGCGGGACATGGGGTTTGTCATCGCTGTGGAGCCGCCAATGGCGATGATTTCATTGAGCAACTCTGCGGTTTGGCGCAGATCGGCGACGCAGCCCTTTTGGATGGTGATTGTCGACATAAAATCCTCTGTATCAGGGACTAACAAGGCTCAAATTGTGGCCAGAAGCGCTTCATGGCGAGCGGTATAATCAGCGCGCACCTCGACTGGGGGACGCAGGTGAATGGACAGGCCTTCAATCACTTTGGGATCTGGTGTGCCAAACAGTTTGTTGGCCTCAGTCACAGAGAAGCCTGCGATTTGGGTGGCTTCCATCCAAGCAGAAATTTTGTCGGCTTTCTTGATCTGTGCCTTGAGCCGTTTGGGCGTTTCGGCAGGCAATCCAAAACGGATGTGAATTGCAGCCATCAGCCGGTCATCCAGTTCGCCGTAATCCGGACCCACCGCGGCTTTTACTGGGGAGATCATGTCGCCAATCACATATTCCGGCGCGTCATGCAGTAGGGCGGTCAGCCGGGTTTTGGGCGTGGCGGATTTGTACATACGGCCATATAGCTCTTCGACCAGCAGGGAGTGCTCGGCCACGGAGTAGGCAAAATCGCCGTGTGTTTGTCCGTTCCAGCGGGCGACAAAGGCCAGCCCGTGGGCAATGTCTTCGATTTCGATATCCACGGGGGTGGGGTCCAGCAAGTCAAGTCTGCGACCGGACAACATGCGCTGCCATGCTCGTGCCAAAGGGGTGCCTCCCAGTTGTGTGAAACCGGTGTACGCCACCAAAGTGGCGATGCGCAACAGTCAGGCGGATAGGAGCCGGGCTGGTATCAACCAGCAGCCACACCGGAGGTGACCAACGCGTTGGTAATCACAATGAGTGTGCCCATCAGCAAGACGGCAGGAATGAAGAAAGCAGACCGAAACATGGCCCTAAGTGGCGGGAAATTCATGACCAAAAACCTAACAAATAAAGGTTTCTTATACCTTGGTTGAGGATGTCTTAACAGTCAGGGGAATCTGACCTCGACGTGGTGCAGTTTGCTGCAAAAATGGGCGTCGCCACATTTTAGACACATTTGAGGCGCACCTTATATTGTGTCGGGATCACGTGCTGCCACAAAACAACGTGATCAGGCGTGTTTTGTAAAAGCGCGACGCGATACCGACATGACTAGCGAGGGGGGCACGTTTTTACATCGGCTTCCTCCCGCGTGTCCTCCTCTCCAAACCTCAATGAATTGACCCTCTAAGGGCCAATCTGCGCGAGAAAGGAGAGCGCTATGTTTAAGAGAGTGGTAGGAGCAGCCTTGCTGTTTGGCATGGCCGCAGCAGCGCCACCGGCAAATGCCGCCGGATGTGCGATGCGAGACATCGTTGTGGAGCGTTTGCAGAGCAAATACGCAGAAGCGATGGTCGCAGGTGGGTTGCAAGGCTCCCATGACAACAAGATGGCCATGCTTGAGGTGTGGTCGTCAGAGAAAACCGGGACATTTACGGTGATTATGACCAATGCGCAGGGGGTCTCCTGTATCTTGGCCGCCGGAACGGACTGGTTTCAGCAAGAGGCGGAGCTGCCGCCTGACGGAATCGAAGGTTAGGTCCAGCGCCTAGTAACGTTGTAGAAAGACCTTCTGAGTGTTATCTGGTCGCCAAAGCAAACCCGTAAGGAGCTGGGCGCAATGGCGACCGATTACACAGTAAAAGATATTTCCCTGGCTGATTTTGGCCGTAAGGAACTCGATATTGCCGAAACCGAGATGCCGGGCCTGATGGCGCTGCGCGAGGAATATGGTGATAAAAAACCATTGGCCGGTGCACGCATTGTTGGTTCGCTGCACATGACCATTCAGACTGCGTGTTTGATTGAAACGCTGGTGGCGCTGGGCGCGGATGTGCGCTGGGCGAGCTGCAACATTTTCTCCACACAAGACCATGCGGCGGCGGCGATTGCGAAATCTGGCGTGCCAGTGTTTGCGATCAAAGGTCAGTCGTTGGAAGAGCACTGGGATTACTTGGACAAGTCGTTCATGTTCCCGGAAGGCGCAAACCTGATCCTGGATGATGGCGGCGACGCTACTCTGTACGTGCTGTTGGGTGCCAAAGCGGAAGCTGGCGAAGACCTTGGCGTGCCGACGTCGGAAGAAGAAGAAGCCATTCACGCGCAGATCAAAAAGCGTATGGCAGCGAGCCCTGGCTGGTTCACCAAGACACGTGCGGACATCATGGGTGTGTCTGAAGAAACCACCACGGGCGTTCACCGTCTGTATGATCTGCACAAAAAAGGCGAGCTGCCGTTCCCTGCGATCAACGTGAACGACTCTGTGACCAAGTCGAAGTTTGACAACAAATACGGCTGTAAAGAGAGCCTCGTAGATGGCATCCGCCGCGCCACCGACACAATGATGGCGGGTAAAGTGGCCGTGGTTTGTGGCTATGGCGACGTGGGCAAAGGCTCCGCAGCGTCGTTGTCTGGCGCAGGTGCACGTGTGAAGGTGACCGAAGCGGATCCGATCTGTGCTTTGCAGGCGGCGATGGACGGCTATGAGGTTGTGTTGCTGGAAGAGTCGCTGGACGCGGATCTGTTCATCACCACCACCGGCAACAAAGACGTGATCCGCATCGAGCACATGCGCGAGATGAAGGACATGGCGATTGTTGGCAACATCGGCCACTTCGACAATGAAATTCAGGTCGCAAGCCTGAAAAACCACAAGTGGACCAACATCAAAGAGCAAGTGGACATGATCGAGATGCCATCTGGCAACCGGTTGATCCTGCTCTCCGAGGGCCGTTTGTTGAACCTTGGCAATGCCACGGGTCACCCGTCCTTTGTGATGTCTGCGTCGTTCACCAACCAGGTGCTGGCACAGATTGAGCTGTTCACCAAAGGTGACGCGTACAACAACGAAGTCTACATCCTGCCGAAGCACTTGGATGAGAAAGTGGCTGCGTTGCACCTCGCCAAAGTGGGCGCGAAGCTGTCCAAGTTGACTCCAGAGCAAGCGGCTTACATTGGTGTGTCCCCAGAGGGTCCGTTTAAGCCGGAGCACTACCGCTATTAAGCTTCGTTAGTGACTGAAATAGAGAGCGGCGTCCCGGATTGGGGCGCCGTTTGTTTGTTGGGGTGGATAGTGTAAAAGCCAGCTTTGAAGCCATTGCGTCCCAATGCCGCGAATGCGAAACGCATCAAAGGCGGCTTTCAGGGTGAAGCACATGACCAATCAAGCAACTTTACTGGAAACTATTTCCAAATGCGCATCGAAGATGAACTCGATTACAGGTGATTGGATGCTGTTTGGCGGTGCCGCAATGGCGCTGCATGGGCTCTCTGACTCACCTGTTAGCGACATTGATGTTGTGTCATCTGTTGACTCCGTCAAAAGCTTGGCAGACAAATTTGTTCTTAATAATCAAGCCGACTGCGTTTCTGAGCGCTTTCGTTCTTCGATTTTGTTAAAGCTCAATGATGGTCCCATTCCTGTTGAAATTATGGGCGGCTTTGAAGTGTTTAATCAACATTTTTGGGAGCCTGTTCACCCAGTAGGTTACGACACCATTTTAGTTTTGGGCGAGCCTGTAAACTTGGCGTCTCGATCCAGGCTAAGAGAGATTTTTGAACTCTGCGGTAGAGAAAAGGACCTAATCAGGGTTCAAAAACTTTGAAAGTTGAAAGTCCGCAATGTCGACCAAAAACTAAGTTTGCACCATTTAAGTCAATGGTGTCGCCGCCGCTTCCCAATGTGACCAAAAACTATCCGTCTCGCCCAGGCTCATTTGGATCGCTGGAAAAAATCGCGACCTTGTTGCCGTCTGGGTCGCGCAGGTAGCTGACGTAGAATTGGGGCCCGTAGTTGGCGCGAAAGCCGGGTTGTCCTTCGTCTGTGCCGCCGGCGGCGAGGGCGGCGGTGTGAAGGCAGCGGACTTGCGCTTGGCTTGTGGCTTCAAACGCCACCATGGCGCCGTTGCCTACCGAGGCGGTTTGACCGTCAAACGGGGGTTTCACGTAGAAATCAGGCAGCAGCGGGCGTTGGCCCTCTGGAACAGGCAGGGCGTAGCTGAGGCCTTCGGGGCCTTCTTTTACGCTGTAGCCTAGGGCAGGTAGGAAGGCGGCGTAAAAGCGTTTGGCGCGCGGGATGTCGTTGCTGCCGACACAGACGTAGCCAATCATTGGGGGGGGGGTCCTTTTGAAATGCTGCCGTTTCCCAGTCTGTGAGGAACTGCATGATCTCCAGACTGTCAGACAGACGCGGTGAGGGGCGCGAGGCTTCTTTGGCGCCTGTAGTCAGCGCGCGTTCGACCATTTTGACCTGATGATAGAAGGCCTCGTGTTTGGTTTCGACCACGATGTCACGGGCAGGGCCGTCATACGGTTGCCAGATCATGTGGTTTTCACCAGCAACCGGCAGCCAGGGGTTGGTGGCTATTCGAAGTGTGCCCTTGGTGGTCACGATGGTGAACGCGTGGGCCATGCCGTGGCTGTCTGTGCTCATCAGATTGGCGAGCACACCGTTGCCAAAGCGCACGGAGAGGTTGGCGTCTTGCAGGGTGGTGTCTTTGCCGATGTTGCCAAAAGCGGCGATGGATCGGGAGGCAAAGGCTTCTTCGCCGCACATGGTTTGCACAACCAGATGCAAGAGGGAGGCGGGGTAGCAGCCAAGGTTGTAAAGCGTCCCGCCGCCAGACGGGTTCACCACTTGCCAGATGTCGGCAGCGTAAAAACCGGAAACGGAGCGCAGCTCCCCCACAGACGGATCACGCAGGACGGTGACCAACTGCTGCATGAACGGATGCGCGAGGTACATGAGGCCCTCGGCAAAGAAGGTGTCGGCAGCTTGGACCGATGCGATCAGTGTCTCAGTGTCCTCCATGGTGATGGTCAGGGATTTTTCACAGAGCACGGGTTTGCCCGCAGCCACGGCAGCCTCAGTGGCTGCGCGGTGCAGGTGGTTGGGCAAAGCGATGTAGATCACGTCCACGTCTGGGTTTGCAACGAGCTCCGCTTGGTCAGTGGTGGTGTTGGCGACACTATACTCTGTGGCAAGGTCGGCGAGCGTGGCTTCGTTGCGGCCACAGAGCAACGCGACAGTAGAGCCATCACTTTGGCGGATGGCACCCAGCATGGCGTGTGAAATGAATCCGGTTCCGAGGATACCCCAACGCAGCATGACGCTCTCCTATGTAGTGCTCGACAAGGAGGTCAACCTAGGCAGCGATTCTGCAAATGGCCAGCGGGATGTGCTCTGAGGGGGAAGAGGCGCGTTCTTTCCCCTTTGTTGACGTTAAGGTCAACGATAGGAATGTCGTCAATGGCAGCGCATTCGGTTAAACTTCGGGTGCATTTATCGACAATTGGGAGAATATCAGATGGGCAAACGGGACGAGTTGATCGCGAAATACGCGGACGATCTGAAGAACAAATGTGGCATCGAGCCGGATATGGTTCTGCTGGAAAAGGTTACCATCGGCTGTGGCCCGGCGATCTATAACGATGACGCTTCCACCGTTGCCGGTTCCCAACCTGACGAACTTGAAACCGTGAAAAACAACTTCCTGATCAAGAAGTTGGGTTTGAGCGATGGGCCAGGCCTTATGGATGCCATCAATGCGGTGATTGAAACTTACGGCAAGTCCGAACGCAACAAATATCGGGCTGTTGTTTACTACATGCTGACCAAACACTTCGGCAAAGAGGCCCACTACGGGTAAAACCACCACTTGCGGTTTAACGCGTCCGAGACCTGAGGGTTTCGGGCGCGTTTTTTGTTTGGTTGCCAAAGTGCTTCGGGAACCGCTCGGATTGTAGGTACTTGATAATTGAACGGTTCGGCGTGTTTGCGCTACACATGTCTTGTCGGGCTAGGATGGCCGGACCCAAGTTTCAGAACGCGTGTGGTGGTTATGGGATACACGCGGGGTGGCATAGGGGGTCTGGCTGGAGTGGAGTCAGCCCCCTATGTTTAATATCAAGCGGATGTTTGGCGCGGCTCTTTCATGAGCAGTGCCATTTTGTTTTGGTGCAGCGGACATTCCCCGGCTTGGGTGGCGCAAAGACCTTTGCTCTGTGAGGTCAGTTTTATGTCCCGCTGAGCTCGACAATGATGTTCCATTCCTCTTCGGTGACAGGCTGCACAGACAGGCGTGAGCTTTTCACCAGCACCATTTCGGCCAGACGTGGGTCGGCTTTGATCATATCGAGGGACACAGGCATTTTCACAGGCTTGATGGCCTTGATGTCGACGCAGTCCCAGCGGTCATCATCGGTTGTGCTATCTGGATGGGCTTCGGCGCAGACTTCAACAATGCCCACCACCGATTTTTCTTTTTGAGAATGGTAGAAAAAGCCGCGGTCGCCCACGGCCATTTCCCGCATAAAATTGCGCGCTTGGTAATTGCGCACGCCGTCCCATTCCTCGCCTGCGTCCCCTTTGGCAACCTGTTGGTCCCAGCCCCAAGTGGACGGTTCAGATTTGAACAGCCAGTAACGCATCAGCCCAGCACCTTGTTCCAGGCTTTCAGCTCAACCGACGCAAACAAGTCGGCAGCTTTGTAGGGATCATTTGCGGCCCAGGCTTCGGCTTCGGACATGTCACCCACATTCAGGATGATCAGCGAGCCACACATGTCACCAGCGTCATCCAGAAACGGGCCGGCCATCATAATCGTATCCCCGGAGCCTTTCAGATAGGCCACGTGGGCGTCGCGGTTGGCTTTTCGAATGTCCAACGCGCCGGGTTTGTCTTTGGCGATCAATGCAACCAGCATGATTATTCCTCCTTGGGTGGTCTTGCGAGCAGCATTTCCATGGCGTCGCGGATTTGCAAGCCCCCATCAAGGATGGCGACGACGGCTTGGGTGATGGGCATATCAACGTGCATGGCTTTGGCGCGCGCCAGAGACGCGCGTGCAGTGGCCGCGCCTTCAACGGTGACCGTTGGGTCAAAGGAGACGCCGCGCCCCAACGTGAGGCCAAAGCTGTAGTTGCGCGATTGCTCGGACGAGCAGGTTAGGGTGAGGTCGCCAAAACCAGACAGGCCGGAGAGCGTGTCTGGCTTGGCGCCCAATGCCTGTGCCATGCGTTTCATCTCAGCATAGCCACGGGTCATCAGCGCGGCGCGAGCGCTGTCGCCGAGGCCTGCGCCAATGGCGATGCCGCATGCGATGGCGATCACGTTTTTGAGGGCGCCGCCAAGCTCTGCGCCGACGGTGTCGGTGGTGCGATAGATGCGCAGATTGGGCGAAATCAGTCTCTGTTGCAGGGCTTTGCCCACCGTTTCGTCCTGGACCGCCAAGGTCAGGGCTGTGGGCAGGCCACGGGCGATGTCGGCGGCAAAGCTAGGGCCAGTTAGGATGGCTGGCGTGGCGTCAGGCAGCACATCACGGATCACAGCGACGGGCCCAAGTTGCGTGCCAAGCTCGACACCTTTGCAGCAGGCGATCAGGCTGCGACCGGAGAGCTCTGGATGGTCCTCCAGAAGGCCGCGCAGCTTTTGCATGGGCACGGCCAGCAGGACCACATCGGTGAGCGCATCGGCAAAATTGGCTGTAACAGAGACTGGTTTTGGCAGTTCCACACCGGGCAGACGTGGGTTGGCGCGGGTGGTTTGCATGATTTTGGCGGCCTCACCATTGCGGGCCCAGAGGGTCACGTTGGTGCCGCTGTGGGCGAAGGCCACAGCAAGGGCAGTGCCAAAGGCGCCGGAGCCAAGAACGGAGATCATGCTTTGGCTCCTTTTTTGCCGCTGCCCAAAAGCGCAGGGGCGGTTTGATCTAGCGGCCAGCGTGGGCGGGCGGACAGGTCCATGCCATCGCGTGCGCCGGTGTGGAAACGCTCTAGTCCGGCATAGGCAATCATCGCGGCGTTGTCGGTGCACAGAGCCAAAGGCGGGGCAGTGAAGGCCACGCCTTTGTTGGCACAAACTATCTCTAATTCAGCGCGAATGGCTGTATTTGCCGCCACGCCCCCTGCGACGGCTAGCAGAGGTTTAGAGGGATTTTCGGCCAGATAGGTGTCGAGCGCGCGGCGGGTTTTTTCGGCCAAGACGTCCACAACAGCGGTTTGAAACCCGGCGCACATGTCGGCGCGGTCCTGAACCGGTAGGCCGCCTTTCTCAGTGATGATGGCATCGCGTTGACGTAGCAACGCGGTCTTAAGGCCGGAGAAAGACATGTCACAACCGGGGCGGTTCAGAAGCGGGCGCGGGAAGCGGAAGCGTTTGGGGTCGCCTTTTGTGGCTTCGGCTTGCACAGCGGGTCCACCGGGTTGCGGCAAGCCAAGAAGGCGGGCGGTTTTGTCAAAAGCTTCGCCGGGGGCGTCGTCGATGGTGCCGCCAAGGCGCGAGAATTTTTCGGGGCCATGGGCAATCAAGAATTGGCAATGGCCACCTGAGACCAAGAGCATCAGGTAGGGGAAGGCCACCTGATCAGTGAGGCGGGGGGTCAAGGCGTGACCGGCGAGGTGGTTCACACCAATGAGCGGGATGCCAAGGCTGGCTGAGAGCCCTTTGGCGCACATCACGCCAGAGATCACGCCACCAATGAGGCCAGGGCCTGCGGTGACAGCAATGGCGTCCACATCCAACAGAGATACGTTGGCGGCCATCAGCGCTTCCTCAACACAGAGATCGACCTTTTCGGCGTGGGCGCGGGCTGCGATTTCCGGAACCACACCGCCAAAAGGGGCATGCAGATCGGTTTGACCATGCACAACAGAGGCGAGGATTTCGGCGTCGCCCACAATGGGTTGGTGTAAGATGGCGGCGGCGGTGTCGTCACAGCTGCTTTCGATGCCAAGAATGGTGAGCGGGCCGTCCATGTGTCACAGGTCCTTGCCGTTGCGCGGAAGTTTGTTGGCAGGTAACACCGGAGAGCGCCTCAAACAACAGTGGTGGGCCTTATGGCAAATGTGACCCCTTTGATTTTATTGACCCGGCCTTTGGCCGATGCGAAGGGGTTTGCCACGATGCTGACGGGTTTGGGGATCACTGCGGAGATCGCGTTTTCCCCGATTGTGGAGATTGTGCCAACCAATGCTGACGTAGACCTGACCAACATCTCCGGTGTGATTTTTAGCTCACGCAATGCCGTGGCTGCGGTGGAGGGGGGTGACCTTCCAGCCTGGTGCGTTGGCGAGGCCACGGCGGAGGCGGCGTGGGCAAAAGGGTGGCAAGCGGTGGCGGCGGATGGTGATGCGGAGTCCCTTTATGCGCGGGTTTTGGCCGATGCGCCGCAAGGACCGTTGCTGCACATTCGCGGTGAGGTTGCGCGCGGCGATTTGGCCGGGCGTTTGACCAAAGTCGGGATACAAACACATGAGGTCGTGGTTTATCGCCAGACAGCACAACCGCTGTCGAAGCGTGCAAAAACGGCCCTAATGCGGGAGAATCCTGTGATTGTTCCCCTTTTTTCACCACGTGCGGCAGCGCAGTTTGCTGAGCAAGGGCCGTATCATGCCCCGCTTCATGTGGTTGTGATGAGTGAGGCCGTACGGGACGCATTGGGGGATTTGCCTGTGGAAACAGTTGTTTTGGCGGGGAAAAAAGAGGCAAAAGCCATGGCAAATGCGGTGGCGAGACTGTTAGACGCAGGGTGATGCATTGAGACACACGGATTGCTCGCCTAGATTGGTGCTGCATTTGCAAAAAACGGATTCGAAAGGGTGACCTGTGGGAACCACGGATAAATCGGACAAGCCAAGCAAAAATCAGGTTGATCAACAGGATCAGACCGATACGCAAGCCGACGCAGAAATTGTGGTCGAGGACGCGGAGATTGTCGAAGAGATTGCGCCGGATGGGGCATCGGACTCCGGTTCGACGGATGAGGTCAAAGAAGCTGCTGAAGACTATGAGCCTGATGAGTCTCCCGTAGAGATTGAAGAGCCCACGGATGAGGCGGCCGAAGCGGCGGACGTTTCTGAGGCTGTTGAGGACGAGGCACCTGCGGAAGAGCCGGTTGCCGAGACTCCGGCCCCTATGTCAGTCCCACAGGAGACCGCGCGCAAAGGTGGGTTTGTGCCGATGGTGTTTGGCGGTGTGATTGCAGCGGTGATTGGATTTGGCGGCGCGGTGTATTTTGGCGATCAGCTTGGGTTGGGCGCGGATACAGATGCAGTACTGAGCGAGATGGCGGCCAAGCTTGAGGCGCAGACCGAGGCGCTTGCGGCGCTTCAAGCGGCTCAGGTGACAAACGCGGATTTGGCCAACGCTGCAGAAACCACAGCAAGCGGTGCGGTAGTGGACCTAGGCACGTTGAACACTGAGTTGACGGCGGAGATGGGGCGTGTGGCTGAGGCCGTCGCCACCTTGGAAACCCGTCTAACCGATATTGAAAAACGACCCTTGAACGAGGGGCTCGGCGCAGCCGCGATTGCGGCTTATGAGCGTGAGGTGAAAGACCTTAAGGATCTTGTCTCGGCGCAAAAGGCCGAGGCCTCTGAGTTGAAAGACAAAGCGGACCTGTCAGCCAAAGCGGCACTTGCACGTTCGTCTGTGACACGGATTGTGGCAGCGTTGGAAAGTGGCGCGCCGTATCGGGCTGCAGTTGTTGATCTGCGCTCCACAACCGGCGAATCCGTGGCGGCGGTGCTGGAAGATCATGCGGACAGCGGTGTGATCACTTTGGCGGCGTTGATTGAGAGTTATCCCGAAGCGGCGCGGTCAGCCTTGGCCAAGGCCCGTGAGGATAAGGTGGATGCAGGCACCGGCAATAAGCTGGGCAATTTCCTGAAGACACAGTTTGGCGCACGGTCTGTTGAGGCGCGGGAAGGCACAGACACCGATGCGGTGTTAAGCCGAGCTGAAGCGGCGCTCAAGGGGGGCGATTTGACAGCTGTGCTTGCCGAACTGGATACATTGGCCGAGGGGCCAAAAGCCGCGATGGCAGAGTGGGTTGCGCAAGCACAGACTCGTGCTGCTGCCACGCAAGCCGCCGAAGATTTGGCGCAAACCCTAAACTCCAACTGAGGGTCATTTTATGCTCTGGTCTCTGATCAAAATTACTGCGTTTGTTGCCATTGTCGCCGGATTGACCTTTGGCTCGATTTACCTGCTGGAAAGCGACGGCGGGGTGATGGTCACCGTGGCCGGGGTGGAATACAGCCTTGGGCCGTTTCAGACTGCTTTGGCGCTGATTGCGCTGGTGGCGGCGGTTTGGCTGGTCATCAAAACGCTGGGCCTGTTGGTGGCGGTGCTGAAGTTCCTGAACGGGGATGAAACCGCGATCAGCCGCTACTTTGACCGCAATCGCGAGAAGAAAGGCTATCAGGCTTTGGCTGACAGCGTGACTGCGCTGGCCTCCGGTGAGGGGCGCACGGCGATGGAGAAAGCGCGATTGGCAGAGAAGAAGCTGCATAAGCCGGAGCTGACCAACCTGATTGTGGCCCAGGCAGCAGAGATGAGCGGCGACACCAAGAAGGCGGAAGAGACCTACAAAAAGCTGCTGCAGAACGAAGGCACGCGGTTTGTGGGCATTCGCGGACTGATGAAGCAGAAGCTCGAAGCCGGGAACACCGAGGTGGCACTGAAGCTGGCGGAGAATGCCTTTGCGATTAAGCCGCGCCATGTCGAAGTGCAGGACACGCTGCTGCGCCTGCAGACCGAGAGCAAAGATTGGAAAGGGGCGCGTGGCACGCTAAATGCGAAGCTGCGTCATGGCACCTTGCCGCGTGATGTGCATCGCCGCCGTGATGCGGTTTTGGCGCTGTCTGAGGCCAAGGATTTGATCGCTGAAGATGCGAGCCTTGAGACGCAGGAACAGGCGATTGAGGCCAACCGGCTGTCGCCTGATTTGATCCCAGCGGCAGTGATGGCGGCGCGCGGTTATGTTGGGAAAGGCAAACCGCGCAATGCTACCCGTCTGATCAAGAAAGCTTGGGATGCGCAGCCACATCCGGATTTGGCGGCGGCCTTTGCCGAGATTGCGCCGGAGGAAACCCCAGAGGCGCGGATCAAACGATTCAAAAACCTGACCAAAAACACCGCAACCCATGCCGAAAGCAAGATGTTGATGGCGGAGTTGTTTATTGCGGCAGAGGATTTCCCGGAAGCACGGCGGGCGCTGGGTGATCTGGTGGAAACGGATGCCACCCAGCGCTCGTTGACCATCATGGCGGCGATTGAGCGGGGTGAAGGCGCCAATGATGCGGTTGTAAAAGGCTATCTGGCCAAAGCTCTGAGTTCGCCGCGAGGTCCGCAGTGGGTGTGTGACACCTGCCACAACATTCATGCGGATTGGGCGCCAACCTGTGACAACTGCCACAGCTTTGACACGCTGAGCTGGACCGCGCCGCCCGAAACCGAAGGGTTGGGCGAGACCGGGGCCGCAATGCTGCCGCTGATTATCGGCGCGTTGGAAGATCATTCCGAGGCAGAGGAAGCGGAAGAGGTCGAGGTTGTCGAAGGGGAGGCCACTGAGGCACCTGCGGGTACCGAAGAAGCGCCAAAAGAAGAGCTTAAGTCCGCTTAGAAGCTTTGTTTGAGAGAATATTAAGCAGCGTCGCCTTTGGGTGGCGCTGTTTTGCTTTTGACGTCAACTAAACCGCATTGGGTTTACGGGCGAGAGGTCGATGTTCGGCGGCGTGTCCGAGATCAAATCCGCCACCAGTCGCCCGGTTTTGGCCCCGCCGGTCAGGCCCACATGCTGGTGACCAAAGGCGGCATAAACGCCGCTCTGCCCAATTTCACCCACCATGGGCAGGCTGTCAGGCAAGGAAGGGCGGAAGCCAAGCCATTCCTCGTCGCTATCTGCGGTCATGGTAGGGAAGACTTCGGCCACGCGGCGGCGCAACAAGGCCAGCGGGGCTTTGGATTTCTTCTCCGAGAGGTCACCAAACTCGACAATGCCGGCGCAGCGCAGGCCGTACTGCATTGGGGTGGCGACAAATTTTGCAGAGGCAATCATCATTGGGTGGTTGGGCCGGATGGATGGCTCTTTGAACGTGATGTGATAGCCACGTTCAGACTCCAGCGGTACAGTGAAGCCCAATTTGCGCATCAGCGGTTTGGACCAGATGCCGGAGGACAACACGGCGCGGTCGCAGTCAAACTGACCCTGATCAGTCATCACGGAGGTGACCCGTCCGCCGGAGAGGGCAAAGTCGCGCACTTCGGCCTGCACAAAGCGCCCGCCCATGCCGGTGAATGTGTCCACCAGCGCTTGAACGTAGCCGGCTGGGTTGAGGATATAGCCGTGGTCTTTGTTCACTGCGAGAAATGACGTTTGTGCATCGAGGATTGGCTCGATGTCCTGCACTGCGGGGCCTTCGATGATGTCGGGTACAAATCCAACACTGGCACGCAGGTCCCATGTGTAGTGATCGGCTTCAAAGGCAGCGCGGTCTTTGTAGGCGTAGAGGTAATCAGTGTCTGCAATGAAGTCTTCGGCGGCGGTGCCGCTGGCCAGCGCTTTGTGTTGGGCCACACTGTCCCCGATGAGATCGGACAATACACCTGTGATGCGCTGGGCGTCGCTGTGGTTGGCAAAGCTCAGGTATTTTAGGAACCACGGTGTCAGGCGGGGCAGATCGGCCCATTTCAGGAACAGCGGAAAGTTTGGGTTGAGCAGGTAGCCAGGAGCGCTGCGGGCCAGTCCTGGTGTCGCATTGGGCACCACGGCGCAGGACGCAAGCAAACAGGCGTTGCCAAAAGAGGCACCCATACCGGGAGTGTTTTTATCCAGAAGCGTGACAGAATGTCCTGCACGACGCAGCCAAAGAGCCGTTGCAGCCCCCACGATGCCGGCGCCAATCACCACCACATTTTGCGGCATTCACTGTCCCTTCGCTTGTTGTTGGGACAGTGTTGCCAAGGGTGACGCAGCTTTGCAATCAGAGTTGTGCAATCACATCTTTGAGCTGCGTCAGTTTGATTGGTTTGGCCATATGGGCGTTCATGCCGCTGTCCAGGCAGGCTTCGCGGTCTTCCGGCGCCGAGTGGGCGGTAAGGCCAATAATATGGCTGCGAAACTCACCGTTGGCGTCTTCAAGGCGGCGGATTTCACGGGTGGCATCGAGGCCATTCATCACCGGCATGCTCACGTCCATCAGAACCAGATCCGGGTGAAAATCACGGTAGCGCTTCACAGCCTGTTCGCCGTCGCTGGCAGAGTGATACGCCACACCCAGTCTGTTCAGGAAGATCTCGATCAGCTTTCGATTGGTTTTGTTATCGTCCACAATCAGGATGGTTTTATCGGAGGTGAGCTCCGTGGCGACGCGCTTGTTCGCGGTTCCGTTGGAGGTGGTTGGTTCGATGTTGGCGCCAGTGCCTTCGTGTTTGTCCGGATCTTTGCAACCTGGCGTCGTAAGCGCGGCCAGAAGCTTGGGTGTTTGCACCGGCTTGATCACTTCGGTGTGGGTGAACACGTTTTCCTCATCGGTGTGATGGATGGCGTCGTTCATCGGCCGAAGTGCTACGATGCGTGTTCTGGCACTGCCTTTTGCCTCCTGAATAGCATTGAACAGGTCTTGGCGATCCATATCAGGCATGCTCATTTCGGTGAGGATCACATCATAAGGGGTGTTGCTTTGATTGGCCTCGTGCAGGCCTTCTAGCGCCTCCTTGGCCGTTTCAAAGGTGGAGACCTGACAGTTCCAGGCGGACATGGTTTCATTCATGACAAAAAGTGCAGTGGGTTCTGACTGCAGCACCATGACCTTCATTTTGTTAAGATCTGCGAAGTCAATGGGGCGGGTATGAAGCGGTACCTTTGGTTCCACTAGAGGCACGTTGAAGGAGAAGGTGGTGCCGGTGCCCACGGTAGATTTCACCCAGATGCGGCCGCCCATAAGTTCGATAAATCCTTTGGCGATGGCCAGACCAAGACCGGTGCCCTGATGTTTGCGGCTGTAAGAGCCGTCAACTTGCGTGAATTGATCAAATACGCTGGCCAGCTTCTCTTCGGGAATGCCAACGCCGGTGTCACACACATCAACCTGCATGACTGGAGTGCCGTTTTCCTCTTTCAGTGTGGCATTGATCAAAACGTACCCGTCGTCGGTGAACTTCAGTGCATTGCCAACCAGATTGATAATGATCTGCTTTAGGCGGGATTCATCACCTAGCAGTGTTTTGGGCAGGTCCGGAGCCACGCGTGCTATGAGATCAACACCTGCGTGGCCGGCTTGGTAGGAGAGCATCTGAGCGGTGTTTTCGACAAGATCCGAGGGATGATACGGTTCGTCACGAAGGGTCATGTGACCACTGTCGATTTTGGAAAAGTCCAAGATATCGTTGATGATATTGAGTAGTGTGGTGCCTGAGGTGTGGATCGAGTCCACAAGGCTGAGTTGATTTGAGGTTAAATCGGTGTCTGACAACAACTCGGTCATGCCAAGCACACCGTTCATTGGGGTGCGGATTTCGTGACTCATCCGCGCAAGGAACTGCGATTTGGCCTGTTCAGCGGTTTTGGCCCGTTCTGCGACAACTTGTAGTTCGGTGTTTTTGGCGTTGAGGTCGTCGGAAGAAATCTCCAGCTTTGTCTGGGTGTCCTCGAGGGATTTTACCCAAGCGCGCAGGTTACCCAACATCAAATTGAAGCTGTCAGCGAGGCTTTCAACTTCGTCATTGGTACGGATCACAATGGACTGGTTCAAATTGCCTTTGGCAGCGCGCTCTGTGGCGCTGTTGAGACGGGCGAGCGGTTCGGTGAGTCGGCGAGAAATCCAGATCGATAGCAGGATACCGGTGAGGGTGAAGAACACACCAAACATCAGGTTTCGTCGCAACACGAGATTCACTTCACGATTGGCCGCGGTGCCGTCCAAATCAAAGCGGATGGTGCCGTAGTTCACGTTGCCATAGATCGCTGGGACCGCCACCTGAATGCGACCTTCGAGATTGCGGATGTGGGTGGTTTCTGACGTGACTGCCTCGGTCACCAGTTCATCATCGACACGTCCAAGGAATAGCGCGTTGCCTTCGGAAGAGCCGTTGACCAACAGAAACCCGTCAGGGTCGATGAACCGAAGTGCCAAGATGTCGGGTTGGCGCATCAGCTCTTGATAGATGATGTCGAGTTCCGCCGGACGACCTTCAAACAGGTAAGGAAGGGTGACTTCTTGAATGAGAATACCAAGAGAATCTGACCGTTCAGAGAAGCGGGTGTGCACCAGTTCCAACTGCGTGATGGTGTTCAGGTAAATCAGGGTAGAGACAAAGGCACCAATCATGAGGCCAAAATACAAAGTCATCCGGCGCCCCAGACCGTAGGTCAGAGATTTGCGCACTTTGTACATGCGGTTGATTTTTTTGTCGTCGTCGGAGGACATCTTTAGTTAAACCCCGCGTCTTCGAGATCCTGTAGAATCTGAAATATAGGCGCAAAAGTGTGTTTTGATCCCGCAGCAAATTCATCAAATCCAGCGCTGTTTTGAAAGTTATTCAATACAGTGCGTCCCTCTTCGGATTTGGACATGGATTTGAGGCTGTAGCGCAGTTCGTCCAGAAGCACTTTGGAGATGCCAGGGCGGTGCATCAGGACGCTGCGTGGGTACTGCTCTGAAATGGCCAGAACTCGAAACTCGTCTGGGCGGGCTTCCATTAGATCAAGGTATTTTTGATTGTTGGTGGCACCAGCATCGGCACGCCGGGATGCCACCGCAAACATCGTGTTTTTGTCGTTGTAGGTCAGAAAGTATCCGATTTCGCTGCCCGTGTGTGGCGCGCCTGGCGCCCGCAGTTTTTTCAAGCTGAGTCCGGCCTGCAGTAGCAGGTGCACAGGAAGAATGAAGCCTGAGGAAGAGCCAAAATCCTCAAGGGCAATTCGTTTTCCCTGAAGGTCCTCCAGAGAGGTAATCCCGCTGTCGGTATGGGTGAATATCACAGAGTAATAGCCGGCTTGACCTTCTTTCCAGTGGCGCATGAAAGGCGTACCGCCTGAGAGCTTTGCCACTTTGGCCACCACAAGCGGGCTGTCGATAAAGATATCGACCTCTCTTCGGGAGATGGCTTCGGCCATGAGTTGGGTGCTTGGATGCACGACAAGGCGTACTTCGGAGATGCCATATTCTTCGAGGTCGTCTTCCAGATAGGAGAGCAAAGGTTCAAAAACCCGCATCTGTCCGCGGATACCTTCGTTTAACGTCCCCAGATTCAGAGTCTCTGCATCCGCCCAAGAGACGTTGAGCCATGACAAACAGGCGGCGAGACAGACTATGATCCTTTTAAGCATTGGCATTCGAGATGTTCCATGACCTCCTATTGGCGGTATTAGGAAAGTCTAAACCATCGCTTAATGAATAGGGGGATACCCGCGGAATCCCGTCGGATGCGGTAAATTTCCAACGATTTTTTGTAAAATTGCTTACTGGCACCGCGGATGATGCCAGCTTCGAGTCACTTGATTCGGGTTTCTTGCGCGACATTCATCAACAGTGCCGTGAAAATCCTTTTCACGCCAGAGGTTTGGCTATGCTGTACCGATTTCCCGCTATTGGGGTGACTTGTTGCTAGTGTGCGTTTGTTTCGATGTGCTTGGTTGGTTGATCCCGATACAGAAAAGACTGAGTGTTGGCAAAGATATGAACCTTGGACGGATCGGCGGTCAAATTTACCTGTTTACCTTTGAGATTGCGGTGAATGCCTTGAAGTTTGCCGATGACGGGTTCTGCACTTCCTTGCGCCTCAAAGTACAGCAGTGTCACTTCCCCCAGGGCCTCTGTGATGTTCACGGTGCCGGTGTAGAGTGCGTCGCCATCGGTGGTGATCAGGTCTTCGGGGCGCACGCCAATGTTGACCTGACGCCCCATGTCCTCCGGCAAGGAAGGCACGGTGGAGGTGGCCGTGCCCCCAGCATCCAACGTGATCGATGTGATCTCGCCGGTGCCGGTGATCTTGCCGGGGAGGAGGTTCATGGCGGGGGAGCCAATGAACTGGGCAACAAATTCGTTTTCAGGACGCTCATAGAGATCCAGCGGCGTGCCAACCTGGGCAATGCCGCCACCAGCCAGCACCACGATGCGGGTGGCCAATGTCATGGCTTCAACCTGATCGTGAGTCACGTAAACCATGGTGCTGTCGGGCATGCTTTCCTTGAGCTGCGCAATCTCGATACGGGTCGCCACACGCAGGGCTGCGTCGAGGTTGGAGAGCGGCTCGTCAAACAGATAGACCTTGGGATCGCGCACAATGGACCGGCCGATGGCCACCCGCTGACGCTGACCACCGGAAAGTTCTTTGGGCAAGCGGTCGAGCAGGTTGTGCAGCTGAAGCGTTTTGGCTGCTTTTTCGACCCGCTCGTTGATCTCTTCTGTGCTCATCTTGGCAATTTTAAGCGCAAATGACATGTTTTCGCGCACGGTCAGATGCGGATAAAGCGCGTAAGACTGGAACACCATGGCGATGCCGCGCTCGGATGGTGGCACATCGTTGACCAATGTGCCGTCAATTTCCAGCGTTCCGGAGGTGATGTGCTCCAGCCCCGCAATCATGCGCAACAAAGTGGATTTGCCGCAGCCTGAAGGGCCAACAAAGACCACCAGTTCACCTTTTTCGATCTCCAGGTCGATGTTGGCGAGGACATTCACCGGGCCGTAGGACTTTGCTATGTCTTTGAGAATGAGATCAGCCATTGCCGTTGTCTCCCGAGTTAGCGCTTTGTGTTACGGCGAAGGCGGCTTGCCAGGCGGGTAGAGTCACTTTGGCGCCGTCGCGACTGATGGTGAAGGGCGCTTTGGGGTCCATGGTCCAAGCCCCTGTTGGCAAGTCGAAGCTTTGCTCTACGCCTGAGAGGTTGAAAGCGCAGAGGATTCTTTGGCCGTTGTGTTCCCGCACAAAGCGGATGTGGGTGTCGTCGGCGTGTAGCAACTCGAAGATGCCTTTGAGCAAGGGCAGCTGTCCTTTGCGGAAGGCGATCAGACGGCGATAAAAGTTCAGCATGGAGCCGGGGGCGTCTTCTTGCGCCTCAACTGACTTTGGCAGGTGCTCCGCGCTGACTGGCAGCCAGGGTTTGCCGTCTGAGAAACCGCCGTTTTGGTTGTCGGACTTCCAGACCATCGGCGTGCGACAGCCGTCGCGGCCTTTGAACTTTGGCCAGAAGCGGATGCCGTAGGGGTCTTGCAGGTCATCAAAAGCCACGTCCGCCTCTGACAGGCCAAGTTCTTCGCCTTGGTAGATGCAGACCGAGCCACGCAGGGACATCAGCAAAGCGGCATAGGTGCGTTGGGCGGCGTCCGAGAGGTTCCAGCGGGAGCCGTGGCGTTCCACGTCATGGTTGGAATAGGCCCAGCAGCCCCAACTGTCGCTGCCAAAGCTTTCGGCGGTTTGCATGATCTCCGCCACACGGGTGCCGGTGGGGTGGGCTTGGCACAGCAAGGCAAAGTCATAGGCCATATGCAGCTTGTTGCCGCCACCGGTATACGTTGCCTGAATTTCGCTGCCGCGCTGGCTGTCGCCGACTTCGCCCACGGTGGTGATGGCGTCATATTCGTTGAGCAAGCTGCGCAGGTCTTGCAGGAAGCCAAGGTTCTCGGGCTGGTTCTTATCGTAGAGATGTTCCTGATGGTTGTAGGGATTCACGGCGGGCGCGATGTTGTCATTGCGCTCCTCCAGTGGCAGGGCTGGATTGTCGCGCAATTGCGCGTCGCAATAGTAGAAGTTCACCGTGTCCAGACGGAAGCCATCCACGCCACGATCAAGCCAGAAGCGGGCGACATCAAGCAGTTCTTGACGAACTTCGGCATTGTGGAAGTTCAGGTCAGGCTGTTCGGCCAGGAAATTGTGCAGGAAGTACTGCTGGCGGGAAGTGTCCCACTGCCAAGCTGGACCACCAAAGATGGAGAGCCAGTTGTTGGGCGGTGTGCCGTCCAGTTTGGGATCTGCCCAGACAAACCAATTCGCCTTGTCGTTGGTGCGATCTGCACGGCTTTCGATAAACCACGGGTGTTGATCTGAGGTGTGGGACAACACCAGATCGATGATGATCTTGATGCCCAGTTCATGCGCCTTGGCGATCAGCTCGTCGAAGTCTGAGAGCGTGCCAAACATCGGGTCCACATCGCGGTAATCAGACACGTCATAGCCGAAGTCGAGCATGGGCGACGTGAAAAACGGGGACAGCCAGATGGCGTCCACGCCAAGGGAGGCGACATGCGGCAGGCGCTGGATGATGCCCGCGAGATCGCCAATGCCGTCGCCGGTGCTGTCTTGGTAGGAGCGCGGGTAGATCTGATAGATCACCGCACCACGCCACCAATCGGGGTCTGTGATGAGTGCGGAATCATTGGTCATGGTCGGGTCCTGATAAGTCATGGTTGTGTCCGATAGTAAGGCCCTTTTGGGCCGTGTTAGTATCTGTTTTATTTGACGGAGCCGGCCAGAAGGCCGCGCACCAGGTAGCGTTGCATCGCAAAGAAGACGAGCAGCGGTACCGATATGGAAACAAAGGCTGCGGTGGCGAGGATTTCCCAATTGCCACCGCGGGTGCCGAGTAATTCGACAATCTGATTGGTCATCACCGTGGTGTTGCCCGTGCTGTCGATGAGGAACACTTTGGCGACCAGTAGGTCATTCCACGTCCACAAGAACTGGAAAATAGCAAAGGAGGCCAAAGCTGGAAAAGACAGCGGCAGGATGATCTTGGTGAAGATCTGAAAGTCGGTGGCGCCGTCAACTTTGGCGTTTTCGATGATGTCGCGGGGCAGGCCGGACATGTAGTTGCGCAGCAGGTAGATCGCGAGCGGCAGGCCAAATCCGGTGTGGGCGAGCCAGACACCAAGGTAGCCTTTGCCAATGCCAATGTTGAGGTGCAGTTTGAGCAACGGAATGAGTGCCAGTTGCAGAGGCACCACCAGCAGGCCAACAATTGCCGCGATCAACAGCGCACGACCGGGGAACTCCATCCATGCCAGCGCGTAGGCGGCGAAGGCGGCAATCACAATTGGGATGATTGTGGCTGGAATAGTGACTGTTAGCGTGTTGAGAAACGCCTTGGTCATGCTGTCGTTGCTGTTGCCGGACAGGAGCACCTGATCATAGTTGGCGAGCGTGAACTCCGGCGGCAGGGTGGCAGTGATGAACACGCGCTGCCCGCGTTTTTTAAGTTCCTTGGTGGAGGTAAAGCGATAGGTGCCAGCGGCGTCCATGGTGAAGGTCTTGGTGTCTTTGGCGAAGGTGGTGGTTTCCCCCACAGCAAAGGCATCCACGGCTTTGGAGGACACACCAAAACGGGTGATCTCTGCGCCCGGCTCCGGGCCTTCCTCGGAGTCTTTCAGCAGATTGCCTTCGACCACCCAGAGGTCGCCCTCTTGTGTGGCAGCCTCTGCACCGCCGGTGCGCAGTTGCACCACCTGTTCAGACGGGAACAGGGCTTTCCACCAGCCGGAGGCGGAGATTTGATCAGCGGTGCGGAAGGAGGAGACCAGTAGGCCCACTGTGGGGAACAGCCAGAGCAACACCAGCGCCACAACGGAGATGTTCACTGCCCAGGAAAGACCGGATTTGCGTCCTGCGATATTGTCCATGATCTCTCTCCTCAGCGCATTTCTTTGCGGGCCTGCACCACGTTCCAAATCAGGATCGGGGAGACGAGCAGCATGATGATGATGGCGCTGGCGGAGCCGACGCCCCAATCGTTGGCGCGGAACAGTTTGTCGTACATGTAGTTGGCCAAAACCTGGGTTTCCCATTGGCCGTTGGTCATCGCAAAGACGATGTCAAAGACCTTGAGCACCACTAGTGTGATGGTGGTCCAGACCACCACAATGGTGGGCATGATTTGTGGCACCTTGATCTTGAAAAAGATCTGGAACGGATTGGCACCGTCGACAATGGCGGCTTCAACAGTTTCCTCAGGGATGCCACGCAGGGCGGCAGAGAGGATCACCATGGCAAATCCGGTTTGGATCCAGATCAGCACAACCATCAGGAAGAAGTTGTTGTAGAACGGCACGGTGAGCCAGGATTGAGGCTGGCCGTAAGGGAAGTCCATACCAATCACATCGAGGATGTTGCGCAGGGCGACCAAGGCGATCCAGAGACTAATTAAGCCGGAAATGGCCCGTAAGGCTTTCACTAGAATGTTGTCGCCGCCGGACACAATTGGGCGGAGCAGCAGCCAGCCAATGTAGGCCACTAAGGCCGCAAAGACCGCCAGGATTAGAACTGGGGCCACCTTGAGGAACAAGAGCGAGCCAAAGCCACCGTCAAATTGCATCCAAACGGCGTTGAGGATGCCAATCTGTTCGTTGCCAGCGGGGCGGGCGTCGTAAACCAATTTGAAAATCACCGAGGCGCCAACAAAGGAGATCGCCATTGGCATGAAGATCAGCGACTTGGCGATGCTGCCCCATTTGATGCGGTCGGTGAGTTGGGCCGCCAAGAGACCAAAGGCTGTGGACGCGGCGGGTACCACTATCAGCCAGAGCATGTTGTTGCGCATGGCTTCCCAGAACTTGGGTTCGGCAAACATCTGTTGGTAATTGGCAAGGCCGACAAAGGCACCGTCTTGGGTGCGGTCAGTCAGGGACAGGCGCAGGGTCTCAAACACCGGATAGCCGAGGTAGAGGCCAAGGGCGAGGATGGCGGGGCCAAGGAACAACCAGGGGCGGATCATATTGGCGCGGTTGATATTCCGCCCTGCGTTGGGGCCGCTTGCCGGAAACAGAACTTTGTCTAGAAAAAGGTTGGAGAAGTAGAAATACCCGAGGCATCCGCCCACTCCGATGACGATGGTCACAAGACCCAGCAGTGCTGGTGACATGACGCATTCCCCCCGAGTTTTGGTTGGCCACCCCGCGCAGAAGTGCGCGAGGCAGCAATTTGCTACGTGAGTGGATTACTTCAGCGCGTCCCAGCTATCCTGGATCTCGGAGGCGACTGTTGCGGCGTCTTTGCCGCTGGTGAAATCAACCATACCGGTCCAGAAAGAGCCCGCGCCCACACCACCTGGCATCAGGTCGGAACCGTCGAAGCGGAAGGTGGTGGCGTTCACCAGAATGTCCGCCTGACCACGCAGGGCGTCGTTCAGGTAGGTCTCTGGGTTCACACCTTTGTGTGGGGTCAGGAAGCCGGATTGTGCCGCGAAGACTTCGTGTGCCACTGGCAGCTGGAAGAATTCCATCAGCGCGGAGGTGGCATCAGATGGATCGGTGATCGCCATCAGCGTGCCGCCACCCAGAACCGGATTGCCGAGGTCTTTGCCTTCGTAAGATGGGAAGTAGAAGAAATCTACGTCTTCACCGAACTCGATACCTTCTGGGAAGAAGGCAGGCACAAACGACGCCTGACGGTGCATGTAGCAATCCAATGGCGAGTTAAACATGCCCTTGGGGCTGTCGCGGAAGTCCGTGGTGGCCACTGCACCGGCGCCGCCGGAGACTTTGGCATCGTCACCCACAAACCAGCCGAACTCTTCGATTGCAGCAACGACACGCTCGTCGTTGAAGGCAATTTTGTTGGTGGTCCAATCGTCGTAAACCTCTGCTGGCTGGGTGCGCAGCATGATGTCTTCGACCCAGTCAGTGGCTGGCCAACCGGTGGCTGCACCGGACCCCAGACCCACACACCAAGGGGTTTCGCCGTCAGCAACGATCTGCTCGGTCAGGGCGCGCAGGTCTTCCATGGATTCAGGCACTTCGTAGCCAGCATCCTCGAAGTTCTCTGGTACAAACCAAACCAGGGATTTTACGTTGACGTTGTAGAAGAAGCCGTAGTGCTGATCTGCGCCAGCTTTGTCAGCGTAGGTGCCCAGATCAACCCAGCTTTGGCCCGCGCCGTAGTTGTCTACGGTCCAGGCGTTCATCGAGGCTGGCAAAGGGTGCAGCAGGCCACGTGCCGCCAGATCAGAGGCGAGGCCCGGCTGTGGGAACACGGCGATGTTGGGTGCGGCACCGGCTTCGGCGTCGATCACAATCTGCTGCTCAAAGCTGTCGGAGCCGGTGTAAATCGCCTCGGCACCTGTGGCGGCAGTGAAATACGCGAGAACGGAGCGAAACACCTCATCCTCTGGCTGCAGCCAGGGGCCAGCAACGGTCACGGTTTGACCGCTGAGATCTGGGGCGTTTTCAGACCAGGCGTTGTAGCTGTCCCAGCTAAAAGCGCCTTCGCCAGGGGTGAATTTCAGGTGGCCGTCGGCCATGGCGGTGCTGGCGGTCAGCGCCAGAACGGCTGCACCTGCATAGAGAGTCGGTTTCATGAGAGTTCCTCCCAGTTTCATGAACTGGCACCTAATTTACCAAAGCGCTTTGAAAATTGCAACGGTGAAGAATTTGTGCCGCTTGTCACCTAGATCCATATGATTTATTAGGGAAAACGGGAGGAGCGCTTTGCAGATCACGTAATTCTAACCATTGTGACCAACGCAAAAATCAAAGCGCTTTGGAAAATGAATAAGAAGTCAATGAACCTAAAAGAGTTTTCGGAACTGCTTGGATTGTCTCAAACAACGGTGAGTCGTGCACTCAACGGCTATCCGGAAGTGCGCGAATCAACCCGTCTCAAAGTTTTGGATGCGGCGCGGGCGCATAACTACACCCCCAACGCGCGGGCCAAGCGGTTGGCGACCGGCAAAGCCATGACAATTGGGCATGTTCTGCCCGTGTCCAAGAAACATGAGATGGTGAACCCGATCTTTGCGGATTTCATCGCAGGTGCGGGGGAGATCTATTCCGACAATGGGTTTGATCTGTTGCTGTCCGTGGTGGATGACGTTTCCGAGGAAGCAAGTTATCGCAAATTGGTGTCTCGCGGCGCGGTGGACGGCCTTATCGTACACGGGCCCAAAGTGAATGACAGCCGGATAGCCTTGTTGCGTGAGTTGGGGGTGCCGTTTGTTGTGCATGGGCGGTCCACCGAAATAGATACTGACTATTGCTGGGTTGATGTGAACAACAAACGCGCGTTTCAGCGGGTGACGGAATTTCTACTGGATTTGGGGCATCGTCGAATTGCCTTGCTCAATGGGTTGGCGGACATGGACTTTGCCACGCGGCGCGGCGCGGGCTATGTCGCAGCACTGGAAAGCCGAGACGTTGCAGTAGATCCGGCGCTGATGTTCCACGAAGAAATGACAGAGAATTTTGGCTATGAAACCGCGCGCCGGTTGCTGTCAGGGGACAATGCTCCAACGGCGTTTGTGGCCTCCTCCATTATTCCGGGTATCGGCATTCGGCGGGCGATTTCTGATGCGGGCTTAACGATGGGCCGGGATGTCTCTGTTGTGATCCATGATGATGCGCTCAGTTACTTTAGCAACGATGGGGATGAACCGGCGTTCACCGCTGTTCGATCCTCTGTACGTCAAGCGGGGCGGCACGTGGCGCAGGCCTTAATTGACCGGATCGCTACCCCTGACGCACCGGTGCATCAGGAGATGCTGGAAGCGGTGCTCACAGTGGGGCGCTCAACCGGACAGGCGCCAGCCCTTCGTCAGGTGCTGGATCAAGGAAAGTAGAGACCAATGCAGCACAAACGCTCCGAATTTCCGGATGGCTTCCAGTTTGGCGTGGCCACCTCAAGTTATCAGATCGAGGGCCACAAATTTGGTGGTGCGGGCCGCACCCATTGGGATGATTTTGCCGCAACTCCTGGCAATGTGGTGCGGGCCGAAAACGGGGCCTTGGGGTGTGATCATTACAATCGTCTAGGTGAAGATCTTGACCTGATCGCTGGCCTAGGCGTGGATGCCTATCGGTTCTCCACCAGCTGGGCGCGGGTGCTGCCTGAAGGGCGCGGGGCGGTGAATGAAGAGGGGCTCGATTTCTATGAACGCCTTGTTGATGGCTTGCTTGAACGTGGTATCAAGCCGGCCGCGACGCTCTATCATTGGGAAATGCCTTCTGCGCTGGCTGACCTCGGGGGATGGCGCAACCGAGATGTCGCGCAGTGGTTTGGAGAGTATACAGAAACCGTGATGAAGCGCATTGGCGACCGGGTTTGGTCGGTGGCGCCAATCAATGAGCCGTGGTGTGTTGGCTGGCTAAGTCATTTTGTGGGGGCACATGCGCCAGGCGTGCGGGATATTCGGGCGACGGCACGTGCGATGCACCACATCATGTTGGCACACGGCACGGCGATTCAGGCTATGCGTGGTTTGGGCATGAAAAACCTAGGTGCAGTGTGTAATTTTGAGTGGGCGGCCCCCGCCAGTGATCGACCTGAGGATGTCGCCGCAGCAGCGCGTTACGACGCGATTTACAACCGGTTTTTCCTAGGTGGCATTTTCAAAGGCGAATATCCCGCGCTTGCGATGGAAGGGTTGGAGCCACATATGCCTGCAGGCTGGCAAGATGATTTCAAAGTGATCAGCACGCCGGTCGATTGGAGCGGGTTGAACTACTACACCCGCACGCTGGTACAGGACGATCCGAGTGCAGCATGGCCACGCTACACACAGAGTGTGGGCGATCTCCCCAAAACCTCGATGGGATGGGAAATCTATCCGGATGCGTTGCGAGAATTTCTTGTGCGTATGGCGCAAGAATATACCGGTGGTTTGCCGATTTATGTGACTGAAAACGGGATGTCAGCACCAGACATGCTCAAGGATGGCGTGGTCGAGGACCCACATCGGATCAGTTACCTGAACGATCATCTGGTGGCGGTGAAAGATGCCATTGCTGCAGGCGTGCCGCTGGCCGGGTATTACGTGTGGTCCTTGATGGACAATTACGAATGGGCGCTTGGCTATGAGAAGCGATTTGGCCTTGTGCACGTGGACTTTGACACATTCGAGCGCACGCCCAAGCAATCATATCATGCTTTGGCGAAAGCACTGCAGTATTGATCACACGGCGAGGGTGTCCAATGTTTTGCGGAATTCAACAACCGTATCGCGGCTGGTGACTTTCTGCGTTTTGGCAAAGCCAAAGTGGTGGAGATGTTCTGCGACAGGAATGGAGCTGCTGCAGGAGGCGTGGAAAGACGTAATGCCAGTGTTTTGCGCCAGTTCGGCCAGATTGGAGACAGATACGCCGCTGCCCACCATGATTTCGATCCGCCCCATTGCAGCCGTTTGCATGGCGCGCAGGGTCGCTTGACCGTCAACCGCACGCGGCGCGCCGCCGGAGGTCAGGATGCGGTCGAAACCTAGGTCTATGGCCTGCTCCATAGCGGCAAGCGGGTCTGGCATAAGATCGATCACACGATGCAATGTGACTTCCAGACCCTCGGCGGCAGCGATCAGATCTCTTAAAGCAGGACTGTCCAGTTGGTCATTTTGCGCAGCGCCAATCACCACACCGGTGAGACCGGCGTTTCTCACGGCCTCAATCGAAGCGCGTATCACTTTCAAGTCGGTCTTGTCGTAGCAAAAATCACCAGCGCGGGGCCGGATCATTACGTGGCTTGGGATATCACTGTCTTGTGCGGCGGCGATCAAACCCGGACAGGGTGTTAAGCCACCAACATCTAGAGCGCTGCACAGCTCGATGCGGTCCACAATCCCGTCACAGGCGGCAAACCCTGCTGCAGTGTCGATGCAGACTTCAAATGTGAGACTATTGCGCGGCATTTTCGGCTTTCAACGCTGTGAGCGCTTCAGAAAGCGTAGCCTCTACGGCGTGGTCCTGATCCAGCACAAGTAGGTCATCGACCCGGCGATTCAGAAGTCCGCCAAATTTCGGTGCCCCGATGCACTGCGCAGGGGTGGTAATCGCCATGCGTAGTGCGGTTTCCTCACATACACCTGCATGATGGATCAGGCGTTGCACACCTTCGGCTTGAGTCACATGCGCGCCAGCAAGGCTGCCTTCTTTGTTGATCAGACGCCCATTCTTGAGCACCACTTGATGGCCATAGAGCTCGAAGTGATCTGGCCCCCCCACAGTGGCCATGGAATCTGATACCAAAATCATCCGGTCGGGTTGTGGGCGGGCACGCACCGCGAGGCCGACCATGCTGTCTGCAACGTGGTGGCCGTCACAGATGATACCGGAATAGAGCGTGGAGTTGATCACCGCGCCAACAACGCCGGGTTCACGGCTTGTCATGGGGGACATGGCGTTGAACAGATGGGTGGCACAGGATGCACCTGCCTCAATGGCTTCGTTCACTTGCGCGGCAGAGGCGTTGGAGTGACCAATGGAGACAACAGCGCCGATTTCAGCCAGTTTAGAAATGGTTTTGAGTGGGGTGACTTCGGGGGCAAGTGTGATCATCACCGGGATGTTGATATCGCGAAGATGGGTCACAACCGCCATGGTGCGATCGTCAAACGGGCGCACATAGGTGGCGTCATGGGTGCCACGACGCTCGCGCGAAATATGCGGGCCTTCGATGTGCAGGCCAAGAATTCCGTGGAGGCCTTGGGCCGCAATGGCGGCATTGGCGGCATTTTCCAAAACTTCTGCACGGTCAGTGATCACGGTAGGCAGAACAGCAACTGTGCCAAACCGACGGTGGGCGGAAGCAATCGTGGCAATGCCGTCGCGGGTCGGGGTTTCGTTTAGGAACACGCCGCCGCCGCCGTTCACCTGTAGATCCACATAGCCTGGGATCAGCAGTCCTGGCAGCTTTGTGGCATCCGCAGGGGCGGGGCCGGTTTCCACAACTTGGTTGTCTTTTAGGCGTACTGCGACCCCGGATTGAATGCTGTGACCATCAAAGAGACGGTCCGGGGCGATCCAACGATCGGTCATTTTGATACCTCAAAGAAATAGGGTTCCAGCGCCAGTTCGATTTGCGCATCTATCAGGCGTTGTGCGTGGGAACCGGAAAGTTGTTCCGCGCGTTCCAGCGTGGTGGTGCCAAAGGCGGCGCGCACAGCCGCTTCGCTGATAGTGTCAGGTGTATCCGACAGGAGTTTTTGTACGGCGGATTGCGCCTTGGGCTGTGGCCAATAATAGCGCACCCGATCTGCGAGACCAAAATGGCGCTGCCGACGCAGGCTATTTGTGTCCCCGTGGTAGTGCCCTTGCCAATACTTCGGATCACTCAACATCAACTCTTCCATCGTGGCGCGCAGCACGCCAGACGGTTGGCGCAGCGCATCCAGCGCGTAGACCGCTTGCCGGTAAGCAAAGGTCAGCGCTGGGCCCACCTTCTGAAAGGCAAAGCCAAGTTCCGCAAGGCGCACAAAGGTATATGGGCGCTGATAATCGGTGGAGTGTGCTTCCAAGCATACAGTTGGGTGGTCTGCGATGGCAGCAAGAAAGCCGGGATCGCGGTTAAAAGGCAAATGATGCACATCTGTGGGGCCAAACTCGACGCCGGGCTGTACCACAAGACCGCCAATGGATGAGGCCAGATCGCCAAAGGTGTCGATATGGGCCTTCAGCGTTGCAGCTGCATCTTGCGCGTTGGTTGGGGGGATGTCTCCATCTTCATCTGCCCGTGCGCCACCGGGGGGCGGCACTTCGGTTCCAACCACAAATAAGAGGTCGTCGCTTTCTTCGGCGCAAACGCGAGCAAGATCAGCAGAGCGTTCAGCAGTTTGATCGTCGGTCAGTTGCGCGGCTTCGCCTGCACAGCCCTCGGAACAATCGAGATGAATCTTGCCAAAACCGGCGTTTACGTAGTCGCGCACCAGCACGCGGGCCTTGTCCATGGCGGCCTCAGCGGACATTGCGCGCCAAGCTTGCGGACCAAGATGGTCGCCGCCAAAGATGATGCGTTCGCGAGCCACATTGGCGCGGTCGGCAATGTCATAGACAAAGCGGATGAAGCCTTCCGGTGTGATGCCAGTGTAGCCGCCGTCCTGATTGACTTGGTTGGAGGTCGACTCAACAACAATTTGTCGGTCCAGACGTTCTGCCAACGCTAAGGAGGCGCGTAGGACATCGGGATGGGCAGAGCACACAGAGGGGATCGCAACCGGCGTGCCGGCGCGGTTTTGCTGAATGATGGAACGCAGCGCGTGTGTCATGTGTTGGCCTCCTGCCAAGCGGCATATGCGGCCCCACGGGCACCGCTGCTGTCACCGCCCTGCGCCAAGGTCAGGCGGGCGGTGGAGAAATCCCCAATTTGGGCTTTTTGTGCGGCGACGGATAGATCCTGGATCACGCCGTTGATCTGACTCAAACCTCCACCAAGCACAATCACATCCGGATCGGCGGTCAGGGTCAGGCTGTGGAGCATTTCAGCGGCCAAAGTGCACCAGACATCCCAAACATCGGCCATGTCATCATGACGCCTAGCGGCGATTTCTGGTGGATTGACTTTCTGACCTGTGAGGGTTTCCGCCAACGCAGCCAGACCGGGGCCTGCGACATAGGTCTCAATGCAGCCCAAACGGCCACAGCCACAGCGACGGATGGGCAGGTTGTGACGGGACACTATATGGGCGGGTGCGGAGGTGTGGCCAAATTCGCCACCGGTCAGGGTTGGGCCTTGTAGCAGAGACTGATTCACCACAATGCCGCCCCCGATACCGGTGCCGAGGATCAGCGACATCACAATGTTCTGACCTTTACCCGCGCCAAACACCGCCTCGGACAAAGCCAAAGCCCGGCAGTCATTCACATAAGTGATAGGGCGACCAGCAGCTGTATTGATGTCCGCTGGAAATGGCTTGTCGGTGGCTGGCAGATTGGCGGTGAGCGCCAGACCGGTTTGGGGATTGATCAGACCAGCCGCGCCGATGCCAACCGGGAGTTTTTCCCCGGATTCAGCTTCGGCCCAGGCCACCTGTTTGGCCACGGTTTGCACCAGACCTTCATAAGATTTGGGCGTGGGTTCGCGATGGCGGGCCACCTCGTTCCAGTCTGCATCAAACAGGCGCACTTCACATTTGGTGCCGCCAAGATCGATCCCCGCAACGGTCATCAGCCCACTCCGTGCAGCGTCACACCGGAGACCACGCGCGACAGCGTGCCTTGCCCGGTGAAAGGATTGTCGACGTTCAGATCCAGTTCCGCCGCCCATTTCACACCGTCAATTTGGGATGCGGCAATACACAGTGGCGCGGCCCATGCGGTGCCAAACGGCATATCGATGGCAATGTCGCCATTGGGACCGATGTTGGTGATGCGGGCGTCTGGGAACTGTGCGCGCAGTTCGGCTACCAGATCAGCGTCATAGGCGTTTGTTGGGGCATGTGGGCTGCTGAACACGGTGATGGACGTTGTGTCACGCACAAAAGATTTTGGTCCGTGGCGGAAGCCAAGCGAGCTGTCCCAAAGGGCAGGTGTTTGCCCGGCGGTGAGCTCCATAACCTTGAGTGCGGCTTCACGGGCGGCAAAAGCCAGCGGGCCGGAGCCCACGTAAACCGCGCGATCCGGGCGCGGAGTGCCAAACTGTGGCAACAGATTTTCGAGCTGATCTGCCAGTGCATTGAAGCGGGCCGGTACGTCACAAGGCTCGTCAAACAGCGCCAAGGCGGTCAGTAGCATCGTGGAGAAGCTGCTGGTCATGGCAAAGCCTTCGTCATGGGTGACGTCTGGCAGGTTGATGACTTTGAGTGGACCTAGCGAGGAACGGGTGGCCAATGCGCCATCTGGGTTGCAAGTGATGTGCAACCGCGGTGCGTCAGGGGCCAAAGCGTCCAGCGCGTCGAGCGTGCCGAGGCTTTCGGTGGAGTTTCCAGAGCGGCCAAAGCTGACCACCAGTGGGCGGTTGCCATTCAGGAAAGCCCGTGGGTTTGCGACCAGATCAGTGGAAGGCACAGAGCGGGTGCCCGGCACAGCTGCGGCGATGATGTCGCCGATATACGCGCTTGTGCCTGCGCCACAGAACCAAACTTCGTCTGCGTTCTGCGCCGCAATCCAGCTGCGCAGGCCTGCTACGTCGAGCGCGTCGCCCCAGGCCCGCCAAACGGCGGGCTGCTGGTGAATTTCGCGCCACGTGGCCCAGGTGTCCAAGGTTGTGCTCATGTGGTTTGGGTCACTTTCGCCAGAGTTTCCGGAGTGTCCGGGTTCAAGCCCATTGCGAGCGCGGTTTCAAGGATCACCGGGTAGATCAGCGCCAGAAGGTAAGCGGCTGCGGCGGCTGGCTTGATGTCGGTGTCGATCAGGTCGGTCACGCGAATGCGATGCACGTCACAGCCAACAGCGGTGAAACGCGCTTCGGCTTGATCAAGGCTGTCCTGAATGTCGGCTTGGCCCGTGTCGAGGATCAGCACCATCATCGGGTTGGTCGCCAGTTGCAGCGGACCGTGCAGCACTTCGGAAGCGGAATAAGCTTCGGCGTGCAGGGCGCAGCATTCTTTGAGTTTCAACGCAACTTCGTGGGCGGCACCAAAGCCTGTGTCACGGCCAATCACATAGAAGTGGCGCGCGCGCAGGAAGGCGGCACGCAGGGCGGCGGCATCGGGCAGCGCGGACGGTGCGGCGGCGATGGCGTCTGCAGAAGGCTTGACATCATAGTTGGACTCTATTCCAGCCAAAAGTGCCATTCCGGCGGCCACAGAGCCCACCACAGTTTTGGTGGCTGGGACGGCATTTTCCGGACCAGCACCAATTGCGATGGTGGCATCAGCAGCGGCTTCCACCGGGCTGTCCGGGATGTTGGTCAGGGCCAGAACTTTGGCGCCACGCGAGGCGGCGCCTTTGGCGCTGCGCACCAGATCTTCGGAGGCGCCGGACTGGCTCACCACCAGCGCGGCGGAATTGTCCATGGACACACCTTTGCCAATCGAGAACACAGACGGTGGCAGAGAGGTCACAGGTACACCAAGTTCACGCATGAATTCGTAAGACAGGATGTTGGCCGCTGCGTCAGAGGAACCACGCGCAATGGTGTAGATTGCTTTTACAGCGTCCAGATTGGGCAGGGATACGGACTGTGTTGCGGTTTTTGCAAAGACGTCAATTGCCTCTGCGCTCTCTTTGGCCATCAATGCGCCGTGTACGGTGCTGTTCATTGTCATTCTCGCAATCCAAACTTGTCGAATTCGGCCCAAACAGGGGCCATGTTGATCATTTTTCCGTCGATGCGCGCTTCATCCAGCGCCATTGCCACAAGACCTGCCTCCAGCGCGTCCACCACGCCAACCGGAAGGGTCTCGGTTTCGCCTTTCAAGAAGGCAACGATGTCGTCCACCATCATGTGGTCCGCGCCGTAATGGGCGGAGGCCCGGGCGCTGTCCATTTGGGTGTAGTCGTGATCTGCAATCACCGATCCATCGCGGGCAGTTGCTTTTAGATAGCCGCGCACAAAATCGCCTTCGGCCATGCCCATTGCGCCCATCACACAGAACCTGCGGTGCTCATCCGGTACGTTCAGGTTGGTGTGAAACGACAGCGAGGCGCCGCTTTCGTACTGCAGAATGGCGGTTTGGTAATCGATGATATCCCCGTCTGAATGGAACGGGTCATCAATGCTCTGCCAGACGCTTTTCTTGCGGTGCATGATTTCGTTTTCGGTATTTGAGGCGGGCGCAAATGCCGGAACAAATGATTTGCGCCCGCCAAAGCTTGCGACCTGGGAGGGACGCGAGCTAGTCACCATGTTGTAAATGTCGATGTCGTGACAGCATTTTTCGAGCATGAAGCCACCGGACCAATGCACCATGCGGCGCCAGTCACGCATGAAAAATGCGCCATGATAAGGAGCGATGTGCTCGCTGGCTTCCATCGAGGTGATGGGGCCAAGCTGATCCAGCACCCTGCGCAGATCGACCATATGCTGTGAATAGCGCAGCACCAGGCCCACCATGACGCTGTCGGTGCCGTGCTCGGCCAACAACGCAGCCAGTTCCATGGTCTCCTCTTTGGTGGTGACCACAGGTTTTTCCGTAAAAATGCGCACGCCAGCGGCGAGGCCAATTTTGATGTGTTCCAAATGGAAGCTATTGGGCGAGCCGACAAAGAAGAGATCAGGCGCTGTTTGGGCCAACATAGTCTCTATATCGTCGAATTGTGGAGTCTCGATACCAATCATTTCCAGATGGGTGGGCTGTGGGTCATAGAACCCGACAAACTCCACCTCTGGCATGGCTTCCTTCAGGATGGAAAGCACATGCCCGGCCCGAAGGCCTATGCCTGCTGTGACAACGCGCATGGGAGATCCTTAAGCCACCAAAGCTGGGGCAGATTTACGGCGCAATACATTGCCGTTGGATTGGAACACGTGGCAATCTTCTGGCGCAACTGTGAGGCGCATGTTCTTGCCTTGCTGAATTGGGGCATCGCCTGACAGAGACGCACAGAAGCGAGTGCCGTTGCCGATGGTGCCATAGGTGATCGAAATGCCGCCTAGACGTTCCAACACATTCACGGTGATGTCCAAGCCGTCGTCGCCAAGAGTTACGTGCTCGGGACGGATACCCACCTCGACAGTGTCGCCCTTGCGCACGCCAGCGGTGTCGACCGGCAGAGACATCTTATGTCCACCGTCGAGCTCCACCGTCAGTGCGCCAGTGGTTTCCAGTACGGTGGCGGGCACAAAGTTCATGTTGGGTTGACCAATGAAGCCAGCCACAAATTTGGTGGCGGGGTGGTGGTATAGCTCCATTGGGGAGCCAAATTGTTCCACTTTGCCACCGTTCAACACCACAATGCGGTCTGCCATGGTCATGGCTTCGACCTGATCGTGGGTCACGTAGACCATGGTGGCGTCGAGTTGGCTGTGCAATTGGCTCAACTCCACGCGCATGTCCCCGCGAAGGGCGGCGTCGAGGTTGGAGAGCGGTTCGTCAAACAGGAAGACCTTTGGGTTGCGCACAATCGAACGGCCAATGGCCACACGCTGACGCTGACCACCGGACAATTGGCCTGGTTTCAGGTCGAGTTTTTCCGTGAGTTGCAGGATACCAGCTGCGCGTTGAACGCGTTCTTCGAGTTCCTCTTTCGGCATCTTTTGAACGCGCAGTGGGAAAGCGATGTTTTCATAGACGCTTAGGTGTGGGTAAAGCGCGTAAGACTGGAACACCATCGAGATGCCGCGATCAACAGGAGCGGCGTTGCTGACGTCTTCGTCGCCGATCTGGATGGAGCCGGAGGTGGATTCTTCGAGGCCGGCAATGATGCGCAGCAAAGTGGATTTGCCGCAGCCGGAGGGGCCTACGAAGACCACAAATTCTTTGTCCTCGATTGCGAGGCTGATGTCATGCAACACCTTAGCCGAACCGAAGGACTTGTTGATTGCATTCAGGTTGAGCGTTGCCATGAGTCTGTCCGTTTGTCTGAGAGGTTTCGTGAGTGGAGGCACTCCGGGCACGCCGCCTTGTTTGGCGCGCCCGGAGCAGGGAGGAACCCTTAGAGGGCGTCGTCGAGCTCTTCAGCTGCGATGGTCACCAGGTTGTCGACAGTGTCATCCTGCAGGATGATGCCTTGAACCATGTTGGTGAACACAGACTGCAGCGATTTGAAGTCTTCTACGAGCGGCTCTGGGCCACCGGTAGCGATCGATGCAGTGAAGGTCGGCCAGATGCCGTCGTTGTAGTACGGATCTTCTTTGCCCAGCTTGGTGTAGTCGAGGATTGGTGTCAGACCCCAGCTGCTGTCCAGGTCGTACTGGCTGTCACCGGAAGTGATGCGCTGTGCCAGATCATGGGCCAGATCTTCGTGACCGGAACCTTTGAACACCACGATGGAGTCGGTGATCAGGATGGAGCCGCTTTCACCGGAAGGACCAGCAGGGATAGGCGCAACGATCTGGTTGATGTCTTCGTTGTGCTGACCGTGACCCCAAGGACCGGTGACATACATGGCGATCTTGCCGTCGTTGAACAGATCACGCAGCTGGCTGCGTTCCCATGCGGTTGGGCCGTCCTGAGCAACGTCTACGAGCTTGCCGTAGAATTCCAGAGTTTCGCGGGTCTCTTTGCTGTCCAGCATGTTTTTGCCGGTTGCGCCGTCGATCACAGAACCACCGTTGGAGTACAGGTAGTTCAGGAACTGGTGCATGGTGTTGTCGAAGTCTTTGCCCGACAGGCCAACGCCAGCCACTTCGGTGTTGTCCACAACGCCTTTGGCCATTGCGTACATGTCGTCCCAAGTTGCTGGAGCGGCACATTCCTGACCGGATTCTTCAACGATTCCACAGTTGATATAGAGCGCTTTGGTGGAGAATGCGTGTGGGTAGCCCCACTGCGTGCCCTCGATGGTCACGGTGTTTAGAACACCTGGCTGGTATGGCGCTTCTGGGTCGATGTTTGCCGCAACGATCAGGTCGTTGTTGGCCAGCTGACGCAGGGTGCGTGAGCCCATATAAGCGATGGAGGGTGGGTCACCCGCAGCGGCCAGTGTCAAAGATTTGTCCTGGCATGTGCCCCATGGCACAGCTTCGAGGTTCACGGACACACCTTCGTGGTCTTTCTCGAACTGATCAACAACGGCCTGATCAGCTTCGCGGACTTCGCCACCACACATGATGAAATGCAGCTCTGTGTCAGCTGCCAGTGCGCCGCTTGCGGCCCCGGACAGCAGGGCTGCGCCCAATGTGAGTTTCACAAATTTCATAGTCTTCTCTCCCTTGGTTGAACTTATTCTTTCACCGCGCCTGCCGTGAGGCCGGCGACGAGGTATTTTTGTAGGAACAGGAAGATGAGCATGACCGGTAGGACACCTACCAAAGCCGCGGCCATCATTTCGTTCCAAGTCACCGACTGGTAGCCGATGAATTCAAAGAGACCGGCAGGCAGCGGTTGCAGCTCACGTGTCTGGTTAAAGGTAATTGCGAACAGGAATTGCTGGGCGTAGGCGCCGATAAAGACGGCGACGCTGACCACGATAAGGCCGGGCACGGCCAGTGGCAGAACCACGCGGCGCAGGGTGTACATCCGGGATGCACCGTCCACAAAAGCCGCTTCTTCCAGTTCGCGAGGAATTTTCTCCAGGTAGGACCGCAGCAACCAGATACCGGTGGGGATCAGGAAGGCCACGCCAGGCACAATCATCGCCCAGTAAGTATTCAAAAGGCCCATGGTGCGCAGCACGCGGTAGAGCGGGATCAACAGAACGGCGCCGGTGAACATGTTCACACCGAGGAAGATACCGAGGCTGATGTTTTTGAACGGGAACTCAAGGCGGGCATAGGCGTATGCGGCAGGTACCACAAAAACCATTGTAATGACTGTCACTGACGTGGCGATGAAGATCGAGTTGAAGATGTACCGGCCTAGTAGCGGCACGGTCACCCACATGTCTTTATAAGCCTGCAGGCTGAAGTCATCCGACCAGAACTGATACGGGCTGCGGAACAGGTGCTCCAGAGGGCGCAAGGAGGCCATGAACATCTCAAAGAAAGGCAGCAGGATGAAGGTCAGGAAGACAGCAAGCGCGGCATAGATGCCAACCAGTTGCAGTTTTGTGTAGCGATCCATCATATCATTTCGCCCCGTAGCGTTTGTTGATTTTGTTCAGGAAGAACAGGTAGATCAGCGAGAACACAGCCAGCAGGACAACGATAACCACGGCCCGTGCGGCGCCTTCGCCAAATTTGTAGTTCCCAATGGCAACCTTGTAGGTGTCGATGATCAGTGTGGTTGTGGCGCTGCGTGGTCCGCCTTCGGTCAAAATCCAGATGATTTCGAAGCTGTTGAAGGTGAAAATCGCAGACAAGAGCGCCATAGAGACAATCACCGGCATAATCTGTGGAATGGTGATGCGGCGGAAGCGATACCAGCGGCCCGCGCCATCGACCCAAGCGGCCTCATATAGATCACGCGACACACCTTGCATGGCGGCGAGGAAGAACAGCGTCACCATCGGCGTGCCAACCCAGACGTCGGTTACAACGGCGGAGTAAAACGCCGAAGACTTATAAGCGAGGAATTCAAACGGGCCATCGGTGATGCCCAATTTCATCATCACGCCGGATAGGACACCAAAGTAACCATTATAGAGCCACAACCAGCCGATACAGCCAATCGCAACCGGAATCACCCAAGGCGGCATAACCAAAACCCGGAACAAGGCGCGACCGGGGATGGCGGCATTCAAAAGCGTCGCGCCAATCAAACCCATGATCAGCTTGATGCCCACGGACAAGAACATCCAATAGAAGGTACGAATGACGGTTTGGTGAAACTTGCGGCTGTCCGCCAGATCTTGATAGTTTTCCAGTCCGATAAACTCTTCGCCACCCAATCCAGCATCCATAAAGGACAAGCGGATTGTTTCGGTCAGTGGCCAGGCAACAATCACAGCAATAAAGATCATCGCCGGAGCCACTAGGAGCCAGCCGAAAAGGTTTTCGGACATGGCGCGTTTGCGGGTGTTGGCGGCTGGTTGTGATGCCTGTGCGGATAGGTCGGCCATCAATTTCCCCCTTGGTTTCGTGCGGCGAATCAGTCAGCGAATCACCGCGTTGTAAATATGTTACCTCAAAAAGTCCAAAACGCTACCAATATAATACCAAAATGAAACGTGCGAAATTTATCGTTATATTGCAATGGAATATAAGATAGTGCAGAAAGGACACTTGCGTAAGTTCAGTAGATTGGTACTATTTTTTAGACCATGTCAGGAAACCAAATGACCTTTGCAGACACGATCTTTAATCCGGATACTTGGTATCGCGCGGGCCGCGGGCCGCGGTATCAGCAGTTGTCTCGGCACATCGCAACTGAGATTCGCACGGGGCGTTTGATACCGGGAGATCAACTGCCTCCGGAGCGAGATCTGGCGGACAAAGCAGACATCAGTCGTGTCACCGTGCGTAAAGCAGTCGCCCAGCTTGTAGACGAAGGTCTGATTGAACAGCGGCGCGGTGCTGGCTCTTTTGTTGCGGAGGCGTCGCCAAGGTTGGAGCAGTCGCTCTCTTCGTTGGTGTCATTCACCGAGACCATGCAGGCACGCGGTATGGTGGCGACCTCTGAGGTACTCTCTCGTGGTTTGTTCTCGCCAAATCCGGACGAAATGGTGACGCTAGGGTTGGCGGCGCATGAGAAAGTTGCCCGTATCAATCGGTTGCGCAGTGCCGGCGGGGTGCCCATCGCGTTGGAATATTCCTCCTTGCCGCGTGATATCCTGCACGACCCTGAGCAGATTGAAACTTCGCTCTATGCCGTATTGCGTAAGCGCAACAGCGCCCCGACACGCGCAATTCAGAGAGTGACGGCGCTGAACCTCTCACCCATGGACGCTGACTTGATGAAACTGCCTGAGGGCAGTGCGGTCTTGCAGATTGTACGCACAGGGTATCTCGGCTCGGGGCGTCCGATTGAACTCACTCGCGGTCTTTACCGCTCCGATATTTATGACTTTGTTTCCGAACTCAGATTGGACTGACATGCACTACGACAGCCGTATCACGGGCGATACCATTACATGTGTTTTCACACCGGAGCGTGCCCTGACCGCCCCGGTTTTTTGTTTCTCCGGCATGGGGCCATTTGAGGATGTTTCCGGTGGAACAGTGATGAAAACACTGGGCAGCTATACGGAGATAGCCTTGCCAAATCTGGTGGCGGGTGACGCTTATGAATTGGTGATCCAATATGCCGGAGGTTTTAAACCTGCCAACCGTGCGTGGTTGCCCTTGGGGCCCTATCTGCGGTGTGGCAAAGAGACCATCGAATTGCCCATCCCCGATTCCGGGTGCCGCCCTCAGGTGTTGCCTGATCTTGGGCCGGTAGAAGGTCTGCCGTTGGTGCCACAGCCACAGAGCTGGGCCGCTTCTGAAGGTGTTTTGGAAACCTCTGGGTTTGTCTGTGACTGCCCTGCTTTTGAAAATGTGGCGGCCTTGGCTGGGCGACGCGGTTGGTCTTTTGTTGGCGATACTGAGGTCACCGTTGAGCAGGCAGATTTGCCGGAAGACGCCTATGAGCTGGAGGTGTCCCCCGATGGTGTGATCCTGCGTGCAGGTGGCTTTGGCGGCGAGTTTTACGGTGCGATCACCTTGCTGACCTTGCTGCAACATGGGCCACTGCCTTGTGGCGTGATCAAAGACGCGCCCCGGTTTGCCTGGCGGGGGCAGCATTTGGACACTGCCCGTCACTATTACGATCCACAGACCATTCTGGATTTGCTCGACCTGATGGCGCTATTGAAATTCAACCGGTTCCATTGGCATTTTGCCGATGATGAGTCCTTCCGCCTGGAGATAGAGTGTTTCCCGGAACTTTGGCAGAAAACTGCGCTGTGTGGCGAAGGGCATCTTTTGCCCGCCCTGTTCTCCGGAGCGGTGGAGGCCGGCGGCAGCTACTCCAAGGACACGGCACGGGAAATCATCGTCCACGCCAAGGCGCTCAATATCGAAGTGATGCCAGAGATCGAAGTGCCTGCACATGCGATTGCACTGACACATGTGTTCCCTGAATTGCGGGATCCAAGTGACAACGGCGCCGAAGTCAGTGTGCAAGGGTACAAAGGCAACGCTGTAAATCCAGCGATTGCGCGGACTTGGGATGTGCTGGAAGCCATCATGGCCGAGGTGGGTGCCTTGTTCCCGTTCCAGCACTTGCATCTGGGGTGTGATGAGTTGCCGGAAGGCACCTGGATGGGCAGCCCATTGGCGCGGGATCTGATGAAGCGCGAAGGCTTGGAGACCACCGACGATCTGCAAGGGTGGATGATGCAGAAGCTGGGCGCAAAAACCGTGGAAAACGGTCAGCGGCCCTGTGCGTGGGAAGAAGCGGCCAAAGGATCTAACGGTGGCATCGCCAATGGCGCGATCTTGTTCAGTTGGACCGGACAGGGACCCGGTTTGGAAGCAGCCCGCAACGGGTATGACGTGGTTATGAGCCCGGCTCAGCATATCTATCTCGACATGGCGCACACCAGCGACAAGGATGATTGGGGGGCCAATTGGGCTGCGTTTGTCTCGCTTACGGACACGATCAACTGGGAGCCAGTACCGGATGCAGACCTTGCAGAGCGCATCATTGGGGTGCAGGGCACGTTTTGGTCTGAGTTCACCACACAGGATGATCAGCTTTGGCCGATGTTGATGCCGCGCATGTTGGGGGTGAGTTCCAAAGCCTGGCAGACGGAATCTGTCACAGCGGATGATTTGATCCGATTGGCGCATGTTTACAATGGCCTGCCCGGGGCTGATGCCTGGACCGGATAACGCGATGGAAAAGGGGCGGAATTGCCTAAAATTCCGCTCCGTTGACTGGTCCGTGTCAGGTGTCCAGCGTGTCTTATCTCTTTTTGTCTTGCTCTTGTCGGCGCAAAACTTGGCTCACACGGAAGCTGCCTGGGGAAAGACCACGGGATCGCGTGCGCAGAACTGGGGTCTGTTTAGAGGTGCCACCGGTGGCTTCGCGGGCGATAATGAACAGGCCGCTGGCCACAATCACAGCGGCGCCCAGAAGCGTGGCCATATCCGGAGTTTCGTCAAATAGAAGCATGCCAAAGAAAACCGCCCAAATGATTTGGGAATACTGCATGGGCGCGACCAAAGCCGCTTCGCCGATGGTATAAGCAGAGACCATGAGCAAGGTGGCGATAAAACCAAAGACTGCAACAATGGCGAATCCTGCCAAATCTTGCGCTGCGACAGGTTGATATTCAAAGACCATTGCGACGGACATCACCATCACGCTGATCAACAACGGATAGAGCATCAGCACAACGCGGCGCTCATCTTGGCCAATCTTACGTACAATCACCGATTGCAGGGCGGCTGTGCCTGCTGCCACGAGAGCTGCAAAATGGCCCAAGTTGAGGTCTGTGGTGCCCGGACGCACAACAATCAAGACTCCCATGAGGCCAACCAAAACGGCCATCATTCGCCAGATACCAACTTTCTCGCCAAGGACAGGAATGGCCAAGACCGTAACCAGCAGCGGTGTGGAGAACAGCAGCGCATAGACTTGCGCCAAAGGCAGCACAGAGAAGGCGTAGAAAGCTGCTGTTGGGCAAATCACCACGCACAGAGAGCGCAGAGCAACCCACCAAGGATGGACAGGCCGCAGATTGCCATGCGTGGGGTCACGCACCAGCATCAAGGTGATCAGGGGGAAACTGAACAGCGCCGAAAAGAACACGATCTGAAACGGCGAAAACGTCGCGCCAAGGTGCTTCACCACCACGTCATGGGTCGAATAGATCGCAAAGGCCAACAAGGCCAGCAAGGTCGCTTTCAGATTCATGGGGCATCTCCGCGCCTGGTTGCGCTAACGGATTGAGGTATCCGATGTGTGCCACGCGCCGCCGCAAAAGGGAAGCGGCGCGTGAAACGCTAAAAGTAGCTGCGCACCAGACTGCCTGCGATCAAGCTCCAACCATCTGCGATCACAAAGAACGACAGTTTAAACGGCAAAGACACAATGGCGGGCGGGACCATCATCATACCCATAGACATCAGCACAGCTGCGACCACGAGGTCGATGATCAGAAACGGCAAGAAGATCAGAAAGCCGATCTGAAAGGCGCGGGCAATCTCCGAGAGCATAAAGCTTGGCACCAGAACCGATAAAGGCGCATCTGGACCTGGCGTGGTGTCCACTGTATCTGGCCGCAGAGAGGCCAAGTGTGTGTAGGTGTCCGGATCCAACCGTGCTGCCATAAAGTGCCGGAACGGCTCAGTGGTCAGCCTAAAGGCGGTCTCAATGTCGATCAGCTCCGCCATTAAAGGCTCCACACCCGTTGTCCAGGCCTGTGTGAACACCGGTTCCATGACATAATATGTCAGGAACATCGCCAATGAGACCATCATCATATTGGGCGGTGACTGTTGCAGGCCGATGGCCTGTCGCAGGATTGAGAGCACCGTCACGATGAAAGGGAAACAGGTGACCATAATCGCGATCCCCGGCGCAAGGCTGAGGACCGTGATCAGAAGAAAGATTTGAATGCTGCGCGCCGTCAGCGAGCCGTCTTCCGTGATCGGAAGGGACAGATCCTGCGCAGATGCAGGATCCGCCATGAAAAGAAAGACGGTGGAAAAGGTGACGGCAAGAAATGCCGCGCGGATCATCCCAGACCGCTTTCGAATTCTGCCACTTCGGTCAGACGCACCGCCAGTTGACCTTCTTGTCCACCGTCCATTTCTTCCAGTTCACCCCGAGCGATGAGCTTGTCACCAACGTAGAGTTCCACCGGATCATCGACCCGTTTGTCCAACGGAAGAACAGAGTTTTCATTCATGTTCAAAAGCTCGCCAATCAACGGGCGGGCCTTCCCCACAGAGATGGTGATCTCCACAGGCACAGAGGTGAACGGGTTACCGGATTCAGGTTTGAGAGTTGGATCAGCCATTCTGGGCCTCCTTGCGTGTTTCATGTGTGAACGCGGTCATTGCGCCAGCGACGGCTTCCAAAACCTCGCTGAGATCAATCAGGCGTTCGCGTTGGGCAAACTCAAAACGTACCTGGCCTTCTGCCAAGCTTTCGTCGCGCACCACTTCGATGGGAAGTTGTTTGTCGTCAGGCATCACATCGATGACTGGCTGGTAGCAATCAGGTGCAGCGGACAGCACGATGGGGGTCTGGCTGTTCTCACGCACTATTTGGTGCAGCTGTTCCACAGCCAATGCGCCAACGGCCTGACGGGCCAGTTCTGGCAACACGGTCATGATGGCTTTCTCCACCGTCGGGGCGAGGTCCGCGAGAATTGCCTCGCGCGCTTCGTGATAGGTGAAGGAAAGATCATTCAGCTTGCCAGCAAGCGCGGCGGATACACTGGCGTGCTCCTCGGACTTGGCACTGATCGCGTCATCCCAGCCAGCTTTGTAGCCCTGCTCAAACGACTCGAGCATATCGTCTTCGTTGCCTTCTTCCACTACAGCAACGGGTTCTGGCGCCGGCGCGGAAATACCGCCGAAGTCTTCAAACAGATGTGAAATTGACATCAGGCTTCCTCACGATCATCAAGCCAGTGGCGGAGAATTTCGACGGTCTCTTCTTTCCGGTCACTGATCAGGCCACGCAGACGGTCCGCAGCATCGGATTGCGACATGCTGCCACCATCACCGCCCAAAGCGGGCAAACCACCAAGGTCGGGCAGACCACCGACCTCACCGCCCATGTCGCCAATTGCCATTGGCATGCCCATGTCGCCCCCCATGTCACCCATCATTGGCGCCATTGCCGGGAAATCACCGTCATCGCCGCCAAGATCTGGCAGCATTGGCGCGTCGCCCAATTCATTCAGTTCACGGCTGCCGCCACCCGCCAGCAGCGGACGCACAACAAACAGGCCCAGAACCAAAGCCACGATGGCCAGTACCGCCGTCTGGATGATCGACATCAAATCCAGCTCCATACCTTTGAACATCGAACTTTCCGCCGAGGTGCCCAATGCCAAAATCGGCTGGAAGTTCATGGATTTTAGGGTGATGACGTCACCGCGGGCTTCGTCAAAACCAACCGCAGAGGCCACCAGCTCGCGCAGGGCTTCGAGCTCTTCATCGGGTCGCGGGGTCACCACCGGCTCGCCGAGGTCGTTTTCGATTTGTGTGCCGTTGACCAAAACCGCCACAGTCATGCGTTTCACCGCCCCGGGCTGACGCAGGATTTCACGTTGGGTTTCGGAAACCTCATAATTGATGCGTTCACGTGTCTCACGGTTCTGGTTGGTGGACCCAGAGTTATCCGCCGCATCGCCGTCTGGCAGGTTGGACGCAACTGTCACCTGGCCAGAGGCGTTTTGAGAATCGGTGCTTCGCTCTTCGGTGTCGGTACTGATCGCCACACGGCTCGCGGGATCAAAAATCCGCTCCGTGATGGATTCAGTTTCTGTGACCGTTTCGATGCTCACTTCTACCACAGCATTTCCGGGGCCGACGCGCGCTTCCAGCATGCGCTGGACCGCCAAACGAGTTTCTTCTTCTTTGTTGTCGCCCACTTTGTTGGTGGTTTCATCCGCCACACCGACCAGCCCACCGCTGCCGTCGATCACCGCAACATCCTCAGGTGAGAGGCCGGACACAGCCGAAGCCACCAGAAATCGCAACGCTTGGGCGTGTTTGGTTGGCAAATCCCCGGCTGGGGTGGTGATGGTCACGGAAGCGGTCGACTTGATATGCCGCTGAAAGGGATTTGAAGAGGCGTTGGCGATGTGCACACGGGCCTGACTGATCAACGGGCTGACAACAATGGTGCGCGCCAGTTCGCCTTCTTTGGCCCGCCAATATGCAGCGTCAAACATTTGCGAGGTTGTGCCAAACCCGGATAGCGAATCAAGGAGTTCGTATCCTTGTGATGTATTGGCAGGCAACCCCTCACTTGCGAGCGTCATACGCAGCTCATCGCGCATGCCGTTTGCCACGTAAATTGATCCGCCGCGCACCTCATAGACAGCGCCGCGTTGTTCCAATACACGCACGACGTCACCCGCCGCGCCACTTTCTAAACCACTATATAGAAGGGCCATTCCTGGTTTTGTGGCGACCCGACCCAATGACAATACGGTTGCAAAAACCGCAATGGTGGCCAACACGACGATCACCTTCCGTCGCATGTCCATACTTGTCCACATATTCAAAAATTGTTGCACGTTTCTTCTCCGTGGGATCGCACTTTCTGCACGACCGTCATGAACTGTTTCTCTCAACAGGCTTAATAATCGGTTAGTTTCTGTGTGGGAGAAGTTGCAGGGACAAAGAATTTGGAACCTGTGATGACTGACGAAACTGTCGAGACAGAAGACGCACCGAAAAAAGCGTCAAAACTCCCTTTAATCATTGGGCTTGTGCTGGCTTTGGTCGGCGGGGGCGGTGGATTTTTCGCCGTCTATTCAGGCATGATACTGGGCAACGAATCTGCTGATGTGACCGAAGAATCGGCAACAGCAGTGGAAATCGAGGACCTGCCAGACGTGGTTTACGTCGGCATGGATCCTTTGATTGTTTCCCTCACCTCAAGTGGCGGTGCCGATTACCTGCGCTTTCGTGCGCAGCTGGAAGTGCCCAGCGACCATCAAGAAGAAGTCGAGCGGGTGTTGCCGCGGGTTGTGGACGTGTTGAATGGCTACCTTCGTGCGCTGAACACCTCCGACATTGAATCGCCAGATGCACTGGTAACCCTGCGCTCGCAAATGTTGCGCCGCGTCCAAATTGTAACCGGACCTGAACGTGTTTCTGACCTTCTGGTCATGGAATTTGTGTTGAACTGAGGAGAGTCGAAATGAACTTGATCGCAGATATCTTGTTGGTGGCCGGCGCCCTTGGGGCAGGCATCTACTGTTTTGTACTGGCGCGTCGCCTGTCAAAATTCAATGACTTGGAAGCCGGGGTTGGGGGTGCGGTGGCCGTATTGTCCGCCCAGGTGGACGATTTGACCCGCACGCTTAAGGCCGCACAGGGCACAGCCGGTAAATCCACGGAAAAACTTGAAGTGCTGACACATCGTGCGGAAGGGGTTTCTAAACGGCTTGAGCTGATGTTGGCCGCGATGCACGACATGGAAGACGCAAAACCAGCCCAGCCCAAAGCGGCACCGGACGCGACCAAGTCCGCGCCTGACCCGGCCAAAGAGGACACGGAAGCACAGGCCGAGATTTCAGAAACACCAACACAGTCAGATACGGCTGCAACAACGTCGATTGAAGAGACCGCAGAAGACGAAAGTTGGGCCCGTATTCAGGCAGAAGCGATGGCCGCGGAAGAGGCCAAGCTGATCCGTCGTGCAAAGAAAAAGGCCAAGAAGAAAGCCCAGAAAAAAGCTGCAATGGCACTGGCCGCAATGCAAGCGGAGGCCGCAGCAGGGGTCCCCTCCCAAGCGACCGAGGCCCAGGAGCCTCAGGCTGGTCCAATGTTTAAACGCCACGTCGCTTAACTGGAGCGTATGCGATGAAAAAGCCCACCCAAAAATCCCGTGCGAAAGCGGCGGCCGACACGCTGACCAAGCCGGAAATCCCGGCCGCGACGCCTAAGGCAAAGAAAAAATCCCGCAAGAAGCAGTCCAAAGGCAGTCTGTTTCTGATTGCGACATTTTTGATTGCCTCGGCCACCGTCCGTGTGGGCATCAGCGCCAACGAAGCCATGGCGCGCGAAGAGCCACTTTTTGACTCGCCCCTGACCAATTTGGCCAAACCCGAATCCTGCGAGCCACCAGAAGATCTGCGTGAGTTGATGGCTGTGTTTAAGGAGCGCGAGGCGCGCATCGAACAGCGGGAAGCGGAAATCAAAAACCGGTTACAGGCCTTGAACGTCGCGGACGGTGAAGTGGTGCGCAAACTGGCTGCATTGGAAGATGCTGAAGGGCGCCTGCGGAGTTTAATCGCCATGTCAGAAACTGCCGCAGAAGATGATCTGCTGCGATTGACCCAAGTGTATGAAACCATGAAGTCCAAAGATGTGGCGACGCTGTTTGAAGAGATGGACCCGAGATTTTCTGCCGGCTTCATAGGTCGCATGAAGCCTGAGGCCGCCGCTGGTGTCATGGCGGGTATGACCCCGGAGGCCGCGCATGCAATCAGCGTTATTTTGGCCGGCCGGAACGCAAATACACCCACCGAATGAGAACTTGTTAACCGGCGCCAAGCTATGGTCGTTAGGAAACGTGAATAGGAGTTTAGGCCCGTGATCGGCATTATTGGCATCGCTGTTGTTTTTATCATGGTGTTGGGCGGATACGTTCTTGCCGGAGGTAGTCTTGGACCGATTATGAAGGCGTTGCCTTTTGAGATGATCATCATCGGTGGCTCTGGTGTGGGCGCGTTTTTGGTGTCCAATGACGGCTCCGCAGTCAAGCACACGCTGAAAGATCTGGGCAAGGTCTTCAAAGGCCCGAAATGGAAACCAAAAGACTATAGTGACCTGTTGTGTCTACTCTTTGAGCTCATACGATTGGCCAGGAAAAACCCAGTTGCAATCGAAGAGCATATCGAAAATCCAGACGAATCCACAATTTTTCAAAAGTACCCACGCATTATGGCGGACAAAGAAGCGATCAATCTGATTGCCGACACCATGCGCTCAGCCTCTATGAACTATGACGACCCACATCAGGTGGAAGAGGTGCTTGAGAAACGAATCGAAGCCAATTTTCACCACGCCATGCATCCAAACCATGCATTACAATCGCTTGCAGACGCGCTCCCGGCATTGGGCATTGTTGCGGCGGTTTTGGGGGTTATCAAAACCATGGGCTCGATCGATCAGCCGCCAGAAGTTCTTGGTAAGATGATTGGTGGCGCGCTTGTGGGCACTTTCCTTGGGGTGTTTCTGGCCTACGGCCTTGTTGGTCCGTTTGCCGCAAAAATCAAAGGTGTGGTCGAGGATGAGGCGCATTTCTATCAGCTGATCCGTGAGGTGCTGATTGCCAATTTGCACAACCACTCACCAAACATCTGCATTGAAGTTGGGCGTCAGAACACGCCAGGGCACAACCGCCCGCAGTTTGCGGAGCTGGAAGAGGCGCTGGCCGAAGTGAAAAAGGAAGCGGCATGAAACAGCTTCTGTTTGCTGTTCCACTGGTTATGGCGGCCTCTGCGGGGGCCGCTCAAGACGTGTTGTTCCGCTCAGGCGAACACGAGGATTTTACACGGTTGGTTGCGACACTCCCGTCGCCAGACACCGACTGGACCGTGTCGCGAGATGGTCGATTTTACACCATCAAAATTGATGGTGATCGTGTAAATCTGCGCACGAACACGATCTTTGACAAAATTCCACGCGATCGGCTGGCCAATATTGTGGCCAATGATGCCGCAGGTGAGCTGGAATTGGAATTGGCCTGTGCCTGTCGTGTCGTGTCGATTCCATATGACGAGCGGTATGTGATCTTTGACATTCGGGACGACCTGCCACTGCCGCAAAACGACGACATACCACAGATACCCCTATCGTTTGGCGAAGCTGTCGCGGTCGAAAAGCCACAGCGGCAATTCCGGTTTTCCGCTATCGAAGCCGCAAAACCCGCACCTGTGAAGCTGGCAGAAACAACCCCGAAAGAAGACTATTCACATCTGCTTGCCTTTGAAAATTATGTGGAGCGCAATGCCCAGGTTCAGGTCCTACGCGGCGACCTCATCAAGCAGGTGGATCGTGCTGCAAACCAAAACTTGCTGCAGGCCCAGACTCCGCAATCTGACAACGGGCTTGTCGGCAATCCGGTCAAAATGGCTGAAACGCTGGTTGTACCGCAAAGCAGCTCTGATCATGTGCCGCCTCAAGCAGCAATCGGACAGGACCTGAACATCGTTGCCTATAACGTGCTTGACGAAGTGGGCCGCGACATTGCCGCACTTTTGAGCGGTCAAGTTGCCGCGGGCAGGTGTCTGCCCGACTCCGCTGTGGATATTTCCAGCTGGAGTGGCGAAGGCTCTTTTGTTCAGGAACTCGCGCGATTGCGCCAAGAAGTTGTTGGCGAATTTGACCGGACAAACGAAGCAGCTTTGCTTGAGTTGGCACAGCTCTATGTGCACTACACGTTTGGTGCCGAGGCGCTGCAAATCCTAGAGTTGCTGCCCAACACCGGTGAAAACAACATTTTGAGCGCCATGGCCTACATCATGGATGGCCACACACCGCCTACTGACAATCCAGCGTTCACCAAACAAGGCCATTGCGCGGGCAACACCGCTCTTTGGGCGGCGCTCTCCGGCGAAACTTTGGTGGGTGAAAGTTCTATCAAAGGCACGCTTGACGCATTGCACAAGATGCCGCGTCATTTGCGTGACTACCTTGGCCCCAAAGTAAGCAATCGGTTGGTTGCACAAGGCGAAACCGAGGCTGCAACGCTGGTGCTGAATGCCATTGAACGCGCAAACCCAAAACCCGATGTGAATTTCGATTTTGCGCAAGCCACGTTGGATGCGGAATTGGGCCACACTGAGGAAGCCACCGAAACGCTGGTCGAAATTGCATCACAAAACTCAGATATCGCCACAACAGCGGTTATCGAGCTCATCGAAACACACGTGAAACAAGGTTTGCCACCGACCGCTGAAACAGTGTCTTTGGTGGGGGCCTTGGCCGTGGAGCACAAAACCGGTGCCATGGGTCCGCCTTTGCGCCGCGCTCATGCGATGGCGCGGATGTTGGAGCATGAGTTTATTCCCGCTTTCAAAATCATCGACGACATTGAAACCCGTGATGGCACAGATGCCGCAGCAAAAGTGCGCAGCCAATTGGTCCTTGCCATGTTGGAACACGCCGATGATTTTGAGGTGATTTCCTGGTCCATCCAGGAGCAACTTGCGACGCCTGGCAAAATTTCAGCAGACGCCGCGCTGAAACTGGCGCAAAAGACTTTCGAGATGGGCTTCCTGGGAGAAACAAAACGCCTCATGCAGGCGGCACAAACCGTGATCCCGAGCGATGAAAAACGCCTCCTGAAAGCCCGCGTGGCCTTGGCTGATGCCTTGCCCAAACGTGTCGAAGCAGAGCTTATGGGGTTGGAAACACCAGCTGCAGACAGGCTTCGGGCGCGCGCACGTGCGCTGGCAGGTGACCACGCTGGAGCCGCACAATTGCTGGCCGCACTTGGCGCGCGCAGTGAAGCAGAGACCGAGGCCTGGCTAGACGGGGATCTGGCATCCTTAATGGCGTCGGAAAATGAAGTGCTGCGGCGGGCCTCAACCCACTTGATGCCACCGGAAGAGGCGGCTGAGACCGCCCCGTCAACGGACCGTGTCACTGAAGGTATGCTTGCACGCAACCGTGCTCTTTTGGAAGGGGCCGCAGAAAGCCGCAACGTTTTGGGCGATTTGCTCAATTTGCACAGCCTGTCTGAGCCATCTTCTTAACCACGGTTACCAAATCGTAAGAAAACACCGATAGCTTGGGCTTCGAACTGGGGCAGAAAGCTATCGGTATGAAAAAACAGTACGTTTTTAACGCGATGTCGCGAATCCATTGTGACACGCTTGGGGCCGTCCAGCGCGGTCTTCTGGGACTTCTTGTTAGTCTCTTTTTTGGCATCACCACATCTGCAAGCGCCAACACAGGAGGCGAGGAAACCTGTGACCGCGTGGCCCATATCGTGGCTAACGAATCTGGTGTGCCCGTGAACGTGCTTCTGGCCATCACCCGCACTGAAACCGGACGAAAATCTGGTGGCAAACTTGCGCCTTGGCCATGGACCGTCAACATGGAAGGCAAAGGTGTTTGGTTTGACAGCTACCAAGAGGCGCTAAGCTACGTCAAAAGCCACCACAAAGCTGGTGCACGCAGCTTTGATGTTGGGTGTTTTCAGCTGAACTACCGTTGGCACGGACAGCATTTCACCGACATCGAACATATGTTCGACCCCACTGCAAACGCACGGTATGCGGCGGATTTTCTGTCCCGCCTCTATACCGAAACCAAAAACTGGGATGATGCGGCCGCAGCCTACCATTCCCGCACCCCAAAATACGCCGACAAATACAAAGCGCGCTTCAAACGCATCATGGCCAATTTGCCCAACCAGGCCGTGATGCCCGTAAAAGCGGTCAAGAAAGTGAAGCCGTTGATGCGGACTGCAAATGTCATTCGCGAGAACAATTTTCCGCTGCTTCTACGCAGCAGTTCCGGAGGAACAATGGGATCATTGGTCCCTCTCAAAAGCGGCAGCAGCCGCTCCTTGCTGAGCAATGGAGGCTAATCCGTGAACCCGACATTCTCTTTCAAAGCACTTTTTAGCCCAACCATCCTGCTCGCCCTCGCCCTGATGGCGATCATTGTCATGATGATCCTGCCAATGCCCTCTTGGGTACTCGATATTGGCTTGGCCACATCGTTTGCGCTCGCAATTCTGATTTTCACCGTGACACTTTTCATTGAGCGTCCGCTGGATTTTTCTGCTTTCCCCACAATCTTGTTGGCCTCGTTGATGTTGCGGCTGTCGCTCAACGTCTCTTCAACCAAACTTATCATTGGCCAGGGTCACACCGGCACCAATGCTGCCGGGGATGTGATTGAAGGATTTGCCAATTTTGTCATGGGCGGCAGCGTGTTCCTGGGCCTCGTGGTCTTCTGTGTCTTGCTCATTGTGAATTTCATGGTGATCAACAAAGGCGCAACACGCATGGCCGAAGTTGGCGCGCGTTTTGCCTTGGACGGGATGCCCGGCAAGCAGCTTGCCATTGACAGCGACATGTCTGCTGGTGCGATTGATCACGCCGAGGCCAAAGAGCGTCGTGAACGCGAACAGCTGGAAACAACTTTCTTCGGTTCTCTGGATGGGGCCTCGAAGTTTGTGAAAGGGGACGCCGTTGCAGGCCTACTTATTACGCTGTTGAACCTTGTGATGGGCCTCATCATGGGTGTTGCCGTGCACGGCATGCCCATTGGCCAAGCGTTTGAAACCTATGCCATCCTCACCGTTGGTGATGGTCTGGTGACACAAATCCCCGCGGTGATCATCTCGATTGCCTCTGCTTTGCTTTTGGCACGGGGTGGCACCACCGGCTCCACCGATCTCACACTTTTGAAACAACTGGGCAACTACCCACCCGCCATTGCGACTGTTGCGATTTTGATGGTGCTGTTTGCCTTGGTCCCCGGCTTGCCGTTTGTGCCGTTTCTGGCAGGCGGCGCTGTGCTGGGCACAGCAGCTTACTACCTCTACAAAAACAAAAAGGCGGAAGACGAAGCCCCATTGGAAGAGGCCGAAGATGCCCCGGTTCTGCCACGTGACAAGCCCATTGGAGATGTGCTCGATCTGGATGACATCCACGTGGAATTTGCCACCGATCTGGTGAATATGGTGCTTGATCCCGGTGCGGGTCTGGATGCCCGTATCACCAATATGCGGACTCACGTGGCCTCCACCTATGGCCTCATTCTGCCGGAAATACGCTTGACTGACGAACCCTCTTTGCCCAATGGCACCTACACCATCCGCATTCAGGGTGTGGAACAGGTGCGCGACCGATTGGACCCAGAGAAGGTTCTGGCACTTGCCGGAGATTCCCCCGATTCGTTGCCATCCGGAGAAGACGTGTCAGAACCCGTGTATGGCGCGCCGGCCCGCTGGATCGACGGTGCGGCACAGGAGAAAGCAGCGCTGGCGGGCATCACTATTGTCACGCCAGGCGAAGTTCTGGCCACCCACTTGTTGGAAACCATCAAATCCAACTTTGGTCGCCTACTGACCTTCAAAGCGCTGCGCCGAATTCTGGACGAGATGATGAATCTCTCTGATCCGGTGCGCGCCGAAGCCAACCGCCGCATGATGGATGAATTTGTGCCGGACAAAGTGCCACTGGACCTGTTGCACCGCATTCTGCGCATGCTGCTGGATGAGCAGGTCTCCATCCGCAACATGCCGCTTATTTTGGAATCCATTGCTGAGGCTCGCCATGTGACTGCGCAGCCGGAAGCGATCTGTGAAAACGTGCGCCAGCGGCTGGGGTTCCAGCTGATTTCTGATCTGAAACGCAATGACGGCACCATTCCCTTGGTGCAGTTGGCGCCGGAATGGGAAGACACCTTTGCGACCTATCAAGTGGATGGAGATGCGGGCGGTATGGATGTGGCGCTGCCGCCAGATGTGTTTAATGCCTTGGCCCAATCGATTGCGGATCGCATGTCAGACGCGGGAAACAGCGGCATTTTTGCAGCCCTCGTGACATCGACTCGACGCAGGCGGTTCTTGCGCACAGTGCTCAGCGCCAAAGGCATTTCCAACCCGGTGCTCAGTTTTGAGGAAATTGGATTGGATGCACGTCCAGCGCTTGTTGGAGTAGTCGCTGCATGATGGAGACCGCCCTCTTTCTGCTAAACACCTCGGAGGCTGCGCTTTGGCACGGCTTCTTGGTGTTTTTGCGGGTGGGCACGGCGGTCGCGTTGTTGCCTGCGTTTGGGGAAACTTCGGTTCCGTCGCGGATAAAAGTTGGATTGGCGCTGGCGTTCACCGTGATTATTGCCCCGGCGGTGCCTGTGTTTGAAAGTGCAGAGCCAAGTTTTCCGTTGATTGCGCAATATGCCCTCACCGAAACCATGAGCGGGTTTTTGATGGGTATTGGCATTCGCATGTTTGTCATGGCGCTTCAGACCGCAGGCACCATTGCAGGCCAATCAACATCTTTGGCGCAACTTTTGGGTGGCGCGGCCGGTGAGCCGCTGCCAGCGATCGGCAATGTTTTGGTGATTGCCGGATTGGCTCTGGCCGTCACAATGGGTCTCCATGTTTATGTCGCGCGCTATTTGATCGGGTCTTACATGCTGTTTCCCGCAGGGACATTCCCGCCGCGTGAAATCATGACCGAATGGGGCGTGCCGCATATGGCACAGGCCTTCAATATGGCGTTCCGCCTGGCCGCGCCGTTTGTAATTATCTCAGCGATCTACAACTTGATGCTTGGGGTGATCAACCGCGCGATGCCGCAGTTGATGGTGGCCTTTGTGGGTGCGCCGTTGATCACCGCTGGCGGCTTGTTCCTTGTGTTCCTTGTGGCACCGGCGCTACTCACCCTGTGGTGGGGCGCGATGGAAGCGTTCATGCTCAACCCGGTTGAGGGCCTGAGATGAGCGGCGGAAAGGACGACGACAGCGAAAAGAATTTTGAGCCAACCCAGAAAAAGCTGGATGACGCGCGCAAGAAAGGTGAAATTGCCAAGTCCATGGATGTCTCTGTGGCCGCTGGTTACCTTGGCATCACATTGGCCTTCATGACGATTGGGGCCACAACCATCACATCAGCCGGAAACGGGTTGATGGTGCTGCTTGACCAAGCAAACGAACTTGCGCCGTTGGTGTTTGAAGGCGACCCAGCCACCCCCATCGGTGGCATTATGTTGGAGCTTCTATTTTCGGTTGCACCTTGGTTTCTGGTGCCCATGGTCGCCGTGCTCCTAAGCGTGATTGTGCAAAACGCCTTTCTGGTGACACCTTCGAAAGTGGCTCCAAAACTCTCACGGATTAATCCCATCGCCAATGCCAAAAACAAGTTTGGCCGCAGTGGGTTGTTCGAGTTTGCCAAGAGCTTTGCCAAGTTGGTGATCTATTCTGTCTGTCTTAGCTTCTTTCTTAGAGCGCGCATGGCGGAAATGGCCTCTTCCATTCAGCTAGACCCAATCATGGTGCCCGCTCTTTTGGGGCGCCTGATGCTTGAGTTTTTTATGATTGTGATTGTGGTCGCAGCCTCGATCGCGGTGGTGGACTATTTCTGGCAGCGTGCCGAGCACACCCGGAAAAACATGATGTCCCGCAAAGAAATGACCGACGAGCAAAAAGACTCCGAAGGCGACCCACATTTGAAGCAGAAGCGCCGCCAGAAAGCTCAGGAAATTGCCATGAGCCAGATGATGGCGGACGTGCCTGATGCGGATGTGGTGATGGTTAACCCAACCCATTATGCAGTGGCGTTAAAATGGTCCCGCTTGCCAGGAGAGGCGCCAGTCTGTGTTGCAAAGGGTGTGGATGAGGTGGCGGCCAAGATCCGTGAAGTGGCGCAAGAAAATGCGGTGCCGATTCACCGAGATCCCCCCTCAACGCGGGCCCTACACGCCATTGCGGAAATTGGCCAAGAAATTCCACCCGACCACTATGCACCGGTGGCTGCGGCTATTCGATTTGCAGATGCAATGCGTCAGCGCATGAAAGGACGCGTATGAGCGACAACCTAGAAGAGCTAAACGTCATCACGCAGGCCCGCTATCAGCAGGCACAAGCGGCTATGCAATCTGTGCAGGCGGAAGAGAATAAACTGCGTGGCATGCTTAACGATCTGACCGATCAGGAGAAAAATGGACGTGATGTGCTGAGCGAAGACACCGCCATGCGGATCACCGGCGGGGATTTGGCCTGGAACAGCTGGATCGGACGCAACCGAAAGATCCTCAACCACCAGCTTGCCAATGTGATGGTCCGCAAAGAGATTGCCTACAAAGACCTACAAAAGCATTTTGGAAAAGCGGACGTCATGGAGAAACTGCTGGAGCATGAAGTGCTCACACGTCGACAGACTCGCGCGGTGGCGTTGGTGGATTCGATCATGGAAGGCAAACTCAGCTGCGGATGAGGTTGTGAGGACGGACCCCAAAAAGGCGGCGCTTACTGCGCCGCCTTTTTGCTGTGCTGAGTGCTGCCTTACTACGCGATGTCTTGTCGGGTGATTTGAACAATCAATACGTCGGTAATGTCATCGCCGAAAGATTTCTGCGCCACTTCCAAGAAGGTTTCGCGCAGGCGGTCAAGTTTGCTGGAATTGGTAAAGGCGCCGTCAAACCCACCGATATTGGCATGATCAAACATAGCCTGCAGCAAGACCCCGCGGATACGCGGCTCCGCCTGAAAAATTCGATCACTACTGCCGCTTTTGGCCTCAATCGTGATTGTCACCAAAATAAGGGAAGACACCGCATCATCATTGACCACAGGAACAATGAACTGATCAACCAGGTCGACATATTCACGGCCTTTTGGCGGGCCATCCTCTGCGTCTTTCTTTGCTGCCTTGTCGGCGTGTTCCTCACTCTCGGCACCATCGGTAGGTTCCACCGGGGCGGGCTCCGGACGTAGGGCAAGCCCTGCGCCAACGCCGCCACCGATGCCAAGAAGCAGAAGTATAACTGGGAGAAGTTTCTTCATGAGATTGCTCGATTAATATGGCAGGACAGCGTCCATAACCTGTTGACCCCAACGCGGCTGCTGTACGTCGGTGATTTGGCCACGGCCGCCGTAAGAGACGCGGGCTGAGGCGATTTTATCGAAAGTGATTTCATTCTGGCGCGAGATGTCCTCGGACCGGGCAAAACCGGACACCAGCAATTCTCGCAATTCGAAGTTCACCCGCAGCTCTTGAGACCCTTCGATCGCCAAAACGCCGTTGGGCAGGACGTCAACTACTGTGGCAGCGACCCGCAACGTTAATTTTTCACTGCGTTTGACAGAGCCGTCGCCAGAACTCTTGCTGTCAGAACTCAAATCCACCAGCGGATCCGTTGTCGCCCCAGCGGGGAGGCGTTCATTGATGCGCTGAGGTAGACCTGCCAGCGCGGGAATGCTAAGGCTGTCAGAGCCGCTACGGTTACGTTCTGATTCATTTTTGATCTGAGCCTTTTCATCCACTTCGATCACCACGGTCAGAATATCCCCGCGGCTTGCGGCACGCCGATCGCCAAGTAGAGAGGCTTTGTTGCCACTCCAAAGAGAGGCTGTATCAGAGCGACGCGACACGCTGGCCTGTTGCGGCAGCGGCGGGTTCATCATCGCGTAGTGTTCTTGGTTATTGGTGGTAGGCGTGAAGCTGGGTGCTTTGCCCATGTGATCGGTTCGACCGCATCCAGAAACGGCCAGCGCCACTAGAAGAATTGCTGCTGAGAAAATACGCACTGGTTTGTTCCTTTAGTTGGCGACTTGGATATTGCCGTTGGGCAATACAGTTCCGGTGATGGTGGAGCGGGAGCCGAGGTTCATAACGCGGAGTCGTTCGCCTTCACCTGCACGGTCCAGTGAACGGCCTTCCGCCTCAATACTCAGCCCACTTGAGCTGTAGATCAGCGTGACAATCTGGTTACGTTCGACCAACGCGGGGGCGCCAACGTCGCCTTTGCGGACCGGGCGGCCTGGATAGATGGCTTTACGTGCTTCCAGACCGATCACAGCTTCGAGGTCGGTGTGCACACCGGGCACGTTGCCACGCTTGAGGGCGACAACACTTGGGTCGATAATTGTGTTGGCGCGAATGATCTCTGTTGCGACCACGATTTCCGCGGAAACCGGGGCGGCCAGAACGGTCAAGATGAGGGCAAGAGCGCGTTTCATATCAGCGGACCTGCGCCGTTGCGGCCATCATTTGGTCAGCGGCAGTGATCACTTTGGCGTTGAGTTCATAGCCGCGCTGCGCTTCGATCAGCTCGGTGACCTCGCGTACCGCGTCAACGGAGCTATCTTCGAGATAGCCCTGCCGCAGGGTGCCCAGCCCGTCTTCACCCGGGTTGGTCACATTGGGCGCGCCGGAGGCTTCAGTTTCGGCAAACAGGTTGCCACCAAGTGCTTCAAGACCCTTAGCATTGGAAAAACCAGCCAGTGTAAACTGGCCCAACTGTTCCGCCTCAGTGGCATCAGAGAAGTAGGCATACACTTCGCCGTCGCCATTGATGGAAATGCTGGTTGCATCTTCCGGAATGGTGATTTCCGGCGCCACAGGATAGCCATCAGAGGTGACAATCAGACCGTCCGCACTGCGCTTCAGGCCGCCGTCTCGGGTATAGGCGGCTTCGCCGTTTGGCAGCGTCACCTCAAGATAGCCTTTGCCCTCAATGGCAATGTCGAGATCGCCGCCAGTGTTGGACAGCGAACCCTGCTCCAAGTTCACGTTGATTGCCGCGGCGCGCACACCGAGACCAACCTGAACGCCGGTTGGCAGCACCGACCCATCGGAGGCGCTGATCGCTCCGGCGCGAGAGACTTGCTGATAGTGCAAATCAGCAAATTCAGCACGGCGGGCATTATAGCCGGTCGTGGACATGTTGGAGAGGTTGTTGGAAATGGTTTCCACGCGCAGTTGCTGAGCGCTCATTCCGGTGGCTGCAATTGTCAGGGCACGCATTCTGCTGTCCTCTTTCTTTGATTATCGGACGAAGGTTTTTACCGCGTCACGGATGCGGTTGTGTTCGTTTTCCAGAAAAGTCTGCCCCATCTCATAAGCGCGCTGCACTTCGATCATGCGGGACAACTGGGTGATGGGATTGACGTTTGAGTTTTCCAAGAAACCTTGCAGAACGCGGGCTTCCTCAATTGGCTCGACACCATCAGGCGCCTCAAACAACACACCGGTTTCCCGCTTCAGATCGAGCGGATTAACCGGCTTGTATATGCCCAACTGCCCGATCGGGTTTCCGTCCACGCTAAAAGTACCATCAGAGGATACGTCAACACTTTTGGCATCCGGTGGGATGAAGATCGGCGCACCACCGCTGTCCAACACAAGATGACCATCCATGTTCACCAGATCGCCGTTTTCATTGGGCGAAAACGCACCAGCACGCGTTAGTCGCTCGCCATCAGCAGTTTGCACCATAAAGAACCCAGGCCCTTCGACGGCAAAATCGAAGCTCCCGCCGGTTTGCTTGAGCGCGCCTTGCTCCAGGGAGGTCATCTGCACATTGGCTGTAGCCATGGAGATACTTTCGGTGCCGGGCGCTGATTTGATGAACTCTGAGAAAGCAATACCTTCGGCGCGGTACCCGGTGGTGGCGGCATTGGCGATATTGTTTGCCAAGACGTTCATTTCACGGGTGAGACCGGACTGACGGGTCAGTGTAGTGTAGCCAGCGTTGTCCATAATTAGCCTCCTGCAATCAGCGGAATGAGGGTGGATTGAAAAAACGACACCAAGGTTTGGCTCATGAAGCCCATGGTGGCCCAGAAAACGATGACGATAGAGAGTACCTTGGGCACAAACGTCAGAGTCATCTCTTGGATAGATGTCAGCGCCTGAAACAAGCCAACCAACACACCGGAGATCAGCGCCACAGCCAAAATTGGCATGGAGATCATGACCGCGACCCAAAGGCCTTGGCGTAAGGTGTCAAAAAGGATGGCTTGATCAAACATCAGACCGGCATACGCAGGATTTCTTGGTAGGCTTCGACGACCTTGTTGCGCACGGTCACGGCGGTTTCTACTGCCAGCTCCGTCTGCGCGAGTGCCTGCACCAATGTGTGGGGGTCGGCCTTGCTGGTCATGGCCTGCATGGAGACTTGTTCGCTCTCTTGTAGAGTGGCGGCAAAATCTTTGGCGAAGCCAAACAAGGCATTTCCACCTTCGCCGTTTTCTGCGGGTCCGGTGGCGGGTTTTGAAGCCGTGTAATTCTGGGCGGCTAGTACTGTACGGACATCCATTCTGGGTCTCCTTCGTTAAAAGTTATTTGCGCAATAGTTCCATGAGCGAGGATGACATCTGACGTGTCTGGTCAAACATCTTGAGATTGGCCTCGTAGCTGCGCTGCGCTTCGCGCGCGTCAGCGATTTCGATGATCATGTCGACGTTGGAGCCAAGGTAGTTGCCGCTGGCATCCGCCATCGGGTGACTTGGATCAAAGATCTTTGTACCTTCACTGCGGTCCAGCTGAACTGGGCTCACCGACACCTGTCCGTTACGGGTTGCGGTGTCTGCCTCAAAGCTCACAGTCTTACGCTGATAACCCGGTGTGTCGGCATTGGCGATGTTCTCTGACACGTGGCGCAGGCGGGCGGCTTGTGCACGCAGGCCCGACGAGGTGACGCTTAGAGCGGAACCAAAATCACTCATAGATTACGACTTTCTGTCTTACTTAACGTCCAAGTGCAGTTCGAAGCACGGACAGGGAGGATTTGTAGATGGCCAGCGAGCGGTCGTGCTGGCGTTTGACGTCCACGGCTTTCAACATCTCTTCTTCTAAAGAGACGCTGTTGCCACTGGGCGAAACTTCGGCGGTGGATAAAGTGGCGCGCAGCGCTTTGGCTTCCATCGCATCGCCTTGATGGCCTGTGCGGGTTGCACGCATACTTGAGGCACCACCGTCATTGCGGTAGACCTCTTTAAACGGCGTCACATCACGAGCTTTGTAGCCCGGCGTATCAGCGTTTGCCATATTCTGAGCGACAACCGACTGTCGTACAGCGGCGTGTTGGCCCATGGCATGTGCAGTTTTAAATACGTTCAAATTCTTGAACACGGGGTTTCTCCCTCGGTGGCTTAAATCAAGACTTAACCCTGATTCCTTTAGAAAGGGTTTCGAAGGAACTTTGGAGAATCCAAATGGACGCAAAAGGGCTAGAAAGCCTTGGCGCAGAACTCAAAAGAGTGCGCCCTATCAAAGACATAGGTCGTGTCTGCACAGTTGAGGGTAACCTTTTGCGCGTGAGCGGGCTTAATGCCGTCGCACGAATCGGAGACCTGCTGGACGTGACACTTCACGATGGGACAAAAATTGCCGGTGAAGTGATCCAACTCCACAGTCAAGACATGACGATGTTGCCTGATGCCGCGCCCGATGGTGTGTCCATTGGTGACCGTGTGACACTGCGCGATCAAGTGGGCATAGCGCCGTCTGATGCCTGGATCGGGCGGATTATTGACCCTTACGGCAATCCATTAGACGGGAAACCGCTTTTGCGCGGGCCTGAAATGCGCGCGCTGAAGAACAGCCCGCCGCCGCCAGCGGCGCGACGCGCGCTTGGAGACCGGCTCGAAACCGGGATGGCGATTTTCAACACCATGCTGCCCATTGTAAAGGGTCAACGTATTGGTTTGTTTGCAGGTTCTGGCGTCGGAAAGTCAAGTCTGATGGGCCAGTTTGCCAAACATATGACCGGTGACATTGCCGTAATTGCGTTGATTGGGGAACGGGGTAGAGAGCTGCGAGAGTTTGTGGAAAATGTGTTGGGGCCAGAAGGGCTGAAACGCTCTATTGTGATCGCGGCGACCTCGGATCAATCTCCACTTGTCCGCCGGCGGTGCGCCTTGGCGGCGATGAGTGTTGCGGAGCATTTCCGAGATTCCGGTAAGCATGTGATTTTTATGGCGGATTCGATCACGCGGTTCGCCGAAGCCCACCGTGAAGTGGCGGTTGCATCAGGCGAAATGCCAGCGTTGCGGGGCTATCCGCCGTCAACCTCCCATATGATCATGTCGCTGTGTGAACGGGCCGGTCCTGGAATCGAAGGTCAGGGCGATATTACCGGTGTTTTCAGTGTCTTAGTCGCGGGCTCGGACATGGATGAACCGATTGCTGATATCCTGCGCGGGGTGCTGGATGGGCATGTGGTGCTGGATCGTAAAATTGCGGAGCGTGGACGATACCCTGCGGTGGACCTGCTTAGGTCCGTGTCGCGGAGCTTGCCGCATTGTGCAACGGACCAAGAAAATGCAACAATTTCAGAGGCTCGAAGGCTTTTGGGCGCGTATGAACAAAGCGCCACAATGATCCGCGCAGGGCTGTATTCAGCGGGGTCTGATCCGGTGTTGGATGTGGCAATCAATGCCTGGCCAGAGCTGGACGCCTATATGGGTGACGGCAACAGTGCCTCGATTATGAATGCATTTCAAAAGCTTACGCTGCTTCTCCGGCGGGCTGGCGCAAAAGCCTAAACAGCCTTTTTACGAAACGACAAAAGCGCGCCCTTTGAGGCGCGCTTTTTGCTGAATTTTCACGTCGGTATTGCGTCTGTATCGCGACTGCATTGCGACGGTTCCAGATGTTGTGGGTCGGATCAGTACTGCAACAAGGTCAGCGCGATCTGACCGCCACTCAAACCCTGGGTATTGCTGATCTGGGACATGATGAGATAGCGGTCCACAAGCTTTTGCTGCGTATCCTCGCTGACAAATTGGCCAATCTCGGAATCACCCGTCAATTTCTCCATTCGGCCACGGAATGTTTCGAGCTGTTTGTCGAGATCCATCGCACCAAAAGAAGACGGCAGGTTGAAGGTTTGTTCCATCACATTGCGCAACGGTGGGGACCCAAGCACCGAAAACCACTTGGTCGTATCGCTCTTGCCGTTGACTGCAATTTCTTGGAGTTCACGCACCGCATTGAGGGCCAGACGCAGGCTTTCATCCTGCTCCCCCACGGCAATCTCAAACTGCCGGGTGGTGTATTGCTCTTTGATGTTTTCGACAAAGGAGTCTTTTTTGTGCCAAGGACCGCCTAGGTCACCAAAACCAAAGTCTTTACTGAAAGCCAAATAACGCTTGTCGGCCATCTTATTGGCCAGCGAGTCTGGGGCCTGCGAGCCTTCCTCAAGAACTTTCTTCATGAGGAAGGTGTGGTTGAGATCATCATCCAACCCATAGGCGCCCAGCGCAATCCGCATCAGGCGGCGGTCGCTGGTCAGATCCTCGGCGGTCTCGACATTCCGTATGTTTTCTTCGAAATAGTCGAGGTCCCGCTGCATAACCGGCGAAGTTTCGAACGCCTTGGTTTGCGTGTCCATCGTGCGCTGGAGAAAGTTCCAGGCAACGAGGCCGGTTCCTGCGACGATGGGTTGAAAGCTCATTGGCGTGCTACCGCCATCAGACGATCTTCGCGGGGCAACAGGGTCCGTAGGGCCTTGAGGCTTTGATAATGACGGCCCGCGAGCACAGCCTCAGAGGCCAGGGTGATCTGTTGACGGCTGTCATGATCGGTGAAGACCTGGCTCAGATCCTCGATGTGGCGCAGCAAGGTGCGTTCCACATCTTCGGCCTCTGCGTCACCAGACAAAACCAGCTGCAGCGAATAACACGCGCGGCGCACCGGTGTGTTGGCTTCTTCTGGGTGGATGGCATCCCGCAGGCGCAGGATGTTGGCGTTTGGGGTCATGATGGACAGACGGGACCGGCGGTCGCCGTTCTCGATGACTGCGCCATTCACGAGAACCCGCTCTTTGGGGCTCAATTTTAGGACAAGGCCGCTCATGCTGCTGCCGCTCCGCTTCGAAGACCGCGCAAAATGGCGGTGTTGACTTCCAGTAGGGGCCGCACGTTGGCGTCGCCCGCCAGCACTTTTGTGCTGTGATGATCCGTGAATTCCGCGAGGTAGAAGATCTGGGCCCGAAGCTGTTCGGGGAGACCGTTGTCAGTGCCAGCAACATCCACGGCGAGAAGGGTCCAAAGGGAGCGGTTCTCATGGATGGCTTCGGCTAAAAGAGGGAAACCACGTTTGCCTTGCATGGCAGCTTGTTTCAGCTTGTGGGTGACCCGCGCGATCACGTCATATTCCAGCTTGCCTGTGGACTTTGTTGGCGCTGAGGCCTGCCCGTAGGCGCGTTTTGCGAGAGCATTAGGTGTCACGTCGGAGTTCTCCCGAGATGCGAGACAGAAATTAAAGAGATGGAGGTGTTGGGGGCGCCGTTCGAGCGCCCCCAACTAAGTCCATTAACGGAAGAGCGACAGCAGCTGCTGTGGCGCCTGGTTAGCAATAGACAGCGACTGTGTCGCCAGCTGCTGCTGAACCTGAAGTGCCTGCAGACGTGCAGATGTTTCTTCCATATCGGCGTCAACCATCCCGCCGATGCCCGAAGTCAGGGAGTCAGACAACTTACCTACGAAGTCAGACTGAGTGCTGATGCGAGATTCAACGGTACCGAAAGCTGCGGCTGCGTCGATGGAGGTGGTGATCAGACCTTCGATGGATGCCAGAGCAGCAGTTGCACCGCCAGATGTGGAAACATCGATGTTGGCGAGATCAGCCAGACCACCGGAACCGGCGTTCTTGAACTGGCCGCTAATGGTCATATCTGTAGTACCGCCGTTGGTGATGTCGAGCTGGCCCGGAGTACCGCTGTCATAGTCGACGGTCATACCGGCGATGCCGAGGTTGTCGATGGCGTTTTTCAGACCAACTGCAACAACATCCGCTGGTGTACCTGATGCCAGATCTGCTGTTGTTACAGTATAGCTAGCCTGCTGGTCACCGATATTCAGCGTAATTTTGTCACCGGCGGCCCATGGGGTTGCACCGTCCTGAATGGTGATTGTGTCGTTGTTGCCTGCGTCAAGCGAATTCGTGAATGTGTCGCCGTTGCCGGAAACAGTGGCACCACCGCCACCTGCTGCAAATACGTCATTTGCAGTGTAACCACCGCTGGACAAGTCCTGACCGTTAACAGTGATCGACGACGCGGTCACGTTGCCGGCGTTGTCGCGATCAAGAGAAGCCAAAACGTCGGTAGACGCCGTAGAACCGTCAACCAGGTTCAGGCCGTTGAACTGGGCTGCGCCCACAACAGAACCAATCTGGTCACGCAGGTCGGAAACTTCGGCCTGCAGCTTGGTCCGGTCCACGTTGTCGCCCTGTGCAGCAACAATACGCTCTTTCATCTGACCCAGAAGGTCGGTCACTGTTTCGGTTGCGTTACGGGCAACAGCAACAGTGGATTCACCCAGAGAAAGGCTTTCTTTCACCGATTTGAAACCGTTTACGTCAGATTCCATAGTCTTGGAAATCGCCCACACCGCGGCGTTTTGCTTGGCGTTGGCAACCTTCTTACCAGTCGAGATAGCGGACGTGGTGTCAGACAGGCTGGAGTTTACGGATTTCAGGGTTTGCAGCGCAACCATTGCGCCGTTGTTAGTCAGAATGCTGGACATGGCATTTCCTATGTGTCGTGACGCTTTTGCGTCGGTTTGTATTTTGCGCTCCCTTTGGGGAGGCACTCCTGAACGTCATTCTGACATGTACCGTTTCGGCTGAGCCGGGTCGGCGCCACCCTCGATGGGATGCGGGTTTAACATGGCGCGGTAAGTGCTAACGTTTCCCTAAACTCAAACCGCGCTAATCACTGGCATTTTAAACAAACTTGGAAGAGTGCGATTTACGCTCTCTTTTCAACACGTTGTCCGGCGGCAAGTTGCACTGCCTGCCGCTGACCTTTGTTGTCATAAGACTCGAACGAGGTGCGCACCCGTCGCATGGTGCCCATCCGCTCCTGAGTGGCGCGCAAACCGGCCTGTGCCGATTCCAAAAGCTTGTGGTTGCGGGCGAATCCGTCTTGCAAAGGGGCAAGATCATCTGCGTCGATCTCGTCTTCTTCCTGCAAAGTGGTGAGCTCTTCAAATAGCGCCTCTTTGCGGGTCAAAAGATCTGGCAGCGCGTCCATTTTGCCTTCGATGAGGGCAGTGCGCTCCTCCTCCAACAGCTCTTGAAGCGAATCGATCAGCGGGATTTCTATGGTGTCATCAGACATCAGCACGCTCCTTTAATGCGTTGAAGAAAGCCTCAGACAGGCCGATGCCACCGGCGTTCACCATGGCGCGGGCTTGCTCCTGGACAAGGAAGGAGGAAAATTGGTCTTCACCCGCGCCACCACCGAAAGATTCGCTGGTTTTTCCAAGGCCTGCGGATTTGAGCATCTCAGACAGGAAGCTGGCTTCGAGCTCGTTTGCGGCATCGCGCAGGGCGGTTTCCCGGGCGCTGGGCATGGGTTTGGTAGAGAGCGTGGCGGGCGCCACGGGGGGGGATGTGTTGAGCATTTCTTGCCTCACAGTCTAGACGTGTATTTTTTTAGTTGTCGCTCAGGACGGTAAAGAAAGTGGTAAGGAAGACTGATGTAGAGAGGTCGATGTGGAAGAATTCCCGGAGGCCCAATGCTCAATCTGCCCTTTGTTACCCAACCGTCCGCCCCAACCGAGGCGTCCGCTCCTAAAAAATCGACCGAACCTAAGCGGGAAAAGGACGACTTTTCCAAGGCTTATGAGGCGTCGGACAAGCGTAACGACCGCCCGTCTGAGGACGTGAATGAGCCTCGCAGATCGGATCAGGATCGTACGGACGATGCACCAGACTCGCCCAAAGAGGCCGATTCGCGCCCTGACAAAGACAGCAAACAGGCTAAGTCAGACGGGCAAGACAAAACGGCTGATGGTCCGGAAGACGCTGATTTTGCGGCTGTGGAACTTGCGGAAACGGTACAGGATACGCCGGAGCTTGCTGCCAAAACGGCAGAGGTTAAGACCCCCAAGGGCACCACCGAAAACGCCGCGTTGATGAAGCTGGCCACTCAGGCAGGTGAGCTGACCAAGCAAGCCCCCACACCAACCGCGCAAACGGCAGACGTGAAACCCGCCGAGGGCGCAGGGCAGGCCGCAGCCAAAGCCACCGATGCCGTGCAAATGGCCAATACACAATCATCCAAACTGATGGCAGAAACCGGCGAAGGGTTGGACCCGATGCGCGTAAACGTGCGTGCGCAGACCAATCAACAGACCCAGTCTGCCGCCACGCCTCAACAGATGATCCAAGAGGTGGCTGCGCAGGACGCAGGGCGTCGTGGCACAATCAAACAGAACGTCGATGTGGCTGATGAACCGACTGCGCCGAAGCTGGAATCCCCATCCGTACCGACAACATCTACCACGCAGCAGATGCAAGCCCGCGCGATTATGGAACAGGTGAACGCCGGTGTTCAGCAGGTGAATGCAAAAGCGGCGGACATCCAGGTGAGCCAAAGCGCAGACATGGTTGCGGCCGCCCCGGATGAAAGCAACAACAGCTCGCGGTCCATTATGAGCCCACAGGAAGCGGCCTCTCAGGCACGGCTCAACAACAGCGCGCCAAACCCGGCCTATGTTGTGCGTCAGATCGCAGATGCCATGAGGATGTCTGACAAGAGCCTAATCGAACTGGCTATGGACCCACCAGAGCTGGGCAAAGTGCGCATGTCGATGACAGAAGCCGGTGGCGTGATGACCGTCAACATTGCCGCAGAAAACCAAGCCACCTCGGAATTGATGCGCCGACACATCGACATGTTACGCAAAGATTTTATGGAGATGGGCTATCAGCATGTCGCCTTCAGTTTTGAACAAAACTCCAGCGATGGTCAGCAGCAGGCACACTCTGACAATGAATTTGGCCAGAGCGGTCACGGTAGTGGCGCGCAGGGTGACGGGCCGTTGATGGCTGATCCAGCCACGTTGGCCGCGCAACAGGCTGCCCCCCAAACCGTCGCGAACAGCGGCCTTGATATCCGCGTTTAGGAGAGACACATGACCCCTACCGCCACTTCCACTGCGGCAACACCGCAAGCCAGTGCCGCGCAATCCGCGTCAGCAGCCGCGCAGCAACCCACACAAGGTTCAGCCGCGCTGGCGTCTGATTTTGAGACGTTTCTGACCATGTTGTCGGTTCAGATGCAAAACCAAGATCCGCTTAACCCAACTGATTCGACTGAATTTGCATCTCAGCTGGCACAATTCTCAACCGTGGAACAGCAGACGCTGACCAACACAATCTTGGGCACTCTTGGCGCGCAATTGGGTGCCATGGGCATGAGCAACCTGGCAACGTGGGTTGGTATGGAAGCCCGCGTCACCGCACCAGCACATTTCACCGGTGATCCAGTGCAAGTGGTGCCAAACGCCAATCCACTGGCGGTTGAAGCCACGCTGATTGTCCGCGATGAATCAGGAAACGATGTGCAGCGCTTTGCCATCGACCCTAAAGCCGAAACGGTGACTTGGTCAGGTATCAATGACGCGGGTGATCCGTTCCCGGATGGCAACTACACCTTTGTCACGGAAAGCCGTGCCAATGGTGAAACTTTGGACACGGTTTATGGCGATGTCTATTTGCCTGTCACGGAAGCCCGTAACACCGACAACGGTGTTGTGTTGATTTCGCCAGGTGGCATCGAATTTGCGGCGGACTCTGTGGTGTCTCTGCGTGAGCCGACCACCTAAGCCTTGCCTCTGTGCACCACGTGAATTAGCGTCGCGGCGCTCTGTTCAAGGACCGCCGCGCTGACTGATTTGCCCCCTTCCCCCCCTGTCGCTGTAATCGCGGCTTTGGCACATGCATTGCCACAGCACGGTGTACCGGACATGTGGCAGCCATTGTTTGGCGGCCGCACCAACACGGCGTGGCGCGGGCGATATGCCTTGGCTGGCGATATCGTGCTGAAGCTTTACGCTGGCCCTGCGCTCAATCCACTGTTTCCCAATGATCCGGATGCCGAAGCGGCACTGTTGCAGTTTTTAAGACCACGGGGCATCGCGCCCGCGATGTTGGCCAGCTTTGACACGACTCAAGGGTGGTGCAACGTATATGCGCACGTTCCGGGTGAAACTTGGCATATGGATGCGCCGTCTGTTGCACATCTGATGCGGGCACTTCACGTTTTGGACCATCCGGGTGGTTTGCGGCGCGTTCCAGATGGATCTGCTGCCTTGACCGAACAGATTTTGGGGATTGCCGGGCTGTGCACCAAGGCGCCGCAATTTCTGTCTGACCTACCAAGTGATGTGGTGTTGCCAGATGGACGCGAAGCCCTGTTGCATACGGATATTGTGCCGGGAAACCTCATTCAAAACTCAGACGGGCTGCATTTGATTGACTGGCAATGCCCCGCAATTGGCGACCCCTGTGAAGACATCGCCGTATTCCTCTCTCCGGCGATGCAACAGCTGTATCGCGGGCAGCCATTGTCCGGGCAAGAAATTGAGGCCTTTTTGATTGCCTATGACGATGAAGCACTGACCAACCGGTATCGCCGGCTTGCCCCATTTTATCATGCGCGCATGGCGGCCTATTGTATGTGGCAAATGGAACAGGGGCGACCTGCCTATGAGGTTGGTTTGAAGCTTGAGATTGGCGCGCTTCAGAGATCTTTAAGCCCGTAGTACAGATATCCCGGATACATCAGCAGGCGGCGGAAACGGCCAAAGGGAAAGCGACCCGGCGTAGCGCGCATGATATCCGGGTGCATTAGGGTCGAATCTTGCAGGATATCTTGTGCAATCAGTGCACCCGCATAGCTGCCCATGGCGACGCCATTCCCGTGATAGGCAAAACCTGCATAGAGGTTTTCCACTCCGGGAACACGACCGGAAAATGGCGTTTGGGCACGGCTATAACAGACAAAACCGGACCAGTGATACGGCGTTTCGATGTGGGACCATGCGGGGAAAAGCCGCTCAAAATGCTGGCGGATGCGCAGCTTGATCTGGTCGCTGGTGCGTTTGGAGGTTGAGAGCCCGCCACGCATGCCAAACAGGAAGCGGTTGTCGGGCATCAGGCGGAAGTAATGCAGCAGGTTTCGGCTGTCATAAGACATTTGCCGTGAGGTCCAGCCTTGCGCGGCCTGTTCTTCTGGGGAGATCGGACGCGTGACAATCACACTGGATTGGGCCGGAAGGAAGCGCCCGGCGAGCCATGGCGGGGTGGATTCGCTGGAATACCCATTGGTGGCGATCACCAGTTTTTTGGCCGTGATCTGCCCCTGCGGTGTTGTAAGATGCCACAGGCCACCGTGCTGCTTGGTCCCTGTGACCGCTGTGTCGCCATAGATTTTGGCGCCGGCCGTTTCGGAGGATTGGGCCAAGTTAGAGACGTATTTGCGTGGATTGAGGGCAAAGCCAATGGGGATTGTGATAGCACCATGAAAACCGCTGCCAAAGCCGCGATCCGCCAGGTCTTCTTTGGCAATCACATCTATGGGCTTTTGATAGAGCGAGGCCAGATCTTCAGCTTCTTGCGCGAATCCGGCGGCGGCACGGGCATTGTGCGCCAGCATGGTTTCGCCATCACTATGCCGGTCCACGTCCCAGTTAAAACGCGCCAAGAGACCATCCACATGATCCACGGCAGCGCGTTCCGCCGACATATAGTTAGACAGGGCAGCCTCGCCAAATCGCCTTTTTAGAGTCTTGTTTGAAGCTTTTGCGCCCCCAAGACAGCAGAAGCCGCCGTTGCGCCCAGATGCGCCCCAGCCAGCCTGCTTGGCGTCCAGCACGGTGACGTCGACACCTGCTTCGGCCAGCCTAAGCGCGGCGTTGAGACCGGTGTAGCCGGCACCGATGATCGCAACCTCTGTGATGACGTTGCCAGACAGAGCAGATCGGGTCGAAACAGGCACTGTTTCAGCCCAAAAGCTGTTTTCTATCGGGCCGTCTGAGTAGGCAAACGGGTCGCAGATTTGTCTCATGCCAGCTTTTCTGCCGCCGCTTCCTCACGCCGTTGCCGCACGACATTGCGCTTGTTGATCAGCGAGGCGGTAATCACGCCAATCGCCACCACAAGGATCATGATGGTGGAGAGCGCGTTGATTTCCGGGCTCACACCAAGACGCACCGAAGACCAGATTTTCATTGGCAACGTGGTGGCTGAGGGGCCAGAGGTGAAGGACGCGATCACCAGATCGTCCAGCGACAGGGTAAAGGCCAGAAGCCAGCCGGAGATCACCGCCGGGGCGATGATCGGTAAGGTCACGAGGCGGAAGGCCTGCACAGGGGAACAACCCAAATCAAGCGCCGCTTCCTCGAGGCTTTGGTCAAAACTCACCAGACGCGAACTGACCACCACAGAGACGTAGCACATCGCGAAGGTGGTGTGCGCCAGCACGATGGTGAAAACGCCACGGTCCATGCCGAGGCTGATGAACAGCAGAAGCAGGGACAGACCGGTGATGACTTCGGGCATCACCATAGGGGCGTAGATCATGCCAGAGAACAGCGTGCGGCCCTTAAAGCGACCTGCGCGGACCATGACGATGGCCGCCATGGTGCCCAGGATGGTGGCAAGGCAAGAGCTGATGAAGGCCACTTTGACGGTCACCCAGGCGGCGTCCAGAAACGCAGTATTGCGCAGCACTTCCCCATACCATTTTGTGCTGAACCCAGCCCAAACAGTGACAAGTTTGCTTTCATTGAAGCTGAAGATAATCAAGATCAGCATGGGCAAGTAGAGGAAGGCAAAGCCAAGCGTCAGCGAGGTGACGTTGAACCAGGTCATGCGTCTCATTGGTTGGCCTCCCGCTGTTTTTGCTCGTTGCGCTGGAAGAGCACGATGGGGATGATCAGGATCAGCAAGAGCACCACTGCAACGGCCGACGCCACAGGCCAATCGCGGTTGGAGAAGAACTCCTCCCAGAGCACTTTACCAATCATCAGCGTGCGTGAACCGCCCAAGAGCGAGGGGATCACAAATTCACCGATGGTGGGAATGAAGACCAAGAAACTGCCGGCAATAATGCCTTGTTTGGACAGCGGCACGGTCACCAACCAGAAGGCGGAGAAGCGGGAACATCCGAGATCTTCGGCGGCTTCCAAAAGGCTGATGTCGAGCTTTTCCAAGGCCGCGTAGATCGGCAGGATCATAAACGGCAGGTAGGTGTACACAATGCCGATGTAGACGGCGATGTTGGTGTTGAGGATGATCAGCGGTTCGTTGATCACGCCAATCCAGAGCAGCACCTGATTGAGGTAGCCTTCTTGGCTCAGAATGCCCATCCAGGAATACACGCGGATCAGAAAGCTGGTCCAAAACGGCAGGATCACCAGCATGAACAACATGGCGCGCCATTCTTGTGGGGCACGGGCAATGCCATAGGCGATGGGATAGCCAACTAGAAGCGTCAGCAGGGTCGAAATCACCGCAATCTTGAGGCTGGAGAGGTAGGCTTTCCAATAGAGGGCATCCTCGGTCAGCCAGATGTAGTTCTCAAAATCCAACTCTGCAAAGAACGCTTTGAGCCCGGCCCAGCCTTCAGAGACGTCCAGCGTCGGCGTGTAGGGCGGGATCGCCACAGCCAGATCGGAAAGCGAGATTTTGAAGACAATGACAAACGGCACAATAAACAGTGCCAGAAGCCAGAGAAACGGGACGGCGATCAGGAGGCGGCGCATCTCTTAGCGCTCCAGGAAGACACCGGCGGTGTCTGTCCAGCTGAGCCATACCTTGTCCTCCCATGTGAACGCACGACGGGAGATCCGGCGGTTGTTGGCGGATTGCGCCTTGATGATTTGTCCCCCTGGCAGCTGCACGTGGTAGGTCGAGATGTTGCCAAGATAAGCAATGTCATGCACTTCGCCTTGGATGGCGTTGGCGGCATTTTCTGGCTTTTCAGCTGAAATAGAGACTTTTTCAGGCCGGATCGCATAGTGCAGATCCTGACCTTTGGCAGCCCCATCCAATGGCGAGCCCACCACGGCAGGCTGACCTTCGGCCCAGTGCATATGCAGCCTTTCCCCCCGCGGGTCTGCTTTGCCGGAGATCAGGTTCACGTCGCCAATGAAGTCCGCCACATAGGTGGAATTGGGCGCCTCGTAGATCACATCCGGCGTGGAAACCTGCACAATCTGGCCGTGGTCCATCACCGCGACACGGCTGGCCACTGTCATCGCCTCTTCCTGATCGTGGGTCACAATTACAAAGGTGGTGCCGGTGGTTTCTTGAATGTCCATCAGTTCAAATTGGGTCTCTTGGCGCAGTTTTTTATCGAGTGCGCCAAGTGGTTCGTCGAGCAGCAAAAGTTTGGGGGCTTTGGCCAAAGAGCGGGCAAGTGCCACGCGCTGGCGCTGACCACCGGAGATTTGGTGCGGTTTGCGACGGGCAAATTTCTCAAGACGGGTCAGGCGCAGCATCTCTTCTACACGCTCGCCAATTTGATCCTTGGGCATCTTGTCCCGCTTCAGACCAAAGGCGATGTTTTCCCAAATTGAGAGATGCGGGAACAGCGCGTAAGACTGGAACATCATGTTCGTCGCACGCTTGTTGGGTGGCACCGGCCCGATGTCCTGACCTGCCAATATGATTTGACCTTCGGTTGGCGTCTCAAACCCAGCGAGCATACGCATCATTGTGGTTTTGCCACAGCCGGACGGACCAAGAAGGGCAAAAAATTCCTTCTCAAAAATATCCACGGTCAGATCATCAATCGCCGTGAAGTCACCAAAGCGTTTGGTCACGTTCCGAAACTGAATGAGGGGTTTTGCGTTGGGATCATCCCAAGGGGCAAAGACATCAAGCGCCATGGTGGGCTCCGGCAATGTTGGAGAAGTCAAAGTGGCCCGCGCAACAGGTGCGCGAGCCGGGTTAAATCAGGCTTAGGTGCCGGATTTGATTTTGGTCCACATACGGGTCACAACGCGCTGTACCTTTGGTGGGTAAGGCGAGGTGGTGTAGAGGTTTTCAAGCGTGGCTTCGTCCGGATAGATCGCCGGATCGCCAATCACGTCTTCTTCCAACAGAGGCTGGGACGCTTTGTTGCCGTTTGCGTAGTAAACGTAGTTGGACGCATCCGCCATGTTCTGCGCATCCATGATGAAGTTCAGGAACTTGTGCGCAGCCTCGGCGTTGGGGGCATCCACCGGGATCGCCATCTGGTCAAACCACATCAACGCGCCCTCCGAAGGAGCGTTGTAGACAATTTCCACACCGTTTTCGGCCTCTGCGGCACGGTCTCGTGCCTGCAGGATGTCGCCGGACCAGCCAACAGCCACGCAGATGTCGCCGTTTGCCAAGCCGTTGATGTACTCAGAGCTGTGGAACTTTTGAATGTAAGGCGCGATGGCGGTGAACAGCGGCTCCGCCTTGGCAATCACGTCTTTGTCGTGGCTGTCAGGATTTTCACCCAAATAGGCCAGTGCCGCCGGAATCATCTCATCCGCCGCATCCAACACATGCACGCCGCAAGAGGCGAGCTTTTCCATGTTGGCGGGATCAAAAATCAGTGCGAGAGAGCCAATTGGGGCATCTTCGCCCAGCACCTCTTTCACTTTATTGACGTTCACGCCAATGCCAGTGGTGCCCCACATGTAGTTGATGGAGTATTCATTGCCGGGGTCATAGCTTGCGGTGCGATCCGCGATCACGTCCCACATGTTGCCGGAATTGCCCAGTTTGGATTTGTCCAGCTTCTGGAAGGCACCAGCGGAGATCTGACGCTGCAGGAAGGTGCCAGACGGCACAACCACGTCATAGCCGGAATTGCCCGCCAGCATTTTAGTTTCCAGAACGTCGTTGCTGTCAAACACATCGTAGATCAGCTTGATGTCGGTTTCTTCGGTAAACTTGGTCAGCAGTTCTTCGTCGATGTAGTCAGACCAGTTATAAACACGCACCTCTTCGGCGGTGGCAGCAGTTGCACCAATCGCCATAGAGGCCGCGAGTGCGATGAAGGATGTCTTCATGATGTTCTCCCGTTGGACGCCAGGTTCAGACCCGGTCGCATTCTGTGAGATTAATTTGATCAAGTTTTTGCGTTATGGCAATATGCTTGTGCATTTTGCCGATGATTATACGTTCTAGCACATCGCATTTAGGATTGGATTGCACAAATGGAAGGCACTGGGAAATTGGGACAAGGTTTTGAACACAGCGACGAAAACGCGGCTCGCGTCCCGGTGCACCAACAGGTTTATGCCCAGTTACGCGATGCGGTGCTTTTTGGCGAATTGGCGCCGGGACAGGCGGTCACCATCCAGGGTTTGATCGAACGCACCGGTGCCGGCATGACCCCTATTCGCGAAGCGATTCGGAGATTGACCAGTGAAGGGGCGCTGGAGTTTCGCGGCAACCGCCGTGTTGTGGTGCCTATGCTCACCGCGGATGCCATAGATGACCTTATTTTTCTGAGAGAAACCGTTGAATCGCGACTGGCTGAGCATGCGGCTGAGAAGATTACGGCGACAGATATTGCGGCGCTGGAAAAGATTGATTCGCAAGTTGATGAGGCGATCACGCGTGGCGATGTATCCGCTTATTTGCGCCAAAACTATGCCTTTCACGCCAAGCTGTATGCTGTCGCCAATGCGCCGATTCTGATGGATGTGGCCAACAGTGTCTGGCTGCGATTCGGCCCCTCGATGCGGGTGGTCTGTGGACGTATGGGTACGCAGAATTTACCCGACAATCACAAGACTGCACTGGATGCGCTGAAGGCCAAAAATGCGCAGGCCACCGCTAATGCGATGCGCGAAGATGTGGTGCAAGGCATGGAGCAGATCCGCGCAGCGCTGCGGGATGGCACCGCATTTAGCGAGACGATTGACTAATCAAAATTTGATCATATTTTTGTAGCAAGAGATGTGAAGCGGTGATTTGGCCGTTTTGCCCACCCTGATTCTGTTGCGAGGTTTGCCATGAATGCGATCACAAATCACCTACCCACTGCGGAGCTACAGGCGCTGGATGTGGCGCACCATATGCACCCGTTCTCCACGCAAAACGATTTTCACAGCACTGGCGCGCGTGTGATCACAAAAGCGAAAGGTGTCACGCTGACGGACAGCGAGGGGGAGCAGCTGCTCGATGCGATGGCTGGGTTGTGGTGTGTGAACATCGGCTATGGCCGTGACGAGCTGGCGGAAGTGGCGGCGCGCCAAATGCGTGAGCTGCCGTATTACAACACATTTTTCAAAACCACCCACGTGCCGGTGATTGCCCTGTCCGCAAAGCTGGCGGAACTGGCGCCGGGGGACCTGAACCACGTTTTTTATGCTGGGTCGGGCTCTGAGGCCAATGACACCAACCTGCGCCTTGTGCGGCACTATTGGTCTGCCAAAGGCAAGCCGACAAAAACCATCTTTATCAGCCGCAAAAACGCCTATCATGGGTCAACCGTGGCCGGTGCAAGCCTTGGTGGCATGGTGCCAATGCACCAGCAGGGCAGCCTGCCAATCCCGGATATTCACCATATCAACCAGCCAAACTGGTGGGCTGAGGGCGGGGACATGTCGCCGGAAGAATTTGGCCTGCAGCGCGCGCAGGAGCTGGAAGAAGCGATTCTGGAACTGGGTGAAGACCGCGTGGCGGCCTTTATTGCCGAGCCGATTCAAGGCGCCGGTGGTGTGATTGTGCCACCAGAGACCTATTGGCCGGAAATCCAGCGCATCTGCGACAAATATGAAATCCTGCTGATTGCGGATGAGGTGATCTGTGGCTTTGGCCGCACCGGCAACTGGTTTGGCAGCCAGACCGTGGGCATCAAGCCGCATATCATGTCGATCGCCAAAGGCTTGTCGTCAGGCTACGCGCCAATTGGTGGCAGCATTGTCTGTGACGAAGTGGCCGAAGTGGTTGCCGCGACCGAGTTCAATCATGGGTACACCTATTCTGGTCACCCTGTGTCCTGTGCAGTGGCGCTGGAAAACCTGCGTATTCTTGAAGAGGAAAAAATCGTCGAGCATGTACGCGACGATGTGGGCCCTTACCTAAAAGAAAAATGGGAAACGCTGGCGGATCACCCGCTGGTTGGGGAAGCCAAGATTGTTGGCATGATGGGCTCGATTGCATTGACCCCAAATAAAGCCACACGTGCACCGTTTGAGGCCGAAGCGGGCACAGTTGGTTACAAATGCCGGGAACATTGTTTTGGCAACAACCTGGTGATGCGCCATGTTGGCGATCGTATGATCATTTCCCCCCCCTTGGTGATGATGCGCAGTGACGTCGACACCCTGATCGAACGTGCGATTCGCGCCTTGGATCAAACTTTTGAGCAAATCAAAGAGGAAGGCCTCTATAAGTAGGTTGCCTATTTTTTGCGCAAAATTATTTCACCCGGAGCATCGCTCCGGGTTTTTTTGTGTCCGCTCAAGCGGAGGCTTTGCAACTTTAGCCGGAAATACTTTGGAGTTTTGCAGACTTATGGGTTTACCATTTGATCATAATTGGCGAAAATCGTCATCGAAGTGTCGCAAACAGACGTCGACCCTACCAATTGGCTGGCAGACTTTCCCATACGGAATGCTGGCTTGCGCATTTAAGCTCAGGTGTGGTTACACTTGAATCAGACGAGCAGAGTAAATCTGCCGACCGACAACACAGGGAGCCGATTTTGGCTGATAGTGCATCGAACGACGCGTTTGTCGAATTTGACCGCGTGCAAAAGAGCTATGATGGTGAGACCCTCGTCGTCAAAGATCTGAACTTAAGTCTGCCGAGAGGCGAGTTTCTGACCATGTTGGGCCCATCGGGTTCTGGCAAGACAACTTGCCTTATGATGTTGGCGGGCTTTGAAACGGCAACCCATGGCGATATTCGCCTTGGCGGAACCTCAATCAACAACATTCCACCGCACAAACGCGGCATCGGCATGGTGTTCCAAAACTACGCATTGTTCCCGCATATGACGATTGCGGAAAACCTGAGCTTCCCACTGGAAGTGCGTAAAATGGGCAAAACCGAGCGCGAAGAGAAAATCATGCGTGCCTTGGACATGGTCGAAATGGGTGCCTTTGGCGGCCGCCGGCCTGCCCAGCTTTCCGGGGGGCAGCAACAGCGGATCGCCTTGGCGCGGGCACTGGTGTTTGAACCCGAACTGGTTCTGATGGATGAGCCACTGGGTGCGCTCGACAAACAACTGCGTGAAAAAATGCAGTTTGAAATCACCAACCTGGCGCACAACCTTGGCATCACCACGGTATATGTGACCCACGACCAGACCGAAGCGCTGACTATGTCGGACCGTGTTGCGGTGTTTGACGATGGCCGTATTCAGCAGCTGGATCCACCGGATACCCTGTATGAAAACCCACAAAACAGCTTTGTGGCGCAGTTCATCGGCGAGAACAACACGCTGGAAGGTGTGGTCAAAGAGATCAATAACGGCATCGCCATTGTTGAACTGGATGACGGCGAGCTGATCGACTGCAAGCCGGTGCATGATAGCGTGAAACCGGGTGCCCGCACCCGTGTCTCGATCCGCCCAGAGCGCGTTGAATACAACAAAGATCGCATTCAGGAAGGCGCGCACACGCTGAAAGCCGAAGTGAAAGAGTTCATCTACATGGGTGATATCTTCCGCACACGTCTGTCAGTGGCGGGCAATGATGAGTTTGTCATCAAAACCCGGAACGCGCCGGATGTAGAACGCCTCACCCCAGGTCAGCAGATTGAAATTGGCTGGCTGCCTGAAGATTGCCGTGCGTTGGACGCCTAGAACGGGCTGACGCGCACAAACCGTGCGTAAGATCCGGACCCAAAAAAACAAAACTAAAGAAATCAACAAGGAGTGTATCCAATGAAAACCAAGCTGACAGCTCTCGCCGTCACAACCGCGCTGGTGGCCCCTGCTGCCATGGCACAGGAAATGACCATCGTATCCTGGGGCGGCGCGTATTCTAAGTCGCAACTGAAGGCGTATCACGAGCCCTACTCCGCGAAGTCCGGCGTGACCATCATCAACGACGACAGCTCTGCGGAAGCCGTGGCCAAGCTGCGTGCGATGAACGAAGCAGGCAACGTGACCTGGGACGTTGTTGACGTAGTGGCTTCTGACGCGATGCGTCTGTGTGACGAAGGTCTGGCGATGGAAATCGACGCAGACACCCAACTGGCAGCTGCGCCAGATGGCACCTCTGCATCCGAAGACTTTGGTGACCTGCTGGTATCCGACTGCTTTATCCCGCAGATCGTATACTCCACCACATTTGGCTACCGCACCGACCTGGTTGGCGACACGGCCCCTTCCACCATCTGTGACGTGTTCGACACCGACGCCTACCCTGGCAAGCGGTCGCTCGAAAAGCGCCCAATCAACAACATGGAATGGGCTCTGCTTTGTGACGGCGTTGCAAAAGCAGACGTTTATGACGTTCTGGCCACCCCAGAAGGTCAGGACAAAGCACTGGCCAAGCTCGACACCATCAAAGACGACGTGATCTGGTGGTCTGCGGGTGCCGACACACCTCAGCTGCTGGCTGACGGTGAAGTTGTGATGGGGTCCACCTACAACGGCCGTTTGTTCTCCGTGATCGAAGAGCAGAAACAGCCGGTTGCCATGCTGTGGGACGCACAGGTGTTTGACCTTGACGGTTGGATCATCCCAGCTGGTCTGTCTGATGAGCGCAAAGCACAGGCTCTGGACTACATCATGTTCGCGACAGACACACAGCGTCTGGCCGATCAGGCGAAGTACATCTCCTATGGTCCGGCACGTAAGTCTTCCGCACCACTGGTTGGTAAGCACGCTGAACTGGGCATCGACATGGCACCACACATGCCAACCGACCCAAACAACGCGCAGAACACTTTCCTGTACAACTACGAGTTCTGGGCTGACTACCGTGACGACATCGACGCAAAATTCCAGGCGTGGCTGGCGAAATAAGTTCGCTTAGTAAGATTGGAACAGGGCCGCATTGGGCGGCCCTGTTTCTCCACAAAAGATCGGGCGTCACATAAGCCTGACATGTGAGAACAACGGGGACATTATGACCGACGCCACATCCCAAAGCGGACCGATGCTCGCCGCCGACGGCACACCGCTAAAGAAAAGCCTCGCACGGGCACTCCGCATGCAAAAAACGCGGGCCTTGATGCTGATTGCGCCTTTATTGGTGTTTGTTCTCGTCAGCTTTATTTTCCCGATTGGCAAAATGCTGTTCAAATCGGTTGAGAATGACATCGTCGTTGAAACAATTCCCCTGACAGTGGCAGAGCTGCAAAACTGGGATGCTGAGTCCGGTGCCTTGCCGGATGAGGCGCTCTACGCGGCCTTTGTTTCGGACATGGTTGTTGCCATCAACGCCAAACGACACACACGGTTGGGCACGCGCCTCAACTACGAACACACCGGCATGTCTTCCTTGTTCCGTAAGTCCGGGCGTAAGATCAAAAAGCTGGATCCGGCCACCGACGGCCCGTTCAAAGAGCAATTGATCGCCATTGATAAGAAATGGGGCGACGTGACCACCTGGGCGGTGATCAAAACCCATTCGGTGAAGATCACCAACGGCTACTTCCTGAACGCCATTGACATGCAGCGCACGCCGGAAGGCGCACAGGCGCAGCCGGAAGACAAACGTATCCTGATCAAACTGTTCCAGCGGACCTTGTTTATGTCGCTGATGATCACAGTGAGCTGTATTTTGTTGGGCTACCCGGTGGCATGGCTGTTGGCCAACCTGCCATCCCGCACCGCCAACATTCTCATGATCCTTGTTTTGCTGCCATTTTGGACCTCACTACTGGTGCGAACCTCCGCCTGGAAGGTGATGTTGCAACAACAAGGTGTGATCAACGAGGTGCTGGTCTGGATCGGCCTGGTGGCGGATGACGCCCGTCTGGTGATGATCAACAACCAGTTTGGTACCATCGTGGCCATGACCCACATCCTGCTGCCGTTTATGATCCTGCCGATGTATTCGGTGATGCAGACCATTCAGCCAACCTACCTGCGCGCTGCAAAATCCATGGGCGCCACCAACTGGACAGCGTTCTGGCGGGTATACTTCCCATTGTCCGTTCCAGGCATTGGCGCGGGCTCCATCCTCGTGTTCATTCTGGCGATTGGCTACTACATCACGCCGGAAATTGTGGGCGGCACCAAAGGTGTCTTCATCTCCAACCGGATTGCCTATCACATCTCAAGCTCGCTGAACTGGGGCCTCGCCGCGGCGTTGGGCACCATCCTGCTGGGCGTCGTTCTGCTACTCTACTGGTGCTATGACAAGATCGTCGGCATCGACAACGTGAAATTGGGATAAGAACCATGGCTGCACTCACTCCGATTTCCCGCAAACCGATGTCTCTGGTTCTGCCCACTGTGGCGGCTGCAGGCGGCTTCTTTGGCCTCTTCATCGGCACCTCTAATGGCTCCGGCATTATGGGTGTTTTGATTGGCGCGCTGATGGCTGTTGTTGGCGCTGTGCTCTATATCTTTGTGCTCAAAAATGAAAAACTGGGCAAAGGGCTCACCATTGCGCTCTATGGTGCACTTGGGTTCTGGTTTGGTGGTCTCGCGGCTGCGATCGTGGGCCTGCTGTATGGCTGGTTTATCCAATGGTTCAGCTACTGGCTGTATGAGGGCCGTTATCGCGCCCGTCTGCTGCCGTATCTGACCCCGGGACAGGTGTTGTGGCACTATTCGTTCCGTGTGATCTGTGGCGCGATCTTCACCTTCCTGATCACGCCCATCCTTGTGGTGATGCCACTGTCGTTTAACGCGCAGGACTTCTTCACCTTCACACCAGAGATGCTGCGACTTGATCCGGCGGGTTACTCGCTGAAGCACTATCAAGACTTCTTCACCAACAACGAGTGGCAGCGCAGCTTCAAAAACTCGCTGATCATTGCGCCCATTGCGACAGTGATTTCGGTCAGCCTTGGCACTTTGGCCGCGATTGGCTTGTCTCAAAGCCACGTCCCCGGGCGCCGTGCCATCATGGCAATCATGATTTCGCCGATGATTGTGCCGCTGATCATTTCCGCAACCGGCATGTTCTTTTTCTACAGCGACATCGGTAACTGGCTCGAGGGCACGTTGGGCATGAACAAGACCTTTGTGGGCTATGTGAAGGTGGTGCTGGCACATGCTGTGCTTGGCATTCCGTTTGTGATCATCACCGTGACCGCCACGCTGGTGGGCTTTGACCGCTCTCTGACACGGGCGGCGGCCAACATGGGGGCAAACCCGGTGACCACCTTCTTCCGGGTGCAGATGCCCTTGATCCTGCCGGGCGTGATCTCCGGTGGCCTGTTTGCCTTCATCACCTCATTTGATGAGGTTGTTGTGGTGCTGTTTGTCGGGTCCGCAAGTCAGAAAACCCTGCCATGGCAGATGTTCACCGGCCTGCGTGAGCAGATCAGCCCAACCATTCTGGCGGTGGCCACAATCCTGGTGGGGATCTCTATCCTGCTGTTGGCAACGGTGGAACTGCTGCGCCGTCGCTCTGAGCGGCTGCGGGGCATGTCTCCAAGCTAATCACCGTTAGGGATTTTACAGCACATTTTGATGAACATGGACAAAGTCGGGCACTCCCGACTTTGTCCGCTGTCACGTCTGTGGCATTATTTTTTGCACGTAAACGGAACGAGTACTTATGCATAGACGTTATTTCCTTGCCGCTGGCGCCAGCCTGCTGGCCACGCCACACATCCTCCGCGCCGCACAAGGCGAAAACTTCGAGTTGATGGAGCACCTGAAGCCCAAAGAGGTGCGGGTGAAGAAGAAATACGGTTTTCAACCGGGCCAGCTGGTGGTGGTTTTGGCCTCTTATCACCTTTATCACATGCAGGATGAACGCAATGCCGTACGCTATGGCGTGGCGATTGGCCAGGAAGGGCTCAACTTCTCCGGACGTGCCACCATTGGTCGCAAAGTGGAATGGCCCAGTTGGCGCCCCACTCAGGAAATGATCGAACGCAATCCGGCTTATAAGAAATACGAAGACGGCATGCCCGGTGGGCCGAGCAACCCGCTTGGGTCGCGCGCGATGTATCTCTATCAGGATGGCCGCGATACATTGTTCCGCATCCATGGCACCACTGCGCCGCAATCAATCGGCACGCCAAGTTCCAACGGCTGTATCCGTATGGCCAACTGGCATATCGAAAAACTCTATGAACAGGTGCCAATGGGGACGGAAGTGATTGTGGTCAGTGGCCGCGAGTAAGCAATAAGCTTTGAGATGACAAAAGGCGCGCCAGATTGGGGCGCGTCTTTTTCATACCGTTACCGAAGTGATTTCAGCAGTGTTAGGGAGGCATATCCATCCGGGATCATGCCTTCCGAGCGCTGATAGCCCCGCACGGCGGCGATGGTGAGCGGGCCAATCTTGCCGTCGATCTTCTGGGTGTCAAAGCCAGCTTTGGTCAGGCGCTTTTGCAACTCAATCCGCTCTTTATACGTCAACGCGCGATCGCCACGCGGCCAGTTGCCTTGAATGGCCGGGCCACCCTTGATGCGGTCTGCGAGATGACCAACGCCAATCACATAGGCATCTGCAGTGTTGTAGTGCTCGATCGCGTCAAAGTTCTTGAAGATCATAAAAGCTGCGCCCTGCGCGCCAGCGGGCAATAGGATCGACGCCTTGCCATGGTTGGGCACCGGACGGCCGCGCATATCCTTGATGCCCAGACGCGCCCACTCGCTTGGGTTTTTCAGGTTCTCACGGTTTGCGGCGGTGTAATCAAAACCTTTGGGCAGTTTGACTTCGACACCCCAAGGCTGATTTTTCTTCCAACCGAAGTGTTTGAGATAAGCGGCGGTGGAGGCCAGCGCGTCGGTTGGGTCGCCTGACCAGATGTCGCGTTTGCCGTCGCCGGTGAAATCCACAGCGTAGGATTGGAATGAAGTGGGCATAAACTGGGTGTGACCCATGGCGCCTGCCCAGCTGCCGGTCATGTTTGGTGCGGTCACATCACCGTTCTGCAGGATACTCAGCGCGGCGGTAAGCTGTTCCTCAAAGAAGTCGCCCCGCCGTCCGTCATAGGCCAGTGTGGCCAGCGCTTCGATCACTGGCGTGCTGCCTTTGAAGGTGCCATAGGCGCTTTCCAATCCCCAGATCGCAACCACAACTTCTTTGTCAACGCCGTACCGATTTTCGATCTTCTGAAGTGTGGTGTTGTGTTTGCTCAGGGCCGCCTTACCGTTGCGGATACGGGCATCAGACGCAGCGCTGTCGAGGTAATCCCAGATGGTTTTGGTGAATTCGTTCTGGTTGCGGTCTTTTTTGATAATGGCGGCGTTGTATTCAACTCCCCGGAACGCCTGATCCAACACCGTTGCGCTGATTCCGGCTTTGAGGGCACGCGATTTGTAGCGCTTGATCCAGCGCTGCAGGCCTTTGGTGTTGGCGGCAACCTCCACAGATTTTTGTGCATCAAGCGCGGCGGCCAAAGGGCGCAGCACGGGGCGCAGAGAATAAGACGGCGCGCCAGCGGAGGCCGTTGAGGCGACAAGCCCGCCAATAACCAAACTCACTAAAAACCCAAATGTCCGCATCACAACTTTCCCTGCCTGTTTGTGAGAAGTGTAGCGCGCCGGTGACTGTGGCAAAAGCGCTGTCAGTCAGAGGCGCGGGGATTTGCCGATTGCGCTTGCTCTGCTTCCAGACGCGCCTTGAACTCCCGCAACATGGGAATCCGGCGTGGGCGGAAGGAGCGGTCGGTGATGTCGAGGTTGACCATACGGTCGAGGCGGAAGGCGCGGAAGTCTTCACGCAGATGGCAGTAGGCCATCAAACAATGGGCGTTTTGCATAAAGACAATTGCCAGCGGGTCGACCTTGCGGGTGGTGCGCTGCCCTTTGGCATCGCCATAGTCAAAGGCCACGGTACGCTCTTCCCAAGCCGCTTGGCGCAGAGCGCCGGCGTCGATGCTGATCTCTGGAGGTTTGTGAAAGCGTTTGGCCGTGAGCACGGCGTGTTTCAAACGGTGCGCCTGCGCCTCAGGAAGGCGTGATTTCAGCTTTGTTAGAGCCGATTTTGCTGCATCTGCAAGCGAAGGATCGGCGACTTCCATAACCTCGGTGAGACCAACCACCAGCGCCTCAATCTCTTCCGGCACAAACCCCAAAGGTGGCAAGGTAGCGTCTTCGACCAGGGTAAAGCCAAAGCCGGCCTCGCCGTCAATCACGGCACCAAGGCCGCGCAGACTGTCGATGTCGCGGTAGATTGTGCGCTCTGAAACGCCGGTCTCCTGCGCCAACGCTTGCGCCGTGGCGGGGGGCGGCAGGTCACGCAGGGCCTGCATGAGTTGGAAAAGGCGGTCGGTGCGGCTCATGATTTTTGAATACTGCACCCTACTGACAGAAACTGACAAGAGGCTTCTATAGGTCTGCCCCACAATCAATCAGTGGAGACCTCCTATGAAGCTCATTACATTTCCTGGCGATGCACAGATCGCGTCCAATTCCCCGTTTTGCCTGAAGGCGATGTGCCTGTTGGAAATGGCAAAGGTCGATTGGCAGCCAGAAATGGTGCAAGACTTTGCCTCCTTGCCGCTGGGCAAAGTGCCAGTGGCGCGGGTTGGGGACACCATGATCCCAGACAGCCACAACATTCAGGCCTATTTGGAGTCGAATGGCGCGGATTTCATGCCCGGTTTGAACCGCAATGAGAAAGCCGCCACCCATGCATTGATTCGCACGGTGGAAGAGAGCCTTCGGCTTGGATTGGTGCATGACCGCTGGCTCAATGACGATTGCTGGGCGGTGATGAAAGAAGCCTTCTTTGGCGCGGTTCCTGAGCCAATGCGCGATCAGGCCGCAGAGGAAGCGCGCGGCCATGTGCGAGCAGGGTTGATGTCCGAAGGCATTGCGCAGTTCTCGCCAGAAGATCGGCAAGCGCGGTTTGACAAGGATCTTGAGGTGATCGAGTCCACATTGGACGGAAAGCCGTTTTTGTTTGGTGACACGCCAACAGCAGCGGATGCGGCGGTGGCACCGGTCTTGGACATGATCCTGACGCTACCTGTTGCCACCGACCTACGTAAAGCAACCGAAGCGCGGCCCGTCTTGGCACCTTATGTGGCGCGGGTGCGGGACGCGATCTATCCGGACGCTGGCAAAGTTATGCAGGGATTTAGCGTCGCTGCCGAGTGACCTTGCGTTTGGTCTTGGCCGCCTTGTGCTTGGCTTTGGTGGCCTTGCGCCGGGTGGGGCCGCCTCGGCCCCGCCCTTTGCCACCACGGCCAGCGCGTTTCACAAGCTCACCATCCAGCGAGATCAATTCCAGCGCGATGCCGCCGGTGACCGCAGTCGCCTCTTTCAAGCGCGCTGTCACCCGTTGGCCCAAGCCAATCACTATGCCTGTATCAGAGCCCAAAAGCGTATTGGTCTCCGCGTCAAAGTGGAAGTATTCCCGCCCTAACTCGCGCATGGGGATCAGGCCATCGGCACCGGTTTCATCCAGTTTTACAAACACCCCAAAGCGGGCGATGCCGCTGATACGGCCGGTGAACTCATTGCCGATGCGTTCGGACATATAGGCCGCGAGATACCGGTCCGTGGTGTCACGTTCCGCCAGCATCGAGCGACGCTCGGTGTCGGAGATATGCGTGGCGGTTTTTTCCAGAACTTCCGTGGCTTCAGGTGTGAGACCGTCGTCGCCCCAACCGTGCGCGGAAATCAAAGCGCGATGCACGATCAGGTCGGCATAGCGGCGGATAGGCGAGGTAAAGTGCGCATAAGCCCGCAACGCCAGGCCGAAGTGGCCAAAGTTGGATGGCGCGTAATAAGCCTGCGTCATCGAGCGCAGGGTGGAGATGTTGATCAACTCCGCCTGCTCGGTGCCAGAGGCAGCATCCAACAATTGGTTCAGGTGCCGGGTTTGCAGCACCTGACCTTTGGCCAATGTCAGGCCAGCGGCCTGCGCAGTCTCCCGCAAGGCGTTGAGTTTCTCTGGGCTGGGTTCTTCATGCACGCGGAACAGCAACGGGGATTTCTTGGCAATCAGCGTTTCGGCGGCGCAGACGTTGGAGAGCACCATAAACTCTTCGACAAGCTTGTGCGCATCAAACCGATCGCGGAAGTTGACAGAGGTCACTTCACCCGCCTCAGACAGCTCAATTTTGCGTTCCGGCAAGTCCAGAGCCAGCGGCTGACGCTCAGCCTTCGCCCTTGTTAGAGCCTCATATGCAGCATAGAGCGGCGTGATGATCTCATCCATCAGAGGCACGCAGCGTTCGTTGGGCTGGCCGTCTTGCGCCTGCTGCACCTCGCCGTAGTTCAGCGAGGCCACCGAGCGGATCATGGCGCGGGTGAATCGGTGGGCAATCTTTTTGCCGTGGCGGTCGATCTGAATGCGCAGAGCGAGCACGGCGCGCGGCACACCTTCGTGCAAGGAGCACAGATCACCAGATAGGCGATCAGGCAGCATTGGCACCACACGGTCTGGGAAATAGCTGGAATTGCCACGTTTGCGGGCCTCGCGATCCAGCGCGGTGTTGGATGTCACGTAGTGCGCCACGTCCGCAATGGCAATCCAGAGCACATGGCCATCTTTGTTTTTGGGATCATCATCCGCATGGGCCCAGCAAGCGTCATCATGGTCGCGCGCATCCGCTGGATCGATGGTGACAAACGGCATGTCGCGTAGGTCTTCACGCGCACCAAGTGGTGCGGGTTTGGCCTTATCAGACTCTGATACCACCTCATCCGGGAAGGTATCCGGGATACCATGTTGGTGGATCGCAATCAGGCTTACAGCCTTGGGCGCAGTGGGGTCACCAATGCGGGCCACAATGCGGGCGCGGGGCAAACCAAGGCGGCCTTTGGGGCCGGATTGCTCGGCCTCGACCAGCTCGCCGTCTTTGGCACCATGGGTTTGATCAGACGGCACCGACCATTCTTTGCCGTCACCTTTATCAATTGGCAGAATGCGGCCGCCCTCGGCGGTTTTGCGGAACATGCCCAAGACACGTTGTGGGTTGGCACCAATACGGCGGATCAGGCGGGCTTCATATTGAATGTCGCCCTCATCCAGTTTGGTCAGACGGCCCAAAATGCGGTCACCCGCACCAAGTGCCGGATCAGAAGCGCGTGGGATCACGTGGATTTTAGGCTCCGCGCCTTCGCCGTGCCATTCCAGCGGGCGGGCAAACAGATCGCCATCCGCATCTGCTTCTAGAATTTGCAGAACCGTGACAGGTGGTAGACTTTCTGGATCACGATATATCTTGTGCCGCTTTTGCAGATGGCCTTCGGCCTCCAGCTCTTTCAGAAGGCGCTTCAGATCAATACGCGCAGCACCTTTGATGCCAAAAGCTTTGGCGATGTCACGTTTGGAGGTGAGGGTCGGGTTCTCGGAAATCCATTCAAGGACTTCCTCTTTGCTTGGCATAGGCATGATCCCGCCCTAGCACGGGTATCTGGAGAGGTCACGGGGAGAAAAGAAGGGGCCAGCCCCTTCTTGGGCCCAAGGCCCAATTCAACCCCGGGATATTTTGGGAAAGTGAATGCTTAGAAGCGCGCCAGATCGGCGGCGGTGTCCACATCTGCCAGCGTGGCGATGGTGGCAATACGCGCGTCCCGCAGTGTGGCACAGCTGTCGGCCAAAGCGTGTTCCGTGGACCAGCGCACGTTGGCAAAAAGGCCAGGTTTGGGCGCGTGTTTCAAACCCACCAGCCAGAAGCCACCATCCGGGGCGGGGCCAAACACCGCGTCGTGATCGCCCAGCGCTTTGAAAGCCTGTGCGATGTGAGACGGCTGAATGCCAGGAATGTCAGCGCCGATGATGCAGGTGGGGCCCTGGTGCAGTTGCAGTTGTCGTGCCATGCGATCACCAAGAGTGCCAGTGCCTTGTGGCACGCGCGGCAGATGCAAAGGCCAGACGCGGGACATGAGGCCTTGGTGATCTGGGGCAACGGCCAAGATCAGGTTCCATCGCGGATCCTCAAGGCGGAGCAGCAGGGCAGCGGATTGGTGGCGGAACCACCAGGCGGCGGAGGTCATCCCAAGGTCACGGCCCAGCCGGGTTTTCACACGGCCGGGGCGCGGTTCCTTGATCATCACCACGAGGTTTGGGTGATGTTTAGGCAAAATAGTCTCGCAAAATGCGGCTGTAGATGTCTTTCAGCTGATGGATTTGTGCAACCGGCACCTGTTCGTCAACTTGGTGCATGGTTTTGCCCACGAGGCCAAATTCCACCACCGGGCAGTGATGCTGCACAAAGCGGGCGTCCGAAGTGCCGCCAGAGGTGGAGAGTTCGGGGCGACGCCCGGTTTCCGCTTCCACAGAGGTGGCAACCAGTTCGGACAAAGCCCCTGGAGGGGTGATGAAGCTCTCACCGGAGATGGTGACCTTCATGTCGATGCCAACACCGGTTTCAGCCGAAATAGTGTCTGCTTTTGTCTGCATCCACTCAGTGAGGGACGCGCCGGAATGGGAGTCATTAAACCGGATGTTGAGCGTGGCTTTGCATTCCGCCGGGATCACATTGGTGGCCGGGTTGCCGGTGTCCATGGTGACGATTGCCAAAGTTGAGGCATCAAAATGATCGGTGCCATTGTCCAGCGGTTCAGAGCTGAATTGATCCATCAGGCGCGCCATCACCGGAAGCGGGTTGTTGGCGCGGTGCGGATAAGCGGAGTGGCCTTGTTTGCCGGTGAAGGTGAAATAGGCGGTCATCGAGCCGCGACGGCCAATTTTCATCATCTCACCCATCTCGTTGGGGCAAGTTGGCTCGCCCACCAGACAGACAGACATGCGTTCCTGTTCTGTGGACATATAGTCCAGAAGCGCGGTGGTGCCGTCGATGGCGTCGCCTTCTTCATCCCCAGTGATGGTGAGGATGATCGCGCCTTCCGGCGGTGTGTTAGAGACAAAATCAATGGCGGCGGCGGCAAAAGTGGCAACGCCGGATTTCATATCGGTCGCGCCACGACCGTACATGATGCCGTCTTTCACTTCTGCGCCAAAGGGATCAACCGTCCAAGCAGCTTCGTCACCGACAGGCACCACATCGGTGTGGCCATTGAAGCCAAAGGTTTTGCTGTCGCCTTTGCGACCCCAGCGGGCAAACAGGTTGCTGACGTCGCCACGGTCCACGCGGGTGCAGTCAAACCCAGCGCCCGAGAGCAACTTTTCCAGCAACACAAGTGCTCCCCCCTCTTCCGGCGTCACAGAGGCACATCGGATCAGATCTGCGGTCACCTGTGCGGCATCGGTTTTGGTCATGACGGGCATCCTTTGAGTCACAAGTGTTTTGAAAGAGTTGTGGCACAGCCACGCCTGACCGGAAAGCCACATTTCGGACACAAAGCGGTGCGGCGCCTCTTAACAAGCGGAAAGATATGCTGTTTACTTACGATTAATAATAATCGACCGAGGCAGGTCACCAGCAGTTCGGCTTCAACAGCCAAAGGTTTCCCAAGACACACAAAAATGTGTGCTGAGACCTGTTTTGCGCCCTTTTACAGGCGGGCGTTGCTGTGTGGCGTGCCTCGCGCAAAAAAGAGGCGAGCAGACATGCCCAAAATGCCCGTAGATACCGGCGCATCCGCGATTGAAATGGCGCAGACCATTTTTAGTGACGACGTCACCATCGTGTCCGCGTCTTACAATGGACAAAACTCGTCTTCGGGCATTTATTCCAATGGCGACAGCGTGTCCCCCGGTGTGACTCCCAGCGATGAAGGGGTGATCCTTTCAACCGGTAAAGCCAACCACTTCACCAACCGATGGGGGGGATACAACCAGCGCACCAACCGGTCCTCCGATACCAATGGCGAGGACAACAACTCCGAATTCAACGCGGTGGCCGGGACCAACACCTATGATGCCTCGTATCTGGATGTGTCCTTCATCGCAAATGAAGCCGGGCAGATGACGATGCAATTTGTCTTTGCCTCCGAAGAATACCCGGAATACGTCAGCTCAGTTTATCAGGATTTTGTCGCGGTCTCGATCAACGGCAGCTATGTGCCGCTTGAAATTGGTAATGGTGATGTGGACCCCGGCAACATCAACACCGGTGACAACGAAAGCATGTTTGTCGACAACACCGGCGGCAACTACAATACCGAAATGGATGGGTTTACCATCACCATGACACTGACCTTTGACATCGTCGAAGGTATGAATGACATCCGCATTGTTGTCGCTGATGTGTCGGACAGCCAATATGACAGTTCACTGTTGATCGCAGCGGATTCAGTCCAAACGTCACTCATTGCAAACACCGACGAAGTGAACCTGCCAATTGATGGCACACGTACCGTCGACGTGCTGGCCAATGATGTAAATGACACCGGGAATGCGCTCACCATCACGCATATTTCCGGTCAACCTGTCACCGCTGGCTCACCGATAACTCTCCCGAGCGGGCAGATCATCACCGTCAATGCCGACGGGACAATCACCTTTGAGGGTGACAGCGACGAAGAACAGGTCAATCTCACTTACACAATTGATGACGGCAACGGGAAATCCGATGTTGGGTACATCAAGATCAACCAAGCGCCCTGCTTTACCGTGGGTACCTTTATACGCACCCCCCATGGTGAGGTACCTATCGAATGTCTCAATGTTGGGGACATGGTCGAAACCTTAGACAACGGCCCACAGCCGGTGCGCTGGATCGGGCGGCGCAAGGTTTCCGCCACCGGTGGCATGGCCCCGATCCGCATTATGGCCAACACGCTGGGCCCGCATCGCGAACTTTTGTTGTCACCTCTGCACCGCGTGCTGATCCGCAACGCTTGGGCGGAGTTGTTGTTTGGTGAAGAAGAGGTTTTGGTGGCGGCGCGGGATCTGGTGAACGACAAGACCATCCGCCGTGTGCCTGGCGGCGAGGTGGAATACGTACATCTGCTTTTTGACGACCACCAAATCGTCTTCTCAGAAAAACTGATGACCGAAAGCTACCTTCCGGGCCCGCAAACGGCGAGTTGTTTTGAACCGGAGATTGTCGCCGAGATCTGTGCGATTTTCCCGGAACTCGATCCGATTTCAGGCACGGGGTACGGACCAATGGCGCGGCGCGGCTTGCGCAGCTTTGAGGTGGCCACGCTGTCACAAATCGCGTTTCAAGAGGCGTGCTGATGCGGGGTAGGTATCACCTGCAAAAGGCGAGGTGTGACATATGAGCTGGATCGCCCTATGGGATGAAAATCGCTCGTTGTATCATCCAAATGGCATTGCGCTCCTTCGTGCACCATCTGGCTCAGATATGGTTGAGGCGGCAGCGCCCGCCTGTGAGCTGTCATGTGGCAGCATGGTCATAGAAACACGCGTTTCTCCTTATGACCGGCCACAAACGCTTTTGGGCATCGCCTCTCAAACCGGGAGTGACTTCCGCTTGTCGCTGCAAGCCGTCCCGGGAGGCGGCGTTGTCTTGGTGTTGAATCGCGACGGCCGCACAGCCCATGTCGCGGTCAATCTGGACACCGGCGGACGGGCAGATGTGTTGCGTGTGACCTATTCATGGGACCTGCAGGCTGGTGTGGGCAGACTGGCGGTGGAGCAACCGGGGACATGGCGGGTGGCTTTTCGTACATTGTCTCGCCCCGTAGCTCTAACCTCGGCTGAAATACGGGAAGCTGTGCAGAATGACGACGCGCGCGTGATCTCCAGTGATCTCACCTACATTGCGTTTTCCAACCGAATTGAACCCATTGGTCCGATGCCAAGCCTTGCGGAAGAAACGCCTGTCATGACAGCACGGGGCTACCGCAAAGTTGGGGAGTTGAAGCGCGGAGATGTGGTTCAAACGCCCTCTGGTGATCTTGTGCCTGTCTTGGCAAACCTGCGTCGCACAGTGCCTGCAGCAGGGCATTTTGCGCCAATCCGACTACGCGCACCGTTCTTTGGTTTGAGCCGCGACATCGTGACCAGCCCGACGCAGCGCCTTTTGATTGGTGGCAGCCGGGTGGAATACACGTTTGGATCAGAATTCGTTTTGATCCCGGCCGGCCATCTACTGCATGGCAACGCGGCAACCAGCATCGGTAACGCGCCATTGGTGACCTATAGTCAGCTGCTTTTGCCGGATCACGAGGCCATGTTGGCAGCGGACACCTATGTGGAAAGCATAGACGTCGGGCGCATGCGGCGGCGGCATGATCTGTTGAGCGCCAGCTTGTTGTCTGGGTATCCACGAAGACTGTTGCCTGAGCACGCCCGCACCGCGTTTCCGGTTTTGCGGGAGTTTGACGCGCTTACTCTGGCGGCACAGCGGGCTGCCTAGCCGGCAGGGGAGCTGGGTCAATGTTCTGTGGACTCATCCTCAGATTCTTCACCGTGATAAAACGGAGTCAGCTGCGCAACAACCACAGAGTTCTCATCCAACGCCCGCTGCATCAGCTCGCGCTCTTCGCCTTCAATGTTGTGACCTTGGGCTTCGCGCTCTTCGATGGTTCCGTAGCCCGTGACATCAAGCGGGTTGAGATCCGCCTGCTTTAGAATCGCAACCGTTTCTCGGACCGCTTCGGCTTCGTCAATGCCGCTGGCATAGATCATCAGTGCGCCGCCGGTTGCTTCGTCTGGCAACCCGTCGCCATCCTTGCGCCCGACCTGTACCAACAATGTATAGGCCTGTTGACGGGTCTTCTTTTTCTTTTTGTCCTGGGTCATAGCGGTGCCTTTCTGTTGAACCGGCCTTAGCGCGGTGCATGGTAACCGGTCAACCGTCCGTTCGGCGTGCCTGGGAAGGCCATTCAAATTTGCGTCAAACAAACCATATTTTTGCAACGTCCTTGTAAGTTTGGTCACCTTTTAGAAAGGGTTGCGTTCCAAAGTGTTAGCGCGCAGAACGTGCCCTCTTTCTATTGGTGACTTCGAATCTTCTGCTGGCACATACATTGCCGGACATCAGATTTGGATGAAGCGATTTGTCCGCTTCTCCAAACCCTTCGACAGGCTTCCTCAAGGAAATCGGGCGCTAACGCCACACTTTGGGATTGGGTTTGCTTACAGGGGACCAACATGCCGACTGCTTCAGAACTGCCGATTAACACCGGTGCCAATGCGACACAGATGGCGGATGCCATTTTTGGGTCTGGCGTGACAGTGCTGGACGCGAGCTACAGCGGTCACGCTGAGGCCAGCGGCATCTACTCAGATGGTGAGGCCACAGCACCCGGAGCGACTCCTTCAGACACAGGAGTCATCCTGTCTACGGGCGCGGCCAAAGATTTCACCAATTCAGAAGGCGACGCAAACAGCGCAAGCGACACAACTGGTCAGAACCATACCAGTGGCGACGCCGATCTATCGGCTATGGTCGGCGACGAAACGTTTGACGCGGCGGTGTTTGAGGCCAGTTTTGTGCCCGACGGCGACACGCTGACCATGCAATTTGTGTTCTCGTCCGAGGAATACCTTGAGTATGTCGACAGTGGGTTCAACGATGCTGTGGGCGTCTGGGTGAATGGTGTGCAAGCCACCCTGTCAATTGGCAATGGCAACACCACCGTCGATAACATCAATGATGACGACAACAGCAACCTCTACATCGATAACCCGGCAGATGGCGAAGCGGTGAACAGCGAGATGGACGGGTTGACCATAACCCTCACGCTGAAAGCACCGGTCATTCCGGGCCAAGTCAACACCATTAAAATTGGCATCGCCGACACCGGGGATGCCAATTACGATTCCAATTTATTGATCGCTGGGGACTCTATTCAATGTGCACTGATTGCGCAGGATGATGAGTATGACATTGGGGCGAATGCCACCAAAACAGTGGATGTTCTGGCCAATGACGCGGCGCATGACGCGGTCACAATGACCATCACGAAGATTAACGGGCATGATGTAAGCGCCGGGGAGTCTGTCACGCTTGCATCAGGCGAGATTGTTACCCTCAACGACGATGGCACCCTGTCCATCCAAACGGATGGCGATCTGGGCAGTGAAGCCTTTACCTATCAAGTCGAAGATTCTGACGGTAACACCGACACTGGCTTTGTGAAGGTCAACACCACCACAGCACCCTGTTTTGTTGCCGGGACAGAGATCGTCACGCAAAACGGTTTGATGAAGATTGAAGACCTGATGCCGGGGCACATGGTCCTAACCCGGGACAACGGGTTTCAACCGCTGATGTGGATCGGCACCACCATGCGTCAAGCCACCGGCTCCGATGCGCCGATCTGCCTGTCGGCAAACGCGCTCGGCAACCATGAGGCGGTTGAGTTCTCCCCCAACCACCGCATTCTAATCAAATCCTCACAGGCGGCGATGCTGTTTGGTGAGTCTGAAGTTCTGGTGAAAGCCAAAGATCTGGTGAACGGCAACACAATCAAAGTGCGCGAAGATCATGGGCCTGTGACCTATGTGCATATCCTATTTGATCGGCACGAGATTGTGCGCGCCAATGGATTGGACAGCGAAAGCTATCACCCGGGCCAGGAAACATTGGACAGTTTTGACGCGGAAACGCGCGAGGAAATCCTGCGGTTGATGCCCAACACGGACGCCTTGATGGGTTATGGATTCGGTCCGTCTGCACGTGTGTCTCTCCGCAAATACGAGGCCGAGGCGCTTCTGGCTGCGGCATAAAGGCCAAAAATCTCCAATTAGAGCCACAAAACCCTAGGTCAACGGCACCGCGCAGTTGACCGGCTCAATTGGTGCGGGATAGGGGGAGACCAAGCAACTCCGGTACTCACTATGCGCGTCCTCCTCTCCGCCTTCTTGGCCATGCTGGCCTCATGGCTCTTTGTTCCTTTGGCATCAGCCCAAACCACAGAGACTCTCACTTTTGCCACCGTCGACCGTCCGCCCTTTGTCTTTCTGGGCGAAGAAGGCCCGCGTGGCTTCAGCATCGACCTGATGCAGGCCATCGGAGAGGACTTGGGCGCGGACATTCAATTTGCACCGCAAGACAGCTTCACCAACATGCTCAGCGCGGTGGAAACTGGTACAGTGGACGGGGCCATTGCCAATATCTCGATCACGGCTTCCCGCGAGACCGTGATGGATTTTAGCCAACCTATTTTTGAGAGCGGCATTCAAATCCTTTTGCCCGAAGAGCCAGGCAGCCTTACAAGGATTGGCGGTTTGCTCACGCGTGAAATCATGACCGCCATTCTGGTCGCACTGGGGCTGTTGTTTGGCGGTGGCATGATCATGTGGCTGTTTGAGCGCCGCCATCAGCCCTATTTCGATCGCCCTGCCAAAGATGCGCTTTTTCCATCTTTCTGGTGGGCGCTGAATTTGGTGGTCAACGGTGGCTTTGAAGAACGCATGCCCCAGTCACGACCAGGGCGGTTTTTTGCGGTGATTCTTGTGGTCGCCAGTCTGTTTGTTGTGTCGGTCTTTGTGGCCACCATCACCGCTGCCGTCACGGTCGAAGCGCTGCAGGATTCCGTTGACAGCATCAATGATTTGGAAGGCCGGAAAGTGGGGTCCGTGAACGGATCAACTTCTGCGCAATTCCTGACAGCCCGTGACATTCGGTTCCGTGATTTTGACACGCCGCATGAATTGCTGGCGGCCTTTCAAGAGGGTGACATCGACTCCGTGGTGTTTGACGGCCCGATTCTGGCCTATTTTGCCACCAATGACGGGCGCCATGACTCTCGCCTGATCAAACGTGTGTACCGGCCGGAGAACTATGGCATTGCCTTGCCAACGGGCAGCCCGTGGCGCGAGGAAATTGATCAATCTCTGCTGAAACTGCGCGAAGATGGCACCTATGATGCTTTGCTTGAAACATGGTTTGGCGCCACTTTCCGCCGTTGAGTAAGCAACAAAAAAGGCCAGCCCGGATCAGAGGCTGGCCTTTGTTTTCTATGTGACGCAGCTTAATCGCGCAGCAACTCGTTGATGCCGGTCTTGGAACGGGTACGCTCGTCCACGCGTTTCACGATCACCGCACAGTAGAGGTTCACGCCGTTTTTGGATGGCATGGAGCCTGCCACTACCACGGAGTAAGGCGGCACTTCGCCGTACATCACTTCGCCGGTCTCACGATCCACAATCTTGGTGGACTGACCGATGAACACACCCATGCCCAGAACGGCACCTTCGCGCACGATGCAACCTTCGACCACTTCGGAACGGGCACCGATAAAGCAATTGTCTTCGATGATGGTTGGGCCAGCCTGCATTGGCTCCAGAACACCCCCAATGCCAACGCCGCCGGAGAGGTGCACGTTTTTGCCGATTTGGGCGCAGGAGCCAACGGTGGCCCATGTGTCAACCATGGTGCCTTCGTCCACATAAGCGCCGATGTTTACAAACGATGGCATCAAAACAACGCTTGGCGCAACGTATGCGGATTTGCGGACAATGCAGTTTGGCACGGCGCGGAAACCCGCGTCTTTCCACTGCTTTTCACCCCAACCTTTGAACTTGCTGTCGACCTTGTCCCACCAGCCGGAACCCTGCGGGCCGCCGTCTTGGATTTCCATGTCTTTGATGCGGAAACCCAGCAGTACGGCCTTTTTGGCCCATTGGTTCACGTGCCAGTCGCCGTTTTCCATTTTCTCGGCCACGCGCAGGCTGCCGCTGTCCAGCGCGTTTAACGTGGACTCAATCGCGTCACGGGTTTCGCCGGTAGTGGCGGAGGTGATGGTATCGCGCGCGTCCCACGCGGCTTCGATGGCTTGTTCCAGTTGGGCATTCGACATGTTTTCAGGCTCCGGATGTCTTGGAATTTGGGGTGTTCTAACGGGATCGGGCGCGGGCGTCACGCGCTCATTATGTCGCTTACCCAAACGGGTCCGGCGCAATGTTGGCGCCACAGACCAAAACGGCAACCTTTTCGCCCGGTTCGGGCACGTAGGCGCCTGACATCAGTGCCGCAAGCGCGGCAGCCCCGGCAGGCTCCACCAGTTGGCGACGTTCGCGCCACAAGGCGTGTTGTGCTCGGGTGATCGCATCGTCTGACACCAGCACTGAGTCCGCGCCTGTAGAGACTGCAAGGTCGAAGCAGATCTGGCCAATGCGCTTTGCGCCCAGCGCGTTGGCGGCCACGCCGGAGACCTCCACATCCACCGGCTCACCAGCTTTTAGGGCTGCGTGGAGAGCACAGGAGGTTTCTGGCTCAACCGCGATCACGCGACGACGACCATCAAACCACGCCATCGCGCCGCCAATCAATCCGCCACCGCCAACGGCAATGATCACCGTGTCTGCGTCCAGACCCTGCTCTTCCCATTCCAACGCTAGGGTTCCCTGTCCCCCCACGGTACCGAGCGCATCATAGGCATGGATCTGCATCGCGCCGGTTTCCGCCTCATAGGCCAATGCCTTGTCCAGCGCATCGGAGTAAGCACCGGGCACCACTTCGAGGTCCGCACCTGAGTCCTGAATCAAAGCCACTTTGGCTGGACCGGCCATTTCGGGCACGTAAATACGGGCTTTATGGCCCAATTTGTGGGCCGCATAGGCCACCGCGGCCCCATGGTTGCCACCCGAAGCGGCGACCAGCCCCGCTTCGGGTACGTCAGAGGACAGCAGGGTGTTGAACGCACCGCGAGCTTTAAACGTGCCGGTGTGCTGCATCTGCTCCAGCTTCATCTGAATGGGAAAATCCAGACCAAAGCCGTTGTCCACGGTTACAACCGGGGTGCGCAGCACGTGCCCTTTGATCCGCTTTGCTGCCGCTGCAATTTCTGCGCTCCAGTCCATTTTAGCATCCCTGTCACTGGTTTTGTTTGGGCGAACCCTATAGGCCTGAGAGAAACGCGCAAGCAAGGACCTACAACGATGAGAGACGATCGCCGCCACCCATTGGCAGATGCCCACTCCGACCGTGAATCCGCCAACCAAGTGCCGGACACACCGCAGACACGTGCGCCCTCGTATCGGCTGGCTTTTGCGGACGAGGATTTCCTGTGTCGCCCGGAATTGCGCCCGGTGCGACTTCAGCTGGAGCTGCTGAAGCCTGAGCTGGCGATGGACGAACATGAGATCGAAAGCACAATTGTGCTGTTTGGCGGTGCGCGCATTCCAGAGCCCTCCAAGAAAGACACCGCTCGGACGGAAACGCTGGCAGAGCTGTCCCGGTTCTACGATGAAACCCGCAAGTTTGCGCAATTGGTAACCAAGGCCAGCGATGGCAAGAAAAACGTGATTGTCACCGGCGGTGGGCCAGGGGTGATGGAAGCGGGCAACCGTGGCGCGCAGGATGCTGGTGGGCGTTCAATTGGGTTGAACATTGTGCTGCCACACGAACAGGCGCCAAATGAATATGTCACGCCAGATCTGTGCTTCAACTTTCACTATTTTGCGATCCGCAAGATGCACTTCTTGATGCGCGCCAATGCAATCTGTGTGTTCCCAGGTGGCTTTGGCACGCTGGATGAGCTGTTTGAATCGCTCACTCTGATTCAGACCGGCCGTATGCAACGCGTACCGTTCCTGCTGTTTGGCAAAGAGTTTTGGCAGAAAATCATCAACTGGGACGCGCTGTCCGATGCAGGCACAATTTCTGCGGAAGATTTGGATCTATTCCAGTTTGTGGAAACCGCTGAGGAAGCGGTGGACGTACTCAATAACTGGCAGGATTATTCCCGTCGGGATCAAATTCCCGGCCGTTAGACCTTTGGGGATGCAAGGCGTCCCGGCCAAAGCCGGGGCGCTGCCTTGAGATACTCAAGTGATCGTTACAGGTACCGGGGCCACTTAGTGGAAATGTGCAGGAAGCATACCAATTTCGGTACCTTGGGGCAGTTTGGTCACAACCTGTGCGCCTGCCACGTCTTTGATAGCATAACCGTAGCCAGCCAGGCGGAATTTCCATTCACGTGCGCTCAGTGAATTGTTCTTTTCGCGGGCCAGAATGTCGAGAACAGGCGCGTCGATCATTGCGCTGCCGATGTCTGCATGTGGCATGTGTCAGTTCCTTTCTGATTGTTGACAGAATGGAAACTGACTGTTGTTCAAGGCGCAATTGGTGCGCAATTGTGAAAAATTTTAGGCAAGTTTTATTTTTGCGCTTTTGGGGCCGCCAGCGAGGGGAAAAGGTATTTTGGCACCAGTACCCCTGCGATCAGTGCACCAAGCCAAACAATCAAGGTTGCGGCCAACAGGTTGGGAATGCCGCCGATGCTGAACCCACTCACCAGAAGTTCTGTGATCAGAAGTCCCGCGAAGGTTACAATCAGAGACAGTCCCCCCAATAACTCAGGCATTTTCTTTTCGGAAATCTTGCGGATCACTGGAAGCAGCACCACCGACACCGCCGTGAAAACAAGAACAACAATCACCATCGCGAAAAAGCTCATATTGAAACCTTCGAGAAGCACAGTGGCCAACATGAGACCAACGGCATTGGCAATCAAATGGGCCGCGGCGGAGAGGACAAAACGAGGCATGACGCACCTTCCTTTATAGAAATCTCGGGTACTGTAACCTGATTGCGACACCACAATCTATGGCCTTATCGTTTCAACAAAATCCCGCCTAGGGTGGCCAACACGCCATTACGACGCGGCGATTCTGCATGGGCCTAGGCCTCTTGCACGCCAACTCGAAGAAATTCCCAGAGCAATGGCGCGCAGAAAATCAAACATTCCAGATGGCCCTTTTGGACGCCGAAAATGCCTCATAATGCTATTTTATATAGATAATTTGCATCCTCCGCTTTGGCGAAGGCACAACAAGGCACAAACCTAACTTGGAAATCTAGGTGCCCCTTAACAATTGTCAATCGTCTGGCGCAGGCAAGGCTCTATCCCCAAAAATGGATAACTGAGCTGGAGGCCGATATGCGAGAAGTCATGACCAAGACCATGGCACGAAACGTGTTCTATGGCGGCTCGCTGTTCTTCATTGTGGTCTTTTTGATCTTGTCGGCGCATTCGGTGCGGTACGTTGTTACCAAATCGACTGCACATGCCGAACTGACGGACAGCGTGGCCCGTGGCAAACATGTGTGGGAAAAACACGCATGTATCAACTGCCACACACTGATGGGGGAAGGTGCCTACTTCGCCCCGGAACTACAAAATGTGATGGCCCGGTGGGGCGTGGACGACGATCCTGAAACTGCTTTTGAAATCATGAAAGCATGGATGGAGTCCCAACCAACCGGCATCGAAGGGCGTCGTCAGATGCCTCAATTCAACCTGAGCGACGACGAGCTTCGTGACCTGACTGATTTCTTCATTTGGGTGAACGGCATCGATGCGCAGGGTTGGCCGCCCAACGAGGCGGGCTAAGGCCGGACGAGGAGACAAGAGATGAAATATCAAACTCAAAAAATTGCCTACTGGTACTTCCTAGCGGCCATGATTCTGTTCGCTGTGCAAGTCACCGGCGGGTTAATCGCCGGCTGGATTTATGTCAGCCCGAACTTCCTGTCCGAGCTGCTGCCGTTCAACATTGTCCGGATGCTGCACACCAACTCATTGGTAGTGTGGTTGCTGCTGGGCTTCTTTGGTGCTGCCTACTTCCTTGTACCGGAAGAAGCGGAACGGGAAATCTACTCCCCCAAACTGGCTTATCTACAGCTGATCATTCTGCTGCTGGGCACCGCCGGTGTTGTGGTCACCTATGTTTTCAACCTGTTTGAAGGCAACTGGCTGCTGGGCAAAGAAGGTCGTGAGTTCATTGAGCAACCTGTCTGGGTCAAGCTGGGCATTCTGGTTGCGGCGCTGATCTTCCTGTTCAACATCACAATGACTGTGTTGCAGGGCCGGAAAACCGCGATCACCAACGTGCTGCTTCTGGGTCTTTGGGGCCTGTCGCTGCTGTGGCTGTTTGCTTTCTATAACCCTGCCAACCTGGCACTGGACAAAATGTTCTGGTGGTACATCGTTCACCTGTGGGTGGAAGGTACTTGGGAACTGGTGATGGCGTCGATCCTTGCCTACCTGCTGCTGAAGCTGACTGGTGTGGACCGTGAGATCATCGAAAAGTGGCTCTACATCATTGTTGCCACCGCGCTGTTCTCTGGCATCCTTGGTACAGGTCACCACTACTACTGGATCGGTCTGCCCGGTTACTGGCAGTGGATTGGCTCGATCTTCTCCTCGCTGGAGGTGATCCCCTTCTTCGCAATGATGAGCTTTAGCTTTGTCATGGTGTGGAAAGGCAAACGTGACCACCCAAACAAAGCCGCGCTGCTTTGGGCATTGGGTGCCGCCACTGTTGCCTTCTTTGGCGCAGGTGTCTGGGGCTTCCTGCACACGCTGCACGGTGTGAACTACTACACCCACGGCACACAGATCACTGCGGCCCACGGTCACTTGGCTTTCTACGGCGCTTATGTGGCAGTGAACCTGGCGATCTTCACCTATGCCTTCCCAATCCTGACCAACCGGGATCCCTACAATCAGGTGCTCAATATGGTGAGCTTCTGGCTGATGACCGGTGGGATGGCGTTCATGACCTTTGTTCTGACTTTTGCGGGTACTGTGCAAACACACCTGCAGCGCGTCATGGGCGAAAACTTCATGGACATCCAAGAAGGTCTCAACCTGTTCTACCTGATGCGCTGGGGCTCTGGTCTCTGTGTTGTGGTCGGCGCCATCCTGTTCATCTATGCGCAGCTGGCACCCCGCAAGGAAATCATCGCGTCCGGTGCAACTGAAAGCGAAGGAGCCTGATTATGGCTGCTGTTGAAAAAACCACGGAGGGGGCGAAAGCCCCCTTCTACTCACCCGTCTCTGATGAATGTGATGTCTTTGAAGCTGCTGAACGCCATGGGCTGCCGCTGCTTCTGAAGGGGCCTACCGGCTGCGGTAAGACACGCTTTGTCGCCCATATGGCTGCCAAACTTGGCCGCCCGCTTTATACCATTGCCTGCCACGATGACCTTTCTGCCGCTGACCTTGTTGGTCGCTACCTGTTAAAAGGTGGCGAAACAGTCTGGGTTGATGGTCCTTTGACACGCGCGGTGCGCGAAGGGGCAATCTGTTATCTGGATGAGGTTGTCGAAGCCCGCAAAGACGTGACCGTTGTGTTGCACCCGCTCACAGATGATCGTCGTATCCTGCCGCTGGACAAAACTGGTGAAGAGATCGAAGCAGCACCGGGCTTCATGCTCGTGGCCAGCTATAACCCCGGCTATCAGAACATCCTGAAGACTCTGAAACCGTCCACCCGCCAGCGTTTCCTGTCGATTGATTTTGATTTCCCAGCTCAAGACCGGGAAATTGACATTGTTGAACATGAAACCGGCTTGGATACAGATCGTGTGACAGCGCTTGTGCGCTTGGCCAACAAGCTGCGCGGCCTGAAAGGTCAGGATCTGGAAGAAGGCGTCTCAACCCGTCTTGTGATCTATTGTGCGACGCTGATTGCCGACGGCATGTCCGTTGAGCGCGCCATCCGCACCGCCATGATCGAGCCGCTGACAGACGACGAAGACGTCAAACGTGGCCTGATGGATCTGGTCACTGCGATATACGGTTAAGCGTCCCTCTAGTTGCTTAACCGCCCTCGGCAGCGACCGGCCACCCAGAACGGTCGGTCGCTGTTTTTCTTTCCAGGACGTTACCTAATCACCCGAGGTGCCCCATGTCCGAACATGAATTCGATATTTTTGAGCCAGAAGAGACCGTTGGCAAACTCTGGCATACTTTTGCCAGCCGGTTGGACGCCCGCGACACCCACGAGGATGCCGCCGTGGCGCTGGAAGATGTTTCCGGCCGACTTGGTGTCTTTTTCCGTGGGCTTGGCGGCTCGCATGGCGCAGAAATCAAACCCGCCACTCTGAAAGTGTCCAACCATCGCCTGTCATGGCGCCGGACGTTGGGCACGTGGCGTGAGCGTGAAGCCCGCCCAAGTTTTGATGGTGAGGCGTTGCGCCTCCCAGAGCACATCGCAGAATTCCCGGCCCGCGAGGCCAATGCGGCGCTGTATTTCTGGCTGGTGGCCTCGGTTGCCCACGCGCCTGAGCCTGTCAAAGAAGACGACCCGCTGCGGGCCGATCTGCGCGCGCTTCAAGCCTCCATTGCGATGACGCAGGAGACCTTGAAAGACTGCCCGGGTCTGCGTGGGTTTTATGAGACCCTTGTTGGCGCGTGTCGGTCACAACGCCCAACCACACAGCTCCCCAAATACGAAAAGGCCCTCGAAGCGGCAATTGATCATCTTTTGGGCGGTCCGGAGCCGAAAAACAGTCTGGCCGCCGAGTTCATCATGTTGATCCGCCAACCTGAGGCGTCCCTGGATGAAATCACGGCACCGCATGGATACCGTCCTTTTCAGTCGATTCCGATGTGGCCAGATTTGCGCCCTATGACAGAACGTGCAGCCGTCGACCGCCTGCCTGAGAGCGAAGAGCAAGGCGAGGGGCAGGGAGAAGAGGCTGAAGGCACAAAGGCCGCGCGTCGATCTGAAAGTGACCTTGCTGAACGGCGTGACAGCCTGATCCTGCACAAGTTTGAAGCCATCTTTAGCTGGGTTGAGAGTCTCAACATGAACCGGCGGGTCGAAGACGACGACGAGGACAACGCGCGCCGGGCGGCAGATGACCAAGACGAGCTGGCGTTGGGTCAGATTTCCAAAAAGACCGCCACGCGGCTGAAGTTTCACCTCGATCTGTCGCCTGAGGATGCCGATAGGGAAAAGCTGGCTGGCAAGCACATGTATCCCGAGTGGGATCACCGCAAAGGGTCCTATATTCCGGCGCACGCACGGGTTTTGGCCAGCGTGGCGGATGAGGTTGAAGCGTTGGAGCATGATCCCGCTGCAGAGCGGCGTATCCGCGCCGTGAAACGCCAGTTTGAGGCCTTACGCCCCAAGCGGGTGATCCTGCCACGTCAGCTTGATGGGGATGAGTTGGACCTTGAGGCTGCAATTGCGGCGCAGGTGGAGCTACGTGCAACCGGCCGATCCAGTGACCGCGTGTACCGGGCTGCCAAAGTCATGGACCGGGATCTGGCGATTTCCGTGCTGATGGACATTTCCCGCTCCACTGAATCCGCCATTGGCGACCGCTCGGTGATCGAGGTGGAACGCGAAGCGCTGACCGCCTTGGCCTGGGGGCTCAATGCCTGTGGTGACGATTTTGCCATCAACTGTTTCTCGTCGCTCAAACGCGATCGGGTCTATGTGCAGTCGTGCAAAGACTTTGACGAAACCATGAGCCCCAAAGTTGAGGCGCGCATCGGCGGATTGAACCCGGCGTTTTACACACGCCTTGGTGCGGCTGTTCGGCACGCAGCAGCAGGGTTGGACGACCGGCCCAACTCTCGTCGCCTGCTACTGGTGATCACAGACGGCAAACCCAATGATCTGGACCACTACGAAGGGCGTCACGGCATTGAGGACAGCCGCATGGCGGTGCGCGAAGCCCGTCGTCGTGGCCATGCGGTGCATGGGGTTGTGGTCGATCAAAAGGGGCAAGGCTGGGTGCAGCGGATTTTTGGCACTGACGGCTTCTCCGTGGTGCCAGACCCAACCCGTCTAACCGCTGCCTTGCCGGAAATCTATCGCCAGATCACAGGCGGCGCATGAGTGATCAAACCTCTGTTTTGGAGGAGCTGCCTGGCGATCTGATGATCTGGGTGCTGATTGTGTCCGAACTTTTGGTGTTTGGGGCCGGTCTTTTGGCATTTCTCGGCATGCGTGCCATGGACCCGGTTGGCTTTGCCGCGGATCAAGCGCAGCTCAACCGCGTGGCTGGAGCCGCCAACACCATTGTGTTGGTCACCAGCGGATACTGCGCAGCGCGGGCCGTACATTCGGCGCGACGCATGCGGCTTTGGCTCACAGGCGCAATTGTCTTTGGCGTGGTGTTTTTGGTCGTGAAGTGGCTCGAATACGCCGAAAAAGCCCGTTTGGGCATTGGCATAGAGACCAGTGACTTCTTCACGTTTTACTACTTGCTGACCGGTTTTCACGCGCTGCATGTGGTCGCTGGATTGGTGATCTTTGGCCTGCTGATGCGTTGGCATACACCCCGCAATCTGGAAGCCGGTACAGCCTTTTGGCACATGGTCGACCTGATCTGGATCCTGCTCTTCCCAATCATCTATCTGGTGCACTGATGACCGCCATTTTGACCCGTGCCTGGCTGCTTTTGATGGCCCTGTCTTTCGCCACAACCGTGTTTGCCGGTGTGCTGCCAGAGGCCGGACCAATCTTCGTAACGTCTGTGCTGTTTCTGGCCGGACTCAAATCCCGGATCATCTTGTCTGACTATCTTGGCCTGCGCGACGCGCCAACATTTCAACGCGGCTTTACGATGATCCTCGTCGGGTTTCTTGGCCTGGCGCTGCTGCTCTATGCGCTGCCGTTTGGAATGTGAGCGCGCTTGACCATGGTCAAACACGGCCAGCAACTGACTCGTTACAGTGCTCCCAGAACATAACAGGAGTCGTCTTATGAACAGGTTCCCTCTGGCCATTCTGGCTGGGGTCTTGGCCTCACCCGCCTTCGCCCACCACGACCACACGCCGCTGCGCGAAGCCGTGATTGACGGCCACTCCCATGCGGTTGGCGGCGCCACACTTTGGTTGGCTGGTGCCGTCATCGCCATGGTCCTCTCCCTTTATGCCGTGCAACGGTCGGTCTTTCGCAAGAAATGAGCACCATGGCGCAACATAGAGACGGTAGATGGCCCGTATGGGCCGTATCCTTAGTGATGTACCCGTTTGCTGCGGGTGCCGCCTATGTGAACCTGTTCTTCCTGTTTCTATTGTTGCAGGCAATTGGCTTTGAGGTGATCTCCACCAAACAGGCGATCTATGGCGGCATTGTGCTAGGCATTCCCTTTGCCTGGATATCCGGTCGCTGGATTCGTGGACTGATTGATGAAGCTGAAGACGCTGCAGACAAAGACGCAGACACCAGACACTGACGTGGCCACTTTAGGCTGACCCATTCAGCCGCCCCTCCCTCCCTCGGAGTGACCACGCCCCAGCAGACACCAGGCCCACCCTCGGGTTTGGTGTTTTGCATATTAGGGACCGCTCTCCGAGGCAAATAGTTACATGTTACAGACATCATTTCCCCCATATTTTTAAGGCTTTATGCGAGAAAATCGCCGTGTCTTGACCGTTGTTAAGTGCACCGAGCAAGGACCATGTCACAACAGGCACAGGTTCACCCGGCAAGGGTATTCGCGTCCCCTTGTCCCTGCTTTTGAATTCGGCCTCAGTGACTGTGTTGCCTCTGTTCTTGGGTGAGGCCAGAGGCGGCAAGCATCACGCCCGGGCGTGTTTCGTCCACAGGCCAACCGCCTTGATGTATGGAGTTTTCATACATGTCGGGGCCGAACGCTGTCTCTTGACCGGACAGCAGGCGGTTGGTCTTTTTATCCTCCCTTTCAGACATATGTGAGCGCCCAAACAAAAATGGGAAGCGCTTGACAAAGGTCATGCGAAAGCGCGGTGCGATACGGTTCAATAGGCCAACCCAGAATCTACCGGAGGATGTCCGATGGACTACCAGGCATATTTTACAACCCGTCTTGATGCTCTGCGGGACGATGGCAACTACCGTGTGTTTGCCGACCTTGCCCGCAAACGGGGTAACTTCCCGCGCGCCAATCACACCAGTGAAGACAGCAGCGGCGAAGTCACCATCTGGTGCTCCAACGACTATCTTGGCATGGGGCAGAACCCGGATGTTTTGGCCGCCATGCACACTGCATTAGACACGGTTGGCGCGGGCGCAGGCGGAACGCGGAATATCTCGGGCACCACTCACGAACATGTGCTCCTGGAGGCAGAGCTGGCTGATTTGCATGGGAAAGACGCCGCTCTGCTCTTCACCTCTGGATACGTCTCTAACTGGGCCGCTTTGGGCACTTTGGCGAGCCAGATTCCCGGCTGCATTGTTTTCTCTGACGCCTTGAACCACGCCTCCATGATTGAAGGCATCCGCCATTCCAAAGCTGCGCGGGTGATCTGGAAACACAACAACCTGGAAGACCTGGAAGCCAAGCTGGCAGCGGCCGACCCGGAAGCGCCGAAACTGATTGCGTTTGAGAGTGTTTATTCGATGGATGGCGACATCGCCCCGATCAAAGAGATTTGCGATCTGGCCGACAAATACGGCGCCATGACCTATCTTGATGAAGTGCATGCGGTGGGTCTTTACGGGCCTAGTGGCGGCGGGATTGCCGAGCGTGAGGGGCTGATGGACCGGTTGACCGTGATCGAAGGCACTTTGGGAAAGTCCTACGGCGTAGTGGGCGGCTATATCGCAGCCAGTGCCGAGCTTTGTGACTTTGTGCGCAGCTTTGCCAGCGGATTTATCTTCACCACCGCACTGCCCCCAGCTGTGGCAGCCGGCGCGAGGGCCTCGGTGCAGCATTTAAAAGCCTCCAATGTGGAGCGCGACAGCCAAAAAGAGCGTGTTGCAAAAGTGCGCGCCGGATTGGATGCCATGGGCATTCCTCACATTCCGAACCCGTCCCACATCATTCCGGTGATGGTGGGCGATCCAGTGAAGTGTAAATTTATCTCCGACACCCTAATGCGGGACTATGGTGTTTACATTCAGCCAATTAACTACCCAACCGTTCCAAAAGGCACCGAGCGGCTGCGCATCACACCGTCGCCGGTCCATTCGGATGCGGACATCGATCATCTTCTGCAATCGCTGGAAGCTTTGTGGAGCCAATGTGAAGTATCCCGTGTGCCCATGGCAGCGCAATAGAGACTAATAGGGGAAAAACGCGATGCGTATTGGCTATATCTCCGCGCCTGGACGCGGGGAAACCGACCGCCTGATGTCTGAAACCGCGGCAACATTGGAGGTGGAGGGTTTCCGCCTCAATGGCATTGTGAAGGTGCTTCAAGAGCACCCGGAGGGCAGCCATCATTGTGATATGGATGTGCGCGTGCTGTCAGATGGGCGCAGCATCCGCATCACGCAATCGCTGGGCAAAGAGTCCCATGTCTGTCGCCTCAACCCAGAAGCCATTGCTGAGGCGGTGGCTGCCGTGGATCAAACCGGTGGCGGGAAAGTGGATGCCTTTTTGCTCAACAAGTTTGGTCCAGAAGAGGCCGAAGGCCGCGGATTTCGCCACGCCATTGCGGATGCTTTGGAAAAGGGCATTCCGGTGCTGGTTGGATTGGGCGCAGGTGAAGCCACCCGCAAAGGGTTTGACGCCTTTGTCGGGGACCTGGCAGAAGAGGTGCCAGCTGATGCTGACGCCATGACGAGCTTTCTGCGCGGCTGATATTCAAGCCGCGCTTTTTGCATCGATCTTGGCAACTTCTGCCTTAATAGACTTTGATATCACTTCAGTCATCCCTGGCAGATAACTGATACTGGGCAGCAGTTCTCCTGTGAAACCAGCGTCATCAAGTGCCTTACGCACATCTTTACGCACGTGTTCCCCTTCCATCGCAAAGAACGGCAGACACATGGCTGCATCTGGTGCGGCCTGCGCCACATCGGTGAGAAGCGGTTCTTGTTCGATGAAGCCAAGGTGCACAGGATATCCGCCTAGCGCGTCCTGAAGCTGACGGGTGAACTCCTGCGGCACCTGCGCTGGCGCAATGCGCCCGCTGGCAGAGCCATGCGCCACCACCAACAACGGGCCTTTGCCAAACCCACAGGCGACCTTGATGTCCTCTGCTGTGCGCGCGGCCAAACCATCCGTCATGCCAAACGGGGACATAAGGGTCACGGGCGCCGACCCCAAACGCTTGGCGAGGTTGGTTTTCACAAACCATCCGTCCGTCATAAAGAGCGGGTAGATCACTCCATTGGCGCGAAGTTGCACCAGTTTTGCTTCCAGCTTTCCAGGTGCGGCCAAAGTGGCCACACCTATCGACATGCCGGGCATTTCAGGCTCTAAACTGGCTAAAAATGCCTCAAGTGAAGCTTCCGCCTCTTCCGGAGCAGAAGGTTGACCGTGTGCAACAATAAGCGCGTCGAACTGTGTCATGGCGGGCTCCTTTCGAGCTGGCTTAGTGGCTGGTGCCTTCTTCGAAGGTGATCTTGTTCCAGACATTGTATTTACCGGACGGTTTGTTCATCGGAAGCCGTTTGATTTCCTCAAGCGTCTTGGCATCATACACAATCACCGCGCCGTCGTTCTCCCAGATCGACACCAGTGCATGGCTGCCATCTTTGGTGAATTCGACATGCGCCACCGTGGCATCTGGCTCTGGTCGTAGAGTTTTTACAATCTCCAAGGTTTGCTTGTCGATCACGTGCATCTTGTCCTTGTTGGGGCCAAAGAACACATCAACCCAAACATAGGGTGAGTTTTTGTGTGAGCGCATAAAGAAGCCCGGACCTTCGGTCTTGATCTTCTTCACGGTCTGCCAGCTTTCCATGTCGATCACCGACACCATGCCGTCTTTGAGGTGTGGCGTGGCCATTACGGTGGTGCCATTCCACTCCCAAGTGATGCCAGAGCCAAGGTGCGGCATGCCGGGCAGGTCCAAATCAGCCTCTTTCTGGCCAATCACCAGATCCATCACCAGACCACCTTCGCCTTTGCGCGATGCCCCCATGACGTATTCGTAAGACTGATCGAAGAAAAAATCGTCCATGTAATCCGGCGTGCTGATCTTGCGCACCGGGAAGTCGGTGTCTTGCGGTACCGGACCTTCGATGCGGTAATCATGCGCCAAGCCACCGGCAAAGATGTTCAGGTCTGGATATGCGCTATAGCTGACTTCCCAGATTTCCGGCACATCTTTGAGCGCCAGCACAAAGCTTTCACGTGGCGGGGCTTGGTAGACCGCCGCAATCCGGCTTGGCGTGCCGTCTTTGCCGACAACGTCATGCACCTCGGCCACCGACAGATCTTCGGTCGACAGGATCGTCAATATGTTGGGCAGGTAATTTGCCACCGCAAGCCATTTGCCGTCGCCGGACATGGCGATGTTGCGGCTGTTGAGCCCCGCTCGCACGCGGCCAACTTGTTTCAGTGCATAGATGTCATATTTCTGCACCCACCCATCGCGCGACATGATGAAGACAAACTTGCCATCCGGTGTGAACTTTGGACCACCGTGCACGGCAAACGGCGTTTCAAAGCGGTCGAGCACCTCAAACGTGTCGCCATCGAGCACCGATACATGGTGATCACCGGTTTCGACCGCCAATGTGATGTTCATCGGATCAGACGCCCAGGCAGGGCCGTCCACCGGCGCATAGTCTTCGTCCATCACGCGGGAGGCCATGATCTCCTCTGGCCCCCATGGTGGGATCACCTCCAGCGGGGTTTTGAGATAGGCGGCGAGCTCAGTGATGGCCGCATCGTCCAACTCTTCAGTGTAACCCGGCATTTGCGTAGCCACACGGCCGTCACGGATCACAGCCGCGATTTTGGGGCCGCGCATGCGCTTGAGGGTTTCGGGGATCAAGGCCGGACCTTGCGCGCCAAGCCGGTTTTCACCGTGGCAATCGGCGCAGAGGTTTTTGTAATCCTCAATTGGGTCGGCCTGCAAAGCAAATGGCAGACCCGCAACCACGGTTGCAAGCAGCGTGGCTTTAAAAGAACTGGTGTTTCGGGTCATTGCTTTTTCCTCGGAAGGGGGTGACTTCAAGACGCGCGGCATCTTCAATGCCAATCTCTTGGTTTGTGAGGTAACAGGCCGGATCTTCGGCCCAGGGGTTGCCGGTCACTTGCAGAGCGCGAATGCGGGTGTTGCCGCCGCAAACGTCTTTGATTGGACAGGCACCGCAGCGCCCTTCGAGCGGACGCGGGCGGGTGCGCAGCGTTGCCAGCATTGGGTCGTCACCGGTCCAGAGCTCAGAAAACGGTGTCGTTTTCACATTGCCCACGGTGTAGTCGGACCAATAGGTGTCCGGATGCACCTTACCCAGAAAGTCGATATTGGCGACGCCGAGGCCGGAAGAGTTGCCACCCCAGGCCACCAGATGGCCACGCAGATTAGAGACCAAATCAGCCGAAAATCGCTCTTTGGCCCATTTCAGGAAATACCCCGCGTCAGCATCATTGTTGCCGGTCACAATATCGAGTTCCCGGCCGCCACTGGCAGATTCCCAGGCACGTTCCAGCAGGAGATCCATACCCTTGCGGGTCATCAAATGGTGCGCATCTTCGCCGCGGTTCTTGTCGCCACGTCCGGCGTAAACAAGGTGGGACAAGTAGAATTTATCCACGCCTTCGTCGTCACAGAGCTTCAACAAATCAGGCAAATGGTGCTGAGTGCCTTCTGTCAGGCAGAAGCGCAAACCGACCCGCACATCGCGTTTCTTCAGCTCCCGCACACCACGCACAGCATCGTCAAACGCTCCATCCACACCCCGGAACCAATCGTTGGTCTCGCCAATGCCGTCGATGGAAATGCCAACATAATTGAACCCAATCTCGGCCACTTGATCCGCTGTCTCGCCATGGATCTTGGTGCCGTTGGTCGAGAGCGCCAACACACGGGTCAGTTTACGGGCCCGTTTGGCGAGGGGGAAGAGATATGGACTGTCCAGAGGTTCACCACCGGACAGGATAATCGCAGGTACTTTGAATTCGCCAAGATCCTCAAGCGTTTCAAACGCTTGCTCTTGGTTCAATTCGCCGGGGAAATTCACATCAGCAGAGACAGTGTAACAGTGACGGCATTTCAAGTTGCAACGCCGGGTCAGGTTCCAGATCACCACCGGTTTCACCGGGCCAGATCCGCGACGCTTGCGCACCGGGGTCGGATTGGCGAGCTGATGCATGTATTCGGTCAGACGGAACATGGTCAGTCTCCTTTCTTGCGCAACCGGAGGCCGGTTTTTTTCAAAATGCGCGTGGAATAGAGGGTGTCAGAGGCGCGTAAAGCATCACCAAGGATCGCCACGATCTCCTGGCGTTTCTTCTCGACCTCTTCGCGCGACGCGCCGTGCACCATGGCAAAGAGGTTGTAGGGCCAATCTGGCAGCGCACGGGGACGCTCATAACTGTGAGTCACAAAAGGCAGCGCGCCAATTTTTGGACCCACTTCATTGAGCACCCCATCATCCACATCCCACACGGTCATGCCATTGGCAGTCATGCCTAGTTTGTAGTGATTGGGCGCCGCAGCGATGCGGCGAATGGCACCGCTTTCTTTCATGGCCGCGAGGCGGCCGGTCAACTCCGACTCGTCCAGAAATAGGCTCTGTGCCACCTCAAGATAGGGTTGCGGCACCAGTGGCAGGCCGCCTTGAAGCGCTTCGATGATAGCGCGGTCTGTTGCGTCGATGCTCATGCTGCCACCCTGAATCCAATGAAAAATTCTTGCAATTTGGGGAACTGATAAACCCGCAGACCAGACTCGAGTTCGATCTTGTCAGCAGCCTCTTGAATCCCCGCTTTGGTCTCACATCCAAGCACAAACCACATGTTCAGTTTGTGGGTGCGCTCGTAATTATGGGCCACCTCAAGATGCGCATTCACCAGATCGTTGACCTCGTCAAAGCGATCTTGCGGCACCTCCATGGCACAGAGGCAAAATGCCCCGCCCATGCGCACCGCGTCAAAGAATGGGCCAAACCGGGTCAGCACCCCACTTTCCCGCATCGCTTTGACGCGGGTGAGCAATTCCTCTTCGGTGAGACCCAACTTTTCCGCCAAAGGCAGAAATGGGCGGTTGGTCAACGGCAGGTCATCCTGCAACGCATTCACCAAGGCGCGGTCGATGTCATCTAGCTGGCTCATGCGGGCACCTCGTTGGCTTTGTCGATCACCGCGCCTTTTTGGCGGAAACAGCGGGTGGAGAAGAGCACTTCGTGATCGACATCCTGCAGCTCTGAAAGCGCTTCGGCTTTGGCCAAAACCGCACGCGCATTTTCGCGCGATTGTGCGTGAATCATGCAATACAGCCGGTAGGGCCAGACATCCGGCACCGGGCGGCGCTCATAACACAGCGTGATGCCGGGCAACGCCGCGAGCTGTTTGCCAGCGGAGGCCACACGGTCCTGCGGCAGGTTCCACACCACCATGGCGTTGGATTTCCAGCCCAAGGTGCGATGCCGCACAATCACGCCTAGACGGGACAGAATGCCGGCGTCACTCAAGGCTTCGACACGCGCCATCACGTCCTCTTCCTTGCGGTGCAACTGATTGGCAATGACCGCGTAAGGCTCCGGGGCGAGAGGCATGCCAATGGACAGGATATTCATCAGCGCCTTGTCTCCCTCAACAATTGCGGAGGGATCAGCCGAGCGTTTGGCGGGATGACAAATTGGTGCGCCGCCGGAGGTCATTTTAAAGCCAAGATCAATGTTGAACGGCTGTCGCAGGCGTAGATCCATCACCCGCAGTCCGGTGCGCTGTGCAATGCGGGCGAGAAGATCATCCACTGCGTCGCGATCGGAGCCGGTTGCCACAAACCAAAGGTTCCAGTGGTTTTCCCGCTCATAGGAATGGTTGACGCCCGGCTCTTGATTGATGATGGCGGCCACTTCTTCCACACGCCCCTCTGGCGCGGCGACGGCGGCCAAAGTGGAGGCGGAGAGCGTGTTGGGCGCGCAAGTGGCGCCCACACGGGTGATGCGGCCTTCGTTACGCAGCGCGGTCAGGCGCGCCAGCACATCAGCTTCATTTGTACCCAAAGTCTTCGCCAGCTCGGCAAAGGGTTTGGACACAATTGGGAAATCGCGCTGCCAATCATCCAGCAGCTGGCGATCGAGAATGTCAGCAACGTCTTGCATCGCTTAGAGCCCCGTCCGGTGCGCACGCGCGGTGAAGAAGATGCCCGAGGGGCTGTCCGCATCGATCTCGCGCAGCAGCTCGAAGGTGTGGGTGTCGTAGACCTTCACCTTGTTCTCATCCCGCACGCTCAACCAGATTTCGTGACCGCGTGGCGTGAACTCCATGTGCAAGACAGCTGGACCGGGTTTGAACTCGTGGATGATCTCTTTGCTTACTGTGTCGATCACCTGAATGGTGTCGTTCATCGGGTGGGCAAAGTTCACCCAGACCTGACGGCCATCAGGCCGCGCCATGGCAAACACCGGTTGTGAATAGGTCTTGGTGCGCGCAGTCTCTTCCAGCGTGTTGGCATCGATCCAGAGCACTTCGTGGTGACCGACCGCCGGAAGGACAAATTCAGACCCTGTTAAAGCCCAACCTTCTAAATGCGGCATCTTGTAAACCGGCATTTCTTCCTGCCCGCGGCCATAGTTTGGCAGCACACGGATGGGCTTGGGGTCATCTTCCCAGAGGTCCAGCGCAGTCAGGCCGTCTTCGCCAAACAGGCCAGTGATGTAGGTGCGCCCGTTGCCGGTGATCAGCGCGTCATAGGGGTTTTCCCCCATGTCAGGGATCTTGGTGATCTGCATCTCGGATCCCGACAGATCAGCAATCCAAGTCTCGCCCGTGTCCCACATCGTAAAGACGAACCGGCGCCCCGGCGCGTCGACGAGACCAATGGTTTTGCTGTCTGTCGGAATGTCTGCGACCAGTTCCAGCGTGTCGGCATCAAAGATGCGCACACCGCCGGGCTCATAATTGGACACGGCCACCAATGTGCCGTCATCCGAAATCGCGCCGCCAATGGAGTTGCCGGCCTGCACCACACGGTTGGCAATCTTGCGTTCCACGATGTCGACCTTGGTCAAACCACCGTCGCGACCAAACACGTAGGCATAGCGCTCATCGGACGAGTAGACCATCGAGGCGTGGGAGAGATCGCCCAAGCCTTCGATGCGCGCCAAAGAGGCCCGCTCAGATTGATCCACCAACAGTACCGAGCCTTTGGCACGCTCAATGATCAGGCCCAGATCGCCGGTGGCGATGGTTTCAGCAAACGCGGCGGTTCCCATGGCTGCGGCCACAGCCAAGGCGGAAATCAGGCTTTTCATGGTGTCTGTCCTTTCAACAAATACTCCGCAATCCAATCGGCCTCAGCCTCAGTAATAAGAGGGCGCCATGGCGGCATTGCGGTGTCGGGAATACCGTCGAGGATCACGGCCTTTAGCCCCTCGGCGTCATAATGTTCGATGGTCTCAGGCCGAATGTCCGGCCCCAGACCACCTTTCAGCGTCAAGCCATGGCACGAACCACAATCCTGCAGCACAAACCGCTCCAGCTTGATGGGGTCCAACGTAGGCTCCCCAGCAGCAGCGGTGCCTGCGAGGAGCAGCAATGCCAAAAGGTTACGCATGGGCGGCAACCCCATTTTCCGGCGTCAGCGAGGCGCTGTCATAAAGCGAGACCACTTTGCCGATCACGAAGAGCGTTGGCGGTTTGAGCCCCGCATCGCGGCTGTCTTGCGCCACACGGTTGAGGGTCGAAATCATCCGGCTTTCATCGGCTGCAGAGACACGGGAGATGGCCATCACCGGGGTCGAGCCGGGCAAGCCTTCGGTCATCAGGCCCACGGCGATCTGGCCAATGTTGGCCACGCCCATGTAGACCACCAAAGTGGTGTCCGGATCAGCCAGCTTTTTCCAATCGAGATCAAGCGCATTGTCGGCCTGACGGTGGCCGGTCACATATTGCACACCAGTGGCCAAACCGCGGTGAGTGAGCGGCACGCCGGTCACACTGGCCGCGCCTTGGGCAGCGGTGATGCCCGGCGCGTATTCAATTTCGATGCCCTGTTCGATCAAATGCGCCGCTTCTTCAGACCCACGACCAAAGATCAACGGGTCACCACCCTTAAGGCGCGCCACTGTGCGGCCTGCGAGCGCTTCTTCGGCAAGGATTTCGTTGATGCGTTTCTGCGGCACCGTATGGCACTTGGGGGATTTGCCCACAAAGATCATCTTGGCATCAGGGTTGGCCATGGCAATGATCTCGTCAGAGACCAGCCGATCATAGACCACGGCGTCCGCCTCTTTCATCATACGGATGGCTTTTACGGTCATCAGCTCCGGGTCTCCGGGGCCTGCGCCAATCAGGTAAACTTTACCGGTCATATCTCTCTCGCTCGTCATCTTGTGGCTGGCTGATCACCACACGACACAGGCAAAGACGGCGCTAGATGCGCACTTACGAGACATTGCCAGCGGGTGAGGCTTGGGCCGGTTTATGAGAGCAAATTGGCGGGAATGGCCGGATGATTCCTTGACATATGCTAAGGCGCCCCACTTTTGGGACGCCTTATTTCATTGGCCAAAACATCAATTGAAAATGTGGTTTTTTGGAAAGGCTATTCAGCCACTACCGTGACCATGCCAATCATTTTTTGGGTCTCCCAATGGGGGCCACACAGATAATCTTGATCGCCTTCGATCAGGAATGTGAACTCGATCACTTCTTCAGGGAAGGCCCGATCACTTTCAGGTTCATCTGGCACTTTCACGCTGTGGCTGGTGCGCTTGTCGACGTTGGCCCAACGCACGGTTGTGCCAACTGGAACAGTAATGGTGGCGGGGCAGAAATTGTATTTGTACATCTTCACCACAACCACACCTTCGGCATCAGCTGACGGAGCACCAAACATTTCGACATAGCGCTCTTCAGCCTCAGAGCAGAGCGCCGCAGTGTCCTCATCTGCAAAAGCAGACGAAGCCGCGTAGAGCGCGACCGAAACAGGCAAAACAAGAGCAGTCAACCGATTGAGCATTTGTCTTCCTTCCAACTAAAAACGGAAAAACGGCGGCCAGTATATCGGCCGCCGTTTTGGAGTTTATTGGCCTACAACGTTGATGTCAGCATCCGCGTTGTCCAGCGCCAACCCAAGATTGAGTGTGACGTGGTGGAACCGCGCATCTGAGTAGTCATCGTGGATCGCAAAACCCACGGTGTAGGTCTTGCCCGCTTCCAGTGCGACATCGCCTTCACCACCAACCAATGGCCGAGAGAAGGTGACGGTCCAGGTGCCATCCACCGACAGATTGGCTTCGCCCGCCATCTCGCCGTCGTTCACAGTCCGGCTTTCCAGAAGATAGCCATTTTCCGAGGTGCCATCAGCATAGACGCGCATCAGATCCATGAAGGCACCGTCTGCGAGCAGTTGATCAACTTCGCCCTGCTCCTTCAGGTTGGCCCAGCCACCCTGCGCTTTGCCGCGACGGCCTTTGACCTCCACTTTGGTGCGGCTTTCGGTCAGGTATTTGGTGATCGAGTCGCTCACACCTAGACGTGCAACAGCATCGCCATTTTCCGCCAAGCCGGCAGCATCGGGCGCAAACGGCATGTAGGTGTTGTCTGCGTGACAGGTTGCCCAGCAACCGACCTGTTCCCCCATTTCAATGCCAGTGCCGGTGATCATCATGCCAACTTTGACCTGATTGTCCGGGTCCATCTTGCCGCCATCTACAAAGGGTGCCGGATTGTGGCCAGCATCTTCCCATTGCAGGCGGAAGTAGACGTTTTCACCGTCATGCGCCGCTTGCAGCGTGGCAGGGATAGTGCCGCGTTTGCCTGGGATTGGGGTTGGCTCCAGTTCGTCTTTCTTACCGCCGCCGCCTGCAACAATCTTGTTTCCGATCGTTTCGAGCTCTTTGGCGTGACAGGTGGTACATTGATCGCCCCCTTTGGTCAGAGGACGGGCACCACCGTGTGTGCCGCCGTTTTGAACCCATTCAAATGAGGCCTGACCAGGGTAGAACAAGGTCAAATCTGCACTGTCGATGCCGTCCCAATTGACGTTGGCACCAACTGCGTCACCAGACGCCGCCGGTTCTGCAGCAGCATCTCCGCCAGAATTGGCTGCGGCCAGTTCCGCTTCCACTTTGGCGCGCTCATCCGCACGTGCCGCTGCAACCGCAGACTTCAGCTTCTCTTTTGCAGCAGCAGTTTCCGCTTTCTTGGCGGCCTCTTCTTCCGCTTCGATTGCTTCAATCCGTGCCAGGCTTTCCAGATACGCGGCGGGAACTTCTCGAATGAAATCTGGGTTTGGCGCTTCCAGCGCTTCCAGATACTCCTCATCCGCGCGATCCCGCACATTGGAGTGCGCAATGCCTTTGTGGCAGTCGATACAGGTTTGGCCGGTTTTCATTGCATTCAAGTGCTGCACACGCGCCCGAGGTTTTTGAAACTCCGGCATCATGCTCTCAAAGTCGTGGCAATTCCGGCACTCAATCGAGTCGGTTTTTTTCATGCGCTGCCATTCGTTCATCGCCAGATGAAGACGCTTGGCATCAAATTTCTCCGGTGTGTTGATGGTGCCTGTGATCTTGCCCCAGACCTCACGTGACGCTTTGATCTTGCGGATGATCTTATGCGTCCAGTCTTTCGGCACGTGACAGTCTGAGCAGACTGCGCCCACGCCCGAACGGTTCACATCGTGAATGGTTCCTTTGTATTCCTGATACACAAAATCTTCCATTTCGTGACAGGACACACAGAATTCCTTGCTGTTGGTGGCTTCCATGGCGGTGTTGAAACCACCCCAGAAGATAATGCCGGCCACAAAGACGCCTAGGATACCTGCGAGAGGCATTCCCCATATAAAATAGCGGCGCCAAATTGGGGCTTTTGGCTCTTGGTCATCGGACTTCGACATGTCCATGCTCCGTTTTGGCTGTGGGTCGGTCCCTGAATGCGGACCGGCGAAAAACAGAGGGGCGGGCGCCTGGCCCGCCCCTCCTTGGGAATTTTCGATCTGACCCTTAGGTCACGTGGTTCGAACGGTTGTAGACGTTGAACTTACCGGTTGGAGCAAACAGACCTTTGATCCGGCCGATCTCTTCGAGTGTTTTGGCATCGAAGATCACGATCTCACCATTTGGCTCCAGAGAGTCTGAGAGGTTCCATTTGGAAACCCAAACCTCAGAACCGTCAGCATTGAATTCAAAGTGCACAGCGGCAGAACCTTCGTCTTCAGTGATCTGGATTGTTTTCACAATCTCACCGGTTTCTTTCGAAATGACCTGCACCGATTGCTGAATTTCAGGCTCAGGGTGCTTGGTTTGGTCCGCCCAGATGTAGTCAGATTCTGGGTGGGTCCGAATGAAGAGGCCAGCGCCGTCAGTTTCGGTTTCGTAGCAGACCTTCCAGGCGTTGTCAGGATGACCTTCTGGGTCGTTGCCCCAGACAGTCACAGCACCAACACCAAGGTGGGTTGTACCAGCCACTGGACCACAGTTCGGGTCGATCCAGTTCGCACCTGGGCCAGGGTGTGGCAGTGCGGCGGTATCGATCATCGCTTCCAGTTTGTGAGTTTCGGTGTCAACAACGACCATTTTGTTGGACGCGTTGGCAGCGATCTGGAAGTAGCGGCCTGTTGGATCAAAGAACCCATCGTGCAGGAACTTCGCTGAGTTGATCTTGTCGATCTTCAGGTTGTCCAGGTCGGTGTAATCCACCTGCCACAGCTGACCGAGTTCTTTCACCGCAACGATCCATGTTGGCTCGTTTGGTGTGGTGTAGATCGCGGCCACACGGGCTTCTTCTACGTACTCGCCGTCAACGTTGGTACCACGTGTGGAGACAACTTTGACTGGCTCCATGGTCTGTGCGTCAACAATCGCGAAGTGTGGAGGCCAGTAACCGCCACCAATCACGTATTTACCGTCGCCGGATACGGCCACGTCACGTGCGTCGTAAGCAATCTTGACTTCAGAAACCAACATCTTGTCTGGAGTCTGCCAGAGGTCGATTTTGGTCATCTTGCCGTCGCGGCCCATTGTGTACCAGAAGCGACCTGGGTTTTCAGGCTCTTCCAAGGCATGGTGCTCAGACGCTTTCAGAACGTGCACAGCATAGCCGGTTGGGATGTGGGTCAGCACCTCTTTGGTGTCGCCGTCAATCACAGCCACTTTACCTACGTCACGCTCGATGACGACGAAGAAGTTTTCCCAGTTGCGGCCATGGAGCGGCTCAGTTGGGTAGTCAGCTTCTTCGACATAAACCTTCCGGGTCTCTTTCATTTGAGCAAGAGACATTTCCGGTGGTTTTGGCGGATCCATCATGATGTAGGTCGCCATGTCTTTGATTTCTTCTTCGGTCATGATGTCCGAGAAGTTGTTCATCCCGCCTTCGGTACCCCAGGCGATGATTTTTTCCAGGCGCTCTTGGCCCAGCTTCAGCGTGCCCGTCTCTGTGACGGAACCGTCAGCATTTTTGACTTTTACAACTGGCTCAAGACTTTTGCCGGTTGCGCCCTTGCGCAGTACGCCGTGGCAGCCTGCGCATTGTTCAAAGTACTTTTGTTTGGACGCTTCGAATTTTTCTTCGCTGAGCATTGGCGCTTCGGCGTATGCAGGAACAGCAACGCTGCCGAGCATCATGGCCAGGCCGATCCCGAGCGATTTACGAATTTTTTGGGTGGTTCCAAGTGACATGATCACTCTCCGTTTGCTTGGTGAGGCAAGCGGACAATGCGCCTATGTACGGGTCATCAACTTGACATTAGTCAACACCAATCACGAAAGTGAGAGGGGATTGGTTTATTTCTTTAAAAGTAAGGGGTTGTGAGAAAAATGTCAATTTTTCGAACATGTTTTTGAGTCTCAAAAAGGGGGAGTTCGCTTCGGAAAGCTCTCTCTTAGGTAGAAAATCTGACTTTCAAAATCATGTGCCCAAAATGTAGATTTTTGCACACGTTGTATAATTCCCCAAAAGATTCGCGCATGAGTATCAACGAGTCCAAGCCTGTGCAGGATCTTCTTCGCAATAAACGCGCAGATGTTCGATGTCGTCGATTTTTGCGAGGTTCTGTTTGATCTGCACACCTTCAGGTTTGAGACGTACAAAGGCGCGGCTCAAACTTTCCGGCTTCATGCCCAAACGCCCGGCAATCAGAATTTTGTCGTAAGGTAGAACAACTTCGCAGGCACCTTCTTCAGCATTGCTAAGCTCACACAAAAACTCGGCAACCCGCTGGGCACTGGTGCGCGCCTTGAGAGCTTCAATCTGGCCAACAAGACTGTGCAAATGCCGGAAGGTGGATGCCAATAGCGAGATCGCGGCCTCCGGTGTTTCCCGGATACGCCGCAAATAGTCGTCCGCTTCTATCCGCATCAGCTTAAGTGACGTGACCGCCTCCGCAGAGACTGGATAAACATCTCCACGAAACGCCAAGGCTTCGCCAAAGCTGCGACCCTGGGTGAAGACACCAACCACCGCCTCGGTCCCGCTAGGCGCAATGCGATAGAGTTTTGCCCAACCAGAAATCACGATGAAAATTGCAGTAGCTTTCTCGCCCTGCAGGAAGATGGTCTGCCCTCGGTCGTATTCCGTGACATGTGCCGTCGACAGCAGCGTTTCCGCGTCGTCTGCCGGCATGCTGCTAAACAGCAGCGATTGACTCGCTATGGCCTTGTATTCTGGCTGCATTTGCTGGCTCCCCTGCTCACCTTTTCTGGATACGCTGGACCTGCTCACCAATGCAAGCAGGGTAAAAAATACATTGGTTTTGTACTTTTATACCGCCAACAAAAGGCTCCATTCAAGTTTGGGAAACGCCTGTTTCGGCTTCGATCTGTTTGCGCGACTTACGGGCCCGCTCAGTGGCTGATTTGAGCTGACCACATGCTGCCATGATGTCTTCGCCTCGCGGTTTGCGGATCGGGCTGGAGTAGCCTGCCGCGTGAATGATGTCGGCAAACGCGTGAATCCGGTTGTTGGAGCTGCGCTTATACGGCGCGCCGGGCCATTCGTTAAACGGAATCAGGTTGATCTTGGCCGGAATGTTGAACCGCTTGATGTGGTCCACCAAACGATGCGCGTCTTCTTTGCTGTCGTTCACACCGTCAAGCATCACATATTCAAAGGTGATGCGCTCGGAGTTGGACACTTTGGGGTAATCCGACAGCGCTTGCAGCAACTCTTCGATGTTCCAGCGCTTGTTGATTGGCACCAACATATCCCGCACGTCGTCGGTGGTGGCGTGGAACGAGATTGCCAGAAGACAGCCAATTTCTTCAGCGGTGCGGGCAATTTCCGGCACCACACCGGAGGTCGACAAGGTGATGCGGCGGCGTGACAGTTGGATGCCTTCCGGGTCCATTGCGATCTTCATCGCGTCGCGCACGTTGTCAAAATTATAAAGCGGCTCGCCCATACCCATCAGCACGATGTTGGACAAAAGGCGCGGGCTGTCCTCTGTGGTGCGTGTGCCAGGTGTGGGCCATTCGTCCAGATCATCACGCGCCATCATCAGCTGGCCGATAATTTCGGCTGACGTCAGATTGCGCACCAGTTTTTGCGTGCCAGTGTGGCAAAAAGAGCAGGTCAATGTGCAACCTACCTGCGAAGAGATACACAGCGTGCCGCGATCCGCCTCTGGGATGTAGACCACCTCAACCTCATGGCCACCAGCGATGCGCACCAGATATTTGCGCGTACCATCCTCGGACACCTGCTTGGTAATCACCTCAGGAATGGCGATTTCGAACGTCTCATCCAGCTCAGCGCGATAAGCTTTGGACAGGTTGGTCATTTCATGGAAGTCGCGCACACCCCATTGGTAAATCCACTGCCAAATCTGGCCGACGCGCATTTTTGCCTGCTTTTCCTTGGTGCCGTTTTCAATAAGCACATCGCGCAGTTTCTCACGGCTCAACCCAACGAGGTTGATCTTGCCACCTTCAGGCAGCTTGCGGGGAATGGTCATCACGTCCTGCGTGATTGGCGCGGAGGTACTCATGGCTATGGGACTCATCTGGGAATTCAAGCGGTGCAGATACACCATTTAAGGCGTTTTGCAAATAATGCCAAAAATTTGCTTAACACCAAATCCAACTGACAGACCCTGTCAGTTGGCCTGTGCAAGACAAGGCGCAGCATCACAGACCACATAGGAGACCCATATGTCTGTCATTGAAATTGTACGCTACCGCCTAACTGCCACCGCCAAACCAGAGCAAGCTGTGGCCGCTTGGGAGAAATCCCAAAGCTTTGCCAAAGCTCAGCCCGGATTTGTCCGGCGCCGCATCGCAACCACCGCGGAAGGGGAGTGGATCGACGAGGTGGAGTGGGAAACTTTGGAACACGCTCATGCCGCTGCCGCCGCATTTGACCCAGAAACCTATCCCGAACTCATGGACCTTATGGCGGTTCTGGATCAAAGTTCCATGAGCATGACCCACTACACCATCAAAGGCAGCACCTGACAAAATGCGCCGGACCGACCGACTGTTTGATTTGATCCAAGTTCTGCGAGACGGGCGCCTGCATAAGGCGTCTGACTTGGCGGAAAAAATGGAAGTGTCGGTCCGCACTATTTACCGAGACATGGATAGCTTGGTGGCCTCCGGCATTCCGGTCGAGGGTGAAAGGGGAGTGGGTTACATCCTGCGCGCGCCAGTGTTCATGCCACCTATGGCGCTCACACAAGTCGAACTTGAAGCACTGCACCTTGGCGCTGCGTTGGTGCGCCAGACGGCGGATGTGGAACTGCAGGATGCGGCGACGCGGGTTTTGACCAAGATTGATCAATCCATGCCCGAGCCGATGTTTGGGGCCTTGGACGGATTTGGAAAAGAGATTTTTGCCGCCCCAGAGGTGGCGGCAAGTTTTCAAAACATGCCGGTCATCCGCCGCGCGATACGGGAGCAATTGACGCTGCTCATTGACTACACCGCACTTGACGGCAGCCACAGCCGCCGTCGCCTTCGGCCTTTGCAAATGGAGTATTGGGGCCGCGCTTGGACCTGTACCGGCTGGTGCGAGACCCGGGGTGACTTCCGCGTGTTCCGTGTGGACCGGATTAACGAAACCCTGCTCCCCGGGGACAAGTTCGACATTGAACCCGGCAAGGCGCTGATGGACTACTTGAAGCGTTTTGAGCCAGGTTAGGCCCGCTTTTTCACTTCTGTGACCTGCGCCGCCTCATGCTTGTCCAAGCGACGGCGCCATTTATCAGACTTGCTGTCCAAGGCCAGCAATTCCGGGAACAGCTCAGCCATTTCATCCGCCTGAACCTTATCAAACAGCCGCAGACTCGTGCCCGGATGACGCATTTCTATTTGCATGCCATCCACAACCATCACGCTAGGCGTGTCGCACAGAACAAGGAAAAACTCCGACGAGCCAGCTTGATCTTCCTTGATTCCCCGCCAGCCGATAAGATCTTTCACCGGCACCAACACCTCTCGGCAGGTGAACGCGGCCTCAAACTCCGCACCTTGCATCCAAAGCCGTGCATCGGGTGACAGCCAGCAATCGCGCGCTGGCACGCGACGGCCCATGGCGCCTGCTGGTACTTTCACAGGTGCATTGGAAGCATCCAAACGGCCAATCCAGCGCACCGGTGTCAAACCTTTGTCACGGCTGACCACCTCGTCACCAGCCTGAAGCTCTTCCACCAGAACTTCCCCACGGCGCGTGGCAATCTGAGTGCCGCGTGCCACGCAGCTCAGATCCAAACTTCTGATGTCATGCGCCGCAAGATGCGCCTCTGCCTGTTGTGCCTGTGCCATTGTCTGCTCTCCCATGGCTTACGTGCTGACCGGTTGATCCGATCAGCCTTCCCCATGGTGGCAATGTCAGGCGTTTAAGGACCTTGGCAGAGGCCCTGCTCCGGTTTTCCCCGAAGCGTTTACTTACAGCGTTTCTCTGCGTCTTCCACCGCGGCGGTAAAGCCACGCAAGGAGAACGTATCGCTGGTTTTGGTTCCCCGGGACGAACGGGCATTAAACGTCGCATCCGCGCCGCGCTTCATCGCAGCCACCATCTTGGCGTCATCACCAGACGATGCAGGCCAGGCCCACTCACCGTCTGTGATCATCACAAAGGCTTGTCCATCAATGGTCACATCCACTGTCGACCCGCCCGCAAAGGGGTAGCCGCCGGTGAAGCCCACTTGGCCAGCAACATCAGAGGTTGGCACAAACGATACCAACAGCAGGATATCGCTGCGGCGTACCGCAACAACTTGACCGCCGCGTGTATTCACGCTCTCTTTGGCGGTGCTCACCGCCCAGCATTCTCGCTTGCTGCTGTCTTTGTGTTCAAAGACACTCCAGTCGGTAATGGCGTTGACCTGATTTTCACTTGCGGCCTGTGCCGATACCATACCGCCCCAAACCGCAGTTGCGGTCACAGCCAGCGCTTTCATCAACCGTGATGTCATGCTCTTTACAGCCTCCAAGCTGTGTATTGCCTCTGATCGTCCGCCCGTTGGCTTTGCACCATTTGAAGTGGGCTGGACTTTGTTATACGCGATGCGCAGAGTTTAGCCCATATTTGTTGCCACGCGAAAGACCCGTTGGCACAAAATTGCCAACAATTGCGAGAGAATTCATGACCAAAGCCGTGCCAATGACCGAAATCTGGCGAGGAGACATCCTGGAGAGCATGCATTCCGGCCATGCGGTGGTCTGTAATGTGGATGGCGACATCGTCCATGCTTGGGGTGATCCCGACGCGATTGTGCTGCCACGCAGTTCCTCCAAGATGATCCAGGCCCTGCCTTTGGTGGAGAGCGGCGCGGCTGACGCAGCTGGTTTGACAGAGCAGCATTTGGCGCTGGCGTGTGCCTCCCATAACGCCTCTGCCATTCACAACGACATGGTCAACACTTGGCTGGCTGCGCAAGGGTTTCGCGATGAAGACTTGATCTGCGGCCCACAAGAGCCGCGCGACATCGGCATCCGTGACGAATTGATCCGCTGCAATGACCCGGTATGCCGCGTCCACAACAACTGCTCTGGCAAACACACCGGCTTCCTGACATTGACCAAACACCTCGGAGCCGGCGCCAACTACACTGACATCGCCCACCCGGTGCAAAAGGCTGTTTTGGCCGCGCATGAAGAGCTGACTCATGAGGACAGCGCTGGTTACGGCATCGACGGGTGCTCTGCGCCCAACCACGCCAGCACGCTCAAAGGCATGGCCCGCGCTATGGCGTTTTTTGCCGCCGCACGTGAAGGCAACGGCACCCGCGAATCCGCAGCCGCTCGTCTGCGCACCGCAATGGCCAAACACCCTGACTATGTCGCTGGAGAAGGTCGGGCCTGTACCAACCTGATGCGCGCAATGGGGCACACGGTTGCGATCAAGACAGGTGCCGAGGCCTACTTCGTTGCCATGCTGCCGGAGCAGAAACTTGGCATTGCCCTAAAAATCGTCGACGGTGCCACCCGCGCCTCGGAGAACGCTCTGGCCGCGATTTTGGTGAAATTGGGTGTGCTCGACCCGACGCACATCGAAGCACAAAAATACCTCGATACACCGATCCGAAACTGGGATGGGCTGCAAACTGGAATGATGCGCGCAGCGCCTTCTCTGCGATAAAAAAACAGGCCGGTGGCGTTGCACACTATCTGCGACGCTGCTGGCCCTACATCTCCATCGCTTCTGCTACCTCAACCGTGCCCTGGCCAGCCTCCAGAATTGGGCAGCCTTTTGCAATCGCACAGGCCGCATCCATGTCCGCCGCGTTTACCAATGAGTAGCCGGATACAGGGTTGGCGCCGCCATCATTTGCTACTCCGTGCACAGTGACGGTTTTGGACATGCCCGCTGGGTTGCCGCCATCGACCAAATCTTCGCCAATGCCTTCCATCCATTTCATCCAGGCCGCCATAACCTTTTCGCCCTCTTCTGGCGTCTCCGGTCGTCCGCCGCCGTGGTAGATAAACATAAACTTGGGCATGGTAGGTCTCCTTTCGACAAAGCAGCTGTCTTGAAAGTGCTGAAACACACGCAGAGATTCCAATGATCGCGCGCAATTTCACGATACCACAAATTCGCAAAGCAGTCGCCCGGCAGAACGCATACCTCCCACCAAGTGCCTCCGCACCTGCGGAGCATTCAACGATCCTGATCACAAAAGCTACTTGGCAGGCTCGCCGATAAGCTCCCAGCATGCCTCACGAAAGGCTTCGCCTGAGGGGCGGCCAAAATCTCCAAAAGCATATCGGCGCACCTCTTCACGCTTTTCAGCCATTGGATCTTCGCCCAAAGCCAGCGCAACCAACTCGGCAACGTTGCCCACATCCTGGTCACAAAGGTACCCGCCATCAACTGAGGCATAATTCTTCAACACCGCGCCAGAGAACCCTTGGGGGTTTGTCACAATGTAGGGCTTGCCTGCGTAAAGGTAATCAATGATCGTTGATGAAATATCGGAAATCAGCACATCAGCCTTGGCATAAAGCTCAAACGGGCTTTCATCGTGTTCCGCCCATCTAATGGGTGTTGCTGATTTTGCCACTAGCTCTGAAAACTGCCCGCGCACCTTTTCCCAATTTGGGTCTTGGTTGGACACAGGATGTGGCTTGAAAATAACCTCATCAACGCCAGCCTGCTGCGACGCAGCCTTCAAGATTTTGATGGCTTGATTAAATGAAGAGAAATTGGAGTCCTCGAAATTTCCCGACCACGTTGTCATGTAAACAACTGTCGTTCCACCTTTTGATGCTTCAATGGGTTGAAGTTGAGGGCGTCCAACAATTGCGAACCGGTTCCTTGATATCTGGACCTGATTTTTGGCATACCGGTCCACCGCCATCTCCCCGGCCACAAAAAGCTGGTTATAGGCTTTTGAAACTGGATTAAAACTCGGCGGCTTATCACTATCTCCATGTAATAGTTGCACATGTTTTTTTGAGGAACCGGAGCGGATGACATCAATATTGTGCATGCTGTTGTTCGCGTAAAAAACGGCACGGCAGGATGCAGGCAGCAGGCGCTGTGTTGCCGGCACGCCAGCAAAAGTGACACATTGATATGCGTCTGATTCAGGAATGCTCGACAGGTGTTTCTTTTCGCGGACAACAACCACAAATTTGTGGCCAAGCGATTTCAGAGCGTCCAGCCACATGGTCACATGATACACATCCAGCGCACGTGCTCCGGAAAAGTAAAACGCGAACCGAGAATCCGCCATATCTGAAGCAACCAGAGTTTCGGACAGTCGCAAACCGCGAGAGTGACTTGCGTTGAAATACTCCTGAAGTGCCATTGCTGCTCGGGCTGTCAGATAGGATATGAACACAGCGGACAGCGACCAGGGTCCAAGCTGCAGAGCGGCAACAACTGCAAGCGCCAGGACCGTTATTCCCGTCAGCGTAAAACTGAGGTGCTTGGAACGTGGCACGACAGAATAGTCGGTGTCCGGGTTGTTCGAGACCCGTGTCACCCGCACGGCACGTGTGTGCAGGACAATGCATGCGCCTTCCACCAACAAGACCAAGCTCAATACGACAATGAAACCGATCACGACTGCAATCCCTTCGGATGTTTGGCGGCATGTACGCCGTCAATCAATTCGTCAAGCGAACCAAATTTGCGACGCTTGAAATTCTTTGGATCTGGAATATTTCCTCCAGATTGAGCCGCATTCAGACGCGCGAATACCTCATCCTTGTCCCCCCAAAGGGGTTCGATCCCATCTGTCCCCCCATGCGATCCAAACAAGAGAACCGGCTTTCCGGCCTGTGCAATCCCCCACAGATCGTCAGCCTCTGTTGCAATCAAAATGTCGCTCGTGGCATGCACCAAACTGTCGGCGTTTTCCAAGAGCGTGACCCGAGGAGAAGCTTGAGAGGCGGATTTCAAAGTTTGCTGAAGTGCGCGAATATCGCCATCTGCCTCCGCTTCGCACACCGAAACAGTCAAACTGCGTTCCGGATCATCAGCCACCCAAGCAAGCACCGCGTCCAAAACTTCGGCGCCTTGAGAAAGATCCCGTTTCGCTAACGCACCTGGCGCCAGGCTCAGCGAAAGACGGCACAACGAGCCGCTTTTTTGCGTCACTCCAGACAGCGGCACAACGCTGTGGTCAATCACAACCACACGCGATGCAACTTCGGCATTGGACGTCCGGCTCCACAACGCTGCCGTTTCCAAATTCGGTGCAACAATTGCATCGTAAATTGCCAGATTTCCCTTTAGGGATTTTTCCGCAGACAATGGTTCGGTTTGGGCAAGTAAGATATGCGCCATTTCATTAAACCGGATGAAGTGTGTGTTCTTAGACGCATCATTGAGGTAGACCGCCGCCCGAATTGAAGGTTGGGCAAACGTGTCCAAAGTATCTAATGTATAGGCGCGCCAAAGAAAGTCCGGGCGCGCCTCTTCGCACGCCCTAATCGAATGGGGCTCTCTGCTGATAAGCGCAGTTGAAATGCCTGCATTCGTGAATTGTCTCACACTAAAGGGCAGTTGTTTGTGCCGCGCGGTTTTGGAAGAAGAATAGTAAATCACACATTTGGGCGGATTGTCCGCAACAGATGCGGCGACAGTTGCCCCTGCTTCTTTTGCAGCGCGCCTCGCTGTTTCTTTGAGGTTTAGACCGCTTCCAACGGCGGCCACGATGGACACCAACGGCGCCAAACCCACGGCGGGCACCCACCAATACGTGGCCATTCCCTCTGACAAAAACAGCCATAGCACCACAACAGACATCACCGCTGTGGCGGATCGCAAACAAAAGGCCATGCGCTTGATCACGGCCATCATACCGCTGGCTTCGAAATTTGGATTGTGCCCGCCGACGAACTGCCCCCCCAACACCATGAGGTCAATTGCCCGCACAACGCCAAACTGAAGCCCAATCGAAAGCGCAAAAATCGCACCAGCTGTCAGCGCAAAGGTGGCAGAGCCATAAAGCGCGGCAGCGGCGCACCAGGCCGTGAAAATCAGCGCAAAAAATGGCGTTTCAGGATAAGACCCTAACCGGAGGCCAGCGGCGCGCCGGATGACTCGTACAGGAACCAGAGATGGCGCATGAAGCAATACGGCAAAAGTTGCTATGCTGGCGTCTGCCCAGCTCAATCCCAGAATCTGCGCCAAGGTCACGAGGCCGGCGATTAAAAGAAACGCCCCATACAAAAAGATATTTTTCATTCAACTCTGACTTCTAAAAAGGTCCAGACAGGTGGGACCCGTGTCGCTTATTTCATTAGAAATGTAAATCTTTTGCCCCCGAGAGAGACCCAAACACGTTTCCGAGAAATACACCCTTTCCTACCAGTCACCCAGACTGTTCGCAATTCCGGCACCTTCTTTTGAAGAAGCACTGTTGCAAATCACACAAACGCCTCAAAATCCGCCGCACAGACCCGCGAAATGCATGTTTGAGTGTTGGCCGTAAAATGCCCCACAGTTTGATCTGCGTGCAGTCGCCTTCAAATCACATCCCAAAGCAGCTTCAGCGCCAGAACCAGTGATGTCACAACCAACAAAGGCCGAATAAGGGACGCACCTTTGGCCATCGCCATTTTTGCCCCCAGCGCAGCACCAAACATCTGCATCACGCCCATCGCCAGCCCAATGGCCCAAAGCGGCTCTGCCACCAGAATAAATCCAGTCAAACCACCAACGTTGGACGCGAAGTTCAGCAACTTGGTGTGGGCAGTCGCTTTCAGGATGCCGTAGCCGCCCAGCGCCACAAAGGCGATCATATAGAAGCTGCCCGCGCCCGGCCCCAGCAAGCCATCATAGGCGCCCACAAACGGCACTGCAGTCCAAGTGAAGGCCAGCGGCGACAATCGCGCAGTTTTATCCATATCGCCGGGATCTTTGCGGAAGGCAAAAAACAGTGCGATGCCAATCAGCAAAACCGGCAGGATCAGGCGGATCCAGTCAGTTGGTAAAACCGATACCAGCAATGCCCCTGCCAAGGAGGCGGCAAACGCCAAACAAGCGGGTAAAAGCTGCTCGCGCAGGTTCACCAAGCCGCTTTTGGCGTAGGAATACGCCGCTGTGCCCGAGCCAAACATGCCTTGGATCTTGTTGGTCGCCAAAGCGGCAACTGGCGGCACACCAGCGATCATCAAAGCTGGCAGAGTGATCAAGCCGCCACCGCCCGCTATGGCGTCCACAAACCCCGCAAAAAATCCTGCTGCCAAAAGGATCAGCAGCCCTTCAATTCCAAATTCCAGCACTGTTTAGAGCCCTTCGAAGTCGGATTTGGCATAACCCTGGATATAGAGCAGCGCCGTCAAATCGCCGTGGTTGATGCGAATGTCACATTCCGCCGCCACCGAAGGTTTTGCGTGTAGCGCGACACCGGCACCTGCCAGACCCAGCATGCCGAGATCATTGGCCCCATCCCCAACGGCCATCACATCCTCATGTGCAAGCCCAAGGCGTTCAGTAATCTCTTTCAGCGCTTGCACCTTGGCCTCACGCCCCAAGATTGGCTGCCCCACGTCGCCGGTCAAGGTTCCATTCTCGACCAGAAGCGTGTTTGCCTGGTTCTCATCAAAGCCCAGCTCGCTCGCCACTTTGGCGGTAAAGGCAGTAAACCCACCAGAGACCAATGCCGCATAGGCGCCTTGTGCCTTCATGGTTGCCAAAAGCGCCTTGCCCCCCGGCATAAAGGTAATGCGCTCGGCCAGCACCTTGCCAATCACGCTTTCATTCAAACCTTTTAGAAGCCTAACCCGCTCGGTCAACGCGCCGTCAAAATCCAACTCGCCGTTCATCGCTCGCGCGGTGATGTCTTTTACACGCTCGCCAACACCGGCCTCATCCGCCAACTCGTCAATGCACTCTTGCTGGATCATGGTGCTGTCCATATCTGCCAGCAGCATCTTCTTGCGCCGCCCTTCGGTGGGCAGCACCACTAGGTCCACACCCATTTTCTGCAGGTCCGCCCAAACGTCCCACCGATTGTCCGGCATCTCAGGCAAGCTAAACTCCGCCACCTCATCCGGTCCCAGCCAAACGGCATCACCGCCACCCCAGGCATTGCGCAGGTTATCAACCAGAGCAGGGTCCAAATTGGCAGAAGTTGGCGAAGTCAGAAGCGTGGAAGTAAACATCAAGGTCCTCGGTTGGTCAGCGCGGGATGAGTTGACGCTGCATAGACCACGCCAAACCGCTTTGCGCCAGCAAAGGATTGTAACCAGTGCAATCTGATCGCGGCCTCAACGCCCCACGTGTTTCCTATAGTGGTCAAACCGCGTCGTTTTTGATGCGCAAACTGTCGGAACCCCACATTTTCCCTGTTGTGCAGTCGCAGCATCCCGCCTATTTCGGTCCGTGGGACACCTCTCCCCAACGAGAGGCATTTATCTGTAAGGATAGCATTGATGGCTACTCAGCAACCGGCGACGCGGCCGGCCAACCCGCGTTTTTCTTCTGGCCCATGTGCCAAACCCCCCACATTTGATGTCACAAAACTGGCCGACGCCGCACTGGGTCGCAGCCACCGCGCAGCTGTTGGCAAAGCCAAGCTGAAGGACGCCATCGAAGGCACCCGCGAAGTTCTGGGCATCCCCGCAGATTACCGCATTGGCATTGTACCTGCCTCCGACACCGGCGCCGTTGAAATGGCGCTTTGGTCCCTGCTTGGTGCGCGCACAGTTGAAATGCTCGCATGGGAAAGCTTTGGCGCCGGTTGGATCACCGATGTGGTGAAACAACTGAAGATCGACGCTGAGGTGAAAACCGCCGAGTATGGCCAGATCGTTGATCTTGCTACAGTTGATACCAAGAACAACGACGTTGTGTTTACTTGGAACGGCACCACCTCCGGTGTGCGCGTGCCAAACGCCGATTGGATCGCGGATGACCGCGACGGTCTGACCATCTGTGATGCCACTTCTGCTGCTTTCGCCATGGACCTGCCATGGGACAAGCTGGATGTGACCACCTTCTCTTGGCAGAAAGTGCTCGGCGGCGAAGCAGCCCACGGTGTGATCGTGCTCTCCCCGGCTGCTGTTGCGCGTCTGGAAAGCTACACCCCCGCCTGGCCACTGCCAAAAATCTTCCGTCTGACCAAAGGCGGCAAGCTGATCGAAGGCATTTTCACCGGCGCAACCATCAACACACCCTCCATGCTGGCCGTCGAAGATTACCTCTTCGCGCTGGACTGGGCCCGCTCTGAGGGCGGTCTGAAAGGTCTGATTGCCCGCGCAGACGCCAACGCCAAAGCGGTGTTTGATTTCTGCGACGCCAACGACTGGATCGCCAATCTGTCCGAGGATGACGTGACTCGTTCCAACACCTCCGTGTGTCTGAAGTTCACCGATGACCGCATTCAGGACGGTGCAGCCTTTGCCAAGGCCGTTGCCAAACGTCTGGAAGCAGAAAACATCGCGCTGGACATCGGCGCCTACCGCGACGCGCCAGCAGGCCTGCGCATCTGGTGTGGTGGCACAGTTGAGACTGCCGATTTGGAAGCCATGCTGCCATGGCTGACTTGGGCCTTTGAGGCCGAGATCGCCGCGCAAGGATAACGGTGCGCCCCAAGGGCATACCCTACCATCATATCCCGTAGGGTGCGCATTCACTGCGCACCTCACCCGACACAGATATTCCAAAGGACGCTCAACATGGCTCCCAAAGTACTCGTTTCCGACAAACTCAGCGAAACCGCCGTTCAGATCTTCCGCGATCGTGGCATCGACGTCGACTTCATGCCCGACCTTGGCAAGGACAAAGACAAGCTGGTCGAAGTGATTGGCCAATATGACGGTTTGGCGATCCGCTCCGCCACCAAAGCCACCGCCAAACTGCTGGAAAAAGCCGACAACCTCAAAGTCATCGGCCGCGCCGGCATCGGCACCGACAACGTTGACAAAGAAGCCGCCTCCAAGAAAGGCGTGATCGTGATGAACACGCCGTTTGGCAATATGATCACCACTGCTGAGCACGCCATTGCAATGATGTTTGCTGTGGCACGTCAGATCCCAGAAGCCAGCGAATCCACCCACGCCGGCAAATGGGAAAAGTCCAAATTCATGGGCACCGAGCTGACCAACAAAACGCTCGGCGTGATTGGCGCAGGCAACATTGGTGGCATCGTTTGTGACCGCGCCCGTGGCCTGAAGATGAAAGTGATCGCGTATGATCCCTTCTTGTCTGAAGAAAAAGCCGACAAAATGGGCGTTGAAAAAGTTGAGCTCGAAGAGCTGTTGCCACGTGCCGACTTCATCACCCTGCACGTGCCCTTCACTGAGCAGACTGCGAACATCCTGTCGGCAGAAAACCTCGCCAATACCAAAAAAGGCGTGCGCATCATCAACTGTGCCCGCGGTGGTCTGGTCGACGAAGAAGCGCTGGCCGAGTTGCTGAAATCCGGCCATGTCGCCGGCGCAGCGTTTGACGTGTTCAAAGAAGAGCCTGCCAAGGAAAACGCGCTGTTCAACCTGCCAAACGTGGTCTGCACGCCACACTTGGGCGCAGCAACAACTGAGGCGCAGGAAAACGTGGCGCTGCAAGTGGCGGAGCAGATGTCCAACTACCTGCTGACCGGTGCCGTAGAAAACGCGTTGAACATGCCCTCCGTGACCGCCGAAGAAGCCAAGGTCATGGGCCCATGGATCAAGCTGGCGGACCACCTCGGCTCTTTCTCCGGCCAAATGACCGACGAGCCCATCACCGCCATCAACATCCTTTATGACGGTGTTGTGTCTGACATGAACCTCGCCGCGCTAAACTGTGCCGTTGTGGCGGGCATCATGAAGAAAGCTAACCCGGACGTGAACATGGTTTCCGCCCCGGTTGTGGCCAAAGAGCGTGGCATTCAAATCTCCACCACCAATCAGGACAAGTCCGGCACTTTTGATGGCTATATCAAGGTGACCGTGGTGACCGAGAAACGGGAACGTTCCATCGCGGGCACCGTGTTCTCTGATGGCAAGCCACGTTTCATCCAGATCAAAGGCATCAACATTGACGCCGAGGTGGGTGAAAACATGCTCTACACCACCAACGAAGACGTGCCTGGCATCATTGGTACACTGGGTCAGACTTTGGGTGCAAATGGCGTGAACATCGCGAACTTTACCCTAGGCCGTGCGGATGTGGGCGGCGAAGCCATCGCACTGCTGTACGTGGACGAACCTGTGCCTGCAGATGCCCGCGCCAAGCTGGCGGAAACCGATATGTTCCGCCAGATCAAACCACTGGTGTTTGACGTGGCTTAAGAGGTGACCTTCTCAAAAGATGAAACGCCGCTCCCCCCGGGGCGGCGTTTTTCGTTCGCTGATTGGTTGCACTCCCCGCCGCCCCGGTAAACAGTAGGGAGATTCACCAAAAAGCCAGCAGTCGAGGACCAATTCATGATGACCACTTTGCTTGAGAAATCCCAAGACGACACCGCAACCCCAGCCCGCGTTGACCAGCTGTTTTTCCAAAGCCGCAATGTGATTGTGGCGGGTCAAATCGACGACAAACTGGCACAGCGCACCGCGACTCACCTGCTTGCCTTGGCAGAGGAAAGCGACGCGCCGATCAATATGTTCATTTCTTCTCCAGGTGGCCATGTGGAGAGCGGCGACATGGTGCATGACATGATTGGCTTCATCAAACCCACCGTGCGCACCATCGGCACCGGTTGGGTGGCCAGTGCCGGCGCGCTGATCTTTGTGGGTGCCAAGCCGGAAAACCGCTTCTGCCTGCCCAACACACGCTTCCTGCTGCACCAGCCCTCCGGCGGCATTGGCGGGCAAGCCACCGATATGGAGATCCAGGCGCAACAGATCCGCATCATGCGTGAGCGGTTTGATGTGCTCTTTTCGGCCGCGACCGGACAAACCAAAGAGAAAATTGCATCCGACACTGCGCGTGATTTCTGGCTCACAGCCCAAGAGGCCATCGACTATGGGTTGTGCGGCAGCATCATTCAATCTGCGGACGCGCTTAAGTGACCTCTCCCATCTACGCCATTGGCGACATCCACGGACATCTCGACAAACTCGAAGAGGTGATGGACCAGATTGTCGCTGACGGCGGACGTGACGCGGAAGTTGTGTTTCTAGGCGATCTTGTCGACCGGGGGCCGGACAGCAAAGGCGTGATTGATTTTGTCATGAACGGGCTGAATCAGGGTCGCAACTGGACCGTTTTGACGGGCAATCACGACCGCATGTTCCGCTACTTTCTGGAACCTTGGCCCCGCGTCGACATGCGCCTGCGGCCGGATCTCTATTGGCTGCACGATCGGCTGGGTGGTCGGGATACGTTGGCATCTTATGGTCTGCGCTTTGACAGAGACGCGCGCCTTTCCGAAATTCACGCCGCCGCGCGCGCCGCTGTGCCCGCAGCGCACGTCGCGTTTCTAACCAACTTGCCGTATTTTAAGCAACACGATGACCTGTTCTTTGTACACGCAGGCATCCGTCCCAACATTCCGTTGGCAGAGCAGTCAAATGATGATCTATGCTGGATCAGGGACGACTTTTTGTCTCACACCGGACCCCATCCTTGGCTGGTGGTGCACGGCCACACGCCGGTGGATCACGCCATGCACTATGGAAATCATGTGAATCTCGACACCGGTGCAGGCTATGGCCGTCCGATCTCAGCTGCGGTGTTTGAAGACGGCAAGGTGTGGTCCCTTCATCCGCAGGGTCGCGTAGAACTGCGACCTATCTGAGACGGATCCGACCGCCTTTTCTGAGCACAATCTATTCAGAAGCCATTTGTAACGGCGCATTTGGTGTTGTGGCCTTTTCATATCTTGGCAGCGATGTAATAGGCTTGCCCAAAACAACAAAACCCCGCCAATGGCGGGGTTTTGTTTGAAAGTGGTGAGCCGTGATGGGTTCGAACCATCGACCTACTGATTAAAAGTCAGTTGCTCTACCAACTGAGCTAACGGCCCACTCTCTGTGTTGGTGCGCGGTTACTAAGCCGACAGGCCGAAGGGGTCAAGCCGATTCTCAAGAAAAATTTTGCCATACTGGAAAAGGGTCTTCAACGGGCGTATATGCGCCCAATGGATACACGTGTTGAAACTCCTTTGGCGTTTATGAAAATGCATGGGCTGGGCAATGATTTTGTCGTTGTCGATGCCCGTATACGTGCCTTTGCGCTGACTGAAAATCAGATAACGGCCATTGCCCACCGCCAAAAAGGTGTGGGATTTGATCAGCTTGCGGTGATCTCCCATGGCGCAGAAGGCAGCAACACTGACGCCCACCTAACGTTTTACAACGCGGATGGGTCTACTTCTGCCGCGTGTGGAAATGCCACCCGTTGTATCGCCCGCCATCTGATAAATGAGTCGGGGACTGAGTCGCTGACCCTCACCACCGATCGCGGCACATTGTTTGCACGCGAGGCCGGCAACGGTCTGGTCTCCGTGAATATGGGGCATCCGCAACTTGCGTGGAATGACGTACCGCTTGCCCGTGAAATGGACACGCTGGAGCTGCCGATTGACGGCGCCCCCACCGCGACTGGCATGGGCAACCCACATTGCACCTTCTTTGTTGATGATGTGCAGTCTGTGGACCTCGAAGCCTTTGGCGCGGCGCATGAACATCATCCGCTTTATCCCGAGCGCACCAATGTGCAGGTTGCGCAGATCGTTGGGGAAAACCACATCCGCATGCGGGTTTGGGAACGCGGCGTTGGCACCACCTTGGCCTCTGGCTCATCCAGTTGTGCCACAGCCGTTGCGGCCGCCCGCCGTGGTCTGACCGGTCGAGACGTGCGGATTGATCTCGATGGCGGCACGCTGTGGATCAACTGGGCAGACGATGGCGTCTGGATGACCGGTGAAACTGAGCACGTTATGTCTGGGAGCTTCACCACTGAGTTTCTGGAGCGTCACAAATGACCGCGTCGCCCCCTAAATTCACCACACTGGGATGTCGCCTGAATTCCTATGAATCAGAAGCGATGAAAGACATGGCGCAATCTGCCGGTCTGGAAAACGCTGTGATCGTGAACACCTGCGCCGTGACCGCAGAGGCCGTGCGAAAAAGCCGCCAAGAAATTCGCCGTCTGCGCCGCGACAATCCCGACGCGCAAATTATTGTCACGGGCTGTGCCGCGCAGGTCGAGCCGGAAACTTTTGCCGCCATGGGGGAAGTCGACAAGGTTATCGGCAACACCGAAAAAATGAACCCCGCCACCTGGCAAGGCATGGCCGCCGATTTCATTGGTGAGACCGAAAAGGTGCAGGTCGACGACATTATGTCGGTGACAGAAACCGCCGGTCACCTGATCGACGGCTTTGGCACCCGGTCACGCGCCTATGTGCAGGTGCAAAACGGCTGTGATCACCGCTGCACCTTCTGCATCATTCCTTATGGCCGCGGCAATTCCCGCTCGGTTCCGGCTGGCGTGGTGGTCGATCAGATCAAACGTCTGGTGGACAAGGGCTTCAACGAAGTTGTGTTGACCGGTGTTGACCTCACCAGCTGGGGCGCGGATCAGCCGATGATGCCCAAGCTTGGCGATTTGGTCATGCGCATCCTCAAACTGGTGCCGGACCTGCCACGCCTGCGGATCAGCTCAATTGACAGCATCGAAGTGGATGAGAACCTGATGCTGGCCATCGCCACCGAGCCACGCCTGATGCCACATCTGCATCTGAGCTTGCAGCACGGCGATGATCTGATCCTCAAACGCATGGCCCGCCGCCACCTGCGCGACGACGCCATCCGGTTCTGCGAAGAGGCCAAAAAACAGCGTCCAGAGATGACCTTTGGCGCGGATATTATTGCTGGTTTCCCCACTGAAACAGACGCGCATTTTGAGAACTCGGTGAAGCTGGTACAGGACTGTGACCTCACCTGGCTGCATGTCTTCCCTTATTCCAAACGCGAAGGCACCCCGGCGGCCAAAATCCCCAATCAGGTGAATGGCAACGTTATCAAAGCCCGCGCGGCACAGCTGCGCGAAGCTGGGGCCGTGCAAGTGGAAAAACACTTGGCGGCGCAGCTTGGCAAAACCCATCATATCCTGATGGAAAACCCCAATATGGGCCGCACGGAACAGTTTACCGAAGTCACATTTGAGACACCACAAGAGGAAGGCGCCATTGTGACCGCTTCCATTCTTGATGTGCGTGGGCAACAGCTGGTGGCTTAAGCGCTTGGGGGCCAGCCCCCAAACCCCCGAGATATTTTTGGAAAGTGAAAACATAATGTCAGATTTTCCGCTTCTCTATTCCTTTCGCCGCTGCCCCTATGCGATGCGCGCACGATTGGCAGTGGCGGCCTCTGGCGTGGCGGTGGAATTGCGTGAAGTCATGTTGCGCGACAAGGCCCCCGCGTTTCTGGCGACCTCACCAAGCGGCACAGTGCCCTGCTTGAAGGCGGGTGATTTGGTGATCGATGAGAGTCTGGACGTGATGATCTGGGCGCTGCAACAGAACGATCCGGAAAGCTGGCTTAGTATTCCCGAGAACGGTCACGCTCTGATTGCGGAGGCAGACGGCCCATTCAAAGCCGCGTTGGATCACACCAAATATCACACGCGTTATCCAGATTTGGACCCAGAGGAGTCGCGGGCCAAAGCCATGAATTTTCTGGCCAAGCTGGATCAGCAAATCGGCGACAAACCTTGGCTCTTTGGCGACACGCCCAGCCTGGCGGATATGGCGATCCTGCCCTTTGTGCGCCAATTTGCGTTCATCAACAAAGCCCGCTTTGATGCTGACGCTGGCCCGAACCTGTCTCGCTGTTTGGAGGGCTTTATTGCGTCCGAGCGTTTTGCCGCGATCATGCCCAAACTGCCAATGTGGCGTGAAGGTGATGTGCCGGTGCGATTTGAACGCGCAATAGTGGTTGCCAATCCCTAATCCCCCCTGCACGATCGCGCCAAAGTAGTGACGAGGCGCGCATCATGCATCCCAATCCAGCCTTTCGCGGCACCGCAGAGGACAAAAACCTATCGTTTGCCAAAGAGCGCGGCTTTGGTGTTTTGGCGATTTCTGCACCTGACGCCGCGCCAATGATCTGCCATGTGCCGTTTCTTGTGTCAGAGGACGGCACCTCCATTGACCTGCACCTTGTGCGCCCCAATCCCATGGCCCGCGCTGTGCGCAAAGCCACACCGGCGCGGTTGGCGGTGAGTGGTCCAGACAGTTATGTCTCCCCGGATTGGTACAAGGCGGACGATCAGGTCCCAACCTGGAATTATGTCGCTGTGCAGATCACCGGCCAGCTCGCGCCGTTGCCGCAAGACACGCTGCCTGATCTCCTTGACCGCCTGTCAGCCCATTTTGAAGCCAACCTGCTGCCCAAGCCGCCGTGGACGCGCGCCAAGATGAGTGGCGACAGCTTTGAGCGCATGTTGCGTATGATTGTGCCGTATCGATTGGCCATCGAAGATGTGCAAGGCACCTGGAAGCTGGGTCAAAACAAACCCGCTGAGGTCCGCCATGCCGCCGCTGATCAAATGGCCGCTTACGGATTTGGCAGCGGGGCCCGCGAGATGGCGGCCTTGATGCAATCCCCCTTTGCTGATCCCGATATGGAGTAACCGAGATGTCAAAATTGCAATTGATCTATTCGCCTGCCTCTCCCTTTGTGCGCAAGGTGACCGTGACCTTGGCCGAAACCGGCCAGAGTGATGAGGTGGAGCTGGCCCGCGTACATACCACGGCGCTCAAAACCGCCGACGAAGCTGCCGCCGCCAACCCGCTGGGCAAAATCCCCGCGCTCGTGCGCCCCGACGGCCCAGCGATCTATGACAGCCGCGTGATCTGTCGCTACTTGGTGGCCCGCGCAAGCGCGGATCTCTATCCCGAAGACCGCCTGTGGGATGTGCTGACACTAGAGGCCACTGCAGACGGTATCCTCGAAGCGGCCGTCCTGATGGTTTATGAAAAGCGCCTGCGCCCGGAAGAGATCGTGTTTGATGATTGGCTTGAAGCGCAGTGGGGCAAAGTTGAAGGCGCGCTGGATGCGATCAATGAGCGTTGGATGAGCCATTTGTTTGGTCCACTCGATATGGGCCAAATTGCCGTGGGCTGCGCACTGGGCTATCTCGACTTCCGCCACGGTGATCGGGATTGGCGCAAGGGCCGAGATGGGCTCGCAGGCTGGTATGCGGAGTTTTCGAAGCGTGACAGCATGCTGGCCACAGCCCCAAGTGACTGACCAAAAAAGGCCGCGCTTCACATACAGAGCGCGGCCTTTTTTGGTCAAAAACAGTCTCTATTCCGCCGCAACCGGCGTTTCTGCCTTTTCCACTTTCACAGCTGAGAATTTGAACTCCGGAATCTTCCCATAGGGATCCAGCGCGGCATTTGTGAGGATGTTGGCCGCGGCTTCGACATAGGCAAACGGTAGGAACACATTGTCCGGTGCCACCGCACGATCCGCCCGTGCCATCACCGTAACAGTCCCGCGCCGCGTGGACAGCGCCACATATTCACCCGCCTCCACACCCAGCTTGCGCAGGGTTGACGGGTGCAAGGAACAGTTTGCTTCCGGCTCCAGCGCATCCAGCGTGCTGGCCCGTCGCGTCATTGAACCGGTGTGCCAGTGTTCCAACTGGCGTCCCGTGATCAGCACCATTGGGTACTCGTCATTTTGCGTGTCGTCCGGCGGGATCACCGACGCAGGCGCAAACCGCGCACGTTTGTTTTCACGTGGGAAGCCATCTCCAAACACAATTGCCTGGCCTGGATCTTCGGGTGACAGCGACGGATAGGTCACCGCCTCGCCTTCAAGCCGCTCCCAGGTGATGTTGTCGAGTGAGCCCATGTTGAGTTTCATTTCGGCAAACACCTCTTTGGGGTGCGTGTAATCCCAGTTTAGCCCCAGCCGTTTGGCCAGTTCTACCTCGATCCACCAGTCTTCCTTGGCCTCGCCAGGCGGTGGTGTCACCGGACGGCCCATTTGCACTTGCCGGTTGGTGTTGGTCACGGTGCCGGATTTCTCATACCAAGCGGAGCTTGGCAGGATCACATCAGCGTAGTTGGCGGTTTCAGTGAGGAAAATATCCTGCACCACCAGATGATCTAACATCGCCAAGGCGTCGCGTGCATGATCCACATCTGGGTCTGACATCGCCGGGTTTTCACCCAGAATATACATGCCTTTGATGTCCCCATCATGGATCGCATGCATGATCTCCACCACCGTGAGACCTTTCTGCGCGGAGAAATCCTCGCTGTCCCATACCTTGGTGAAGGCAGAGCGCACGCCGTCATCCATCACCGACTGATAGTCCGGCAGGAACATCGGGATAAGTCCCGCATCAGAGGCACCTTGCACGTTGTTCTGACCACGCAGCGGGTGCAGACCTGCGCCGGGCTTGCCCACATTGCCGGTCATCAGCGCCAAGGCAATCAGACAGCGTGCATTGTCCGTGCCGTGAATGTGCTGGCTCACACCCATGCCCCAGAAAATCATGCCGGCTTTGCCCTTGGCAAAGGTCCGCGCCGCGTCGCGCAGCAGCTCTGGATCAAGGCCGCAAATCGGCTCCATTTCCTCTGGAGAGAAGCCTTTCAAATGCGCCTTCATCTCCTCCCAGTTCTCGGTGAACTGCACGATGTAGTCCGCGTCATAAAGCTCTTCTTCGACGATCACATGCATGATCGCATTCAACATGGAGACATCGGCGCCGGGCTTAAACTGCAACTTATGGCTCGCATGACGCCCAAGGCCCACCCCCCGTGGATCACAGACAATCAGCTTACCGCCACGTTTGGCGAACTGTTTGAAATAGGTCGCCGCCACCGGGTGGTTCTCAATTGGATTACAGCCAATTGCAATCGCCACATCGGCGTTTTCGATCTCATTAAATGTCGCGGTCACTGCACCGGAGCCCACATTCTCCAACAGCGCCGCGACCGAGGACGCATGGCAAAGCCGCGTGCAGTGGTCCACGTTGTTGTGGCCAAAACTCTGACGGATCAGTTTTTGGAACAGATAGGCTTCCTCATTGGAACACTTCGCAGAGCCGAATCCGGCAACGTTAGTGCCTTTTTCTGCCCGCAACTTAGCCAGACCACCCGCCGCTGCATCCAGCGCTTCGTCCCAAGTTGCCTCGCGGAAGTGGGTCAGCAGATTGCCCGGATCCACGTTCAATCCCTTAGCCGGTGCATCCTCACGACGGATCAGCGGTTTGGTCAAACGGTGCGGGTGTTCGATATAGTCAAAACCAAAGCGCCCTTTGACGCAGAGCCGGTTTTCATTGGCTGGCCCATCAATGCCTTCGACATATTTGATCTTATCGTCTTTGATCTTGAACTTGATCTGACAGCCAACACCGCAATAGGGGCATACGCTGTCCACTTCGCGGTCATAATCCGCGCTGTCGCCCGCGCCGGTGTCGTCCAGCATAGTCGCAGGCATCAGCGCCCCGGTTGGGCAGGCCTGCACACATTCACCACACGCCACACAGCTTGAGGAGCCCATGGCGTCGTCTTGATCAAACACAATCTTGGCCTCAGCCCCACGGCCACTCATGCCAATCACATCATTGACCTGCACCTCGCGGCAGGCCTGCACACAAAGGTTACAATGAATGCAGGCGTCCAGGTTCACGCTCATCGCCACATGCGACGCATCCAACAGCGGTACAGACTCTGGCGCTTTGGCCGGGAATCGAGACTGTTCCACCCCAACTTGGCTCGCGATGTCGGCAAAATGGCTGCTGGCGTCGTGCTTCACTTCCGGCTGGTCTGTCGCCAAAAGCTCAATCACCATCTCCCGCGCTTTCACTGCTCGCTTGGATTGGGTGTGCACCACCATGCCTTCTGTCGCGGGGCGAATGCAGGAGGCTGCCAAAGTGCGCTCGCCTTCCACCTCGACCACACAGGCCCGGCAATTGCCGTCCGGGCGATAGCTCTTGGCCGGTTTGTGACACAGATGTGGGATCACAAACCCCTGCCCATTGGCCGCATCCCAGATGCTGGTGCCTTCGGGCACGGTCACGTCTTTCCCATCCAGGGAAAACGTCACAGTATTGGGCTGGCTGGCGTCAAGCATGGCGACCTCGCTCTTTATCGGTGTTGGTCAATCAGGATGGTGTTGCCATCCGGATCTTGCAGCATCAGGCTTGCAGGCCCGTCAGAGGCGTCATCCGCCTCGCTCATCAACTCAAGGCCTTTATCCTTAAGCTGTTTTTGCAGGTCCCGCACATCGGTGAACGCGTCGGTGTTCTGCGCGCTCTGATCCCAGCCGGGATTAAACGTCAGGATGTTGCCGTCAAACATGCCCTGAAACAGCCCAATGACATGCTCGCCGTTTTTCAGAATGCACCAGTTCTCGGCGGGCTGTCCGCCCATCATTTCAAAGCCAAGCTTTTCGTAAAACGCGCGGCTGGCAGCCAGATCTTTCACCGCCAAGCTCACTGAAAATGCACCCAAATCCATACTCGCCATCCTAAATTTCCTCGTTAAAATGTTTCATCACAAGGCGGATCGGATTGGGCGCAGCTTGCCCAAGGCCACAAATACTGGCGTCGCTCATCACCTGACACAGGTCTTCGAGCAGGGGCTGATCCCAACTGTCCGCTTGCATCAGCTTAACAGCTTTCTCACAGCCCGTCCGGCACGGCGTACATTGGCCACAGCTCTCATCTTCGAAGAACTTCAGCATATTTAGAGCCGCATCTCGCGCACTGTCCTGATCTGACAGCACCACCACAGCAGCAGACCCAATAAAGGTGCCAAGCGGTTGTAAGGTGTCAAAATCTAAAGGCACATCGGACATTGAGGCAGGCAGAAGGCCCGAGGAAGGTCCACCTGGCTGAAACGCTTTGAAGCTGTGCCCGTCCATCATGCCACCTGCGGCCTCGATGATGTCCAGAATGGTGGACCCCGCTGGCAGTTCATACACGCCCGGCGCGTTCACGCGACCAGACACCGAATAGCTGCGCAGACCTATGCGGCCGTTTAGCTCAACCGAAGACATCGACTCGGGGCCTTCGCGCGCGATCCGCGCCACCCAGTAAAGCGTCTCCACATTATGTACCAAAGTTGGACAATTGAAGATGCCAACTTGCGCCACAAACGGCGGGCGATGACGGGGCAACCCGCGCTTGCCTTCAATCGACTCAATCATCGCGCTTTCTTCGCCGCAGATATAGGCACCCGCCCCGCGACGCAGATTAATATACCCCGGTGCCACAATCCCAGCGGCTTCCAGCTTGGCAATCTCTCGTGCCAAAATTAACCGCACCGCCGGATATTCGTCGCGCAGGTAGATAAAGCAGGTCTCCGCTTCCACAGCCCAGGCCGCAATCAACATGCCCTCAAGGAACAGATGCGGACGCCGCTCTAAGTAGTAGCGGTCTTTAAACGTGCCCGGCTCACCTTCGTCCCCGTTCACCGCAAGGTAACGTGGTCCAGCGTTTGCGCGTACAAAGCCCCATTTTTTACCGGATGGGAATCCCGCGCCGCCAAGCCCGCGCAGCCCGCTGGCCAGCACCTGCGCCTGCACCGCTTCCCAGTCGCCAGAGCTGCGCAGTTTTGTCAGTTCCGCATAGCCACCCTCGGTCTGATAGGCCTCAAAGTCTTCATACTCAGGAATGCGCGTGTGTGTGTCACCCGCGGCAATCGCTGCTTCGACCTTTTCAACCGTGGCGTGGTCAATGTGGTTGTGGCCCAACTCCAATGTGGGCGCGGTATCACACCGCCCCATGCAGGGTGCGCGCAGAACCCGCACTTCGGACGGGTCCATGCCATTTTTCAACGCCTGATGCAGCTGTTCGGCTCCGGCCAGCTCGCAAGACAGAGAATCACATACCCGAATGGTCAGGGCAGGGGGCGGCGTCTCGTCCTCAGCCACCACATCGAAGTGGGCGTAAAAGGTGGCAACCTCGTAAATCTCAGCTTGCCCAACCCGCATTTCCTCCGCCAAAGCGCGGATGTGTGCGGCGGACAAATGCCCGTAAGCGTCTTGAATGAGATGCAAAAACTCGATCAACAGGTCGCGCCGTCTAGGCATCGCTCCCAAAAGCGTCTGCACGTCCGCTAAAGCAGCATCGTCGACCTGCCGCCCCTTGGGCGTGCGACGCGATTTGCCTGTGCCTTTTTTCTTCCAAACACCTTTGGACTCGTCCAGCGGTACCATGGTCACCTCCCTGCCAGATGGCTCAGGGTGGCATCACGCAAACTGATAATCAATCAGGCAAAACTTAAGTTGCGATCAGTTTTGATTATGAGTTATTTAGGTTGAGAGCGCGACGTAGTGCTTCAACCGTGGACAAGCCTGGATCGCGGTGTGGGGAGATCAAGCTGACATCCTTTTGCACCACTGGGTCCGTCAGGGGCAACGCAACGGTGCCTGACATCTTTCCAAGGCTGTTGGCCAACCCTTCCGGAATGACCGTCGCCGCCATCCCATTGGCAGCCATCAACATAGAGGAGGTAAACTCTCCGGTTTCGGCCACCACCTTGGGCACCACACCAATGTCGCGAAACACCAGATCAAGGATGCGCCGGTTCTGCATGCCCGGCTCCAGCAGGCTCAACGGCAATTCTGCGGCTTCTTCCCAGCTGGCGGTGCCACTCCCGCGTGGCGCAATATCTTTGGGGGAGAGCAGCAGATAGGCCTCATCATAGAGATGTTCCACGCGCATCATCTCTGGCGACACGCCCTCTCCATAGGTGATCCCAGCGTCAAACACGCCGTTTTCCAACCCTTGTTGGATTGCTAGGGACGAGGTGGCTTGCATCCGCACAACTATTCCGGGATGGGCCTCACGCAGTTTCTGAATGGTGTCGGCTGCAAACCCCACAGCGGTTGGCACCACGCCAATCGCAAGTTTTCCGGTGATTTCTCCTCCGGCAGAGCGAAAGTCCTCTTCCAACAGTTTAACGCTGTCCATGATTTTGCGGGCATGGCGCACAAGTGCCTCGCCTTCGGGGGTGAACCCCAAAAACCGATTCCCGCGTTTCACAATCGCCGCATCAAGCCGCTCTTCCATTTTACGAATGCGCATACTGAACGCGGGCTGGGACACGCCACAGTCTTCCGCCGCGCGGGCAAAATGCCCATGGCGGGCCAGTGAGGACAGGAATTCGAGGTCTTTCAGGCTGATCACAGTGTCGCTCCGCTTGGCTGTAGGGCAAGCTCTAGCGGCTTTGTTGTGTCCGCACCAGCCTGCGCCCGTGCCTGCGAATCGAGCTGCAAACACGTGAAATCCCCGGCGTAAGGAAAGAATATTGCCGTCAACCGCCTGAAAAACTGTGTCATCAAGCGCGACAAGGGGACGCGACAGCACAAGATAAGCGAATGTTCGCTGGACGGGTTGCACCACCTTCGTTAAATAGCGGCGGAGAGAGGCTGCGGGTAACTGCGGCCCGAACCGATATGGGCCGCTTGTCGGCTGAAAAATGGAGGAACCTCGTGTCCCACGCAGAAGATCACGAAGGCACCCGGAGAGACTTTCTCTACTACGCCACCGCTGGCGCAGGTGCCGTGGCTACTGGTGCCGCCGTCTGGCCGCTGGTCAATCAGATGAACCCCTCCGCCGATGTGCGCGCGCTGTCCTCGATTCGCGTCGATACGTCTGGCATCGAGCCCGGTACGCAGTTGACCGTGAAATGGCTTGGTAAGCCGGTGTTTATTCGCCGTCGCACCCAAACCGAGATTGACGAGGCCCGTGCGGTCACCATGGACGATCTGTCCATCGACCAAGAGTCTCAAAACGCCAACAAGCCTGGCACCGACGCTGCGGATGAAAACCGCGCGATGGATGAAACCGGCGAATGGCTGGTGATGATGGGTGTGTGTACCCACCTCGGTTGTGTGCCTTTGGGCGACGGCGCGGGTGACTTTGGCGGCTGGTTCTGCCCATGTCACGGCTCGCACTACGACACCTCCGGCCGCATCCGCAAAGGTCCGGCTCCTGAAAACCTCCACGTTCCTGTTGCCCGTTTTGAGGGCAGCGAACTGGTCCTCGGATAAGGAGACGCGCGCATGTCTGGTATCCCACACGATCACTACGAGCCCAAAACCAAGGGCGAAAAATGGGTTGAAAGCCGTCTTCCGATTATCGGTCTGCTGTACAACACCCTGATGATTCCAACGCCAAAAAACCTGAACTGGTGGTGGATTTGGGGCATCGTTCTGGCGTTCTGCCTGGTGCTGCAAATTGTCACCGGCATTGTTCTGGTGATGCACTACACCCCACATGTTGATCTGGCGTTTGCTTCCGTTGAGCACATCATGCGCAACGTGAACGGCGGTCATATGATCCGCTACATCCACATGAATGGCGCCTCGCTGTTCTTCTTTGCGGTCTACATCCACATCTTCCGTGGCCTCTACTACGGCTCTTATAAAGCCCCACGTGAGATCACATGGATTGTTGGCATGATCATCTACCTTCTGATGATGGCAGCCGGCTTCATGGGCTACGTTCTGCCTTGGGGTCAGATGTCCTTCTGGGGTGCAACCGTGATCACCGGCCTGTTTGGCGCGATCCCGTTCATCGGCGAAGCCATCCAAACTTGGCTGCTTGGCGGACCAGCGGTGGACAACGCCACGCTGAACCGCTTCTTCTCGCTGCACTATCTGGTGCCGTTTGTGATTGCCGCTCTGGTGGTTGTGCACATCTGGGCCTTCCACACCACGGGCAACAACAACCCAACCGGTGTTGATGTGCGCAAAGGCTCCAAAGAAGACGTCAAAAAAGACACCCTGCCATTCTGGCCTTACTTCGTGATCAAAGATCTCGTGGGCCTGGCAATTGTTCTGACCATCTTCTTCGCGATTGTTGGCTTTATGCCAAACTACCTGGGTCACCCGGACAACTATCTCGAAGCCAACCCGCTGGCGACGCCTGCACACATTGTGCCTGAATGGTACTTCCTGCCGTTCTACGCGATCTTGCGTGCCTTCACTGCCGACGTTTGGGTTGTGATGGGTGCCAGCTGGATCACTGGTGGCATCATCGATGCGAAGTTCTTTGGTGTTCTGGCGATGTTTGGTGCGATCATTGCGATGGCTTTGGTGCCATGGCTGGATACTTCCCGCGTGCGCTCCGGTCGTTACCGTCCGATGTTCAAGTGGTGGTACGCCCTTCTGGTTGTCGATTTCATCGTTTTGATGTGGGCCGGCGCAATGCCAGCAGAGCCGCCATACTCCACCATCTCTCTGATTGGTGCGACGTACTGGTTCGCTTACTTCTTCGTGATCCTGCCGATCCTCGGTGTGATTGAAAAGCCGACAACACCGCCGGCGACCATCGAAGAAGACTTCAATGCCCACTACGGCAAACCTGCTGAATAAGAGGAACCAGGATTATGCTTAAGAAACTTAGCATTGCTGCTTTGGCCGCCCTGTCCTTCTCGGCAGGTGGTGCGATGGCTGCAGGTGGCGCAGGCCACATCGAAGACATCGCCTTCTCCTTTGAAGGTCCGTTTGGCAAATTTGACCAGAACCAACTGCAACGTGGTCTTCAGGTTTACACCGAGGTTTGCTCGGCGTGTCACGGCCTGAAGTATGTGCCATTGCGTACCCTGGCTGATGAAGGTGGTCCCCACCTGCCAGAAGATCAGGTGCGTGCCTACGCGGCGCAGTTCGACATCTTTGATCCAGAACTGGACGATGATCGCCCCCGGGCACCAACCGACCACTTCCCTGAGAGCGGTCTGGCCGAAGCGCCTGACCTCAGCTTGATGGCCAAAGCACGCGCAGGCTTCCACGGCCCGCAGGGCACCGGCATCAACCAGCTGGTCAAGGGCATGGGTGGCGCGGAGTACATCTACTCTCTCCTGACCGGATACACCGGTGAAGAGAAAGAAGAAGCAGGCACCACCTTCTATGAGAACACCGCCTTCCCAGGTGGTTGGATCGCCATGGCGCCGCCGCTGTATGGTGAGGATGTGGAGTTTGCCGATGGTCACTCCAACTCTTTGCACCACGAAGCAGAAGACATGGCAGCTTTCCTGATGTGGACTGCCGAGCCAAAAATGATGGCACGCCAGAAGGCTGGCCTGATCGGTGTTCTGTTCCTGTCCCTGCTCAGCGTGTTGCTCTACCTGACCAACAAGAAGCTCTGGGCACCCATCAAAGGCAAAAAGCTCAACCTCTGATAGGTTGATCTGAAAGCAAATTTTTTGCGCCTCGCCGGTCTTCCGGCGGGGCGTTTTCATTTTTTGCTTTGGAAAACAGGCGACTCTGGCGCACACTGGGTGGGGCGACGGGACCACAAGGACCGGAGGCTTCACATGGTTCGTTTTCTACCAGCACTACTGACACTGCTCCTGACAACGTTCGGTGGCCCCACTTGGGCCAACCCAATCACGCTCACCGATTCTGATGATTGGCGATACCGCGCCACGATTGGCATGTTTGCGGCGGCCCGCACCAACGGTGATGTCACTGTTGCAGGCAATACTGCTGCCCTGGACATGAATTTGAGAGACGCGCTAGAGCATTTGGACTTTACGGCTACCGGTCGATTTGAGGCTTGGCATGGCCGTTTGGGCCTGATCGCGGAGGGGCACTACATCGGTCTGAGCGAATCTGCAACAGTGTCCTCTGGGCCCGCAGCGGGCAGGGCGGTGGAGGTTGAATCCACTCAGAGTTGGCTTGGCTTGTTGGTGGGCTACCGCGCTATCAGCGGTGAGATGAGCAACGGTCGCCCCTATGCTTTTGATGTGCAAGGTGGCGCGCGGTACAATCGGTTAACGCAAAGCGCCGTTGGGTCTGGCGGCCTGTTGGACGTCGGGGGCACGGAACGTTGGTGGGAGCCAGTGGTCGGCGCCCGGTATGCCTGGGAAATCGCGGACAGCTGGACCGGTGCGGTGGCAGTGGACGCCAGCGGGTTTGGCGCCAAAGGCAACGAGTTGGCGTGGAGCGCCAACCTCGCCATATCCAAACAGTTCAATGAACGGTCTTCGGTGGTGTTTGGGTGGCGTCACTATGACATCAACTTTGAAACAACCCGTTCGGACGGTACGTTTGGTGCAAATTTCTATTCGACTGGCCCCTTCATTGCCTACGCCTATTCGTTTTGACAGAGGTATATGTGGTGCACAGCAGGCAACAAAAAAGCCGCCCAAAGGCGGCTTCTTTTTCGTGTGATGTAAGTCTTTCGACTTAGCCCTGACGTGCTTTGAAGCGCGGCTGGGTCTTATTGATCACGTAAACGCGGCCCTTGCGGCGCACGATCCGGCAATCGCGGTGCCGGTTCTTGAGCGACCGGAGCGAGTTCTTGACCTTCATGGGTCTTCTCCTCATTTCGCGGCGCGGCATGCGCCTAAGGTTACGGAACCTCTCAGACTGAGAGGCGATGAATGCATGGTGGGCGATACTGGGATCGAACCAGTGACCCCTTCGATGTCAACGAAGTGCTCTACCGCTGAGCTAATCACCCAAAGTGCCAACGCAGAAACTACACCCCCTAACAAAGGGGGCGCGGGAAAACCGCGCCAGTGGCGGTCTCTATAAAAGGAGTCGCAGGGGGGATCAAGGGCTTTTGGCTTAGTAATTTTTTCGTCTATAGTTTGAGAGAACAGGAGAGACGATGCAAACCGCCGCTTACCGCATTATTGAGCCTCAAACCGTGCAAACGTCGGTGGTTTTTGCGTCGCCACACAGCGGGTGTGACTATCCGGAGTGGTTTATTCGCCGGTCTCTTTTGAACGCCCATACGATTCGCTCCTCTGAAGATGCATTTGTGGACCAACTGTTTTCAGACGCCCCCAAATTTGGCGCGCCATTCCTTGTGGCGCAGGCCCCAAGGGCGTTGCTGGACCTCAACCGTGCCGCCGAGGAGTTGGACCCAGCTTTGATCCAAGGGGTGCGCAAGGTGGGCCACAACCCCCGCGTTGCGTCCGGTCTTGGTGTGATTCCCCGCGTGGTTGCCAATGGGCGCGCCATCTATGACAGCAAAATGACCCGCGCCGAAGCTGACATCCGCATTGAAACCTATTGGCGGCCTTATCACAGCGCCCTCAAAGCTCTGCTGGATGCGGCAAGGCAACAATTTGGTGAGGCCATTCTGATCGACTGCCACTCGATGCCACGCGAAGCCGTAGAGGGGGCCATGCGCCGCGGGGTGCCACGGCCCGAAATCGTGCTTGGAGATCGCTTTGGTGCTGCGGCTGATGTGGAGCTGGTCGATCAGATCGAAGCCGCCTTTGTGGGTGCAGGATTTGTGGTGTCTCGCAACACGCCATTTGCGGGGGCTTATGTTACCCAACACTATGGCCGCCCTCTTAAGGCGCAACACGCGGTGCAAGTTGAAATCGATCGCTCGCTCTATATGGACGAAGCCAACATTCAGCCACATGCGGAGTTTGACAGCTTTCAAAAGCGGTTGTCTCAGGTTGTGGCGGAAATTTCACGGTTGGGTCAGCCAGAGGCAAACAGCCTGGCGGCAGAATAATCTGCTCCGATATTGACGCAGGTCACAAGCTTGGTAAGGCAGATGACACCCAAAGGAGACCACGATGGCCAACGCCTTGATAGTGATTGATGTTCAGAATGATTTTTGTCCCGGTGGCGCCTTGGCCGTGCCGGAAGGGGATCAGATTGTCAGCGGAATCAATGCGCTGATGGCAGAGTTTGACACCGTTGTGCTCACTCAGGACTGGCACCCTGCCGGCCATTCCTCTTTTGCCAGCAGTCATCAAGGCAAATCCCCTTACGACATGATCGACATGCCTTATGGCCCGCAGGTTCTGTGGCCCGAGCACTGTGTACAGGGCAGTGCTGGGGCGGATTTTCATGCGCAGTTGGACACATCACGCGCCAACGCCATCATCCGAAAAGGCATGAATCCGGCCATCGACAGCTACTCAGGCTTCCTCGAAAACGACCAAAAGACCCCAACAGGTTTGGAGGGCTTCTTGAAGAAGCTTGGCATCGGTCACGTCACCCTAGTGGGGTTGGCAACGGATTTCTGCGTTCAGTTTTCCGCACTTGATGCGGCGCGTCTCGGCTTTGACGTGACCGTGCGCGAAGACCTCTGCCGGGCGATCGACCTGAACAGGTCATTGGCAACTGCACAAAAAGCTATGGACGCAGCAGGCATTTCGCGCATTTGAGGGAAAAGTTCTTGGTTTGTTAACCAAATTTCGGTCATTTACCCATTGTTAGTTGTCTGTGAAGATAGGGAAATGGCGGCGGAAATTCACGAACTTAACCGGGCTCTTGAGGCTTTTGACCGGCGCAACACGCCGGCAGGACTGTTGGTGCGCTACGCCCGCGGTCGCTTGCGCTATTTTTTCAGCCGCCAAGCACTGACCTTATTTGGCGCTATGGTTCTCGCATTCTCTGTCTCGCTGCAGACAGGACTGCTGGCGATGAGTGTCGCGGCGGTTGGTGAATTGATCGACAGCTACCTGTTGCGGGGGGTGGAAAAACAGCTGAATCGTGGTGTGCCCGTACAAGATCTCTTGCGCAAAACTGCCGTGAGCGCCTTTGCACAAGCGTTGGGGCTCTCCGCATTTGTTGCCATCTTGTGGCTGGCGATACCGCGTGAAGCTGCGTTGCTTCTTTGCCTTGCATATATGGGTGCCGGTGCCGTGAACGCGATTATGGCTCTGGCCTATCACCGAACCGCGGCATACACCCGCCTTGTCGTGTATGGTGTGACGGTTACCTTGCTGTTTGTAGCTGATTTTTATGTGCTGCATTATCAACGTGAGCAATTCTTCTACAACATCGCAGCCACGTTGATGGTGGCCTACACTATGCTGCCTTTTGTCAGCTACGTCACAACCGGCCGCCTGAGGGATTTGCGACAACAGCGCCGTCAAATCGAACAAGGCCTTGCCTTGGCCAAAGCCAATGCCTCTCTGTTGGAACGGCAGCGCGAAGGCCGGCGACTTAGCTCAATTGCCGAAAATGCAGATGACAGCATCATCATGCTGGATGCCGATGCGCATACCCTGTGGGTCAATCCAGCATTCACACGCAAAACCGGCTACAAGCTGTCAGAGGTTGTTGGCAAGCATCCCACTGACTATTTGCACGGACCGCGATCTGACCCCGCCATACTAAACTTGTTTAATGAGGCCGTTCGAACTGGTGTCCCTGCACATGGTGAAAACGTGAATTACACCAAAATCGGTGCACCCTTTTGGGTGGAGACAAACCTGTCGCCGGTCTTTGACGAGCACGGAAATCTGGAGATGGCAATCTCGGTGGACCGTGACATCACACTCAAAAAGCAGCGCGAAACCGAACTGGCAGAGGCCAAGCGCGCAGCTGAGCAAGGCGAACGGGCCAAAACCGCGTTTCTGGCCACGATGAGCCACGAAATTCGCACCCCAATGAATGGCATCATTGGCATGTCTGATCTTCTGAACGAGGCGAATCTTAACAAGGAAGACGCGCTCTATGTACAAACCATTCGCCACTCCTCCGAAGCGCTTCTGACCATCATCAACGACATTCTGGATTTTTCAAAGCTTCAAGACGGGCATCTCAAAATCAGCTCAATTGCCTTCGAGCTTCAGCCCTGTCTGGATGAGGTGATGAACCTGATGCGTCCTCAGGCCCACGCCAAAGGGATCGCTCTGAAGGCGGACATCGCTGACAACTTGCCCCGCACCGTTTGGGGGGACGATGGGCGGTTGCGGCAGATTCTGGTGAATGTGATTGGCAACGCCATCAAGTTTACAGAATCTGGTGACGTGCATGTGCATGTTGGCACGGTCGAGGAAGGTCCGGACCATGGATTGGAAATCGCTGTAACCGATACTGGCATTGGCATTCCGCCAGACCGCATTGAGACTGTGTTTGACCAATTTGCTCAGGCGGACGCCGCCACCACCCGCCGCTTTGGCGGCACCGGTCTGGGCCTCGCCATATCGCGACAGTTGGCCCGTATGATGGGCGGGGATGTCATCGCCACAAGCTCGCTTGGGGTGGGCTCTTGTTTTGTCATTCAGGTCGATTTCCCAGAAGTTAATCTCCCGGCCAAACGCGCCGTGAACCCGGATGTATTGCCTGAGCCAGAAGTGTTTGACGGCGCCACGGTTTTGTTGGCAGAGGACAATCGCACCAACCGGTTCTTGGTGCAAAAACTTCTCAAAGACCTACCGCTCACCTTGGTGACCGCCGTCAATGGCAAAGAGGCTGTGGACATGGTGGAGGAACTTCGCCCCGATGTGGTGCTCATGGACATGTCTATGCCGGTTATGGATGGATTGGACGCGACCCGGTTTATACGCAATCGCATGGCCGCTCAGCCCCACATCATCGCGCTCACCGCCAATGCCTACCGCAGTGATCGTCAGGCCTGTATGGAGGCTGGTATGAACGGTTTTTTGCCAAAACCTGTGCGCCGCGCAGAGCTTCTCAAGGCGGTTGCGAAAGGCCTCGAAAGCCGCAAACTGTCCACCAGCGCGCGCTGACGCAACCTTAAGGCTTTCAGGCCTGCCAATTTCTGGGTATCAACAGCAAAACAAAGACTGTGAGGGCCAAGAAACATGGTCGATATCGCCACGCGCGTCTGGAACCACAAATGGAAGATTGACCCAATCGTGCGGTCACTCATCGACAACGACTTTTACAAGTTGTTGATGTGCCAGTCGATTTTCCGAAATCGTCCGGACGCCCATGTCACCTTTAGTCTGATCAATCGGTCGTCCCACATTCGCTTGGCGGAACTGATTGACGAAGGTGAGTTGCGCGAACAGCTGGATCATATCCAATCCCTCTCCCTGACCCGTGGCGAAAGCACCTTCCTGCGCGGCAACACCTTCTACGGCAAACGCCAAATGTTCCGCTCCGACTTTATGGAATGGTTCGATAACATGCGGTTGCCGGACTACCACCTGGAGAAGCGCGACGGCCAATATGAGCTGACGTTTGAGGGCAAATGGCATGAGGTTATGCTGTGGGAGATTCCGGCTTTGGCGGTGCTGATGGAGCTGCGTGGCCGTGCTGTTCTACACGACATGCGCAAGTTTGAGCTCCAGGTGCTCTACGCCCGCGCCATGACCAAACTCTGGGAAAAAATTGACCATCTACGCACCTTGCCGGACTTGCGGATCGCCGACTTCGGCACCCGCCGCCGTCATTCCTACCTGTGGCAGGACTGGTGTGTGCAGGCCATGGTCGAAGGTCTCGGCAATAAATTTGTGGGCACATCCAACTGCCACATCGCCATGAAACGTGACCTCGAAGCCATTGGCACCAACGCCCACGAATTGCCCATGGTCTTCTCTGCCCTCGCCGAGAACGATGATGCGTTGCGCCAAGCACCTTACCAAGTTCTCGCGGACTGGCACGAAGAGCACGAGGGCAATCTGCGCATTATCTTGCCGGACACCTATGGCACTGAAGGTTTTTTGAAAGGCGCACCGGATTGGCTCGCAGGCTGGACCGGCATCCGCATTGACAGTGGCGATCCTGCCAAAGGCGCGGAAACTGCCATTCGCTGGTGGAAAGACCGCGGTGAAGATCCCACCAAGAAACTGGTGATTTTTTCTGATGGTCTGGACACCAGCAAAATTGCCGAACTGCACACTCAGTTTGTTGGCCGTGTGCGCGTCTCCTTTGGTTGGGGCACATTGTTGACCAATGATTTCCGTGGGTTGACACCGGATGATGGCCTCGCACCTTTCTCGATGGTCTGCAAAGCCATCAAAGCCAATGGCCAACCAACGGTAAAACTGTCGGACAACCCCAACAAAGCCATGGGTCCCGCAAGTGAGATCGAGCGCTACAAACGGGTGTTTGGTGTTGGCCAGCAGGATGAGATGGACGTGATCGTCTAAGCGCTTTCCATCAGGAATTTCTGCACCAATGCCACCGTGCCGGGATCGCGCAATATCCGTGTGTGTCCCAACCCTTCGGTGATCTCAAGCTGCGCGCCGGCCCATGCGGCGGCCACCTGCTGGCCCTCAACCAAAGGGACCTGACGGTCATTCTGATCATGCAGGATCAGCGCTTTCTGCGAGAGAGTAGAGGCATTGAGCGGCGTGCGAAACTCATCAAACGCCCGGCCATACTGCGCTTCAATCAACGCCTGTGCCCGACCAGTGACCTTGTCCGTTGCCCCCAGCATACGTCCGGCCTGCGCCAAATAGGTGCCCGGATACACTGGCGGGGCAATCAACACCGCCCGCTGTGCACTCATGCCAAGCCGCAGCGCCGTGGCCAATGCCGCCCCTCCCATAGAATGCCCAATCACCGTATCAAACGGCCCTTCCTGCGCCACAAACATCTCCAAGGCGTCGACAAAATCTGGCAAGGCGGCATGACCTTTGGGGGACTTTCCATGTCCGGGTGCATCAAATCCAACAACCTCATAACCCACCGCGACCAAAGCCTCTGCAAAGCCGCTGAGCTGGCTCACGCGCCCGCCAAATCCGTGCATCAGCAGCACTTTGCCTTTGGACAAGGGGTTGTTTGGTTGCCAGCGGTACACCGACAGAAAACCAAGACTGCCAAATCGCACCCGCGCGTACCGGGCCTGTGCCATGGCGGCACGTTCCCACGGACGGACCGGCGGGCGTGGTGGCGTGGTGAACAGTGCGGCCAGCCGCGAGGCGGCCTTATCGGGCGATGTGCGCGACATCACCCACATCTCGCCTTTCAATGCGGCAAGCAGGGCGAGCTTCTTGATCTGAGGCAGCTTGCGCCGCCGCTTCAACACCGAAGGAACACTGCTGTCAGTCATGGCGATCTCCCGAAATAGCTCAAAAGTGAGTTCTAAAACAGAACCTACTGGTGAAATAAGTTCTAAAAGGGAACTGAGTCAAGTTCTGTTTTGGAACCTATTGGGGAAATCGACAATAGATGTTACGTGATAAGCATGAAATGGACTGATCTCACTAACGAAGGCTGCTCTGTGGCCCGCACCATGTCTGTGCTTGGCGACCGCTGGACGCTGCTTATCTTGCGCGACACTCTGTTTGGCATACGCCGCTTTGACGACATCCAGAAACGTCTAAAGATCACGCGCCACGTGTTGTCTGATCGTCTCAAGCGATTGGAAACACACGGCCTTCTGGAGCGTAAACCTTATCAGGAGCGCCCCACGCGCTATGAGTATCACCCAACCCAAGCGGCCAGAGACTTTGTGCCGGTGATGCAGGCCATGACAGCTTGGGCGCAGACCCACCTGCCGACGGAAAAGTCAGAGCCCTATCGATTCCTGGATCGCGAAACTCGGCACCCCACCAATCCCAAGGTAATCGATGCCAACACCGGTGCTGAAATCACCTCAAAGTCGATTTGGGTCGAAGCAAACAGAAGTTCATCCAACTAGGGCCGACCGAACACATAGACGTCTGCGCAGAAACACCCTGATCACGAATGTGACGCGCTAGCCAAGTGACGGGGACTTGATGAGCCAAAGCGCCCGCACCTTGTCTGTTTGGGAGCGCAGCAAGTCGAATTGAGATCCGGTTGTCGAGCAGAAGTCTTCAACCGCGTCTTTGACGTTGGGCATATGCACGTCGTCACCAAAAAGGAATCCGTCTTTGGTCAGCACCTGACAGGACAACGCGATGTCCATCAAAACGTCGGCGTAGTCGTGAGACCCATCGACATACACAGCATCAAATTTGAGCCCTTTGGAGATTAAAAGGCGCAAGCCAGTGGGCGATGGCAACCTCATCGACGTGATACGATCTACCGCGCCAGCGTGCTTCACGTTGGCGGCAAACTGGTTGAAAAACTTACTTGCTGGCGGGATCTCTTTGTCACGATACAGAAACCCCTTGGGTGGTGGATTTTTCCACATCGCCATATCGCCAAGCCATGTATCCATACAAAGAACAGGGATATCTAAGTGCTTGGAAAAGCGAATTGCTGTGTCCCCCCAAAAGCTCCCGATTTCGAGCAATGACCGCGGTTTGATGCCAGTCGCACCGATCAAGGCGTCAATTTCATTTGCTTTCATCGAATGCGGAAACCGAGCAGGTGGCAGGTTCTTTTTGTAAAAACGGGGCGAGGCAAGAATGGGACAGCGGCCATGATAAAGCCGCTTGGTTATGTCTTCCTTGGTGGTGACCGTCAGGTCATTCTCCTGATTTACTGCGACCCACTGACGTGCGGTTCGGTTCAGAAGCTGTGAAAGGTCGGTTGTCATATTTTCTCAAATGCGTAGCTGGTGAAGTTTTTTAGCGCCTCAAATTGGGCACAACTTCTGATGTTGATGAATGCAATTCGAGGGAGAAGAAACTACACCTCAAGACCATTGTCACGAAGTGTTTAGAAAGGCAGAAAAAATGTACTTTCCTAAAGCCTTGAACATGCCGAGTTGGGTTTAAGCCAAATAGCGCTCTGCCATGGCTATTGCCCGTTCGGCATAGTCCCGTACCGCCGAATGGTCATCGGCATAACGCCCAATCACCCAGCCACAAGACGCCATCGCCCGCATCACGGTGAAAGCCAGCAGCAACTGTTCTGCATTGTCCGGCAAGGCCCGCACAGAGGCGTAGCCCCGCAACAAAGCTGCCCCCAAGGCCGCCTCATTGGACTGATCCCAGTTTTGAGACATCGCCACGCCCAGCTCATACATACGGAAACCAAACACGCCATCGTCAAAATCAATCAGCCGCGCGCTTCCATCCTGCACCAGCACATTTTCGCGCAACGCATCCGCATGGATCAGACCAAAGTCGCCGACCTCCGCATGCACCCCGATCTCGGACCGCAGCTTCGCGCGACACGCCAATAACAGTGCGGCCTCATCCTCAGACAGGCTGGCATTCTCCCAGAACCGCCCCCACGATGGGGCATCCCCCAACAACGCTTCCAGATCCAAAACCTCACGCTCAAACGCGTCAGGCCGCGCCATGGCATCACTTGCCACATGCAGCCGCGCCAACTCCGCGCCTAGCGACTGATGCAGCCGTTCCTGCTCTGCTACGTCCATTGCCAGCTGCACACCGCCTTCGCCCAGCGGCTCACCTTCGAGCCACGTCACAAGTGAGGCCACACGTTCTCCACCTGTCGCTAAAACGTCGCCATCCAAGGTGCGGATCGGCTGCGGCACTACCATACCGGCCTCCACCAAAGCTTCGGACCACCACAGTTCTGAGCGGATCGCATCATCGCTCTGATATCCCGGCCGGTGCAGGCGTAGTGCTGCGCGCTGTCCGTCTGGCCCGGCCGCTTCCAGCACAATGTTCTCACGGTTTTTGATCAGCCGGGGTGTCATCTCCACACCCCAAGCTTTCAGCACATCCTGCGCGGCAACAATCGCTTCTTGATTGTTCATAGCACCGCCTCAAATGCTGCATCCAAGGTCTCAACCAGCAAATCGGCATTGCCGCGATCAAACGCACAGGGCGGACGGATTTTGAGCGTGTTGTCGTAGCGTCCTTCGCTGTGCAGCAGCACGCCACGGTTACGCATTTCATCAATCATCGCCGTGCAAATCTCTGTGGCCGGTTTTCCGTCGCGCCACAGCTCCAAGCCAAAGAACAAGCCGGAGCCGCGCACATCGGCAATCACGTCATACCGCGCTTCTAGCTCTGTCAACTGAGCCACCGCGTAAGCACCCACGTCCGCCGCATTTTCCACAAGCCCTTCGTCCTCAATTACATTGAGCACCGCGTGTGCCGCAGCTGCGCTCACTGGGTTGCCGCCAAAGGTGTTGAAGTATTTAAAGCCTTCTTGAAACGCGGTCAGGATTTCAGGCCGTGTGATTGTCGCTGCCACCGGATGACCGTTGGCCATCGGCTTGCCCAGCGTCACGATATCCGGTGCAAAGCCCAGCTTTTGATGTCCCCACCAATGGCTGCCAATCCGGCCAAATCCCGGCTGCACCTCGTCAGCAATCACAATACCGCCCGCAGCCTTCACCGCCGCAACCGCGTCATCAAGGAAGTCCTTCTCCAGCGTCGGGAACCCTTCATTGGCAAAATACGGGCAGATGATCAGCGCAGACAGCCCATGTTCAGAGGCCTGAAGATCGGCAATGGCCGCTTTCACCGCTGTAGCAAATGCCGCCGCCTGTCCCTCGTGAGTCCCACCAACCGGTGCCATATTGTCCGGCGCAGGCACGCGCTTCACATGGTCTTTGAAACCGCCAATTGGGGTCTTGGAGCTGTTCAGTTGGCTCACCGCCGAGGTGTTGCCATGATAGGTGTTGTCGGTGGTGATCACGCCGGTTTTGCCGGTCACTGCCTGCGCCATGCGCAGCGCCACATCATTGGCTTCGGAGCCGGAACAGACCATCACCATGCTGCTCAGGTCATGATCAAATTTTGCGGTCAACGCCTCGCCATACTCCAGAATCCCGTCATGCACATACCGTGTGTGGGTGTTCAGCGTGGCAGCCTGTGTCGCAATCGCCTCAACCACCCGCGGGTGGCAATGCCCGACATGCGGCACGTTGTTGTAACAGTCCAGATATTTGCGCCCGTTCATGTCCCACAGCCAAACCCCGTCGCCACGTGCCAGATGCACCGGCTCTTTGTAAAAGGTGGTGACATGTGGCCCCAACAGCCGCTTGCGCCGCGCCAAAACATCCGCCATGGCTTGCTCCCTCAATTTGCTCCCGCGCCATTACTGCGCCCGAAGCGGGAAGGCTGCAACCCCGATATCAGTCGTCGCGGGAGACCTTGCCGCGCATGGCCTTAACGTCACCGCGGACCTTTTTGGATTTCAGGCGGCGTTGCTGGCTGCCGTAGGTCGGTTTGGTTTTGATCCGCCGCTTTGGCGCCACCAGGGCTTTGCGGATCAACTCAACCAAACGGTCCCGTGCAATGTCACGGTTGCGGGCCTGGCTGCGGGTTTCGTCACATTGAATGATGATGGCGCCGTCTTTGGTCCAGCGTCGACCGGCCAACCGTTTGAGGCGTGCCTTCACTTGTGGCGTGAGTGCCGGCGCGCGCGCCGCTTCAAAACGCAGTTCCACGGCAGTGGCGACCTTATTCACATTCTGCCCGCCAGGACCGCTGGCGCGCATGAACTGTTCCGTCAGCTCCCAGTCTTCAATTGTGATCTCGTCGCTGATCCGCAGCATGTATTTTTCCGCGTTTCGCGGCCTATCGATTAAGATTTACGCCTTGGTATGCGCTCAACATGCGCACCTCCGCAATACAGTCAAAATACAGACGTAATACCGACGTGGTTTTTGGGTGACTTCGACCGGTTAATGCGGCAGCAAAAAGGGCTGTTTCCCGCGTTGGAAACAGCCCTTCGAGATGATTGGAGGTGCATCGGTTAGGATCACACCAATTCGGACTTTACGTCAGCCAAGGGCTGCCTCAGCTGCGCTCCCCCCAAACTGTTCCGACCTCGTTCTCCATAGCTTCTCTAGACAATGGGCACCTCCCTTCAATTTGTTTCGCGTACCCCCAGCCTGCCACAGGTTGGGGATAAGTCAAACAAAATCATGTGGTGCGCGCCGTCAAAGACCCCACGATCATGCGGAATGGCACAAGGGCAAGCAGTGCGAGCGAAAGTTTGACGCACCAATCGGCAAAGCCGAGACTGACCCAAAGCGGCACCACAGGCCCCGCTCCGAGAAGTGGCAGCATCTCACCAGCCCAGCTCACATCGTTGCTTGGCTCGATGAAGGAGAGTGCACCACTGAAAGCAACGGTGAAGAAGATCATGGTATCCACAGAGGCGCCAATCAGCGTCGACGCCAACGGAGCCCGCCACCATGCGCCTGCACGCAGACGATCAAAGATAGCAACATCAAGCAGTTGCGCCGTCAGGAAGGCGAGACCGGAACCAATTGCAATGCGCAAAGTCACGGCAGGATAGGTGAAGCCGTCGCCCTGCAGCATGATCTTGGTTCCAATAAAAGAACAGATCACACCGACGATGAAACCGGCAAAAACCACTTTGCGTGCGGCGGGCGCACCATAGACGCGGTTCATCACGTCGGTCACAAGGAAGGCGAGAGGATAGGTGAATGCCCCCCAAGTCAGCCATTGGCCAAAGAGGAATTGCACAAGAATATTGGAGGCTACAACGATGGCAGCCATGGCAATGATGCCAGGAAGATAGGTCGTTTTCATTTGTCTGAGCCCGTTTTGTCAAGGTAGCGGCGACTTGGCCCCGCGACCGTCGCGGGACGGGGCGCTCCTACCGCGCAGTTGACATCAAATCAAGCTTTATTGAGGGATCGCGTATTCCACGATCTCGGTCCGCTGGAACAAACGAAAGTTGTCATCTGAGATCATCGTAAGCCGAATGCGACCCAACTCATCGCGCCAGACCGCCAGACCTTCGAGGTTGTCGTGTATGCCTATGCCTTTGCGTAACAACAGCTTTTCATCACTCACCGCATTGCCTTCAACAGCGAAACTGCGCACGCGCACCCGAAAGCCTATCCCGTTAAACCCGCGCTCCAGAAGGTACAGTCGCCCTTCCGGGCCAAAATCTGCGCCAACAGGCTGAAACTGTTTCTCGCGGGGCAAGGTAAAGGCTTTCTCCCATTGGCCTTTCTTCAACGTGAAGACCTGCGCCATGCCTTCATCGGCGATCGGCTGCTCGGGAATCGCAAAAATTTTGCCCCAGTTGTTGATTGCCAAGGCTTCAAACCCACCGTTCAATTTCATCTTGTTGAACTCTTTGCGCCAAGGCATGCCCTGTGCCTTGGCTCCCGGTTGGGAAAACCGGTTCAGACGGTGTTTGCCTTCAAAGGACACCACAAGCTTGCCGTCCTTCTGGAGCACCAATCCTTCGCTGTCGCGCAATCCTGCCTTTTTGGGGAAGGTGCCCTTAGTGTCCAACACCCGAAAGGCTTCGACGTCTTTAACAGCGGAAACCACGCTGTCCTCGCGTAGCAACGTGCCCGTCACAAACATCCCACGATCGGAGATGACCACCATCTCGCGCCCGTCTTCAGACAGTTCGATGCCTGAAAAGCCACCAAACCACCCGTCGTGCAGGCGCCATGTATAAGTCGAAACATGCTTTGCCAGATCACCGGACGCGCCGCTATTACTGCGGCTCGCCAACACTCCAACACTGAGCACACACGCCGCTACGGCGATTGCAAAACTGCGACGCATTGTTGTGGTAGGTCCGTCATTTGAAGTTCACGTCTAGGCTTTCGCTTTGGCGCATTTGGGTCTGGCGGTGGAGGGAACAATATGTCCTGCACCCATTGCCTTGCGTCGTCACACCCATCACCGGCGGGGGGGGGATCTTGGTTCACACAGCTCGTGTCGCCACTTGGGCAGTTTAAGCGCACATGGAAATGGTAATGATGCCCCCACCAAGGCCGGATTTTGCGCAACCAGGCGCGGTCGCCTTTGGCATCGTCACACATTTGCACTTTGGCGCCGGGGAAGACAAAAATGCGCGCTGTCCGAGGATCACTTGCCGCGGCTTTCAGGATCTCATGATGCTGTTTGGTCCAGCTGCTGTTCACATAGGCGCCCCGTTCGCGCCGCATGGAAATCGACGAAATGCTCTCGCGCTCCGCTGCTGTCAGGTTGAGCCGGTTCGCGGGCAGCATCCAGATATCAATATCCAGTCCCAGCTGATGTGAGCGATGTCCGGTCAACATCGGCCCTCCGCGGGGCTGGCTGATGTCGCCAATGTAAAGCCCGTTCCAGGCGGGTTGTTTTGCAGCTTTGGCGGACAGGTCTTTGATATAAGAGATGGTCTCGGGGTGGCCCCAGTTACGATTGCGCGATAGGCGCATGGCCTGCCACGTTGGGCCAGTTTCCGGCAGCATATCACCACCGGCCAGACAGCCTTTGGAATAGCCACCAAACGGGGCACTGTTTTGCTGCGAAGCGACAGGCTTGGCACCAAAAAGTTGCTTGGCCTGCACGCCTTGCATGCTCACGGGCAGCTGCTGCTGTGTGGACACCACAACTGTGCGCTCTGGTGCTTCATTCTTACACGCCGCAAGCCCAATCAGGGCCAGTACAGTTAAGAAGCGGTAGCCCATGTGTAGCTATCTCCCTGTGGCTTGACCCAGCGTAGCAGGATCAAGCCCAGTAGGAAAAGAGCGATAAGCGGCGTCACGCCAATCTGTTGACTGCCGGACATGAGTGTCACCACCCCAATCATAAAGGGCGCGATAAAGGAGGTTGCTTTGCCGGCCAGCGCGTAGAGCCCAAAGGATTCAGCAGTTTTGCCCGGCAGCGCTTGCCTCACCATCATAGAGCGGCTCGCCGATTGGATCACACCACCCGCGGCCCCAATCAATGCGCCAAGTACGTAAAAAATCAAGTCGGGCAGTTTGGACGTTTCTTCCACAGCAATACCAAAGACGCTCTCGCGACAAACGAAAACAATGGCAATGGCCACACCACACAGCACAAAAATGCAGAAGGTGATGACCGGTTTGGGGCCTACTTTTTCGTCCGCCCGTCCGCCAATCCAGGCAAATATTGCGCCGAAAATGATGGCCAAGATACCAAAGATACCAACATCAACCACCGACCAATTCAAAACGCCCGCAGCATAGATGCCGCCAAAAGTATACATCCCGTTCAGCGCGTCTCGGTAGAACATTGAACTGCCCAAATAGGCAAAAAGTGAGGGGGTTTGTGGTAGGTTTCGAATGGTACCCCAGACCTCTTTGAGTGCGCCCGCAGTTGCGCCTTTTGGGGGCTTGGTCGGCTTAGGATCCCGCACCCACAGAAAAAATGGGATCATAAACACCGCATACCACAATGCTGTAAGGGGACCGACAAACCGTGTGCCTTCTCGTTGGGTCGCGTCGAGGCCAAAAGCAGGATCTAACCCAATCATAGTTTTTCCGCTCTCTGCGTCCTCCGCAAACAGGGCCAGCATCAGCACAAGCGTGACAAGCCCGCCAACATAGCCAAACGCCCAGCCGTTGCCAGAGATTCGGCCTACTTCTTCTGTGGAGCCAAGTTCCGGCAACATCGAGTTGGTGAAAATCGTGGCGAACTCCATGCCAATCAAACCGATGGCAAACAAAAAAAGCGTTTTGGTGAGGTCAAAGCTGCCCGGAGCAGCCCACCATAGACCGAACGATCCAAACACGTACATGAGGGAGAAGAGCCAAATCCAGCGGAGACGATTGCCCGAATTGTCTGCCATTGCGCCCAAGATCGGGGCGAAAATTGCGATGACAATCCCAGCGGCGGCCACCCCAAATCCCCAGGCCGCTTGAGCCTGGGCACCGTCGCCCATCAAGTCTTTGATGTAGGGTGCAAAAATGAAGGTGATTAGCAGTGTATTGTAAGGTTGGCTCGCCCAATCAAAGAAGAACCATCCCCAAATGCGCTTGCGCGCAGAAACTTCAGACATCCGCATCCCCCCGGATTTTGGTTACACTTAGACGGGATGTCACAACCATAGCAAGTTAATCCTGCATTGGCGGCCACGGTCTGGTGGATTCTGCGGCAATCCAGTTGGCCACCCATTCCGGCGCCTTTGGGGCATTTTCACTTAATGCCATCGCCGCCAGCACCTTGTCAGGCGTCACAATTCCAGCATTGTCGGTAACAGCAGCGCGGTAGAGCGCATGGTTGGCGCATTCGCCGTTTTGTTTCCACATGGATTGTTCCAGGTAAATGAAACGGTCATCCCAGAACACGGCCCGACTGCGCATTTCTACCTTCTCGAATGTGCGGATGCGGCGGCGATATCGAACCGTCGCGCCAGCCATAGTCATGCTCCACTTCTCGCGGCGCAGTACCGCGACCAAACCGATCCGTTGGGCTAAAGGAATGCGACCCAAGTCAAATAGGGTCAGCGTGCGCCCATTGTTGAGTTCCATCCACAGATCAATGTCTGACGGCCAACAGCGGTGCGCCGACACGTGCGTGCCGGTTAATGGTAGCGGAGGCGCGTTGCGAAATTTGATCAACTCTTTGACCATGCGCATGATGGGATACATAGAGCTCTCCTTTGCATGCCTTTCAATGCGTTGCGCAACGGTTCGTCAACCGAGATTCCATGGCAGGCTTGTGCTTTGACGCAACGGTGCTTAACTGTGCCCCAATCAGAGCAAAGGAACTTCTCATGATGGCAATTTATGGCCCACTGCGGCTGATCTTGGATATCGCCTTCTTCTTCATGCTGGCACATATCATCATGAGCTGGTTGATCAATTTTCAGGTTTTGAATCTGCGCCAGCCTTTGGTTGCGCAAATCTGGGCTGGCCTGAACCGCCTGTTGGAGCCGATCTACGAACCTGTGCGTCGTGTGATGCCGGACACCCGTCCGCTTGATCTCGCGCCGCTCGTGGTATTTGTCATCATCATCTCACTGCGCGACTATATCTTGCCAGCTATTCTTCTTGGGTAATGCACGCCTTCGGGCTTGAGGCTGCTGCCTGCCTATGGGACAGTCTCGCGAAACGCAGATTGTCCCAACACATAGGGTGAGGAATGCAGGCCGCAACCACGGTTCTGAGCGATGTATTTGGCTTTGACGCCTTCCGCCCGGGACAAGAAGAGATTGTGGACGCTGTCACCCGCGGTGACAATGTGCTTGCTATCATGCCAACCGGCGGAGGCAAGTCTCTGTGTTATCAACTGCCTGCGCTTATTCGTGGGGGTGTCACGGTTGTGATCTCGCCTTTGATCGCGTTGATGCGCGATCAAGTGCGGGCATTGCGCGAGGCAGGCGTGGAAGCAGGCGCGCTGACCTCCGGCAATACCGAAGAGGAAACCGCGCAAGTCTGGGATGCCATTGATGCCGGCCGCCTTAAACTTCTCTATATCGCGCCTGAACGACTTGCCTCTGGCGCGGCGCTGGGTATGTTGCGCCAAATTGGTGTTGGCCTCATTGCGGTGGATGAAGCGCACTGTGTGAGCCAGTGGGGCCATGATTTCCGACCGGATTACCTGCGCATTGGCGAGTTGCAACACGCCTTGGACGTTCCGATTGCAGCCTTCACTGCCACAGCTGACGCCGAAACCCGTGATGAAATTGTCGAACGTCTGTTTGGTGGCGCAGCGCCTCAAACTTTCCTGCATGGGTTTGACCGGCCCAACTTACATTTGGCCTTTGCAGCCAAGGACAATCCGCGAAAGCAGATCTTACAGTTTGCTGCCGCCCGAAAGGGGCAATCCGGGATTGTCTACTGCGGCACCCGTGCCAAAACGGAAACGCTGGCAAAAGCTTTGCGCGAAGAGGGTCATCTGTCGTTGCATTACCACGGCGGCATGGATCCACAGGAACGTCGCGACACCGAAGTACGATTTCAGCGCGAAGATGGATTGATTGTTGTGGCAACCGTGGCGTTTGGCATGGGGGTTGATAAACCAGACATTCGCTGGGTGGCACATGCGGACTTGCCCAAGTCGATTGAGGCCTATTATCAAGAAATCGGTCGCGCGGGTCGCGATGGGTCGCCCGCGGAAACACTGACCTTGTTTGGCCCAGATGACATTCGACTGCGGCGGTCGCAAATTGACGAAGGTTTGGCTCCACCTGAACGCCGTGCCGCTGACCATGCGCGCCTCAATGCGCTTCTGGGTTTGGCGGAAGCTCTGGAGTGTCGTCGCCGCAACCTTTTGCAATACTTCGGAGAAACCGAGGTCACTTGCGGTAAGTGCGATCTTTGCGACACGCCACCTGAGGTGTTTGATGGCACTGTGGCGGTGCGCAAAGCGCTGTCAGCCATTCTGCGTACAGGCGAGTGGTTTGGCACGGGTCACCTGATCGACATTCTGCTTGGCAATGACACCGACAAAATCCGCGAGCGGGGACATGACGTTTTGCCGACTTACGGTGTTGGCACCGAGTACGATAAACGCCAATGGCAAGCGGTTTTCCGGCAAATGATGGGCCACGACTTGGTGCGCCCCAATCCGGAACGTCACGGCGCGCTGACCATGACAGATCGGGCAAGGCCAATACTGCGGGATGAAGAGACTGTGCAGCTGCGCAGAGACACCATTCGCACTACTTCGCGCAGGCCAGCCGCAAAAACTTTGGTGAGCGAAGAAAACGCCCCATTGATGTCCGCACTCAAAGCCAAACGCCGCGCCTTGGCAGAAGCTGCCAAAGTGCCCGCCTATGTGATTTTTCCGGATCGCACGCTGGCGGAAATGGCTGAGGTGCGACCCTCCAATTTGGATGACATGGCGCGCGTGAGTGGAGTTGGCGCAAAAAAGCTGGCCAACTACGGCGACGCCTTTTTGGAAGTGATCAACGGAGAAGCCGAGCAAATGCACCCGAGCCGTCGCAAGATTGCGGGGCGGCAAGATGCGGATTTGTATGATCAACTTCTGGAAGCGCAATCGCGTCTTTTGCGCGGCCCGGAGGGAATCGACAAACCCATGAGTTGTTCCGCTGGGCTCTTGGCAAAAATTGCCAGCACCAAACCGCGTGACGCTCAATCCATGGAGCGGGTGTTGGGTGACCGGCGTACGGAACGTTTTGGTGATGCGTTTCTGGACGTCTTGCGGGATGCAAACTAGACAGTACCAATATATGAGGAACGCCAAATGCTTGTTGTGATCTCGCCTGCAAAACGTTTGAACTGGGATCCGGTTGAGGGACCAACGACCGAACCAGAATTTCAGGAAGATGCCGTACGGCTGGCTAAAACCGCCCGTAATTTAACGTTGGCTGAATTGCGCAAATTGATGGACCTCAGCCCGGATTTGGCCCGCCTCAATCGTGATCGTTTCAATGCTTTTGAGGACGCACCCGATGGTGATCTCACACGCCCGGCAGTACATGCCTTTGCTGGGGATACCTATGTTGGCTTAGATGCAGGTAGCCTTGAAACGGATGAGCTAACCTGGGCGCAGGACCACCTCCGCATTTTGTCCGGCCTTTATGGTGTATTGCGTCCGTTGGATGCGATGCAGCCTTATCGTCTTGAAATGGGCAGCCGTCTCAAAACGCGACGCGGAAAGTCTTTGTACGACTATTGGCGTCAGGCACCTGCAAAGGCGCTTCTTGCGCAGGCAAATGAGGTCAAAACCGACACGTTGATCAATTGTGCAAGCCAAGAATACTTCGGTGCAGTTGATCTAAAGGCTTTGAAGCTGCGAGTCATCACACCTGTGTTCATGGAAGAGCGCAACGGGGAAGCCAAAATCGTTTCGTTTTTTGCCAAAAAGGCACGGGGAAGTATGGCGCGCTACATCATTCACAACCGCTTGCAGGATGCTGAAGCACTTAAAGAGTTTGACTATGGCGGCTACCGATATCAGTCGGAGATGTCAGAGGGGGATCGCTGGGTATTTTTGCGAGATTACCCAGTGGCTTGACGCGGCAATTCTTCTGTTGGGGGGAACGGGTCCATGGTTTCACCAGTATAGATTTCTGCAATCACTTTGAAGATTTCTTTCTTGCGCAACGGTTTGGTCAAATACTTGTCCAAACCGTGAGACAGGATGTTTTCTTCGTCGCCCTCATTGGCCAAGGCTGTGAGGGCAATAATTGGTGTGCGGCTCTTGGAAGCTTCTTCCAGTTCTCGAATTTTCTGGGTCGCTTCCGTGCCATCCATCCTGGGCATGGAGATGTCCATGAAGATGATATCCGGTGAAAACGAATTGAATTTGTCGACGGCTTCGATTCCGTCGTGGGCAAACTCAAGTTCGATATCCAGAGGCTTGAGGAGCTTCTCGAGGACCAATCTGTTGGTTTTGTTGTCTTCTGCTGACAGCACACGCATCCGGCGTTTGCTGCATGAGGTGAGTTGTGTGAGGCTACCAGCCGTTTTGGCGGCTTTTGCGATCCCGAGATTTAACTCCGCCCTAGATCCCGGTTTCTGCAGAATTGCTTTGACCAAAGATTCTTTTTCCAAGCCAGTAAAGGCCTTTAGATCACCTGTAAGTGCCAGGATTGGCGTGGTAATTTCCATCTTCTGTAATTCCATACCCATCTCACGCGCATTGATGCCAGATGGTGTATGATCCGCGAGGATCAAGTCCACGTGGGGCGCCAACAACATGACTTGGGTTTGATCCGTGCAAAGCGTGACCGTCGCCCCCATTTGTTCCAGTTGCTTGTTCAGGAGATCGCTGTTTACCTCCATATCAGAGGCAACCAAAATGTGCTGCACATTGTCCGGCAGCGGGATTGGCAGCTGTTCACAATCCTCTTCGATAGGCATCGCGAGGCGGAATCCAAAGGACGTACCTTCGTCTACTATGGAATCGACCCAGATTTCTCCTGACATTAGACTGACCAGTTGTTTTGTGAGTGCGAGTCCCAAGCCGGTCCCCTCAAACTCACGGTTCTGGCTGGTGTCGACTTGGTTAAACTCGCCGAAGATATCCTCGAGCTCACCTTCCGGAATACCGATGCCAGTGTCTTGCACGGTGACATGAACCACTGCCTCGGAACCGTCATTGGTGATGACGCCCACTACTTGAACTTGGACATGTCCGTGGTGCGTGAATTTCACACCATTGCCAACAAGATGGGTCAAAATCTGGCGCATACGACCGATGTCACCTACAAATTTGGTGGGTAGGAACAGGTCGTAATCCACCAGGAGTTCCAGCCCTTTCTCACGGGCGGAGACCTGATGTAGCGTCATGACTTCGTGAATGCAGCGCTCGAGGTCAAACGCTTCAGCACGCAAACCGACATTGTCAGCCCCCAATTTGGAGTAATCGAGCACATCATTGATGATGGAAAGCAACGCTTCGCCCGAGTTTCTGATCGTGGAGGCAAAAAGTCTTTGTTCTTCGCTGAGCGACGTGTCCATCAACAAACTGGCCATTCCCACAACACCGTTCATAGGTGTGCGCAACTCGTGGCTCATATTTGCCAGGAAGGCTGATTTTGCCTGGCTTGCTGCCTCAGCTTGCTGGCGCGCGCGTTGTAATTCCGCTTCTTTTTGGACGGACTCGGTGATGTTGAGTGCGAGGCTAGCGCGATCTTCGCCGTGATCCCGCTGATCAATAAGCTTTAGGAATTCTTCGTTCCAAAGGCGCACGATCACCGGCTCTGGCTCGTTGTCGTGCCAGCGTTGCTCCATCATGTCACACCACTCATCCGGCGAGGTATCTTCCAACACAAACAGCCCTTCATGGGCCGCAAACGTCATGATTTCTTGATAACTGATGCCGGGTTTGATGTGGTCTGCGCCTTCAAAAATCGCCAAATATGCAGGATTTGCGGCAATCATTTTGCCCTGGGCGTCAAAAAAGGCGAACCCGTCTCGGATCGTTGCAATGGAATGCCACAACCGTCGCTCCGCTTGGTCCGCTCGCTCTTTAGCTGTTTCTAGATCGTGGCGAACTTTCTTGTTTTCTTTGACAACGGTTTGAAATTCCGCGCGCGTCTCGACGATCTCGTTTGAAAGCTGCGCAGCATGCTTGCCAAGCTTGCGGTTTGCTGCGTAAAGCTCGCGCTTTTTCAGCTCCAACAAACGTTCGGCTGCTAAGCGTGCCCGTCTTTCGTCCGCAAGTTTTTGCGCCAGCGACATACGCCGATCCCTAAATCGTCCAATCCGTTGTTTGCTGTTCTCTCAAAAGTCGATGAACATCTACTTAATCGGTGATTGTATTTCTTTGGTTTTCTAATCGTTGCCAAGCCTGCGGCCCACATGGCACCATTGGGTCATTGATTGATGGAGAAGCCTTATGTTTCGTATTCTTTTGGCTGTATTTCTGGCTGTGGCCTCTGGTGTTGCCTGCGCCGAAGAGAGACTTGTACCCGATCGACGTATTGTCGTGAGCCGGGACGTTGATTTCTACGGGTCGGACCTGCAAAACCTGTTTGATACCACGTACGAAGCCTGCGTTCAGACCTGCTTGGCTAACCAAGAATGCGTTGCTTTTACATTCAACAAAAAGTCCAATGCTTGCTTTCCAAAATCCGCGGTAACTGATCGGCAAGATTACGAGGGCGCGCTGTCAGCGGAAGTTATGGATACCCCGCGCCGAACCCATTTTTTGGCGGATGAACGTGCAGCAGATCTAACCTTTCTAAGGTCTTCTGATTTTGAACGTGCCAAAGATCTTGCCGTCAATATTGGTCGGTATCACGCCGGTGGTCCTTGGTTGGTGCAAGAGATGTTGGAGGCGGCGAAAGACCGTCGGGTGGAGGGCAATAATCTGAGCGCGATGCGCTGGACTGGTGGTGCATTGGCCAAGGCGGATCGCAGTGATCTTTGGCATGAATATGCGCGCCTAAATGCGGATCTCAAAAGCGATAAGTCCTCCGAAACACGGAGGTTCCGTGAACGTGCGTTTCTTGGCAGCATCAACGCCTACCTTCGCGCCGAAAACAGTGCTCAGCAAGTCAATGCCCTAATCGTCATGGCGGATCAACTCGAAGAGCAGAATCGGGGTAAATCGGTCTTGCGCAGCTTGCGCCTTGCTGAGTCCATTCAACCGCGCACCGATATTGCACAGCGTCTCGATGCCGCCATTGGGAAGTATGGGTTCCGGGTGTCTGAGAATTCGGTGGAAAGTGACTTGGAGGAGCCCCGGTTCTGCGCAGAGTTCAACGAACCACTGATCAAGGTAGGGCAGGATTATACTCCGTTTGTAAAATTACCGGACAACCGATTGGCGTTGCAGGTCGACGACCAAAGAATCTGTATCGAGGGTTTGACCCATGGCCAACGCTTGGAGGTCACTTTCCGTGAGGGGCTACCGGCACAAAGCGGTGAAAAGCTGATCAAGGACATCACGCTCAACGCCTACGTTCGTGATCGCAGCCCAAGTGTTGCTTTTGGCGGGCGGGCCTATGTGCTTCCACGAGGCCCCGAAGCGGGCCTGCCGATCGAAACCGTGAATTTAGATGAGGTCGAACTAACACTGCAACGGGTCAACGACCGCAATATTTTGCGTGCGATGCAGGATAGCTATTTTGGCCAACCCCTTAGTTATTGGCAGGTTGATGATTTTGAACGTGATGTTGCGGAAACCCTGTGGGCTGGAACCGGAGAAGTACAGAACACGCTCAATCAAACAGTCTCCACGCGACTTCCAATGACAAAGTTGGTTGCTGGTCAGCCTGCTGGTGTCTATGCGCTGACCGCAGACCTGCCAGGGGCTGACAAATATGATGAGACATCCGCGACACAGTGGTTTTTGCTGTCTGATATTGGCCTGACAAGCCTAAACGGTACGGATGGGTTGCACGCTTTTGTTCGCCGACTGTCTGACGCAACAGCCTTCGAACAAGCCAAAGTGTCTCTAATTTCCCGCTCCAATCGCGTGTTAGGGACTGTGGAGAGTGATTCCGAGGGGTATGCCCGCTTTGACGCGGGGCTCACGCGGGGAACCGGGGCGCAAGCGCCTGCATTGCTGATGGTGGAGGCGGGGGAAGATTTCTCCTTCCTGTCACTTACAGACCCGGCATTTGATCTGTCGGACCGCGGTGTCGAAGGTCGACCCTCTGCACCGCCAATTGACCTTTTTGTGGCAACAGATCGTGGCGCTTATCGGGCTGGGGAAACCATCCATGTCACGGCTTTGGCGCGCGGCCCGGTGGCAGAAGCGCTGCCTACCCTGCCTGTCACAGCAATTCTCACACGCCCAGATGGCGTGGAATACAGTCGCGAGGTCTCCATGGACGGTGTATCCGGTGGGCATGTCTTTGCGATGCCCCTTGGCGTCACAGTTCCGCGTGGCCGGTGGACATTGGAGTTCAAATCTGACCTTGAAGCGCCTGCTTTGGCGATAGCGAAAGTTTTGGTAGAAGACTTCCTGCCTGAACGTATCGACTTTGAACTGACCCCCCCCGAAGGTCCTTTGATGGACGATAATCCGTCCCCGCTCAAACTCGAGGCGCGCTATCTGTTTGGCGCACCCGCCGCAGACCTTAGCGTCGAAGGACAACTGACATTGCGCGCGCAGTCAGAGATCGATGGGTACAATGGGTATCGCTTTGGCCGGTATGACGCTCCTTTCTATGGTCAAACAGAATACTTCTATGGCGACGTGACGGATTCTGACGGTGTGGCGGAAGTCTTCTTGCCGCTGCCAGATCAAGAAGCTGCGGGGCGGTCGCTCATGGCCGATGTCACGGTACGTGTTCTTGAAGGGTCAGGAAGACCCGTTGAGCGCCGTTTGTCTCATCCCGTGGCCGCGCAAAGCTCCCTTATCGGGATCAAGCCAAACTTCGACGAGGATGTCGTGCCGGAAGGCGGTAATGCGCGCTTTGATTTGCTGGCATTGGCATCGGATCTAACGCGTACCCAAATGCCAGTGCAATGGACCGTAAATCGCGTTGAAACACGGTATCAGTGGTACCAGCTTGGCGGCAGCTGGGAATGGGAGCCAATCACGCGGCGGACGGCGGTAGCGCGCGGCTCCGCGATATTGGGTGAAACCGAGGTAGAGGTTGGCGCGGACGTTGATTGGGGGCGCTACGAAATTGTAGTGGAGCAAGAGGGCGGCGACTTTGTCACAAGTTCTATCGAGTTCTACGCAGGTTGGTATGCACCGGTGGATGCAACTGAGACGCCTGACACTTTGGAACTCTCGCTGGACAAAGAGATGTTCCGAAGCGGAGAAACTGCGCAACTGCGTCTGGTGCCCCGTTTTGCGGGGACCGCGCTTGTGTCGGTTATGTCTAATCGGTTGATTTCGATGCAAGCTGTAGAAGTGCGGGAGGGCGAAAACCTTATACCGCTCACCGTGACTGACGAATGGGGTGCAGGGGCTTATGTCACCGCGTCGGTCATTCGCCCTTCTGATGTTCCTGCGGGGAAAAACCCAGCACGAGCACTCGGGTTGAGTTATGCCAAAGTGGATCCGGGAACAAAGCAACTTTCTGTTGAAGTGATTGCGCCAGAAAAGTTTGCACCGCGCGGGACACTGGATGTTGCCCTCAAAGTCGGAGGTGTTACAGCTGGTGAAACCGCCTATGTCACGCTTGCCGCTGTTGACATTGGAATTCTCAATCTCACCAGTTTTGATAGCCCTGATCCGTCTGGACACTACTTTGGGCAGCGTCGCTTGGGAATGGAAATCCGTGATATCTATGGACGCCTTATCAATGGTTTGTCCGGTTCAATGGGGACGTTACGGTCTGGCGGGGATGCCAATGTGGGGTCAAGTTTTGACACGCCGCCACCTACCGAGGACCTAGTTGCGTATTTCCATGGGCCTATTGAAATTGGCGCAGATGGAATGGCTCAGGTGCAGTTTGAGATACCGCAGTTCAATGGCGCTGTACGCCTTATGGCGGTTGCATGGTCAGCATCTGGCGTCGGGCAGGCTGCGCGCGACGTGCTTGTTCGTGATCCCGTTGTGGTCACCGCAAGCTTGCCGCGGTTCTTGGCACCAGGCGACAAAAGTCGCCTGCTCCTGGAACTTGTACATGCGGAAGGCCCATCTGGCCGCATGGGGCTAGATGTTGTCGCAAGCGCTGGCGTTGACCTGGACACCTCTGAGATTCCTTCCGGATTGACTCTGGAGAAATTGGGCTCTGCACGTTTGACGATTCCCCTTGTGGCTACAGAGTTGGGGGACCATGTGATCGATGTTTTGTTGACAACGCCTGACGGAATACAGCTCACCAAGACATTGACGCTGCCAGTGCGCGATAATGATCCAGAGATCAGTGAGACACGTCAAATTACTCTGGCCACAGGAGAAGCTTTGACATTGGGTCGTGATCTTTTTGCGGACCTACGCCCTGGCACTGCGGAAGCAGTCTTGTCTTCCGGCGCGCTGGCGCGGTTTGATGCGCCGGGTTTGATGCGTGCCTTGGACCGATACCCATACGGTTGTACCGAACAAGTGGCGTCGCAAACCCTACCGTTGTTGTATTTTGAAGATGTAGCAGCAGCTCTTGGGATGGGTGCTAGTGCCACGCTGGATGCGAGAATAGCCGAAGGCATTGAACTGGTACTCACGCGGCAATCGAGCAATGGCGCCTTTGGTTTGTGGCAGCCTGCATCTGGTGATTTTTGGCTGGATGCTTACGTCAGTGACTTCCTATCCCGTGCAAGATCGCAGGGCCATGACGTTCCCGATTTGGCTTTCACCCAAGCCCTGAACAATTTGCGCAATCGTGTGAACTACGCGCCCGACTTTGACAAAGGCGGTGAAGATCTCGCCTATGCGCTTATGGTTCTGGCGCGGGAAGGCGCCGCAAATATGGGTGATCTGCGCTATTATGCAGACGTTAAAGCTGAGGCTTTTGCAACGCCATTAGCGACGGCTCAGCTTGGTGCTGCGTTGGCCTTCTATGGGGATCAGACCCGCGCAGACTTTATGTTCAGGTTAGCGGCCCGACTGATTGAGACGCAGGCTCTGAGCAATGAAAGCCCTCTGTGGCGTGTCGACTACGGAACCAACCTGCGCGATGTTGTGGGGGCATTGACCCTGGCAGTTGAGGCGGGAAGTGAAGCTATGGACGCGGATGCCGTTCTTTCCCGCGTTGCTGCGCCTGGTCGTGATCTTTCGACGCAAGAGTCGGTATGGTCTCTGATGGCAGCACACGCGCTCATAAAAGACGTCGGGGCCAACACATTGAGCCTCAACGGAGCGGCGTTGGATGGTCCGTTGCTGGCGCGTTTGTCAAATGATGGTCTGTCATCCGATATTATTCTGAAAAATGAAGGGGATAATCCTCAAGCCGTGACGGTGACAACGGTTGGTGTTCCGACGTATCCGATTAAACAAGGTGGCTATGGATATCAGATTTCCCGCCAGTATTTCACAATGCAAGGCACTGAGGTCACCGGTGCTGATATGCGTACAGGCGATCGGTTTGTTGCGGTTCTTACTGTGAACCCATCCAGTAAAGTCGGTGCACGATTGATGGTCAACGATCCACTGCCAGCGGGGTTTGAGATCGACAATCCCAACCTGTTGGCAAGTGGCGATGTGCGTGCGCTGGAATGGCTGCAGCCGACCTATGCAGAACACAGCGAGTTCCGCTCAGACCGCTTCCTTGCAGCAGTGGATTGGCAGTCGGATAAAATCTTTAGACTGGCTTATGTCGTGCGCGCAGTGTCGCCGGGCAGTTACCACCATCCCGCCGCCTCTGTTGAGGATATGTATCGCCCTCAGTATCGCGCAAATACCGATGCGACCCGCCTTGTTGTGACCGAGTAACATGCGGTTTGCACCTTTTGTCCTTGTCGCTGTGCTGCTCTTAGCAGCCGCAGCCCGTGATGGCGTGGACCGTTGGGTTGCGGAGACTGACTTGCCTGATCTGTTGGTGGACACCTCAGTGCAAGTGATTGACCGGGAAGGGAAACTGCTGAGGGCCTATACTGTCGAGGACGGGCTGTGGCGTATGGGCGGTCGCTTGAATACTGTTGCCCCTGGCTATGTCGAGATGCTGATTGCCTATGAAGATGGGCGGTTTTGGACGCATGGAGGTGTTGATCCCTGGGCCGTTTTGCGGGCCGTATCACAAACCATTTGGAACGGTGAAGTGATTTCTGGCGGGTCGACATTGACGATGCAGGTGGCGCGGCTACTTGAAAACTCTGGGACCGGTGCATGGCGCGGAAAACTGAGGCAGGTGCGTTTGGCATTGGCGCTGGAGAGAAAGTTGTCCAAAGAAGGAATTCTTGAGCTTTATCTGACCCATGCGCCGTTTGGGGGCAATCTTGAAGGCATACGGGCAGCCACGCTGGCGTGGTTTGGAAAGGAGCCGCACCGGCTCACACCGGCGCAAGCTGCGTTGTTGGTGGCGCTGCCACAAAGCCCCAATGGTCGGCGACCCGATCGGTTTCCTAATGAGGCAACTGAAGCGAGGTCACGTGTCCTGCAACGCGCTGTTGTTGCAGGGGTTTTGTCCAATGATGATGCGTCGGCGGCAGTGCTGACTCCGGTTCCTAATCAGCGGCGGGCGTTTCCGGCCATTGCCTCACATATGGCGGATCGGGTTGTGGCAGCGCGGCCAGAGACTGTGGTGCATCAGACCACCTTGGCACGAGACCTGCAAATGTCACTGGAAACACTAGCCGCCAAGGCTTTGCGCGGGCTGGAAGATCGCGTGTCCATTGCGGTGATGGTTGCGGATCACCACAGCGGCGAAATCTTGGCCTCGGTGGGGTCGGCAGAGTATTCCGAGGGAGACCTTCGGCATGGATTTATCGACATGACGCAAGCCAGGAGATCGCCTGGGTCCACGCTTAAGCCTTTGGTGTACGGGCTTTCTTTTGATCAAGGTCTGGTGCACCCCGAATCCATGATCAGCGACGCACCGGTGCGGTTTGGCAGTTATGCACCGCAAAATTTTGACGGGCGGTTTCGGGGTGAGTTACGGGTGCGGGAGGCTTTGGCGCAGTCGCTGAACTTGCCGGTTGTACTCCTCACCGATGAGATTGGGCCAGCCAATTTGATGGCGGCGATGCGCAAGGCAGGGACTGCGCCTGAAGTGCCTGGCGGGGTGGCTGGATTGGCCGTGGCGCTGGGGGGTGTTGGACTTTCGCTTGAAGAGTTGGTGCAACTATATGCGCTCATCCCGCAGGGAGGTTTGGCGCAGAAATTACATTGGCGCCTGAATGAAAAATTGGAGAAAAAGCAAAGAGTTATCAGTCGTTCGGCTGCGTGGCATTTGGGGGATATTCTCTCGGGGATTGCGCCTCCAAATGGGGCGTCACGCAATGGGTTGGCCTATAAAACCGGTACGTCTTACGGGCACCGAGACACCTGGGCAATCGGGTTTGACGGACAGCATGTGGCCGGGGTCTGGATTGGGCGGCCGGATGGCACGCCAGTGCCCGGCGCGTTTGGCGCAGAGGTAGCGGCACCGGTGTTGTTTGAGGTGTTTCAACGCATTGCACCAGAGCTGTCACCTTTGGGGCCACCTCCACCCGAGACGCTGATCGTCAGCACAGGCCAACTGCCTGAACCGCTTCGGAAATTTCGCGGTCGCAACGCTCTGTTTGAGGAGCCCGAGGGTGCGCTAGCGGTGGCCTTTCCGCCGGATGGGGCTACCTTAGAAGGCGGCAACAGCGAGGTCATTTTGAAGGTTAAAAATGGTGCCTTGCCGTTCACTGTGTTGGCCAATGGGGCGCCGGTTGTTCAGCAAAGCCGGATGCGGGAGATGGTGGTGCCGCTGACTGGGAAAGGCAGCGCGACGGTGACGGTGATTGATGCCAAAGGCGCGTCGGATCGGGTCACGTTTTGGGTGGATTAACCAAACGATTTGGACGTCGGTATCGCGTCGGTATCACGACTGTTTTGCGGAGGTGCGTAATTTGGCAGGGCCAAAGGCATTAACCTTTGGCCCTGCGCGCTGTTTGGCTGATCCAATCAGATGCGCTCAATCGCAACGGCGATGCCCTGTCCGCCGCCGATGCACATGGTGATCAGACCTTTGGATCCGCCTGTGCGGTCGAGTTCATACATGGCTTTCACGGTGATGATCGCGCCAGTTGCGCCAACTGGGTGACCCAGCGCAATGGCGCCGCCATTTGGATTCACCTTGGCCGGATCAAGACCGAGGCCTTTGTTCACCGCAATCGCCTGCGCCGCGAAGGCTTCGTTGGACTCAATCACGTCAAAATCGGTGATCGCCAGACCGGTTTTTGCGAGGAGATTTTCCACCGCAGGCACAGGACCGATGCCCATGACCTCAGGACGCACACCGGCGTGGGCATAGCCCAGCACGCGGAACCGTGGTGTCAGACCAGCTTTCTCAGCGGCTTCGGCACGGGCCAATACAATCGCGCCTGCCCCGTCGTTGATGCCTGAGGCGTTGCCAGCGGTGACGCGGCCATCTTTCTTGAAGACAGCGCGTAGTTTGCCAAGGCTTTCCATGGTGGAGGCGGTTGGGTGCTCGTCACGGGCAAAGGGCACCATGTCGCGGCGCACTTTGACGTCAATTGGCACAATCTGATCGTCGAAGTATCCGGCCTCAATGGCGGCGGCGGCACGTTCCTGAGACGCCAGCGCAAAAGCATCCATGTCTGCGCGGGTCACGTCGTGCTCGTCTGCGACATTTTCAGCTGTGATTCCCATATGCCCGGTGCCAAACGGGCAGTTCAATGCGCCCAGCATCATGTCGAGGGTTTTCACGTCGCCCATCTTCTGGCCCCAGCGCTGCGACTGCATGATGTAGGGGCTGCGGGACATGTTTTCCGCGCCGCCCGCGACGGCAAAATCCGCATCACCCAGCATCAGAGACTGCGTGGCGGAAACGATGGCCTGCGCACCGGAACCACAAAGGCGGTTCACGTTCATGGCTGGAGTGGTTTCCGGGATACCGGCCTGCATCGCGGCCACGCGGGACAGGTACATGTCCCGCGGTTCGGTGTTGATCACATGGCCAAAGACCACGTGGCCGATTTGACCACCTTCCACGCCAGCGCTTTCCATGGCCGCCTTGGTGACGGTTGCGCCCAGATCAATTGGGGCCGTGTTGGCCAGCGCGCCGCCAAAGGTGCCAATGGCGGTGCGGGCGCCGCCGAGAATTACGATGTCCGACATCTGTCGTCTCCTCATGAAATCGTGTTGGCCGCAGTATGTAGGCGCAGCATCGGCGAGTCAGGTGGAACGGTGCGTCACAGTTGGGGCGCCCGTAGTCTTACGGAAGCAATATTCACGCGTTGATTGACAAAAGGCGGCGGATTCCCGCATTTGGGGGGCATGAATAACGACTTGCCGATCTTGGAACTTTTGCCCGCGCGATTGCGGGAGGCTCGCCGTGCACAGGGCTTGTCGCTGGATGCGGTGGCCAAGCTGTCTGGTGTGAGTCGCTCTATGGTGAGCCAGATTGAGCGTGGCGAAAGCAGCCCGACCATTGCGACGCTGTGGAACCTGACGCGGGCGTTGCAGGTGGATTTTGCTGGATTGCTGGATGCGCAAACTGGCGACAAGGTGGATGTGCTGCGCGCGTCTGATGTGCCGCGGTTTGACAATATGGGACACCTTTGTCTCATTCGAATTTTGTCTCCGCCCGAAGATGTTGGTGGACATGAGGTGTATGACATCACCTTTGAGGCGGGTGGCAGTTTGAAAAGCGCGCCACACACTCGTGGAGCAACGGAGCAGCTCACTGTGCTGCATGGCACGGTGCAGGTCACAAGTGGTACTGCGGCGCAGGGTTTGGGTGAAGGCGACACGGCGCGCTATGCGGCGGATGTGGCCCATGCGATTGAAGCGACAGAGCCCGCGCGGGTGTTTCTAATTGTTAAGAACGCTTGAAGGTTGACGATTCGGGGCCGCCTGACTCTGATTGGGCGCTGTCTCTTCAATCAGCATGGCATGGGATCTGTACCTGACGCACCAGTTGGAGATAGATTCGATACACTCTCAATGCGCCCTCCCGTGGGGAGGGTCCGCTTTCGGGACATACCCTTTGGCAATGCCCTGTCGCGCGACGGGGTGCGGCACGGGCTTGCAGCCCGCGCCGAGGCTCGTGCTACACTTCCAATGTATCAACTTCCTAAATTTCGGATTTTTGTCCGCTATAGTGAATTTCTCTCTTCCCGGACGCAAATCCGTTATGGTAGATGATTGTCCATCATTATGGAGAACCCCATGTCTGACGCATTTCTAAACGACATCCGCGACACGCTCACCACCATTGAGGCCGAGGGGCTGATGAAAAAGGAGCGCATGATCACCTCGCCGCAAGGCGGTGAAATTCAGGTGGGGGACCGGGAGGTGATCAACCTTTGTGCCAACAATTACCTTGGGTTGGCAGACAATCCGGCGCTGATTGAAGCCGCTAAAGCTGCGATGGACCCACGTGGGTTTGGTATGGCGTCAGTGCGGTTCATTTGCGGCACACAGGACATCCACCGCGAACTGGAGCAGAAGCTCGCCAGCTTTCTGGGGAAAGACGATTCGATCCTGTTTGCCGCCTGTTTTGACGCCAATGGCGGGTTGTTTGAGCCGCTGCTGACCAAGGAGGACGCGATCATTTCGGACAGCCTGAACCACGCGTCGATCATTGATGGCATCCGTCTGTGTAAGGCGAAGCGCTATCGCTATGCCAACAACGACATGGGTGACTTGGAGGCGATGTTGCAGCACGCCAAAAACGAAGGTGCGCGGCACATTATGATTGCCACCGATGGTGTGTTTTCCATGGATGGCTATCTGGCCAACCTGCCGGAGATCACGCGGTTGGCCAAAGAGTACGGCGCGGTGGTGATGGTGGATGACTGCCACGCCACCGGGTTTATGGGGCCAAATGGGGCCGGCACGCCGGATCACTTTGGCGTCGATGTGGATATCCTGACCGGCACGTTGGGCAAGGCGCTGGGCGGGGCGATTGGCGGCTATATTGCCGGGCCGCAGCCTGTGATTGACCTGTTGCGCCAACGGGCGCGGCCGTATCTGTTTTCCAACTCATTGCCGCCGAGCATTGTGGCGGCGGGACTAGAAGCGATCCGCTTGGTGGAAGAAGGCGCCGAAGACCGCGCGCGGTTGCGCGAGAATGCGCAGTATTGGCGGGCCGGTTTGGAAAAGCTGGGGTTTGAGATCCTGCCAGGCGAGCACCCGATTATTCCGGTGATGCTGGGCGAGGCGCAGTTGGCACAGGACATGGCAACGAAACTGTTTGAGGAGGGGGTCTATGTGTCGGGCTTCTTCTTCCCGGTGGTACCGCGTGGGCAGGCGCGGATTCGCACGCAGATGAATGCAGCCTTGACGCGGGAGGAGCTGGACCGGGCACTGGCGGCCTTTGGCAAGGTGGGCAAGGCGCTGGGGATCCTCTCATGAGCACGACGGTCTCTCGGCCCAACACCATGACCGCGCTGGAGAAATCCAAGCCAGAAGAAGGGCTGTGGATGGTGCAGGCGCCGGTGCCGGAGATTGGGCCGGATGAGGTGTTGATCAAGGTCAACAAGACCGGGATTTGCGGCACGGATATTCACATCTGGAACTGGGACGACTGGGCCAGTGCGACGGTGCCGGTGCCGATGATCACGGGCCATGAGTTTGCTGGTGAGATTGTTGAGATGGGCCGCAATGTTGATGGTTTATCGATTGGGCAGCGCTGCTCTGGTGAGGGGCATGTGGTGGGCCATGAAAGCCGGCAGGCGCGGGCGGGCAACTTTCATCTTGATCCGGGTACTCGTGGGATTGGCGTGAACATTCAGGGGGCGTTTGCGCAGTACCTCCGATTGCCTGCGTTTAACGTGGTGCCTTTGCCGGATGACATTCCGGACGAGATTGGGGCGATTCTCGATCCGTTGGGCAATGCGGTGCACACGGCCTTGAGTTTTGACTTGCTGGGTGAGGATGTGCTCATCACTGGCGCAGGGCCTATTGGCATTATGGCGGCGGCGGTGGTGAAACATGCCGGTGCGCGGCATGTGGTGATCACCGACATCAATCCGGACCGGTTGGCCTTGGCAGAGCATGTGGTGCCCAATGCGCGGGCGGTGAATGTGGCTTCCGAAGACCTCAACGACGTGATGCATGAGCTGGGATTAAAGGAGGGCTTTGACGTTGGGCTGGAGATGAGCGGGTCACAAGCGGCGCTGGATCAGATGGTCGAGGCGCTGGTGATGGGCGGCAAGATTGCTTTGCTGGGCATTCCACCCGGAAAGTCACCGGTGGATTGGTCGCGGATTGTGTTCAAGGCGATCACGATCAAAGGCGTTTATGGACGCGAGATGTTTGAGACCTGGTACAAGATGATTGCGATGTTGCAGAATGGCTTGGATGTCAGCCGGGTGATCACCCATGAGTTGTCGGTTGGAGATTTTAAGGCTGGGTTTGCGGCGATGAAAAGCGGCAAGTCGGGCAAGGTTGTGCTGGATTGGACCACCTGAGGGGGGCGTTGCCCCCGTCCCATCACGGATGGGACTCCCCCAGGATATTTGGGGGCTGTGAAAGCTTGGTGCAGGCTTTGATGTTGTGATAGGTAGGGCGATCTTAACCGTCCCGACGTTTGTCCAAAAAGGCGCGGATATCTTCCAGCAGCGGCAGGGCTTCGGCGATGCGTTCTGGCGGGAAATGCTCCGCCACATCCATCATGTCGGGGCCAAGCGAGGCGATGGCATCTTCGCGAAACTGTCGCCCGGCGTCAGTCAGCAGGACACATTTGGAGCGGGCGTCTTTGGGATTGGGTTCCAGTGAAATCAGACCAGCTTTGCTGAGACCCGACAGGGTATGTGTTAGCGAGGTTTTGGGCACTTGAAGCGCGGTGGCGATGTCCATTGGCGTGCGTCCGTCGCCCAGTCGTGTCAGATGGTTGAGCACGGTGAAATGGGACACCAGAAACCCGTCTGGCAGACGGGTTTCAAACAGGCGGCTTGAGAGCTGATTGATAATCCCCACTTCATTGAAGAAGCGAAAAAGGGTTGGGATTGTCTGCTCAGGTTTGGGCAAGTTTTGCCTCCAATGGCCAGCGTGGACTTGGCGCCACCTGGGGACCGTATCCGATACGTCCCAGCATTTGAACCGTTCCGCCGTTTGGCGCAAGCCGGTTGTGAATGGTCTGATATTCGGTGTCCATCTCCGGGTATTCTTGCAGCACCTGGCTCAGCGGTTGCAGGCCAAGGCCCAGAGCGGTGGTGGCCAGGTTGACCCGGACCCAGTTTTGACCGGCGATGATTTGATCCTCCCGCGTGTTGGTTTCTGTGATCAGCCAAAGATGCCCCATGGCTGTGTCGGTGTTGGCAAAGACCGCATCCAAACCAGCTTTATAAGCCGTTGAGGAGGTGTCGGTTGCGGTTTCACGGGTGAACATGCCGGTGAGGTGCAGCGATTCAAACAGGGGGCCAGAGAAGTCGATGCCATCGGGATTGGCGTTGACTTCGCGGTGGCCGATGCGGAACAGGTCGACGCTTTCCTGATAGGTGTTTGGGGTTTCGACTTCGATCTGAAGAGCGGTGTGAGTCAGGTCGCGCAATTCGGCAACGTCTTGAGCCTCCACAGACCCACCTAATTGAACACCTTCACCGGTCGAGTTGGTCAGTTGCACCAGTGTCTCAGGCCTTACAACACGAGAGGTGTCAAACGGCTCTTTGTTGGAGCGCCGGGTCATCACGTGTTGGAACAATGGGTCGGGTTTTTGCGCGCCGTCCTTGGTGAAAACCGCGTGGGCAATGGGGCGGTTGTCCAGATGTGCCTCATTCTGACCTTCTGGGAAGAGTGTCAGGTCAACCCGATAGCCATCTTGCGCGGCAGCCATGCGCATAACTTCGAGAAAACACCCCAGACCAATCGTGATTTGGCGATTCAGCGGATCTGTTTCGGGCAGTAGTTTGTCCAAATCGGCATAAAGGCTGACCTCTCCGCCTGCGGACAGATCAACACTCCAAGGCTGCCGGTTGTGTGGGTTTGGCGCAAGCAGCGCATAAGACAGCGCCTTTTTTCGGGGATCCGCATAGGTCCCTGCCAATTTCCAAGGTGCGGTGGCTTGGGTGGGTGAGCGGGTCACCGAATAACCAGTGGTTGTCGCCGCTGCTGTAATGACACCGCCCCCAATCAGGGCGAGAGATTTTCTACGTGAAATATTCATTTGGGGCCTCATTTGTACGATATCGCACTATTTAGTGCGATATCGTACAAAGTCAAGTTTCCATCCAAAATTCGCGGACATAGATGAATTTAACAAGCGAAGCATTGAAATTGCCGGGCTGCGATCCCATTTACGGATTGAGACAAGCGGACATTGTCCCGCCTCCGAGAGGCCAACGCAAAGGCCCTCGCCACCGCTCCGGTAGAGGAGACTTCTGAAATGCTCATCGCCATCTATGTCATCCTTGTCATCGCTCTTCCTGCCGCCATTGGCGCGCAGTTGGTGGCCAAAAACATCAATCGCGAAGATCCAACTGCCGGTTTTATGCTGCTTTTGCTGGCGGCAGTCCCTGCAGTGGCCTACGGGCTTTATGTTCCTGAGGGCATTATTGTGAACTTCCGGTTTGATCTGGGCGGTCCCGCTGCCTACGGTCTTGGTGTGCTGATTGGTGCGGCCATTGGCGCGTTTCAGCGCTGGGCACCGCAACACGCCTGAGAATACTCGCGCAGACTGTTTATCAGTGTTAGAAATGCCCAGCGTTTCAGGAGGTAGGGCATGGCAGTGATCCGGCAGGCAACACAAGCTGATCAAGAGCGGCTATATGAGGTGGTCGTCCAAACCGGCAATGCCGGGAATGATGCAACGCCTTTTTATGATGACCCTAAAATGCTCGGGCATATTTACACGGCGCCTTATGTGGTTTTGGCGCCGGATCTGGCGTTTGTGGTTGAGATAAACGGGCAGATTGAGGGCTATGTCTGTGGCGTGACGGACAGCCGTGTGTTTGAGGCGCAGCTTGAGGCAGAGTGGTGGCCTGCGTTGCAGGCGCAATACCCTGCGCCGGATGCCGCACGGCGGGCCACGTGGTCCGAAGATGAGCGGCGGGTAGACTGGATACACCAAGCGGTGCCAACGCCGGATTATGTGGTGCAGCCGCATCCTGCGCATATGCACATGAATTTAATGCCAGCAGCCCGCGGCGGCGGGTTGGGGCGGCGGTTGTTTGACACGTGGCTGAAAGCGGCACAGGCGTGTGGCGTGGGGCCGGTTCACATTGGCGCGGATCCGAAAAATGACGGCGGTATTGCCTTCTGGCAGGCCATGGGGTTTGAGCGGTTGCGTCAAGAAGATGGCACGTTTTCTACAACAAGTGTTTGGATGGGACGCCCATAGAAGGGTGTTGCGTGGAATGCCGGTTGGGATCCAACATACATCAGTTCAAGATTTCTTGGGGCAAGACGAGGGTCTTGTTTGCGCTGTCTGGTCATCCTAGGGTGCATGGCGCCGAGTGAACATTGGTTCACCGCGCCAATAACGCAAGACAACGGGACACTGAGCCACATGCGCGAGAAAATACTTGAGGCCACTGCAGCGATGCTGGTGGCACATGGCACACAAGCGTCGATGAGCAAGATTGCCAAGCAGGCCGGCGTTGCGACCGGTTCGCTGTACAATCACTTTGAGAACAAAGATGTGCTGATCCGTGCGGTGTACGAAGAGCTTGGCAAAATTGTCGAAACGGCGCTGGTGACAGGGGACGACCCAAGCCAACCGGCACCAGAGAGGCTTAAGGCCTTTATTGACCGGCAGATTGACTTTGTGTGGTTCAATGAAAATCACGCAGACCTGCATGAGTATCTGTCAAACGTGCCGTTGTTGCCGCGCGAGGAGGTGCTCGACAGTTTCAAACGCACATCAGATTTCATTGCTGAGCTGTTGCGTCAGCTTCAGGCTGAGGGCTGGGTGATCGCGGGCGATGTTGGGCTGTTTGGCGGCTTTATGGGAGGCGGCATTCGCAACACGTTGAAATGGCAGCGCTCGCTTGGGGTGACGCTGACGCCTGAAATGCGGGCGCAGGTACACCACCTTTGTCTGCATGGGCTGCGCAAAGACAGCTGAGACGCGTTAATAATCGCGTTGGAAGAAAATGCCGATGCCGGTGTCGTCGTCTGAACCAACCTTGCCTTTCACAGTCAGGTTGTCGTTCACATCCAGATTCAAGCTAATCGAGCTTTGGCCTTTGCTGTCCACGCCCACCTCGGTGTAGACATTTTCGTTGATGTATTTCCCCGCGCGCAGGCCGGGAGTGCCGGATTCATCGAAGGTGAGCCCAAGATCATCCAGCCCGGAGTTTTCGCCAAGGCGCGGGCCTTGTGGGCCGCCGCCAGAGAGTTGCGCCAAAGCAGCGGCTAGCTGCGCGGCTTGTAGCGCGGAGATGCTGGAGAGATCGCGGCCAAACAGGAGCTGGGAGAGCACCTCGTCTTCGGGCAGCTCCGGATCACTTTCTAGTACAATTTTGGGGTCGTCCAATCGGCCGTCCAAAATCACGTAGACAGTGGCGTCCGGTTGCTCAGAAATTGCTACCACCCGCATGGTGGGAACCAGATCCCCCAACATGGAAATGCGGCCCTCGTCCAACTCGAAGTTTTTCGCCAGGAACGACAAGCGACCGCGGATCAGATCAATCTCTCCGTTGGGGCGGATGTCATTGGTGGTGCCGCTGATTTTCATGCCGCCGTGGAAGTCGGCGTTCAGGCCCAAGCCGCGCACCGCGATGCGTTCTGTTGTTTGAATGTTCACGTCCAGGCCAAATGGCGGCGCGGAGGAGCCGCTTTTCTTTTTCGCGATCAGTCCTGCGCGATCGCGGGTGAGGCGGACTTTGGAAGGCTCATTGAGGTGTCTGATTTCTGGGATCGGGCCTGCGCCAGCCAGCCCCACAGGCGTGACATGAATGTCGGTTTTGCCAAGCTGAATGTTCCCACTGATGTTGCCGCCACCTGTCAGCGGACCGGACAGGGTGATGGTACCGTCGACTTCAGTTTTGAGGAGTTGGCCTTGCTGGATAAGGATATCGGTCAGGGTCACCGGCAGATTTGCCGAGAAGGGGGGCGCCAAGGCCACGTTGCCCGCCACGCCAATCTGTCCACCACCGGAAAATTGCGTGGTGATGTTGAGATTGGCAGCCTGACCGTTGAGACCAACGGTGCCGCGAATGTCTTCGAACGCGACGCGCAAATCCGGGATGACAAACCGAGCGCCTCCAAGAGTGACGGTTCCGGTGACAGCTTCGGGTCCCAATGCGCCCTTGAGGTGGAGATCATAGTTGGCGACACCTTGGATGGAGTTAGGTTGTAGGAAAATATTGGCTGCGGCCAATGGCAGGGTGCCAGCCACGGAGATGTCGTTGGCGTCGCCCGCCGGGTCGATCAGACCCTGGCCAGCGCCCTTGGTGTCAAACGGGCCGGTGCCAGTAAAATCGACTTTCCAACCGTTTGGCGCTTGCTCTGCGGAGGCTTGGATGCGGGCCTTGCCAGGCAGTTCGGGCACAAAGACCTGCACCTGGCCCACTTCGAGATCGATGTCAGCCGCGCCGTTGCCGGATTGCGGTAGCGTGGCGCGGATGGTGGCAGTGGTTTGCGCAGGGGCGGTGGCCGCAAGATCAAAGGCCCAATCGGCACCGGTTTGTACCGCACGGCCTTTGGCGGTTGCCGGGCCATTTACGCCTTTGAGCACCAGAGCCACCTCATTAAGCGCCGCCTCAAAGGTGAGGTCACTGTTTTGACTGGCCAAAGTGCCCGAACCGGAAGCGGAAAGCTGAGGGGTTGTGACGTCCGCCTCTCGCAGGGTGATGCCCGATCCGTCCCGTTTGGCGGATACGGACACCGTGCTGGTCCCGGCCAGCAGCGCGTCGGCACGTGGGTCTGCGATGGCAAGGTCTTGTCCGGTGGCGCTGAGCGTGAGGTCAAAGCCTTGTGACACGGGCAGAATGGCGCCCTTGAGCTGGGCAGCCAACGAACCGCTCAGGTCGTGTTTGGCGAAGGTAGAGAACAGAGAAATGTTGTCGACTTTGAGCGTGGCGTCCGTGTCGACTTTCAGGTCTTGGCCGCTGCCGCTGACGTGTACGGTGCCGTTTGAGCCAAGGCTGTTGGTGCGCAGCTTGTAGTTGGACAACGTCAGACCGGCGTCATTTTCCCAAACCACATCGCCTTGGAAACCGCCATTCGATCCAACTACCGCGGCAAGGTCGGGGTCAGACAACTCCAACCCACGCATGCCCATCTGAAGCTGGGCTTCCACACGTGGCTTGGGCTCTTCCTGCAATGTGCCTTCGCCAAACAGCGCCACACGCGCCAACGTCAGTGTGTCGGTTTTGAGGTCATCCACGGTGCCGCTCAGGGTCCAGCGATCGCCAGCTTCGTGGTCAAACTTTGCGGCCAATTCGGCGCTTTGCACGTAGTTTTTTGGGCCTTTGAGCGGCAGCAGCACGGGTTTGCCAGTTTCATCCCGCAATTGGATATCCAGATCAAAGCTGTCAGGCAGGCCCGCAGCGTCAATCGCCATCTCGCCGTTCAAATTCAGGGAGCGAGAGCTGAGAAGGAGTTGTTGCAAGGTGATGCGGCCATCACCAAAGCGGCGCAGAAGTGTACTGAAACCGATGTTTTCTCCCAAGAAGTCCTTGTAGTCCGGTGCGAAGAGCGGCGCCATGTTGCCGCCAAGATCAGCGCGGACCACTTGGGTTGGGGCGTCTTCCGCACTGGCACCCGGTTCGGTGGCCAGCTCAACGGAGCCTGCAAGTCGCTGTTCGCCATCACTGGTCAACAGGATGTCGGCGATAAAATCGTCCAGAAGACCTTCGCCCAATACGGTGAGCGCCATGGGTGGTTCACCGGGGATTCTGGCTTTGGTGACCAGCAGCCCGCCTGCGTCTTCGTGCACTTGCAGATCCACGCGCAGATTTCTGGTTTCGTTGGAATAGGCTCCGTCCAAGGCAAAGCGGGCCGCAGGGCCATCCAAGCGTGCGGCAGATAGCAGCGCTTCGCCGTTACCGCCTTCGAGGATCAGGCGAGCGGTGAGGGAGAGATTGAGTTCTTCCCCCAAAAAGCTTTCACCCAGCGTGATGCGGTCTGCCTTTAGCGATTGAATGTTGATGCTAACGGGTAGTTCCGGCAACGAGAACGGCGTGGCCTCAGCGGTGGGTGGCGCACTGGGATTGGGCGCGGGCGTGCGGGTGAGGATGATCTCGTTGGCGCTGAGTTCGTTAATGTTAATGTTACCGCGTAACACGGCGAGGCGGTTCCAATTGAGCGTCATGCCGCGCATGGTCAGCCAGGGGCCATCCGCATCGGACATGCGGATTTCTTCGACCGTGGCGTTGGAGCTGATCGCGCCTTTGAGGCCAATGACCTCGACCGTGCGGCCATCGCCGGACAGGGCATCCTCCAAAAAGTTGGTCAACATGCCTTTGTCTTCGTCGCTGGCATCAGGCTGATCGGTGTCTTGTGCCGCGAGTGTCAGGGGCCAGATCAGGCAGAGAAGGAGGGCAAGATACCGCATCAGTACGCGTGTCCAATCCCGATGTAGAGTTGCAGGCCGTCGCCGGTGTCGCCGTTGACCGGCGTGGCGAGATCAAGCCGCAGCGGGCCAAAACCGGTGTTGTAGCGCACGCCAAGACCAGCACCGGAGTGCCAATTTCCATCGCCGCTGAAATCGGATTTCTCCCCCACAAAACCAGCATCATAAAAGGCCACAGCAGAGAAGTGACTGTTGATTTTCACGCGCATTTCGCCGGACAGGCCCAAGAAGGACAGGCCGCCGCTGTCCACGCCATTCACGGTGACAAAGTTGGACTGATAGGGTTGACCACGAACCGTGCCACCGCCGCCTGAGTAAAATAACAGGTCCGGCGGGGTGTTGCGGATTTCTGGCCCGAGGATGGTGCCAAATTGCAGGCGCCCTGCGGCGATGAATCCGTTGTCCGCGCCAAACCCGCGATAGCCGCGTAGGTCACCTTTCAGGTACAGGGCGCTGTCAGCTTCGGCAAATCCAAAATAGGGGAAGGCGTTGCCTTCGACATAATAGCCGCGTGTGGGGTTGGCGATATTGTCACGCCGATCCATTTTGGTGGTCACCGGCACACCAATGAGATGCAGCTTACGTTTTCCGTAATTGTCGTCCACGTCTGAGAAGAAGAGACCCAGGCCTGCGGATGTTTCAAAACGCTCTGAGTGGATGGTTTTGACACCCGCAACCACAGAAAGCTGGCGCAGCCAGTAGAGGTCTTCGTCTTCTTGTTTGAGTTCCGCCCCCAACGTGAGCGCGGTATTGGAGCCAAAGGTCGCCGGACGGGTGTAGAGCGTGCCAAGGCGGTAATTGACACCACTGTTTTGGGCGCCAAGGTTCTCGATGGAAAAATCAAAGCGCAGGTTTTCGGCGCCGCCGCGCAGGTTGCGGTGTAGCCAATAGGCCGACAGGCTCAAACCGTCGCGGCTTTCCAGTTCGGCACCAAAGCCAAACCGTCGGGGCGGGTTGTCCACCAAAGCCAGTTCCATGTCCAAAGAACCATCCGGGTTGGGCTCGTCAGCTTCTCGCAGGTCCACGGTGCGGAAGGTTTCGGTGCGCCGTAGGCGGGCCGAAACTTGGGCCACAGTTTGTGGGCTGAAGGTGGCTCCGGTTGGCAGGTCGGCAATTTCATGCACGCGCTCAGGGCGGACGTTGGATTGGTCTTTGTAGATTAATTTGCCAAAGGTCAGTTTTGGCCCCGGGTCCATGGTCAGATCGACGTCCAACGTGGCCTTTTTATGATCGGCGGTGATGCCTTGATCGCTCACTTTGGCTTTGGCGTGGCCTTCGTCACGCCAGCCATCCACTCCCGCACGGGCGGCGTTTGAGATCTCCGGCAAGCTGGCAGGTTGGTTTGGCGCGAAACCTTCAGGCAGCTCCGTTGCAGGTACAATGGGGGCGATTTCGGTTCTTCCGAAATGAAAGTCGGGGCCGGGATCAATTTGGTAGACGACCCGATTGACCGTTGATTTGCTGGCAAAAGGCGAGATGTTTTGAGCTTCTTGCCCGTCCACACGAATGGAGATTTTGGGGCTGAAATGGCCAAGTGAGTATAGCGTACTGACCAAGCGGCGGTAATCGGATTGCGCCGCAGCGATGATGTCTTGTGCATCGGTGCTGCCTTCTTCCTGTGCAGCGCTGACCAAAGTTGCGGCCAGCAAGCGTTCTTGCAGCGCTTCGTCGCCGTTTGCGATGTTCAACTGAACGTCTAGCGCCTGCGCTGGCAGCGCAAACCCTAGGCAGAGCGCTGTGATCAGCGCTGCTGCTTTGACCGAAAAATGGACCCATCGTGCGCCTGTTTGCAAGGCATCCCCCATGCGCGACAAAAACTCATCAAAATGCTTGGACTGCTGGCAGAAAGCGGTCCCTTTTTGGGCAGCCTAGACCAAGCATGACTCCGTGGCCATATGGCAAACGAAAACTTCGCATTGGATCGGCGATAGCGCGCTATGCAAAACGCCCGTGGCCGCGTATGACTGAAGCACATTATCTTGAGAATTATTATGCATAGAGTGCAACACACTCATCCGATCGTCTTTGTGCGGAGCCTGTTGTTTTATGGGTTGGCTGGTATTGCAGCGGTGCCGTTTTTACTTCTGTGGCCTGTCCTTCGCGGGCCACGGTCAGCGGTCTATGCGCTTGCTGATCGTTATCTTTGGGTGCAGCTTTGGCTGTTGCGTGTGGTCTGTGGCATCCGCGTACGCATGCGCGGGCACGAAAATCTTCCCGACGGGCCGGTGTTGCTCGCGTCCCAACATGAGAGCACTTGGGAAACGTTGTTTTTCCAGGTCCTGTTGGATCGGCCCGTAATGTACGCCAAGAAGCCAATCTTCACCTATCCGGTGATTGGTCCGGTCATGCGAAAGTTTGGACATATTCCTGTCGAGACAAGCATAAGTGGGGTGGCGATGCGCGAAGGGTTTCGCGCGGGGGTTCAGGCTGTCAAAGAAGGGCGAAGGCTGGTGATTTTCCCTAGCGGGACCCGCCGCCAAGAGCATGCGCAACTGCAGGCCGGGGTTGGCGTTCTTTATCAACTCGCCGGAGTGCCAGCGGTGCCGGTCCGCTTGAACTCCGGGAAAGTCTGGCCGCACGGCAGTTGGCTCAAGTTTCCTGGTACTGTCGACGTGACAATCGGACCGGTGATCGAGGCCGGTTTGGAACGACGTGATTTTATGCAAATTTTGAGCGCATCTATGGTAGATTCTACGCCAGTTTCGAAACGAGATAATCTCTAAAATTTCTCATGTATTCCATATGTTAAGGCAGAAGTAAGAGCTGCCCATTAGGTGTCGTCGTCAGGGTGAGAAAAAGGTGACGGTGATGGCTAATAAATCCAACGTTGCTCCGGTGATCATAAAACGTAAGAAGGTCATCGCAGGCGGCGGACACCACGGTGGGGCGTGGAAAATTGCATACGCGGATTTTGTGACCGCGATGATGGCATTCTTTTTGCTGATGTGGCTGATCAACGCGACAACAGAACAACAACGGCTGGGAATTGCAGAATTCTTCAGTCCAACAGTGCCGTTGAACAAGGTGTCCGGGGGCGGCAACGCCATGTTTGGCGGTACCAGTGTGCAGGAACATAATATCTTGTCGCACACCGGTGTTGGTGGTTTGCCAACGGCGCTCAAGGACAATCCGGATCCTGTTGAATTTCAGCAGCCTGGCAGTGGTAAAGATGACGCTGAGTTTGCCAAAGTTGAGGACATGCTCATTGGTGGCGGCGGCGAGAGCCTGTTGGCGGACAATGTGTTGAAGCATGTTGTCACGCGTCTGACAGACGAAGGGCTGGTGATCGAAATCTTTGATTCCGAATCTGAGCGTTTGTTCAAGCCGAGGAGTGCTGTGCCTATGCCGATCCTTGTGGATTTGGCCAAAGTGTTGGCGGAAGTGTCCAACATGGTGACCAACCGCGTGGCTGTGGAAGGACATGTGCGTACCAATGTGATCACCGTCAAAGAGAACACCAGTTGGCAGCTGTCCTCGATTCGGGCCAATGAGCTGCGTAAGTTGATGGAAACATACGGTTTGCAGACAGAACGGGTGGCACGGGTGACGGGCCATGCGGACCGGGAATTGGTTTCAAATGTGCCGCGTGACCTGCGGAACAACCGCATTGAGATCATTCTTCTGAGATCGGATCGCTAAGTAAGAAGGGGAAATATGGTACGCCGTTAGGCCGCTGTTAATTCCGGATGTCGTAACACAGCAGACGACGAACGAATTGATACAGCAGAAAGGCGTACCATGTCGATTTCCTCTTCGCTTAATGCCGGAGTGGCCGGGCTCAATGCCAATGCCACCCGTTTGGCGACCATTTCAGACAACATTGCGAACTCTGCGACCTACGGTTACCGCCGAGTAGACACTGATTTTCAATCGATGGTGACCGGCGCCAAAGGCGGTAAGTACTCCGCCGGTGGTGTGCAGGCGACCTCTCGACGGTTGATCGATGAGGGCGGCTCTTTGACGCCAACAACAAACCCAACCGATCTGGCGGTACGTGGGCGCGGCTTTTTGCCTGTGACCGCGGCGACGGCCATCAAGGCAGGTGATACAAGCCCGCCAATGATGCTGGCCACAACCGGCTCCTTCCGTCCAGATGCGGATGGGTACTTGGTGTCAGAAGGTGGTTTGGCTTTGATGGGCTGGCCGGCTGCTGCTGACGGCAGCATTCCGAACTATCCGCGTGATACCGACACCGGTCTCAGCCCCGTGCGCCTTTTGACGTCTCAGTTGGTTGGCTCTCCGACCACGTCTGTTGATCTGGGTGTAAACCTGCCAGCGACCTCCACTGTGGCCGGTGCTGCTGGGGACGTGGAAACCTTGAGCATTGAGTATCACGGTAACCTTGGTCAGGCCGAAACTTTGAGCATTGAGTTTACGCCAACCGTGCCAGGTGCTGGCGCGTCAAATGAATGGCAGATGGTGATCCGAGATTCTGCTTCTGGTGGTGCTATCATTGGCGACTACACAATGACATTTGATGACGGTCGTACAACCGGTGGTCTGCTTCAGGCCGTGGTGTCCAATCCTCCGGGCGGCGCCTATGATCCGTTGACTGGGAGCGCGATTCTAAACGTGGCTGGTGGTCCGTTGGAGTTCAATATCGGCATGATTGGCACCGAAGGTGGCATGAGCCAGCTGGGCGATAGCTATGCGCCGTTGAACATCGACAAAGATGGCGCACCGGTGGGGTCCATGACCTCCGTCGAAGTGGATAGCAACGGCTATGTGCACGCCTATTTTGATACTGGAATTACACGGACTATTGCGCAAATTCCGCTGGTAGATGTGCCCAACCCCAACGGAATGGGTATCTCTTTGGATTTCCAAACTTACGTACCCTCCAATGAAAGCGGACCCTACTTTATGTGGGATGCGGGTACCGGACCTTCCGGTGAACTGCTGTCTTATGTTCGCGAAGAATCAGCCACCGATGTTGCCCGAGAGTTGACGGATATGATCCAGACTCAACGGGCCTACAGCACCAACGCCAAGGTCATTCAGACCGTGGATGAGATGCTGCAAGAAACCACAAACATCAAACGCTAAATAACCGCGCCGAGGCCGTAACACGCCGGAAAGGATAAGCATGAGCATTTCAAGCGCTCTGTCCAATGCACTGACTGGACTCACGGCCTCCGCGCGCCGGGCAGAGGTGGTGTCTTCCAACATCTCCAATGCCATGACCGAAGGTTATGGGCGGCGGTCCCTCAATCAGTCCGCCGCGCTGTACGGCTATTCCGGTGGTGTGAAGCTGGAGGGCACGTCTCGCAACGTGAACCCGGTGACCATCGCTGAACGTCGTCTTGCGGATGCTGGTACGGCCTTGGCTGCGGGCACCAACTCTTTTTATAACCGTTTAGAAAGCCTGGTGGGCACGCCGGAAAGCCCGACCAGCTTGTCCGGTGTTATGGCGACGTTCGAAAGCTCGTTGGCCATGGCAACGGGTGCGCCGGACAGCGACATTCGCCTGGCCAACGTGTCTCAAGATGCGAGTCGGATTGCGGATGCATTTAATGAGGCTTCTGATGGCATTCAGAAAATGCGGACCGAAGCGGATACCAATATCGGCACTATGATCGATGACCTCAATGGGCTGCTCAAACAGACCGAAGAGGTCAATCGCAAAATTTCTCTGGCGATCAACCAAGGACATGAAACCGCTTCACTGGAAGATCAGCGACAGGTGTTGGTCGATCAGATTGGCGAGCTGGTGCCCGTGCGCATGACGCCGCGTGATCGGGGCGGGATGGCGCTTTACACCACCAACGGTGCGGTGCTGTTGGATGGCAAAGCCGCCACCATTGAATTTACCGAAGTGGGCACGGTTGAGCCACATATGACCGAGGCCAATGGTCTCTTGGGGGGCGTCACCATCAACGGCTATCCGATGCGAATCGACAGTCAGAAAGGTGCATTGTCCGGTGGCGCCATAGGAGCGCAGTTTGCGGTCCGCGATGAATTTGGCGTGCAGGCGCAGGCGGATTTGGATGCGGCGGCCCGCAACCTTGTCGAGCGCTTTCAAGATCCAGGGATGGATCCAACATTGGCCCCTGGTGACGCAGGATTGTTCACCGATGCGGGCGGGGCATTTGCCGCCGCCAATGAAGTTGGCCTGGCCGGTCGTCTTGAACTCAACAATCTTGTTGATATGAGCGGCGCCGGGGAAACTTGGCGCTTGCGGGACGGATTGGGCGCGGCAGCACCTGGCGATGCCGGTGACGCGACCCACCTAAATCGGATGCTGGACGCGATGCAGGACCAGGTGGTTCCGGTCTCTGGCGGATTTGGCAGCAAAGCGGTCTCGATGAGCGAGATGAGTGGCAAATTCCTCTCCAGTATTTCCGGGGCTCGGGTGCAGAGCGATCAGGATATGGCGTTTGCCTCCGCGCGCCTAACCTCGCTTGAGGAGATGGAGCTGATTGACGGTGTGGACACCGATCAAGAGCTGCAAATGCTGATGCTCGTGGAACAATCTTATGCGGCCAATGCCAAGCTCATTCAGGCCGTTGATGAAATGATGCAAGAACTGCTGAGGCTGTAACAATGGCAATCACTTCGATTGGGGACATGGCGTCCCATATGATGAATTCGCGCCGCACCACAGCGGTCAAACAAGACCTCAATAGGTTGGCCTATGAGCTGGGCTCAGGGCGCAAGGCAGATGTGGCCGCCTCTTTGAGAGGGGATTTCAATATGTTGGCCGGTGTCGAGCGCCAGCTGACCGTGTTGGAAGGCTATGATATCGCCTCCAAAGATGCGTCGCTGTTCTTGGAAACCGCGCAGGCAACGTTGGGTCAAATCCACACCATTACCGGTGATCTGGGGCGTGATTTGCTGTCGGCGTCTGAATCGGGATTGTCCGCGTCGGTGGTCAGTGTGGCCAAAAGCGCGCGCAATGATTTTGACGCAATTGTCAGCGCGCTGAATGGCCGTGTTGCAGACCGGTCCATATTTGGTGGCACGGCGACCGATGGCGCGGCACTGGTTGATTCAAATACCATGATGGCCCAAATCTCCGCTGCGGTGGCAGGCTCGGCCACGATTGCCGACATTGTGACAGCTGTGGATGATTATTTCATGGCACCGGGGGGCGGATTTGAAACCGGGGCATATGCCGGATCGCTCAACGATTTGGCGCCAATGCGCCTGAGCGACACACAATCAGCGGACTTCAATGTACGGGCTGACAGCACGGAATTGCGCGAAGCCATGCGGGACTCCGCGCTGGCAGCGCTGGCTCTGGATACGGGGCTGAATCTGACTCTCAACGAGCAGAAGCAACTGATGGAAACCGCAGGTGAGCGACTTTTGACTGGCCAGGACAACCTGACCAGCGTGCGGGCAGACGTGGGTTTCAATCAGGAACGCGTTGAGAATGTGATGGCGGAGAATTCGCTGTCGCGTAGCTCAATGTTGATGACACAGAGTGATTTGATTGGTGCTGATCAAACCGAAGTGGCTGGCAAGCTTCAGGCTGTGCAGGTGCAACTGGAGATGGTGTACACAATCACAGCCCGTCTCTCTCAACTCACATTGGCAAACTATGTAAGGTGAATGATCTCATGGGCTTAGCAAGAATGCTACTGCTCCTCGTACTGATGCCCGTGATGGCATCAGCAGCGCCGATCCGGATCAAAGATCTGGTAGAATTTGACGGTGTACGAGGCAATGACCTGGTTGGCTACGGTTTGGTGGTTGGCCTGAACGGAACCGGAGACGGTCTGCGGAACGCACCGTTTACCGAAGAAATTATGGGCAATATTCTTGAGCGTCTGGGAGTGAACATCACCGGCGAGAATATGCGTCCCAAAAATGTGGCGGCGGTGTTCGTCACCGCGACACTACCTCCATTTGCCCGCGCTGGCGGGAAAGTGGACGTCACAATTTCGGCCATTGGCGATGCCAAAAGTTTGTTGGGTGGCACTCTGGTGATGACACCACTGAACGCTGCCGATGGTGAGATCTACGCAGTTGCGCAGGGCGCGGTGATCGCAGGGGGCGTGGCAGCCGAAGGCGACGCCGGAGGCGTTGTCAAAGGTGTGCCAACCGCTGGGTCGATTCCATCTGGAGCCCGAGTCGAACGAGAGATCGACTTTGATTTTTCCACTCTGACCAATATGCGTTTGGCGCTGCGGGAGCCAGATTTCACAACCGCCAACCGGATTGAAGAAGCCATCAATCGGGGGTATGGGCGCCGGGTTGCCTTGATGTTGGATGCGGGCACGGTTCAAGTGGACATCGATCGCACCAACCAAGCCTCTCCAGCTCATGCGCTTAGCCAGATTGAGAACATTTTGGTCGAGCCTGAACGCAAGGCACGGGTGGTTGTGGACCAACGCTCTGGCACCATTGTTATGGGAGATGATGTGCGTATTTCACGTGTGGCGGTTTCGCAGGGTGGTCTCACGCTGCGGGTTCAAGAAACGCCGCTGGTGGTGCAGCCAAATCCCTTTGCAAATGGCGAAACTGTGGTGGTGCCGCGCACCGAAGCGGAAATCGACGAGGACGACGGCATTGGTCTGGCTGAAGTGCCGATGGGCACCTCGCTGAGTGAGGTGATCGAAGGGTTAAACGCGCTGGGCGTGGCACCGCGTGACATGATCGACATCCTCAAAAGCATCAAAGCCGCGGGTGCGTTGCACGCAGAGTTTGTTGTGCGGTAGCGCCCTGTCACAAAACACTATTCAAGAGGCGGTGTGTTCGGTCATGCCGCCTTTTTGTGTACTGAGGATTACGGACCTTGGCAGTTGGTAACCAACGAAACCTTTTGAGAGCGCACCATCGCGCGCAATAGGTGGGGATTTGGGGTAGAGGCTCATTGGTGTGGGGGCGTGGCAGGCCAGCGTCACAATTGAAAGCGGGTGAGAATGCTGGCCATTTGCCGCAACTGGGAGCGGCTCCACCAACTCCGTGTGGTCTGGCAGCGGACGTCATCACGTGTCTGACACACGCAGTGTGTTACAAGTCAGCGTGGGTTTGGCGGCCTGACCGAGTGACGACGTGGTTCTTTGTGTCCTTGCTGCTTTATGCCTGAAGCGCGGCCTGTACCGCTGAAGAGGGTGAGTTACGACGGCCGACATGTCGTTGCAAGCATTCCACCAGTTCCGCGCGGCGGATCGGTTTGGTGAGGAAGTCATCCATGCCCGCCTGAAAACAAGCGCGCTTCTCATTTTCAAACGCATTTGCGGTGAGTGCCACGATATGTGGCTGTACAACGTCGCTGGCGCGGATCGCCTCGGTGGCTTCGATACCACTCATATTGGGCATCGACATGTCCATAAAGATCAGGTCCGGCGGGGTGGCCAAAGTCGCTTCGACAGCTTCGTAACCATCCGCTGCAAATTGGAGATTGATGGGCAACTTTTCCAGATACTTTTGAATCAACAGTCGATTTGTCCGGTTGTCCTCTGCGATCAGGACGGTGATTCCGGCCAGATCTACGGCATCATAGGTGGTGGGGTCTGCTGACGCCGACTCGGAAAATGCGGGCGCATTTTCTGGTGGGAATTCAACGGGTATGCTGACCACGAAGCGGGAGCCTTCGCCGTGTTCCGAGGAGACGGTTATTTCGCCCCCCATACGTTCGGTCAGGACTCGGCAAATTGTCAGTCCCAGACCCGTGCCCCCAAAGCGGCGCGTGGTAGAAGACTCCGCCTGGGTGAATTCGTCAAAAATCGCGGCCAGTTTGTCTTTGGGGATGCCAATGCCGGTGTCTTGGACCGCAAAATTCAGGGTCATTGGGGTCATGGCGTCGGTTTCTTCGATCCCATCCATCCAGACGTCGATGTCGATCTTGCCAAATTCGGTGAATTTGGTGGCATTGCCAATGATGTTTGTGGCGATTTGGCGAATGCGCACGTCGTCCGCAAAAAGATGCATCGGCACGTCTTCGGAAACCTGTAGATTGAGACCCAGGCCTTTGTTGTAGGCACTGGGCTCCAAGAGGCGCAGGGTTTCTTCAAAACAGCTGCGCGTGTCGAAGGTGTTGTTGGTGATTTGGAGTTTACCGGCATCCAATTTAGACAGGTCCAAAATATCGTTGATGATGGTCAGCAGGCTGCGGGACGATCCAATGATTGTTTGGGTGTAATCCAACTGTTCTTGGGTCTGTTCCGTTTCCGACAGAAGGTCCGCCATGCCTATAATGCCCGTCATGGGCGTGCGGATTTCGTGGCTCATATTGGCCAGGAAGTCAGCCTTGGTGCGGGCGGCGTCTTCGGCGGCTCGTCGCGCCTTGCGCATACCATTGGCATGCTCTTTCGAGGCAGTGATTTCGCGGGCAATGGTCACGTAAAAATCCACCTCACCATCGGCGTTTACCACTGGTAACATTTGGATTTCACTCCAACGCTCTTGGCTGTCACCCAGTGTGTGCCGCACCTCGATCTTACCAAACTCGTCCTGACGCATTGCCGCCATGAGACGTTTTTGCACGTTGGGGTCTGCCTTGGTGGCTTGCACCAATTCAGCGATTGGTTTTCCAACAATGTCATGGGCAGAGACACCAGTCAGCGCGGTGAAGGCTTCATTGACCCATTCAACCTCTTGCTTGGGGTTGGACAGAATCACCGCATCATTTGTTTTGCGCGCGACCATCGAAAGGCGCTGCAACTCGTTGCGATTTTGGCTCAACGCGTCATTGGCTTCGGTGAGATTCTTTTGGCTGTTTTGCAGTGCTTCGGTTTTTCGGAAGTTGTCGATGCCCGCTTTGACAAAGGAAAAACACATGTAGCCCATGCTGATGACAACCATCATTTCTGGTGCATTCACGTGTGGCATGGCCAGTTCACCGCCAAATCGAAGGGCCTGCAAAATCAGAAGAAAAAATGGGGTCACGACAAACAAACCCATTTTGAAAATTGCCAGTTTTGGATTTGTTGGCAAAAACAGCGCCCCATTGACAATGCCCATACCAAGCACCCCAGCAACCCCCATGATCGAAGCCTCTTCACCAACGGTGATCACATAGAGCGTTGTGGCAAGAAACATGCACAGGGCTTGAAAGCCGCCGCTGAGAACGGTTTTCCGCTGGAGCCTGTCGTAGCTTGCACCTGCGCGCAATTGACGTGGAATGCGCCGCAAAACCCACATGTCGACAGCTTCGCCAATCAATAATATTGCGGTCCCGCATCCGCCCACGACGGGGCCGGTGGCCAAGATGATCATCAAAGCCCCCAGGCTGTAGATCACAGCCCGCTGCTTAAACTCGCGCATGCGTTCGCTGGCATATCTCGCAAGAAGACCTCTTTGTCGCGCAGCCGCCTTTGCGGAATGTCGCAATTGTTGTCCCGGATCTGCCACCATATTACGCGTACCACCTGATCTTTCGTGCGGCCTTGGTATCGTGACATCGTTAATTTAATCACAGGAGTGAAGCGTTAACGCACTGACTTCTAATCAAATTTTTTGAAAATCTCGGACGTGTATTGGGTTGAAAAGGTGTGCATGAGGCGGAGCTGCAGGTTTTTTTATACAATCTTCCTGCACTTTTTTGGCCGGCCACACTTGTCTGTAAGAAAAGCTTCTGTATTTGGATATTTCAGAAATTGAAATAACTCAGGGATTCGCCCGTGCCCGACGACTTATTCTCCAACACGGATTTGCCAGATGAATTTTTGGCAATCATCGGTGTCTTTGCCCTGTTCAACCAGATTGAAGCAGAGTTGGAGGACATCAACATTGACCCGCCACTGTCCAAGATGGAGCGGCGGATTTTGGTGTTTATGGATCGGCCAAAACGCATGGGGGTTTTGGCAGAAGACACATTTTGCATCCCCTCGGCAATCACGCCGGTGGCTGACGCGTTGGAAGCGCGGGGTTTGGTGCAGCGGATGCGGGACCCCAAGGACCGCCGCGCTCTGGTGTTGGAATTGACCCCTGAAGGGTTAGAGGCTCGTGCTTCCTTGATGGATGGGGTGAAGCTGCGGTTCCGCGAAATCTCGGGCATGACAGTTGATGAAATCTCTCAGTTTGCCAATTTGGTTGTGAAAGCCATGCCCGGTGCGGTTGCCGCCGGTCGTTTGGAGGAAAAAGAATGCTGAAACAGTTTGGAAAACTCTGCGCCACAGCGGCGCTGATCACGGTGACAGGTGCGGTTGCGGCGCTTGCCCAAGATGTGTTGAAGCCGGTGAAGCTCTTGGTGGTGAGCGAAGCGCCTGTGCCGTTTGAACGTCAGTTTTTTGGACAGGTGAAAGCCCGCCAGTCGGTGGATTTGGCCTTTCAGGTCGGCGGACAGATTGTCGATTTTCCGGTGACCGAGGGCCTGAACATTGGCAAAGGGGACGTGATTGCACGGCTCGATTTGGAAATATTTGAACTACAGCTCAATCAAGCAATTTTGCAGAAAGAACAGGCGGATCGCACGGTTGCGAGACTGGAGAAGTTGCGCGGAAATACGGTTAGCCAGGTGACGATTGATGATGCGGAGACACAGGCGTCGCTGGCGCAGATTGCGGTCAAAAACGCCGAATGGTCGCTGCGCCATGCCACGCTGACCTCCCCATTTGATGCGTTGGTGTCCAGCCGCAATGTGGAGTTGTTCACCACCGTGAGCGCCGGCAATCCAGTGGTGCGTATTCACGACCTGAGCGAGCTGCGCATTGAGGTGGATGTGCCGGAAATCCTGTTCCAACGGGCGGGCAATGATCAGAACGTCACCATCAAAGCGCGCTTCCCGAGTGGCGATGAAGAGTTTGATCTGCAAATTCGCGAGTTTGACGCGGAAACCAGCAGTGTTGGGCAGACCTTCCGCATCACTTTTGGCATGACACCGCCGGAGGGCAAGGTGATCTTGCCAGGCTCCTCAGTGACGGTGACCGTGAGCGCAGCAAACCCCTCAACCGGTATCATTGTGCCGCCAACGGCAATTGTCATGGATGACAGTGGGGCAACCGGCGTGATGCGGTTTGATCCCAAGGGCGGCGATGAAGGCAAAGTGACATGGGTTGCGGTTCAGAGTGAACCGGCGACCGCTGGCATGGTGCGTATCAATGAGGGGCTGAGTGACGGCGACGAGATTGTCCTCACCGGTGGCGGGGCCTTGACCAACGGACAAGCGGTGCGCCGTTTTGTCGGCTTTGGCAACTGAGGGCTGGGGTGATGGTCAATATTGCACGCGGATCGATTGATCGGCCGATCTACACATGGATGATCATGCTGATCTTCCTGATAGGCGGCGGCATTAGCTTTCTTAATTTGGGGCGGCTGGAAGATCCGGCCTTCACCATCAAACAGGCGGTTGTGGTCACCCAGTATCCGGGGGCCACGTCGGAGCAGGTGGCGACTGAGGTTTCTGAGCCTTTGGAGTCTGCCATTCAGAAAATGGAAGAGGTGGATTACATCACCTCGATCAACCAGCCCGGTGTGTCTCAGATCGATGTGCACATCAAATCGACCTATGACGGCACCGAGCTGCCGGAGGTCTGGACCAGTTTGCGGGCCAAGGTGGCGGATGCGAGTAGGCAGTTGCCCACAGGCGTCAACACACCTTTGGTGAATGACAGCTTTGGCGATGTGTTTGGGATCTTCTTAGGCGTGACCGCCGAGGGGTTTTCGGATGCCGAAAAACATGAGCTGGCGACCTTCTTGCGGCGCGAGTTGCTGACCGTTGATGGTGTGGCCGATGTCGATATCCAAGGCCTACCGGAAGAAGCGATTTTTGTAGAGCCGGATCTGGCCTTGTCGGTGAACCAGAACATTTCGCTTAACGCGATTGCAGGGGCCATTGCCAATGCCGACGCGGTGAATGCCGCCGGGACGGTGACCACAGGTGCCGCACGCACACGTATCATGCGGCCAGACGGCTCTGATACGGTGTCCGAAATTGCAGGTCTGTCATTGGGGCAGGATGGCAAGGTGGTGAACCTTGTGGACACCAGCCGTGTGTTCCGCGATCGCGTCGACAACCCACGCCAGATCATTCGCTACAACGGCGAAGAAGCCTTCACTTTGGGCGTGGCGGGCATTGCTACGGAAAACATTGTGGTTGTTGGCAAACGCGTGGATGAGAAGCTCGCACAGATGGCAGGGGATATCCCGGCCGGTGTCGAGCTGCATCCTATTTATCAACAGCACGTGGTGGTCGAGAAAGCCTCCAACGATTTCCTTGTGAACCTTGCCATGTCGGTGGCCATTGTGGTGGCTGTGCTGGCCATCTTTATGGGGTGGCGCGCCGCAGTTGTCGTGGGTGTCACTCTGTTCCTGACGGTTGTGGGCACGTTCCTGTTCATGGGTTTTTTCTCGATTGAGATGGAGCGTATCTCACTGGGCGCGCTGATCATTGCGATGGGCATGTTGGTGGACAACGCCATTGTGGTGGCCGAGGGCATGCAGATTTCGATGTTGCAGGGCAAAAACAGTCGTGAGGCGGCGGATGAAGCGTCGGGCAAGACGCAGATTCCACTGCTTGGCGCGACCATCATTGGTATCATGGCGTTTGCTGGCATTGGCCTCAGCCCGGATGCGACCGGGGAATTCTTGTTCTCGCTGTTTGCGGTGATTGGGATTTCGCTGTTGTTAAGCTGGGTGTTGGCGCTGACCGTGACTCCGATGCTGGGCCACTACCTGTTCAAACAGGGGAAAGGTGATGAAGGCGATGCCTATGGCGGGCTGATTTTCCGCATGTATGGGGCCAGCCTGCGACTGGCGTTGAAAATGCGCTGGTTGGTGATTGTCGGGCTGATTGCGGTGACGGCGGTGTGCTATGCGGGCTTTGGCCTGATGAAGCAGCAGTTCTTCCCGGACAGCAACACGCCACTGTTTTTTGTGCACTACAAGTTGCCACAGGGCACGCCAATTGCCAACACGTCGGCGCAGATGGAGCTGCTCGAAGACTGGCTGGCGGAGCGCGACGATGTTGTGAGCTACGCGACTTTTGTGGGGCAAGGCGCGACACGGTTTATGCTGACCTATGAGTCTGAGAAGGCAAACCCAAGCTACGGCCATATCATTGTGCGGGCGGAGAATTTGGAATCGATTCCACCGCTGCAAAAGGACCTCGAAGCCTTTGGCGCCGAAGCTTTGCCCGAGGGCGAGTTCCGCACCAAACGTTTGGTCTTTGGTCCCGGTGGGGGCGATCCAATTCAGGTGCGCTTCTCTGGCAGTGATCCGGTGGTGTTGCGCCAATTGGCGACGCAAGCGGCGCAGGTTCTGACCGAAACCACGGACAATATCACCAGCGTGCGCACCAACTGGCGGGAGCAGGAGTTGGTGATCAAACCGATCTATGCCATCGAGCGGGCGCAGACCGCTGGAGTGGATCGCGAAGACATCGCTGATATGTTTCAGTTTTCAACGGATGGTCTGACCACTGGCCAGTTCCGCGAAAACGAGCGGTTGATTCCGATCATTCTACGGCGTCAACCGGACGGGGCCTTTGGGCTGGTGGATCAGGTGGTGTATTCCACAACCTCCAACAGCTTTGTGCCGGTGGAACAGATGGTTGATGGCTTTGTGCATGAGACGCAAAACACGTTGATCCACCGTCGGGACCGTGTGGCGACCATTACGGTTGGGGCGGATATCCGTTCTGGCCTGACCGCCGCGCAGGTGCAGTCAGAAGTCACAGCGGCCATTGAAGGCATGGACATTCCGGTTGGCTACAAGATGGAGTGGGGCGGCGAGTTGGAGAACAGCTCGGAAGCACAGGAGAGCCTTGGAAAACAGCTGCCAATGAGCTTGCTGATCATGGTGCTGATTTCGGTGCTGTTGTTCAACGCCATTCGCCAGCCGATCATCATCTGGCTGTTGGTGCCCATGTCCGTGAACGGTGTGGTGATTGGCCTTCTGGGTACGGATATGCCGTTTACCTTCACTGCGCTTCTGGGCCTGTTGAGCCTGTCGGGCATGTTGATCAAAAACGGCATTGTACTGGTTGAAGAGATCGACTTTGTCCGCGAGGAAGGCCTGCCAATGCGGGAGGCGATTGTGAAGGCGAGCGTGTCGCGTCTGCGGCCGGTGATGTTGGCGGCGGTCACAACCATCCTTGGCATGGCACCACTTTTGACCGATGCGTTCTTTGTGTCGATGGCGATCACCATCATGGGCGGTTTGGCCTTTGCCACCATTCTGACGCTGATTGCGGCGCCGGTGTTCTACCTGGTGTTCTTTGGCAAAGAAGAGCGGCGAGGGAAAAAGGCAGCGGGCGTAGCAGTGTCTGCATGACGTACAACGTCATGAAAATAGAGAGGCCGCCCCAGTCGGGCGGCCTTTTGTTTTTTGCGCTAAGCTGGCATAGGGGCGGTCCCGGCCCGTAGGTGGGCATAGGCACAAGACAAAGACATGTTGCGCAACGGTTTGACATTGAAAGCAAAGCAGAGACAGGAGGCACGCTGTGTTCCTGCCTGATGCGCCTTTGCCAGATGGTCTGTACCGTTTCATTGCGCTGGATGTGGAGACTGCCAACCGTGATGCGGCCTCCATCAGCCAGATTGGACTGGCTTGCGTACGTCGCGATGGCGGGATTGAGACGTTTTCGACCTACATCAACCCCGATCAAGACTTTGCGCCGTTCAACACCGAGCTGACGGGGATTGATGCGGGTACTGTGCGGGACGCGCCCACCTTTGCTGAGGCCTGGCCAAAGATGCTGCCGCTGTTGTCGCGCAATTTGATGGTGCAACACAGCAGCTTTGACCAGAAAGCCATCACCGCAGCCTGTCGTGCGGCAGGGCTCAATGGACCCAAGATGGAATGGGCAGATAGCGTGAAAATCGCGCGCAAAGCCTGGCCAGAGTTTCGCGGCAACGGCGGGCATGGGTTGGGGCATCTGAAAAAGGCCCTGGGGCTTCAGTTCCATCACCACGACGCGGGTGAGGATGCACGGGCGGCGGCGGAGGTGGTGCTCTTGGCCGAAGAACGGTTGAAGTGTCCCATTGAAGACATCACCGGCAAGATCAAGCACCTGCAACTGACGTTTGAATTCTGAGACTTTAATGTCTTAAGGCGCGGATTGCCCCATTTTCTCAATGCTTTGCACAAGAGTTTCTGCGTGACGTAAGGCCGTGGTTGTGGCTGTGACCATGGCTGGAAGAACCATCCATTCCAAGGACCATGCGCTGCCGGAACGCTCCTGTTCATGCACTAAGGCGTGGTGCATGGCGGGAAGCTGTGTGGCGTTGTAACGCGCCAATGTGACCAGCAGTTCGGCCCGCACCGGGTTTTGTTTGTGTGGCATGGCAGAGCTGGTGCCGCCGCCGGAGAACCGCACTTCATCCACGCCTTGTTGTGCCATCAGAGCGAGATCCTGCCCCATTTTGCCCAAGCTTCCGGTGACCATGGACAACCAGTTGGCGTACTCAGTGAGGTTCTCACGCGTGGCATGCCATGCGCGGTCCGGGTTGGAGAGGTTGAGGTTCTTGGCCAAGGCGGTCGCTACGGCATCACCATGTGATGCTAGGCTGGCGCGGTTGCCAACTGGGCCGCCAAATTGCAAGGCTTCGACTTGGGGGCGCTGCGCTTTGAGACGGTCGGCGAGTGACGCCAACGGAGTGCGCCAGGTGGCTATGCGGTCTGACACCGGGATTGGCAAAGCGGCCTGCATGCGGGTGCGGCCCATCATTGGGCTATTGCCCCATGTGGCATTGAGAGTGTCGAGTGCTGTCAGTAAATCCGCAAGTTGCGCCTCAAATCGCGTGTTGGCGTCGCGCAAGACCAGCGAGACCGCCGTGTCGATCAGGTCCTGACTGGTGGCGCCGGTGTGAATGGCTGGGAACGCGGAAGGGCGAGCGTGGGCTTTGAGTTGGCGCACAAACTCCGGCACGGGCAGACCGTCCTGCACCACAAGGGAAGCGATCTTTGTGAGGTCCGGTTGGAAGCTGTTGATGTCTTCTATTGCCTCTGCCGCGACCGAGTGTTCAACCACGCCAACCTCCGCAAGCGCATTGGTCAGCGCGTGTTCAAACTGGATGAACCCGTCGACAAACCGCTCGGTGCCCCAGATCGCGTCTGCGTCGGGATCAGAAAACAGCGGGCCAAACAGATGGGCGGCGTGGGTGAGCGGGTTCATGGTAGGAGCCGATCAGGTTGCGGCGCGCAGGCCAAGGATCTCGCGCGCCTGCGCTGTCGTGGCGACGGGGCGTTCGTACTTCTCACACAGCTCTGCGGCGCGTGCGATTAGGGCGGCATTGGAGGGCGCCAATGTGTTGCGGTCCAGTCGCACGTTGTCTTCCAGACCGGCTCGGGTGTGGCCGCCGGCGGCAATGGCCCATTCGTTCACGGTGACCTGCGCCACGCCAATGCCCGCCGCGCACCATTCCGCTTTGGGCGCACGTTCCTGCATGATCTTCACGTAAAACTCAAACACCTCGCGATCCACCGGCATGGCATTTTTTACGCCCATGACAAACTGCACGTAGAGCTGTCCGTAAAGCGTGCCTGCCTCATGGTGGCGGATGGCTTGCAGGATGTGGCTTAGATCAAAAGCCTCAATTTCCGGTGTGATTTCGTGAGCTTGCATTTCGCTGGACAGCCAGGAGATCAGCTCTGGTGGGTTTTCATACACCCGCGTCGGGAAATTATTGGACCCCACAGAGAGCGAGGCCATGTCTGGGCGCAGAGGCAGCATACCGCCGCGCGCCTGGCCAGCGCCGGAGCGGCCGCCGGTGGAGAATTGGATGATCACGCCCGGGCAGTGTTTCTGCAGCCCTTCTTTGAGCAACGCAAATTTCTCCGGATCGCTGGACGGGGTTTCATCGTCGTTGCGCACGTGGGCGTGGATGATCGACGCGCCGGCCTCCACAGCGGCGTGGCTGCTTTCGATCTGCTCAGTGACCGTGGTGGGTACGGCAGAGTTGTCCGCTTTGGTGGGCACGGAGCCGGTGATGGCGCAGCACAGGATGCAGGGTTTGCTCATGGTGATCTCGTTTGATTGGCCCCGTCCTAAAAACGGGGGCGGTCGTCAGATGTCAAAGAAGACGGTTTCGTTGTCGCCCTGAAGTGTGATGTCAAAGCGATAAACCGGGGCACCGTCGCGCATTTCACGCTTGGCAATCAATGTGGCGCGGCGGTTTTCCCACTCGATCACATTCAGTACCGGATCGGTGGCGTTGGCTGCAGCTTCATCATCGAAATACAAACGGGTGTTCAGACCTAGATTGATGCCACGTGCCACAATCCACAGCGAAATATGGGGCGCCATCATCTTCCCATTGCGGCCCATAACCTGCCCCGGCTTAACGGTGTCAAATCCCCACTCGCCGGTGTCAAAATCGGTGATCACACGGCCCCAGCCTTTGAAACCTTCCTCGGTTTCACCGGCTTGCTCCGGGTGCGGATAAATACCCTCAGAATTGGCCTGCCAGGCTTCCAGCATTACGTCTTTCACCGGGCTGCCGGTGCCGTCGATCACCAGGCCTTCAACCCGGATACGCTCGCCTTTGGCATTGGGTCCGGCGATGTCCCAGCCCAATTCACGCTCATAGATGTCAAATCCCGCCGCGCCGGGGGCGAGGCCGATGTGCACATAGGGGCCAGCGGTTTGGGAGGGCGTTTCTTTGAGATAGTTGAGTTTCTGCACCATGTTCAATTGCCCTCCACGCGGTTTTCAAACAGGGTCGAGCTCCGTCCGCGCAGCACGATGTCAAACTTATAGGCGATGCTGTCCAGCGGCACCGAGGCGTTCATATCGAGCGCGGCAATTAACTGCCCACGTGCGGCCTGATCCGGGATGGTGTTCACAATTGGGCACTTCGCGATCAGCGGGTCGCCCTCAAAGTAGAGCTGCGTGATCAGGCGCTGGGCAAAGGCGGTGCCAAACACCGACACGTGAATATGCGCCGGACGCCAGTTGTTGACCCAATTGCGCCATGGGTAGGCGCCGGGTTTCACCGTGCGGAAATAGTAGTATCCGTTTTCGTCCGTGATGGTGCGGCCGCAACCGCCGAAGTTGGGATCAATTGGCGCCAAATAGGCGTCTTTCTTGTGACGATAGCGCCCGCCCGCGTTGGCCTGCCAGATCTCCACCAGAGTGTTGGGCACGGGGCGGGCGTTTTCATCCAGCACGCGGCCATGCACGATGATGCGCTCGCCAATCGCGCTTTCGCCCGGCGTAGCGTAGTTGTGCAGCAGGTCGCGGTCCATTTCGGTCACGTCATCATGACCAAAACGTGGGCCGGTGATCTCGCTTGCGGTTTGCTCAAGGCTGATCAGCGCGTTTTGCGGCGACCGTGCCACGGAGGTCTTGTAATCCTGCGAGAAGGCCGGTGCGTGCCACTCCCGATCACGCTGATAGAATTCGGCGGGTTTGCTCATTAAGATATTCCTCCCCTGCGCGCATAGAATGCGCGATCAGCCCATCTCTGCAAAGGTCTGTTTTGCCAGTTTGATGGCATGGTTGGCTTTGGGCACGCCACAGTAGATCGCCACATGCTGAAAAACTTCCATCACGTCTTTTTGGCTGGCACCGGTGTTGACGGTGGCACGGATGTGCATGGGGATTTCCTCAAAGTTACCGCTGGCCGCAAGCAAGGCCAGCGTCAGCATCGAGCGCTCGCGTAGGCTGATCGCGTCGCTGGCCCAAACCGTGCCCCAAGCGCCTTCGGTGATCAGGGTTTGGAACGGCGTATCGAGTTCGGATTTATTGGCCTCAGCCCGATCCACATGGGTGTCACCCAACACCTTGCGGCGGACCTCCATGCCGGTGCCAAATTTGTCAGACATGGTGTGTCTCCTTTGTCCGGCCCATCAGTAAGGCAGGCCCACGTAGTTTTGGGCAAACACATTCTGCGCAGCTTTGTTGTTACGCAGGAAATCAATTTCGGCGCGCTGCATCTTCAGATCAAACTCAGATTGATCCGGGTAGCGGTGCAACAGGTTGGTGGTGGACCAACTGAACCGCTCCGCTTTCCACACACGGGCAAGCGCCTTTTGTGAATAGGCATCAAGGCCGGTGGTGTCCTTGTCCCGATAGAATTGCACCAAGCCATGATAGAGGTAGTGAATGTCAGACGCGGCGGTGTTCAGTCCTTTCGCGCCGGTGGGCGGCACGATATGGGCGGCATCGCCACAGAGGAACAAGCGGCCCCAGCGCATGGGTTCGGTCACAAAGCTGCGCAGCGGCGCGATGGATTTTTCAATCGACGGACCTGTCACCAATGCGTCTGCATGGCGGCTGGGAATCCGGCGTTTGAGCTCGCTCCAAAAGGCGGCATCGGTCCAATCGTCCGGTGAGTCGCTGAGCGAACATTGGATGTAATAGCGGCTGAGATTGGCATTGCGCATCGAGCAGAGCGCAAAACCGCGCTCGGACCAACTGTAGATTAACTCGTCATGCACCGGTGGGGTTTCTGACAGAATGCCCAGCCAGCCAAAGGGGTAGATCTTTTCATATTCGCGGCGCACGGAGGTTGGAATGGTTTGGCGGCTAACCCCATGGAAGCCATCACAGCCGGCGATGTAATCGCAGTCGATCCGATGTTCTGTGCCTTCCACATGGTATGTCACAAAAGGCGCGTCACTTTTGGCATCGTTGATTTTCACGTCCTCGACATTGAAGACCAGATTGCCACCCTCAGCTTCGCGCGCGTCATAGAGATCGCGGGTCAGCTCGGTTTGGCCGTAGACCATGACGTCTTTACCGGTGCGCGCGTGAAAGGAGATACCAAACTCCTCTTCGCCGTAGGCGATCACGGTGCCGTTGTGGGTGAAGCCTTCGGCATCCATACGCGCGCCAACACCGGCCTCGCGCATCAAGTCCACAAAACCAGTTTCCAGAATGCCCGCGCGGATGCGGCCCAGCACGTAGTCCCGCGTTTTGCGCTCCAAGACGATGCTGTCGATGCCTTTGCGGTGCAGCAGTTGTGAGAGCAAGAGCCCTGATGGACCGCCGCCGATGATGCAAACTTGAGTGCGCATGAATGTCCTCCTGTTGGCAACTTGACTTGGTCAAAGTGAAAAGTAAAATGAGAATTTATTGAGTTTAGTTGCCAAAAATGAGCATTAAGTGATGATCGATCGGCGCATTAAATTTCGTCACATTCAGTGTTTTTCTGAGATAGTGCGGCACAACAGCCTGAAATCGGCAGCGCAACATCTGAATCTGACGCAGCCGGCGATCTCCAAAACGCTTAAAGAGCTCGAGGAGATTGTTGGGTCGGATCTGCTGGTGCGTAATCGCGGCGGGGTCAGCCTGACCAAACAAGGTGAGGTGTTTCTGCACTTCGCTCAAATGAGTCTGGCTGCCTTGCAACAAGGGCTCAACGGTGTTGCACAGCTCCAAAAAGCGGGAAAAATTGACCTCTCGGTTGGTGCCATGCCCAGTGTTGCGGCGCGGTTGATGCCGGATGTTGTTCAGGTATTTTCCGATCTGGCGCCGGATGTGACCTTGCACATTCATGACGGCCCTCATGGGTATCTCATTGATCAGCTGCGACATGGGCGGCTTGACGTGGTGATTGGGCGGTTGGGGCAGCCGGAGATGATGAAGGGCATTGCCTTCACACAGCTCTATGATGAGCACGTCGACTTTGTGGTGCGCCACGGGCACCCTTTATTGCGGCATCCTGATATTCATGATCTGGGACATTGGCCGGTGATTTTCCCACCAGAGGCCTCCGCGATCCGGCCTTTGGTGGAGCGGGCGTTGGTCGCGCAAGGGGTTGGGGGCATCACAACAAAGGTGGAAAGTGTGTCAGGCGCTTTTGGCCGGAATTATGCGTTGGCCCATGATGCCATCTGGATCATTTCAAACGGGGTTGTTGCCAAGGAGATTGAGAGTGGGGCTTTGGTGCGACTGCCGTTTGACATGTCGCTGACAAAAGGGCCTGTCGGGCTGATGACACGAACAGGCGGTCCGCTGTCTGCTGCAGACTCGCTGTTCCTGAAAACAGTGATGGATGTGGTGGAACAGCTTGGGCTGTAGGGCTGATGCGAAGGCTGGTGGTTATATAGAAAAACGAGCGACAGCTTGGCTGTCGCTCGTTTTTTGGTGCCTGCCGGTGGTTAGCCAGCCACTACAGCTTGTGTCTGTACGCCCAGTCCTTCGATGCCCAGTTCCATTTTATCACCGGGTTTCAGGTAGGTTTCCGGAGACTGCCCCATACCCACACCAGGGGGGGTGCCGGTGGAGATCACATCACCCGGTTGCAGGCTCATGAACTGTGACAGATGCGAAATCACTGTGGCCACATCAAAGTGCATCGTGGTGGTCGAGCCATCCTGATAGCGGTGGCCGTTGACCTCCAGATACATCGCCAGATTTTGCGGGTCGGCAACCTCATCCCGGGTCACCAACCAGGGGCCGATAGGGCCAAAGGTGTCACAGGACTTGCCTTTCACCCATTGGCCGGAGCGGTGCAACTGAAAGTCGCGCTCAGAGAGGTCATTGACCACGCAGTAGCCTGCGACATGGTCCAACGCCTCTTCTTTGCTGACGTATTTGGTGTGTTTGCCAATCACCACACCCAGTTCGACTTCCCAGTCGGATTTGACCGATGTGCGGGGGATTTCGACGGCGTCATTGGGGCCACAGATCGCAGAGGTGGCTTTGAAGAAAATCACCGGTTCCTCGGGCAGAGCCATGCCGGCTTCGGCGGCATGGTCGGCGTAGTTCAGGCCGATGCAGATAAACTTGCCGACCTGTCCAACACAGGCTCCCAGCCGAGGGTCACCTTCGACCGATGGCAAGCTGGACGGATCCAGATCGCGCAGCTTGGCCATGGTTTCGTCACCGAGCAGGTCGCCCGCCACATCGTCAATCACACCAGACAGGTCTCGGATTGCGCCGTTTTGATCCAACATGCCCGGTTTCTCAGCGCCCAAAGCACCATACCGCAATAGTTTCATATCTTGTTCTCCTTGAAAGCTTACACAGACCAGCCGCCGTCGATGGCGTGGGTCTGGCCAGTGGTGAAGGCGCTGTCCTCTGACGCGAGGTAGAGCGCCAGCGCGGCAATTTCTTCGGCGGTGCCAATGCGGCCCATAGGTTGGCGGGCGATAAAATCACTCAGCGCCTGCTCATAATTGCCGGTGGCGCGCAGACGCTCATGCATCGACGGACTGTCCACAGTGCCGGGGCAGATGGCGTTGCAGCGGATGCCTTTGGTCACATAATCCGCGGCAACGGCTTTGGTCAGGCCAATGACCGCGCCTTTGGAGGCGCAATAGGCAAAGCGGTTTGGCACACCTTTGATCGAGGAGGCCACCGAAGACATGTTGATAATCGACCCACCGCCCTGCTCCAGCATCGCGGGCAAGGTCAACTGGATCAGCCGATACATCGCTTTGACGTTTAGATCAAAACTGAAGTCCCAATCTTTCTCGTCACACTCCAAGATGGTGCCATTGGCCACGTAGCCAGCGCAATTGAATAGCACATCCAATGGTGGCAGATCAGCGGCTGCTTTTGCCACGGCCGCGCCGTCGGTCACGTCAAGCTTTAGGGCTGTTACGTTGTCGATTTTGGCCAGCTCCGCCAGTGCTGCGTCGTTGATGTCGCTTGCAATGACGCGGGCACCGTGGACGGCAAAGAGTTCTACTGTAGCGCGGCCAATGCCTTGGCCTGCAGCGGTGATCAGAGCGGTTTTTCCAGCTAAGCGAGATGTCATGTAGATCCTCCTCCGACAGCAGTTCTGTCGGGACAGTGTGATGGCGGGAAAGCCGCAGGGCGCGGCAGGTTCAATGTGGATTGGCCGAAAGTGCCCCGAAGGGGGGCGACGTATGGTTTTGACGGCATGAGTTCAGGTCCGGATATTGTAGAGGCGCATTGCGTTTGCCCCGAACACCGCGTCCCGGTCCCCTTGGGATAGACCGGACAGCAGGCGTTCGCTGCTTTGCATCCACGTGTCATACGTTGCGGCCAGCGTGCAGACCGGCCAATCGCTGCCCCAGATCAGGCGTGCGGGTCCAAAGCTGTGCAGCAGGTGTGTGACATAAGGCTCTAGGTCTTCGATCGACCAGTCAGCGCCAGCTTCGGTGACAAGCCCGGAGAGCTTGCAATGCACGTTTTCTAGCTGCGCAAGCGCCGCCATATCCTCGGCCCAGTCAGACAGAACGCCTTCTGAGATTGGCGGTTTGGAGCCGTGATCAATCACGATGCGCAAATCCGGATGCCGTTTCGCAAGGCTGTGTAACGCTTTTAGATGCCGGGGTAGCGTGAGGGCGTCAAACACCAAATCATGGTGTTGAAGGGCCTCAAATACTGGGGAAAACTGATCGTTCAACATCCAGTTTGTGTCAGCGATGTCCTGAATCATAGGGCGGATGCCAACCAGATGTGGGTTCTGGGCCAGCTGGTCAAGCTGTGCGGGGGCGTCGATTGCGTCAAAATCAACCCACCCGACAACGCCTTTGATAAAAGGGGTCTCCGCAGCCAGCGACAACATGAACTTGGTCTCTGCCGTTGTGGGGGCGGCCTGCACAAGGATGGTGCCGTCTATACCCCATTTTTTTAGCGATGGAGATAAGTCATCAGGTAGGAAATCGTGATAAAGCGCAGTCAATTCGGGTGTGAGCCAGCCGTAGTCCCCGCGCGCGAGCGACCAGAAATGCTGGTGTGCGTCCAGCCTCATCCAATCACACCTTTCTTGAGAATGATGTTGCCGTAGAGGCGCGTTTCACCCGTCTGGACCACGGCATAGGCCGTGGCGGCTCTTTCATAAAAGGCAAACCGCTCCAAGCTTTGTGTTTTGGCTGGAGTGTCGGCAACTTCGCGAATGATGTTGCCAAAATCCGTAACCGCTTCAGGCACGGCTTTCGGCTGATCGACCACCTGCATGGTCAGGGCGGGGTCGGGCACAAAGCTATCCAGCGGCAGAACCTGTAGAATGGCGCGGAGCATGTCGCTGGCGTTGGAGCCATCTGCGCGAATGCACAGCGGGCCGAGACTGCTGGCCGGAAAATTGGCATCTGCAATCACGATCTCGTCGCCGTGACCCATAGCGCGCAGGGCCTTTAACAATTCAGGAGACAGGATTGGGTCGATGTTACGCAGCATCATGCAACTCCTTTGGCAAGGGCGCATCTGGGCGGATCAATCCTTCGCCGCGCAGATCATTCCACAAGGCTGCTGGAATTTCGCGCTCCATCAAAGCGACATTGGCCTGAACTTCCTGGGCCGAGACCGCGCCGGGCACGACGGTTTTGATGCAAGGATGGCCGAGGACAAACTGAAGCGCAGCGGCGATCAGAGGTGTGTCATGGGTGGCGCAGACCGCTTCGATTTTGCGAACGCGATCCATGATGGGGGTAGGGGCAATGTCGTAGTTGTATTTGGCTCCCGGGACGGCGCCTGTGGCCAGAATGCCGGAGTTGTAGGGGCCGCCAAGAATAATGCCGACGTCTCGCTTTTCACAAAGCGGCAAGAAGCTGTCGAGGGCTTCCTGCTCCAGCATCGTGTACCGGCCTGCGAGCAAAAACCCGTCGAAGTCTCCCAGTCCGAGCAATTTCTCACAGACCTGCCATTCATTGACACCAGCCCCAATGGCGGCAATCTCACCGGAGTCGCGCAGTTCAGTCAGGGCGCGGTAGCCTCCGCCATCAAACAGCTCGCGCACTTTGGCATCCGAGGTCTCCTGACTGCCTTGGCTGAACGCGCAGACATCATGCACCAGCAGGATATCCACGGAATCGACTCCCAGCCGCTGTTTGCTTTCTTCATACGACCGCATCACCCCGTCATAAGTGTAGTCAAACACGATGCGCTTTTGCGGTACATCGACAAAGGCCTGTGGTGTTACCTCGTGTGGCTCGCAGTCCAATAACAACCGCCCAACCTTGGTGGAAAGCTGGATGCTTTCACGGCCAAACCGTTGGAGAGCTTTGCCAAACCGGTCCTCAGAGCGCCCCAAGCCATATTGCGGGGCCGTATCAAAATATCTCATACCTGAGTCGTAGGCGGCCTGAAGAGCGGCCTGCGCGTCGGAGTCTTCAACTTTGCGGTACAGGTTGCCAAGGGGCGCGCCGCCGAACCCCATTTGTGTCAAAGGCACGGGGCGAGAGGTGCGGTTGTTCAATAGGCGCAGCTTAGACGTGCTCATCAGACTTCTCCTGGTCTCAATTTTTGTGGAACAGCTCTGGCTTGGAGGTTTGCAGAGTTTCGATCCGCGGCAGCAACTGCCCAATGTGACGGCGCATCTCCTGCTGGGCGGCGGCTTCATCGCGGTGTTGAATGGCTGCAAATACAGCGCGATGTTCCTGCAGAGTTTCTGCGACGCGGCCTGGAGTTGGCAGCAGAAGCAGGCGCGCACGCCTCACCTGTAACGAAACCGTTTGCGCCACAAGCGGCAGCCGGCTGAAGCCCGTGAATTCCATCAGCATTTGATGAAATTCCTCGTCAGCTTGATAGAAACCGGCAGTGTCGTCGTCTTCGACCATGAGCTCTTGCATGCGCATATTGCGGCGCAGTTTTTTGAGCTGCTCGTCGGTGATGTCGCGCGCAACCTTGGCCACGGTGGCCAGTTCCAGCGCCTCACGCAAGAACACGCCTTCGCGAATTTCATCCATGGAAAAATAGGAAACATGCGTGCCCGATTGGGGCACCACGTCAACCAAACCCTCATTTGCCAAACGGGCAATGGCCTCGGTCACAGGTGCGCGCGACACCCCTAGAGTTTCGCAAATTGGCGCCTTTCGCACATTGGCACCCGGCGGGAAATCAAGCGCTAGAATTGCCTCTTTCATCGCTTGGTACACCCGCTGTGCAAGCGAACCCTCCAGTGCAGAAATATCAGGGAGCAACGTGGCGTGTATGTCATTCGTATTGTTCATGATCAACATCTATCATGCTAACATGTTAGTTGACAACAGGCATTGGAAAGGTTTAGCCAAAAAGGGTCGGTGAGAGAAAAAAGAAGGCTGAACTTGGAAAAAGACCACAAAATAACGGGATTTGCCCACGGTGGGGATCGAGATGTTTTGCGACTCAATCCGCAAGACAATGTCGTGATCGCACTCAAGAACTTGCCGATGGGTGCAAAGTTGGCCGGCTTTGATGTTGCCATAAAAACAGCTGTCCCTCAGGGACATAAGATCGCGATACAACCTATCCGCGCTCGTGAAAACGTTTTGCGCTACGGCCAGATCATTGGGCAGGCAAGCTGCGACATCGAACCGGGAGCCCATGTCCACACCGACAATTTGGGTATGGGCGATCACAAGCAGGATTATGCCCATGCGACGGCCTGCAAACCCTTGGTGCCAATCGAAGATTCGCGCAACTTTATGGGGTATCACCGCACTGGTGGGCGCATCGGGACACGCAACTACGTTGGGATTGTCACCACGGTAAACTGTTCAGGTTCTGTGGCCCGCTTTATTGCCGAAGCCGCAGAGCGTGCTGGCATGCTGGAGCGGTTTCCAAATGTTGATGGCATCGTGCCAATTGTGCACGGCACCGGCTGTGGCATGTCTGGCGTAAATGAAGGCTATGACACGTTGTTCCGCACCCTGTCCGGCTACGCACAACATCCCAACTTTGGGGGGATTTTGCTGATTGGGCTCGGTTGTGAAGTGATGCAGCTTCAGGATTTGGTTGGCGGAAAGCCGATCCGGCCGGATGGTGTGTTACGCTATATGACAATCCAGAACGAAGGTGGCACGCGTCGCACAATTGAGCGCGGTCTTGCGCAATTGGAAGAGATTGTCGCCCAAGCAAATAGGGCAGAGCGGACACCCGCGCCGGTCAGTGAGATTACGGTTGGCATGCAATGTGGCGGCTCCGACGGTTACTCAGGAATTACGGCCAATCCCGCGCTTGGCTATGCGTCGGATCTGTTGGTGCGACGAGGTGGTACGACCATTCTGTCAGAAACATCCGAAATCTACGGGGCGGAACATCTGCTGACCCGCCGCGCGGAGAGTGTTGAGATTGGTGAGGCCCTGATCGCGCGCGTGCATTGGTGGGAGGACTATTGCGCCCGTAATGGCGGCGAGATGGACAACAATCCAAGTCCAGGCAACAAACGTGGCGGGCTGACCACCATTCTTGAAAAATCTCTGGGGGCCGTTGCCAAAGGCGGCACTGCGCCGCTGAGCGGTGTTTTTAAGTTCGCAGAAAAGATCGACGGCAAAGGGTTTGTCTTTATGGACAGTCCCGGTTTTGACCCCTGCTCGGTGACGGGACAGGTGGCTTCCGGGGCAAATCTGATCGTGTTTACAACTGGGCGTGGTTCTGTCTCGGGGTATCAGCCCACACCCTGCCTCAAGCTTGCGACAAATTCTGAGATGTATGCCCGCATGGCGGACGACATGGATCTGAACTGCGGTGAAATCGTCAGCAAGGGTGTCAGCATTGAAGACATGGGGGAGGCACTTTTTGACCTGATTGTCCGGGTTGCCTCTGGGGAGAAAACCAAAAGCGAGGAATTGGGATTTGGAGGGGTCGAGTTTGTCCCCTGGCAGATCGGCGCGGTGATGTAACGCCGTCCGACGTATTGGAAGTTTAAGGAATGAAGGGAGGGGATATGTCCAAGCTGGTCGAAATGACGGGAATCGAGAAGTATTTCCCCGGCGTGCATGCGCTTAAGAACGTACAGTTCGACATTGCCTCAGGGGAAGTTCACGCTTTGATGGGCGAGAACGGGGCAGGCAAATCCACGCTGATGAAGATCCTGTCGGGCATCTATCAGCGCGATGGGGGTGAGTTGATTATCGGCGGCCAAAGTGTCAGCCCAACCACGCCGGGTGAGGCGCAGGATTTGGGCATTGGCATCATTCACCAGGAATTGAGCCTGATGAATGATCTGACGGCTGCGCAGAATATTTTTATCGGTCGTGAACCACGCCGGAAATTTGGGCGGCTTGATGAAGCGATGCTAAACGCCAAGACCGCGGAGATATTTGGGTCGATGAACCTGAATTTGGACCCAAAGGTGCTGGTGGGGTCTTTGACCATCGCCAAACAGCAGATGATTGAAATCGCCAAGGCGCTGTCGTTCCGCTCCAACGTCTTGATCATGGATGAACCCACAGCGGCGCTGAACGATGCGGAGATTGCCGAACTGTTTGCGATTATCCGTCGCCTGAAGTCCGAAGGGGTGGGGATTGTCTACATCAGCCACAAAATGGATGAGCTAAAACAGATTGCCGACCGGGTGACGGTCATGCGCGACGGCGAATATGTTGGCACAGTTGATGCTGTTGAGACGCCGATCAATAAGATTATTGCGATGATGGTGGGTCGGGAGGTCAACGAAAAACCGTTGGAGGTGCCGAACCTAGGGGACGCTGAAGTGTCGCTCAAAGTGTCGGGCCTCTGTCGTGGCAAGGACATTCAGGACGTCAGCTTTACGGTTCAGCGGGGCGAAATTCTTGGATTTGCGGGCTTGATGGGGGCGGGGCGCACCGAAGTTGCCCGGGCGATCTTTGGGGCCGATCCCAAAGATGCCGGAAAAATTGAAGTGCATGGACGACAGGTTGCAATCCAGTCACCCAGTGATGCGGTGAAGGCGGGCATCGGGTACCTCTCTGAGGATCGAAAACACTTCGGTCTGGCAACGGGTATGAATGTGCGGGACAATATTGCCCTTTCGTCGATGGACCTGTTTAGCACCGGACGAGGTGTGTTGAACGAAGACAAAATGGCAGAGACCGCCAAGTTGTTTATCCGAAAACTTGGCATTCGCACACCGTCTGACACCCAGGAGGTGCGCCTGCTGTCCGGTGGCAACCAACAGAAAGTTGTGATCGCGAAATGGCTGCTGCGGGATTGTGACATCCTGATATTTGACGAACCCACCCGAGGCATCGACGTCGGCGCCAAATCAGAAATCTATAAGCTCCTGGAGGAGCTTGCGGCAGAAGGTAAGACGATCATCGTGATCTCGTCTGAACTGCCCGAAATCATGCGCCTGAGTCACCGCATTGCGGTGATGTGCGAGGGCCGTCTCACCGGCATCTTGCCCGGCGGAAAAGAAACCACCCAAGAAGACATCATGCAACTGGCGACCCAACGAGAAGCAGCCATGCGTGTAGCGGAGACAGTTCAATGAGCAGCGTAACCGACGTAAAAGACAAATCCCCGCTGGCGAATTTGGGCGATTCCGGCGCATACCAAAAGCTTCTGGCCTTTGCGAGCCTGATTGCGCTGCTGATTGGGTTTTCGATAGCGTCGCCCAACTTCATGCAGACCTCAAACATGATCGCCATTTTGCAGGCGACATCGGTGAACGGCGTGTTGGCAGTCGCGGCCACTTTGGTGATCATCACCGGGGGCATTGACCTCTCCGTCGGGACGCTGATGACCTTTTGTGCTGTGATCGCGGGTGTGGCGTTGACCTATCTTGGTTTGCCCCTTCTTTTTGGTGTTATCGCGGCAATTGCGGCAGGCGCATTCTGCGGTCTGTGCTCGGGCACTTTTGTGGCCAAGATGAAAATCCCCCCCTTCATTGCCACGCTTGGGATGATGCTAATCCTGAAAGGTCTGTCGCTGGTCATATCCGGCACGCGACCAATCTATTTCAACGACACCCCTGGGTTTGATCAGATTTCCCGGGGGTCATTGATCGGCGAGGTCATCCCGGCCTTACCCATTCCAAATGGTGTGCTGATCCTGTTTTTGGTGGCAATTTCCGCGTCTTACATTCTCAGCCGGACCGTTTTGGGGCGTTACACTTTTGCCCTGGGGTCCAACGAAGAAGCTGTGCGGCTGTCCGGTGTGAACACCGATGCGTGGAAAATGCGCATCTATGCACTGGCCGGAGGCATTTGCGGAATTGGCGGTATTCTGATCGCCTCTCGTCTGAACTCAGCCCAACCCGCGCTTGGCCTTGGCTACGAACTTGAAGCCATTGCCGCCGTTGTGATCGGCGGCACCTCATTGTCTGGCGGGCGTGGCACAATCCTTGGCACCCTGATTGGCGCTTTGATCATGGCTGTGCTGACCAACGGACTGCGGGTGCTTTCGGTGGCCCAAGAGTGGCAGACCGTCGTGACCGGCGCGATCATCATCCTTGCCGTTTATGCCGACATGGTGCGGCGCAAGAAATCAGGCTGAGGCCTGTGGGGCGGGGGCATGCTCCTGTTTCAAATGACCAACAACCACGTGACATTTATTGGAGGAGTATCAAATGCTTACACGTCGTTTTATCCTGGGTGCCTTGAGCGCCGCAGCGCTCAGCGGACCGGCCTCAATGGCTGCTGCCGCAGACGAGCTATATATCCCGCTGGTTTCCAAGGGGTTCCAGCACCAGTTCTGGCAAGCGGTGAAATCAGGCGCAGAACAGGCCGCCGATGAATTTGGCGTTCGCATCACCTTTGAAGGCCCAGACAACGAAACCATGGTTGATCGTCAAATCGACATGCTGGCGGCGGCTCTGGCCAATAAGCCAGTGGCGATCGGCTTTGCTGCACTGGATAGCCAGGCGGCCATTCCGCTGCTGCGTCAGGCCAATGAAGCCGGCATCCCGGTGATTGCTTTTGACAGCGGTGTGGACAGCGACATCCCGATGTCTACCGCGACAACAGACAACGCGGCAGCGGCTGGCATGGCGGCCGACAAAATGGCGGAGTTGATCGGTGGCAAAGGCAAAGTTGCTGTGGTGGCGCATGACCAAACCAGCCGCACAGGCATCGACCGTCGTGACGGCTTCGTAAACCGTATCGAAGCGAACTATCCTGATATCGAGGTTGTGACCGTGCAGTACGGTCAGGGCGACCATCTGAAGTCGATTGAAGTGACCAAAGCTATCCTGACAGCCAATCCGGACCTTAACGGGATATTTGGCACCAACGAAGGCTCAGCCATCGGGGTTGTAAACGGAGTTCAGGAGTTGGGCACCAAAGATCTGGTCATCATTGGATACGACAGTGGCAAAGCTCAGACAGACGCAATCCGCAATGGATTGATGGCTGGCGCGATCACCCAAAACCCTGTTGGTATTGGATATGAAACCGTTAAGGCGGCGGTTATGGCCTCCAAAGGGGAGGCTGTTCCGGCGCTGATCGACACCGGTTTCTACTACTATGACGCCAGCAATATCGACGACCCGAAGGTCGCCGCAGTGCTCTACGACTAAGGCGTAAACTGCCTTGGGATGGACCCGCCTAAGGTGGGTCCATTTTTGGTTTGACCTCCGTCCGGAAACCGCGGCTTTAGCACTTCATAACGCGCACCTTCGGGATCCGTTGGGCGTTGTCGTCGTTGGCTGAAGAGTGCTTCAGAGAATGGCGCTTTTCCGCCTGTGCACCTTTGAAATCGGCGGAAATAACCGCCATATTGGCGGTGAAAAAAAACGAATGAGGTGCTTTCATGAAAGTAGTTTTGATTCCGGCCATAGTTGTGAGCTTCGCCGCTTTGTCGGCCTGTTCGTCTGGCGGACTGACAGAGCGGAATGTTGAGTGTGCAGGTGCCACTGTGGTTGGCGCCGTGGTTGGTGGGGCGATTGGTAATCAGCTTGGTGGCGGTTCTGGTAAAGACATCCTGACGGCTGGTGGCGCTGTGGCTGGTGGTGCAGTCGCAAACAACGCGGCCGGCTGCTAAGCGCTTATCGGCAGACAACAGATACAAAAAAGGCTGGCACTTTCGACAAGTGCCAGCCTTTTTCACGTTTTGTAGTACGTCTTAGAAGTCGAGGTTTTCGACACTCAGCGCGTTTTTCTGGATGAACTCGCGACGTGGCTCCACCACATCACCCATCAACTTGGTGAAGAGATCATCCGCTCCTGCGATGTCCTCAACCTTCACCTGCAAAAACGTGCGGGCGTCGGGGTCCAGCGTGGTTTCCCACAGCTGATCTGGGTTCATCTCGCCGAGACCCTTATAACGCTGCAGCGACAGGCCTTTTTCACCCTCGGTCAGAATGGCATTGAGTAGGTCAAGCGGGCCGTTGATGATCTGACTACGGTCTTTGCGGACCAACGTTGCGGAGGTGTTGTAGACCTCTTGCAAGCTTTCGGTGAACGTGCCGGATTTGCGGGCTTCGCCAGAGCGTAACATTGGTCCGTCCAATGTGCGGACTTCTTCCACACCGCGCAGAATGCGGGCCAGTTTGATGCCGTGATCTTGAGTGATGCGGCCAGCCCAACCGCGCTCATATTCAAGCGCAATCAGATCGAGGCGGGCGGCCACTTTATCTGCAACACCCTGCAGGTCGGCATCCACTGCACCGGGCACAAACGCACCCGCAATCGCGGCCTGTTCCAGAATGTGACGTGGGTAATGCGTTGGGAAGGCGTCCAACACCTGCTTGAGCTGACGCGCCTCGGTCACCACACGGGCCAAATCCTGACCCGTCATCTCTGCGCCAGAGCCCAGGCGCAGCACCGCGCCATCGATGCCCTGGTTCACAAGATAATCGTCCAGCGCTGCTTGGTCTTTCAGATAAACTTCGGATTTGCCGCGCGCCACTTTGTAGAGCGGTGGCTGGGCGATATAGAGGTGCCCTTTTTCAATCAATTCCGGCATTTGACGGTAGAAGAAGGTCAGCAACAACGTGCGAATATGCGCGCCATCAACGTCCGCATCGGTCATGATCACCACTTTGTGGTAGCGCAGCTTGTCGACGTTAAATTCGTCGCGGCCAATGCCGGTGCCAAGCGCCATCACCAGGTTGCCAATTTCTTGGCTGCCCAGCATGCGATCAAAGCGGGCCCGTTCCACGTTGAGGATTTTACCTCGCAGCGGCAGGATGGCCTGGGTTTTCCGATCCCGTCCAGTCTGGGCAGAGCCGCCAGCGGAGTCACCCTCCACCAGGAAGACTTCGGTTTTGGATGGGTCTTTCTCGGAGCAGTCTTTGAGTTTGCCAGCGAGGAAGTTTACATCCATCGCGGTTTTGCGGCGGGTGAGTTCGCGGGCTTTGCGCGCCGCTTCACGGGCATGGGCAGCTTCGACAATTTTGGAAACAATCATCTTCGCAGTTTGCGGGTTTTCGCCAAACCATTCCGCCAGTTTTTCCCCCAACAGACCTTCAACTGCAGGGCGGACTTCAGAGCTCACCAACTTGTCTTTGGTTTGGGAGCTGAATTTTGGATCAGGCACTTTGACGGACAGCACGCAAGTCAGGCCCTCGCGCGCATCATCGCCCGTGAAGCTGACTTTCTCTTTCTTCGCGATGCCGCTTTCCTGCGCATATTTCTGCAATGTGCGGGTCAGCGCCCCGCGGAAACCAGCGATATGTGTGCCGCCATCCCGTTGTGGGATGTTGTTGGTAAAGGGCAGCACGTTTTCGTGGTAGCTGTCGTTCCACCACATTGCGACTTCAACGCCAATGTCGTCTTTCTCCCCGCGCACATAGATCGGCGCGTCCATTAGCGGCGTCTTGTGACGGTCAATATACTTCACAAACTCATTGACGCCGCCGTCATAATACAGCTCGGTTTTGAGCGGTTCAGCAGGGCGCTCATCCTCCAGAAGGATACGCACACCAGAGTTCAAAAACGCCAGTTCGCGCAAACGTTTTTCCAGCGTCTCAAAAGAGTATTCCAAGTTGGAGAACGTGTCGGTGGACGCCATAAAGCGCACTTCGGTGCCTGTGGCATCTCCACAATCGGCCACTTCGCGCAGATGCTCGGTACAGTCGCCGTGCTCAAACTTGGCGTAGTGCTCTTTGCCGTTACGCCAGATGCGCAGCTCCAACCAGACCGACAGCGCGTTTACCACAGAAACCCCAACGCCGTGCAAGCCGCCGGACACCTTGTAGGAGTTGCTATCAAACTTACCGCCAGCGTGCAGTTGAGTCATGATGACCTCCGCCGCAGACACACCTTCTTCAGGATGGATATCCACCGGAATCCCACGCCCGTTGTCAAAAACGGAAACCGAACTGTCGGCGTGAATTTTCACCTTCACATGGTCGGCGTGGTTGGCCAGCGCTTCGTCAATGCCGTTGTCCACCACCTCATACACCATGTGGTGCAGGCCGGAGCCGTCGTCGGTGTCCCCAATGTACATGCCGGGACGTTTGCGAACTGCCTCCAAGCCTTTGAGAACTTTGATGGAATCCGCGCCATATTGCTCGGGATTTTGCGCGTTGTCAGACATACATGTCGCCCTTTTTGAGTTCCCGATTTTATATCGGGTTTGGGCAGGGATGTCACGTGAATGAGGCGGTTTTTTATGATCGTGTGAAGACGGTTCAGGTCTTGGAAGACAGGTCGGAAATTCCCCCGTCATCTGTCACTTCCACGTATTGGGCCCGTTTGCCAAGAGCGTCAAACAAACCGGCCTCTGTACCGGTCATCCAAGCCTGTGCCCCAAGGGCGCAAATCTCGTCATAAAGCGCTGCACGGCGGTCTGGATCAAGATGCGCAGCAACCTCATCCAGAAGCAGGATGGGCGCAGCACCAATGTCGTCTTTGAGGGCACGGGCATTGGCCAAAATGAGCGACACCAACAGGGCCTTTTGCTCGCCTGTAGAGCAGTCTTTTGCCGGCACGCCCTTCTCACGATAGGTGCCAATCATATCGGTGCGGTGTGGTCCCACCAAGGTGCGACCGGCGGCAATGTCGCGGAACCGGCTCTCGGCAAATGCCTCAAGTAGGTCCTCTTGGGTTTGCGGCATGGACCCTTCAGATTGCATCAACTCCAACTCGGCCACCGGAAAGGCGGTCTGTGCCGCCGACTGCGCCTCCAGCAGGCGTGCCACGCTGGTGTCGCGGGCCTGATGAATGCGCGCGCCATGCTCCGCCATGTGCCGCTCCAGCGCCACATACCAATGCGCGTCGCTAACCTGCTCCTTGAGCAGCCGATTGCGCTCTCGCATGGCCTTTTCATAGGCCAGCGTGGACTCGGCGTGTTCGGGATAAAAACTGAGTGTCATCCGATCGAGAAATCGCCGTCGCCCCTCTGCGCCCTCGATCCACAACCGATCCATTGCCGGGACCAACCACAGCATCCGCGCCACGCGGCCCAATTGGACCTGGGGTGCGGATTTGCTGTCGATCTGCACTTGGCGCGACGCGCCGTTTTCCGACCGGATATCAATCTCATATGTTTGGGTGCTGGCTTGCAACAGGCCTGACAATTTCCAGCCAATCGCCTCTGGCCGCCGTGTCATGTCTTCTGCACTGGCGCGGCGAATGCCGCGCCCCGGTGAGAACAGAGACACCGCTTCAAGAATGTTGGTTTTGCCCGCCCCATTGGGGCCAAACAAGGCCACAGGACGCGCATCACAGGTCAGCGCGCCCTTTTTATGGGATCGAAAATGAGACAGGCTCAGAGATTTTAGAAACAGCTCAGACACAGGCCCGGCATTCACTTTCTACAAATATCCCCGCCGGAGGCATCCGCGTCAGCGGATTAAACCCGCATCGGCATCACAACGTAGACAGCGGAGGTGTCACCACCTTCACGCATCAGGGTCGGGTCGCCGGCGGAGTTGAACATAAACACAGCGTTTTCGCGGTCCACCTGGCTGGCGATCTCCAACAGGTATTTGGCGTTGAAGCCAATTTCGAGGCGTTCGTCGTTATAGGCCACAACCAGCTCTTCTTCCGCGGCACCGCTGTCTGGGGAGTTCACCGACAGCACCAGGCGGTCTTCGTCCAGTTGCAGCTTCACCGCACGGGAACGTTCCGAGGAAACCGTGGCCACACGGTCAACGGCTTTGGCAAACTCAGAGGCGTCCACTTCCAGCTTGCGGGTGTTGCCCTGTGGAATCACACGTGTGTAGTCGGGGAAGGTGCCGTCGATGACTTTGGACGTGAGCGTGATGTGAGGGGTGGCAAAACGCACCTTGGTTTCGCTGACAGAGACGGCGATTTCCATATCGTCATCGTCCAGCAGTTTGCGCAGCTCGCCCACGGTTTTGCGCGGCACAATGACGCCAGGCATGTCCGCAGCGCTGCTCGGCAGGTCGGTGTCAATCCGGGCCAAGCGGTGTCCATCGGTGGCGACCGCGCGCAGCACTTTGCCGTCTTCACCATCGGACACATGCAGGTAGACGCCGTTTAGATAGTAACGGGTTTCTTCGGTGGAGATGGCAAACTTGGCTTTGTCAAACAGGCGGCGCAGGGCGGGCGCTGGTGCCGAGAAGTTGGATGAATATTCCGAGGAGGCCATCACCGGGAAATCTTCACGCGGCAGGGTCGCTAGCGAGAAGTTGGAGCGGCCGGCTTCCACTGTCAAACGGCCAGCGGCACTGTCATCGGTCAAGGTTACAAGTGCGCCGTCTGGCAGCTTACGCACAATCTCATGCAGGGTGGTGGCGGCCACGGTGGTGGCTCCGGCGCGCTCGACCATGGCGTTGGCCTTGTCGACAACTTCGATGTCGAGATCGGTGGCGCGGAACTGTACCGTGTCACCTTCGGCCTCAATCAGCACATTGGCGAGGATTGGAATGGTGTTGCGGCGCTCCACAACCGATTGCGCTTGGCTCACTGCTTTGAGCAGTACGGCGCGTTCAATACTGATTTTCATCCCATCACCCTCCGATAGCCGGGACAGGCACCTTAACGGCGTGTTCTCACGGCACAAGTCTTTTCCTAGGTTTGTCTGTGAACTCGCAGGGAGCGTCAAGCGCCAAGCGGTCAAATGCAAACACCGCGCCCAGAGGACGCGGCGTTTTGGTCACGTTTGTGGTCAAAATACTCAGGCTTCCAGAGTACGACGCAGCAATTCGAGGTCTTCGGCGATCTGTCCGTCGGAGGTGCGCAGCTCTTCGATACGCCGCACGCCGTGCATCACAGTGGTGTGGTCACGCCCGCCAAAGCGACGGCCAATTTCTGGCAAGGACCGCGAGGTCAGCTTCTTGCAGAGGTACATCGCCACCTGACGGGGGCGGGCAAAAGTGCGTACGCGTTTGGGGCCAATCATGTCTGACAGGCGGATGTTGTAGTGCTCGGCCACTTTACGCTGGATCTCTTCCACCGAGATTTTGCGCTCTGACGCACGCAGCACATCGGACAGACAGTCTTGAGTTAGCTCCATTGTGATCTCACGACCAACCAGCGAGGCAAAAGCAAACAGACGGGTCAGCGCGCCTTCGAGTACACGCACGTTGGTGGAGATGCGATGCGCCAAAAATTCGAGCACGCCGTCTTGGAGCTGCAATTCTGGATATTGTGCGCGGTAGCTGTCGACTTTGGTTTGCAGGATACCAAGCCGCAGTTCGTAGTCGGTGGGATGTAGATCGACTACCAGACCACACTGCAGACGGCTTTTGATACGGTCTTCCAGGTCTTTAATCTCACCCGGGGCACGGTCTGCGGAGATGATGATCTGTTTGTTTTGATCTACCAAGGCATTGAAGGTGTGGAAGAATTCTTCTTGTGTGCTGTCTTTGCCGGCGATGAACTGGACGTCGTCCACCATCAGCACATCGACGGAGCGGAACAGCTCTTTGAAATCCATCATCTTGCGGTCGCGCAGGGCTTGCACAAAGCGGTACATGAACTGTTCTGCCGATAGGTACAGGACGTTCAGGTCGGGGCGCTGCGCCTGAAGCTCCCAAGCAATCGCGTGCATCAGGTGGGTTTTACCAAGACCCACACCGCCATACAGGAACAGCGGGTTGAACGTCACCGGACCACCTTCGCCAACACGGCGCGCAGCCGCATTGGCCAACTCATTCGGCTTACCGACCACAAAGCTGTCAAAGGTGAAGCGCGCGTCCAGTGGCGCGCCGGTTATACCCATGTCGCGGCTCTCAGTTGTGGCGGAAACGGAGGGTGTGGCAGCAGCGCTCGCCTTTTTGGCGGACCCAACAGCTGCGGCGCGCGGCGCTGGCGCTTTGGCGGCCACTTTGAACAACATGCGCTGCACGTCCGCGCCTTTCTGGTTCAGCTGATGCAGGATCAGATCACCATAATTCTGAGAGACGTAGTTGCCGATAAAATTGGTCGGTACATGAAAGGTGGCCACGCCATCTTTCAACTCGGAAAAATTGACAGGCTCAATCCAAGTTTTGAAATTATTTTGACCCACTGTCTCGAGTAAATCTTGTCGGATGTCGCCCCATGTATCCACAGTCATCTGTCCCCGTATTCCTTCACACGTCTTTTTTGCCGGGCTGAGCCCGATCTCTGCCTTTGTCCCGTGATTCAAATTTGCCTCAGGTGCCGAAGACGGCCAAAAGACGTCAAGCAAAACACAACCATGCCGGAGGTCCCTATTCTCCGGTCGCGTTTGCTTTCAGTGCGCAGATGCGCTGTTTTGTGGAACAGGTGAACACCCCGGAAATCGCCACAGCCGCGCTCCCAAAAACACGGTTTGTTTAGACACCCAGTATGGCCAAACCACCGTAGACCGGCGTCTGTCCCCCCCAAGGCGAAATGAATCGCTGTGAGAACCTAGCAAGCGGGTGCCAAACCGGGCAACTGAACTTCGATCTTGACTCAGGCATTCTCCGAAAAGAATCTATCCACAGGTGAGTAAGTATTTGTATTTAAGCAATTTATGTTGAAATTTTGATCCGTTCTAAGTCCTGGCAACCGTTCCGATGTCCTAGGTCTGGTCACGGAGGTAATCCGCCTGAAGTCACGCAAAAAAACCCGATTTTGTCTGCCTTTTGCGGGGGCTGGCTACATCTGGTTGTTGCGCAGGTGCCACATCGCGGCGGCGGCACAGCTCCTCGGCAAAAAGGAATCGCCCGCAATTTTGCGCGACTCATTCACCCGTCGTGCGGTACATGGGCTGACCCATTGGGAGATGTCACACTGCTACCTCTTGCTTGCGGACAGGGCGCGGTGCATTAACGGCGCGATGGCAAAGCAACTTGATTATCATACGATCCGCGAGATCTTCACCCGGTTTGAGACGGCAGAAGCTGAACCTGTCGGCGAGTTGGATCATGTAAACGTCTATACGTTGGTGGTGGCAGTGGCCCTGTCGGCGCAGGCGACAGACGTCGGCGTGAACCGCGCCACAAAAGAACTGTTCAAAATTGCGGACACGCCGCAAAAGATGCTCGACCTTGGTGAAGAAGAGGTCATCGCGCACATCAAAACCATTGGGCTTTACCGCAACAAAGCCAAAAACGTGATCAAGCTCAGCCGCATTCTGGTCGATGACTACAATGGCGAGGTGCCCAATTCGCGTGCCGCCCTGGAAAGCTTGCCGGGGGTGGGGCGCAAAACCGCCAATGTGGTGCTCAACATGTGGTGGCGCTATCCGGCTCAAGCTGTGGACACGCATATCTTCCGGTTTGGCAATCGCTCGGGCGTGTGTCCGGGCAAAGACGTGGTGGCGGTTGAGCGGGCCATCGAAGACCAAATTCCTGTGGATTTCCAACTCCACGCCCATCACTGGATGATCCTGCACGGTCGGTATGTCTGTAAAGCGCGCAAACCTTTGTGTGGCACCTGTCTCATCCGCGATCTCTGCCTATTTGAGGACAAAAACCTATGACCCAATATCAAGTGGTTGGCATCGGCAATGCCGTTGTTGATGTGATTAGCCAATCTGATGACAGTTTTCTGGACCTTATGGGCATTCAGAAAGGCATCATGCAGCTGGTTGAGAAAGAGCGTGGCGAGATGCTCTATGCTGGCATGACCAACCGCAAACAGGCACCGGGGGGCTCGGTGGCCAACACGTTGGCGGGCCTTGGTGCGCTGGGACTGTCGACCGGCTTTATCGGGCGCGTAAGCAATGATGCGCTCGGGCAGTTTTATGCCAATGAAATGCAGGCAGACGGTACCGATTTTGTGAATCCGCTGGTGGAAGGGGATGAGCTACCCACGTCGCGCTCCATGATCTTTGTCTCCCCGGATGGCGAGCGATCGATGAACACCTATCTGGGCATCTCGTCCGAAGTGGGCCCGGATGATGTGTCCGATGATGTCGCCGGCAAGGCGCAGCTGTTGTTCCTCGAAGGCTATTTGTATGACAAACCCAAAGGCAAAGCGGCCTTTGAGCGGGCGGCCAAACTCTGTCAGGAGGGTGGCGGTAAAGCCGGTATTGCCCTGTCTGATCCGTTTTGCGTGGAGCGTCACCGGGACGATTTCCGTCGCTTGGTGAAAGAACTCGACTTTGTGATCGGCAACGAACACGAGTGGCAATCCCTCTATCAGACGGACCTCAGCGCTGCGTTGGAGCAGGCCGCACAGGACTGCGGCATGGTTGTGTGCACACGCTCAGGTCACGACGTGGTGCTGCTCAGTGGCGACGAAGAAGCCACTGTGCCTGTGAACGAAATTGTGCCGGTGGATGCCACTGGTGCTGGCGACCAATTTGCCTGTGGATTCCTCTACGGCGTGGCCACAGGGCAATCATTGGAAGTGGCCGGTAAAATGGGCTGCATCGCCGCGGCAGAAGTCATCAGCCACTATGGCGCGCGGCCTGAGGCCGACATCAAAGCACTGTTTCAGAAGGCGGGTTTGATCGGGTAACACGCCACCGCTGACATCTGCGCTGGTGGCGACAAGTGGCGCCTCCGGCGGGGATACTTTTGGACTATGAATGGCAGGTGTTGGGAGCGCTCCGCTCGCCACGCCGGTCGACACTGCGCGATGCTTACGCCTTGAGCGGAGCGCCATTCACAGTCACGGTCATCGGCTTCCCAGCCTGTACCGTGTAGGTAGAATACTCTCTGGGTGGTTAATTTGTTGTTAACCACCATTCACTGTCTGCAAATATCCCAGGGTGAATTGGGCCATCCGGCCCAAGAGGGGCTGGCCCCTGCCTACCGCAGGGATGCCAGAGCCATATCCGCCAATTGCGTGCTCAACTCGGGTAAGAAACTTTCCGGCTCATCGTCGCGTGGGCGGTACCAAAACACCGGGGCGTTGATCATCAGCAATACCGACTGCAGGGTGATGGAGAGGTTCTGTGCGCGGAAGCTGCCATCTTCCATGCCGGCCCTCAGCACCTCTCGAAACAGGGTTTCATAGGTTTTCCGTTCCTGCTGTACCTGGGCAAATAGCGCGCGTTCCAATGGTGTGGTCGATTTTTGTTGGACCCCGACATATGACTGAATGATGACCTTGTGATAAGGCAACGTGCGCAGAACCTCTGGAATATGGGTCAGGATCATCTGCCTTAGGTTCTCTTCTGGCGTGGCAACCGGGGTGATCACCGGCGGTACTTTTTTCAAAACAAAATCTGCCGCGCGCAAGCAGACTTCGGCCAAGAGCACGCCCTTAGACGGGAAGTGGTGGTAAATCCGCCCTTTGGTTGACCCAAGCTGGCGTGCAACGTCGTCGATAGAAGCGGTTTCCGTCCCAAGCCGCATAAAAACCTCGGCAGCGGCATCCAAAATCTCGGCCTGTGAGGCACTCATCTCTGGTTTCTTGGTGTCCGCCATTGGGCCTCACGGGATCCGACTAACGCAACGTCGCATATTCCGCCTCCGTTGACAGCATACTCAGTAGTATGTTTGCCTCAGCGGTGCAACATCCAGCCATTAGGATTGGTGTCTTGGGAGGGGCAGATTGCATGGACCTTGAAACATTTCGCAGTGACGCGCGCGCGTGGCTTGAGGCCAACTGTCCGGCTGAAATGCGCACGCCGATGGGGGAAGATGACATCTGTTGGGGTGGGCGCAATTTTGTGTTCCGCTCGCCAGCGCAGAAGCAGTGGTTGCACGTCATGGCTGAGAAAGGCTGGACTGTCCCGTCTTGGCCCAAGGCTTATGGTGGCGGTGGATTGTCCGGCGATGAGCAAAAAATTCTGGGCCAAGAGATGCAGCGCATCAGCGCGCGGCCGCCGCTTCAGAGTTTTGGCATTTGGATGTTGGGGCCTGCTTTGTTGCATTTTGGAACAGAAGATCAGAAGCGCCATTACCTGCCGCAAATTGCGCGTGGGGAAATTCGCTGGTGTCAGGGCTATTCTGAACCGGGCGCTGGCTCTGACTTGGCGGGCCTGCAAACCAAAGGCGTGGACACCGGAGACCATTTTGAGGTGACCGGACAAAAGATCTGGACCTCTTATGCCGATCAAGCGGATTGGATTTTTTGCCTTGTGCGCACAGAGCCAGATGAGAAGAAACACACAGGCATTTCTTTCCTGCTCTTTGATATGGAAAGCGAGGGTGTTTCGACCAAACCCATTAAACTGATCTCTGGTGCGTCGCCATTTTGTGAGACGTTTTTTGAGGCGGTGAAAGTGCCCAAGGATCAGATCGTTGGTGAACGAGGGCAAGGCTGGACCATCGCCAAATACCTGCTGACCCACGAGCGGGAGATGATTGGGGCCTCTGATTCAGCGCTGTTTGCCAAATCGGATCTGGCGCAAGACGCGGTCACCGCCCTTGGTTTGGACGAAACCGGGAGATTGGATGATGCCCTGCTGCGTGCAGAATTGGGCCAGTTTCTTGTCGATGAACTCTGCTTTGATGCACATTTGGACATGACAGGTGCCTATATGCGGGCCGGGCACGAGTTGGGCGCGCGCTCAGCGGAATTGAAGTATTTGGGTACCGAATTGAACAAGCGCCGTCAAAGCCTGCGGGTGGCGGCGGGGGGCAGCGACAATTTGGTCTGGGAAGGCACAGCCAATGATACGGGGCAGGTGGCCAAAGATTGGCTGCGCTCGAAAGCCAACACCATCGAAGGCGGCACCTCCGAGGTGATGTTGTCGATCCTGTCCAAAGCCGTTTTGAAAATGCCGGGGTGAGTGGGCCATGGAACTATTGAGCGAAGACCAACAGTTGGTCGCGGACTCCGCAGCGGGTTTTTTGCGCGACAGCCAGCCAATCACGGCCTTTCGGGCGTTGCGCAAAGCTGGTGACGATGCAAATAGCGCCATCACCGCTAACCTGGCCGAATTGGGCTGGATGGGCGTTGTGCTTCCTGAAGCGATTGGTGGTGTCGGACTTGGGTATCGCGCCGCTGGACTGATTGCCGAAGAGTTGGGCCGCAACCTGACGGTCAGCCCGTTTGTGTCCTCCGCCATTATTGCTGGCACTGCACTTGCGTCTATTGGGGGGGGCGGTGCGGCGTTTTGGGCAGGCCAGATTGCGTCCGGGCAGGCCATTGTGGCTTTGGCTTTGGAGGAACGCGCCAAACACCGGCCTGATTGTATTGCGACCTCAATACAGGCGACTTCGGAGGGGCTGAGGTTGTCGGGGCGGAAGGGGTTTGTCGTGGATGGTGGTCTGGCAGATTGTTTGCTGGTGGTCGCTAAGCGCGATGATGCCCCCTGCTTGCTGATGGTTGATCCCAAGGCTGCGGGCGTGACTGTGACCTCACAAGTGATGCTGGATCATCGCAACGCGGCGACGGTTTTGCTGGAAAATGTGGCGGTTGCGGAGACCGACCTGCTTACTCACGGGCCAGAGGCGAAGCGTGTGCTGGCCAAAACCCTCGCAGCAGGGCGCGCAGTTGTCGCTGCAGAGCAATTGGGTGTGGCAAAGGCCGCTGCAGATCAAACTTTTGAGTATCTGCGCACGCGCAAGCAGTTTGGTGTGTTGATAGGGCAGTTTCAGGCGCTGCAACACCGTGCGGCGGATCTTCATTGTGAGTTGGCGCAGACATCCTCGCTGATCGCAGCGGCGCTCAATGCGCTGGATGAAGATAGCCCAGAAGTGGAAACTCTGAGCCGCGCAGCGAAGGCCAAGATGGCGCAGGTGGGGCGTCAGGCCAATGAAGAAGCTGTGCAGATGCATGGCGGTATTGGCATGACAGATGAGATGGATCTTGGATTGTTTATGAAGCGTGACCGGGCACTGACCGAGTATTTGGGAGATGCGGGGCACCACACAGAGTGGCTTTTGCGGCAACGCGGCATCTAGCATAGGTTGAGTAATTTTCCGTACGGGAGCGTATTGAAAAGCAAAGGTGACGTTACGGAGCTTTGTACAAGTGGGGGAATGGGAGACTTGACGCAACCCTAATCGCTCCGAAGACTATGTATAGGGAAATGTCGGGGAAAGTCCGGCACGGGAGGGAAAATTGGAAGTTGTGCAACTGCTCGTCAGCGGGCTTGCGAACGGCTGTGTTTACGGTCTGATCGCGCTGGGATTTGTGCTCATCTACAAGGCGACCGAACAAGTGAACTTCGCCCAAGGCGATTTTATGATGCTTGGTGCCTTTGTTTGTTTGGGACTCACCAATGCCCATTATATGGGGCTGCCATTTTGGATCGCAGCGCCTCTGACCATCGCCATCATGGCGGTGCTTGGCTATCTGCTCGACTTCTTTGTGCTGCGCCACCTGTTTGGGCAAAGCCAGACGGCGGTGGTGATCCTGACCATTGCGTTGGGTTTTGTGATCCGCTTTATCGCAGGTGTGATCTGGAGCCATGAGCCACAAACGCTGGAAAGCCCGTTGGCTGTTGGGGATTTCAAGGTTGGTGGTGTGGTGCTTGGCATGGCCGATATAGCGGTGATCGTGGTCACGGTGCTGCTCACCTATTTTCTTTATCAGTTCTTTCAACGTACAAAACTTGGCTTGGCCATGCAGGCCGCCAGCCAGAACCAGATGGCGGCCTACTTTATGGGTATTCCCGTGAAGCGCGTACAGGGCATGATTTGGGGGTTGTCCGGCGCGGTTGCTGCGGTGGCAGGCATTCTATTTGCCTCCAAAGGCGCCATTGACCCAAATGCGGGTTTGCTTGGTATCAAAGCGTTTGCCGCTGCCGTTATTGGTGGGTTTGGAAGCCTGCCCGGCGCATTGATGGGCGGCTTGATTGTTGGTGTGATCGAACCTTTTGCGTCGCGTTATTTCCCGGCCGGTTACAGCCAGATCGCTCCTTATGCGCTTCTCTTGTTTGTGCTGGTGTTCCGCCCCAATGGCCTGTTTTCACAGGTCCGGATCAAGAAGGTCTGAGATTATGCGCATACATTTCAAAACCTCCTACGAACACGACATCCGACTTTTCCCAGACTGGTGGAGTTTTCTTGTCTACGGTGTGCTCGTCGCAATTGCTGTGGTGTTGCCGTGGCTGATGGATGACTTCTTCCTGGGGGAAGTGACCAATGTTCTGATCTGGGCAATTGCGGGGTTGGGCTTGATGATGCTGACCGGGCAAACTGGTCAGGCGAGTCTGGGGCACGCGGCGTTTCTCGCACTGGGGTGTTACTCCTGCATTATCTTTATGGAACAAGGCTGGCCATTTCTGATCGCTTTCCCGGCAGCAGGTATCTTGACGGGTGTGGTTGGCACCATCATCGCCATTCCCGCCATTCGGTTGCATGGCATCTACCTTGCGATTGCCACCATTGCGCTCTCCATTTTGGCAGATGACATCATTGTTCTGATGGAGCCAATCACCAATGGTGTGTCCGGAAAGTTTGCCCCGGTGATCACCATTTTTGGCATCGAAATTGAGCGCTGGACCACGCCTGACAGATTTTACTGGCTGGTTTTGGCAATCACCATCCTGTGCACGCTGGCCTATCGCAACATTCTGCGCTCCCCATTGGGACGGGCGTTTGCGGCGGTGCGCGACAGTGAAGTCTCCGCCAGCGCGATGGGTGTACATATTGCGCGCACCAAAGCGGCGGCCTTTGGCATCTCTTGTGCGATCACAGGTCTGGCTGGCGCGCTCATGGGCTTTTACGCAGGGGCATTTAACAACGAGACCTTCAGCATCGTAATCTCCATCACGCTTCTGATGATGATTGTGATCGGCGGGCTGGGTTCGATCCACGGGGCGTTCTTTGGCGCGGTTGTGGTGGCGTTCCTGCCGCAGTTTTTGTCGATGAGCAAAGACTTTGTCGGCGGTGGGTCCGTTGCCATTCCGGGGCTCGAAACCGGTGTGTTTGGCATGATCCTGATCCTCTTCATCCTGTTTGAACCGATGGGCATCTACGGGCGCTGGATGAAAATCCGCATCTGGTTTGAGCTGTTCCCGTTTGCGCGCAAAGACATGTTCAAACGTCAGAAGAGCTATCTGAAGACGGAGCGTTTGCGATGAGCACTTTGCTGGAAATCAACAACGCGACGCTCAAATTTGGTGGTGTGGTTGCGGTGAATGATCTGACCTTCAGCGTAGATGAGGGAGAAGTTTATGCCATCGTGGGCCCCAATGGCGCGGGCAAATCCACAGTCTTCAACCTGATCTCGCGGTTTTACGATCCCTACGCCGGGTCACTGACCTTTGACGGGCATAACCTGCTGGAACGCAATGCGGATTCCGTGGCGGACCTTGGCATCGCGCGCACGTTCCAGAACATTGAGCTGTTTGATCACGCCACGGTTCTGCAAAACCTGCTGGTGGGGCGGCATCGCCATCGCAGCACCAATCTGATGCAGGAAATGTTGTTCACACCAAAGGTGCGGCGTGAAGAAAAACGGCATCGCGAGGCGGTGGAGGAAGTCATCGATTTTCTCGACCTGCAGCCTTACCGTGACAAGATGATCGCCGGTCTGCCGTATGGTGTGCGCAAGGTGGTGGAACTGGGCCGCGCGCTGGCATCTGGTCCGCGTTTGCTATTGCTGGATGAACCTGCCTCGGGGCTTTCGGTGGAAGAAACCCAGGACATGCGCTGGTGGATTGATGACATTCGCAAACAGATGGGCATCACCGTTTTGATGGTGGAGCATGACATGGGGCTGGTCTCCGGCGTGTCCGACCGTGTGCTGGCGCTGGCCGATGGGGCCAAGCTGGCCGAAGGCACGCCTCAGCAGGTGCAATCTGACCCGGCTGTGATTGAAGCTTACCTTGGCGCGGGGGCCGCGTGATGGGCGAAACAGTGCTTGATATCAAGAACATCGAGAGCTTCTACGGGCCGATTATGGCCATTCGCGGCGTGTCATTGAAGGTCGAGAAAGGTCAGGTTGTGACCGTGCTTGGCGCCAATGGTGCGGGCAAGTCGACCTTGCTGAAAACCATCTCCGGCATTATGGACCCTGAAAAAGGCCAAGTGGTGTTTGAGGGCCGGGAAATTCAGGGCATGGAACCGCACAAGGTGGTTGGCCAAGGCATCGTGCATGTGCCCGAAGGCCGCGAGGTCTTCCCGCTTCTGACGGTGGATGAGAACCTCTCGCTTGGCGCCTACACGCGCTCGGACAAAGCGGAGATCGAAAAAGACCGGCAAATGGTCTTTGACTACTTTCCCATCCTCGCGGAGCGCCGTCATCAAGAGGCTGGCACGCTCTCTGGTGGTCAGCAACAGATGCTCGCCATTGGGCGCGGGTTGATGCTGCGACCCAAGATCATGTTGTTGGATGAACCATCGCTCGGCCTATCGCCGCTCTTGGTGCAGGAGATTTTTGCCATCCTCAAACGCCTGAACAAAGACGAAGGCGTGACCATGATGCTGGTGGAGCAAAACGCCAAAGTGGCGCTGGATCTCGCGGATGTTGGCTATGTCATGGAGGTGGGGCGGATTGTGATGGACGACACAGCCGATCGGCTGATGGAGAGTGAAGACATCAAGGCCTTCTACCTGGGTCATCAAGAAGACGGCGCACGTGGTGAACGGCGCTGGAAACGCAAGAAGACATGGCGATAAGGGGGAGGCAGGCGCATGAACATTCAAACCACATCCCAGCCGCCGGAGCAGATTGAAATCAACGGCGTGATTGTCTCCGCCACACCGGGGCAAAAACCCGCTGTTGTGGATGGCTGCGACACGATGGTGAGCCTGTTTCAAAAGCGCTGTGAACAGCTGCGCGACCGCACCGCCCATCGTGAAAAAGACCTCGGCATCTGGCAGGCCTATTCGTGGACAGACTATTGGACCCACGCCAAGTGGATTGGTCTTGGCCTGCGCGCTTTGGGGCTGGAACGCGGCGAGGTGGTTTCGATCCTGTCGGAAGACCGCAAGGAATGGCTCTATGCCGACATGGGAATCCAATGTGTGGGCGGCATTGCTTCCGGTGTTTACACCACCGACTCCGCCAGCCAGCTGGAATACCTGTTGCGCGATAGCGGTAGCCGCTTCCTGTTTGTGGAAAACGACGAGCAGCTCGACAAGTTTCTAGAGATCGAAGATCAAGCCAGCCAAGTCATAAAAGTCATCATATTGGACCAAGACGGCCTGCACGATCTGCGCCATGACAAATGTGTCTTTCTCGAAGACCTTTATGAAACCGGGCGCGCCTTTGAGGCCGAACATCACGGCGTTTTTGAAGAGGAAATCAAACAGGCCAAACCAGAAGACACTGGTCTGCTGATCTACACCTCTGGCACCACCGGCATGCCCAAAGGCGCGATGCTGTCACAGGAAAACGTGATTGCCGCATGCGTGTCCGGTGCGCATGCGCTGCCGACGATGGACAAGGATGAGCAGCTCTGTTTCTTGCCGCTGTGCCATATTTTGGAGCGCAACGTGTCCGCCTATTTCCCAATTGCCGGCAAATCCACGGTGAACTTTGCCGAAAGCACGGAGACGGTTTTTGATAATCTTCAAGAAGTCTCACCGGCACATTTCACCGCTGTGCCACGCGTGTGGGAAAAGATCTACTCCCGTGTCTTGGTGCTGGCGCAAGAAGCCACACCCATTGGCCGGTTGTGTTTCAACCTCGCGGTAAAAGCTGGCCTGAAGCGGGCGGATTACCTGCTGGCGCGCAAGCCGGTGCCAAGCGGCGTGCAGCTCAACTATGCGATCTGGGATTTCCTCGTGCTGCGCAATCTGCGCCGGATGTTGGGCATGGACAAAATGCGTCGCGGCGGCACCGGCGCGGCCCCGATCAGCCCGGAGCTAATCCGCTGGTACTGGGCAATTGGCGTGCAACTTTTGGAAGGCTACGGCATGACCGAAAACGCCGGTTTGGCCTCGATCAATGTGCCTGATGACAACAAGCTGGGCAGTGTGGGCAAAGCTGTGCCGGGGTTTCAGGTGCGCATCGCGGACGACGGCGAAATCCAGACCTATGGCCTCAACAATTTCCAAGGCTATTGGCGCAACAACGAGAAAACGGCAGAGACCTTCACCGAGGACGGTTGGCTGCGCACCGGGGACGTGGGCAAGCTGGACGACGATGGCTTCCTGACCATCACAGGCCGCTTGAAAGACATCATCATCACCGCTGGCGGCAAGAACATCACCCCGGCGGAGATCGAAAGCCGCCTGAAATTCAGCCACTACATTTCAGATGCGGTGGTGATTGGCGACGCGCGCAAATACCTGACCTGCCTGATTATGATCGATCAGGAAAACGTCGAGAAATATGCGCAAGATCGCAAAGTGCCGTTCTCGGATTTTGCGTCGCTCTGCGCCGCCCAAGATGTGGTGGACCTCATCAAAGGTGAGGTGGACGGGGTTAATAAAGAGTTTGCCCGTGTGGAACAGATCAAGGATTTTCGCCTGATCAACGTCCTTCTAACGGCGGAGGATGAAGAATTAACCGCAACCATGAAGCTTAAGCGCAGCTTTGTGGAGAAGAAACACGCGGGACTCATAGAGGAAATGTATTAGGCTGCATGTATGTGGCCCCAGACCACACTTTAAACGGGAGGAAATTATGAAAAAACTGACGACTGTACTGGCGGTTGGCGCGGCAGCGCTGGCAAGCCAGGTCGCTGCGGACACGCAAGGCGTGAGCGACGGCGAAGTGGTGATTGGGTCCGTAAACGATCTCTCCGGTATCTTTGCTGCGGTGGGGGTTCCGGCGGTCAACGGCGCCAACATGCGCTTTGATGAGGTGAACGCCGCAGGCGGCGTGCATGGGCGTCAGATCCGGTTTGTTGTGGAGGACAACGGCTACCAGATTCCGCGCGCGATGCAGGGCTACAACAAGCTTCTCAACCGGGACAAAGCCTTTGCCATGCTGCTGTCCCTTGGCACGCCGATGAACGTGGCGGGCTTCAAACTGCTTGATCCCAAAGGCATTCCAAATGTCGGCCCGCTCTCTGCAGCGCGGCAGATGCTGCAAGAGCCGATGGACAATAAATTCATTGGCTTCTCAAGCTACTACGACCAAGTGCAGGTGGGTGCGAAATACCTTGCAGAAGAGTTTGGCGCCAAAGAACTCTGCACCATGTATATCCCGTCCGACTTTGGCAAAGAGATTGCTGAATCCACTGTCGATGTTGCGGAAAGCATGGGCCTGACCATGGCCAGCGAAACCACACACAAGCCGGATGAATTGGATTTTGTCGGCTCTCTTGGCAAACACAAAGCGGCCGGGTGTGACGTGATCACCATGGCGCTGGGCGTGCGTCAGGGCATCACCGTTGTTGGTACCGCCAAGAAACTGGGCTGGACCGATGTGAAATTCCTCAACACCTCCGCAGGCTTCCTGGAGCCAGTGGCGATGGTGCCGGGCGGTGTTACCGACGGGCTTTACGCCGCATCGGGCTGGCAGGATCTGTACGCACGCGCAGCGGATCCAGTGCCGGGTAAGTTTATTGCCGACTACAAAGCCAAGTTTGATCAGCCTGCGTCCGGTTTTGCCATGCTCGGCTACTCCGCAGCAGACACGCTGGTGCGCGCCTTGGAGACGGCGGGTCCTGAGCTGACCCACGAAGGCTTCATCGCCGCCATGGAGACGCTGGATTACATGGACGAGCTGACTGGTTCGCAGACCACCTATGGTCCAGACGACCACCGTGGCGCGGATGACGTGGTGATTTCCGTGGTGGAAAACGGCGGTTGGAAGACGGTTGCTGTGAAGTAAAGTGGACTGACTGAAAAAGCTAAAAGGCTCCCGGAGGTTTGCGGGAGCCTTTTTTGCATGTCAGATTTTACCCGCACGGCCAAAGTTTAACATAACCGGGGCGCACATTTACGGTGGGGGGACGAAGCGCCAATTCGCTCTCGGCGCGCAATTTTTGGCTTCAAGGTTTTCCATTCAGAAAAAGCTGTATGCCTTTCCCGTCATCGACAAACTCGGCTTTTATGACGGTAAGGTTCTTGCTACCGCCGCCCTTTCTGACACGCCCTGCTAAGTCAAAATGGGCTGCATACCGTCCTTCGAAGAAGCCCTCACAGTCGCCTGCTCTCAGCAACAGGTATTGATACGGGTTGGAAAACTCTGCCAAAGCAAAGAACCATTCTCCGTTCAACGTCAAATTTGCGTCATCCGCTAAGATAGGTTCGGGCTTTCCGAGAATTCTTGTATCGTGATGTCGCCATTCTTCTGGTGCGTTTTGGCTTGCTGCAAGGGTCCTATCAGCCTCATTGCGTCTCCAGACAACCACCCTGCGATTATTAAGCAAAAGGATCTCAACGTCACCAGGACTGAATTCATCAACTCGGATAATGGGTCGGCTCGCTGCCTGCTGAGCAACGACATCGGCTGTCGGTAAACCCGTCCGCGTTAATAGGAAAATTCCCAATACGAGGGAGAACATTACTGCTGTCGCAGTCAGGAAATATAGTGCATTTGGACGTCGCATACTGACAGAATGGATAGTTCAAATCGACTGGCGCGCAAAGTCGAATTAGACGGCAGAACCCGAATAGTCCTACGGGTGGATTAACTTCAACAAGCGCAAAGCGCTCAGACAAACCTCGCGAGTCATCCGTCAAACTGGGCGCGTAGCAGGCCTTCGGGTGACGGCGCATCTGATCCAGTTTTCTAAGTAAACAGAAAAATTCCCCGCAGCCGATGGTCTGGTCTGCGGGGAAGGCGGGAGTGAACTTGTTCTTGCACAGTCCCCATAAAGACCGCGCGCCTGTCCCTAAAAAATCCGCGGCCCTTCCGTGAGTGGATGTGCCCGCGCCGCACAGGTTGGAAGGAGGATTCAACCGGGGCGCTCTGGTGACCACCTAACTCTATATATACCTTATTTTGCGGCATTTGGCTACATATTGTGATGGTTTTGTAACCGCCGTGTAAATACAGCGGGTTACTGCCAGGTCACATCGCCTAAAAAGATATAGCCCGCGCCGTAGATGGTTTTGATAAGACGTGGGTTTTTGGGGTCTTCTTTGAGCTTAGTGCGCAGACGTGAAATCCGCACATCCATGGCCCGATCAAAGCTCTCACCAGCCGCCCCACCCAAGGATTCCTGCATCTGCGCGCGGCTGATCAAGCGTTTGGGGCTGTCGAGAAACAGACGCAGCACTTCGCCTTCCGCATGGCTGAAAGTGGTTTCCGCACCGGTGTCATCGACCAACACATAGCGGTCAAAATAGGCGGTCCAGCCGTTGAAGACGGCAGTGTTGGCGGTCACCGGCGCAGTTGGCTTCTCTTTGCGCAGCCGGGCCCGCACTCGTGCCACCACCTCGGTAGGGTCAAACGGTTTGATGATGTAATCATCCGCGCCGAGCTCAAGGCCGGTGATCCGGTCCTGCACCTGAGCGCGGCCGGAGATGATGATCACCGCCGCGCCCAGTTCCAAAGCCAACCGATGCACCAAAGTAAGCCCATCTTTGTCTGGCAGCCCCAAATCCACCAAACACACATCTGGTGTGGTGGATTTGAGCGCGGCTTCAAATTCTGTGGCCCGCGAAAACGCCATGGTGCGAAAGCCCGCATCTTCCAATGCGTCCGCCAAAATCATGCGGATTTCCGGTTCATCGTCGAGGATGGTGACAAGCGGGGCGGTCATGGCGGGGCTCACTTCGGATGTAAGAATTGGTCAAGCTGCGCAGCGGTAAAGGGCTTGGGCAACACCGGCGCGCGCGCGGCGCCTTCGATATAGAGATCATGGCTCTGGGGCAAGCTGGTCATCAGGTAGGTGGGCACGCGGTCGCGCCCCAGTTCACGGATCAGGTCTACGCCGGTGGCGTCGCCTTCCAGCGAAATATCGGACAACACCAGTGTGATGTCCGGCACCTGGTCCAGCAACACGCGGGCCTCGTCCACGCTGGCGGCCTCGATCACCGTGTGCTTCATGTCGGTCAACATATCGCGGATCAGACCGCGCAGGTCCGGGTTGTCCTCGACCAGCAACGCCAGGCCCGGTGTGGAATCCTGCACCGCGCGGCGCAGTGGCAGGCGCAGCACCACCTGACCGCCGGTTTCGGTGTTGGCCACTTTGATGTCGCCGCCCACCAGCTTGGTCATGTCATAAACCATCGCCAGACCAAGCCCGGAGCCATCCGCACCTTTGGTGGTAAAGAACGGATCCAGCGCATGCTCTAACGCGGTGTCGGAGAACCCGGGTCCGGTATCACGCACGGTGAACTGCACCCAGGTGTTCTGCATCAGCTCGGCAATCAACAAGATGGTGCCACCCTGACCACAGGCATGGGCTGCGTTCAGCAGGAGGTTCACCAGCGAGTCGTGTAACATCGCCGGGTCCAACAACACCGCGCCGTCTGGAATGCTGTTCTCAATGATCAGCGCAACGTCATCGCCCACCGTCGGCTGCGCCAAGGTTTCCAACTCGGTCAAAAAGCCAATCATGTCCGTTGGCGCCAGTTTTGGCACCCGTGGTCCGGTCACATTGGCGAGATTGTCCAGCAAGGTGCCGCCGCGCCGCGCCGCGCCCAAAGTGGCCTCAATCAGCGAACGGGCATCCTCTGGTAGGTCCATCTTTTGCAACCGGCTCTGCGTGCCCAAAATGATCGTCAGCAGGTTGGAAAAATCATGCGCCAAACCGCTGGTCATCTGCGCTGCGATCTCGCGCCGGCGAGTTTGCTGCAAGGCAACGCGGGCTTGAGTTTCCTCGGTCACGTCCATCGACAACACGTAGACCCCACGGGCGGCGCCCTCATTGTCGTCCGGCGTAAACGCCGCGCGGATGCGCCGGGTGCTGGGGTGTTCGTTGAACTCAAATACCGACGGCTCACCTTTGAAGGCTTTGTCCATATGCGGCTTGATATGGCTGTAAGCGTTGTCCCCCAAGGCTTCGCTGGCATGCATACCCACGATGTCGGACGGGCGCCCCGGGATCACCGCACTCAGGCGGCGGTTGGAGTAGGTGTAAAGCCGATCCGGCCCCACATGGGCGATATGGGCTGGCATCATTTCCGCCGTCAGCCGCATCCGCGCCTCGCTGTCCATCAGCTGACGTTTCACCTCTTCCAGAGTCTGCACCGTGGCCTCCAACTCGCGGTTGGTGGCGGAGAGCTCTTCGGCGTATTGCAACAATTGGTCAGAGAGCTCTTCAGAGCGAGATCGGAGCAACGCTTCTTGGCGTTTGGTGGAGGTGATGTCGGTGTAGACCGCGACCCAGCCACCATCGGGCAGGGGCGAGCCTTCAACAGAGACCCAACGCCCGTCCGCGCGTTTGCGCTCAAAGTAATGCGCCTCAAAATTTAGGGCGCGGTCCACCCGCTCTTTGATAAAGGCCTCTTTGTCTTCATCGCGAATGTCGCCGTATTCGCCATTCTCAATCAGAAAGCGGATGGTTTCCGAGAACGGCGCGCCTGGCTGGCTCAGTACACGGGGAATAGAGAACATTTCTCGAAAGCGCGTATTGGCCACCACCAGCTTCAGATCGCTGTCATAGATCGACATCGCCTGTTTGATCAGGTTCAGACCAGCAACGGTCATGGCCTGGGTGGCTGCGGCTCGCTCCATCTTGGCTCTCCTTCTACAGTATCGCTAACACCCAATTTGGGGCGGCGGAAAGGGTGAAATTCAGCTTGTTACAATTCGTAAGGATTGGGAAAACTTTAAGAAAAAGTTGACCAACAGGGTGAAACACGCACCACTAGAGGTGGAGAATCGCTTGCGCGATTTTGGCCCGTTTCGGCGGGCTTAAGGGAGGAAGAGAATTTGGCACAGTCGTCACAGGCGACCGGGGGACTCGCGTCCATTCCGGCGCTGTTGCAGCGGAACGCCGCCCAGTTTGCAGACAAAGATGCATACCGGGAGAAAGAGTTCGGGATCTGGCAGACCTGGACTTGGGCAATGACCGAGAAAGAGATCGAAGCGCTGGCGCTTGGTCTGATCAATCTGGGTGTGAAACAAGGCGATTTTGTCGCCATCATCGGGCGCAACCGCCCGTCTTTCTATTGGTCAATGGTTGCCGCCCAATCCGTGGGTGCGGTGCCGGTGCCGGTATATAACGACAGTGCCGCCGAAGAGATGGAATACATTCTGGGTCACTGTGGTGCGAAATACGCCATTGTTGAGGACCAGGAACAGGTCGACAAGATCATTGAGATCCAAGACAAGCTGCACACCTTTGAGCACATGGTCTACATCGATCCACGCGGATTGCGGAAATATGACCACCGCCAGCTGCATGAGTTCAGCCACATTCAGGCCCAGGGCCGCGCCGCCCATGACGAGCTGATTGGCGAGCTGAAATCCCGCCGTGAGAAGCTGGATTATGACAGCACCTGCGTCATGCTCTACACCTCCGGCACCACCGGCAAACCCAAAGGTGTGGTGCTCTCCAACCGCAACGTTATTGAAAGCGCCAAGAACTCTTCCGATTTTGACAGTCTGACAGGGGACGAAGAAATTCTGTCCTACCTGCCAATGGCTTGGGTTGGCGATTTTATCTTCTCTGTCGGTCAAGCCTACTGGTGTGGGTTCTGCGTGAACTGCCCGGAATCGGCCGAAACCATGATGACCGACCTGCGCGAAATTGGTCCAACCTACTACTTCGCGCCCCCGCGGATTTTTGAAACTTCGCTGACCAATGTGATGATCCGCATGGAAGACAGTGGTGATCTGAAATACGCCCTGTTCCATCACTTCATGGACTTCGCCAAAACCACCGGTGAGAAATACGGTATGCCCAAGCGCAGCTTGGCCAAGCCGGACATGAAGCGCCGCGTCAAAAATGCCTTCCGCTATGCGATGGGCATCGGCTTTGCGATGGAAACATTGCTGGAGAACGGCGTTCGCATGGCCTTCACCAAGCTGCGTCACGGCAGCAAGGCGCGCGAGCACTTCAAAGCCAAGGATCCAATCCTGCTGAACCTCTATCGTGGCAACCTGCGTGACTATTTCAAATACCGCATGGGCAACGTGCTGGTATACGGTCCGCTGAAAGACACGCTTGGTTTTGGCCGCGTGCGTGTGGGCTACACCGCGGGTGAAGCGATTGGTCCGGAAATCTTCGAATTCTATCGCTCCTTGGGCATCAACCTGAAGCAACTCTACGGTCAGACCGAAGCCACCGTGTTCATCACCGCTCAGCCGGATGGCGAAGTGCGCGCCGACACCGTGGGTGTACCAAGCCCTGATGTGGAAATCAAAATTGCCGACAATGGCGAGATCTTCTACCGCAGTCCGGGCACGTTTGTGGAGTATTACAACAACCCGGAAAGCACGGCGTCTACGAAAGATGCGGAAGGCTGGGTGGCCACAGGGGACGCGGGTTTCTTTGAAGAGGGCAGCGGCCACCTGCGCATCATCGACCGGGCCAAAGACGTTGGCAAAATGGCCGATGGTTCCATGTTCGCGCCAAAGTATGTTGAGAACAAACTGAAGTTCTATCCCGACATCCTTGAGGCTGTGCTGTTTGGCAACGGCAAGGACCGCTGCGTCGCCTTCATCAACATCGACCTAACGGCCGTGGGCAACTGGGCGGAACGCAACAACATCGCCTATGCCTCCTATCAGGAACTGGCCGGTCACCCGAAGGTGCTCGACAGCATTCAAGGGCATGTTGAGGCGGTCAACCGATCCGTCGCAGACGACCCAATGTTGGCGGGCTGTCAGATTCACCGTTTCCTGGTTCTGCACAAAGAACTGGATGCGGATGATGGCGAAATGACCCGGACCCGTAAGGTGCGCCGCGTGATTGTGGCGGATAAGTTTAAAGACCTTGTGGATGGTCTTTATGACGGCTCCGCCAGCGTCTCTACCAATACCGAAGTGACCTATGAGGACGGCCGCAAAGGCTCGATCAGTGCAACGCTTGAGCTGCGCGACGCCAAAGTTGCGCCAACGGCCAGCAAGATAGCAGCGGAATGAATGACATGAGCAACGAAAGCTACGTCACGGACGACGGCCGCACCATTGGCCCAACTGTGATGGAAATGAAAAACATCACGCTGCGTTTTGGTGGTGTGAAAGCGATCACCGACATCAGCTTTGACATCCGCGAAGGCGAGATCCGTGCGATCATCGGCCCCAATGGCGCGGGCAAATCCTCGATGTTGAACGTGATCTCCGGCTTCTACGTGCCGCAGGAAGGTGAAGTTTGGTACAAAGGCGCCAAGCGCCCGCCAATGAAGCCGTATCAGGTGGCGGGGCAGGGCATCGCCCGGACCTTCCAGAACATCGCACTGTTCGAAGGCATGACTGTTCTGGACAACGTCATGACTGGCCGCCTGCGCCAGATGAAAGCCAATATCTTTGAGCAAGCCATCTGGAAAGGCAAAGCGGAACGCGAAGAGGTTGAAAATCGCGAGAAAGTTGAGAGAATCATCGACTTCCTCGAGATCCAGGCGATCCGCAAAACCCCTGTTGGCCGTCTGCCGTATGGTTTGAAAAAACGTGTGGAATTGGCGCGTGCATTGGCTGCGGAGCCTTCCATCTTGCTTCTGGATGAACCCATGGCGGGCATGAACGTTGAGGAAAAAGAGGACATGTCCCGCTTTATCCTCGACATGAACGACGAGTTTGGCACCACCATCGCGCTGATCGAACACGACATGGGTGTGGTGATGGATCTCTCTGATCGGGTTGTGGTGATGGACTACGGCAAAAAGATCGGCGACGGCACCCCAGACGAAGTGCGCAACAACCAAGACGTCATCGACGCCTATCTGGGGGTGGCACATGACTAAGCCCCTCTTTGATCTGAAAGCTAAAATCGGAGGCGTGAGCGATGCCTGAACAACTCGTATTTGCGATGGAGGTCTTTGCCAACGGCCTCATGTCCGGGGTGCTCTATGCGCTTGTGGCACTGGGTTTCGTACTGATCTACAAAGCCTCCGGCATCTTCAACTTTGCCCAGGGGGTGATGGCGCTGTTTGCCGCGATGACCCTTGTGGGCATCCAGAACGGTCAGGTGCCGTTTGCCCACCTCATCAACGCGATTTTCGGCACCCATGTGCACACCTTTGGCTGGAACATCTCATCGGCCTTTGCGCTGATCCTCACCGTCGGTGTGATGATCCTGCTGGCCTGGGCGGTGCAACGCTTTGTGTTCCGCCATCTGGTGGGCCAAGAGCCGATCATTCTCTTCATGGCCACCATCGGTCTGGCGTATTTCCTCGAAGGCTTTGCTGACCTGATGTGGAACTCGGAAATCAAAACGCTGACCTTCTGTCTGCCGGGCGAAATGTGTCTGCCTCAAGGTATGAACCTGGCGATTGACGATGCGGCCTTTAACGCCTGGGGCGTGGGCTTCTTCATCGACAACCTCGACATCACCGCAACACTGGTCGCCATTGTACTGGTGATCGCGCTGGTGGCGTTTAGCCAATACACCAAACAAGGCCGCGCCATGCGGGCTGTGGCCGATGACCACCAGGCGGCGCTGTCTGTGGGCATCTCCCTGAACTTCATCTGGGTTCTGGTCTGGTCTCTTGCAGGCTTTGTGGCACTGGTCGCAGGCATCATGTGGGGCGCCAAGTCGGGCGTGCAGTTCTCGCTGTCTCTGATTGCGCTGAAAGCTCTACCGGTTCTGATGCTGGGTGGCTTTACTTCGATCCCGGGCGCCATTGTGGGTGGTCTGATCATCGGTGTTGGTGAGAAGATGTTCGAATACTGCTTCGGCATCGGTCAGTGTTTTGGCGGCGTGATCAACCTTGGTGGCGCAACCGAGAACTGGTTTGCCTATGTGCTTGCCCTCGTCTTCCTCGTCTTCCGGCCCCAAGGCCTGTTTGGCGAAAAGATCATCGAGAGGGTCTGAGACATGTCCAAGTCGCTTGCTGTCATGAACGTTATTGCTTGGTCCGGCTTTTGGGTCTTTGGCTACCTCGCCTTCACTGGCGATGTCTCCCGGCCCGAAGAGATGACCACAGCCGCCCTAGTGGCTGCGTTTGGCGGGTTGCTTGGCATCTGGACGTTTTTCCGGCTGGTCCGCGACGCGGAAGCCTCCGGCTATGCAAAACCTCGGAACCGGGCAGACCGGTCCCACCTTGAAAAAGAATACAACGAGGAGACCGCCTGATGTTCTATCGTGAAGCTGGCGATTTCAAAAAGACTTACTCGGCGGACAACCAAACGTTCCCGATCAAGATCGACCGGGTGGGATACTACCTTGCACTGGTTGTGGCCTTTCTGGTGATCCCGTTTGTGATTAACGATTACTGGGCCAACGCCATTCTGCTGCCGTTCCTAATCTACTCGATTGCGGCCATCGGCCTGAACATTCTTGTGGGTTACTGCGGACAAGTTTCGCTCGGCACCGGCGGGTTCATGGCTGTGGGCGCCTATGCGTGTTACAAATTGATGACCTCCTTCCCGGACGTGAACATCTTCTTCCACGTGATCCTGTCGGGTGGCATCACCGGCATGGTCTGTGTGCTCTTTGGCCTGCCAAGCTTGCGCATCAAAGGCTTCTACCTCGCGGTGGCAACGCTTGCGGCGCAGTTCTTCCTGGTGTGGCTCTTCAACCGGGTGCCGTGGTTCTACAACAACTCGGCTTCTGGTCAGATCAACGCACCTGAGCGCATGGTGTTTGGCGTGCCGGTCACTGGCCCAAACACCGAAGCCTGGGCGACATACCTGTTCTGTCTGGTGTTCCTTGTGCTCAGCGCGATCATCGCACGCAACCTGACACGCGGCATGGCTGGCCGGAAATGGATGGCCATTCGTGACATGGACATCGCCGCCGAAATCATTGGTGTGAACCCGCTGAAAGCCAAAATCTCCGCCTTTGCGGTGTCGGGCTTCTTTGTTGGTATCTCCGGCGCGCTGTTCTTTGCGCTCTATCTTGGTGCAGTGGAAGTTGGCGAAGCCTTTGGCATCACCAAATCATTCCTCGTGCTGTTCATGATCATCATTGGTGGTCTGGGCTCCATCTTCGGCTCCTTTGCGGGCGCAGCCTTCCTGGTGCTGCTGCCGGTGGTGCTGAAAGTGGTTGGCGTGGACATGCTCGGCTGGCCGACAGACATCGTGGCGCATTTGCAGCTTGTGATTGTTGGCGGCCTGATCATCATGTTCCTTATTTTGGAACCACACGGCCTTGCTCAGCTCTGGCGCGTGGCCAAACAGAAACTGCGGTTGTGGCCCTTCCCGCACTAAGGCGGGGCCAGAACCAACCATTCCGGGGCGGGGAGGCCCCGGCAATCAACATCGGACTAACCATGGGAGGAAAACCCCGATGAAAACTAAATTTGCAACGATGGCCGTAGCGGCCGTGATGGCAGCAGCTCCAGCAATGGCGGACCTTGTGTTCCCATCCCTGAGCTACCGCACCGGCCCTTACGCAGCAGGCGGCATCCCGTTTGCAGACGGCTATGCCGACTATTTCACCCTGCTCAACGAGCGTGATGGCGGCATCGGTGGTGTTCCAACTCGTCTTCTGGAATGTGAAACCGGCTACAACACCGAAAAGGGTGTGGAATGCTACGAATCCACCAAAGGCGAAGGCGCTCTGGTGTATCAACCGCTGTCCACCGGCATCACCTATCAGCTGATCCCAAAAACCACAGCTGACAACATCCCGATGCACACAATGGGCTACGGTCGTACTTCTGCTGCAAACGGCAAAGTGTTCAGCCACACCTTCAACTACCCAGGCAGCTACTGGAACGGTGCGTCTGGTGCCGTGAACTATCTGCTGGCTGAAAACGGCGGCGACCTGAAAGGCCACAAAATTGCGCTGGTCTATCACAACTCCGCCTACGGCAAGGAGCCGATCCGCACGCTTGAAGAGCTGCAGAAAAAGCACGGTTTTGAACTGAGCCTGATGCCTGTTGACCACCCTGGTCAGGAGCAGAAATCCCAGTGGCTGCAGATCCGTCGTGAGAAGCCAGACACAGTTCTGATGTGGGGCTGGGGTGTGATGAACCAGGTTGCCATTCAGGAAGCGGCCAACATCCGTTTCCCAATGGAAAACTTCATCGGCATCTGGTGGTCTGGTGCAGAGCATGACGTTCTCTCCGCAGGCGCCAAAGCCAATGGCTACAAAGCTCTGACCTTCCACAATGTGGGCCGTGACTTCCCAGTTTTTGACGACATCCAGAAACATGTTGTGGATACCGGCAAAGCTGCGGGTGCAGGCGATCAGATCGGCAACGTTCTCTATAACCGTGGCATGTACGCAGCGATGCTCGCAGCCGAAGCGGCCAAAACCGCTCAGGAAATCCACGGCACCGCAGACATCAATGCGGGTCAAATGCGTGACGGTATGGAAGCTCTGTCCATCACCGAAGAGAAGATGACTGCACTGGGTATGCCAAACTTCGGCCCGTCCTTTGACGTGTCCTGCGAAAACCACGGTGGCCCAGGCCTCGTTGGTGTGACCCAGTGGGATGCAGACAACCAGACTTGGTCCCTGATCTCTGAGTTTGCAGAAACCGACCAGGAAGTGATCGGTGCGCTGATAGCAGAAGATTCCAACGCCTATGCTTCTGAAAACAATATCGAAATGGGCTGTAAATAAGCCTGTTTGAAACCCTCGTCTCGGCCGGGCGCACCGGCCGGGACACCCTAGAACGTGAGATGAAAGACAACGCACATGCTTGACGCTGGTCGCACCCAAGAGACCCTTTTGGAGGTCAACAACATCGAGGTGATCTACAACCACGTGATCCTCGTGCTCAAAGGCGTGAGCCTTGCGGTTCCCAAAGGCGGTATCACCGCTCTACTGGGCGGCAACGGCGCAGGCAAAACCACCACCTTGAAGGCCATCTCCAACCTGCTGCATTCCGAGCGCGGCGAGGTGACCAAAGGCTCGATCCAGTATCGGGGCGAGCCCATTGCGGATCAAGATCCTGCGTCTCTGGTGAAAAAAGGCGTGATCCAAGTGATGGAAGGCCGTCACTGTTTTGAACACCTGACCGTTGAGGAAAACCTGCTGACCGGGGCTTACACCCGCAGCGGTGGTGACGTCGCCGCCGACCTCGAAATGGTCTACAACTACTTCCCGCGTCTAAAAGAACGCCGCAAATCTCAGGCCGGCTACACCTCCGGTGGTGAGCAACAGATGGTTGCGATTGGTCGCGCGCTGATGAGTAAGCCGGAATGCATTCTGCTCGATGAACCCTCCATGGGTCTGGCGCCTCAGCTGGTCGAAGAGATCTTCAACATCGTGAAAGATCTCAACGAAAAAGAAGGCAACACCTTCTTGCTTGCGGAACAGAACACCAACGTGGCGCTGCGTTTTGCGCACTACGGTTACATTCTGGAAAGCGGACGTGTGGTGATGGATGGCCCTGCCGCTGAGCTGCGTGAGAACCCGGATGTTAAAGAATTTTACCTCGGTATGAGCGACGACGGACGGAAATCTTTCCGCGACGTACGCTCTTATCGCCGTCGTAAGCGTTGGCTGAGCTAAGGCACAGCTGACCGTCGGCGCACGTATTTGTGTGCCACCCCGCCCAAACTAATCGGGCAGACTTACCCCACCGCGCCCCCAGTCTTGGCGGGCGCATAGGAAGACTTTGGCCGCAAGGTGCGGCACCGAACCACAAAGGATGGCATCACATGAGCCGCTTTTTTGACGAGTTGGAAACCCGCAGCGCTGATCAACGCGCCGCTGATCTGGCCGCTGTTTTGCCAGCACAGATCGCACGGGCCAAACAATTGCCGGGTTTTGCAACCTCCTTGGCGGATGCTGCCCCTGCCAAAGTGACCTCTGTTGAAGATCTCGCCAGCCTGCCGGTGCTGCGCAAATCTGAATTGGGCGCGGCGCAGAAAGCCAGCGGCCCTTTGGGGGGCTTTGCCGATCTGAGCAACCCCAATATTGCTCATGTCTTCCAATCCCCCGGCCCGATTTATGAGCCGGGTGGCAATACCTCTGACTGGTTCCGCTTTGGTCGTGTACTGCACGCCGTTGGCATTGGCGCGAGTGATATTGTGCAGAACTGCTTCTCTTATCACCTGACCCCGGCGGGCATGATGTTTGAAAGCGGCGCGCGCGCTGTCGGCGCCAAAGTGCTGCCAGCAGGTGTGGGCCAGACCGAAATGCAGGTCCGTGCAGCTGCGGACATTGGCACTACGGCTTATGCTGGCACGCCGGATTACCTCAAGATCATCCTCGATAAGGCCGAGGAAATGGGCGAGACGCTCAAGATCACCAAAGCCACCGTGGGTGGTGGCGCGCTGTTCCCGAGCCTACGCCAAGAATACGCTGATCGGGGCATCACCTGCCTGCAAGGCTACGGCACCGCAGATCTTGGCTCCATCGCTTACGAATCTGAAGCGATGGAAGGTATGATCATCGACGAAGGTGTGATTTTGGAAATTGTCACCCCCGGCACCGGCACCCCTGTGGCGCCAGGTGAGGTGGGCGAAGTGGTGGTGACCACACTCAATCCTGATTACCCGCTGATCCGTTTTGCCACTGGCGACCTCTCCGCCATCCTTCCCGGGCAAAGCCCTTGTGGGCGGACCAACATGCGCATCAAAGGTTGGATGGGCCGTGCCGATCAAACCGCCAAAATCAAAGGCATGTTTGTCCGCCCCGAGCAGGTTGCGGCCCTTGTGGCAAAACATGACGAGGTCACCAAGGCCCGCGTGATTGCGACCCGGTCTGGCGAGATGGACGTGATGACTGTGCAAATCGAAAGCGCCGGAGGTGACGAGGCCGCCTATGGGGCCTCTGTAGCGGACGCGCTGAAACTCAAAGGCAAGATTGAGATCGTCGTCCCGGGCAGCCTGCCTAAAGACGGCATCGTGATCGAAGATCAGCGCAAATACGACTAATCCCTCTTCCCCTGAGCCCGGCGCCCTTTGGGGTGCTTCGGCTATGCCCGTCGCTTGCGGCGGGCCTTTTCTTTTTCAACCCTTTTGCTCGGCATCGCCGGGCTGCACCTGCCTGCCCCCCCCGGCAGGTGCATTCGCACCTACCCATGCTGGCGCAGCCCTATGTTGTTTTGGGTCTAGTGGTCGGCTTGGCCCTGAAAATACCCAATCAACAGCTTCCCCATCATGCGCTCCAACGTCTCCTGTGCGGCTTCTTGGCCCACAATCTCCGCCACCGCCGCATGGTGCGCCGCCATAGACACCTGCATCGCCTCGTCCTGGGCAATCTCAGCCGCTGATTTACCGCGCAGATAATCAAACAACAGCGCCATTTCGCTGCCAAATCCCGGCGCCATAGCTTTGGTCAGCGCCTGCAACTGCGCCTCCTGAGAGACCCCACCAACCTGCGGCACCGCAACAGATTTCATCACCTCTTTGGTGCTGGCCAGAAACAGCGCCTCTTTGGTGGGGAAGTAGTGATAGAGCGCCGATTTGGAAACGCCCAGGTGCGTGGCCACCTTTCGCATGCTCACGCCGCCATAGCCATGTTCGGAAAAATAGGAGGCTGCGCGTAGCGCCAAGTCGGCGCGGTGGGCATCATGGTCAACAATCTTCGGCATCTATTTCGTCCGCTTGGTCTAAAATCATTTGACACGACTCGCTGCGGAGGTCTAGGAGGAAATTGTTTTCGTCCAATTGGTCTAAAAAATGTTACCAACAAGCAATCCTCCTCTCTTCCGCCTCGAAGTGATGCTGACCTGCGCTGTATCGGCTGGGATCCTCTGCAAGATCGCGGACGGGTGTCGCGCCTTTGGCTGTTTGTTCTGAAAGGTCTCACTATGTCGTCTTCTGCATCCCCAGGTGGCGTTGACCGCGCCCATGATCGCTCGTTTGTGCCCAAGCTGATTTTTGCGGCCCTGCATGGCGCCATCGTCGGCCTCTGCCTTTGGCTCGCCTTTGCGATGGAGTGGGCTGACCCCGCCCGCGCCAAACTGTTGGCTGGCTGCGCCGTGCTCTATTTCCTGCGCCACCTGATCACGCTGTTTGCCCTGCTCAAGCGTAAGGTGGCGCTCTCGGAAGCCTTGGGCTTGTCCGCTTTCATGGCCCTGTTCGAAATCGGCTTTCTCCTGTTGGCCGCAGGTATTTTGCGTGACACGGCCGTGCCCATTGGCGACATGGACATGCTGTCGCTTGGGCTGATTGCCTTTGGCTCCTACCTCAACACAGGATCAGAGCTGCAACGTATGCTCTGGAAGAAACGCCCAGACAGTAAAGGCCTCTGCTACACTGGCGGATTGTTCAAGCACTCCATGCATATCAACTACTTCGGTGACATGGTCCTGTTTACCGGTTGGGCCTTGCTCACAACCTCCTGGCTGGCCTTTGTGATCCCGCTGTTCATGACCGTGGGCTTCGTCTTCTTCCACATCCCGGGGTTGGACGCCTACCTGTCCCAACGCTACGGCACGGAGTTTGACGCCTACGCCGCCAAAACCGCAAAACTGATCCCCTTCGTCTACTAAGCCCCTCGCAAACTTCGGGCCATGCACTATCTTGGCGGGAACACGACCTGCGAGGACCCGACATGGACGCCCAAATCATAAAAACCCGCGAAATGCGCGCGCTCTCCATCGCTATGGCGGGCAGCCTGTTTATGGGCGGGGCAGGGGTTTTGGCCGCAATCCTGTCCAACTCCACCGCCATCATGATGGACGGGCTGTTTTCCCTGATTGGGTTCACCTCAGCCTTCATTGGTCGCAGGATCAGCAAAAATGTTGACGCCGCCCCGGATCGTTTCCGCCCGCTGGGCTATGCTGCGGATGAGGCGGTGTTTGTCACCTTTCGCTCTCTGTCGCTGATTGGCCTGATCCTCTTTGCCTGCGGATCGGCAGTGATGAACATCCTCAACTACATCCAGGGCGAGGCGATCCCAACGCTCAACTACCAGCCGATGCTGATTTACTTCATCGTGATCAGCGCAACCTGTTTTGGCCTCTGGGGCGTGCATCGCCACACGTGGAAGAAAACCGGCGAGGTCAGCGATATCCTCAAGCTGGAGAGCAAAGCCGCCGCCATCGACGGTTTCATGACGGTCGCCACCGCGCTGGGTCTCGGCATGATCTACGCCTTCGGGGATGGCGTGCTCGCGCCCATTGCCCCGATTGGTGACAGCATTGTGGTGTTCTTCCTGTGTCTGGTCGCCGTACGTCAGGTGCTGCGCGATCTGGGTGGCGGATTGGGCGAGTTGCTGGGTGTCACTGCCCAGCCGGACATCATCGCCAAAGCCCGTCGCGCCCTGCGCGCATCAGTCGCCGATCTGCCGGGAGAGTTCACCGACATGTCCGTGGTGAAACTTGGCCGCACCTACACGGTCAGCGTCTACTACAACCCCAAACAAGCCGTCACTCCAGAGCAGGTCGATGACCTTAACCTCACCATGATTGCCGACGTGCGCAAAGTCCTGCCTGGCGCAGATGTGCTGCTGTGTATCTCGCAATACCCCCGCCGCTGGCCCGAGGGCATGGGTTAACGCATTGCGCGCCCTTTGAGGATCGCGTCAGAGCCAAAGCGCTCGCGAATGGCATCGGTGGCGCGCTCCGCCTTGGCGCGTTGCACGGCCTGCGGATCAAGCAAATCGCCCGACAAGTCTGCCTGTGTCGCAGGCACCAGATCCGCGAGACCTACACCAATCAGCCGGTATGGCCCTTCATCGCCCACCTGATCAAACAGGCCGCGTGCGGTGCGATACAGCGTGTCCGCCATTTGGGTTGCATCGCGTAGGCTCACCCGCCGGCTGATCGAAGAGAAATTCGCCCGCTTCAGCTTCAACGTCACCACACGCCCGGCCAAATCTTTGGCCTTGGCCCGGTCGCTGACTTTCTCCGCCAACCGCCATAAATGCCCGTCCAGAATGTCCGTGCTGGCAGTGTCTTCAAAAAACGTGGTTTCATTGCTGATACTTTTCATCGGGGCATGGGCAGAGATCTTGCGCTTGTCCAGGCCCCGCGCCAAATGCCAGAGCCGATAGCCGGTATTGCCAAACCGCGCGATCAGGTCCTGCTGATCCCAACGCAACAGGTCGGTAAACGTGCGAATGCCCGCCCGCTCCAGGTTCTCTTGCGCCACTGGCCCAATGCCCCAGATCATCCGCACCGGTTTGTCGTGCAGAAAATCATCGGTCTCCGCCTTGCCAATCACCGAGAATCCACGTGGCTTGTCCAGATCACTGGCGACTTTCGCCAGAAACTTATTGTGCGACAGCCCCACCGATCCAGTCACGCCCAGCTCGTCTTTCATGCGTTTTGTCAGCCGCGCCAACATCACCGCAGGTGGGGCTCCATGTAGTTTGGCCGTGCCGGTCATGTCCAAAAACGCCTCGTCCAGCGACAACGGTTCAATCACTGGCGTCATTTCATCCATCATCGCCCGGATGGCCCGACTGACCTCAACATAAGCCTCCATACGTGGTTTGATCACCACCGCGTCGGGGCAGAGTTTTAACGCTTGAAACATCGGCATCGCAGAGCGCACCCCGCGAATGCGCGCCACATAGCAGGCGGTGGAGACAACCCCTCGTTTGCCCCCCCCAATAATCACCGGTTTGTCGATCAACTCCGGGTTATCACGTTTCTCAACACTTGCATAAAACGCATCACAATCCATATGCGCGATAGACAGCTCAAAAAGCTCCGGATGGGAGGTCACACGCAGGCTGCCACAATGTGGACACCTTTTTGTGGTTTCCAATTCGTTAAGACAATCGCGGCATACTGCTGGCATTGGACCAATTCGTTTGGATGAGACAATGACTATAGCATTCCCCAACTTCCCTGACAGGGCCTATCGCGGGTCCAAACTGATTGTGTTTGTCGGGGAAAAGCTGGTGTCGGTGCTACGGGATGACATTCCAACCATTCCTTGGCCGGACTACTGGGATTTCCCCGGTGGCGGTCGCGAAGGCGACGAAGCTGCGCTGACCTGTGCATTGCGCGAAACCGAAGAAGAGATTGGCCTGACCCTGTCAGAGCAGGAAGTGATTTGGGCCCGGCGTTATCAGCGACAGGATCACTTTACGTGGTTCTTTGCGGCGCAATTGCCAGCGGAGATGGCGCAGCATATTGTGCTTGGCGATGAAGGGCAGCGCATCAAACTGATGTCACCTCACGAATATCTCACCCATGCCAAAGGCATCCCGCATTTCCAGACACGTCTTGCCGATTTCCTCGCCGATACGCATCCGGACAATCCGAACAATTTCACGCTGCCCATGGCCGCCTGCGCTTAAAGCGCGGCCAACTCACTTACAATTGCCTGTGCGGCTGCACGTGGATCGTCTGCGGTCCAAACAGGACGGCCCACCACAATGTGGTCTGCCCCGTCTTTGATCGCACTTGCTGGAGTTGCCACGCGTTTTTGATCACCCAAAGCCGCACCTGTGGGGCGCACACCTGGCGTCACAATCAAACGGCCCTTAGCTTCGGGCAACGCCCGGATCATCGCCGCTTCTTGTGGGGAGGCAATAACGCCGTCCGCACCGGCTTCAAACGCCTTGCCCGCACGCTCGGTCACCAGATCAGGAATGGCGCCGTCTTTGATCAGGCAATTGTCCAGATCACCCCGATCCAGCGACGTCAACACGGTCACGCCGAGGATCTTAAGGTTGCTACCCGCCGCGCCTTGTTTCGCTGCTGCCACCACATGGGGATCGCCATGAACGGTCAGGAAATCGAGATCAAACTGCGCCAAGCCACGCACCGCCGCTTCCACGGTGGCACCAATATCAAACAGCTTCATATCGAGGAAAATGCGCTTGCCGTGTTCCTGCTTCAGCTCATTGGCCAATGCCAGACCACCGCCGGTCAACATGCCAAGGCCAATTTTGTAAAACGAGACCGCATCGCCAATCTGGTCCACAAGTTCTTGGCCTTGCAACAGGTTTGGCACATCAAGGGCAACAATCAGACGGTCATCAGCGGTCATGGTGGTATCTCCGGGCTATCTCGGGGCAAAGCAAACGTCTGCCTTCTAGCGCCGTGCGCCCTGTGCTGCAAGGCTTAGCGGTTGCCGTAGATCCACTCCATGTCCGGCTTTTCGGTGCAGTAGTAATGCACCCAAATGTAGACATGCTGAAACGCGGCCACGACCAAGGCATTCCAACTGTCACACAAAAACGCAATGCCCCACAGTCCGAGAAAGATCGGCCCATACATGGCGTTGGAGGTGTATTTGAAGATGCCTTTGTCCACCAAAGGCAGCGTGGCAATCTCTTCGCGGAAATGATCGCCCCCCACCGCGCGGTGGATGGTGAAATGGGTCAGCACCGAATGCATGCCGTAGATCGCAATGGCAACAAAGAGCAGCCCCAGCCCTATATTGAGCCAGTGCGGCGTTCCAATGGGCACATCATCCGCGAGCCCTGTGATCAGAATAGTGATTGGCCGCGTGACCAAAAGCGGCAGGAATATTCGTGTCCAGATGGCAAGGTCCGCTTCGCCGTGCAGCCGGGTGACCAAATTGCGGTGTAATTCTGCTCGAAAGATAAACGCCACGATCACTTGGTGCAGGATTGCGAGGCCAATGCTGGTAACTGCCCATGTCTGCGCAGTGAGACCCAGAAACCGCTGTCCGTCAGGCGCAGCCACCAAAACAGCTGTGGCGCCAAGCCACAAAAATACAATCAGCCCCAAATGCTGGGGCTGACCTTCAAACATGTCGCGCCAGGTGGAGCGCATGCGAATATCTTCTAATCTGGCCATGAGGGCAGTCTGTCCAAAGACTGCCTTGCTGTCCAGTTAACCCTCGCTGGGATACACACCTGGAGCAAAAGACAGCTTTTCGCGGCCGCCACGAATCTCCGGCATCCGGCTCAGCTGGCGCAATGCTTCTTTGATCAGCGCCAAACGGCCCGCGCCTTTGGGACGCTCTTCTTCCGCAGGGACAGCGCAATGCAGGCGCACGTCGCGGGAGTCATCGCTGAGGCTGACCACGGCGGACAGCTCGCCCAAAGTCTGGCGGTAAGTTGGGTTGGAAATCTGAATCTCGGTCACATGCATGGTGCGGCCCTTTCTTGTCTGCTCTTTCAAGCATTGTGATCCCGAAATAGGGCGAAATTTGTCTCAAATTAGGGGAATTTTCGCACCATTTTCGCACTGACCTGTGCAACCCTTGCAAAGCATTCGATTTTCCCGGTGTGACATCTTGATTCATTTCACGCTGTTGCCCACATCATGCTTGAGGCCCACAATCGGGGCGTGCCGCAAAGCGGGCGCCACATCTGAACCGGGCGCTTACAAGAAGGAGAGATAGCCATGGACTTGAGCAAGTTCACGGAACGGTCCCGCGGTTTTATTCAGGCTGCACAGACCATTGCGATGCGGGAAAACCACCAGCGACTGGTGCCTGAGCACATTCTAAAAGCATTGATGGACGATGATCAGGGCCTTGCGGCCAATTTGATCACCCGTGCCGGCGGCGCGCCACAAATGGTGCGTGAAGCAGTAGACACAGCGGTCAGTAAACTGCCGCAAGTGTCTGGCGACACCGGTCAACCCTACATGGACAACAAAACCGCCAAAGTGCTGGCGGAGGCGGAAGCGCTGGCCAAGAAAGCTGGTGACAGCTTTGTGCCGGTCGAGCGCATTCTGATGGCACTGGTGATGGTGAAATCCAAAGCCAAAGACGCGCTGGACGGCGGCAACGTCACCGCCCAAACACTCAACGCAGCGATCAACGACATCCGCAAAGGCCGCACCGCAGATTCTGCGTCGGCTGAGGATGGCTATGACGCGTTGAAAAAATACGCCCAAGACCTGACCGAACGCGCTAGCGAAGGCAAAATCGACCCAATCATTGGTCGTGACGATGAAATCCGCCGCGCGATGCAGGTTCTGAGCCGTCGCACCAAAAACAACCCTGTTTTGATCGGGGAACCGGGCGTGGGTAAAACCGCGATTGCCGAAGGTATGGCCCTGCGCATTGTGAACGGCGATGTGCCTGAAAGCCTGCGCAACAAGAAACTTCTGTCGCTCGACATGGGTGCGCTGATTGCGGGCGCAAAGTATCGCGGTGAGTTTGAGGAACGCCTGAAGGCCGTGCTGACCGAAGTCAACGAAGCGGCGGGCGAAATCCTGCTCTTCATTGATGAGATGCACACGCTGGTTGGCGCGGGCAAATCTGAGGGCGCGATGGATGCGGCCAACCTGATCAAACCTGCGCTGGCTCGGGGCGAGCTGCACTGCATTGGTGCAACCACATTAGATGAATACCGCAAATATGTGGAAAAAGACGCGGCCCTAGCCCGTCGCTTCCAACCGGTTGTGGTAGAAGAGCCTACGGTGGAAGACACCATTTCCATCCTGCGCGGCATCAAAGAGAAGTACGAGCTGCACCACGGTGTGCGCATCTCTGACGCTGCATTGGTTGCGGCCTCCACGTTGAGCCACCGCTACATCACCGACCGCTTCCTGCCAGACAAAGCCATCGACCTCGTGGACGAGGCCGCGTCTCGCCTGCGCATGGAAGTGGACAGCAAGCCCGAAGAGCTCGACGCACTCGACCGTCAGATCCTGCAACTGCAGATCGAGGAAGAGGCATTGAAGCTTGAGGATGATGCAGCTTCCAAGGACCGGCTGGAAACCTTGCAAAAGGACCTCGCGGATTTGCAGGACCGCTCCGCTGAGATGACCGCCAAATGGCAGGCCGGCCGGGATAAGCTGGCCGGTGCGCGCGACATCAAAGAAGCGCTCGATCAGGCGCGTGCGGACCTCGATATCGCCAAACGTGAAGGCAACTTGGCCCGCGCGGGGGAGCTGTCCTATGGTGTGATCCCGGATTTGGAGAAAAAGCTCGACGAGGCGGAAAATGCTGAGGGCGAAATGACGGTGGAAGAGGCTGTGCGGCCAGAGCAAATCGCGCAAGTGGTTGAGCGGTGGACGGGAATCCCAACCTCCAAGATGCTCGAAGGCGAGCGTGAAAAACTCCTGCGTATGGAGGATGATCTGCACCGTCGCGTGATTGGTCAGCACTCCGCTGTGACCGCGCTTTCCAACGCCGTGCGCCGTGCGCGCGCTGGGCTCAATGATGAGAACCGCCCCCTTGGGTCGTTCTTGTTCCTCGGGCCAACCGGCGTGGGGAAAACCGAGTTGACCAAAGCTGTGGCCGAGTTCCTGTTTGACGACGACAACGCCATGGTGCGCATCGACATGTCCGAGTTCATGGAGAAACACGCGGTCGCCCGCCTGATCGGGGCCCCTCCCGGCTATGTGGGCTACGACGAAGGTGGTGTTCTGACCGAAGCCGTGCGCCGTCGCCCCTATCAGGTGGTGCTGTTTGACGAGGTCGAAAAGGCACATCCGGATGTCTTCAACGTGCTCCTGCAGGTGCTCGACGATGGTGTGCTGACCGACGGCCAGGGCCGCACGGTGGACTTCAAGCAGACGCTGATCATCCTGACTTCCAACCTTGGGGCACAGGCGCTCAGCCAACTGCCCGACGGCGCGGATGCAGCCGATGCCCGCCGTGATGTGATGGACGCCGTACGTGCCCACTTCCGGCCGGAGTTCCTCAATCGTCTGGATGAGACCATCATCTTTGATCGTCTGGCGCGCCGGGATATGGACGGCATCGTCGACATTCAGCTCGCTCGTTTGAAAAAACGGCTTGCCGGTCGCAAGATTGGTATCGAGCTGGACGATGGCGCCAAGCAGTGGCTGGCTGACGAGGGCTATGACCCGGTCTTTGGCGCACGGCCTCTGAAGCGCGTGATGCAACGCGCGTTGCAAAACCCGCTGGCCGAAGCGTTGCTAGCTGGGGACATCAAGGATGGCGACACCGTTCCTGTTAGCGCTGGGGCCGAGGGTCTTTTGATCGGTGATCGGGTGGGCAGCAGCGATAATCCAAAACCAGATGACGCTGTCGTGCATTAACTCTAAACTGCCTGCAAAGCCCGCCACCTCGGCGGGCTTTTTTCTATGCGTACAACAGACGGACCAAAGACTTTGCATTGGCACACCCTGATCAACACCGACCGCGCTTCTGACACTGGCAAACAGGAAGACCCGCTGCGTCAGAACTTCGTGCAGGATGCGGACCGGATCACTTTCTCCGCTCCGTTCCGGCGGTTGGCCAACAAGACACAGGTGCATCCGCTTTACGACCACGACCACCTGCGCCACCGGTTGATCCATTCGGTGGAAGTTGCCAGCGTGGGCCGGACCTTGGGCATGAAGGTGGGCAGCTGGCTTGAAGCGCAAGGTCACATTGTCAACAGCGAAGCCGCGAAAGTGGCGGGTATCGTGCATGCGGCCTGTCTCGCACATGACATCGGCAACCCACCCTTTGGCCATTCCGGCGAGGAGGCCATCGGCGGTTGGTTCAAAGAGAAGTTTGCCCAAAACGAAGGGTTCGTTGCTCAGGTCGCCGCGGAACAGCGCCACGAATTCACACCTCTGGAAGGCAACGCACAAGGCTTCCGCATCGTCACACGCCTGGAAATGTACCGTAATGAAGGGGGGATGAACCTGTCACACGCGGTCTTGGGAGCCTTCACAAAATACCCTATGACTGCCCGCACAGCCAAAGCGCTCGCTGACGCCAACGACGGAAAAGCCCCTTATGTTGGTGCCAAGAAGTTCGGCGTCTTCCACAGTGAGTTTGGATACCTGCAAGCCGCCGCCCGCGCGCTGGGCCTTCCAGAAGAAACCGCGCCGGATGGCAGCCTGTGGTGGCGACGTCACCCGCTGGTCTATTTGGTCGAGGCCGCTGACGACATTTGCTACAATATCGTCGATCTCGAAGATGGGTTTTCTGCCGGCGATCTCAGCCTGAAGCAAGTCGAAGACCTGCTCAATCCAATTGCGATTCCAACCAACCGCGATCAATCAGCTTATTCCGAGTATGAGCGCGTTAGCTACATGCGCGCGCGTGCAATCGGTGGCGCTATCGACGCCTGTGTCCAGGCCTTCATCGACAACCATGACTCCATTCTGTCCGGTCAATTCTCCGGTGAGCTGATCGCCGTGTCCGACAAAGGCGCGGCTTTCGAGAAAATCAAACAGACCGCCCAAGAGCGCCTGTTTACCGCTCCGCGCAAAACCAAGCTGGAAATTCAGGGCCGCAACGCCATTCGCACTGTCCTGGACGGCGTGTTGCCGGTCTACGCTGCCTTGGCGCGGAGTGGTTGGAACTGCGACGCCCTACCAGATTATGAGGCGCAACTGGTGCGCGCCCTGTCTCTCGACCTGCGTGATATAACGGATAGCTACACCGCGCTGCATGCGATGAGTGATTTTATCACCGGCATGACCGACCGCTACGCGCTTGAGGCGGCGCGCATGGTGTCGGGGATTGCTTAAGGTGCAAGCGCTTCATATTGGATGACAAATCCTACCAAATACGTGACTTGCCCTTCTTTCTCGGACGCTCCACTTTAAGTTCAGCGAGCCACAAAGGAGTCAGTCATGGAAAGCACAATGGAAACAGCCTTTGACGTGGTCAATTTTCTAGGCCTGAGTTTTGTGCTGATCTTTGCGCTCCTGGTGGTGGTCGCGCTCATTCTCTTTGTCATCGACCGCAGACAGACCGAAGATGCCATCCGTCGCAACTATCCGGTGATCGGACGCTTCCGGCATTTGTTTTCCGAGCTGGGGGAGTTTTTCCGGCAATACTTCTTTGCCATGGATCGTGAGGAATTGCCGTTCAACCGCGCCCAACGCGAATGGGTTGGGCGGGCAGGTGAGGGCAAATCCAACACCATTGCGTTTGGCTCCACCCGCAATCTCAACGTGCCGGGCACGCCGATCTTTGTGAATGACCCGTTCCCACCGCTGGACGATGAATATGCCAAATCTGAGCCGCTGTTGATTGGCCCCACAACGCGCACGCCGTATCTGGCACCGTCGTTTTTCAACATCTCTGGCATGAGCTACGGCGCCCTGTCCAAACCCGCCATTCAAGCGCTGAGCCACGGGGCGGCGGAGGCTGGCATCTGGCTCAACACGGGGGAGGGCGGCGTCAGCCCGTTTCATTACGAAGGCGGCTGTGATCTGGTCTACCAAATTGGCACCGCCAAATTTGGCGTACGCAATGCCGAAGGAGGTCTGGACGACGCCAAGCTGCGCGAGATTGCAGGGCACGACAGCATCCGCATGTTTGAAGTGAAAATGGCCCAGGGTGCCAAACCTGGCAAAGGCGGTATTCTGCCAGGCGAAAAAGTCACCGAAGAGATTGCCAAAATTCGTGGTCTTCAGGTTGGGCAAGACGGCATCTCCCCCAACCGCCATCGTGAGATCGACAATTATGACTATCTGCTGGATTTCCTTGCTCATATCCGTGAGGTCACCGGCAAGCCGGTTGGCATCAAAACCGTGGTGGGCGCGGAAATCAGCATGCGCGAGTTCTTCGAAACCATCGCGCGCCGAGGGGCTGACATGGCGCCAGATTTCGTCACCATCGACGGCGGCGAAGGTGGAACAGGTGCCGCTCCCATGCCGCTGATGGACCTGGTGGGCATGCCCGTACGCGAGGCGTTGCCCTTGGTGGCAGATCTGCGAGATGAATTTGAGTTGCGCGATCGCATCCGCCTGATTGCCTCCGGCAAGCTGGTCAACCCCGGCGACATCGCCTGGGCACTGGCCGCAGGGGCTGACTTCGTGACCTCTGCCCGAGGTTTCATGTTTGCGCTGGGCTGCATCCAAGCCCTCAAATGCAACAAAAACACCTGCCCCACCGGTATCACCACCCATGATCCGCGCTTCCAAAAAGGCCTGGTGGTCGATCGCAAAGCCCCGCGCGTGGCCCGTTATGCGCAGGCGCTGGTCAAGGAGGTCGAGGTCATCGCGCACTCCGTGGGCGTGAGTGAACCCCGCAAACTGCGCCGCCGACACGTGCGTCTGGTGCAACCCAATGGCCGCTCCGTGCCAATGAACGAGGTCTTCCCCCGTCCCGGCGCCATGTAAGCGCCCCTGCATTCATAGTCGTCAAATATCCCGGGGCTGTGGGGGCTGGCCCCCACTTGTATCCTGCGTGTGTGGGGTGACGTCGCCCTCCACGGCGCGCCACCCGCGCCAAACGTTACAATTGCCCCACACCATCGTGACCCCCTGTGTGTGGCGTCCTGCATCCCACCTGCGCTATCACGGTCTCACCGCAACAGGAGAGACCCCGCATGGCGCACCGCTGGACCAATGACCTCACCCATGACGACGTGACTCCCAAGTCCGCCTATCTGAACCGCCGTCAGTTGATGGCCGGCATGGCAGGTCTTGGCCTGGCCGCCCTCGCGCCCAAAGCCCAGGCCGCCAGCGACCTGACACCAACCGATTTTGATGTCATTACGCAGTATAATAACTTCTATGAGTTTGGCACCGGCAAAGAAGACCCGGCCAAACACGCCCACCGCCTGACCACCCAGCCATGGTCGATCAAGATCGATGGCATGGTGGATCGCCCGGGCGACTACGCGCTCTCTGACATCCTGTCCAAAATGACCATTGAGGAACGCCTCTACCGCTTCCGCTGTGTAGAAGCCTGGTCGATGGTGGTGCCGTGGAACGGGTTTGAACTCAAAGACCTGCTGGACCTCGCGGGTGTGCAATCCTCTGCCAAATACGTCGCCTTTGAAACGCTCTACCGGCCTGACGAGATGATTGGTCAGAAATCCCCGTTTCTAGACTGGCCCTATGTTGAGGGCCTGCGCCTGGACGAGGCCAATCATCCGCTGACTCTGATGGCAACGGGTCTCTATGGCAAAGACATGCCCAAACAGAACGGCGCACCAATCCGTTTGGTGGTGCCATGGAAATACGGCTTCAAATCGATCAAATCCATCGTGCGCATCACTCTCACAGACAAAGAACCACCCACCAGCTGGAACAAATCCATCCCCGGCGAATACGGCTTTTATTCCAACGTGAACCCAGAAGTGGATCACCCGCGCTGGTCACAGGCTTCTGAGCGCCCCATCGGCGGCGGTTTCTTTGCCAAACGGATCCCAACCTTGAAATTCAATGGCTATGAGAAAGAGGTCGCAAGCCTCTATGATGGCATGGACCTGCGCAAAAATTATTGATCTGATGACTGACAGACGTCTCACCTCCACGCTGACCTGCCCGCACTGCGCCCACACGCAATCTTTTGAGATGCCCACCGACTCCTGCCAGTTTTTTCTGGAGTGCCCAGGCTGCGCCAAAGTATTGCGTCCCAAGGCTGGGGATTGCTGTGTGTTCTGTTCTTACGGCGATGTGCCATGTCCGCCCATCCAAGCGGGTGACAGCTGCTGCAAAGGCGGATGATGATCAACACGCTCAATACACTGGTTCGCAAAGTGCCCAATTGGCTGCTCTACCTGGTCGGCGCGACCTACCCGGCGTGGCTCTTGTATGCGGGTTTCACCGGCGGCTTGGGTGTTGATCCCGTGAAAGCCATGGAGCACGCGCTGGGCAAAGTCGGCCTGCAGGTGCTGATTGCTGTCCTATTGATCAGCCCGCTGCGCCGCTTCACCAAGTTCAACTTTCTGAGCTGGCGCCGGGCGCTGGGCGTGATCGCGTTCTTCTACATCTTGCTGCACTTTCTGGTGTGGATGGTGTTGGACGTGCAGATCATCAGCCAGGTCAAAGCCGACATCCTCAAGCGCCCCTACATCATTGTCGGCATGATCTCTCTGCTGATCCTGCTGCCTTTGGCGCTCACCTCCAACAATTTATCGATCCGCAAGCTTGGCCCGCGCTGGCGCAAATTACATAAGATGACCTATTTGGCCGTGGCGCTGGGCGGTGTGCATTACATCATGCAGACCAAAGGTTTTGAATATGAGCCTTACATTTATCTTGCCGTGGTGCTTGGCCTGATTGCGATCCGCAAGCTGCCCAAGAAACGCGCCGGACATCCCGCGAAACGCCAAGCGGCCTAAGCCTCCTCGCCCTCACTTGTTGCGACAGCCAAGTGCCACGCCCAAATCACAATGCGCCCGCAGCTCTTCGGTATTTTTCCGCGTCCAATCCGCGGGGGCTGTCACCTCGGCCCAAGGGCTGATGTAGTCCCGCGCATAGTAGGCATGGCCATGCCCCGGAGGCGCGCCAAACGACAGCGCCATATCCAGCGCCAGTTGAAACTGCGTCACAATCGGAATGAATACCAAGTGGCGCGAGACATCCTCAGCCGGGGGATCGTTCATCCACGGCGGCGCACGCCAAAGCGACCGGGGATCATAAAACACAATCGGGTCGCTGGAATACTGCAAAAACGCTATCCGCATCTGTCCCCACTCCCGTGGTGCTTCAGAGGCATCGTTCACATGGTTGGCATAGCGTACCAGCGAGCCGCGCCCGACCTGTGGCAAGACCCAGGGGCTGTCCGCATTGCGCGCCACCTGAATGCTCTGCCAAAACCGCGACGGGAAGGGTGGCCCGGCCCAAAACGCGCCGTCGATCGGGTCGTCCAGCAGACGGAACAGATTGGTGGCATACATCGACGACCACGCCCCCAAACTGAGTCCATGCGCATAGAGCCGGGGGCGACTGTCTTTTGGCAACCCGGACCAATACTCATGTACCACTTCCAAAAGCGCGGTGGCCTGATCCAACCCGGTCCGGGTTTCCAGGATCAGCGCCAGGGGGGACTGCAAATAAGAATACTGCACACTGACCGTCGCGATATCGCCGCCATGCATGTATTCCACTGGATCATGGGAGCCCGGATCCATCCATCCGGTGCCGGTGGGGCTGGTGACAATCAGTACCTCGCGCTCAAAGGCATCAACCCGGATCAGCTCCGCCAAAGCCAACTCCGCGCGCTCTTGCGGGGTCTCGCCATTGGCCCGCCCCACATAAACGCGCAGCGGGTCTATAGCGGGATTGCCAGTGAAGGCTGAAATCGCCTTGGCATCCGGCCCACTCAGCACAAAGTCCCGTCCGGGCTGTCCCATCGCGGCCCAATCGATCAGCGAAGCGGTTGAGCCGGACTGATGTGGCAAAGGCGGCAGCGGCGGGGCCACGTCAAACAACTCCTGCGCCGTCTCATAACTCTGATCCAAAGAGGCCACGACTCGGTCAAAAATCCCGTCTCGTGTGACCACAAACAAAATGGCCGCCACGGTCAGCACGCCAAGCACATTGGCCCGTCTTGGCGGCATCACGCGATAGAACTTGCCCCGCACCCAGTGAAACAGCGCCGCTATCAACGCGCCTAAGCTATAGAGTATCAGAAACGTAAGCGTGGTCAGTCCTGTCAGCTGAATAAGATGCCGCCCCTCCACGGGGACCATAGACATTTTCTGCCGCAGCTCGTTTTGCCATTCCAAACTATAGACCAATATCCATCCCGTCAGAGCAATCACGCAGAGCGCCAACAGCAGATCAAACAGCTTTCCGACCCACCCTTGCAGCCGTGGTAGGTCTGCTGCCTGCCAGATCAAGCTGAGGGTTTGCCCCAAGAGATAGCCAATTGCGATCACCACCCCACCAAGGATGCCTTGTTCGGTGGCACCCCGAGGAATGAGCGACGGCGTCAGTGACGCGGCAAAGAATGAAAGTCCCAGCAGAAAGCTGCGGGTGGAAAAACTCAGGATCAATCGGCGCAACCGATGCATGGTCGTATCCTTGTGGTCAGAGGTGCCTTTCAGAGTAACGCCAGTTGTCTGAAACAGAAGGCTTGGCTGACAAGACGGGAGAACACGGCACGTACCTGTAGCCCAAGTGCCGCGCACGCATCGGCCTTTGTCTTCACCGTTTCGAAAGGCCAGTCTTCCTGCCTCATCTCTGCACCGTTGGGATACAGCTGCGATACTGCCGTATTACCGACGTTGTTTTTTGCGGGGGTCTGTCTGGTTAAGGCGGGTTTATGTTTGGTGTTGCGAGGTGAGTCTGGCCTGAGTCTCTGTGTGAGTCTGTGGATAAGTGGCTCTGCGGGTGATTTGTTCACTGTGTTTGTTGTGTTTCTTGTATTTGTTTGCGGAGGCGGTCTGCTTAGGGTGTTGATATTGTTGGATTTTGTGGAAAGTTGGTTGTTTTTTGCGGAAAGGTGAAAAAAGCGCTTGCGGCTTTGTTGGTATAACCTTAGAACCCCCTTCACCGGCGGCGCTGAGGCGCACAACGGCGGGACGGACTGGATCGGAGCGAGGCTCTGGATTGGGAAGTTTCAAAAAAGATTGAGGATTGTCAGCGGGTTGCGCTAGTAAGTTAGTAGCGCGGTCGGTTGATTTTGTCTCTGGGGCTTCGGTTCCGACGTTGTTTGAAAATAGAATACACTGAAGAGATATGAGGGCGGTTTGGTTCATTTCGATGAACAAACACCTGCATATCGGCTCTTAGGCCTTTCGAGGTCGATGATAGAGTTTCAACAGCTTCACTGTTTGGACTGCTTTTGTTTCTTTGGAAACTGAAGCACAACCAAACGGTATGAGT
>UNRJ01000001.1 GCA_900537125.1 Rhodobacteraceae bacterium Alg238-R152 | reverse complement strand
AGGCGGTCTTCACCGGCACGCCCCTGTGGTAATCGCCGTTGCGTGGATCGGTGTTGACCCAAGACGCGACAAACGCGACGTTCGGAAACGTTCATCTGGCTACGCACAAGGTCGATGCAAGCACGGCGACGCGAGGGGCTCAGAAGTTTCCCTTTGCGGCCTCCGACAGGATCAATTTGTCCAGAGTTAGATCCGATACTGCCCGGCGCAGGCGCTCATTCTCCTTTTGGAGCCGCTTCAGTTCCTTGAGCTGTTCTGTGCCCATTCCGCCGTACTTCTTCTTCCAGCGATAATAGGTTTGTTCAGTCACACCGATCTGTCGGATCGCATCTATCCGGGGCATGCCTTGCCCCATCAGGACTTCAACCTGCCGCAGCTTCACGACAATCTCTTCAGGCTTGGGTCTCTTAATGGCCATCTCAGGTCCTCCGCTTTCCTAATCATAGGGGCGGACCACTTCATTGGGGGACGCTCAGCCGCGATGCAGCTTCATCAGACCGGCCATTCGATACACCGTGCAGCATTTTCGATGACCGAAGGGAAGGTCAGCGGACTTTCCCGACCTTCACACAGATTAGCCCATATGGCGTTTTTGGCCTCAACCAGCGTTCGCGTCATGGCGGGCTAACGGCAGCCCTGGCACAAAGGGATATTGGCTTCCTTCAAACCGTCTGGAAACCGGTCATCCTCCGTTGGCAAAGACGAAAAAAGGGGTTTCAATTAGTAACGAACCTTGGAAACGACAGCGAATGAGATCACTGTAGAATGCGTGTTCGCTGCTTCACAAACCTCCTGCAAATTTTGTGAGTTGACTCTATACCGAAGCCTGGCGGCATGGCGTTGAGCCAATTCGCCCACCCAAGCCAAGCATTCCAACTGTAACCACCGGTGCGTTGGTCGAGCGGTCGCCGCCCAGCTCCCAAGTCCCTAGATTTGTCAGCAGTAAACTGCCCCCCGTGAGCTGTGCTCTATCCACCCACCTCAAACGCTTTGAACTTGAATTTCTTTGGAGCTTGCCTCTCCTCGGCTTGAGACACACAAAACGCCTTCTTCGGCCTGCGATTGCAAGCCATCAAAGTTGCGGTGCCTGGAAAATGTTTCCGTCGGGCAAACGTTCCTCTAGAAATTGCATAATGCTGCCGGACTTAGGCAGGCCAGGCGCGCGGCATTCTTTAGGCATTCGACCTTTTTACCGATCCACTCTCAGACCGCTAGGAACCTGCTCAGGAATCCGGCTCTCTACAGCCTTAGCTGCCGCACCAGTCAGACTTTCCAGAAAGGCAACCAAGGCCGCGATTTCTGCGTCGCTGCGTGGCGGAATGTGAATGTCGAGATGCCTTGCATGCCGCGCCATTTCGATACGGTCCTGCTGGACAACAAAATCGATGCGACTCAACCATGGCACGTCGGGCAATGTCAGATCAGCGGCATTCCACGTGGCACGCGCACCTAGCGGAGCGAGGTGATGCCGGATCATCCGCTCCAGCGTCGGGTACGCGCCATTGTGTCCGTAAGGTGCTGTGAGGGCGACGTTTCTCAACATGGGCGTCCGGAATCGATAAGCATCCGCAAGGTCGTCGGTTTCCCCCATCCGCCCAACATCTCTCGCATAGGGATCGAACTTTCTCGTGCGGCCCGGACCAAACGCAGGCAACCCCAGGGCATGAAACTGTTGATTAGAAAACAAGTTTCCGGAGTGACAATTGCTACATCCCGCTTTGCCAAAAAACAGCTCCATGCCTTGAACTTGCACCGCTGACAGAGCCTGATCATCCCCCCCCAAATAAGCATCAAACGGGCTGTCAAAGGACGTAAAGTCTTGCACCATAAAATGCGCCAAGGCATCAGCGATTCGGACAATCGTCACCTCCTCGGCCGCCTCAATCTCATCAAATGCCGAGACAAATTTGTCACCATAGTCCGGCAGCGTCCTGACTCGTTTCGCGATGATGGGCCAAGCCGCATCGATCCTATCCCGCGTGGCGCCAACAACCTCGTTTTCCCCGACATTCCCGGCCATTTCAAACCCGGATGTCATGGGAAAAAGCGCCTGCGCCGCCAGAACGGACTTTAGCCCATCGGGAAGCCACTCTTCTGCGGGCGTGTTGAAGCCATTTCCAAATATGGGGTCCACGCTGACCCGGCCATCATGCATCAACGTATCAATGGACTTGGCACCCAAATTCCATAGCGCGGGCGCATTGCGCGGAATACGTTTCTGGACTTTATTGGTGCCCATGTCCGAGACCCGATCCGGCCCAAGACCTAGCCCGCCTTCCCCCAATCCGAGCGACAATCCATCAGAGGTTCCAAATCGCGGGTGATGACAGGTTCCACAGCTGATATTTCTGTTCCCGGACAGGATCTTGTCGTAAAATAACAGGCGTCCCAGTTCCGCCTTTTCGGCGTCCACACCCATGAAGTCACTGGCACTCAGTGGTGTTGGCAGCGCAGGCAATTCGGCGAAAGACGGGGCGGCAAACAAGATCACGGAGAGCGCATGCGACACCCCACAAAAAAGATTCTTCTGGCGGCCGCGTTGGTCGTAGGAACGACCCAATTTGGCCTCGCCGAAATCGAAGCCGCGCGCGATCTTATGGAGGCCGGGGATTTTGAGGCCGCGCGTGAAGCGATGTGGCCAGCAGCCCGTTCGGGCAATGCCGACGCCGAGGAATTGATCGGCGTGATGTATGCGATGGGATTGGGCGTTGAGCGTGACGATCAGCGCGCGTTTGAGTGGTATCTGCGCAGCGCCATGAAAGGTCACCCCGGCGCGCAATCCGGTATTGGGTGGTACTATGAGGTCGGGCGCGGCATGCCCGCGCCGGATTTGGTCCGGGCGTATATGTGGTACACGCTGTCGGCGATCGGCGGCGACCCCGACGCGGCGATCAGCCTTGAAGAGGTTGTGAAAAAAATGACCAAGGAAGAGATTGATAAAGCGCATATTCTGGTCGAGGACTACCGCGTGTGGATGTATCCGTTCCGGTAACTGCCGGACAAAATACGGCGCGAGGGTCTGCCCCCGCGCCGTTTGTGCTTAGTTCAGGTCCGCATCACGGGCGCCATTCACATCCGCTTCTGCGGCGGCAACAGCGTCGGTCAACGCGGTGAACACCTCATCGCCACGGGCCACATTTGACTTGAACCAGTCATAAACTGGGGACGCCGCCTGTTTGAACGCGTCCTTCTCCGCCGGGGTCGGAACATAGAGGTCCCCGCCACCGGCAACGAAGTCTTCATAAGCCTGGATCGACTTACGCTTTGGCGAGGCAAAGGTGGCCTGTTGCAGGGCATAGAACCCATCCACCACCACGCGGCGCATGTCTTCTGGCATGTCCATGAACGTCTGGTTCGACATCCACCACAGAGCCCCCATGTAGGCGTGGCCATCCAAGGTTACATACTGCAGGCCCGCATCTGGGAACTTCATGCCCATGATATCAGTGATGCCATTTTTGGAACCTTCAACCACACCAGTCTGAAAGCTGGTGAACAGTTCAGGCCACGGGATTGGCGTTGGCGACGCACCAAGGGCTTTCACAAGCTCTTGCGGCAGGTCGGCCACAACAGTCCTGATTTTCAAGCCTTCCATATCGGCGGGCTCAGCCACACGGCGTTTGGTGTTGGCAAAGTTGCGCCAGCCACCGGTGTTGCCGATGGTCATCAGGCGGATTGCATCGCCGCTGTCCTCCAGCGCCATAGCACGCATTTTGCGGGTAAAGTCACCGGACAGCACATGTTCCGCGACACGGTCATCTGCCATCAGATACGGCAGGTCGAGAACTTGTACATAGGGGAACAGGCCGGACGCGCCACCAGAGGTCGAGATGTAGACGTCAATGGACCCATCCGCCACGCCTTGAAGGCATTCGGCACCGTTGGAGCACAGCTGTGTGCCGATAAACAGCTCCACCTCGATGGCGCCGTTAGAGGCGGCTTCGACATAGTTTTTGAAGACAACAAGGCCGTCATAGTCCTCGTCGTTTTCATTCGAGTTTGCTGTTGCACGGATCGTGTAATCGGCCGCACTTGCCGTCAGCGCCGTGCCAGCCATCAAGGCCGACAGTGCCACCGTCTTTGCCAGTTTCATAAACATGCGTGTTTCCTCCTGTTGCACGTCGTTTTTTGGTGTCAGTTCAAGAACCCCGTTAGTTTCGGAATGGTCAGTGAAATTTCGGGCACAAAGGTGATTAGGAAGATCACCGCGACCTCAACCGCCAAAAAGGGCAGGATGGCTTTCGCGATGGTCGTCACCCGTTCATGCGAGACAGAAGCTGCGACAAAGAGCACGAGCCCCATTGGGGGCGTGGCCAAGCCCACGGTTAGATTCACACACATGATGATAGCAAAGTGGATGGACTCGACCCCCAGCCCTTCAAAGACAGGTCCCAAAATGGGGCCAAGGATGATGATCGCAGGGCCTGCGTCCAGAAACATGCCCACTACGAACAGCAGTAGATTGATCAGGAACAGCAAGATCAGAGGATTTTCCGACAGGGTCAGAATGAACTCGGCCAGAATTTCTGGTGCATGGCTGAGGCTAACTACTGTTTTGAACGACATGGCCGCGCCAACCAGCAACAGCACCACCGCGGAAGTGATACCGGCACGGGTGAAGACCTCCGGCAGGTCTTTCAACTTCATGGTCCGCAGCACCAAGAACCCAACCAACAGTGCATAGGCAACCGCGACAGCGGCGGCCTCGGTCGGGGTGAAAACTCCAGCCAAAATGCCGCCCAGGATCAGGATCGGCGTCTGCAACGGCACCACTGCACGTTTGCAAACCTTGCGGAATTCCGGACTAACAACCCGGCGCAGCCCCAACATCAACCCATGCGCCAGAAGGATAGCCCCAAAAAAGGCCAACCATTTCGACTGAGACGTGTCAGATACCGGTACGAATTGCGCCAGCAGAAGTCCAAGGTTCAGGCGCACCAACACAAAGGATACCCAGCTTTCCAGACCACCGATCTCGACGTTCTCAAACGTCACGCGGCGCGCGGCAGGCAGATCGTATTTGTCGGCCATGACTCGGACCATTACCATCAGGCCAACACCCACCAGAATGCCGGGCACAATGCCAGCAAGGAACAACGCGGCGACGCTTTCGCCCATTACATAGGCGTAGATGATCATGATGCCCGAAGGCGGAATGATTGGCCCGATGACAGAACTGGCGGCGGTCACAGCTGCGGCAAATTTACGGGTGTAGCCTTCACGCTCCATCGCCGGGATCAGCATGGAGCCAAGCGCGGAGGTGTCCGCCACCGCCGAACCAGACAGCCCTGCAAACAGGATCGACGATAGGATGTTCACCTGTGCGAGCCCGCCCCGCAGATGCCCCATCAAGGCTTGCGAGAACTCGACCAACCGGACTGTGATCCCACCCCGGTTCATCAGCTCGCCAGCCAACATGAAAAACGGAATGGCCATCAAGGGGAAGCTGTCCATACCGTTATAGAGATTCCGGTACAGCAACGTGATGTCACGTTCTTGTCCGTTTAACCAAAGCAACGCCCCCGGCGCAGCCAGAAGGCAGAAAAACACCGGCAGACCAACCAGAAGAAGGAACAAAAACAGCGGAAGAAACCAGATCAGCATTACTCAGTCCCTCCGACGGGGAGGCCTGAACGCGTGGGCAAACGGCCGCCCATGCCCAACAGGCGCACAAAGCGCTCCAGCAACAGCTCGATGTTCACTAAGATCAGAAGCACGATGCCCACCAGAAGGGACAGCATCATCCAACTGCGTGGTATTCGGTACCAACCGTCAAACGTCAGAGAAGTCGGCAGATACAAAGACGCGGTGGTGAAACGCCCACCAAGCCCGGTGACCTCTTTGTAGCCAATCTGCACCCCGACGATCAGCACCGTCAGGCTGATCAACAACAAGACAAACTGCAGGAGATGCATTGCCTTGCCTTTGATAACCGCATCAATGAAGTCAATCGCCACAAAGCCGCCATTTCGGAAAGCCGTGGGCGCCATCAGACCTGTCATCCACAGCATAAAGAAACGGGCGGCTTCGTCGGGCCAGGGCAATGCACTGCCCAGAACGTAACGAAAGAAAACTTGGATCAGGATCGCCGCGACCATCACGCCTATGGCGAACACGCCCAGCCAACGCCCGACTGCCAACAGTCCGGAGTTCAGTGAACGCAACAGATTCAAGACAGCAAAGACTGCCTTCATCGTGTTCTTCTCCTCCCGTTTAGCATTCTGTCCTCTTCAGAATGCAGGTCGCCGATCTTATTGTTTTACAGCGGCAATCTGGCCCATTTGGCCCTTGTAGAAAGTCAGCGCATCTCCGTCTTCGCGCATGGTCGCGTGATCAACACGTCCCAGAACAATCGCGTGATCGCCGCCTTCGTAAATCGCGGACCGAGTGCATTCGAACCGTGCAAGGCAATTGTCCAAAATAGGCACGCCCCAGTCATTCACCTGATGTTCTACGTCCGCCAAGCCAAAGGCATCTTTGGCCACCGTCCAGCAAAGCTCATCCTGTTCAGCGGACAGCACGTGGATCGCATAGTGCGTTGCGCGCTCAAAATGCGGAAACCGGCGTGAGTTCTTATCAGGGGACCACAGCACCAGAGGCGGGGTCAATGACACCGAGGAAAAACTGTTGGCGGTGATGGCCACCGGACCGTTTTCCGAGGCCGCCGTGACAATGGTCACACCGGTGGCAAACCGCCCAAACGCGTCACGCAAGAGCCGTGTGTTGTTCGGGTCGGGCACAAAGCTAAACTTTCCCCCGACAGTGTGAGCAGACATCATGGGACCTCCTTGCCGAGCGCGGCTTCGTAGAGAGAGAACCAGGTTTCGCGGTCCAGTGTGACCTTCTCCGCGTCCGAAATCATCTTGATACGATCAAGGTTGTTGGTGCCCAAAACCGGCAGGATACGGGCCGGATGGCGCAAAAGGAACGCCACGGCCACAGCCGCGCGATCCGCGCCCTGCTCTGCCGCTATACGATCCAAACGGTCCGCTACATCCCCTGTTCCGGTCATCAGGCTGCCGCCACCAAGCGGCGACCATGCCATGACAGGCTGATCATGCTGTTGATAGAAGGCCAAATCCCCATTTGTGAAAGGAGACAGTTCCGCCAATGATATCTCGATTTGGTTGGTGGCAAGCGGCGTCTTCATCGCAGACTGCAAAAGCTTCCAGTCCCATGGACGGAAATTGGAGACGCCGACGGCGCGCACCTTGCCCGACGCCACCAGATCATCCAGCGCCGCTCCGGTCTCATTGTGGTCCATCAAAGGATCGGGCCGGTGGATCAACAGAAGATCCACGTGATCCACACCCATTTCACGCAAAGACCGGTTCAGCGAGGCTTCGATGTGGGCGCGCGACGTGTCGTAGTATTTGACCGGCTTGTCGGCATAAATCCCGATGGGCGCGACGATATCGCACTTTGTCACAATCTCGATCTGATTGCGCAACGCCGGGTTGGCTTTTAGCGCCCCGCCAAGCACCGCCTCGGCGCCGTAGTCGCCATAGATGTCCGCCTGATCAATGGTCGTGATCCCTTGATCCAAACAGGCTTGGATTTTTGCCTCTACGTATTCTGGCGACGTATCCGCATCATCGGCCACGCGCCACATGCCATACACCAGACGGCTGAAAGTCAGCCCGTTTGCGATCTCGACGCGGTTCATCAGCGACGTTCTCCAATACCAAGGGGGGTTTGCGGCGTAGATGCTGGCACGCGCCCATAGGCATGTGGCAGCGATACAGTGTTGAGGTGGGGCATCACGCGGGCGCCAAAATGCTTGGCCTCATCCACATGCGGGTAGCCAGACAAAACGAAAGCCCGCATCCCCATCTTCTTATAGGCCTCAAGCTTGGACAAAACCTGATCGGTCGACCCGACCAGTGCCGCGCCACAGCCAGATCGCGCCCGGCCCACGCCGGTCCAGAGATGTGGTTCGATAAAGCCATCGTCGTCGGCCACATCGCGGTTCTTCGCCTGATGCGACACACCCAGAGATTTCGCGTCCAGCGCACGCTCCCGGATGGCGCGCCCCTGCTCGTCATCAAGCTTAGACACAATGTAGTCCGCATATTCACGTGCTTCAGCCTCGGTGTCGCGGACAATCACATGCACGCGCAAGCCGTAATCGAGTGTCCGGCCATAGCGTTCCGCCTCCGCGTTCACTGCCTTCATACGCCCGGCCAACTCATCCATCTTCTCCGGCCACATCAGATACACATCGCAATGCTGCCCGCAGAGTTCCAATGCATCCGGCGAATAGCCACCAAAATACAGCAATGGCCCACCGGTCTGATACGGAACCACAGGATCAGCTGTCAGGCTCTGGAAGTTGTAGACCTCACCTTTGTGGTTGATCTCACCCTGGGTCCAGGCCTGTTTGAGAATCTCGACAACTTCTCGCGAGCGCTGATAGCGATAGCTGCTCTCGGCCTTTTCACCAGGAAAGTCGGACGAGATGATGTTCACTGTCAGCCGACCTTCCAACATGTGGTCCAACGTCGCCAGCGTACGCGCCAGCATGATCGGCTGCATCTCTCCACAGCGCACGGCGGCCAGCATGTTGATCTTGCTGGTGATCGGAGCGCAACCCGCCACGAAGCTCAGCGTGTCCTGGCCTACCTGATAAGAAGACGGGCACAGAATGTTGCGAAAGCCTTGTGCTTCAGCTTCCTTCACGATGTTGGAGCAATGCGCCCAGGACGACCGCAGATCACCATCTGGCACGCCAAGGAACTGGTAATCGTCTGAACACAGCGCGGCAAACCACGACACTTCTACTGCATCCAAATCCGCAGATGTCACCGGCACGACGGTCATCGAGTTCCTCCCAAAATCTCGTTTTCCTTACCCCTTGAATAAACTGCGATTTGATGTAGATCAATGGTGTATCAATTTTCGAGATGATCTATGTCAAATCCAGACCTCTCCAGTTCGGCCCTGCCGCTCTATTTGCAGATCAGCGAAACCCTGATCCGAGAGATCGCGGCTGGCCGCTTGATGGACGGAGAGCGCTTGCCGCCTGAACGGGAACTGGCCAAGCAATACGGAACCACCGTGCGTACACTGCGCAAATCCCTTGCCGAGCTGGAGAAACAAGGCATGCTGGAACGCGTTCAAGGGTCAGGCAACTACGTGCGTGCCACACAAAGCGGACGCAGCGTCTACTCCATGTTCCGATTGGAGTTGCCCGAGGGTGGCGGATTGCCCACTGCAGACATACTCTCGGTGCATGACATGGAGAAGCCGACCGATCTACCAACCTTTGGCACGTCGAATCACGGCACACGGATTCGCAGGTTGCGCTATCTGGACGAGGTTGTGATCGCCGTCGAAGAAATCTGGCTGGACGGCGACGCGGGCAAAGTGGACCCGGCCAAACTGTCGGAATCGCTGTATCACTATTATCAAAAGCAGCTCGGTTTCTGGATTCGGCGCGCCGAAGACCGCGTCTCCTTCGGGCACGTGCCGGGCTGGGCGCCAGAGGCCTTTGGCCAAACGCCGGGGGCAATTTCTGGCTACATCGAACGACTGAGCTGGTCGCAAGCCAGCGCTCCGGTCGAGTTTTCACGCACCTGGTTTGACCCGGAACACTCCATCTACATCCAACGCCTGACTTAGGAGGCATTATGACGAAACCCACCACCTACGGGATCATCGGCTGCGGCATGATGGGACAGGAGCATCTGCGCAACATTGCACTCCTCCCGAAAACGGAAGTTGGGGCCATCTTCGAACCCAACGCCCAAATGCGCACGGAAAGCGCCCGGTTTGCGCCTGACGCGCAATTTGTGGAGAGTCTAGAAGAGCTGTTGGCAGTAGAAACGCTGGATTGCCTGCTGATCGCCAGTCCGAATTTCTGTCATGTCGATCAGCTGCAACAGATTGCCCAAATCCGCCCCCTGCCCCTTCTGGTCGAAAAGCCGCTGTACACCGACCCACGGGATCTGGCGCGCATCAATGATTTCGCCACCAACTATCCTTCCCCGGTCTGGGTTGCGATGGAATATCGCTACATGCCGCCGGTTGCGGCCTTCCTGAACAACGCGGCCTCTGTCACAGGTGGCATCAAGATGCTGACCATCCGCGAACACCGGTTTCCCTTCCTGGAAAAGGTTGATGATTGGAACCGCTTTAACGCCAAATCCGGCGGGACATTTGTGGAGAAATGCTGCCACTTCTTTGACCTCATGCGCCTGACACTCGGATCAGATCCCGTGCGTGTGATGGCCTCGGGCGGACAGGACGCCAACCACCTGGAAGAAAGCTATGATGGGCAGGTGCCGGACATACTCGACAATGGTTACGTCATCGTCGATTTCGAAAACGGCGCCCGCGCGATGCTGGAACTGTGCATGTTTGCGGAAGGTGCGGAGTACCAGGAAGAAATCGCGGCCGTCGGTCCAAAAGGCAAAGTTGAAGCGCTGGTTCCCGGGCCGGGCCGCTTCTGGCCGAAACACCTTGGCGCCGCGCCTACTCCGAAGCTCATCTTGTCTCCGCGCGCACCCAAAGGTCCGGTCGAAAAGGATATTCCTGTGGATCCCGACATCCTCGATGCGGGTGACCACAACGGCTCCACTTTTTACCAACACAAATACTTCCTGGAACTGGTTCGTGGCGAACGGTCCACACCCGAGGTTAGCTTATCCGACGGAAAGATGGCCGTGTTGATGGGCATCGCAGCACAGACATCCATACAAGAGAAGCGATCTGTCGAAATGTCAGAGTTCAGCTAGATTGATCGGCGAACGCGGTTTCAACGCGGTGGTGTAATGCCACAAGTTCTAGCTGTGCGACCAATACGGAAATGAACGAAACAAGGCGGGTCGGGGTGGGTCCCGAAGGCATGAGATTTATTGACCCAAAGAAAAATCGCAAAAGTAATTGTCAATTGCCCCGATCCGCTTCCTCCTGGAACAGCAAAGCAAGGTCCTGCTGCAGCGACCAGAGAATTTGGCCTGCGCCGTTGGTCGTCGCCGATGCGTTCTCTGACCAGCTGGTGAACGGGGCGGTCGCCCTCAGGTGACGCGGGATTGAAACTTTGCAATAGAGACGCAAAACTGCAGCACTTGAAACGGCAATGAAGGGCAATACTTAATACTGCTCTGCATTTTGCAAATGTCGCTACCTGTGCTCAACAGACCTTCGCGCGGCGCGCAGCATGTGGGTTTCTCACTGATGGAGCTCGAATGGCTGCTTCCACCTGTTCGAACCAAAGCTTTCGCAAGTGCAGAGTATGACCGCAATCCGCCCGACGCGTCGATTGTCTATGGGTGCTTTGGGCTGGCAGCCGCCGCCGGCATCCTCGTAGATCGCCGACCAGGTGTAGGACCGTGACGTTGCAACGCCGCAAGGCGACTTGGAGCCCAACTTGACCGCTTTTGCAAGTTGCACGGACTGCGGCAACGGGTGGACTGCCGACATTTGCCGCGATTGGCATCACGCTTAGTACGGCACATCTAAAGACAGATTAAGTAAGTAAAAAATTCTAGTGTGATCTGAGCTTAGAGCAAGCACGTAATTATTTATATGCAGCAACTTATTGCTGATTATAAATCTGGAGAGACTAAATGTTCCGTCGCACTTTTCTTGCACTTACTTCCGTTGCAGCATTATCTTCTGCGACCTTCGCCTTTGCGGATGGCCATTCTAAAGACATCGTGGACACCGCCGTTGATGCAGGTTCATTTACCACATTGGTCGCTGCTGTGCAGGCTGCCGGTCTTGTCGAAACGTTGAAAGGTGAAGGACCATTCACTGTGTTTGCACCAACTGACGAAGCCTTTGCAGCTTTGCCTGAAGGCACGGTTGAAACTTTGCTGAAACCAGAAAACAAAGACCAGCTTGCTGTCATTCTCACATACCACGTGGTTCCGGGTAAAGTGATGAGCAGCGATCTGAGCAATGATATGATGGTCACGACCGTTAACGGCAGCGACGTGAAAATCATGACTGAAGGTGGCGTCACTGTGAATGGTTCAAATGTAACGACCGCCGACATCGCATCCTCGAACGGGGTTATCCATGTTATCGATGCTGTCATTTTGCCGAAGTAAGCCCGATGAGCATGCGAATTTTCCGCTGAGAGGGGAATTCGCATTGTTTCGTCAGATATTATTTCGGTTTCAGTTTGTTATGCGGCGCCTGTGAGCAGCACCACTTGAGTGGCCCAATTTGAAAGTTAATGCATGATTGGCCTTTGGTCCATCGGGATGATGGCCTCTGGCGCAGGTGGGCGGTAGCTCAGAGCACCGTGTGGTCGTTTGGTGTTGTAGTGTTTCCTCCAGCTTTCGATGATGCTCTGGGCTTCTCGCAGTGAGTAAAAGACCTCACCGTGAGCCTCCCCCTTTAAAGTGGTCCGCCCCTATCGTTAGGAAAGCGGAGGACCAAGTATGGCGATCAAGAGACCCAAGCCAGAAGAGATTGTCGTGAAGTTACGGCAGGTTGAAGTTCTGATGGGGCAAGGCATGCCCCGAATTGAAGCGATCCGACAGATCAGCGTGACTGAACAAACCTATTACCGTTGGAAGAAGAAGTATGGCGGAATGGGCACGGAACAACCCAAGGAATGAGCACTTGCAAGAACCATGGAAAGCCGAGAACGCAGGCGATGTATTGGGTAAGGCCTATCCAGAGCGGATCTGGGCCGTGCGTCGGGGGGCTGAATTCCGGGCCGAGGCCTCTGCGGTCGCTGCGAAGCATGGCAGCCGCAAGGGAAATGCGCTTAAGCGCGCGGGCCGAGCGCAGACAGCCAACCCAAACCAGATGAGCTTACCATTGGGAGACGCGCCATGAAGATGGGACGTAAACCAGACTTGCCCAGCAAGACCTGCGTGACATGCGGTCGTCCATTCGCGTGGCGAAAGAAATGGGCCAAAGTGTGGGATGAAGTGCGCTATTGCTCCGAACGGTGCAGGCGATCCTCTTGACCAAGCAAGACATGTTCCAAGAACTCGAGCTTCCGTCTGCGGCGGTCGAATTCACGCCGACACGGCAGGCGGGCTTAGCGCGCCTCGAGAAGTTCGTCTCGCGGACGGGGCAGCACTACTCCCGCCAGCGCAACTATGATTTTGGGACCGAGCAGCGCGGTAATGTCTCGGTTCTGTCGCCCTGGATACGGCATCGGCTGATCACTGAGGAAGACGTGCTGCACGCGACGCTTTCGCATAAATCGATATTCGCCGCCGAGAAATTCATCCAAGAGGTGTTTTGGCGGACCTATTTCAAGGGTTGGCTGGAGCAACGCCCCAGCGTTTGGACGACCTATCAGGACGGGCTGGCGCGGGCATTGAATGCCGGCACCCGGTCCTCTGATTACCAAGATGCAATTGCCGGGTGCACTGGCATCGCGTGTTTCGATCATTGGGCGCAGGAATTGATCCAGACGGGTTATTTGCACAACCACGCACGGATGTGGTTCGCCTCTATCTGGATTTTCACTCTGCGCTTGCCTTGGCAGTTGGGCGCTGACTTCTTCCTGCGACACCTGATCGACGGTGATCCCGCATCGAACACTCTAAGCTGGCGTTGGGTTGGCGGGCTACACACCAAGGGCAAGACCTACTTGGCCCGCCCGGACAATATCGCGAAATACACCGGTGGCCGGTTCCATCCCGTAGGGCAGCTTGCCACGGTGGCTGAGCCTTTGACGGAGCCGTTTGAGCATTCCCGCGTGCCATTGCCTGCGATTGGTCCGGTGCCCGAGGGCGATGTCTTACTGTTGGTGACTGAAGAGGACTGCCAAATCGAGACGGTGCTACCGCATCCTCCCAAGGCGCACTTGGGTGTGCTGGCCAAGCAGTCGCTCGGCGTTAGTCCACTGGTGCAGTCCTTTGCTGTGGGAGCGATTGAGGCATCCTGCGGTGGGTTGATCGACATGGGCTCCGCCTGGAGCGATCAGATCGTCGACGCCGTGTCAGACGCTGGGACAAGGACGGTGGTGACAGGTTACGCGCCTGTGGGCTCGGTTGCCGATCAACTGGCGGCGCTAAACTTGCGCGGTGCCGACATTACCTTGCACCAAGTCCGACGTGACTACGATACGCTGGCGTGGCCCTATGCCACCAAGGGGTTCTTCGGGCTCAAAAAGAAAATACCGCATATTCTTCGCGAGTTGGGCTTTGCGGTTTAGACCGCGCTACTTATAGCTCTCACGACGATCCGAGAACGCACGCACGCGCTTGCGCCAAGTCCTGTAACTGCCGGTTTTTAACTCGCGACGCATTAGGGCTTGGACGTCTTTCTCGCCAATCTTGTATTCCATGCGAATACTCGCAAAGCTCACGTGATCGCTGAGCGCCATTTGAACGATGTCACTGATTTGAACCTCGGTGAATGTCTTCATTTCTAGCTGATCTCCCTGAAGAACCGCTGTGCATCATCCGCAATGGCTTCGCGTTTTTCGTCACTCATCCGGGCAAGCGTTTTGTACATAAAGCCCATCCGTGGATTGCCGTGTAAAGTCTCGGCGTTGCGATCAATGAAATCCCAGTAGAGGTAATTGAACGGGCACGCCTTGGGGCCATTTTTAACGGACACTTTATAGCTGCAACTGTCGCAATAGTTGGACATCTTTTTGATATAAGCCCCGCTGGCAGCATAGGGTTTCGACGCCAAAACGCCGCCATCGGCGAACAGGACCATGCCGCTGACATTGGGCAGCTCGACCCATTCATAGGCGTCGGCATAGACTAACATGTACCACTCGTTCACCTCGTAAGGAGCAAGGCCCGCGATCAACGCAAAATTACCAAGGACCATCAAGCGTTGGATGTGGTGGGCATAGGCGTTTTGTTTGGTCTCGAGCACGCATTGACGCACACAGTTCATCTGTGTCTCACCAGTCCAGAAGAAATCAGGCAAGGGCCGGGACGCGCCCAGAGCGTTCTCCGACTTGTAGTCAGGCATTTTCAACCAGTAGATCCCGCGGACATATTCGCGCCACCCCAAGATTTGCCGGATAAACCCTTCGACGGCATTCAAAGGGACGAGGCCCGCATGATAAGCGGCCTCGGTTCGGGTGATGCACTCCAAAGGGGTCAGCAATCCGCAGTTCAAGTAAAGTCCGATATGGCTATGATACATCCATGGCTCGCCTTGAACCATCGCGTCTTGATAGTCGCCAAATAGCGCGAGGCGTTCGTTGATAAACATCTTCAGCGCTTGCAACGCGCCTTCGCGGGTCACGGCGAAATGGAACGGATGAATGTCGCCGAAATGATCCGGGAACTCTCGCGCCACAACGTCGCTGACCGTCTCAACTACGGCTTCATCAAGGGCTTTGAACGGCTCAGGCACACTCAAATATTTGGGCGGCGGCCTCCGGTTGTCCGCGTCAAAATTCCACTGCCCACCAATGGGGTCCTGCCCGTCCATCAGCACCCGGTACTTGCGCCGCATCTCGCGGTAGAAGTACTCCATCCGCAGTTGCTTTCTGCCCTCGGCCCAGGCGGCGAATTCGGCCTGCGTCGCGAGAAACCTGTCATCTTCCCGTAAATCAACAGGGACCTTGAGATGGTCGGACCATGTCTCGAACTCAGCCAGCAGCCGGAACTCACCCGGCTTGGTCAGGACGATCTCCGAGATGTCATGGTCTTGGATCAGCGCCTCAACCTGTGCCCGCAATGATCCCGCATTGCGCGGGTCGTCATAGGCCACATAGTGAACGTTCAGACCTTGATCCCGCAGCCCCTGTGCAAAGTGGCGCATTGCACTGAACACAAACACGATCTTCTTTTTGTGGTGCTTGACATAGGTCGCTTCTTCCTTGACCTCACACATCAAGATCAGATCATCTGTACCGACGTCTGACAAAGACGCCAGCGAGTTACTCAGTTGATCGCCAAGAACAAGCCTAAGATTCATGATCTACGCGACCTCACAAGGCACAATCGGGCGTCTCAAGCGTGACTTGCGCGCCGGTCTCAATGACCGCTGAATAGATTTTATCTGCGACACGTAGAGACACGGTTGTGCCGTTCATCTCACTGTCAGCGATGGTAATTTCTCGGGTGCCAGCCGTGTCATCGACATCAATGGTGAAGGCAATGGACTGTGTTGTGGCGAGGCCCGTCATGTTCAAAGTGACCCGTTGATCCCCATCCGAGATTGAGGGCTGATCGGCCAACAACAGCGCGCCTTGAGTGACTTCAAAGGGCTGAAACACTTCGACACCCGCGCCAGAGCCGGTGACGTCGAAAATCAATCCTGCTTTGGACGCCGCGAAATCTATCTCGACTTGCGCTGCTTCGATATCGCAAGATCCTATATTTGTGACCACAAACCGATCAATTGGCGCACCTTCAAAAAACTGCAGCTTGAGGTCTGCATATGAAGGGCTTGATAAGACAAGTCCGCCGATGGTCGCGATTACCGCAGCTCGTTTTGTCATAAGAAATATCCGTTTGTGAAAGTTTCAATGGGCCGTTTTTGAGGCTTAAGAACACTTTTAAACCATTACGCATGGGGCTTTTCCGCGGACCAATTTTAAGTCACTGTTTGTGCATTTGCCACATTGAGCGCCAGATACACGGTCAATTCCTCGACTGTACTAACTGCGACCTCAACGACGACCGTCCTGTGAGCTTTGAGCGTGGAATTACTTCCATAGCGGTCTTCGGTGAGTCCTGACGGTGACCGCGCGTAATTGTTCAGTCTGCTCTGGGGTTCGTCGTGGATCAAATGCTCTTGTAACGGTGCGCCACTGGGCAGAGCCTTATGCTGGAAAAAGGGGTGACAGACCGTCGCAATTTCACACTGTGAGGCTGACGTTCAGGCAACGTCCACTAAGTCCGTGTGTATTCGAAGCAGACACATGGAGTACCCAATGCGTAGTATTTTATTTTCGACCGCCGTTCTGATCGGGTCTTCCTTTGGAGCATTCGCAGAGACAATCGAAATCGAGATGCTGAATAAGAACGACGCCGGTGACAGAATGATTTTCAGCGAGGAACTGATCCGCGCTGAGGTCGGAGATGTGATCCGTTTCGTGCCGACCGATAAATCTCACAATGCCCAGTCCGTTAAGGGTGCACTGCCGGAGGACCAGGAAGCGTTCAAAGGCAAAATGAACAAAGCCGTGGAATATACGGTCACAGAAGCAGGGCTGACCGCAGTCGGGTGCTTGCCGCACCAGGCGATGGGCACGGTCGCGCTAGTTGTGGTCGGCAATGATCTCAGCAATGCGGAACAAGTCTTGGATGCGCGCATTCCCGGCAAAGGCAAAGCAAAGATCGAAGCGCTGATTGAAGAAGCGCGCGCGACGGCTCCGGTGGCCGAAACGTCGGCAGATCAAAACAGCTAACGCACTGGAAAGGCTGGCGGGCCGTTTGATCGGGCCGCCAGCATTCCTCTGGGCCGTTCCTAGGTTCAGCATTGCCGAAGGTCAAATCCCACGGCTTGCACTATGTCCGCAATGCCTTTCGGCATACAGTCGGACCTTTTCGCAAAAGAACCCACATCACACGCTCAGGCCGACGCCACACGGCGCGGCGGAACGTCGCGACCGTAATCCGGCGCGGGAGTTGGGACGTAAATCTATCAAACGAGCAACAACAAAGAGGTGTTAGGCATGAGTTTCGCCGCAGAAAAACTGGAAACAAATGGACGGCCGGAGATCTGCGTCGTTCTGAACACGGCCCTCGCCGAGACAGCCGTTGCGACAATGATGGCGCAGAATTTCCATTGGAATGTGACAGGCATGAATTTTGTCTCGCTGCATCAGCAATTTCAGGAAGTCTACGAGGATCACTTCGTCGGACAGGACGATCTGGCCGAGCGGATCAAGGCCCTTGATGCGCATGCCGATGGTAATCTTGCGCGCATACTCGAACGTTCAAGCATTGCCGAACCTCAGGAAAAGTTCATGCCCATGGATATGATTGCCGCACTATTGGACGCGGAAGAGACGCTGGCGGCCACCCTCAAGTCGTCTGGCGCGCTGGCAGCAGAGCACGGCGATAAGCTTACAGAAGATTTGTGCATCGCGCGCGGACAGACGCACGAAAAATTTGCCTGGATGCTGCGCGCCCTCCTGCGCTGATCACACCTGAAAACAGATACACCTAAACCCTGTGGTCCCGTTGCCGCCGACGTGCCCGGCGCGCCTCAAAAAGGAGAAATCAAATGTTAGACGCAACCCACGAAAACACGCTTTTGATTGTTGAAGATGACGACGCGCTGCGGGACCGCCTTGCCCGTGCTATGGAGCGGCGGGGGTACTCGGTGCGTGTTGCCAGTGGTCTGTCAGAGGCGATGGGTCAGGCAGATGCAGGCCTACCGCGCTATGCGATTGTTGATTTGCGGTTGAAGGATGGCAGCGGCTTGTCCCTTGTAGAGACGCTTGAAAAACGCGATCCCAACATCCGTGCAATCATTCTCACCGGCTACGGGAATATTCCGACTGCCGTTGCGGCAGCGCGTATCGGTGCGATCGACTACATTGCCAAGCCAGCAACAGCCGACGAAATCGTGGATGCGCTTACGAGGCCCAGAAACGAACATGCCCCGGCTCCGACGAACCCAATCTCACCCGAAGAGGCCCGCAAAGAGCATATCGCGCATGTCTTCCACGAAATGAATGAAAACGTATCGCAAACGGCTCGATCCCTAGACATGCATCGGCGGACACTCCAGCGCCTGCTCAAACGGTACAGGATCGCCTGAGATGCGACAGGCAAAGACCGACACGATCATTATGCAAGCAATCGGTGAAACACCCGCCAAGGCGACCGTCTACTTTGACGGTGCGTGCCCGTTATGCACGGCGGAGATAAGTCACTACAAGTCGCAAAACGGCGGAGATCAGATCTGTTTTGTTGATGCTTCGCAGGCGGATGCACAGCTTGGCCCAGACCTGAACGTGGACGCCGCGATGCGCCGGTTCCATGTGCGCCTGCCGGATGGAACGCTGGTGTCGGGCGCGCGCGCCTTCGCTATCATCTGGCAAACCCTGCCGGGCTGGCGGTGGGCGTCACGGATTGCCCGAATACCCGGCGTGACACCTCTTCTGGAATTAGGCTACTGTCTGTTTCTGCCGGTTCGGCCACTGCTGTCCAAAGGGGCTGCGTGGTTTGGCGCCAAGCCTATGCCACAGCACGGACCGGACCTTTAGCGATGGCATCAGAGACCCATTTCCAACGGCTTGAAACCCTTGTGCGCGGCGCATTGGCACCGCCACCCGGAGCGGGCCGTATCGCTTTGGCGTTGACCTTCGGCGTGGCTGTGCATCTGATCTTTGCGGTGGCCGTCGTGGCGATGATCCTGGCGATGTATTTCGGGATGAGCCGCAGCTTGGGTAGCGTCCCTTGGCCGTACGCAATTGTGGCCAACGCTGTTCTCATTCTGCAATTTCCGCTGGTCCACTCGCTTCTCCTGACGGGTCCCGGCGGGCGCGTTCTGCTAAGTCTGATTCCGGGCCCTCACGGGCGAACACTCAGCACAACAACCTACGCACTGGTCGCATCGCTCCAGTTGCTGGCTCTATTTGCACTTTGGACGCCCTCAGGCATCATCTCGTGGCGCGCCGAAGGCGCGGCGCTCTACATGGTGACTGCGGTTTACGCGACGGCCTGGGGGTTGTTGATCAAGGCAAACTGGGATGCGGGCGCCGAAGTCCAATCCGGCGCATTGGGCTGGATGTCCCTCATGCGTAACGCCACGCCAAAGTTTCCCAATATGCCCACTGGCGGTCTGTTCCGCATCATCCGACAGCCAATCTACGTCGCCTTTGCCCTTACGCTTTGGACCGTGCCGACATGGACACCGGACCAACTGGCGCTTGCGATTGGCCTGACGGCCTACTGCCTTACAGCCCCCAAGATGAAAGAACGCCGGTTCGCGGCCCGATACGGCAACCGCTTCGAAAGCTACAAGCGTCGAGTGCCTTATGCAGTCCCGGCGATCGGAAAAAATAAACGACTTGACTGAGAACACCCGCAATGACCTGACCATCTATGACGGTGCCGCCGCCAATTGGTGGTCCGACGACATCCGCTGGGTCCGTACGCTCAAAAACCTCGTACCGGGCCGGCTCGGGTGGTTCGACAAACACGTGGATTGGAACCGTCTGACCGTTCTCGATCTGGGATGCGCCGGGGGGTTCATGGCCGAAGCGCTCGCCGCACGCGGTGCCAAGGTCACAGGGATCGACCCAGCGGCACAAGCGATCAATGCCGCGCGGGTCCATGCGGCCGAGGCCGGTCTTGAAATCCAATACGATGTTGGGGTGGGTGAAGAGCTCCCCTATGAAAACGCTGCCTTCGACGTTGTTGTGTGCGTCGATGTGCTGGAACATGTGGGGGACCTCACCAAAGTCTTCGCTGAAATGGCGCGGGTTCTCAAACCCGGTGGCCTCTTTCTGTTCGACACGATCAACCGCAATCTTTTGTCGCGTTTTGCGACGATCACCATTGCCGAAGATATCCTGCGCCTTCTGCCCAAAGGCACGCACGATCCGGCGCTTTTCATTCGACCCGCAGAGCTGCGTACCGGACTAGAGCAAGCGGGCCTTGTGTGCGGTCCGATGACGGGCCTTGGACCTCGGGGACTGAACCGTAACGGTGATTTCACCTTTGGCCCACTTCCGATCCGAACCGTGATCTACATGGGCGTCGCCCGCAAACCGGGAAACCACTAATGTTTGAAATCTCTCTTCTTGTCACCGCGCTGCTGTTTGGCGGTTTGGTCCTCTATTCCTTTAGCTTCGCAGCCTTTGTTTTCAACGCACTCCCGCCAGAAACCGCAGGCCCCCTCATCCGACGCGCCTTTCCCCACTTCTATCTGTTCGTGTTGGTAAGTTCTGCAGTCGCTGCTGCCATAGCATTCGCGTTCGATTCAGTTTCAGGCGCTATTCTCATAGCCATAGCAATCACGACGATCCTCGCGCGACAAGTCTTCATGCCCGCAATCAACACCGCAACTGATGCGGGTTCAAAGACTCGGTTCAAGGTCCTGCACAGCCTTTCGGTTGTGATTACGCTGGCGCATAGTGGGCAGGCCATTGCAACGTCGATCGCAAAGGGACTGTGACGTAAATTGCCAGCTGTCATGCCTAGAGCAGCGACGCAGATGTGGCGTTTATCCATACCAGAATTGGTGGATTGTACAGATTGCGATTCTCGATCCGGGCTCTAACCACCGGAGGTTTGCAGCTTTTGTGAGGTCCAGAGTGAAGGTCCGAAAAGCGCATCAAAGCAGCTACCCACGCAAACGCAGCGAATTCACACTTTGTCCGCACACTGTGAATTCGCCCGTCATCGGATTTTGCGCTCGCAGCGAAAGTCCGGTCTGACGGGCCGCAGTGCGGCATGACCGACGATGGGCGAACGGCAGAAATGGGCCGTTCACGACGCCTCGCGCAAAGGGCGGAAACCTGATGGGGTGGATGGCTCCTGCTCCAACCGGCGTCGCAATGCGCCATAATGCAGGTGTCTAAATCTGCTTTTGAGAGGAGCCACCCCATGCAAGTTACCACAATCGGTGTTGATTTGGCCAAGAACGTCTTCCAAGTCCACGGTATCACCTCGTCCGAGGAAGTTGTGTTCAACAAACCCCTGCGGCGGGCGCAGTTTCTGCCCTTCTTTGCGAAGTTGGAGCCTTGCCTGATTGGCATGGAGTCCTGCAGTAGCGCACATCACTGGGCGCGCGAACTCACGGCCCTGGGCCACGAGGTACGGTTGATCCCGCCGATGTATGTGAAGCCATACGTCAAACGCGGAAAGTCTGATGTAATTGATGCCGCAGCAATCTGTGAAGCAGTTACTCGTCCGACTATGCGCTTTGTAGCTATCAAAACGGTAGAGCAGCAGTCGTTGTTATCGTTGCACCGGGCGCGTGATCTTCTGGTGCGCCAGAGAACCCAACTGGTCAACAATCTACGTGGTCTGGTTGCTGAATTTGGCATCTTTATCCCACGAGGCCTCGCCCGGGTGCTTGGTTTTGCCGAGGACATCACGCTAGGCGAAGTTCTTGATCTCCCCGACATTGCCAATGAGGTGATCCACAATCTGTGTGCGCAGCTCATGGCTCTGCACAAACGGGTCCGCTGGTACGAAGATCGTGTCAAACAAGTCGCTAAAGAGGACGCGCGTGTTCGTCTCTTGCGCACGATCCCTGGCGTTGGTGCAGTGACGGCGTCTGCCATCATCGCCAGCATCGGCGACGGGCATCAGTTTCGTAATGGCAGGGAGTTCGCAGCCTGGCTGGGTCTGACGCCCGCGAACAAATCCAGCGGGGGGAAAGAGAAGCTGGGGAGGATCACAAAGATGGGCGATCAGTATCTGCGATCACTGCTTGTCGTCGGCATAACGTCATTGGTCCGACAAACCCGATCTCACCCTGAACGCGCCAGCAAGTGGTTCACATCTTTGCTCGAACGTAAACCCGCCCGTGTCGCAACTGTCGCCATGGCCAACAAGACCGCCCGGATCGTCTGGGCAGTGCTCACCCGAAACGAACCCTATAGCCAACGTGCCGCCGCCTAAATCGAAAGGAATATAGAGTTAGCAAGACCCGCGAGATGATGGTGCATAAGTCTGCCGCCAAAACCAGGACACTCCGCCGAATGGCGCGGGCATAATAGCCCGTAAAGCTGATAGGAACTTGGTTTGCGGAACCCATCAGGGCCAACGGTCAAAACCGCGTAAACAGGCCGGACACATGACTGCTTCTGACAAATGCACAAATCAGATCAAAAAATGTCTTGCTATGCAGGAGCCATCCACACAAGCCATTCGCTGCGCTGCGCTCCGATGGCTGCTGTGTGTGGAAAGCGGGCGTGCAGTTCTTTGGGGACCTTCTTAAGGGCCTCAGCACGAATGGGTAGTGAACATTCAGGCCAAAAAAGTGCGCGGGTAGATTAGCCACGACATGTATCGGAGCCCCTTATGTGCATGGTGCAGACTGCCTGTATTCCCAAAATAATCAGGCGGGAGAAAGGGAGCGTCAAATACACTAAACAACACCGCAGTTTTGGTGAATAGCTTAATGAATACTGTTGCCTTCCTAGTCGTTAACCAAACGAGAGTTCATCTCAGTTACCCAACCGAAGCACTTCTCCCCGGAGCCAGTAAACTAAGCCCATGGGATCATCGGCCCACTCCTCGATCTCAGGCGGCTGGATCTGGTGGCCAACGTAGGGACGCTGTGGTTTGTTAAGCGCGTGTTTCACCTCGAACAGCAACAATCCCTGCCGCAGTGTCTGCGACGTCCGGTTCGCAATCTGATATGCGCGACTGTTCTGGCCGGGAAATCTGACGGGAACTACTGTTGCATTGGATCTTTGTATCATCTTGGCCGTAAATGCACTCCAGGGTTGCTCTACGGCTGGGGCAAACCAACTGTCCGAAGAAGCAACTACACCGGCTGGAAACAGCGCAACCAATCCACCATGTTGTAAATGTTCCATCGCACGCTTCCGCATCAACAGACTCTTGCCCAATGCATCAGGGTCATGGGCAAAGGGGACTGGGATCATGAATTCATCAATTTCTCCGACGCCAGTTAACAGTGAGCGCGTGAGAATTTTGTAATCCGTGCGAACCCGACCAATGAGTTCTGCGAGAACCATGCCATCCACAAGCCCGTGCGGATGATTTGCCGTAATGACAACTGGGCCGGTTTTGGGAATACGTTCAATTTCTTCCTGTGGGGTTTCAATGGCGATGCCCATTACTTCCAGAGCCTTCGCCCAAAACGCCTGCCCATGCGGCACCCCCATTGCCTCAAATCGCCTAATTCTACGCAACAGACTCATTTTGGCCGTTGCAAGTTCGATGACTTGGATGGCGCGCTGTTGAATAGGACTGGTGAAGGTGCTGGCGTAAGAGAGACGGCGTCCGTCGTAAGGTTGATCCACCAGGTTTGCCCCATCTCCCTGTCCGTTGGTCTCCACAGCGCTCTCTGTACGTGCACTTCTCACAGGTTTTGGTATTTTAACCATCCTTTTCGAGCTCCTTCGGATCGGTCGGCTCAACTACGTTGGACAAGCACGGAGCAGGTAGCCCTTCGAGAGACCCGTGCAGCTGTCGATCCCAGGAAGTAATCTTTTGCAGAGGGATGGTGCGCGCCAACAATGATCAATTCCGCGCCAATCTCATGCGCGAATTCGGTGATGCGAACGCCAGGTTTCCCTGTTGCGACTTCACAGTCGATATCGCTGCCCTCTCCGGCAAGCGACATTAGTTTTCCCATAATTTTATCCGTCAGGTGGTTTTCTGATTTTACCGTAACAAACTCCGCAGTGAATCCAGGGATTTGCTCAAGCACAGTGAGTAGTGTGATTTTCCCGCCAGGCGCCAGTACCTTGCGTGCAGTGCCGATCTTTTCTTTGACCAATTCTTCATGGTCAATCGCGACGGGGATCAAAACTGATTTATACATGCAGACTCTCCTCAACGGGTCGAAGTGATATTCAGGGGTAGAACAGTAAGTGCTATTGCCACGATTACGGCGAGAAACAGCGTTTCAATCACAAGCAAACCAGCCGCAGCCCGCCCCACCTTCAATACTTCGGCGGGTTTCGTCTTAAGACCCACCGCCGCGATCGCAATAAGCAAAAGCCACTGCGAGCTGTTGGCAACAAAGCTCAACAAAGCGGCTGGCAACGCCATTGCCGAGTTGAGAGTAGCGAGGCCAAGAAACCCAACAACAAACATCGGCACAATGGGAGGGCGCTTCTGGTTCATTGATGGATCAGCCCGACCTCTCAACAAAAGCGAGGCGACAACAATGACTGGCGCCAGCATTGCGACGCGAAGCAGCTTGACTAAAGTCGCAGTTTCCCCTGCTTCTGGCGAAATCGAAAATCCGGCACCCACAACTTGTGCCACATCGTGTATTGTCGCCCCTAAGTAGATGCCCGCCATTTGATCGTTAAAACCCAAGTACTGGCTAATGATCGGATAGGTGATCATGGCCACCGTTGACAACAGGGTGACCCCAACAACAGTAAAAACAAGACGGTCTTCGGATTTGGCATCCTTCGGCAGGATCGCAGCAATTGCGATGGCCGCCGAGGCACCGCAAATGGCAACAGCTCCCGCGGAAAGAAATGCAAAGCGGAACTTAAACCCAAAAAACCGAGAAACAATCAAGCCAAACGCAATTGTAAGAGGCACCATTGCAACGACCAGTCCAACAACTGGCCAGCCCAGCGTCCATATCATGTCAAAGCTGATGCGGAGTCCCAGTAGTGCAACTCCAAGCCGCAGAACGCTACGAGCACCAAAGGAGACCCCCTCACTGCATTCGGGGTGGTCCCCTACAAAATTCAAGCTAATGCCAAAAAGCAGCGCAAGTAGCATTGCCGGGGCGCCGTAGTGTTCCGAAATGAACTGGCTGGCCAAGGCAATGACCCAAGCAATCATAAGGCCAGGCACGAGTTGTTGGAGCCAAGTAACTCGCCGTGAAATATTTGTTGTCACACTCAACACTCTGTCTCGCATATCGGTTGCATTGGCCTGCCCGCCAGTTGGTGGACCTGTTGATACAGGTGCATGGGGACGTTCAATCCATCCCTCTCAGCCATCGAGATAGCCAATCGACGACGAGCTCCGGGCAGGCGCGCGCCCTCTAGAGATGAGATGATTTCAAGCAAACCTGCCACACGTTGGCCAAACTCGGTGTCGTTGGACGGATGAATGGCAATGAGGGTCTGACCGACATTGGGAAAATCGCCGTCTGAGGTGAAGAAAGAACCCGCGTCGCGACTAAAAGAACTGCCGGACAGCGCTGCGGCAAGAATTTCGACCATAAGCGCCAGCGCGGTGCCTTTGGCTTCACCAATCGGCAGCATGGTGCCTTCCAATGCTGCTCTTGCGTCCGTGGTAGACTGCCCATGAATGTCCAAGGCCCAGCCTTCTGGAATGGGCTTGCCTGCTTTGTGCGCTGCCATGACTTTGCCGCGTGCAACTATGGAGAGCGATAAATCAATCACCAACGGGGCGCTGTTTGCCACGGGTGTCGCAAAGGCAATTGGGTTGGTGCCAAAGACTGCGTCTTTCGCCCCCCAAGGCGCGATGGCTTTAGGGGCATTTGCAACCATCAAACCGATCAGTCCAGCATTTGCGATCTGCTCGACCTGAACAGACATGGCCCCGCAATGATGCGAGTTCCCAATGGTCATAACCGAAACGCCCATTTCCTGGGCCAATGGGATGCCGGCTTCTAATGCGGCCTCCAGCGCAGGATAAGCAAATCCGTTCTCAGCCTTTATATGCAACGCCGCCGGTGCCCGTTGCTCCACTTTGGGCTTGGCCTCAACATTGATCTTACCGCTGTGGATTTGCGCCACATAGTCGGCGACACGACTAAATCCATGACCGACTTGTCCTTCGCTTTCCGCTGCGACCAGCGCACGCGAAACACTAGAAGCAACAGACGGGCGCGCGCCAGCTCTTTCAAAAACAGCCATCAACAGAGAGGTGGCTTCCGACAGTGTTAGCCGAACCATTTCAGTCATATCAAACCCAATTCAAAACAACGGCGGCCCATGCTTAACGCAATGGGCCGCCGCCTGAAGTTTTTAAGCGCTGCGGTACAGTTTGGTCATCGAGAACTCCCGATGCCCCAAGGCTTCCGCTGCAGTATTGCGACCGTTAGCGGTCCGGCGGATCATATCGATCAACTCGTCGCCAGCCTCGTCAATTGTCTGTTCTCGCCGAAGGATGCCGGACACATCCACATCCACATGCTCGCCCATGGTGCGTACAGTGCGCGGGTTTGCAGTGATCTTGATCACAGGCACGATCGGGTTGCCCACCACATTACCTTGCCCCGTTGGGAAAGTGTGAATAACCGCGCCACCTGCGGCCATCAGCGTCACGCATTCCGCCGCGGCAGATGAGCTGTCCATGAAATACAGACCGTCACCGGAGCTTGGCTGCTCAGCAGGTTCAAGAATGTCGATATACTGCGACGTGCGACCAATTTTTTCGAGGTTGCCGAGTGCCTTTTCCTCAATGGTGGTCAAACCGCCCAAGATATTGCCTTTGGTTGGCTGGCTATCACTCAGGTCATCAGTCTGGTGCGCAAAGATGACGTCGTCCTGATAAGCTTTCCACATCTTATACCAACGCTCACCAACCTCCTCGTTGATCGCGCGCATCTGACAGATGTGTTCTGCGCCAGTGATCTCGGAAGTTTCACCAAAGAACCCAGTAATGCCCTCTGGGAGCAGTTTGTCATACATATTCCCCACTGTTGGACAGGATCCGAGCCCAGTAGTTGTGTCACTCTCCCCGCATTTAGTGGAAACCCAAAGTTCGGCGATCGAACACTCTTCGCGTTGAATTTCCGTGGCCTTGTGCACAAAATCCTTTGCCGCCCAGGACGCGGCCCGAATGGTTTCAAAGTCGCCTTTCTGTTCAATGGAGAATTCAGCGACTTCCTTGCCCGTTGTCCGGATTCCGTCCGCGATGCGTTTAGTCCATTCAGGCTCAATCCCGATCACAACAACAGAGTGGACATTCGGGTTGGCACCCGTGCCAATGATGGTGCGGAAATGTGTTTCCAGATCTTCGCCAAATTGCAGGCGTCCATAGGCATGCGGGATTGCCATAGTGCCTTTGACATTGTTTGCCACAGCCTCACATGCTGCGTTTGAAATGTCATCTACCGGCAAAATGATCACGTGGTTACGCACGCCCACGCGGCCATTTTCGCGACGGAATCCCTGAAAGGTGACGTTAGAATACTTCGATGTCATGGTGTCAGGCTCCTTACCAGCGTTTGGTTTTGCAATTGTGGGTGTGGACGTGTGCACCTCTGGGGATGTCGGCGATGATCTTGCCAATATCTTCTCCATATTTGATTGCGGTGCCTCCGTCTTTCAGGTCAGTCAACGCGATTTTGTGTCCAATCGGCACGTCGTCTCCAGCCGTGAGCCGGAACGTCGAATTGTCATGTGTGATACAGCAAAGCATGTCCGTGCCCGCGGTCAGTCCTTCGACCACCACAACGCCGACGTTGTCGGCCTCCTCATGCACCAGCAGGTGCGGTATTTCATTGGGTGCTGGATTTGACATTTAGTTCTCCGATTTCGTCATGGTTTAAGAATGATTTTGGGGGCGTGTGTTGTGCCTGCGCGAAGGTCAGAAAAAGCCGCGGCTCCATCGGTAAGCGCGCGGGTTTCAAACCAGTCGAGCGCGCCGAGGCGCCCCTCAAACATCGCTTCACAGGTGTCGCGGAAATCTTGAGCCGTGTAGGTATACGTGCCGATAAGGGTGATTTCCTGAAGCGTGATGCGCCGGATATCCAGCCCTCCTTCGGAACTGCCAAGGCCGATGTGAAGGATCACCCCTCCGGGACTGACAACGGCACAGGCCGCAGCTCTTGTGGATGCAAACCCCACAGCATCTATCACTAACGGGACATTTTTTTCTGGCTCTGCAACAACGTTGATGCCACAGACCTTTCGCAAGTATTCTGCACGGGCGACATTGGGTTCTGACATCGTAACCTCATTCACGTCCATGGCTTTTAACGCCAGCGCTGCCGCAACTCCGATGGCTCCCCCGCCAAGCACATGCGCACGCCGTTGGTCTGCTGGATGCATAGCGGCAAGTCCCAACCGGACGGCGTGCCAACTAACAGCAATCGGTTCCGCAAGAGCAGCCTGTTCGAAAGTGATGTGGTCAGGCACCGCAACCAAGTTGCCCTCTGGAATGGCAACCCATTCGGCAAAGGCTCCTTCGCGCGGAGGCATGGAAATAATCTGCCTCGAAGGACAGAGGTTTTCTCGCCCCGACCGGCTTGCGGCACTGGTGGGATCTGTCACAAGCGGGTTTATCGTCACCCGTCGCCCGTCCGAAGTTACACCAGCCCCTTCATGCCCGAGGATCAACGGCGCAGGCCGCCGCTCATCATGCCCCAAGTAGGCGTGCATGTCTGAGCCACAAATTCCAACACTGTCGATACGCACCAGTGTTTCGCCTTGGTTCGCGACCGGATCAGCAACAGCTCGATACTCGAGTGTCTCAACGCCGGTATAAACAAGAGCTTTCATTTTGCTGTGAATCCCCCGTCGACCATCAGAACTTGTCCGGTCACGTAGGCGCAGGCATCCGAGCAAAAGAACATCAATGGACCATCGATGTCCTCAGGCTCGCCGTTTCGCCCAACACAGGTTTGCGCCGCGTTGCGAGCCGCGCGTTCAGGGTCGTCAAATACTGCCGCAGTGAGTTCTGTTCGAAAGAAACCAGGACCGATGGCATTCACGCAAATACCGCTCGCGGACCAAGCCTCCGCCATTGCCCTGGTAAGCTGTGCCACGCCCCCCTTGGAGGCTCCGTAACTTAGTCCGCCTGAAAAGGCGCGGCTCGACTGCAAAGACGCAAAGTTGACGATGCGCCCCCAGCCTTTTGTCTTCATGTTCGGCACGAGGTGCTGAGACAGAAAAAATGGTACAGCCAAGTTGAGCTCAATGGTGATGTCCCAACCCTTGGGCGTCACATCATCTGCCACCTCCCGAGTGTTAATCCCCGCAGCGTGCACCAAGATATCCGGTGGTCCAAAGGGATCTGATGCCGCTTTGGCCAACTCGCCCAACCCGTCTCGGTCCGAAAGATCCCAAGGCAGGGCGTGAATCTGTTTCATTTCTTCCAACGCGTCTGCGCGTCGAGCCACCCCGACAACACGCGCGCCAGATTGAGAAAGGACTTCTGCCGCCCGGCGACCAAGACCAGAGCTGGCTCCGGTTACAAGCGCGACACGTCCATTGAGATCAGGTTGATACGTCACGGTTCGGATCAATCTTCCGCCGTCAGATCAAAGGTTTCACTTGGGAAGAACTTCGCTAGCCGAATGTCGGCGGTCCGCGCATGTGCCTCCATGCCCTCAAGACGAGAGATCCGAGCGGTTGCTTCTGCAATGGGCTTCATAGCGTCAGCGGTCGACCGCTGCCAAGTCACGATCTTCATGTATTTGTGGACACTCAGGCCGCCTGTGTACGTTGCCGCACGGCTGGTGGGCAGCACGTGATTGGTTCCTGAGGCCTTGTCACCAAAGGCCACCGTCGTTTCTTCCCCAAGGAATAGTGAGCCGTAACAGGTCAATCGATCCAGCCACCAATCAAGATCACCAGCCATCACCGTCAAATGCTCTGGCGCGTAGTCGTCAGATGTCACCGCCATCTCATCGCGATCAGCGCACAGGATAACCTCGGCATAGTCTCGCCAAGCCGCGTTTGCGTTGTCACGGTTCACCTCGGGTAAATCATCAATCAAAACGGGGACGAGGCGCATCACCTCTTCGGCCAAGGATCGATTGTCTGTCACCAACCAAACAGGAGAATTGTATCCGTGTTCCGCTTGCCCGACGAGGTCGGTTGCGACCACCATCGGATCTGCGGACTCATCTGCCAGGATAAGGCTATCTGTGGGACCGGCTATCATATCGATGCCCACACGTCCGAACAGGATACGCTTAGCCTCTGCTACAAACTGATTTCCCGGGCCCACCAGGATGTTGGCTTTGGGCAGGCCGAAAAGTCCGAATGTCATTGCGGCGACACCTTGCACGCCCCCCATGGCCATGATTTTGTCCGCGCCGCAGATATGCGCCGCATACACAATGGCCGGTGCAATACCGACTTCCGGACGGGGAGGTGAGCACGCTACAATGTGTTTGCAACCCGCGACCTTTGCTGTGGTAACGGTCATAATTGCACTGGCGATGTGGCTGTAGCGTCCGCCCGGCACGTAGCAGCCAGCGGCTTCAACAGGAATCATCTTTTGGCCTGCAGTCATCCCAGGCACCACTTCAACCGCAATGTCGGTCATCGATGCTTTTTGGGCTTCAGCAAAGCGTTTTACGTTTCCGTGACTAAATTCGATATCACGTTTCAGCTTCTCCGGAACAGCAGCAATGGCCGCTTGGATTTCCTCACTACTGAGCAGGACAGGGCCTTCATATTTGTCAAACTTGGACGCGTACTCCAGTGCCTTTGCATCACCTCCCTCTTCAATGTCAGTCAGGATCCCCTGAACCAAATCGTTGACGTCTGACGCACCACTTCGCGCGGTCAATGTCGCTTTCTTTAGATATTCACGAGTCATGTAACGTGTCCTTTTCTTACCGCGTCTTTTGGCGGCTTATCGGTAGGCATCAGGCAAAAGTGACGTGGAGAACGCCGGAATGTAGGCGATCATCAGCGTCACGATCAGCATGAAGAAAACGAAGGGGATGGCGTAGTACGCAATCTTGAGAATGGATTCGCCGGTGATCCCTGACACCACGAACAGGTTCAGCCCCAGTGGCGGTGTAATGAAGCCTACGCCGAGCGCCGTAATCATCATGATACAGAACTGGATCTGGTTCATCTCGATCTCTTGCGCCAACGGGTAGAGGATCGGTGCCAAGATCACGATATTGGGCGTTGTTTCCATGACGCAGCCCGCAGCAACAAGGATCAGAACCATAATCGCGATCAGCATGTATTCATTTGACGTCATCGAGGTGAGAGCGCCCACAAACCCCTGAGGAACACCAATGATTGCAAGCGCCTCTGCGAGCGGGATCGAAAAGGCAATGATTGGCAGAATGACACCATTCACCTTGGCAGAGCTAACCAGCATTGCTGGGAAATCACTGAGCCTAAGCGTTCCAAGGAGGAACCCCATGGCGATAGTCACCACTACGGCAACCGCGCCAGCTTCTGTTGGTGTCAATCGTCCCGAAAAAATGCCGTAGAAAATGATGCCTGGAACCAAAAAGGCGTACCATCCCGATTTTACGGTTTTCCAAAGGTTGGCGCGCCACTCCGCTGCGGTCATCACCCCGCCACCTTCCCAAAGGTTGAGGCGGTTCATCACAATGTTTGTCACGAGGATCGCGGTCAGGATCAGTATCCCTGGGATCAGTGCGGCCAGGAAAAGAGTCGACACAGCTATGCCTAGCACAAGTCCGATGATTATGTAGGCAATCGATGGAGGAATTAGGATGCCAGTACAGGCCCCGGCGGCTACCAGAGCGCAGGCGTAGGGGCGCGGATAACCGCTCTCCACCAGCCGGTCGATGGTCATCCGCCCAACAGCGGCCGCACCTGCCGCATCCGATCCAGAGATCGCTGAGAACATGCCACACACGAGAACAGTGGCTGATCCAAACCCGCCTTTTGCCCAACAGGTTAGCGCTTCGGCCACGTCTAAGAATTTTCTGCTCAGGCCCGTTCTGACAAGCACGTCACCGGTCAGAATGAAAAGGGGAACAGCAGTAAGTGCAAAGGCGTCAATACCTGAAAAAAGCTTTTCACCCAAAAGACTTAGAGGCAGGGCGCCAGACACCATCAACATTGTGATCGTTGCTGCGCCTATGGCTGCCCAAACGGGCACGGCAAGCGCAATAAGTACCACAAACAGAATAACTGAAGCGTAAAAGTCCCATCCCAACTCGAGGGCTTGGGCACCCATTTGTTGCCACATCATGGTGTGAGCCCTCTCTTAATCAAACAGCTTGTCGCCCTCGTAGACGGGACGGCCCGCTCGAAGGTCGGCGAGATCACGGAGGAAGGATTGCACCAGTCGAGAGATGACCAATGCAAAACCAAACGGCACTGCAAAGAGGAAAAAGACCTGGCTGATCCGCAATCCGTGTGTGACGGATCCAAAAGTCCAGGAAACGTGAACAGTTTCCCACGACCAGTAGAGTGCAAAAATCGCTACAATGAACATTACAAGATCGCCAAAGATATACAGGAGCGTTTTGACCCGCCGCGGCACGTAATGCATTAGGACATCGATGCGAATGTGCCCGCGCTCTTTCACTGCTGCGGCCGCACCAATCCAAGCGAGATAGATAAAGGCATATCGGACGATTTCTTCGCCCCAAATGGATGAATAGGCGAACACTTCACGGCGAACCACTTCAATAAACATCGTGCCTACAAGCATGACGTAAAAGACTAGTAGCAGCCATCGCTCAGCATTTTTATCGATTGCTCGAAAGAGCTTAGACATAACTTCCTCACCTATGTCGCTCAAAGCGACAAGTTCTCGCGGTTTCGATTTGGACGAAAAGACATTGGCCGGCGACACTCGCCGCCGGCCAAGCAAAAGTTAGGCGTCGTGCACGTAGTATTTGGCACGTGTGCCTGCAGCCTCTTCGAGCCTGGAAAATGTATCCATCGAGCCGGCAAGCTCCGTTTTGAAGCTGTCCCATTCGCTACGCTGGTATCCACCAACGTCTTTCCATTCAGCCAGCTGGTCCTCGGAGAGTGAGTGGAACTCCACACCATTTTTGACCAGTTGAGACATCGCATAGGACCGTGCGGATGGCACTTTGGAGAGGTTCTGTTGCTGGGTCACTTCGCCGGCAAATTCGATACCTTCTTTGACATCCGTGGGAAGGCTGTTGAACCATTCCAGATTGACCGAATAAACTTGGCTGTCCGGAACGGCTTGCGTGAAGGTCACGTGACTAAGAATCTCGCCAAAGCCAAACACGTGAAGCGCACCAACCGACGGATCGAGTGCATCGGCAACACCTTGCCTGATTGCAGAAGGAGTTTCACCCCATGCTACAGGCGTCGGGTTCGCGCCGACCATTCCGTAGTACTGCTGCAGCATTTTCGAACCGGGAACGCGGAATTTAACCCCGGACATATCTCCTGGTGTAATGATGGCGCTTCCACCTTGGCGGACCGCTACTACACGCGGGTCAATCACAATGTACATCAACGCTTTGAAGCCAGAAGCCGCAATCTTTGGATCAACTTCCGATTTCCAGGTTTCTGACGACGTTAGGTTCGTAAATCGCTGATTAGAGCCACAGAAGTACGGCAGGTTGATCAGGTCAACGACACTGGCGAATGGCGCAAAGTTTGCCAAGGAATGTTGAGCGCATTGAATTGTTCCGCCCTGCACGGCTTGAGCCAATGCCCCGCCCGCGCCCAACTGTCCGCCAGGCGCCAGTTTCACATAAACCTTACCATTCGTCATGTTCTGGATGTTTTCTTTCAAGTCCAGCTGCATAATCGGATAGCTGCGGGATGCGCCCATGACGTATGCAGTTGCAAGGGTCATCTTGAATTCTGCTGCAGCTTCCCGATCACGCTCTTCGGCTGCCATTTGTGCAGAGGCCTCACTGGACCACAACACTCCAGTAGCGCCGGCAACCATTGCAGCAGTAAATGCTCCGGACCCAGTAAGCTTAAGAAAGTTTCGACGCTCCGCCGATTTCAGTTCCCGTTTCGAATTGTCCATGCGTTTTCCTCCCGATTGGACGTCGCCTGACCTACTTTGAGGCCTTTTCTTCTTCTGAATTTCTTTTCGCCTCGCTGCGGAGGATCCCGATGGAAAAGGCTATCGCCGCCCCCAATAAGATCAGCATCTCCCAGACAACATTTACCGGAGGCGTCTTCCAAACAGCTCCGATCACAACGTTCAAGACGAACGCCATCAGAAGTATTGTTGCAATCAGGTATGGCATGTGACCTCCCTCACTTATCCACGCTCCTAACCGAGTCGAGCTGAATGTAAGCGCTTACATTTTTTAATGCAAGCGCTTACATTTTGAGTGTGATATGCTCTCTCTAGAATACAGACTTTTGTCTGGTTGCTACATGAGTTAGCTGGACACCGAACCGCTAAGAAAACCGATGACAAACAATACAAAAGACAATGGAGTCCCGACTCTTGCGGACGTGGCAAATTACGCAAACGTCTCCACCGCAACGGTGTCTCGCTGCCTGAACTCACCGGAGCGCGTGGGGGAAAACACGCGCAAACGAGTGATGAAAGCCGTTAGAGATTTGGGATATGCGCCGAATTTTGGTGCGCAGGCGCTCGCGGCGAGACAAACAAACACCGTTGCTGCCGTTATCCCGACGATGGAGAACGCCGTTTTCGCCCGTGGACTTCAGGCTTTTCAGGAAGAACTAGGACGTCACGGGAAAACACTTCTTGTCGCGTCGTCAGCGTATAATGCAGAGCTTGAGGAACAGCAGGTGCGCGCATTGGTGGCCCGTGGCGCGGACGGGATTTTGCTGATTGGGTACGACCGCACCCCCGAAATCTATGAATTTCTCGCAAAACAAAAAGTGCCAACACTGATTGCATGGTCTTTCAATCCGGAAGAGCCCCGGCCGGCAGTAGGCTTCAACAATCGCGCTGCAATGGCAGATCTCGCCCGACAGGTTATCGGTCAAGGCCACGAAAACATTGCTTGTATCTCAGCTCCGACAGCCTCCAATGATCGCGCAAGGGAACGAGTTGAGGGTATCCGGGACGCAAAAGCCAAAGCTGGGCAGGATCCAAAAAATCTCACCGTGATCGAGACACCCTATGGCATTGAAACTGGTGAGACTGCTTTCCGTCAAGTGATGACCAACGCACCTCAAACCACGGCAATAATGTGCGTAAATGACGTATTGGCAGTTGGGGCTCTGCGTGCTGCCAGAGAAATGGGGATGAAAGTTCCGAACGACATCTCAGTTACAGGCTTCGATGACATCGAAATTGCCACTCTCGCCGAACCGCCGTTGACAACGGTCCATGTGCCACACAGGGAAATGGGGCGATGCGCGGCTGATATGCTCATACAAATCCTTAAAGGAGACTTGATTGGACATAACCTGGAGCTCGCGACCGAAATTCGGATACGCCAATCGTTAGGGCCAGCCCCACATTGATCGCAAAAAGCCAGCAATGTGTTTCATCCGTGTCGGCTTCCAAGACGGGCTAGACATTGGACGGAAAGCTGGTCAACGGCGGCTCTGGGCCGTCAGTGAAGACGGCCCAGATTCCTTAGATTTCTATGGCCTCTGCAATCGCAAGGGCATCCTCAAGCTCGACGCCGAGGTATCGAACAGTGCTGTCCATCTTCGTATGGCCCAACAGCAGCTGCACTGCGCGAAGGTTGCCCGTCTTTTTGTAGATTTGCGTTACCTTGGTCCTTCGCATCGAATGCGTGCGGTATGCGCTTGCCTCAAGGCCAATCGACGTCACCCAGTCACGGACGATCCGCGCATATTGGCGGGTGGAGATATGAAGGCGTTCGTGAAACCGGCCAGGCCAGAGGTGTGCGGATCCAACCATCAGCGGGTCTTGCATCCACTTTTCGAGTGAGGCGCGGGTGCCTTCGGAGATTTCGAAGCGGACAGGTTTTTGCGTCTTGCTTTGCAGAATCGAAGCGCGTTCCTTGATTTGACCTGACGCCATTACATCGACGACCTTCATTTTGACCAGATCGCAGCCGCGTAACTTGCTGTCGATGGCCAAATTAAAGAGCGCTAAGTCGCGATGGCTCTCAGCCAATTCTAATCGAACCCTGATTGCCCAGACGTGTTTGGGCTTGAGTGGTCGCTTCTGACCGACGATCCGTCCCTTGTTCCAGGCAGGGCGTAGCGCCCGAATGGCAGGTAAGTTTGGTGTTTCCATAACTGATCCTCCTATCCACCTCTCCCTCCCACAACGACAACCCGGCGTTGACCAGGCACATTATCATCGAATTGCGGCACCGCCTCTGCGGTCTGGAAGAACCCGATTGAACGTTGCTGCGCCAAAGTCATATGGCGGCAATGCGCAGGTTGCGGGCTTTGCAAAGTCCGCCTTCCGGCTTGGGAACACAGCCAGTGACTGCTGCGATGCCGCGTGAGAAGCTGTCATTGATGAGAGCCGCAGCGAAGTTTGGAGCCCGGAGGGCGGCAGTGCGGGACGAAGCGGAAATTGGCGGAAAACTGTTGACGGATCTAGCTTGGAGGCTCCCTATAGGGAAACTTGGGAGGAATTTGGACATGAAGAAATCGCTTTTCATCATCGCTTTAGCATGCCTCGCCTTTACGGCCAACGCACAGGACGGACCACGCCAAGTACTGTTTACCAACGTTAACATTTACAACGGAGTAGACGGCGTACTTGTCGAAAATGGATCGGTCCTCGTGGAAGGTAATTTGATAAAGCAGGTTTCGGAAGGAACTCTCAGCGCGCCAGATGCCTTCTTGGTAGACGGTGAGGGCCGCACGATGATGCCCGGTCTCATAGACATGCATTCCCATCTTTGCTTCCGCAACGGGATGCTCGAGTTCAGAGACGACTATGACCAGATGGCCAATGGCGCATATACAGCGCGTGCCATGTTGGACTATCTGGATCAGGGCTTCACGACTGTTCGGGACGCAGGCTGCAATATTCTTGGTGTCGCGAAGGCAGTGAACAACGGTATTGTTCCCGGCCCAAGAATTTTCCCAAGCGGGGGCTTTCTCAGCCAGACCGGCGGACACGCAGACACGGGCAGCTTTAATGACCGCATCGGAGACCAAGACAAACTTGAGCAAGGTCGAGTTGGTTACATCGTCGATGGTGCCGATGAAGCTATCCGCGCGGCGAGACACAACCTGCGCGCAGGTGCCACTCAAATCAAGATTATGGCCGGAGGCGGTGTAGCCAGCGAGTTTGATCCGCTTCATATGACGCAGTTCACGGCCGAAGAGATGAAGGCCATTGTCGGGATTGCAGAAGACTACGGCACGTACGTATTAGCACATGCTTATCACGATAGGTCGGTGAACCGAGCTATTGACGCGGGCGTCAAGGTAATTGAGCACAACTTTCTGGTTTCAGAAGAAACCATCGTTCGGATGAAGCAAGAAGGCGTCGCACTGTCCGTTCAAGCCGTTGTCGCGTTAGTTCAATTCGGCGATCCGGACAGCATCACATTTTTCTCAGAAGATCAGAAAAACAAGGCAAAGCAAGTCAATAGCGGTGCACTTCAAATGATGAAATGGGCGATCAAGCATGAGTTGTTGATGGTAACTGGTGGTGACATGTTTGGGCCTGATCTTCCAAATCAAGCCGACAACGTCATCAAGTTTCAGGAAGTCGCGGAAAACGTTCATCTTGTACTGAAAACAGCGACCAGCAACGCAGCGGAGGTGCTAACTTGGAGCGGTGGAATGAACCCCTACAAAGAAGGAACACTGGGAACGATTGCCGAGGGCGGTTATGCAGACATTATACTGGTGGATGGCAATCCGCTTGAGGACATCACGGTAATTAAGCGCGACACAGTCGATTTCGTCATGAAGGACGGGCTGGTCTACAAAAACTGGCTGCCGAATGAAAAAGCTCCAGCTTTCCAACCCGCTGGACCAGAACGTGATGCATACTTTGGTCTCCACTAGCCGTGAAAGAGAGCAGCAAAGGAACCATTGACGATCGCCGTGATGCTCGTTGAGTATGACAAGACGTCACAATCAAAATGATCGGCAGCTTTGGGCTCACTGCCGCCGTTCTCCGCACCAGCACGCCAAATCGGTACTGCGGCAGGAGGTCGAGGTCCGCAGAGCGGGACAAAAAGCCGACTTTTGCAGTTGCGGCTATTGCTGATGCAGCATCGCTTCTCATGCGCGGTAGGGTAGATCACAGCAGTTGAAGCCAAGACCGCATTCATCGAGCCTGTGTCGCCGTGGGGGAACAGGTACTGCGAGAGCTTCAACTGGCGTATGCGCGACGAGCTGCTGCTTGGTGAGGTCTCTTAATCGCTGCATGAAGCCCAAATCATCATCGAAAGCTGGAGGAGCCGCTACAATACCAATCGACCACACAGAGCATTGGGCTGCGGCGCACCTGCGCCTGAAACCATCGTTCCGATGGCCCAAAGGCTAATCATGCACTAAATTTCAACTTGGAGCACTTAGGTGGGGCTGCTCAAGCAGGAACCAAAAACAATTATTCTCGTCGTAAAGTTACATTGAATTCCTGAGTTATAGTTGGGTTATTGCCATCTGAATCCACAATGCTAGAGCTTCCGAAGCCAACTAACGTGTTGTTATCTTTAACACGGAGCGTGACTTTATGTCCTCGTCCCCAATAGGAATGGGCTGCTGCAGCAACTAGAGAAAACTCGTCTCCGATAATTCCCCACTTCCCCGTAATAGGAAAATACTCAAGATCAGATGAGTTAATGATAAATTCATTATTGTAAAAATGATCATAAAAAATAACGCCACATTTGATACCGCAAGGTCGATCGTTCCTAAATCTGTCCTCCCACTCTGTAATTACCCACCATTTCCCAGTTATCGAGAATTCGCTCAGAGCGGATTTCACAGGAATTCCGCACGTTTTGTCATTTTCACAACAATAGGCCGCTTCGGCGAAGTGGGCGCTCACGGTACTGGCTATCTTGGTCTGCAGAATGGTGCTGGCAGAGTTTGGCCCACAGGCGTTTTTTATTTGAGCAATAACTGTTTGGCTAGCTTCAGCCATCGTAAGCGCCACTGAAGACGTTTTGCGTGCATCTGAAGGAAGCTCAGTCAAATTGGAGCGGGTAAATGCTTCCTCTGGCACATCTGCAAATTCCGCTTCTATGTCTTCCGCTTCTCCTTCACCAAGCTTGGTGATTTTCCTGATTTGATCTCCGGCGAACTGGAACTGACGTTGCGCAAACTCCCGATATTCCGGCAAGACACCAAAATACATTGACGTGGTTGTGAATATGACTGTTGCAAAAATTGCAAGCCAGAAGACTTTATATCCCCATGGCAGGTGAGCCTTGAAGGTCCCGTGCTCAAATTCGCCTACAAAAATGTTGCCATTAGCCTGTGTTAGGGTACCGGTTCCATGCATTTTACCGTCCCTCCAGTCGCCTTTATATGTATCACCGTTTGACCATGTTAGCACTCCTTTGCCATCGAACTTTCCGTTGAGTATTTCGCCATCGTATTTAGCGCCGTCACCGACATTCAGTTTTGCCGTTTTCCTTTGATCATATGCTGTTACATGGGATTTAGCATCGTCACTCCCTTGGGCAAAAAAGTCAGCCGCAAGGGAATGAAGTTTCGCCATTTCATCGCCGAACTCCATATCCTGATAGCCCGCTTGATGCAGCTGCAACCCTGCTTCGCGAAACAGCTCGATCTTCTTTTGTTTAACCGCGTCGGGGTCATCTGTTTCGATGCCCCCCAGAAAAGAGGCGCACAGTTGTTCCAAGTCTACGGGTTTGGTTTTTTGAATCATACTGGACTGTGCCGGATTTAGGTCATCGACTGAAATTTAGCGTGACCCACGCTGGCGGCTCTTTGTTGTAGTCTGTGAAGCATCCGCTGTACTCGCTACCATCGGCCACCACCGCATCAACCATAACACGCCCTGTGGGGTTGCATGACCAATAGCTCGCGGCTTCACCATTTTCATAATTGCCCCCTCCACAGTCCCATTTCCCGGTGCGTTTTTCGATGCAAATCCGCACGCGGTTTTTGTAACTTCCAAAAGCAGATATGGTTGTTCGAACTAAAATAGAATTCTTTTCACAACGCGTATCAAACTCGGTTGTCGTATTTTCTGGAAAAGTCATGATTTGCATGCAGGCGTCGGCTGATGCACGGATGACTTTCGGCTGTTGGGCAAATGCTGTTCCCTGGATTGCCACAGAGAAAAATAACATAATGCAAATTGCTATCGGCATTTTTTTAACTGCGTCCATCCCAATTCCTTTTCACCGAGGTACAGCCACTACAGTAAGTTCTTGGTCAAGCTTTGTCACGTTAACTCAGATGAACCAATTATGCCGACATAGTCACATTTTCAGTCGTATCACTTTCACAACATTCAGCAACTGCACTAGCGTGTATGGCGAAGAACTCGGTGGGTGACCAGATGGCGTTGCGCCTGAAAAATTGTCTGCTTTGGGCTCACTGCCGACATTGAGGGCAAAAAGCCGCGTTTGATAGCTTGAATGTCCGGTTCCGGGAAGTCGAGGCGCGATTTGTGCATGTGCGGCAACGAGAACCAACCTCGCTTCGTTCCGGTCGCTTTGGGCTGGGAGCCGTCGTTCGATTGGGGAAATGGACCACAGCAGACAAACTCTGATATGGATTTTTGGGCGCGTGGGAGCTCATTTCAAATATTAGTATAGGGTCGTCTACGATCCGGTGAAGCAAATGCAGAGAGGCATACGGGACCGTGCGGTCTGAGGCCCAGCTAGCATCTGAATTCGAAACATCTAACGGCCCCCTATTTGCTCAAGCACTCGCTGAACCTCGTATGAAAAGAGAAGGTGAGCCAATCGAAAATGCTGAGTGGGCTGTAGGGATCGATTGGATTGCAGAATTAGATCGATCAGAGGCAAAATGGTTTAAAGGCAGGTTCGCAAATCAGAATATTGTTTGCAAAATTAGAGACGCAGCTACTGTCGATTTCCTGCTTGCTGAGTTCAATGTGAAGGCCTCTAAATCGTAACTTGCTGAGGTATGATTTGTGGTATATCACTCTCCTAACTTCATTTATCTACTAAATAACAACGTCATATAAGAATAGTGCGCATCCCTTCGTCTCCGCCATTACCACTTGGAAATCAAACCGTTTTCGGATGGTTGATGCGACTAATTACCCCTGCGGAGAGTCTTGGTAGCATTTTTGGATCCAAAGGTAGCCTCTCTCAGATTTGGCCTGATCCGCTCCGCCTTTTTCGGATATTTCTTTGTTTGATTGGCGCTTTATTGCAGCATTCCCTGATCATCCACTTACCCCCTAATCAATGCCGAGATGTCGTGTGTTTTCTGCTTTCACAACGCAGCGCTGCGCTCTAAACATCTCCATCTTCACTTGTCCGGGAAAAATCATGGCGCAAAAAGCCACCATTTATAAAGTTGACCTTTCGGTTTCAGATATGGATCGTCACTACTATGAGACTCACAAGCTGACCGTGGCCAAACACCCTTCGGAGACGGATGAACGGCTGATGGTGCGGCTTCTGGCTTTTGCCCTGAACGCTCATGAGAGTTTGGAAATGACAAAGGGCCTTTCAACAGACAATGAGCCTGACATCTGGCAGAAAAGTCTGAGTGGCGATCTTGAATTGTGGGTGGCGTTGGGGCTCCCGAGCGAGAAGATTGTTCGCCAGTCTTGCGGCAAATCCAAGGACGTGGTTGTCTACAGTTATGGCAGGACGGCTGAAGCGTGGTGGGAAAAAATCAAAAATAGCACCACTCGGTTCGACAATCTTGAGGTTGTCAATTTGTCTGAGACAGACACCCGCGACTTGGGAAATCTTGCGAGCCGGTCAATGCAGATGCAGGTCAATATCCAAGACGGCGATGTGATGGTCAGCGTTGATGAAGGCATCGTTTATGTGACCCAGACCAAATGGAAACCGCAGCGGGGATAGGTCGATAGGCCTGTCGCCCATGGCCGACCGTGGCCAGCGCATACCGTAAGCGCGAGGCCAACGCGCCATCTGTGATATGTGGCATTGACCTCTGTCTAGTGGAAATCCCGGCTTGGAAACAACCGTTTTGCCTGATCGCGTGGGTGCATTGCGCGACTGGGGTAGCGAGTGTTTTTGGCGGTGTCATCCGCGCGCGGACTTTCGGTGGTTAGGGCTTCGGGTTCTGGGTGCCCCAATTCGGACAGTTTATGTGACAGGTCCTGCACATCCTGCGCAATCAGATGCACGACAATCCCCTCACGTTGCAGATAGCCTGTGACACGCAACAACCGCCCGCCCATGACGATACGCCGGAAACGCTCATAGACCTTGGGCCAGACAACCACATTGCTCACACCCGTTTCATCTTCGAGCGTTAGAAAGATCACACCGGCCGCCGTGCCCGGGCGTTGCCGGGTGATAACAAGGCCACAGACGCTGTAGCGCCCTAAAGCAACCTCTTGCAAAGACGCGTGGGTCACAAGCCCCGGAACCATCGGGCGCAGAAGTTCCATAGGGTGGGCGCGCAGGGTTAGTCGGGTAGACACGTAGTCTTCCACAACCTCTTCTCCCAACTGCATATTGGGCAGCTGAACATTTGGTTCGGTGATATTTTCCCCATCAATTGGATCATTGAACAATGGCAGAGGTTTGGGGCTTTGAATGGCTTTGACCTTCCAAAGCGCATCCCGTCGCGTGAGCCCGGTGTCGGAAAACGCATCTGCTTCGGCCAGGCGCACCAATACGGCCGGTCGGGCACCGGCCCGCAGCCACAGCGCCTCAGGGTCGCGGTAGCCGTTGCCCCGAGCCGCAACAATCCACTTTGCGTCCTCTTCCTTAAATCCTTTGATTTGCCGCAAACCCAAGCGCAGCGCCAAAGCCCCATCAGGGCGACGCTCCAGTGTGTTGTCCCATTCAGAATGGTTCACGCAAATCGGGCGGGTTTCAACCCCGTGTTCGCGGACATCCCTCACAATTTGTGCAGGGGCATAAAACCCCATGGGTTGGGAGTTTAGCAACGCACAGGCAAAAATCGCTGGGTGGTGGCATTTGATCCAAGCCGACACATAAGCCAGCATGGCAAAAGCCGCGGCATGGCTTTCAGGAAATCCATAATCGGCAAACCCTTCAATCTGACCAAAACAGCGTTCAGCGACCTCCTGAGAATAGCCGTTTGTCAGCATACCCGCGATGAACTTGTCCCGATATTTGCCAATTGTGCCCATGCGCCGGAATGTGGAGAGCGAGCGGCGTAAACGGTCAGCCTCTTCGGCGGAAAACCCTGCGCCGACAACTGCAATTTGCATGGCCTGCTCCTGAAAGAGCGGGACACCCAGCGTACGTTTGGTCACCTTTTCCAATTCCGGGCCAAAAGGCTCTGGCTTCTCAAGCTTATTGCGCCGCCGTATATAGGGCTTCACCATATCCCCCTGAATGGGACCGGGGCGAACAATGGCAACCTCAATCACAAGATCATAAAATTCACGGGGCCGCATTCTTGGCAGAAAATTCATCTGCGCCCGGCTTTCCACTTGGAACACGCCAACCGCATCCGCGCGACACAGCATATCATACGTGGGTATGTCCCCCTGCGGGATCGAGGCAATGCTGTGGGTAAGATTGTTATGCTGTTGCATCAATTCAAAGGATTTCCGAAGACAGCTCAGCATCCCCAAGCCCAGCACATCCACTTTGAGAATGCGCAAAGCATCAATGTCATCCTTGTCCCAACAAATCACGGTGCGGTCTTCCATCGCCGCATTTTCAATCGGGGCAAGCTCATCCAACCGCCCGCCGGTGATGACAAATCCGCCAACATGCTGGGACAAGTGGCGGGGGAAACCAATGATCTCGCCAATCAGGTCGATTGTCTGCATCAAGCGGCGATCGTTGAGGTCGAGGCCAAGTTCTCGGATCCGATCCAGATCCACACCGCCATTGGTCATGCCCCAGATTTGCCCGGATAACCTTGCGGTGACATCCTGGCTAAGCCCCATGACCTTGCCAACTTCGCGGATCGCAGCGCGGGTCCGGAAGTGAATGACGGTTGCACAGAGCCCAGCGCGATGACGCCCGTATTTCTCATATATCCACTGGATAACTTCTTCGCGCCGTTCATGTTCAAAATCGACATCAATATCCGGCGGCTCACCGCGGTATTTTGACACAAACCGCTCAAAGACCATGGCGATTGTGTCGGGGCTGACGTCGGTAATGCCCAACAGATAGCAAAGAATGGAGTTCGCTGCAGAGCCCCTGCCCTGGCAGAGAATACCTTTTGATTTGGCAAATTTAACAATGTCATAAACGGTCAAAAAATAGGCCGGGAACTCCAGCTCTTTGACAACCGCCAGCTCTTTGTTCATGAGCTGGATCGCACGGTCCGGTGGGCCATCAGGATATCGGCGCTTCAAGCCTTCTTTTGCCAAACGCGTGAGACGCTCTTGAGGCGCTTCACCTTCGGTTTCCTCATGCGGGTATTCGTATGACAGCTCGCTGAGATCAAAACTGCACCTGTCTGCAATTTCCAATGTACGGCGCAGCGCCGCCGGATGGTTGCGAAACACACGCGCCATATCACCCCCGGCCTTCAGGCGACGTTCGCCATTGAGAAGCGCGCGGGTGCCAATCTGATCAATGGTGATGTGTTCGCGCAGACAGGTCAGAACATCAGCCAATTGCCGACGGCTGGCATGGTGCATCAGCACATCTCCAACCGCAACCATCGGTGCCGCCGCCCTTTGCGCCAACTGGGCACAGGCCATTAGATAGTCTTGGTCACTGCCGTTATACCGAGGGGCAGCCCCCAGAAAGACATGATTGGGGAAACTGCGCGCAAGCACACCAATATCCGGGATGGCTGTGGTCAAACATTTCTGGGGTAACGCGATTAAAATCATACCTTTGCAGGCGGGGACCATATCCTTGGTATAGAGAATACATTGCCCTTTTTCTGCGCGACGTTTGCCCAGGGTTAGCAGGCGCGTCAGCCGTGTATAAGCCGCCCGGTCGCGTGGCAATGCGACCCACTCCACCGTGCTGTCCTGCAACACCAACCGGCACCCCACAATGAGCTTTGGAAGTTTTGCTGTGAGCGGCCTGTCAATCGGCGCGTTGGTGCCAACCTCTTGGCGAGAGGAAGAATCCACCCGCTGATGTGAGCGGATCTGCAGCGCGTCCTGCGTTTCTTGTTTGAGCTGCTTCAAAGTGCTCCAGGCGCGCACAACCCCTGCCAGCGAGTTACGATCGGCAATGGCAAGCGCAGACAAACCCAGTTCTGCGGCACGCGCCACCAGTTCTTCGGGATGAGACGCGCCGGTTAGAAAGGTAAAATTTGTAGTGACGCATAGCTCCGCATACTCTTGCCCTTGCATGCGACTGTCCAAGATCTCCCGCCGGAGTGCGGCATCGGGAGGATGAGTGTGAGTGACGTCGGTCATGCAAATTCTCCCTGCACAAACCAGCCTGGGTTTTGCGGCGTGTAAAACAGCCACAACCGACGCCCCAGTGTCGTTTCCACGCGCCAATAGTCGCGCAGACCTGAATGCCACTTCTCATCATCTAGCCACCATTCAGGCGCAATACGCTCAGGGCCCGTTGCCCGACCAGTGGTTAACGCCATACGCCGCCAGCGGAAATGTTTGGGAGGGTGTGTGCCTTGTCCAGAAATTGGCTCTGGGGGAAAGAGACAAATTGGGCGCGGGCGCGCGCAGGACCAACCGTTGGCAGGTTCTGAATAAGCCGCGGGGGCAATGATAAAACTACGCTCTGGAATATGGCTATCCGCTGGCAGAAACCGTTGGATATTTTCCAAACCAATCCTTGTACCCAACCGCGAGATCAAATCATCCAGCTTGTCTTTTCCGCAACCGGAGACATGGCTGATTTGTTGCGCGGGCAGAGGTTCGACCTGTGTGGCCTCCAGCCTCAGCATATCAATGCCAAACCCCGCATCAACCTCTGCCAACCCGCGTTCAAACAGGGGCAAAATGCGGCCCGCGTCGCGCAGCGGACGGGCCAGTCGCAGCTCGACCTGTTGCTGTCCTTGGTCAACCCGGTGCAGCGTAAGGCGGAGCTGTCGTGCCCCTGTTTCCTGACGTTTGAGTTTCGCACAGAGCTGAACAAGAAGCCGCTCCGCCCCTGCCATAACATCCGAGATTAGACCAATTGGCTCTGGCAGGGTCATGCGCACCGCATAATGTGGTGGGGCAACTTGTGGGGAAACCTCTTCGGGTAACTCCCCCAGGGCCTGATCCAGCCGCCGCAACAGCGCGGGCCCAAACCGGCGATTAAGCGGCGCACGCGGGGCCTGCACGAGGTCGCCAATGCTACGCAGTCCAAGCCGCTGCAAAGTGATCGACATCTGTTCATCAATCCGTAATGCCGCAATCGGTAGAGCGCGTAACGTGGCCAGCATCTTGCCACGTGGGGCAATGCCTTCCTGATAATGCGCCAAAGCCCAGGCCGCGCCGCGCGTATCCGCCAAACCAACCTGCACCAACAATCCGGCGCGCATCAGGCGGCTGCGCATATCCGCCAGCATTGCATTTTCCCCACCAAATAAATGCGCTGACCCGGTGACATCCATCACCAGACCGTCATTGCCCTCTAAGCCAACCCAAGGACAATAGCGTGTGGCCCACCGGCACAGCAGGCGCAGAAACCGTTGGTCCTGTTCCGGCTCCGCCACACAGCTTTGTAGGTCTGGGCAAAAGGCGCGCGCATCCGCATAAGTCATATCTGAGTGCAGACCTTGCTGGATCGCGACGGCATTGAGGCAGTAAATACGATTGGCATTTTTCTGTTCTAGCGTCACCGCAAACGGGCCATCCACGGGGCAGCGCCGCAGAACCCGGTCACTTGCGAGGCGGGGAAACCACAATGAAGCGACGCGACGCTGCATCCCATCGAACATATCAAACACCTAATGTTCCTGATTTGTTCTTTATAATTTCCCCTCTCTACAGAGTCGAGTCAGGAGAGACTTTTCCGACATCAAAAGCTGGCGGGTAACACCATATCCAAAATCACTCCCTAAGGGACCGGAAGGACCCTAACGAACAAGCCGGAACTTTCGGGCAGACAAGCGACCAATGCTGGGCAAAACATCAAACTTAAAGGCCCGAAACACATCCGTCTCTAGGTGCTGCCGCCAGTGCATCTCCGACTGCCAAACCTCATAAATCAGCCACGTTCCAAGGGCGCCTTCCTCCTCACAAAGGCTGTATTGCACACAGCCGGCCTCTGCGCGTGATGCTTTGGCCAACACATCGAGTTCCGCGGCCATGGTCTCCTCATGACCATCACCAGCCTCCACCTCGGCAACAACCACAAATACAGTCATCTAATGGGCCTCCCGGATAAGGTCGGCGGCCTTTTCTGCGATCATAATCACGGGTGACGCGGTGTTGCCCGACACAATTTTTGGCATGATTGAGGCATCTACCACGCGCAATCCTTCAAGCCCCCTCACCCGCAAATCCGGCCCCACCACAGCGGCATCATCCGTGCCCATTTTGCAGGTGCCAACCGGGTGAAAAATCGTGGTGGCAATATCGCCAATGGCAGAAAGAAGTGCGTCGTCACTTTGCGCCTCAGGTCCCGGGAGCATCTCCTCTGGCGCATGAGGTTTAAGCGCGGTTGCCGTCATAATCTCGCGCACTTGCTTCACAGACGTCAGGGCCACTTGCCGGTCTTTGGCAGCAGACAAGTAATTCAACTGAATGTCTGGTTGAACCTGCCGGTCCGAGGTTGAGATGTGGCAACTTCCAACACTCTCTGGCCGTAAGTTACAGACAGACACAGTGATGGCCGGATAGGGATGCAATGGGTCCCCCAATTTGTCGGTGGACAAGGGCTGCACATGGTATTCCAGATCGGGCGTCGCCATCGCAGGATCTGATTTGGTGAACATGCCAAATTGACTGGGCGCCATCGACATCGGACCTGATTGGGTGAACATATATTGCAACCCAATCCGCGCTTTGCCAATGATCGAATTTGCCATGGTGTTCAGCGTTTTGGCATTTTTGACCTTAAATACTGTGCGAATTTGCAAGTGATCTTGCAGGTTTTCGCCAACACCTGCACTCATATGGCGCACATCAATGCCGTGCTTATTCAACACGTCCGGGCGTCCAATACCCGACAGTTCCAGAATTTTGGGAGAGTTGATCGCCCCTGCCGCAAGCAAAACCTCGGCACTGGCTTTGACCAATGTTTTCTGCCCCTTGTGGGTAAAACACACCCCCGTGACCCGCGTGCCTTCTAGCACCACGTGATCGGTATGCGCCTCAGTAAGCACGCGCAGGTTGGGGCGTTTGATGGCTGGTCGCAAGAATGCCTTGGACGTGTTCCACCGCACTCCGCCTTTCTGGTTCACTTCAAACAGGCCACTGCCTTCATTGTTCCCATCGTTGAAGTCGGCCCGTGGTGCGATGCCAAATTCGCGCGCGCCGTCCTGAACCGCCTCCAGGATGTCCCAGCCCAAACGTTGTTTGGACACCTTCCATTCACCACCCACCCCATGCAACGCGGTCTCACCGGCGTGGTGATCCTCCGATTTACGAAAATACGGCAAGACGTCATCCCAGGCCCAACCGGCATTCCCCAATTGCCGCCAGTGATCATAGTCCGCGGCCTGCCCGCGCATGTAGATCATGCCGTTCACTGAGGAACAGCCGCCCAGCACCTTGCCACGTGGATAGACCAGCGCCCGCCCATTCAAACCCGGCTCTTCGGCAGTTTTCATCATCCAGTCGGTGCGCGGGTTGCCGATGCAATACAAATAGCCCACCGGGATGTGCACCCAATGGTAGTTGTCTGACTTGCCTGCCTCCAACAAAAGCACCCGGATTTTGGGATCTTCCGTCAGGCGGTTTGCCAGCACACATCCCGCTGTCCCCGCCCCGACGATGATGTAGTCGTAGTCCCCCTCTAAAGGGGTTGGAATTGTCATATTCTTGGTCTCGGCTGTTTGGATCAGAAGGCAACCACAAGCTTGCCAATCATGGTGCCACGTTCAATCAACGCATGCGCCTCTTTCAGGGTGTCTGCACTCAAACCATTGAGCGTGGTGGTCTCTGTTGTGCTGACGATACCGTCATCCACCAGGCGCGCCATGCGGGCCAGAATCTGCCCCTGGCGCGCCATGTCTGGCGTGCCAAACAAAGAGCGTGTGAACATCAACTCCCACATCAAAGCAGCTGATTTGCCTTGTAGCGCAGAGATGTCCAGCTTTTCATCGGTTTCCACAATGGTTCCGATCCGGCCCTGCGGGGCGATCAAGTCACACATGGCGTCCCAGTGCTGGGCGGTGTCGGCATATTGCGCGATGAAGTCTACATACTCCCGGCCATGGGCCCGTGTGTCCGCAATCAGATCGCAGTGGTTCACAACCTCATGAGCCCCCATCTTTCGACACCACTGTGCGCTTTCCTTGCGCGACGCCGTGGCAATAACTTCCAAACCCGTGAGCTTTCGCGCCAACTGTTGTGTAATGGACCCGACCCCTCCGGCCCCACCAATCACCAACAGTGATTTGCGCGACGGCCCGGAAGCCACCTGCAATCGGTCAAACAGCATCTCCCAGCTTGTGAGCGACACCAACGGCAAAGCTGCAGAGGCCTTGGGTGCCACGTTGCCGGGCGCATGGGACACAATCCGGTGATCCACTGCCTGTAGTTCCGCATAAGACCCGGGGCGGTTTGCATCGCCCGCATACCAGACCCGATCGCCCACCTTGAATCCGGACACATCTGACCCGATGGCCTCAATGCGGCCAACGGCGTCATAGCCCAAAATCATCGGAACCTCATGTGACGCGTCCACAGCAGTGCGGATGCGCCGTTTGGCGTCTGCCGGATTGACCGAGATGGCTTCCACCGCCACCAGAATATCCTTGGCGCCAATTTCAGGCGTGGGCATATCAACTTCAAACAGGCTGTCTGCATGCTCGATTGGCAGAGAGTTTACAAAACCAATGGCTTTCATGAGTTGTCCTCCAGAGAGCGCATCTGCGCCCAGATAGGTTGCATCGCGTCTGACAGATCCGCAAAAATTCTGGCGCGTTTTTGGTAATGCGCGTGCATCGCCGGATTGGGCGCAAAGGTCTGGCGTGGGCGTGTCATTTTGGCGATGCCTTCCGCGTAATCCGCCACCAATTCCACGGCCACCGCAGCGCCAATTGCGGCACCCAGCGCGCCAGTTTCCTGCGCCTCAGCCACCACAATTGGCACGCCCAAACAATCGGCAAACATTTGCGGCCAATGCGGGCTTCGGGCGCCGCCGCCTGACAAGATTGCACGGTCAATGGTCACCCCGGCATCCTGCAAAACCGCAATGTGACGGCGGTGCTCAAACATCACCCCTTCAAACAGCGCACGCAGCATATGACTTTCAGAGTGCCAGCCAGCAACTCCATAAAACCCGGCGCGAAATTCTGCGCCCTGCCCCGAGCCGTAAAGAAACGGGTGGAAAAATGGATCATCCAGTCGCGGAGCAATTTCCCCAACGCGTTGATTGCAGTACCCAAAGGGGTCGTCGTGATGCCCCCCCCGCTCCACAAATTCACGGACGTACCACTCCAAATTCACCGCAGAGGTGGCGCTGGCCTCGATATTGACAAACTGGCCGGCGCCAAACGCGCTGACCATAAAGACGTTGGGATCAACCACTGGCGCGTCAGAGAACACCTGATTGATACTCCAGGTGCCCGCAATAATGGAGGCATCCCCCGCACACCCTGCCCCAGAGCCCAAAGCACTAGAGACCACGTCGAAATAGCCTCCGATCACCGGCGTCCCCTCTGCCAAACCGGTGACTTTTGCAGCCTCGGTCGTGACATGGCCCGCAATATCGGCAGGGTCGATCAGACTTGGCAACATCGCTTCTGCGTCAGCCAAGCCGTACAGCGCCAAAAGCTCTGCGTCATAAGTGGCCTGAGGCATCCGCGTGAGGCCACAGCCGGACATGTCGGAGATGTCACTGACCCGCGCGCCTGTCAGTCGGTTGGTGATGAAATCCTTGCACAACAGCACCGTGCCGATGGCGGCATAAAGGTCCGGCTGATGCCGCTTCACCCACGCCAATAGCGCTGGGGTTTGCGAGGGCCATGGTTTTTGCAAGCAGAGTTCGTGTAAGCGCTCCCCATTGGCCTGCGACAACTCTTCAGCCACGGCCGCCGCGCGGGTATCCAGGGATTGGATGCCAAGCAACGGCGCCCCGGATTTATCCAGCAGATAAAGCCCGTTGCCATGTCCGGCACAGCCCACCGCCGCGATTTGCGTCGCCGCAATCCCAGCTTCCGCGACGCACGCAGAAATCACCGTGCCAGCATTGGTCCAAAGCTCGCCCAAATCACGCTCAACGTAGCCTGGCTGCGGCGTGTTGGTCTGGCCATCCAATACCTGCATCGCAACCTGTTGGCCCTCTAGATCAAACAGCACCGCCTTGATCACGGTGTTGCCTGCATCCAGCCCTAAGAGGTATTTTTGCGCTGATTTAACCACGGTTGTATATATCCCAAGCTTCGTCACCCGAAGCGCCGGAGTGGATCAGCGCCATCAACGCGGCGACCACGGCCTTCGGATTGTCATGCTGATAGATATTGCGCCCGTAGACCATCCCCTGCGCGCCTTGCGCCAAAAGGGCAGCGGATTTGTTCAGCACAGATTGAAGATCATCTTTGCCGCCGCCACGCACCAGCACGGGCACCCGAGCAGCCTCAATCACGCGGTGAAAATCCTCAGCGTTTTCAGTGGGATCGGCCTTGATGATGTCTGCGCCCATTTCTGAAGCCAAGCGCACGAGCGTCACAATTTTCTCAGCGTCGCCATCAACTTGATAACCACCGCGCACATCGTTGGGCAGCATCACAAGCGGCTCAATCATCAATGGCATACCGTATTTGTCACAGGACGCCCGCACACGGCTGATGTTTTCGACACACTGACGGAACAGCTCCGGCTCGTCGGGCAACATGAACAGATTAACCACCACTGCCGCTGCATCCATTTCCAACGCGCCAATAATCGGTTCATCGGCGTTTTGCAGCATCGACCACATCACCCGATGGCGCTGGTCGTTGTAGGGGTTGCCCATGTCGATGCGCATCACCAACGCCGGCTTATCCTTTTCGGGGCGGTTTTGCAGCAAGTCAGCCTGACCATAAGCACATTGGATTGCGTCCGGCTTGGCCTTGATCAGCGTGTCCATCACACTTGGCATATCTTCCAGACCCACCATGAAGCTGGGCTCGTTACAGACGCCATGGTCAATTGCCACATCAAGACACCCGCCATTTGTGAACATGCGGTTCATCCGCGCTTTAGTGCTTACGCGCATTTCATACTCCATTGTTTTGTGCGTTCGGCCAGCATCTGCGAGGTCACCCCGTAGAAGTCCGACAATTCTTCAATCAGTTGCGTTTTCTGTGCTGTGGCTTGCGCAGCCGACAAGGCCAGCTCCTCTGACAACACCTGTGCCAGCACCTCGATAAGCCCTAAGGATATCTGCCCGGTGATCGCCAAAGAGGTGCGCCGCAGCGCAATGTCTGCGAGGGTTTGAACGTGTTCATCAGTGATAAGGCGACGTATCTCTGCTTTCGAATACTGGACACCTTCGCCAAGGGAGACATCCCCCCCAAAGGAGGTGCAGGCCTCCTGTACCGAAGTTGCTGCACTTCCGTAGTGCGACACCAAGTGCTGCGCCCGATCCGCGCTGATATCAAAGCGCTGCTGCAAAGCTTGGAGAAGCACCTCAGGCCGCTCAGGATAGCCTTTGCCGCCGCCAATTGCCAAACCACGCGTATCGCGGCGCCGGGGCTTGCCCAGCTCCTGCAGAACCATGTCGGCAGCTTGTTCTGCAAAGGCGCGAAATGTTGTCCACTTGCCGCCAACCATACAAAACTGCGGCACATCTCCGGACAGCACTTTTACGTCATGGCCACGGGAAATACGCCCGGTGAACTCCTGCGTGCTTTGCGGCAGCGGCCGAATGCCCGAATAGCTAAACACCACATCTTTGGCGGCCATCTCAATGTTGGGAAACACCAATCTCAGAGAGTCCAAGATGTAGCTTAACTCATCCGCTTCGCACCGCACACGGGCGGCTTCTTCCACCCGGATATCGGTGGAGCCCGCCAGAACTTTGCCCTGATACGGGAACACAACGCACACCCGCCCATCCGCATTCTCAAAATAGGCCATATGGCCACCAAGCGCCTTTTCCAGCGCTGGATTGTCGATGATCAGGTGGGAACCCTTGGTGCCGGCAACCATCTTTTTCTCCGGTGCGCCCGCCAAGTTTGACACGGATTTATCCAGCCAAGCGCCCGTTGCATGCACAATTGTGCGGGGCTTGATGTCCCAACTTTTGCCGGAACGCTGACAGGTCAGTGTGTAAGCGTCTCCAGATTTTTGCAACTCGGCATAGTTTAGGGCGATGCAGTGCGGCGCGGCGTCACTCACATCGGAAATCATCTCCAGACACAGCCGTTCCGGATGCGAAATCCACGCATCATAATAGACCGCCGAACACTTTGCCTGTGCTGTGAGGTCAGGCCAGCGCCTGCGGGTTTCCGCCCCGCCAAAAAAGGCATGTCTCGGCACCGCGCGACTTTTCCGGGTCACCCAGTCATACAACCCCAGCCCCAATTTGATCGGCAGCGCACCGCGACTTGACGGTTTCCCTTGCCGCCCCAAAAAGCTCGCCGCAGAATTTAGTACGCCCGAAAACAAGGAGGTGATTGGGATCACCGTTGGCAGCGGCTTCACCATGTGGGGCGCATTGCGCAACAACCCGTCGCGCTCTTGCAATGACTCCCGCACCAAATCAAATTCACCATTTTCCAAATAGCGCAGGCCACCATGGATCATGCGCGATGGCGCCGCAGAGCAACCTGACGCAAAATCGTTTTTCTCCACCAGCAAAACCCGCAGCCCTTGCAGCGACAGGTCTCTATAAACCCCGATCCCATTCACTCCGCCGCCAACGACAACAACGTCAAAGGCATTGTTATCTTTGATCAAAGCCAGATTTTTTTGGCGTGCGTCAGACATAGCTTTCCCGTTCACCGCAGCACATGCGATGTTGCAAAGGTTTCATTGTGACGAGAGTTACCCGTCGAGGTCAGTCAGGTTCTTTTGAGCCGCGGCACTGATGATTTCGAGATCGTCGCTGCTCAGTCGCAAGCGCCCAGCCTGGGCGTTTTCTGCGGCTTGACCCGCGTCACGCGCACCACAGAGTGAAAAGGTTATGCCCGGTTGCTGCACGGTCCAGGCGATGACCGTTTGGGCGCAGGTCGCCCCATGTGTTTCGGCAACCTCTGAAATAGCCTGCATGAGTTGCGCCACTTTTTGGCGGTTGGCCATCGAGAACCGTGGATTGTCCTTGCGTTGATCATCGCCCTCAAACACGCGATCCGGGCCAATTTTGCCACTTAACAAACCCAGCGCGAGCGACGAATAACTCAGGATCGACACGCCTTGTTCAACACACAGAGGCGCCATTGTGGTGTCCAGATCCCGCTTGATCATCGAATACTCTTCCTGCACCGCATCCAATTGCCCTGCGACGAGATAAGCGGCCACGTCCTCTGGTGTGGTATTGCTAGCGCCAATCGAGCGGATCTTGCCTTGGGTTTTGAGCAGTTCCAAAGCTTCCATGGTCTCTTCAACCGGCGTTGTCGGATCCTGCCAATGGGTGATGTAGTGGTCAATCACATCTGTGCCCAAACGTTTCAGACTTTGCTCCACCTCATAAATGATCGCATCTTTCCCCAGGTACCGATGCACCGGCCCGCTGTCGTAATCAAAGAAGTGATTTCCTTTTTGCGTGTGCCAGACCAAGCCGCATTTGGTGGCCAAAACCACCTTGTCACGCCGTCCTTTTAGGGCCTTGCCAACAATCTCCTCAGCCACGCCCTGCCCGTAGGCCGGCGCCGTGTCGATCAGGCTGATGCCTTCGTCAATTGAGGCCTGAATGGCTTTGATGGATTTGGCCTCATCGGTGCCGCCCCACATCCAGCCACCAATGGCCCAAGTGCCCAGCCCAATGGCAGAAGCCTGGATACCGGAGCGGCCAATTTCACGCGTCAGCATGTTGTGTTTCTGTTGATCAAGCATTGAGCACTTCCTCTTTCAGCAAGGCGGTTGCGGTGTGCTCGTCCGTGACAAGCGAATTGAAATAGCCACCATTCAGCGCAGCGGCGATGGGTTCGACCTTCTCAGCCCCCGACGCGATGGCAATGGTGACGGGAATGCGCGCCAATTCTTGCGGCAGCAGCGCCACAAGACGGGAGTTGTAGGTGTTGCCGGAAACGCTGCCGTCTTCCTGAATAAGGTGGCCGAGAAACTCGCTGCGCACCCCGGTTTTATAGAGCCGTCTGCGCTCCACCTCTGAGACGGGGTGGGCCATGTAGTATGTGCTGTCCGCACCAACCACCGCCCCAATGCCGACCACAGCCACATTGGCGCTGCGGGCCTCACTCATGACCTCGCGCACGGACTTAACCGACATCACCAGATCGCGTTCCCCCTCAGAATCCGCGTGTAGCGGCGCGTGAACGAGCCGCGCGCGGCCCGACAACTTGTCGGCCAGCTGTGTCGCAATGTGGTTTACGTCAGTGTAGTGTTGTCCCTGCACGCCACCGGTCATTGGCACTATCTCAACGTCATATTCCGCGCTGGCCGACAGATTCTCGATCATGACGCTGAGAGTTTTGCCACCAGAGACCGCAATCTTGTCGCCGTCCCGGATCGCATCCAGCAACAGGTTCGCAGCACCCTTGCCCACCTCGGTTAAAGTCGATGTCTCGCTGCCCGTCACAGACGGTACCACCAAACACCGTTTCAAAGACCAGCGATCCGCAATTTCACGTTCCAGATCAAAAAAGCGCATCAACGGGCTTTTGATCGTGATCTGCACCATGCCAAGTTCCCGGCCCTGCTTGATCAGACGGTTCACTTTGGCGGTTGAAAGCTCCAACGCTTTGGCGATGTCAGATTGCGCACGCTCTTCTTCGTAGTGCATCGACAACACCCGCACGATGAGCCGCATTTGTTCTGGATTTGGGGTCAGGGAACTCACGATACTTTGCCCTTTTGACTAACAAGGTGGTTGGTGGCTGCCGCTGTCAAAAGCGCCGCGCCAATTACAAGTGTTTGATAATACGCAGGGACAATCGTCAACATGCCCACTGTCAGCGCCATGATGATCAGCGCACCGACAAAAGAGCGCAACACCCTCCCCTCGCCACCGCTGAACGCCGTCCCGCCAAGCAGAACCACCAGGATCGCGGTCAACTCCATGCCGTCACCAGACAGCGGATCCCCCAGAGACATAAAGCTGGATCGGGCGATCCCGGCCAAGGCTGCGGTGACACCAACGATGACATAAAGCAGGAAAACCGTGCGTCCAGTGTTGATGCCAGAGAGCTTGGCCGCGGTTGGGTTACCGCCTGTTGCGGCTGCGTATTTGCCCAGCTTGCCGCGGTTTTGCACAACAATCAGCACCAGCGTGACCGCCACGGCAACCCAGAAGGCCGCCGGCAATTTGAGAAACACCCCGTCCCGGCCATAGTCATTGAACCACGCTGGCATTTTTAAACCACCACCGGATTTGATCGCCGAAACCCCATCCTGCACCAGCAAAAGCGCAATGCCTTTGAACAAACTCAGCGTGATCAGCGTTGCGATCACCGGCGTAATATTGAGACGCACAACCAAAATCCCATTGATCGCTCCCAACACCGCACCTGCCAGCATTGTCAGCAAAAAGGCGGGCACAAACGGCATGCCATTGATCGCCAACATCGCATAAATCACCGCCGTAAGCCCCATCGTGCTGCCAATGGACAAATCGATGTAACCTGACACCATCAGCAATGTGAACGCGCCAGCGACAACAAGAATGGGCGCAGACACACGCAGAATATTGATGATGTTGCGCTTGTTGAGAAAGTTGCCGCGCTCAAACAAGGCAAATTGATCCAGATTGGCCAGGCTGAGCAGCGCCACAACAGCCACAAGCACAAAGTAGATGTAGTAGTTGCGCAGGAAGTTGGCCGCACCAGACGTGACGCTCAGTTCCGCAGTTTTGGATTGAGATGACATCGACATCGTACTCACTTATTCCGACGGGCCAGCGCCCAGGTTTGTGTGACAATCGCCAGGAAAACGGCCACCGCTTTGAGAATGAACTGCCAGTCCGGCGAGAGCACCAACCCCGTGGCTGCAGAGGTGACCACCGCGAGAATGATGGCCCCAAAGAACATGCCAATCACGGAGCCAAAGCCACCTGCAATGGCAACACCGCCAAGCAACGCAATGACCAGCGCATCAAACTCCATCAGCAGACCACGGTTGGAAAATCCGGACTTGTACTCAGACGCCAGAAGGATCCCTACGACCCCGGCAATACCGGCACTAAACAGATAGAGCTTGGTGATATGGCGCGCCCTATCAATGCCAGACAGCGTTGCGGCCTCTGGGTTGGCGCCAATCCAATAGGTGATGCGGCCAAACACCATTTTCCGCTCCACAAATATGGCAACCACCAACAGCACGCCCATAAGCACCACGGGAAATTTGATGGATGTGCCAAACAAACTCAGATTTCCGAGATACCCAAAGGCCTCTGGCAAGTTTGTGTTGCGCTGCGAGCCATGGGTGATGACCTGCGCAATGCCCCGCGCCACCATCATCGTCCCCAAGGTGACAATGATCGATGGGATGCCAAAACGCACCACAAACAACGCGTTGAGCGCCCCAATGGTCAAAGCCCCAAGCAGGGCACATGCAATTGCAAGCCCATAAGGCAGCCCCAGCCCTGTGGACAGCGCATTTGCGCCCTCCGTGCTTTGGGCAAACCAGACCGACAAGACACCGGACAAGGCCACAATGCCGCCGACGGACAGGTCAAAATTGCCAGACACCAACAGGAAGGACACCCCCACACCAAGCGCAATCACCGCCCAATTGTTGGTGACCAAATTGACCACGTTCTGCCATTGGAAAAAATTGGGCACCAACAGCGAGGCAATCAGAAAGAGACTGATCGCAACCGCCGCCACAAGGGACGAGATGAACCCTTCGTCGCTCATTTTGGACCGCGTTGGCCGTGTAGGGAGAGTGTCTGTCACGCTGCTCATCGTGCGTCCTCGTCTTGACCGCCGGTCACCACATTCAAAATATGGGCGATATCCACATTTGGGCCGTTTTCGATTTCTTCCTGAAGGCAACCGTCAAACATCAAAAACACACGGTCACAAATGCCCAGAACCTCTTCAAGCTCCGAGGAAAACACCGCCACCGCGTTTCCTTCGTTTGCCAGGTCTTTGATGATTTCATAAATTTCAGTTTTTGCGCCAACATCCACCCCGCGCGTTGGCTCATCCAACAGCAGAAGGTCTGCTTGCGAAAACAGGCACTTGGCCAGAACAACCTTTTGCTGATTTCCGCCAGAAAGCTTTTCTGTGTGTTTCTCGATCGAACTGGTCGCGATGCCCAGCTGAGTGACAAACGCCTCGGCCGCAGTGCGCACGTCTTCAGCTTTGAACACACCGTTTTGCGTCACCCTAGGCAGGTTCATCACCGGCACGTTTTCACGAATGGTCAAACTGGTGAACAGGCCCTGCGTGCGGCGTTCTTCCGGGACCAGCGCAATGCCTTTGGCAATCGCTTCTTTGGGTGTCCGTCCGCCGGGTTTGCCGTGAAAAGTGACCTTGCCGTCAAAAGTGTCTGCGCCAAACAACGCCCGTGCCACCTCTGTTTTTCCGGCCCCGACCAGCCCATAAAACCCAATGATCTCACCTTCTTTGATGTCAAAGGACACATCTTTCAGAAGTTTGGTGTTCAGACCTTCGGCCTTAAGCACCACTTTGTCCCCGATCTTGCCCCGCGGTGAATAGCTCTGAAACACCGTCCGCCCAATCATCATTTCAATCAATTCCGCGCGTCCGTCCACGTCGCTCAGCGGGCAGGTGGTGATATGTTTGCCGTCACGCATGACCGTGACCGTGTCACCCAATTCAAAAATCTCGTCCAGCTTGTGGGAGATATAGATCACAGTGACATTGTTTTCACGCAGTCGCCGAATAACCGTGAACAAACGCTCGACTTCGCGCTCTGACAGCGCCGCTGTGGGTTCGTCCATGATGATAATATTCGCACCGGATGACGCCGCGCGTGCAATTTCAACAATCTGCTTTTGTGCGACACTCAAAGTCGACACCCGCGCAGCCGGATCAATCGCAGGCTCAATCGTGGCCAAAGTCTGGGTCACTCGGTCTTCAAGGTCCGACTTCACAAAGAACCCAAATCGGCTTTTCTCCATGCCCAACGTCAGGTTTTCCAAAACCGTCAGCTCGTTGACCACGTGCAGCTCTTGGAACAAGGTTGCGATCCCGCTGACACGCGCTTCTTGCGGACTTGTTGGGGCATAAGTCTTACCATTCACTGTCATCGCACCGGTCGTTGGCGCAAGCGCGCCGGTCAGCATCTTTACCAGCGTCGATTTGCCAGCACCGTTTTCCCCCACCAAACAGTGCACCACACTGTTTTGAATAGAAAATGTGACGTTGTCGACAGCCCGGACCCCCGGATAATCTTTTGTCAGCCCGTCAACGGAGAGCACCGATATTTTCTGCTCTTCGGTCATGCCTGCTTCCCCCTGGCTCGAAGCACTTCATCTCAACTTGCGGCGCCTCAGCGTTGTGTGTTTGCCGCTATTCTCAAACAATATTGGCAAGCTGGCGATCCAAATGACCCATCCCCGGTCACCTCAGAACCGCCAGCCGCCTTTGTGTTGGCTTAGCCGCCGAACTGGCTGTCCAACCACTTCTCAGCGTCTGCTTTGTCCATCGTCCAATTGGAAATGGTATAAGCTTTGTAGAAGAACTCTTCAGCGGTGTCCGATTGCGGCGCAACTTTACCCTCAAGCACGTCCATGATCAGGTCGATACGGCCCATCGCTGTTTCCAGCGGTGGCAAACCCATGGACACTTTCAGGCTCGAGTCCGGATCAAACACGTGGTCCACTTCAACCGCGTCGAAATCCACGCTGGCCACGATCTCTGTCAACGGTTTGCCGTTTTCAAACTTGCCACGTCCAAGTTGGGACAGGCCGGCCATGGTTCCAACAGTCAGGTTTGATGCTTCCGAGTAAATCAGGTTCACTTCTGGACGCTGGGTCAACAGGTCAACAATGATCTGTTTGGCCGCTTCCTGACCTTTACTGGAGTCCAACGCGCCAAGGTTTTCAGCCGACGCATCCACGGACAACACACCCTCAACAAACGGCGCGGTCCGTCCTGAGTTGACCTCTGTGTGGTTTGGCCAGCCAAGCTGCACCATCACAATCGGCTTGTCTGGATGGGCCTCTTTCCAGGCGGTCGCCATTTGGGCGCCCATTTCAAACGACACCGATGCTTCATCGCTGCGGGCCGTTGGAATGCCCGTGTCGGTGATGGGGCTAAAGAAGGAGGTCATGACAATGCCCTCGTCCAGCGCGTCCATCACACCAGGCGTTGCCGCCTCAGCATCCCAAATGTGCAACGTTGCCGCGTCAAAGCCACCAGCAACAACTTGGTCGACGTTTTGGGTCATCACCGCGCTGTCGGCCTGACCATCAAACACAACAACTTTTGCGCCATACTTCTCCATCGCATATTTCTCGGCAGCCGCGGCTTGCGACTGGTGAAACACGTTGGACAAGTCTGAAACAAAGAACGCGATACGCTTCCCATCATCTGCAAGGGCCGCCCCTGCCGACACTGCCAAGGATGACACCATCAGCGTGGTCGCCACAATTCTCTTTCCGAAGATCCCCATTACACACTCCTCCCATGCATTGGATCATAGAGATGAAAGTCACCTCATTTCACCGGCCCTCCGCGTACCCTCCCGAGTTCGCAATATATATCAGCCGATGAAATATAATTCACATAACTGGAATTTGTGTCAACCCCGCCCCAACAGATACTCCACCGAGACCAGGTAGACCTTTCTAACGAAACACAATTTTGGTTTCTAACAACAGGATTGCTTCGGACCCGAGGCAATCCAAACACCAATTTGGCTGCCGAATTTACGGAAAACTTCTGAAAGTTTTTTTGGGTGGAACAGCCGCCCACCCCGGCGCAGTGTCGAATGAGTCGGGCAACAGGAGGCCCAATCGCCTGGGAGATTGCAATCTGAGCAACGTTTCCTGTCACTGCAAACAGCCTTCCGGCAGCGAAACGGTTCTTGGCAAGAAACCTATCAGTTTCACAGCACGCGCGTCTTAGGCGAAACAGCAGGCTCCTCTTTCCGATCACTCAAGGACTTTGGCAAAACCAGAATCCAAGCGGAGTCTTCTGTTCAGTGCATTGTCGGGAATAGCGCAAATTCGAGATCCATGCACAGGTAAGCAGGTCGATCACAGATGTGTGGTCATCCGGTAACCGGGGGCAAAATAGAGCTTAGCGTATGTGACAGGTGCTCCCTGCAGCCATGTTATGCGTTCAGCGGTAAAGACTGGATCCCCCAATGGAGCGTCCAAAAACTCAGCAATTTCGCCATTTGCTTTGGTTGCCAAGAAGCTAAGTTCAAGATTGGTAAAAGGAACCCGACTGACCAGCCAGTCATTGGGTCCTGAGTGTTCAAACGACTCCTCCAGAACTTCAGACAACACATCCGGGACAATCCACCGGACTTCAAGTTGGAAGGGAGCATTGTCGGCATAGTGCATACAGCGCAGATAAAGAACCTCTTGGCCCCGTTTGAGATCAAGGCGGGCCGCAAGCCAAGACGGCGCCGCCTGCACCTTGCGATCTACTAAGGAATATCGATAGGCAGCCCCTGTAGCCGTGATCTCGTCCCGGACCAAAGGAATGGAAAACTGGGCCTTTCGGATTGGCGATTTCAGTACCCGGGTGCCAGCCTTGCGCTTTCTCTCGAGGTAACCCTCCTCGGCAAGCTCCCTGAGCGCCCTGTTGACAGTTGTTCGTGTACTGGAAAATTCTACCGCCAGATCTGCCTCACTTGGCAAGATGGAATCCGGGCTCCAGAGGCCGGTTTGAATTCGGTCCAAAACCACCTGTTTGATATCCCGATAGCTCAAGTTCGCCGGACTTCTAGCCATAGTAGTTCCCAACCTTAAAAATTGGCGTTAACAAGAATATATATACTCATAAATCCCAGAGCGGTGAAACGTGATATGTTGGTCATCCGACCTCAAGAGTATGAGCGCAAGCCTTGGAAAAATGGCTTGGGAACAACCAGAGAGATAACCACTCAATCCGTTGGGCCTAGCTTCGCTTGGCGCCTGAGTCTTGCCGCTGTGTCAGGTGACGGTCCCTTTTCAAAGTTCGATGGATTGGAGCGCATTCTGACGGTTGTCAGAGGAGAGGGTATGCGTTTGGTCGGGGACAAAACAGCTTATGAGGCTCGCCCTAATACACCAGTCAGGTTTTCCGGCAGTGAGAGCATTGTGGGCCACTGCAACCGCGGCCCTGTCGAGAATTTCAACCTCATTTTTGATCCAGTTCTGGTCGACGCGGATGTAAAAATTGTCCTTGGATCTGAACTTGCACACCTTGCAGGCAAGCCCGGTGAGATCACGGCCCTGCATGTCCTTAACAGGCAAATAGTTTGCGATGACGCCATTACACTGCCTGCACAGGATACCTGCGTGTGTAGCGACTTCCTTCCAATCTTAAAGGCCGGAGACGAAGTGCTATGTGCTGTTGTTTCGCTTACGTACCGCCATATCTCAAACGGCTTCGATCAACGCTGAGATCGCAGAGATGTAACGCGCCACAATTGCGTCTCGCTCCATGTGACGCCCTTCCCGCACAACGTGACGCCCCGCGGACCATGTATCGGTCACAACATCATCCGGCGCTACAAAACATAGGCCATCCAGCAGTTGATCGTCTCGCAACGCACAAAGAGCGGGATGCGCCCGATCAATCGCTACAAGATCAGCGACTTTTCCAACCTCAATGGTGCCTGAATCCCGCCCGAGCGCCTGCGCGCCGCCAAGAGCCGCACCGGTATAGAGAGTCTGCCCAACAGACCCCTCTCCCGCAACAAGAACATTGCGCGCCATGTCGCGCAGGCGTTGGGAATACTCCAAAGTGCGCAGTTCTTCAGTGAGCGAGATACGGACGTTGGAATCTGACCCCAGCCCAAACGCGCCGCCGTGCGCAAGATATGTTGGGCCGTTGAAGGGGCCGTCACCCAAATTGGCCTCGGTGATGGGGCAAAGCCCTGCAACCGCACCACTTCTGGCCATAGTGATGGTTTCTGCCTCGGTCATATGGGTCGCGTGGATTAGGCACCAACGTGCGTCAACATCAACATTGTCCATCAACCACGCCACCGGACGTTGCCCCAGCTTGGCTTTAACTTCATCCACCTCTCGGATCTGCTCAGAAATATGAATATGCACGGGGCCGTGAGGTGTCGCCTTCAACACCCGCGCAAGATCATCGGGTGATGTGGCACGCAACGAGTGGGGCGCGATGCCCACCTGTGCGTCGGTGGGCAGGTCCAAGAGACCACCTTTGCAGTCTTCCACCAAGGACAGAAAACGATCGACGTCATTGGCAAACCGCAACTGGCCGCCGGCCAACGGCTCCCGATTTACGCCACCATACGTGTATAGAACGGGAAGATGCGTTAAGCCGATACCAGTCTGACTTGCGGCTGCGAAGACCCGGTCGCTTAACTCCGACATTCGGGCATAGGGACGACCACCGGGGCGATGGTGGACATAGTGAAATTCGCCGACAGACGCGTATCCGGCCTCCTGCATTTCCATGAACACCATAGCGGCTATCGCCTCAAACTGTTCAGGCGTTAGGTGATCCAAAAACCGGTACATGAGCGTGCGCCAAGTCCAAAAACTCTCCCTTCCCGCAGCACGAAATTCGGTCATACCGGCCATGGCCCGCTGAAACGTATGGCTGTGCAAGTTCCCAAGCGCAGGCAGCAGAACATCGACAGTGCAATCAGCCATAGTGGCAGAAGCACCAATCTCGAGCCCGGCAATCCTGCCATCAACAGACGTTACTCTGCAGTTCTTCAGCCAACGCTTCCCAGAGAGAAGGTGTTTCGCATGAATTTTCATCCGCACCTCATTATGTGTAGACATTTAACCGTAACAAGTATACCAAGAAGCTCAAAAAGGCAACTTCGGAATAATGTCTCATGACAGGAAAGACCGTTCTCCACGGAGCAAAGATCGCAACACTGGCAAGCCAACAGACGCCATACGGCCTGATCGAGGATGGCGCCATTGTGATGTCAGGCGAGCAGATTGATTGGGTTGGGTCCAAGGCGAACCTTCCAAAAGAGTATTCTACAATTGATGCACAGGATCTTGGCGGACGCCTTGTGACGCCAGGTCTGATCGACTGTCACACCCACATTGTGTTTGGCGGAGATCGCGCGCAGGAATTCGAAATGCGCCTGAATGAGGCTGGCTATGAAGAGATTGCCCGCGCTGGGGGCGGTATCAACGCAACGGTACGCGCAACAAGGGACGCGAGTCTGGATCAATTGATCGAAGCTGCCCTACCTCGCGTTGACGCGCTGATCGCGGAGGGTCTCACCACCATGGAGATCAAATCCGGCTATGGATTGGAATGCGAGACAGAACTGAACATGCTGCGCGCCGCGCGCGAGATTGGCAAACGCCGCCAAGTTTCAGTTTACACCACTTACCTTGGCGCCCATGCGACGCCGCCTGAATACAAAGGGCGCGATGATACCTATATCGACGAGGTTGTCATTCCGACCCTGCGAGCGGCTCACGAAGAGGGGCTGGTGGATGCGGTTGACGGGTTTTGCGAAGGCATCGCCTTTCAACCGGGACAGATTGCGCGTGTCTTTGACACCGCCAAATCCCTTGAGCTGCCAGTTAAGCTACATGCGGAACAACTTTCCAATCTGGGCGGTGCCAAGCTCGCAGCAGCATCCGGGGCGCTGTCTGCGGATCACATCGAATATCTCGACGAAGAGGGCGTTGCGGCAATGGCCCAGGCTGGCACAACCGGCGTGATCTTACCTGGCGCCTTCTATACGTTGCGCGAGACGCAACAGCCGCCAGTGGATTTGCTGCGAAAGTATCAGGTGCCGATGGCACTCGCCACTGATTGCAATCCGGGGTCTTCACCGATGACGTCCCTTCTTCTGACTATGAATATGGGCTGTACCCTATTTCGAATGACACCAGAAGAGACGCTTGAGGGTGTTACGCGCAACGCGGCCCGCGCCCTAGGCCTTATCAACCGCGGCGTCATTGCTGCAGGACAACGGGCCGATCTGGCCATTTGGGACGTCGTCCACCCGGCTGAACTTTCCTATCGCATTGGGTTTAACCCGCTTCACAAACGCATCTATGGAGGTCTAGCGTGACTAATCTCACTTTGGTTCCTGGGCAAACCACTCTACCACAGCTTGAAAACATCTACTGGAACGAAGCCTCCGCCACTCTCGATCCCTCTTGCCGTTCCGCTGTAGACCAAGCTGCCGGACGGATTGCTACAGCCGCCGCTGGCGACGCGCCTGTGTATGGCGTGAACACAGGGTTCGGCAAACTGGCAAGCATGAAAATCGCTGCGAAAGACACAGCCACATTGCAACGCAATCTAATCCTCAGCCATTGCTGCGGCGTTGGTGACGCTATGCCGCGCAGAATGGTCAGGCTAATGATGACCCTCAAACTGCTGAGCTTTGGTCGTGGCGCATCCGGTGTACGTTGGGACTTGGTCGCGCTGTTGCAGGACATGCTGGGAAAAGGTGTCACGCCCATTGTTCCTGCGCAGGGCTCGGTTGGTGCGTCAGGCGATCTGGCCCCGCTGTCCCACATGACCGCAGTTGTTGTCGGCGAAGGTGAAGCAGAATACTCAGGTGAAATCCTGCCCGGAGCTGAGGCCCTTGCCAAGGCAGGGTTGTCCCCAATCGAGTTGGGCCCCAAAGAAGGGTTGGCCTTTATTAACGGTACGCAGTTCTCGACAGCCTATGCACTTGCTGGTCTGTTTGAGGGCTGGCGAGCTGCCCGTAATGCGCTGGTGATCTCTGCCATGTCCACCGATGCGATTATGGGATCAACTGCGCCACTACAGCCCGAAATTCATGACCTACGCGGGCATCGTGGGCAGATTGAAGCTGCACATGCCATGCGCACAATCCTTGCGCAGTCGGAAATTCGAGAAAGCCACCGCGATGACGATGCGCGGGTACAGGACCCGTATTGCATCCGGTGCCAGCCTCAAGTGACGGGTGCGGCAATGGACGTGCTGCGCCAAACGGCTCAAACGCTGCTGATCGAAGCCAATGCCGCCACAGACAACCCGCTGGTGTTGACTGAAGCAGGGCTAATTGTTTCGGGTGGTAACTTCCACGCGGAGCCTGTGGGATTTGCAGCGGACATGATTGCGCTGGCTTTATCTGAGATTGGTGCCATTAGCCAACGTCGGATCGCGCTGATGGTCGATCCGACGCTGAGTTTTGATCTGCCACCTTTCTTGACGCCAGAGCCGGGTTTGAATTCCGGCCTGATGATTGCCGAGGTGACAACAGCAGCGCTAATGAGCGAGAACAAGCACCTTGCCAACCCTTGCGTGACTGACAGCACGCCTACGTCAGCAAACCAAGAAGACCATGTTTCGATGGCGGCCCATGGCGCACGCCGCCTGATCCCTATGATAGAGAATCTGAACTACATACTTGGAGTTGAGCTGCTCTGTTCGGCGCGTGGTGTGGAGTTTCGGTCTCCCCTGAAGACCAGTCCACTGTTGCAAAAAGCTATCGCCTGTCTCCGCAATGATGTCTCCAGTCTGCAGGAAGACCGCTTTATGGCACCGGATCTGAGGGCCGCAAAAGAACTGGTCGCTTCGGGCGCTGTGCTACATGCACTGGACACCAAATTGCCGGGCCTCGCGTGATGCAGGTCTTTGATGTCACAACAGGGCAAAGCCCCATTGTTCTGGCCCAACCGCATGGGGGGACCTATATACCCGATGCCATTGCAGTGCGGCTTAATTCCACCGGGGCTGGCCTCGCGGACACGGACTGGCATATCACTCAGCTGTATGATGGCTTACTGCCTGACGCCACCGTGGTAAAATCCAATGTGCATCGCTATGTTATTGATGCCAATCGGGACCCAGCTGGTGCGTCCCTTTATCCGGGACAGAATACCACCACACTGGTGCCGCTGACCGATTTTGACGGGAACGCGATCTGGCTTGAAGGGCAGGCCCCTTTGACCGAAGAGATCGAAGCCCGTCGTGTGGCTTATCACGCACCCTACCATACCGCACTGCGCGCCGAGCTTGAGCGCGTTCGGGCGCTCCATGGGGTGGCCGTTCTGTTTGATTGCCACTCGATCCGATCAAATATTCCCTTCCTGTTTGATGATGAACTGCCGATTTTCAACACCGGAACAAATCTGGGCACGTCGTGTGCATCCGAAATTGAGACCGCGGTGGATGCGGTTGCGCAAGCCTCCGGCATGGGGGCAGTGTTGAATGGACGATTCAAAGGTGGTTGGACGACGCGTCATTATGGCCAGCCAAAAAGCGGTATCCACGCGATCCAGATGGAAATCTCGCAGCGCGCGTACATGCACGAGACCCCGCCCTGGCATTTCGCTGAACAGCGCGCGGCCAATGTGAGACCACTCATCCAAAAGATGCTTGAAAAAATAGAAGAAATTGCCCTTGCGGGCACCGTTCTACCTGAAGGGAGTGATCAATGACCGATCCACGCAAAAACACACGCGATATCTTTCCCCCCACTGGATCTGAACTCACCGCAAAGAGCTGGATGACCGAGGCACCGCTTCGGATGATGATGAACAACTTGCATCCAGATGTTGCGGAAAACCCGCATGAGTTGGTCGTGTATGGCGGCATCGGTCGTGCAGCACGGACCTGGGAGGATTTCGATCTTATCGTTGAGACGCTAAAAAATCTCGAAGGGGATGAAACCCTCATAGTGCAGTCGGGCAAACCGGTGGCGGTTGTCAAAACCCATGCGGATGCGCCTCGCGTCTTGATCGCCAATTCCAATCTGGTGCCGCATTGGGCCAATTGGGACCACTTCAACGAGCTCGATAAAATGGGCCTGATGATGTATGGTCAAATGACCGCCGGATCGTGGATCTATATCGGTACCCAGGGCATTGTTCAGGGCACTTACGAAACTTTTGCCGAGGCCGGACGCCAACACTATAATGGCACACTCAAAGGGAAATGGATCCTGACCGGTGGCCTTGGTGGCATGGGCGGTGCCCAGCCTCTTGCTGCTGTGATGGCCGGGGCCTGCTGTCTGGCCGTTGAATGTGACGAGACCCGTGCCGATTTCCGCCTACGGACTCGATATGTCGATGAGAAAACGGACAACCTCGACGAAGCCCTTGCGTTGATTGATCGCTGGACCAAGGCGGGTGAGGCCAAATCTGTCGCGCTGATCGGCAATGCCGCTGACGTTTTCCCAGAGATTCATAAGCGTGGCATCCGCCCTGATATTGTAACCGACCAAACCTCGGCCCATGACCCGGTCAACGGATATCTGCCGCAGGGGTGGAGTTTGGCCGAGTGGCGCGCCAAAATCGAAACTGCTCCCAAAGACGTCGAAAGGGCGGCGCGCGCCAGTATGCGCGTTCAGGTCGCAGCGATGGTTGCCTTCCACGAGGACGGCGTGCCGACGGTGGACTACGGCAATAACATCCGACAGATGGCGCTGGAAGAAGGACTGGAAAATGCCTTTGCTTTCCCCGGTTTTGTACCCGCGTATATCCGCCCTCTGTTCTGTAAAGGGATTGGTCCGTTCCGCTGGGCGGCACTCTCAGGTGACCCTGAAGACATCCACAAGACCGACGAAGCGATGAAAAATCTTTTTCCTGAGAACAGTCACCTGCACAATTGGCTCGACATGGCGCGTGACCGGATCGAGTTCCAGGGCCTGCCAGCCCGAATTTGTTGGATTGGGCTCGGAGATCGTCACCGTGCCGGGTTGATGTTCAACGAAATGGTGGCGTCCGGCGAACTGAAGGCGCCGATCGTGATTGGTCGAGATCACTTAGACAGCGGATCGGTGGCGTCCCCCAACCGTGAAACTGAGGCGATGAAAGACGGTTCCGATGCGGTGTCAGACTGGCCGTTGCTCAATGCGCTGATCAACACCGCCTCCGGCGCCACTTGGGTGAGCCTGCATCATGGTGGCGGTGTTGGGATGGGTTTTAGCCAACATTCTGGCGTGGTGATCTGTGCGGACGGCACACCGGAAGCCGCGAAACGGCTTGAGCGCGTCTTGTGGAATGATCCAGCCTCGGGTGTCTGGCGTCACGCAGATGCGGGCTACGACAGCGCGATCAACTGCGCCCGTGAACACGGGCTGCGTCTACCAGGTATACTTGGCGCCTGATGCAGTTTAACAGGTCCGCGACGGCAACAACCTCAAGGCCGCTCTTTGTGGGTTTCAAGCCGTTAAGGGGGCTCCGATTGATGGGAATTTTCGGCGGAGGCAAGAAAAAAACCCAAATCCTTCAGCCCCCATCCCAACTTAAATCTACATCTGGAACCAGAAACGCAGATCAAGCTGCCATGAGTGTCTGACGTCAACGCCATTGGGGCCAAATTGGTTATAGAAAGCGTTTGGCACATCTGGTTGGTTTAATTTGCGGGGGCGTTGCCGGCGATACAAGCGTCGCGTTCGAGCGTCTCTCGCTTGGTCCTCTCTCTCGGTTGTAGAGTGTCTTTCTTCCGTCCAAAGTAAACGTCTGCCAATGTGCTATCCTTCAGTTTCTCGTGACATCTCTGGTGATTGTAGGATCGACAAAGATTTTGACCTGATCTCGAGATCACCCGGTAAGACGTAGCTTTCCTGCAAGATGCAGTTTTCACGGCCGGAGGCCAGCGTTCCACTAACCGGCAGGTGATTTGCTCAGAAAATCTTCCGAGAAGCGCGACAGAATGTGGTGTGTGGAATACTCAGATTAGCCAACGTCAGACGTGCCGATTGATCTAATCTTTCGGCAAGCCTGATGGTTTCCAACTTCTCAGGTGCGGGGTCCAATGCCCTACCTCATTCTCCATTTCACAGTGGCCGTATTGAGACAAAACACAACTTAATCAGAACACAGATGTTTGGCCCCACAGATGCCGTTGTCAGACCTGTTAATTGGGTGTGTTTTGATCGCCCCAGACAACAGGACTCATTTTCAGGGAAAACTGGACCTATAGCGCTTGCGGCGGGTGACCTAATGTCACTCAATTTAGGCGAGAGCAACGTAAGATTGCGACACTTAAATGATAAGCCAAATAGGGATTAAATTATGGAAAATGTTGTACTTTTGGCGGTGGATGGCAGTGACGGTTCTGACCGAGCACTGGACCATGCAATCGCCAGAGCAAAACAAGGTGGGGCAAAAGTGATCGTTGCCTATGTGATCGAATGGTCGCCCTACTCCTTTAACACGCCAGAAGAAAATGCGACGCGCCACAAACGCCGGGAAACCGAAATTGAACGCGCCAATACCGAAATTGTCGCTCCAGCACTTGCCAAACTGCAAGGCCAGGGACTGGAGTGCGACGGCGTCGTGCGCCACGGTCATCCTGCGGAAACGTTGATAGAGATCGCAAAAGAATGCGGCGCTGCGCAGATTTTGATCGGCCGGCGTGGGCATAGCGGATTGAAGTCACTTCTGTTCGGAAGCGTTGCAGGAAACCTGATCCAGACCGCACCTGTGCCGGTCGTTGTCGTTCCCTGATTTTTAGAAACTTTAGTTTCCGGAGGTGCACTATGAAACGCATCCTGTTTTTTCTGTTTACGGCATTGACGATTGCCGGACCAGCTCACGCTGGAATTGACGAAACCATCAACAACATCACGGCGCCAATTGCATCCTTTATTGGCACTGTCGTGTTCTTCAAAGTTCCGATCGCCGGAGCAAATCTTCCCCTAGTCGTGCTTTGGCTGGTCATTGGGGCGGTGTTTTTCACCTTTTACATGGGTTTCATCAACTTACGTGGCTTCAAACACGCCATCGCGCTTGTGCGCGGGGATTATGCAGACCCGAACAGTGCTGGCGAAGTTTCCCACTTCCAGGCGCTGGCCACGGCTGTGTCCGGCACCGTTGGCATCGGTAACATCGGCGGGGTCGCGGTTGCGGTGACCGTCGGCGGCGCTGGCGCCACCTTCTGGCTGATTGTCGCGGGTTTTCTGGGCATGTCCACCAAGTTTGTCGAATGTACACTTGGCGTAAAATACCGGAACGAGAACCCAGACGGCTCTGTGTCTGGTGGTCCGATGTACTACCTGACCAAGGGTTTTGAAGAACGCGGCATGGTGGGCTTTGGCAAATTCATGGGCACGTTCTATGCCATTGGTATCTTCATCGGCGCTCTGGGCATCGGCAACATGTTCCAGTCAAACCAAGCTTACGTTCAGTTGAACACAGTCGCAGGCGGCGCCCTGGACGGCTACGGTTGGCTCGTCGGCCTGATCCTTGCAGGGGTGGTTTTTGCGGTCATCATTGGCGGCATCAAATCCATCGCACGGGTAACCGAAAAAGTCGTGCCATTTATGGCCGTGTTTTACTGCGTGTTTGCCATCATCGTGATCCTGATGAATTTCGCCTCAATTCCGGCGGCCATTGGCAACATCTTCTCAGGTGCCTTCACAGGCGAGGGTGTGACCGGCGGTGCCTTGGGCGCGTTGATCATTGGTTTCCAGCGGGCGGTCTTCTCAAACGAAGCAGGCATTGGGTCCGCATCGATTGCACACGCAGCTGTGCGCACCGATGAGCCGGTGACCGAAGGCTATGTGTCGTTGTTGGAGCCGTTCATCGACACAATTGTCATCTGTACCATCACCGCGCTTGTCATTGGCACAAGCCAAGTGGCCGATCCCAACTTTGCGGGTGACGCGACGGGTGTGGCGATGACCTCAGCGGCGTTTGAACGTCAGATCAGCTGGTTCCCGGTACCGCTGGCCTTTGGCGCGCTTCTCTTTGCCTTCTCAACCATGATCTCCTGGTCTTACTATGGCCTGAAAGGATGGACCTATCTGTTTGGCGAAGATCAGACCCTGCAAACGGTTTACAAGCTGATCTTCTGCGCGTTTGTGGCTCTAGGCTGCGTCGTGCAACTTGGTCCAATCCTGGATATTTCGGATGCGCTGGTCTTCCTGATCTGTGTGCCGAACATTCTGGGCCTCTACTTCCTGGCCCCCGTGGTGAAACGCGAGATGCAGGCTTACGTGGCCAAGCTTGAAAGCGGCGAGATCAAGAAGTTTAAACACTGACCAATCGCCAACTGAGTGTGCAGGCCCTCACCAGAAATGGTGGGGGTTTTTTTGACGGGATGATCTTGGCTCAAAAACAAATGGTGCAGCGGGTTTTTTTCCAAAGAAACGGCACAAAAAATCAATCATATGGGGCAAGCAAAGCGGTTTTTGGAGCCTTACCCTGACGCTAGCCGTTTTTTGAGCCCTGAAGTCCTGCCAACGCCTGAAGCAACATCTTCTTATCAATTGGCTTTGAAAGAAAATAGTCCATTCCTGCAGACAAGCACGCCTAACGGTCGCTTTCGAAAGCATTGGCCGTCAATGCCACAATAGTTGGTTGTTTGATGCCCAGAGATCGGATCTCACGTGTCGCAGAAAGCCCGTCCAGTTCGGGCATGGACATATCCATCAACACGATGTCTGGCAGCAGTTCTCGACACAGATTAACGGCCTGGCGACCGTCACCCGCTTCAACCAGTTCCACAGGCTGATGGCTTAAGTATTTGCCAATCAGGAGGCGGTTCACCCGATTGTCTTCGGCCAACAATACCAAACCGGGAGACAGACGCGTGGTGGAATTGGTATTCTCCGCCACCGACTTAATCGCGTGCTTCTCTTGAGCTGCGGTCAACTGTAAACGCAGGGTAAAACAACACCCTGTGCCCACTTCAGAGCGTTGTGTAATATCGCCGCCCATGCGCTCGGCCAGTACCCGTGAGATGGTCAGCCCCAGTCCAGTCCCACCGAACGCACGTGTCGTAGCCGCCCGTCATCACCATGCACCCAATTTTCTAAGCCCTTGGCATAGTTCACAACCAGCGAGATTCCTTTTTCCGTTGCCTTAGGGCGCAACAAATCTAATGAGCTCTCAACGCATCTGCGCAGGTCAAAATCTGCTGCTGCGATCTCTACGCCGCCTGCCTCTAGTCGCGAAAAGTCCAGTATGTCATTTATGATTTTCAACAGAGCCAAGGAAGAAGTTCGAATGGTATCCGCATAATTCCGTTCTTCTTCATTCAACTCCGATTCAGCTAGTAAATTGGCCATTCCAATGATCCCATTCATCGGAGTACGAATTTCGTGGCTCATGTTTGCAAGGAAATCCGTTTTGGCGCGATCCGCTTTTTCAGCCGCTAACTTCGCTTCAGCAAGCTCGTGTTCACGAGCCTTGACATGTGTAATGTCTCGCTCGATCCAACAATCAAATCAAGGGAACCATTGTCGTTCAGGATCGGAACAACGTTGACTTCAACCCAAATCTTTTCTCCAGACTTGGTGTAATTTAGAATTTCTGTGTAATACTCCTCGCCACGCTGAATATGTTCGTTGATGCTCTCGACAACTCCAAAGTTTGTCTCAGGGCCATTAAAAATATCTCCAGCTGTCGCACCAACAGCTTCTTTAAAACTGAAACCTGTCAGCTTTGAAAAGGCATCGTTCACCCAAATAATCTGGCTCTCTGCGTTGCTTAGGATAATGCTGTCAGAGGCATGTTTCGCAACAAGCGATAGCCGGTGAAGTTCCGATTGGTTGGTTTTGAGATCCTCATGTGCCTGCTCCAACGCAAGTTTTTCGCCTCGCAGCTCTCGATTCCGGTCTTCCAGAAGTCGCTCCCGCTTCTTAAGTGCCAGCCGACTGCGTCCATTATGGTGAGTTGAAAAATCGCAATGGCGAAAATCACCCCTAAACAACCGATCAAAAATGGTGTGGATGACACTAAAATTTCCATTGACCGGCTCATTGGTTGCCAAACGAGATAGCCGACAACGGTATCCTCATCACTGTACAAAGGAACGCTGTTCTGATCGGTTGGTACGGTGCGGATGAAATCCAAATCAGAAACTGGCAGGTCTTTTAAAACATCGGTCAAGTAATCGGCATCAATGCTGTAAACTGCGACGAGAATGTAGGGCGCCTGCCCTATCAGTTGGATCCCTCCTGGATCTGGTACAATCGCAAAAGAAGCTGCCAGCGCAACGTCCTCACCAAGTTCAACAAGTTGGATATTAGAGAGCTGTGGGAAGTACCCTGAAAAACTTCCGGTTTCAGACAAGCTCCTGACGGCGGCAAAATAGTTCTCCCGGAATTCAGCGGAAGACCGTTTTTGGACCATCAGGTTTTCTATGTCCGCAACGGCCCAAGTCTCGCCTTCCCGGAAGCTCTTGAAAACGACATCGCCGCTAGGAGCCACCAAAAAATGCCGTTGAAGTTGGAATCCCTAGCGAGTTCCTCGCCAAAACGGGTCTCGACCCATGCTTTTGAAAAGGACAGGTCAACATTCCGATACGCCGTATTGGAAGTTGCGTAGCGCTCAATTTCAGAAAGCCGCTGAGCCTTGTGAGCTTTAAAGATATTCCTAACCGTGAGGGCTTCACGCTCTAATGCGTTGATCTCAGCATCCCAAAGACGCATAAAAACGAAACCAAATGCAGCAACAAGAACCAGAAAGCAGGCCAACACCATCAGACCAATAGACGATCGAAAAGGCACAATTACTTTACCAATACTTCCCAATGATCATCCTCAAGACTGTTACGCTTCACTTCAGAATTTCCAAAATATTCACATAAATCAAAAGTTCCTTAATGGTTAACACAGATACCCCCCCGATCAAAACGGGCCACACAGGTGCTGCTGATCACCGGGACGAACTTAGCTTGTGACGCCTCCTGCAAAACCACCGCACCATGTTCCCACACAACAATGTGACTTCTGAGCCGACAAAATACCCACTAAGTTTTGGCTCAAGTAAGCTCTTTCGAAGGACGTTTGATATGTTAACCCGCCGACATTTCCTGATCACATCAGCCGCTTTGTTCTCGGCACCTCTTGCTGCGCCTGCCAGCGCCGCGCCTGTTTCTGATCGGTCGAAATGGAACAGTTGGGATCGACAAGTAACCCCAGCCAACTATGCCCCGGCAACGTCCAACCCTTGGGGCCTACATGCCAGGCTTCTTCCACAAAAAGTGAATGCCAACGATGGTCTAACGCCCGGCGACATCCACGTCGACGCCGTAGCCCGCTATCTATATCACATCCAAAACGACGGAACGGCCATGCGGTACGGCGTCGCTATTGCCAAAGGCAATCTATATGAACCTGGCAGCTATACAATCCGCCGCAAAACCAAGTGGCCAACCTGGACGCCCACAGCGCAAATGATCAAGCGGGAGCCCAGCGTTTATAAACAACACGAAAACGGGATGAATGGCGGGCCAACGAACCCATTGGGGTCTCGGGCATTCTATCTGTATGTCGGAAATCGCGACACATATCTAAGAATTCACGGCTCGCCGTCGCCAAAGTCCATTGGTGGGCGAGCAAGTTCGGGATGTGTTCGGATGGTCATGCCCCATATCAACGATCTGTACGAGCATGTTGTGACCGGATCGACGGCGTTTCTGCATCCCCCTGAAGACGCGATCACATCAAGCGCGTAGAAGCAAATGGCTTAAACGCTTATTCCGGAGCCCGAGAGCATAGCGGATTCCCCGCATGTGCCCGCAAAGGCAGGTAGGTTGTCTCCACTGGCCCCACGTGGCGATATTCATAACATCCGTCGTCAGGGTTAATCCGGATCGTGCTGAGGTCTTGATTTGGCGCTGCCAGCGCAACCAGATTATCGGAGAGATTTGTAAGATGGCCCTCCGAGTTTGTACCGCCGCCCAAACCTGTACAGCCCGCAAGCAATGTGGCCATCCAGGCCGCGCCCCAAACTTTTTTTCTCATAACTCGCTCCCAATACAAATTTATTCTGCGTGCCTCCATCCAATATGAAGCACCATTCAAAATGTTTCAGCAATTCTCGCAAATGACGTTCTACACTGTCCTTGCACCAGTCGCTATGAGCAATCCCCTGATATTTGACCTTCCCCCTAAATCTCTTTCATTCATAACAAGAGTCTGCGGGTCAGGTTTCCATGTTCTTTGTTTTGTATTGGGCAAGCGCGCAGGGCGCGAAGCCCTCAAATTGCTCAAGCATCCTGCGCGCTTCTGCGAACGTTTTGTTTCCCGGAGACGCGTGCGGCCCTACTGACCACCCCAAATGCAAACTTAAGCCCTGATATTGATTGCAATTTATTGTCTGCAGAAGACCACTTGGTCTCGCTTAGACTAAGAAGAAAACCTGTTCCATTCCGGCCCACCACTCTTCGTCTTTGCGTGTATCCAGCGGACGCTGCATAGGGCCGCAAACCTGCCACCACTTTTGAGTGACCTCATGCTCCGAAATGGCCGCCATATCCGCTTCAAAATCAGAGCCGGTGTATTCCCAGTAGCTGAACATCAGGTTCTCAGGTTCGCGCAGGAAAATTGAATAATTGGAGATGTTGGACTGCTTTAGCCGAGCCAAAACATCCGGCCAAACGTCCGCATGAAGCTGTTTGTATTCTGCGATGTTTTCCGGTGCGATCCCAATCACCGTGCCCATGCGTTGTACCATTGTTGTTCCTCTTTTATGGAGGCCTTAGAGGCCGTAAAAAGCCTGGGCGTTGCCACCCATAATCTTGGCGCGATCCGTGGAAGAGAACGTGGTTAATAGCGTGTCGACTGTGTCACGCCAGCCAGTGTAAGTGCCGGCAAGGTTGACCACAGGCCAATCGCTTCCAAAAAGAGTTTTGTCAGGGCCAAACCCATTCAGCACATGTGCCGCAAATGGTGCTAGGTCTGTCATTGCCCAAGTTGGCCCAATTTCAGTGATGAGCCCAGACAGTTTGCAACGCACATTTGGCAATTCCGCCAGACGGCGCATGCCTTGCAGCCATTCTGCACCCGGTGTCTGCGCCCCACCCATCTTTGGTTTGGCAATGTGATCTATCACAATTGGCAACGTTGGATGCAGACTTGCAACTTGTTCGATGGCTTTAAGATGACGTGGTTGGATCAGGGCGTCAAAACACAGACCCAGATCAGCCATGTGAGACAAGGCTGGAGCAACCGTGTCCCGCAAAACCCAATCGGTGTCTTCGATGTTTTGCAGCATCGGGCGGAGGCCCTTGAGAGCCGGCTGCTGGTGGAGCCTGTCAATCACTTGTATTGCATCTGGCGCTCCGAGATCGACCCACCCGACCACGCCAGCCACCCAAGCCACGTCGTTGGCGATTTGCAAAAGAAACTCCGTCTCAGCAACTGTGTCAGTGGCTTGCACAAGCACCGTGCGATCAACCCCAGCTGCCGCAAGAAGCGGCGCCAAATCGGCTGGCTCAAAATCGCGGAAAATGTCTACGACGGTTTCATTTGGCCACGGGTAGTCACCCCGTCTGAGTTTCCAAAAATGCTGATGGGCGTCAATGATCATTGGTCAGCTGCAATCATGCCATGGGTGATGAGGTCGTCCCACAAAGCGGCCGGCACAGGCGCATTGAACTGGGCAATGTTGCGCTTCAGCGAGGTCGCTTTGGTTGTTCCGATCAATGTGGACGCCACAAGCGGATGCTGATCCGGATATTGAAGAGCCGCGGCGGGCAACGCGGTGTCATGCTGCGCACAAACGGCTTCAATGTTGGCGACTTTTTCCAAGATTTCAGGGGACGCAGGCGCATAGTTGTAATGCGCTCCAGGACGGGGGCCTGTGGCCAAAATTCCAGAGTTAAAGACCCCACCAATCACCAGCCGCACGTTGTGTTGGCGCAGTAATGGGAAGAGCCGAACACGTGCCGACTGGTCCAACAAGGTGTAACGTCCGGCCAACAAGATCAGATCCATCTCAAACCGCCCCAGCAACTCCTCGCAGATTTCCACCGTATTGACGCCCAGACCAACGGCCTTCACGGTGCCATCAGATTTGAGCTCTTCCAGCGCCTTTACACCGGAGCCAAGCAATTGAGCACGGTGATGTTTGGTGTCTGTGCCCGCGTCGGGATCTCCAATGTCATGCACAAACAGGATATCGATGCGGTTCAACCCAAGCCGCTGAAAACTGTCCTCGACCGACCGCATAATGCCGTCATAGGTGAAATCGAAATGTTGCTTGAGCGGCCAGGCGTTGTGAAAGCCATTGATGACCTCTGGCGGTTGGTTGTCGGGTGTCAGAACACGCCCAACTTTGGTGGAAAGCACCCAACCGTCTCGATCGCGCAAAAAATCCCCAAGCAGACCTTCAGACGCGCCATTTCCATAGTGGGGCGCGGTGTCATAGTAGCGAATGCCGTTGTCCCACGCGCAAGTGAGAACATCTTGCACAGCGGAATGGCTGACGGGGCGGTAGAGGCCTGCAAGGGCGGCCGTACCAAGAGCCAGGCGATGAGTGTCATTGAGCATTGAGATGGCCTTAGTTGGGATGACATCCGGGCTCCGCCGGAGCCGCGGTTTTATAGGTCAGGACGAATTCAACATGGCCTAGGTCTTCGGATGCGGTGGTTTGGCCCTGGCCAAGCGCCACCAGCTTTTCGACAATCTCCGCACCGACATCCTGTAACGTCGTTCCGCCATCCAATATCCGACCCGCATTTACGTCCATATCGCCGGACATACGGTCATAGGTTTCGGGGTTGGCGCAAACCTTGAGGACCGGTGAAATGGCCGACCCGACCACCGATCCCCGCCCGGTGACAAAGATCACAGCGTGTGCGCCGCAAGAAATCAATTCAATGATTTCGGCGTTGTCATTGATGTTGGGATAGCCGTACTTCGGTGGTCCGTCCGGCACGACGTCCAACAGGTACAGCCCGCCCGCGGGGGCGGTTTGAGCGGGGCGGAGGATACCGGCAATTTTGCTTTGACCCGACTTGGCATAGGCGCCCAGTGATTTCTCCTCGATGGTCGACAATCCGCCCGTCGCATTGCCGTTGGAAAACGACCCATAGCCCATTGCGTCGTAATACTTGGCCGCTTTGTCCACCGATGCGATGATCGCGGGGCGCAGCGCCTCGTCGGCAACCCGATCCGCCATGACATGTTCACAGCCGATCAGCTCACCGGTCTCTTCGAAAATGCAGGTTGCGCCCTCTTGGACCAACATATCAAAAGCCACGCCAGCGGCCGGGTTTCCGGTGATGCCGGATGTTGCGTCTGAGCCCCCACAAATGGTGCCAATCACCAGTTCAGACACCGCCATCTCGACCTTTGGTTGAGCCATGATGTGAGCATGGGTCTGTTTGATCCAGTCCCGTCCAGCCTTAACTGCAGGGCCTGTCCCCCCCACGTCTTGAATGGTGATGATATCCACCGGGCGACCTGAGGCACGGATGACCTTTGCCAATTGGGTCTTTTTGAAGTTTTCACAGCCAAGCGACACAAGCTGAACAGCACCAACATTTGGGTGCGTACACAGGGCGGCCATCATATCCTGGCCATACTCAGACGGAAAGCAGCCGGAAAAGCCCACAACCTGCACGTCCCCATCCGGAAAAGGCCGGGCTATTTGCTTGCAAACATGGTGCGCGCATTCCACCAGATACGCGACCAACACAACATTGCGAATTCCCTTCCTGCCGTCTTTGCGCGGCCAAGCCATCATAGCGGTCATCGGTTACTCCATCACCTCAACTTGGGTGTATCGGCTGGTCAGGTTGTGAACATGCACATGTGCGCCGAGCGGGATGTCCGCTGCCGCAAAACCAATGGGAAAGCCGTACTTCACGATATCTCGCCCTGCGGGGATGTTCTCTGCGGCCAGCTTGTGACCAAGACCCAGGGTTTGTGGTACAAAGACCTCCTGCCCGCACAGACGAATGTGCTCGCCAGCCTCAATGGTCGATTTTAGCACGACGATGTTGTCACCTTCGGCAAGCGTCAAAACGCGGGGATCGTTGGTTGGCTGTCCAGTCATGTTTCATTTTCCCATGTCACACTGCGCAGAAGTGTTGTCCGTGCGGAATTCAAGTGCGTCTGAAAGAGATCCAAGGCACTTTGCTTGTCGCCAGCCTCCAACGCACGTATCACCGCAAGGTGCTGCTGAGCGGCAACAAGGTTGCGCTCGTGTTCATCCTGTTTGTTCCACCGGTAGTGGTAGTGGAAAATTACGGAAACCAGTTCAAAGAAATCGTCGATAAACCTGTTGCCAAGACCGTCGAGCAGAATCCTGTGAAACTGTTCATCCAGACGCGGAAAATTCAAAAATTCGACGTCGATATTGCGAATGATACTCTCGTGAGCTTTATCGAGCGCAACCAGCTGCGAGAACCTGGTTGAGTTTGGTCCAGCATCAATCAGGGCCTGAAAGGCGCGCAGCTCAAACATCTCACGCACATCGAACAGCTCGATGGCAAAATCCTGTGTAAAGCCACGCAGCACCCAATGCCGGTTGGGTTCCTTCTCTATCAAGCCAAAACGGGAAAACTTAATCAGGCACTCCCGGAGCACCGACGCACTGGCGCCAAATTCCCGCACCATCTCGCTCTCATGCAAAATTGTTCCCGGCTTAAGATCCCCTCCAAGGATGTATTCCATGAATTGAGTTTCGACACGCTCGCTGGTCGAGAGCGTCTCTTCCTTCGCAAAATAATCCGCCGCAACCGGTTTTCGCAGAACGGTTTTGGTGCGCCCGGACCATTGAATGATGCCGCTTTCATTCAATTGCGTCAGCACAGCACGGACCGTGGTGCGGCTTATGCCGAGGCGCTGAGTCAATTCAACTTCGGACGGCAATGTATCCTCAATCGGCAAGGCCGCCACAAAATCCAAGCTGCGGTTGAGGCTGTCTTTGTAAGTTGAATTGTCACGTGACATGAAATGGCTCTGTTTGTTTTTAAAAGATTAAGTAACTGTCTTACATCACGCCGAAGGTTGCAAAGGCGTCTTGTGTCGACATGCCGTTCTTTATCGCTTTGGAGACGTCGTTCTCGGTGGCGACTTTAATCAACGCATCCTCGATGGCTTGGCTTTCAGCCTCTTGCGGGATGATAAGAACCCCCTCGTCATCCGCAAAGATCAGATCACCGGGTTGGACATCGACGCCCTCAACGGAAATCGGCACTCGATAGTCCAGAACCTTTCCGCGTACCCCTTGATCCTGCGCATAAGCGCCGCGTGAGAATGTCGGGAACCCGAGGCGTTTTATTTCATCGGTATCGCGGATAAACCCGTCCAGTATTGCGCCGGCTGCTTTCAACTGCAGAGCACGAGTGGACATCAACCCTCCCCAAAGCGCGTATTCAAAAGAAGCACCAGAAGCGATGTAGATCTCATCTTCTTTAAGGTCATCCAAGGCTTCGAACATAAGACCAAAAGGTTTTGCCGTCAGCGGCCCATGACCGTGGCCATCGAGGTAATCCGCCTCCAAGACCGTCATGGCGCGTCCGGCGAGTTTGGTGCCACTGACCAGCGGTTTGATGGGTTGCGGCAGAAACTGCCTACGATACCCCAACACGTCCAAAACGTCGCCAATCACCGCAGTGAACAGCTTTTCTTTCATTATAAAAAACAGCTCTTTATCGGTCATTTTTCGCTCCTCAAAAACCTGTTGCTCCGCCGCCGTCCACAAGCAGCACCTGCCCGGTCACATACTTTGCGGCAGGCGCGCAGAGAAAGGCACAGGCCCATCCGATATCTTCCGGATCGCCCAATGTGCCCATAGGAATGCGCCCCATGATCTTTGCCTTGCGCTCTGGGTCGCCTTTGGTGGCGGTGCGGAAAACGTCGGTGTCGATCCAACCTGGCGCAACTCCGTTCACACGAATACCGCTTTGGGCAAATTCTGCGGACAGAGCGCGGATCACGCCGTTGATTGCCGTTTTGGAGATTGTGTAGCCGGACACATTGGGCTGTCCAATGTAGGCTGTCATCGAGGAAATGAAGAGAACAGACCCTTTGGTTCCCGCTTTCAACATGCTGTCCATGACGGCACGGCTCAATTCCAAGGCACCGCGCACATGCACATCAAACACGCTGTCAAAGTCGCCGAGATCAGACTCGATGAACGGCTTTTTGACGGTGTTGCCCGCATTATTCACCAAAATATCAAAAGGCCCGTGATCAGCGTGCAATTGCGCTGCAGCGGCGGGAATGGCCGCAATATCCGTCAAATCCAGCACCTGATACCGCGTGCCCATGCCAATCCCAGCACAAGCGCCTTGCAGTACATCCTCGCGCCGACCGGCAATCACCACCTTGGCACCACTTTGCGCAAGGCTTGTGGCAATGGCTTTGCCCAAGCCAGTGCCGCCACCGGTCACCAGCGCGGTTTGCCCGCTTAGGCCGTATTGTTCTGTGAGACGAGTTGCATCAGTCATGGCCGTTGCCTTGCATGTCGATCATTACCTTGAAGATGTCTTGGCGGTTGGCTTCCCAGAACGGGAAGGCCTGCGCGGCGTCATCCCAAGAGAAGACGCGCGAAATGATTTTTTGAGCCAATCCGGACGTCGTTTGGAGATGGTCAATAACCGCCTCAAAATCGGTGCGTGTCGCATTTCTCGAGCCCATGATGTCGAGCTCTTTGAGATTGAACAACGACGTGTTGTAGCTCACTTCGGATTTTGCGTAGCCGACATAAACCACGCGCCCTCCAAAGCAGGCCAAATCCACGGCGCTGCGAAAGGTTTCGGGCAAGCCAACAGCTTCGATGACAACATCTGCGCCGTGCCCGTCAGTGAGCGCGGCCACGCGATCTGACAATGAGTCCGTGAGCGGGTTGATGACGTCTTGCACGCCGAGACTGCGCAGCGTTGCTTGTTTAGCGTCACTGATTTCAACGACAATCACACGTGCGCCGCGCGCTAGGGCGCCAACAACGGCTCCGATGCCGATCATACCTGCGCCGAGGACAACCACGGTGTCGTTTTGGGTGACCGTGCCGCGTTGCACCGCGTGAAACCCGACTGACAAAGGCTCCACCAAGGCTTGCTCATGCAGGGAAAGTTGGTCGTTCAGGATCAAGCGATCAAAAGGCACAACCAACTGGGACGCCATGCCACCGTCGCGTTGCACGCCAAGTGTTTCGTTGAATTTACAAGCGTTTGGGCGTCCTGCACGGCAAGCTGAGCATTGTTTGCAAGCGGTATAAGGGATCACAATGGCCTTGGCGCCAGAAGCGTATTCGACGGGTACATCCTGGCCGCATTGCACAATGGTTCCACCAATTTCATGGCCAGGAATACGGGGCAGTGTCGCCAGCGGGTTCAAGCCGCGAAAGGTATTTAGATCGCTGCCACACAGACCAACACACCCAACCTCCAAGAGGACGTCTTGCGGGCCCAGATTTGGCGTTTCCACCGTGGTGAAGGCAGTTTCGCCAATAGAGGTGATGGCCATAGCTTGCATGGGTTTTTGCGTCTTTCGAATTGGATTGGGAACAGCCGCCTGCCCAAGGGCAGGCGGCCAGAGTGACAGGGCTTACTTGAACTCACCGACGTTGTCGGACGTGATCAAAATGCCATCAATAGGTGTGAAGCTCGGGACCTCTTCGCCTTTGATCAGACCTATGAGGTTTGACACCGCTTCGGCACCCATACGCGCGTTGTCCTGCTTGATCGTAGCAGCTTGCTCGCCCGCTTCGATGGAGACAAGATTGGCGGGGTTGCCGTCAAAGCCCACGATGACCAGGTCATCAATTTTGCCAAGCTCAGTGGCTGCGGAAACAGCCGCAAGAGCGCCTGGATCCCAAGCCGAGAAGATGGCTTTGATATCCGGATTGGACTGCAAGAAGTTAACGGTGGTTTCATAGGCGCAGGCGTCTTGCCAGTCACAGATCTGGAAAATCACTTCGTGGCCGGCAGCTTCTGCTGCGTTTTTCACACCGTCACGACGCGCATTGCCGGTCTGGTGACCAGCAGATCCGCCAAGAATGAGGACCGAACCGCTGTCCAGTTTGTCGACGATATAGCTGCCAGCAATCGAGGCCGCCGCGAGGTTGTCGGTTTGAACCAGGCTGGCCACATGCTCATGTTCGATGCCAGTGTCCACGGCAACAACCGGAATGCCTTTACGCTTAGCGTTGTCCAGCGACGCATCAAAGGCGCGGTTGTCCACAGACCCAATAATGATGCCATCCACGCCCATGTTAATTGCGCGATCAACAGCATCTTTTTGCGCCGCAGCGTCCGCAGAAGAAGCGGTCAGATCAATGAGTTCAACGCCCATTTCTTCCGCCTGAGCTGCCGCTGATTTGGCCACGCCAATCCAGAATGTGTTGTCGGTCGAATAGCCGGTGTAGGCGATGCGCAGATCGTCTGCGAATGCGGCTCCTGCGGTCAATGCGGATACCGCGACAGATGCCACCATCCCCTTGAGTGCTTTGATTTTCATTGGTCTTCCTCCCTTTGGCTTCTTTGAGTGCCCGAGGCTCGGGCGGTCTTTTCCCGCGGGCGCTCCTCCACGCCCGTCAGAATTTTCAGATTTGATGTGCACTAGCGGCTTGGTCGGCGCCAAACGTCCCAGTAGACGGCGACAATGATGATGATGCCGATGGCGATACGCTGAACCGAGGTTCCGACGCCGAGATAGGACAGCCCCACGATGATGGTCTGCATGATCAACATACCAATCAGAGTTTTTCCAACCCCGCCGCGGCCACCAAACAGGCTTGTGCCACCAATCACCACAGCGGCGATTGCAAACAGCTCATAGCTCTGGCCGCGCGCCGGCATTGCGAAGTTCAATTTGGAGACCTCGAGAATGGCTGCTGTCGCCGCGAGAACGCCGCCCAACATGTAGTAGTAGATCCGGCTCTTACGCACGTTGACACCTGACAGGCGGGCCACTTCTTCGTTGCCTCCGATGGCAAAAGCATGGTTGCCCAAGCGTGTCTTTGTAAGGAACAGCCCGGTCAGAAGCGCCACGCCAAACATGATGAGCATGGGCACCAGGTAACCCGAACCCAACATCTGAAAACTCTCGGGAAAACGCGACAGGTCTCGCCCGCTTGCAAGGATTTCGGCGATCCCCTTATAGGCTGTAAGTCCGCCCAGCGTGACGATGAAGGCCGGCACTTTGGTGAACACCTGAATGGTGCCGTTGAGTGCCCCCATTGCGGCGCCAGCCAGCAGCCCAATGAGGACCGCAACCAGCACCGGTAGCTGATATTCAGCCAATGCAATGCCCACGATGACGCCAACAACGGCAAAGATTGAACCCACTGAAAGATCCAGCCCGCCAGATATCAGGACAACCGTGGTGCCGCAGGCGAGGATGGCAAGAATAGAGGCCTGGCCAAAAATCGACAACAACGTGTCCAGGCTTCTGAAAGGCTCAGACAGGACGAAGAACACCAAGTAAATCAAAACAAGCGCTGCCAACACCTGCCAAATCTGCAGGAACTGATGCTTCAGAGCTGCAAAGCTGGAGCCCTCGGCGGAGGGTGTGGAAATCTGGGTCGAAGAGTTTTGGGTCATATCGGTCATCTCAAGCGGCCTTGTCTTCGGTGGCGCCGGTGATCAAGCCGACAAGCGTGTCGCCATCCACATCTTTCACGTCGCGTACAGCCGCCAGACGGCCGAGGCGCAAAACCATGACACGATCGCAATAGTTCATGACATGCTGCATGTTGTGGGTGATCATAATGACGGACAGGCCGTGGTCCTTCAGGGAGCGCACCAAATCCATCGCCATTTTACTCTCGCGCACGCCGAGCGCAGCGGTCGGCTCGTCCAGAATGGCAATTCGCTTGCCAAACATCACGGTTTTGGCCAAGGCCACAGCCTGCCGCTGACCCCCTGAGAAGGCTTCAGCCTCGCGATAGATGTCAGCGATGCGAATATCGAGTTTTTGAAACAGCGCGCGGATTTCGGAATCCATTTGGCCGAAATCGAGGGTGCCAAAAAGGCGCCCCAAAATATCATCTCTGACAATTTCACGCCCAAGAAACATATTCTTAGAAATGGACAATTCGTTGACCAGCGCCAAGTCCTGATAAACCGTTTCAATGCCTGCGGCTTTGGCATCAGTTGGCGAGTTGATCTGCACCTCCTGACCATCCATTTCTATGGTCCCAGAGGTCTTGGGAATCGCGCCGGTTAGAGCCTTGATCAGCGTTGATTTCCCCGCGCCGTTGTCTCCGACGACCGCCAGTACCTCCCCCTCGCGCAGGTCAAGATCCACGGCTTCGAGTGCAACGACTCCACCATAGTGTTTGCTCACGCCGCGGGCGCGCAGAATGGTCTTTTCGCCGATCTGGCTGGCCATCTATTAGTCCTCCCTGCAAAGCACTTCCTTGAATGCTTTGTTCTTCTATCTATTAAAAACATATCGCGATGCGGTCAAATGTTTTTTTTATATAAAGTACAATTCTTGCTCAAAATGCCATCCCCTTTCGACATCAAACCAAATCGATAGTGAAACGCGCTGCACAAGCGTCCCGTTGTACCCGCGCCGGTCCATGGTCTTGTACGTCGTAGGAGACCATCTGCTCATCCACGCTTTCTACCCCTCCGGTTACAACCAGTGAACGCCTCATGGCCTTGCGTCTCTGCTCTGGACCTCTAGCTTTTTGTTGTGGCTTGGCGCCTCTAGGCCCGCAGTTCCAATCCGGACTAAGCCAATGCCGAACGCAATCTGGCCGCCTGAGGTAATACAAAAAGTCGGTCGCTGGCGTTGTATTTACGCGCAGGTCGCACCCATACGCCGCGCTCAAGCGTTCGGTGGTAAGCGCCTTTTCGGAGGGACCTGCGTTACAAGCTTTCCACCGCAGATCAATGCGACTTCATCGGCAAACATAGCCGTTAGGTTCAAATCATGCAGGATCACAACAACGCCTCCTCCTTGATCCGCAAAGCGTCTGGCAAGATGCAAAACGCGAAGCTGTTGCCCGGTATCGAGGCTCGACACCGGTTCATCCAAAAGAGCCAGCGAGGTACATCATTCTCAACTGGCTGCCAAACCTGGCAGAGCACACGTGCCAATTGCACACGCTGCTGCTCTCCTCCTGAAAGAGATTGAAAATCTGAACGTTCAAACCCAGACATGCCAACCTGACTCAACGCTTGAGACGCAATTTCTGCGGGCTCATTGGGGGCAATCCCAAGTCGCACAATTTCCCAGACCGTAAACGGAAATGCCAATGGTGCGGACTGCGCCAAAACCGCTCGATGTTGTGACAGCTCACTGGCAGAAGTTTCCTGAATATCTAGATTATTGAGCTCAACCTGACCACTATATTGGATGTCCCCAGACAGCACCGACATCAAAGTAGATTTTCCAGCTCCAGATGGACCAACGATTGCGGTGACCGCCCCGGCTTTGGCGGAGATCGTCACGTCTTCCAGAAGCAGCTTACCCGCAACCTCAACAGAAATTCGTTTTGCATTCAGCCACATGATAAGTATCTAGAGGTCAAGGATGCTGCGTTGACGCAGCAATATCCAAAGAAAGAACGGACCACCAAGAATGGCGGTCAGGATCCCAATTGGGAGTTCAGCTGGCGCAATAATGACCCGCGCGAGAACATCTGAAAGTACCAAGACAACACCCCCCAAAAGTGCCGAATTCACCAGCAGATGCCGATGATCCGGCCCCGCCAAAAGACGCAGAACATGCGACACCACAATGCCATCAAATCCAATCCCACTGCTAACCGCCACAGCAGCCCCTGTGGCCGCGGCCACACAGAGAATTGTGGCGCGCTACACTGTCTGTACCGAAATGCCCATGTGCCGCGCCGCCGCTTCGCCAAGCGCCAGTCCATTTAACCCGGGGGCGAGCAACGGCGTCACACATAGGGGCAGCAAAATCAAAGGGGCTGCCACAGTCAACTTGACCCAATTGGAGCCAGACAACGATCCCATATTCCAAAACGTGAAATCGCGCATTTGTGCGTCATCTACCAAATAAATCAGCACGCCGGTCATCGCCATGGTCAAGGCGGATAGGGCGATGCCCGCCAACAACATGGTGGCCACAGAAGTACGCCCCTGTCGGGTGGCAATCGCATAATGCAGCAATGTTGCACTCCACGCGCCAACAAACGCAAATATCGGCATCATCCAAGCGCCCAGCGCCGACGCAAAGGGCAAAACCGCTCCCAAAACAATGGCCAACACGGCACCAAAACTGCCCCCCGCGCTGACACCGATGATACCTGGATCGGCCAATGGGTTGCGAAACTGTCCTTGAAGCAAGTCGCCGGACACCGCCAGCGCCGCGCCAACCAGCAGGCCCATCAAAAGGCGCAGCAATCGGATGTGGGGCAAAACAATTTGGTCGCGCAGGGAAATGTCTTTCCCAAGAGCCAAATCGCCAAATGCCCCCCAAAGGGATGTATCAGAGGTGCCCACCGCCAATCCCCAAACTGATGCGGCACCAAGCAAGGCAATCAAACCAAACGTGATCCGCCTTGCGACAAAGCGACGATCCCCTGGCCGGTCAGTCATGACGTTTGTGGCCAAAGCTGTCATGCGTCAGCTGCCTGCTGCTGACAGGCCAGCCGCAGCAGTATTGTCACCTGCCGCCATAATCCCCCCCTTGCACCGACAAAACAAACAAAACTTTCTGATCTTTCACACCCGCAAGTTGGCGTGCCTCAGACACATCATCACCCACTTGCGATGCCAAGTACTCGCCGTCCTGTGCGACGTCCAAGGCTTCTGCCACAGCGCGAATTTTGGCCTGCACTGCGGGCAAATCATACCCCATCGGAATACTCACAACAGGCAAACCACTGCCTTCCAGCACCTCAAAAGTCTCCGGCGGACCCGCCCCCTCTTCAGCGCGGATTAGATCCGGAGAAACGGACAAGAGGCCTTCGGCAGACAGGCGGCGCACATAGCCCACATCTGGCAAAGATTGGGCGGCGACCGGGTGGTTGGACGCTGTATCACGGGCCACCAAGCGATGTTCCTGCCCCAGAGCATAGACAATTTCCGTGACCAATCCGCCAACAGAAACAATCCGGCTTGCGCCGGTGAATCTAAGGCCGCTGGTTGCTTCAACGCCACAGTAAAGAACGCAGCGAGAACCCCGATCATGACAACTTGCAGCAGGCTCAAAGGAGACAGGCGTGTCATACCAAGGCCTCCTCTTTGCGCGCCGGAACTGCGTCAACAAGTGCGTTCCACTTTGCGGCAGCCTCGGGCTGCTCCAACACGCCAAACATCTGCAGGATCAGGCCTCCGTCCGCATCAATTGCTTCAACGGAAATCGCATCACCACGGCGCGTGGATTTGGTCGCTTGCCAAACCTCTGCGAGGTGGTCGTTTCGTAAATGCAAATTGAAGTGCGCATCCTGCACATTTAGCCAGGGTCCCATTGGTTTCAGGGCTTCAAAAGGCCCCGTATGGATTTCAATACAGCCACGGTTGCCGACAAACAGCATGATCGGAAAACCACCTTCTCGTGCGGTTTCCAGAAACTCTTGAACCGCTTTTGTTTGCAACTGGCGTGTATAGGGCGCTCCGGCGATCCGATACGCACCAAGGCGGTTCATCTTCAGCTTGCGCACCATTTGCAAAAACTGATGTGTGTCCGTGATCTTGCCCCATTCCGCACGTAAATGATCCGCTTTTTCGGCGTCGCCTTTGGCCGCTTCTGGTGACTCCCTTGCACTCGAGGCAAGCGGGGCCTGTTGCGGCTCAAGCCGCAGGTCTTGAACCAAACTGGGCCAGTTTTCGGCCACAGAAGCTTCTGTCAAAAACACCTTGTGAACAACGTCCACAGCGGCATCAAACACCTGAATAGATCGACGCAAGTCGCCATCAGGGAGGTGCTTTTCAACGGCAGAGGCTAACTGCCAATGCCGCGGGAACATGCGCAGGTCAATGTCTTCGTTGACCACCAAGGCCGCGTGTGGACCACCGCGGTAATCTTCGTTCACGGCGGTCATTTCGATCACGCAGCTGTCGTTTCGGGTCAGCGCCATAACCTCGCCAAGGCCCGTCACTGCAGGGATCACTATATCCAGGTCCGGAGATAGGGGGGTGACGCCTTTCCCCAAATGCGGCGCCAGCAACTGCGCTTCTGTAATACCAAGCTTATCGGCCAGATCGCGCTCTCGCGTCTTGGGATTGTCCAAGCGAGCCTGGCGAATGTCCGCGTCAGTGAGTGTTGTGTGTGGTGCCATTGCATCCTCCGAAAGGTCTGGAAGAAGCAGTGGCTGTGACCGTGGTGGATGAAGACGACATAAAGAGCATCCCACCAAGCTCTGTGGCCAACCTGCTGAAAGGTGTTCCGGAGGTGCGCGTCACCGAATCCGGCATCGAACGCATCAAAATACGCGGGGAAAGCGCACAGCGCGTGGCAATCATGATTGATGGTCAAAAGATCACTGACCACACTAATTATGGTACGCCCATTTTGATTGCGCCCACCGAAATTGAACGCATTGAAGTGGTGCTTGGCCCGGCCTCTGTGACGTCCGGCAACGCGGCCATCGGGGGTGTTGTAAACATCATCACAAAGCGCGGCGCGGACAAGCCAATTGAAGCAACTGTCTCTGCTAGGTATTTGGGCGCCAATGAAGGCTACCGTGCAAACACCTGCCTCGCGGGCACCGTGGGCAATTTTGACTATCGCCTGTCGTACTCCAAGTCGGATCTAGACAACCGTCAATCCGCCGATGGCGAAGTTGTTCCCTCAGGAAGTGAAGATCGAGACATTCATGCCTTTGCCGGTTACCGCTCTGGAAATCACTATTTTGGGGTACGGGCACAGGATTATGATCTGTCCGCAGATGTTTATACTGGTTCACCGACATTCACCATTGATCTGCTAAAGCGGGATCTGCACAAATATGGTGCATTCTACGAAGGTGAAGACCTGACACCTTGGATGTCGCTTCTCAAGATTGACGCCTACACCCAGTCTGTTGACCGTGCTTTCGAGAGCAACGGGGTGTTTGGGCCTGGTATGTTCAGCAACTCAACCTCTGATGACGATCAAAAAACCTCAGGTTTCAAGGCGACCGCCACCCTCGAACTTACCCCCGGCCACCGCACGGTGATTGGTTTTGAGTATGAAGACGACAACCTGATTTCTGACAAGGTATCCACCAGAAGTTTTGGCGGGACTCCCTCTGTGACAACCCGCTATTCCGACGCCACGATCAAAACGGCCTCCGTTTTTGCCCAGCATGAGGCGCAGCCACAGCTGCAACCTTTGGTGTGCGCTACTACAACGTGGACAGCACATCGAACCAATACAGGGTGAACGGTGTTACTCAGCCGACCCAAACCAACTCTGACAGCCGTTTCCTCGGATCACTTGATCTGGTTCATCAGTTAAACGACACCCCCGCTCTGCGGGCCAATGTTTCGCAAGGCTACAACTACCCGTCCCTGAGCCAGATATTCCTGACGTCAGTTGGCGCTGGTGGCACAGTGATTGGCAATCTCGTGCTGGACACGGTGTTGTTCTACACGAATTCCGAAGATTACATTGCATCGCTGGCAACGGGCATTCCACGGCAATGGCGCTATGAAAATGTCGACGCAGCGCAAACTTGGGGGGTGAAGTTGCCGCGGAGTTCGACCCAGGTTGACTGGGCGGGGCACAGCCGTACATCAACGTCTCAAACGTGAATCGCACATATGACTACGCGGATGGCACCTCCACCAAGAACACAGGTTCGCCAACTTGGTCTGGAGACGTCGGTGTGCGCGGCGATTGGGATCTCAAATCCACGTCTGGCATTTGGGACATGTTTGTCCGCGGTGAAAGCGGCAACACCGATACAGATGGCACGCGCTATGGCGGTTTCGACACCCTAAACCTGCGACGGACTGTGGATTTGACGGACAGAGTAAGCATGAGCGTTGAGCTGGGCCGCATCCTGGACCGGTCTTATCAGGCCGATGACCAAGTTCCAGGTTCTGGCCGCAATAACAGAGTCTTCGTCACGGCGACGTTTTTGACCAACTTTCTACGACAAAAAAAAGGCCCCAAAACGGGGCCGTTTCATTGGTGATAAAAAATTTGATATCGATAGGTGAGTACTACTTGGTCAAAATGAGTTTGCCTTGGCGGGTAATCCGCAGGGTATAGACAGCTTCGGAGAGACGTATCTGAGCCAGGTTACCGCCCGCTGTCAGGTCTTTGGCACTGTAAACCGGTGTGCCGCTTTCCACGCCTTCACTCAAGGCCGCAGAGCGCCCCATTTCAACTTTGGTTGTCATTATTTTCTTCCAGTGCGCCTTAGCTGCGTCGCTGTGGGTTTTGGATCTGAGCAATTCGATCAATAATGCCTTCAGAGCACCAGGTGTCCGGCCAAGGGATCTCCCCCACCAGATCAGCCAAGCTCATCCGGTCGCGGTCTTCTCTGTCTCTAGAGACGTTTTTAACGCTGCGCATAACTAGCCTCAAAGTTGCAATGTTGATTTCATACAAAAACAATCAGGTTTAATCAAGCGCTAGAAAATGACTGGCGCCCTTTGTAGAAAAGAGCGCCAGAGCAGTTTAGAATTTTAACGTCGCGGTCAGCGCAATGGTGCGTCCCGCCTCATTCATTGGAATGGGACGACCGCTTGTGTCACCGGCTGAATCGTTGGCACGTGCGACGTAAGTTTCATCAAACAAGTTGCGCAGGTCGAGGCGCAATTGCAGATTTTCCATCGACGGTGGCACATACGCGGCCCCTGCCAAGCGCAGGAGGCTTTCAACGAACCCGGTCGTCTGCCGAAGCGGCATTCCGAACAGTACCTTCATCGTCAGACAAAACTGGATCGCCGCGTCGCTGAACTTGGGCTGACGCCCCCGTTTGCCAGTCAGCGGCCCATGCCACGACATCTCGGGATCAAACCAGATTGATAGCGAACCGCGCTGCTTCAGCGCCATGTTGCAAGAAGGCCAGTTCCTGGTCTTGTACTTCGTAGGGGACCAACTGCTCATGCACCGTTGCTACCCAACTGGATTCAAACAGTGAATCCCTCACACCATTGGTGCAACAAAGCCGAACCATGTGGACAACTTGGAGTTTCGGCAACGCTACAAGTGCCAAACTGGTTAGGCACTCACTCTCTACCAATTATGGCCTGTCAACTTGGCGCTTTCGCAACTCACCTCGAAACTACGGACCAAACAGCTCGGTCGACTCTGTGCCGTGCCCCCCCCCTAGCGCTTCCAACCCCCCAAATGCGGCGGTAGCTTTGGGCACAGCTCCACAATGGAACCGCGCGTAACCGTCACCTCATTCAACGATGAGCAGAGGGTGTATCAATCAGTGCTTTGCCGCGGCACCAATTCATGGAAGATCCTTCCTCAGCCGCCCCATGAGCAACGACGTTTGTTCAACTCCTGCCTGGAGGAATGCGACCCAGAAATGTCACCCATCAACGTAACCTGTAACGGTGGCTTCGACCCCTTCAGAGTAAAGCTGCGTAAGAAACCGCGAGAATGCCTCTGAGAACCCGGCGTGGTCGGCAATGTCGCCGTAAATGTGCCGTTGCTCCAACCACGCTTGTGGCATCTGCCTGGCGGCAATGGCAGCTTTCGAGAGGCGCGCCCAATCCGGGTCATTGGCCTCGATTATACTGCCATCTTCCCGCTCGCCCAAACACATGCGCGCCCACAACGCCTGAGACAAGGCCAAGCCATCGGTCGGCGCCCCAGCGGCCAGCGCAGTTCGAATAATCGGTAGAACGGCCCCTGAGTGGCGGCTTGATCCATCAAACGCCACCCGTCTGACGGTGTCGACCATCGCGGGGTTGGAGAAGCGCGCGTCGATAAGGTCCACATAGGCTTCTGGCGTGGTCTCTGGCACGGGGGTGATGTGGGGCAGAATTTCCTCAAGCGCCACTTTTCGAAACAGCGCATTGACCATTGGCGCGCGCATTGCGTCTGCGATTGTGTGCAGCCCGAGCACTTCGGCTGGCGCGGCGATCACCTGATGACCGCCGTTAAGTAACTGCAGTTTCATCGCCTCATAATCATGCACGCGATCTGAAACCGTTACGCCGACCTCCTCCAGCGGAGGACGACCCGCGCAAAAGTCATCTTCGATCACCCATTGCCGAAAGTTCTCATGTGTCACCGGCGCTGCGTCTTCAATGCCAATGCTTTGCGCCAACGCCACCTCTCCTGGTCCGGTGGCGGGCACGATACAATCCACCATGGAATTCGGAAAACTTACATTTTCGCCTATCCATTGCGCCAGGTCGGGGTCGCTAAGCGTCGCCAGGCCGATCACAACCTCTTTGAGAATGCGCCCATTGCCCGGCAGGTTGTCACAGCTCATGCAAGTGAATGGACCGATGCCCGCGTTCCGCCGCGTTTTTAAGGCTGCAACGATCGCGCCAAAGGCGGTGCGAGGGGTGTCACGGTTGACCGCGTCATGCTGAATATCGGGATGCGTGGGCGAAAACCGTTTGTCGGCTGGGTCGAGGAAATAGCCCCCTTCAGTCACGGTCAGCGATACAATCCGGATTCGCGGGTCCGAAAGTTGGCGGATCAAGGCCCGATTGCCCTCCTCGATTGGCACATAATCCACCATTGCCCCAACCACCTCTGCAGAGGTGCCGGAAGGGTCCAGTTCGATCAGGGTTGTGAGAAAGTCCTGAGCCGCCAGCTTATCGCGTTGCGCACTGTCGTAGCCGCGCACCCCTGCGCCGATGATGGCCCAATCCAGCGCTTTGCCCAGCTGCATAAGGCGGTGCAAATACCACGCCTGATGCGCGCGGTGGAAATTCCCGACGCCAATATGCACGATCCCCGGGGCGAGCGCCGCGCGATCGTAAGTTGGTACAAGAACACCTTCCGACATGTCCTGAAGTGTCGCGTTGCTGAGTTTCATCGTTTCCGATCTCCTCACGGGATATCCCATCAGCTCTTCTTTCTTTGCGGCTGGGTTAGCGGGCAAAAGGTGGCATCACGCGACGCGCAGCCCCTCGGTGTCGAACTTGTGGATCTGATCGGCCTGCGGCGTCAGATAAACCGTGTCGCCGTGGCGCACCGCGATGTCGCCGGTGATGCGTACAGTGAACGTCCCTGCAAGCCCCGTGTCATGCACGTGGATAAAAGTGTCGGATCCAAGATGTTCCGCTACGCCAACCACCCCTTTCCACAGACCTTCGGTCGTACTGACCTCGGTGTGTTCAGGGCGGATGCCAATGGTATGAGCGCCATGTTTGGCCGCTTCGTCTCCCGAGATGAAGTTCATCTTTGGGGACCCAATAAAGCCGGCCACAAACTTGTTTCTCGGTTCGTGATAAAGCTCCAGCGGCGAGCCAACTTGTTCGATGACACCGGCCTGCAGCACCACAATCCTGTCAGCCATGGTCATGGCTTCAACCTGATCGTGAGTCACATAGATCATCGTGGTTTGCATCCGATTATGCATCTCGCTGATCTCAAGGCGCATCCCCACGCGCAAGGCAGCATCCAGGTTGGACAAGGGCTCGTCAAAAAGGAAGGCCGAGGGATCGCGCACAATGGCACGGCCAATCGCAACCCTCTGGCGCTGACCTCCGGAGAGCTGCCCTGGCTTGCGGTCAAGATAATCCGTGAGGTTCAACGCCTTGGCCGCCGCCGTTATGCGCTTTTCCTGCTCGTCCTCATCAAGGCCGGCCATGCGCATCGGAAAGGCAATGTTCTTGCGTACCGTCATGTGCGGGTAAAGTGCGTAAGACTGGAACACCATCGCTAATCCGCGTTTGGAGGGCGGCACCTCTGTCATGTCTTCATCGTCAATGATGACGTTGCCGGAAGATGTTTCCTCAAGCCCGGCAATCAGCCGGAGCAAGGTGGATTTGCCGCAGCCAGACGGGCCAACGAACACCGCGAACTCACCGTCTTCAATGGTCAGGTTCAGTGGTGGGATAACCTCCACGTCGCCGAAAGACTTGGTCACGTTTTCAAGTTGAATGCGTCCCATGATGTTCCCTTATTTCACTGCGCCAAAGGTGAGGCCTTGGACCAATTGTTTTTGACAGAACCAACCAAGCACCACGATGGGGCCAACGGCGGCAGTCGAGACCGCGGAAAGACGTCCGAAGAACAGACCTTCCGGCGCGCGGTTGCCTTCGATAAGTTTGGAGAGCGTGGCGGCGTCTGTGGTGGTGAGGCGCACCGTCCAATAAGCCTCGTTCCAGCAGAAGATGAAGCACAGCAGAGCGGTCGATGCGATGCCCCCCCATGCCAGCGGGATCAGGATTTCCTTGATCTCCCCTAGCGTGTCGACGCCATCCATTTTGCCAGCCTCGATGATGTCCTTGGGGATCTCCTTGAAGTAGGTAAAGAGCATCCAGATCACGATCGGAAGGTTAATCAGGCTGAGCACCAGAATGATCATAAAGTGGGTATCAAACAGCCCCAGACTCTTGGTTAGGAAGGTCATCGGGTACAGCACTGCAGCAGCGGGCAGCATCTTGGTCGACAACATCCACATCAGCACATCTTTGGTGCGTTTGGTGGGGTTGAACGCCATGGCGTAGGCCGCCGGAATACCCACTACAAGCGTGAAGATAGTGGCAAACACAGAGGTGATGACCGAGTTGCGCGCGAAGCGCCAGTAGTCGTAGTTCTCCGTCATGTTCAGGTAGTTGTCCAACGTCGGCGTGAACCAGAGCAGGTACTCAGGCTTCACCGCATCAGCGTCAGTTTTGAAACTGGTCAACACCATCCAGAAGATTGGAAAGAAGAACAGTAAGCCCACGATCCAGGCCAGCACTGGCCAGAGGACATTCGAAAGTTTTGAAGATTGTGCAACGATGGCCATGGTCGGTTACTCCATCAAGGTCTTGCCAATCATGCGCAGCAGGAAGATTGCGACGATGTTGGCAAGGATGACTGCGAAGATGCCGGTTGCGCTGGCAGCCCCAATGTTGTTGTTGGCGAACTCACCGATCAGATATGGTAGGTTCTTGTTGCCATTCCCGCGGCTGACGATTTCGATCTCCGCATAAAGCGACAGATGGAAGATCGCCTGGATCATCACCACGATGGCAATTGGTCGGCCCAAGTGCGGCAAGGTGAGAAAGCGAAATTGTGACCACGGTCCAGCGCCGTCCAAAACCGCCGCCTCTTTCTGTTGCTGGTCCTCAGATTGCAGTGACGTCATGAATATCAGCACCGCAAAAGGCGTCCACTGCCATGTCACCATAATGATGACTGCAAGGGCGGAGGTCTGTGTGGCACGGAAAGAAATCGGCGTGAGTTCCGGCCAAAGTGAAAAGAACCAGCCCACAAGCGGCGCATTGCGCAGTCCCTCGACCATGTCGTTGATGCTGCCCACCGCGATACCTTGCAGGCCAAGCACTGGGTCCAGGATCATATTGATCCACAGCACGGCATTTACGGCTGGCATGACAAAGAAAGGCGAGATCAGCAACACACGCACGATCCCACGCCCCGGAAAAGCACGGTTGATCAACACGGCAATCAGCACACCGAGGATCACCGTCAAGAACAGAATACTGCAAACAATGACGAGGCTGTTTTGGATCGCGAGCAGGAAGTCTTTGGACTTAAGGACAAACTCATAGTTTCCGAAACCTCGCCAGTTGCTCAAACTGGGACTGGTCCATTCAGGCCGCCGCAGGCTGTTAAGCACATAGCGAATGAACGAGAAATACAAAGTCATCCCAAGGGGAACCAGCATCCAAACCAAAAGCAAGAAGACCGCTGGTGTTTGCAGGAGCCTTGGAAGCGTTCTCTTAGACATGAGGCTTTCCTCCTCGCAAAACGATCGTGTCGTTAAGCGTGATATTGTAAGTTGCGATGGTTTGGAGGGTACGGGTCGTCAGTTTGTTTAAGCAAGCCGTCGACCGGAGCACGAAGAGGGCCAAGTTTGGCAACATGGCCCTCCCGGGGAGAAGAGGCTTAGTAGTAGCCGGCCTCTTTCATGATCGCATCGGCCGCTGCCTGAGATGCTGCCAGTGCTTCATCCACTGACTTGGCACCAGACAATGCGGCAGCCATCTCTTGTGCCACGGCGGAGCCCACTTCCGGGAACTCTGGGATGGCAGCAAACTGCACACCTACGTATGGCTTCAGATCCGTCGCCTGAGGCGCGGCGCTTTCAATCGCCATCATTTCCGCTTTGGCGAAACCCGCAGCCTTCTGGAACTCAGGCAAAGCATAGGTGGAAGCCCGCTGTCCTGTCGGAACTGAACCCCAGCCGAATTCCGGGTGGTTGCCAACAGCTTGCACATACTCTTTGGAGGTCGCCCACTCGATGAAATCGCCGGCAGCTTCAGCATTTGGAGAGCCTGCCGGAATGGCCATGGCCCAAGCCCAGAGCCAGTTGGCACCGACCGGGTTGCCCGCATTTGGAGACTGCGCGTAGGCAACGCCTTCCACTTCCAAGAAGGACGCAGCAATGGTGGCGTCAATCCACATCCCGCATTTGCCTTCGTTGTAAAGGGCGAGAATTTCATTGAACGAGTTGCCTTCGGAGCCCGGAGGGCCGTAGTTGCCAAGCAGATCCACATAGAAGTTGATTGCAGCGCGCCACTCGTCGCTGTCGATGGTTGGGCGGTAGTCTTTGTCAAACCAAGCGCCGCCAAAGGAATTCACCACCGTTGTGATAAAGGCCATGTTGTCGCCCCAGCCAGGCTTGCCGCGCAAGCAGGCACCGTAGACACCATCATCTGGGTTGTGGATCGCGGCGGCTGCAGCTTTCACATTATCCCAGCTGTCGTTGTCGGCAATGTTCACGCCGGCAGCGTCTGTGAGGTCTTTGCGATACATCACCATGGAGCTCTCGCCATAGAACGGCGCCGCATACATCTGGCCCTCGTGGCTCAGACCTGCACGGATCGCAGGCAGAATGTCCCCTTCATCATAGGTGGCGCCGAACTTGAGCGGCTCAATCCAGCCTGCCGCACCCCAGATAGGTGCTTCCTGCATACCAATGTTGATGATGTCATACTGGCCGCCACCGGTGGCCGTGTCAGAGGTCACCTGCTCCCGCAGAACACCTTCCTCCAGCGAAACCCAATTCAGTTCCACACCGGTTTCTGCTGTGTAAGCTTCAGCAACCTTTTGCATGTTGATCATATGACCGTTGTTCACGATCGCAATTGTCAGGCTGGTGTCGGCAGCAGCTGCACCGGCCATCAAGGTCATGGCGCTCACCGCACCAAGCACGCTTCTATAGGACATCCGATCCTCCCTGTCTCTGGATGTTGCATTCACAGCGTAGCCACAAAGGGCGCACCGCGTCAAATTATTTCTTTACGCGCGTAAAATTTTGACTCAGAGGAAGGAAAATCAAAGCCTTACGCAGACCCGCGCATTATCAACCGTCCCTCAAACAACGTAACGTCCCGCGATTTTGCTCGCCGCCCCGACTCAATGAGCCCCAGAAGCGTCTCCACACTCCGTGCCCCAATGGAATCGTAATCCTGAGAAACCGTGGTCAAAGACGGACAGGTGTATTGCGAGAAGGGATGGTTGTCGTGACCTGCCACGCGCAAGGCACTGCCTGCGCCTAACCCAACGCGCAGTCCGCTTTCATAGGCGGTAGATAGAAAGCCGATCGCCAATCGGTCGTTGGAACACAACACCGTATTTGTTGGTAGAAGACGATTAGCAATCAACCGTGTGCCTTCACGAAATCCAATCTCTTCAAAGTCCCAGCCCTCGCCATCTGCCTGGATCAAATGTGGTTCCTGATCCAAACGCTCCATTGTTGCGATATAGGCTGTTCGCCGTTTGTAAGCGTTTGGGTTGATGGGGGTCTTCATTTCAAAAAACACCGGCGGCTCCCCTGTTCGACACAGGTATTCGACAATCAACTCAATACTTTGGTCATTGTCAGAGCCAAAGAAGGCCTCTCCGACCCCTTCCAGGTTGGCATCAAAAAGTACCGTGGGAACTTCGTCAGCGAACTCAGCCACCCGTGCAACATCAGACGCGCGTCCCAATGGCGCCAAAAGCACCCCTGCAGGCTTGATCGCGCGCAAGCTGTCCAGGTTGGCAATTTCCTGCTCGGGCCCAGCATGGGAGCTCAGCAACAGCGGATTAAACCCCGCCTTTAGAATCATCCCTTCTATTGTCCGAGCAATACCGGCAAAAAACGGGTCAGTTAGATTAGGTACCACCAATCCGATGTTTTTGGTTTGCCGCCGGTTCTGATTGATCGCGTAAATGTTGGGTCGATAACTATATTGCTCCAATGCCGCTTCGATGCGCGCACGCGTGGTTTTCCGCACGCTCGCCGGATCGTTGAAGTACTTCGAGATCGTTGGACGGGAAATCCCGCTGATCGCCGCGAAGTCTTCCATGTTTTTGATTTGGGGCTCGCTCATTGCCTGTCCTTCTGGCGCCAATTGCACGTTCGCTTCCAAAGCTAATGCAAAACGCCAGCCAAAGACATCCGAAACTTGACGCCCGGAAAGTTAACACACTCCTCAGACGGCCTTTGACGCACGCATTCCGGGCACCATTCCCTTAAGGCAGAAATTGGTCTAGACAGCATTGATTGTTCGGAAGCCCGCCTTTGCATTTATCTCCGCTCTCGCGGCAAGGTCAGCACCCAAAATTTGCGATTTTTCATTGCGAAACCCCACAATTTCGATATTTTCATCACATGTTCAATCCAGTCGAAACACCGCCTGCCAAGCCGACCGGCGAAACCGGGTCCGCCACGCAGCAAGCTTATGCCGCATTGCGTCGAATGATCGTTGTCGGGGAACTGGCGCCCGGTGAAAAACTTAAAATCGACACGCTGCGAAAGACGCTAGACACCGGAGCCTCTCCCGTCCGCGAAGCACTGAGCCTTTTGGTCAGTGATCAACTGGTTGAACGACTGGACCAGCGCGGGTTCAGGACCGCCTCAGCGAGCCGCGAAAACTTCGAAGAGATCCTGATGTTGCGCTGCCACCTCGAAGAGATGGCCCTGCGGCGCAGCATCACATCCGGCAATCAAACCTGGGAGGAAAGCCTTGTCCTCGCCCATCACCGAATGGTGCGGCAGGACCGAGAGGACGTGGAGGCCTTTGAGGAGCGCCACAAAGCCTTCCACATGGCACTGCTTTCCGCCTGTGACTCCCCAATTTTGCTCAAGTTTTGCAATCAACTGTATGATCTCAATGTGCGCTACCGCTATCTAGCAGGCCGCGCCTCAGGCTATCAAAAGCGGGACGTCAGCAACGAACACGCGGACATTTTGGCAGCAACCGTCGAACGCAACGCCGATCTGGCGGTGGAACGCTTGATTTCACACTATCGGCAGACCGGCGACTTCCTGACCGCGCAGTTTGACACCCCAGAGTAGGCAACCGGCCTGCCCAATAAGACAGGCCAACACCTCTCAAGCTTTCGCCAACACCAGATCAAAGTGGACCCGCGCGTAGGGCCCTTCGACCTTACCGGACAGCTCAAACCCATCTGGGAAGCTGCCGGCAGGCTGCGGGACATAGGTCATGACCAAATCCTCGCGCACACCAAACACCGTATCCTGATCCAGATAAGGATCATCGTCTGGGAACACTTCCGTCACCAGCGAGCGGAACCCTTCGGCGGTCACGATGTAATGCAAGTGCGACGGGCGCCAAGGATGCCGCCCGGCCGCATTGAGAATGTCACCAACCGGCCCATCTGAGGGTACGGTGTATTCGACAGGTCGCACGGTGGTGAAAGCGTAGCGTCCGTTTTCATCCGCGGTCATCAACCCATGGAACGAATGGATGTCCTGTTCCGGGTCCTGACTGGAATACATCCCGTTGGGTGCGGTCTGCCAGATGTCAATCTGGGCGCCCGGGATCGCATTGCCCTCTGCGTCACGCACGGTTCCCTCAACAAGCACGGTCTCGCCTTCATAGTCCCGCTTCAAGTCCCCCCCAACCGCAAGCGGCGGCGGATTGGACACATGGAACGGGCCAAGCACGGATGAACTGGTGGCCTCTGGGGTCGAGTGCAACATATCCACCAGCGAGGACAACCCCATGACATCGGACAACAACACAAACTCCTGACGCTCAGGGCTGGTGATCTCCCCGGCCCGCGTCAGAAAGTCGATCCCGACCCGCCATTCGTTATGGGTTAAATTCACCTCGCGGGCAAAGTCATGGATGTGACGCGCCAAGGCCGAAAGCACTTCTTTGACGCGCGGGTCTGTGTCGTCGCCAAAATAGGACGTGAAAACATCGGTGATATTGTCTTTGGTGACAGAGCGCATGGGCGCCTCCTAGTTCAGAATGGCGAGGCTGAGCGCCGGATAGCGGATCAGCAGGATAAGAACGATCAGCATGACGCCGGCAAAAGGCAGCGCGCCAAGGAAGACGTCTTTGAGTGAGATGCGGTCGTCGTTCAGCGTGGCTTTGATCACAAAGCAGGAGATACCAAGCGGTGGTGTCAGCAGGCCTATCTCCGCCCCCACAACGGTGATGATGCCAAACCACACAAGGCTAAGGCCCATTGGCTCGACCAAAGGCAGGAACAGAGGCACGACAATCAAAATGATCGAGGCCGTGTCCAGAAGCGTACCAAGGAACAGCATCAAAAGGACGTACAACAGCATGACGGTGAAGAAACTGGCCTGACTGTTGGCAAGCATATCACCCAACTCGTTTGGCAATCCCGCTAGACCAAGCATACGGCTATAGATCGACGCGGCTGTGATCAGGAAGAGGATCGAAGCGGTGATGTGTCCGGTCTCCAGCAGCGCCTCCCAGAAACCTTTGGCGGTCATACGGCGACGCACAACCGCAATCAGCAGCGCCACAAGCGCTCCGGTTGCTCCGGCCTCCACGGGCGTAAGCCAACCGGTGTAAATCCCGCCCAGCACAACAAAGATCAGCCCTACTGTCGGCAGTGTCTTGGAAGCAATCTCGCCCCAGGGCATGGCCTTAAAGTCTTCCGCCGGACGTCCGCCCACAAAATTCGGAAAGAACCGCCCCATGAAGAAAATCGCACCCACATAGGCCACCGCCAACATGAGGCCAGGCACGACACCAGCTAGGAACATCTCTCCCACAGATTGCTCAGCCACAAAGGAGTAGATGATCAGCATGGCTGACGGCGGAATGATCATGCCAAGCACAGAGGACCCCGCGACCACCCCAACAGCAAAGCGCGGATTGTAGTCGTACTTGAGCATCTGCGGAACAGATACTTTGGAGAACACAGAAGCCGAAGCGATGGAGCTGCCAGTCACGGCGGCAAACACGGCGTTTGCCCCAACTGTGGCCATGCCAATACCACCCTTAACGCGCCGGAATCCAGTGCTCATGACCTCATACACATCTGCACCCAATCCAGCCTTGGACACCACAAGCCCCATAAAGGTAAACAGCGGCACTGTGGCAAAGGTGTATTCCATCACGCTGTCACCAACGGCGATCTTCAAAAGGTTCATGGCCAAATCGAAGTTGTCTCGCATCAGCCAGATGGAGACAAAGGACACCACGCCCAGTGCAATCGGGATATACACCCCAAGGTAGATCAGGACGACAATGGCAACAACAGAAGCCATGCCAATTTCAAGCGGACTCATTCTTTTTCCTCATGTTCGGGAGCCCGGATCAGCTCTGATTTTTCAGCAGGGGAAAGAACTTTGAAGGCAAAGAGCACCGCACAAAGAGTCGCGCTAGCAAAAATGGTAAGCTTGATCGGCCACCACGGCGCGGTGAAAATGCCCGGAACGCCAAAATAGTCACGCGTGTCCAGCATATCTAAGAACTCCGGCCAAATGGTAATCGCCACCAGCATCATGAAGATCGCGCTGATCGTATCGATGACGTGACGCAACGCATTGGCGAAGCGTGGAAACCCGTGGCCAATCACCACCAAAAAGCCGTCGGATCGCGTCAATCGGCTCACCCGCACCACATCCGGCAGCTGAAGAAACACAATCAGCACCATGGCAAATTGGACTACTTCATAAGCCCCACGAAACGGTGCGTTAAACACGCCACGCGCCACCACATCAAAGTTCACAATCAAGACAAGGCCCAGCACCACCAGTGTGCCAATAGCGTTGGCGCCAATTGCGGTGGTGCTGGCAATTCCGGAAAGGGCCCGGAGTGTCTTGCCAAAAACAGAGGTCGTCACAGTCAGGCCCTTTCAGTCTTTTGGATCAGCCGATCACTCGGCCCAGTTGCGCACGCCGGTGTAGCCAGCGGCTTCGAGCTTCCCGAGATAAGCGCTGAGCATCTCGCTGCCTGGCTCCCCCCTTTTGTCCAACGTCTTGGCCCACTCCGCCGCAATGTTTGGCATCGCTGCCGCCCATTTGGCGCGGTCTTCGGTGGTCACGTCAACAATGGTCCCGCCTGCCGCCGCGTAAGCGTCCCGGCTTTCTGCCGCACGATCCATGGCAATGCCCGCCACATGATCCCGATACATCACCGCGACCTCTTCTAGGGCTGTTTTTACCTCATCCGGCAGACCTTCCCAGTAGTCCTTGTTCACTGTAATGGTTTTGGAGTTCACTGCGCCCAGGTCGGCCCGCAGCATGTATGGCGCCACTTCGGCAATCTTGAAGGTCTTGGCTGCTTCCGGCCACAGCATGGCTTTGTCCACCAAACCAGTGTCCAGCATGTTGTAGAAGTCGGTCAAACCACCGCGCACACCGGCAGCCCCTTCGATACCCTCCAAATAGCGCAAGTTCATACCCGCACCGGCCACCTTGGCGCCTTCGATGTCACTCACCGAATTCACCGGCTCTTTGGAGAACACCTGATAGGTGTCCAGCACAACACCGGTCGCCAGATAGACTTGGTTTTGCTTGTCAAACTCATTCTGCATGGTCGGGTATTCTTTGGCGATCTCGTCCACCGCCTTAGCTACCGCACGCGCATCCGCTGCCACAAAAGGTGTCACCGCAGAAATCGCCTGAGAGGGCAGTTTCGAGCTGTGGAAGATGGTGGTCACGATACCAATGTCACCAAGGCCAAGCTTGACCCCCTCCAACACACCTTTGGGCTTCACAATCGAGCCGCCATAGCTCTCCTGCCAATCCATTTGGTAGTTGCCGGTTTTGGCCAACTTTTTGTCGACCTCCGGAATGAAAAAATTGGTGAATTCCTTGACCCATAGCGCGCGCGCCGGATACCCGTCGATCACAACCGCTTTGATGGTTTCCTGTGCAAATGCCGGGGCCGCAGCCAATCCGGCCATCAAAGCGCCCAGCGCCAATCCTTTATTCATCATTCCCATCGTCTCCTCCCTGGATGGTTCAAATTTACGAGGTCATTTCTTGGTCCAGCTGACCTCCACCTCTGTGCCTGCATTTTTGTACATCTTTGAAACGGCACAGTATTTCTCGGTTTCCGCCGCCACCCGCGCCAACTCCTCCGCGTTGGCGGCGCCGTCCGACGTCACGTCCAGACGAATGGCTTTGAACGGAACCTCGATTTCTTCCTGCAACAGCACGCCACGCCGGTCGAAATCGATTTCCATCTCGAACTCGAGGTGCCCAATATCCACCTCCAATTTGGCCGCGCACTTGTGGCCGATGGTGTTGGTGCACCCGACTAAGGCGGCATAGGCCGTTTCGGTTGGCGAAAACCCAAGATTGGTCCCGCCCCGTTCCACCGGCTCGTCAATGGTCAGCGACAGGTCGCGCGTATGCACTACGCAATGGCTATGACTGCTGGCAAAACCAGACATCTTGATCGTCACAACGGTCTTTTGACGAATGGCCATAGTGCTTGATCCTCACGCGTAGTTGCAGGCTTGTTCAAAAGGAAACCGCGGCAGTTTCTGGAACAGCGCGGCTTCGTCCGCATAGCCAAGGTTACACAGAAAATTTGACCGCAGTGTGGTTCCGGCAAAAAACTCTTCATCCACAACTGCATTTGAGAATCCGCTCATGGCGCCAACGTCCAGCCCAAGCGCCCGTGCTGCGATCATGAAGTACGCCCCCTGCAACGTGCCATTGCGAAACGCTGTGGTTTCACTGTGCTCGGGTTTGCCTTCAAAATGTGGCCGACGATCTTCGTGTGGAAACAGGAACGGCAGGTAGCGCCAAAATTCCAGATCATGCGCAATGATCGCTGTCACCGGCGCAGCCATCATCTTGTCGATGTTTTTGTCCTTCAACGACTTGGCAAGCCGCTCTTTGCCCTCTTGGCTTTTCACAAAGACAAAGCGCGCTGGACAAGTGTTCATACTGGTTGGGCCAGCTGACGTGATCTCATAAAGGCGGAGCAAAAGCGCGTCTGACACCGGCTTGTTTTGCCAGGCATAATGGGATCGGGCATCGGCCAGGATAACATCTATACTGTCACTATCGAGCTCCGATTTGCGCCCCCGAAGCGCGCGGACGGAGGCCTGGGCCTCCGCCCGCGCGCGCTTCAGTTCATCCCCAACCAGAGCGGTCATTGAACGGTCCTCGCCACCACGTCAGCTTCATCCACAATCGGATTTGCGCAAATACCAATACCTTCAATTTCAACCTCTACGGTTTCCCCCGGCCGCAACCAGCGTGGCGGCGTCTTGGCATGTCCAACACCTGGCGGTGTGCCCATGGCGATGTAATCACCTGACTCCAACGTGGTGTATTCAGAAATGGTCGCAATAGTACGCGCCACGGACCACATCATGTCAGAAGTGGTCGCGCTCTGAAGAATCTCATCACCGACGCGGCTCTCGATCTTCAGACCCGTCGCGCCTTCTGGCAACTCATCTGGTGTCACAACCACCGGCCCAATCGCACCTGTGTCATCAAAGTTTTTGCCGGGCGTCCACTGATGGGTCTTGCGCTGATAGTCCCGCACAGACCCATCATTAAACAATGTGTAGCCAAACACATGGTCTAGCGCGTCTTCTTCACGAATATGCCGACCGCCTTTGCCAACAATCAGCATCAGTTCCACCTCATAATCGAGCTTTTCGGAACAGGACGGGCGCACCATCGGTGCCCCAGCTGGCATGATGGAATTGCGGCCACGCATGAACAGCGCCGGATACTCAGGCACGTCGTACCCGCCTTCTTTGATATGATCGACATAGTTGAGCCCAAGGCAGATGATCTTGCCGGGCTTGGCGATGGGCAGCGCCGGCTCAATCGCGCCCACCGATACCGGCGCCGCATCGATTGTGTCAAAGGCTGGCACTGTGCCTCCATCTTCAATCAGCTGCAGCAGGTCGCTATCCGCGCCCGGTAGCTTTTTGGCTGCGTCGCCTTGCACCGCAAATACGCCAGCCGCGTCGGCCGTTTTCCCAACAATGAATCTCATCGTTTTCCCCTAGATTTTTCCCACCATTGCCGATTATTTGTGTTAGTGTCAATAAATATCGATATTTTTGTCAAAAGGGGCAAAACATGCCAAAATGGGAAGAGTACAAAGCACACGCCCGCGAGAGAGGGGCACTCGCGCTGGAATTATTTGTCGTTGAATCAACCCCTTCCGCCGAGGGTCCACCAGTTCCAGACGTTTTACCTGATCATCTGGCCTATCAACGGGACATGGAAATCGCGGGCAATCTGGCCTTTGCGGGCCCTCTTTCCGATCTCAGCGGAGACCTCATGGAAGGCACAGGCATGCTCGTTTATCGCGCTGAGTCGCTCAATGAAGCGCGTGCTCTGGCGAATGGCGACCCCATGCACAAAACCGGCGCACGCACCTACACCATCCGGCGCTGGCTCATCAACGAAGGCAGTCTGTCGCTGTCCGTTGGACTGTCCACAAAGTCTGTGACACTGAGGTAGCCCCGTGGCCAAACCAACAAGCGTTTCGGACTTTCTCACCGGGCTGCTCGATCTGCGCAAAAGCAGCGACGATCTGGACGACCGCTCAATTGCGGAACTCTGCGAAGCTTTGCTGTCCACTGAGGGACAGGTCTCTGGCCGCCGTATCGCAGCGGCCCTACTGGCGCGATATCAATCCATGGACAAGGCTGGGAAACACGCCTTCTTCACCCACCTGAATGACGTTTGGGATGTGAACCCGGCGCAAATCAAAGAACTCGCCGCGCGGTATGATGAGGACCCCACTCCGGAAAACTTCGCCGCCTTGGTGAAAGCCGCGGAGCCACGCCGCCAAGAACTGTTCCGCCGCCTCAATCAGGCCGAAGGCGCGACCGCCGCATTGGTTCAAATGCGCGTCGACTTACTGGACTATGTAAAAGACGACCCGAACCTGAAACGCACAGACCTGGACCTGGTGCACTTGCTAACCAGCTGGTTCAACCGAGGCTTTCTGGTTTTGCGACAAATCACTTGGTCCACGCCTGCCAACATCCTAGAGAAAATTGTGGCCTATGAGGCCGTGCATGAAATCATGGATTGGGAAGATTTACGCCGCCGTCTACATCCGGAGGACCGGCGCTGCTTCGCTTTTTTTCACCCTGCCATGCCGGAGGACCCCCTGATTTTTGTCGAAGTCGCGCTAACCAAGGACATTCCCGGCTCGATCCAGGACGTGTTGGCGGAGGACCGTGAGACACTAGACATCGACACCGCGCGGACCGCTGTTTTCTACTCCATTTCCAATTGCCAACAGGGGCTTGCGGGCATCAGTTTTGGCAATCTTCTGATCAAACAGGTGGCCTCGGAACTCAGCACACAGCTCCCCCACCTCACAACCTTTGTGACCCTGTCTCCAATCCCCCTGCTGCGCAAATGGCAAGCTCAGCAATCGCTGGAGACACTGCCAGTCGACGCTGACTTGGCAGCCCACTATCTGCTCAACGCTAAACGCAAGGACGGCTTCCCCTATGATCCCGTCGCCCGCTTTCACCTTGGCAATGGTGCGTTGATCCACGCGGTACACGAGGAAGCTGACATCACCGACAAAGGCAAAGCGCTATCCGGCGGGGTCATGGTGAACTACCTCTATGACCTCAGCCAAACAGAGCGAAACCACGAGAGCTTCGCCCTCAATCACACCATCGCCGCATCGCGCACCTTGCAACAAAAAGCCCGCAGCATGGCGCAACGCCTGAACACTCAGAAAACCGAGACTTCGAAATGACCAACTTCCTTTTTGACGCTCTGCTGGGAGCACACTCTGCCAACCCCGCGCCTTTCCTGGAAACCGACGACGGGGCAATACTCACCTACGCTGAATTTGTGACGCTGGTGGCCAAAACAGCAAACGCTCTAGTTGCTGCGGGTTTGAAGCCGGGGGATCGGGTTGTGGTTCAAGCGCCCAAACTTGCGCAAACTCTGGCACTTTATGGCGCGACCCTTCAGGCGGGCGGCGTCTACCTTCCCCTCAACACCGCCTACACCGCAGATGAGATGCAGTATTTCATTGGCGACGCCACCCCATCTGTGATCGTTTGCGAAACCGCATCTGTGGACGCGCTCTCGCCAGTGGCCGAAACCTGCGGCGCGCGCATCTTGACCCTGGACGCTGATGGCCGGGGCAGCCTGACAGAACAAGTTGCCAACGCGTCTGACACCTTCCAAACCGTGCCGCGCGGGCCGGAAGACTTGGCGGCCCTGCTCTACACCTCAGGCACAACAGGGCGCAGCAAAGGCGCCAAGCTCACTCATCGCAACATCTTGTCCAATGCAGAGGTATTGACCGACCTTTGGCAGATCACCAATCAAGATCGCCTGATCCACGCCTTGCCAATCTTCCACACCCACGGCCTCTTTGTGGCGATGAATACGGCGATGATCGCGGGCGCTCAGGTGCGGCTGATACAAAAATTCGACGTGGACACCGTCCTTTCAAACCTGCCAGAAGCCACCTTGATGATGGGGGTGCCCACCTTCTATACCCGCCTGCTGTCTGACCCGCGGTTCATCAAGCAGGCCTGCGCCAACATGCGCCTATTCACGTCCGGCTCTGCCCCCCTGCTTGCTGAAACACACATTGAGTTTGAACAGCGCACTGGCCATCGCATTCTGGAGCGCTACGGCATGACAGAAACCAATATGAACACGTCTAACTCTTATAGTGGTGAACGCCGCGCCGGCACCGTTGGCTTCCCCTTGCCAGGCACTGAGGTCCGCATTACCGCGCCGAACAGCTTGGAAACATTGCCAGACGGCGAAGTGGGCATGATCGAAGTTCGCGGTCCCAATGTCTTTGCCGGCTACTGGAATATGCCAAACAAAACCGCCGAAGAGCTGCGCGAAGACGGGTTCTTCATCACCGGTGATTTGGGCATGGTCGATGCGGACGGCTACGTGCATATCGTCGGTCGTCAGAAAGATCTGATCATCTCTGGCGGCTACAACATCTACCCCAAAGAAATCGAAACGGTTCTCAACGACATAGAAGGCGTTGAGGAAACCGCTGCATTTGGCGTGCCCCACGCTGACTTTGGAGAGTCGGTTGTGGCCGCAGTCGTTTTGGAAAGTGGCGCTGAGGTTCCCGAGAGTGTTTTTGTCCAAGCCGTCGCAGAAAAGCTGGCACGTTTCAAACACCCGCGGCGCTATGAACTGCTTTCTGAACTGCCCCGCAACACCATGGGCAAAGTGCAAAAGAACCTGCTACGCGACCGATTTACAACTTAGCCGGCGTACCATGAGTGGGCGGCGCGCAGCGGCAAGCCGTCCAGCTATTCAAATGTTGCCTGAATATGGTCAGCCGTCTCTCGCAGCGCACGCTCAATAAGATCCTTTTGTGCCTCAAATCTGGAAGACGGCACCGGCACAGAAATAGCGTGCAAATCTCCGACCCAATCCCGAAACGCAAAGCCTATCGCGGACACCCCTCCAGAATGCTCATCCAAGTCGTAAGCCAATCCGGTTTCACGCACGCCGTCCAACTCTGACAAGAAACGTGAGACCTCCACGGTCACACCATTTCGGTCCCATTCATTCTGAGCCAGCTTCAAAGCTTCATCATTTGGCAAGCCTGCCAAACACGCTTTTCCATTTGCCGTTGTCGTCAGTGGGAAGACCTCCCCCACTTGCGATACAGTTGTCAATCGATGGGTCCCAGGAACCTGATCCAGAAAAACCATGCCAATCCCACGCATCACCGCAAGATCCGTGGTTTCACCGGTCTTTTGCGTCAGTTCCGTCAATAAAAGGCGGCAGTGCTCTACAATGTTATACTGTGCGCTGCTGGCAATCGAAGAAAACTCCGGCCCCAGAATAAGCCCGCGCCCCTGCGGCGCGCTGATCAAGAGGTTTTCTTCCACCAGCGCGCTTGTGATTCTCTGTACCGTAGAGCGGGGCAAACCCACTTGCTCTGCGATCTGGCCAAGGCTCAATCCGGTTTGTATTTTTTTCAGAACGCGCAAAATGGCCGCCGCGCGAGCAATGACCTGAATGCCGGATCTCGAATTTTTATCTTCAACTTCAGTCACTTAAAATCCCCTCAGTGCCAAATTCATCCGTCGCGCCTTCGGCGATCTCTCGCTCATTACTGTACCGCTATGCGGGCCATGTCAACCGCATTGTGATTTTTCTTATTGACCGCATTGCGGTGCATATGCATCACTATGCGAGACAGGTGGGAGGAGCCACCCGGACATTTTGGACAGCAAAAACGCCGAGTCCGGCGAACAGAGGAGGTGTGCCCAATGGTAGAAATTCGCGGCATTGAGTTTCAGGCAAACACAGAGAACGACATGGGGTTGGAGTTCTACAACCTCAGCCACCGCTACGGGTTCCAGTGCCCAAACTGGCCCTATTTCAAAGACGTTCAGATCGACCGGAAGCACTACATGGCCAAGTCCGGTGTGCTGAGCCAGACAATCACCACAACCATGCACGTTACCACCCACATCGACGCGCCAGCGCATGTGGTGCAGGGCACACCCTTCATTGACGAAGTTCCACTGCCGCACTTCTTTGGTTCCGGTCTCGTGGTGTCGATCCCGAAAAAGAAATGGGAGCCAATCACCGGTGACGATCTGGAGAAGGCCTGCGGCCATGCGATCCGCAAAGGCGATGTGCTGATCATCAATACTGGCTGGCACAAACAGTATGAAGACGGCGATTACTTTGCCTATTGCCCCGGCCTTGTGCCCTCTGCCGCCGAATGGATGATCGAGAAAGGCGTGAAGGTTGTCGGCCACGACACACAGGCCAACGACCATCCCCTGGCTACTGCCATCGGTCCGCAGCGCAATGGTCCGATCCTGCCGCATCTCGAGGAAGAGTACAAAGAATGGTCTGGTGGCCGTGATTGGAAAGACGATTTCCCAGAGTGGGAACCTGTCCACCAGGCGCTCTTTTCCAAAGGCATTCTCGGCATTGAAAACGTCGGCGGCGATCTGGATGCGGTGACCGGTAAGCGCTGCACCTTCGCCTTCTTCCCCTGGAACTGGGACCGTGGTGACGGTTGTATCATCCGCCTCGTGGCGATGATCGACAAAGGCCAAAGCTACCGCATTGAGCCCGGCGAAGACTTCTAATTCTTCCCAAGCAAACTGGCCGCCGCCGCGGCGGCGGCCTCTTTTCGCAACGGAGTAACCCAATGCATCTCAAACGCTTTCAGAACGCGCAGCCCTATGAGGCGCCAAACCACTACGGCTGTCACGGCCTGCGCCTGCAGGGCTTCGAAGAAGGTGGCCCCGAAAATCAATGGATTGGCTTTAGCCAGTTCCTTCCCGGCGGTGGCGCCGGTCCGGACAGCACACCGTTTGAGAAAATCTATGTGGTGCTCGAAGGCGAGATGACAGTGATCGTGGACGGCCAAGAAACCGTTCTGGGCCAATACGACAGCTGCACCATTGCGCCAAATGAGGTGCGCACCATCGAGAACCGCCGCAATGACGTCTGCAAGATGCTTGTGGTGATCCCCTACCCGCCCGCAGCAAAGTCGGAGGCAAACTAATGACCGCGATGAGCAATCCCCTTTCGATGTTTGAGGTCGCCGGTCAGGTCGCCTTGATCACCGGCGCTTCTGGCGCTTTTGGCATGGTCGCCGCTCGCATTTTGGCCGGAGCTGGCTGCAATCTTGTGCTCGCCGCAGGCAACCAATCCGCCTTGGATGACATTGCTAAAGAATGCCGGGACATGGGCGCCGCGGTGGTTTCTGTGAACACCCGCCCCAGTGATGAGGACACCTGTGCGGCGTTGATCCAAGAGGCCGTTGCGGGTTTTGGCCAACTCGACATTCTGGTCGTGGCCTCCGGCATGAACAAGGTCGCCTTGATCAATGATATGGCGCCTGAGACCTTCACCAACGTGATGGACGCCAATGTCACGCAAAGCTGGCTTTTGGCCCGCGCGGCAGCAGGTCAGATGAAGACTCAGGGCAAAGGTGGCAAGATTGTACTGGTGTCGTCCGCCCGCGGTCTGCTTGGTCACCCCGCTGGCTACACCGCTTATTGCGCGTCAAAGGCGGCGGTGGATGGCATTACCAAATCGCTGGGCTGCGAACTTGGCCCCACCGGCATCACAGTAAACGCGATTGCGCCAACTGTTTTTCGCTCTCCGCTGACCGCGTGGATGTTTGAGGACACAGAAGAAGCCACCAATGTGCGCAACGGTTTTTTGACCCGCGTGCCCAAAGGCCGCTTGGGCGAACCCGAAGACCTTGCAGGCCCCCTGCTGTTCCTGGCGTCCAAAGCTTCCAACTTCTACACCGGGCATATTCTTTATGCCGACGGTGGGTACACGGCGGGTTAAGCGATGTCAGATCAAAAACATATCGCGGTTATCGGGGCTGGTTTGATGGGCCATGGCATCGCACTAACCATGGCACGCGCAGGTCACACCGTTGCGATCACCGATCCCATCGAGGACGCCCGCCAATCCGTGCGCAAACGCATCGCGCACAGCATGCAGCCCATGGGCGTTTCCGACAAAGACATCTGCCAGTCGCTGAAACGCATCGAAGTGTTTGGCTGCAACGCTGGAGCGGTTAAAGCGGCCGACGTGGTTTTTGAGGCTGTACCGGAGAAAATGCAGCTCAAGCAGGCGATCTTTGCCGATGTAGAAAAACACGCGCCTGACCATTGCATTCTGGCGTCCAACACCTCCGTGATGCCGATCACACAGATCATGTCGGAGCTTCGTCTCAAAGATCGCGCCATAGGAACCCACTGGTGGAACCCACCCCACATGATCCCACTTGTGGAGGTGATTAAAACCGAATGGACTGACCCCGACGTGGCACTGATCATGGTCGAACTGTTGGCGCATGCCGGGAAAACCCCGGTGATGGTGGAAAAAGACGTGCCGGGCTTTATCGGCAATCGCCTGCAACATGCTTTATGGCGCGAGGCTGTGAGCCTCGTGGAAAACGGTATCTGTGACGCCGAAGCCGTCGACACGGTGATCAAATCCAGTTTTGGCCGGAGGCTGGCGGTGCTCGGGCCTTTGGAAAACGCGGATCTGGTCGGCACGGACCTGACTTTGGATATCCACGAAAACGTGCTGTTTGACATCGAAAGCCGCCAAGGCCCATCGCCGTATTTGCAAGGATTGGTTGAGCAAGGCAAGCTCGGCATGAAGTCCGGCCAAGGGTTTCGCAAGTGGACCGAGGCAGAGGCCGACGCCGTGCGCGCACGGGTCGCCATCCACCTGAATAAACTTGAGACCATTCTGGAGACTTAATCAGAACCCTGGCGGGGAGGCCGGGACAAGGGAGGACTACATGACCAAGACATTCAAAACACCAACGCGACGCGCGTTTCTGGCAGGAGCCACGGCGGCTCTCGCCACGCCTGCGATCCTGAAATCGTCACGTGCTTATGCGGCCACACCGACACTCAAAGTCGGCCACGTCAGCCCGCGCACCGGCCCCTTGGCAGGGTTTGCCGAAGCGGATGACTTTGTGCTGAGGGGCATCGAGGCCGCGCTGTCTTCTGGCATTGAGAACAACGGCAAGAGCTGGAACGTGGAGATCATCTCTAAAGACAGCCAATCTAACCCAAACCGCGCCGCCGAAGTCGCAGCCGACCTGATCCTGCGCGATGAGGTCGACATTATTGTCGCCGCCTCCACGCCAGACACCGTGAATCCGGTTGCCGATCAGGCCGAGATCAACGAGGTGCCGTGCATCACCACCGACTGCCCTTGGCAGCCGTACTTCTTTGGCCGCAACGGCGTGCCGGGGGAAGGTTTCGCCAGTACCTATCACTTCTTCTGGGGCCTAGAGGATGTGATTGGCGCATTCCTTGACATGTGGGGACAGTCTGGCGTCGCCAAAAAAGTCGGTGGCCTGTTTCCAAACGACGCGGACGGCAATGCATGGGGCCATCCGGAACTTGGCCTGCCGACACCGCTGGCCGCTGCAGGTTATGACCTGATTGATCCAGGCCGGTTTCAGCCTTTGTCGGATGATTTCTCCAATTACATCGCCGCTTTCAAGGAAGCCGGTTGTGAGATTGTCACGGGCAATATGATCGCACCTGACTTTGCAACCTTCTGGTCGCAGGCTGCGCAGCAAGGTTTCAATCCGAAGATTGTTACCATCGGCAAGGCGCTGTTGTTCCCATCCGTCATTGAAAGCCTTGGTGATCGCGGCGACGGTCTGAGCTCCGAAGTCTGGTGGTCGCCAAACCACCCGTTTGCCTCGTCCTTGACCGGTGCCTCAGCCAAAGATCTGGCGACTGGCTATACTGCCGACAGCGGACGCGCGTGGACACAGCCGATCGGCTTCAAACACGCTTTGTTTGAGGTGGTCGCAGATGTGGTGAAACGCGCTGAGGATCTGGAAGATCCAGAGGCCATCACCGCAGCCATTGCAGGCACAAGCCTGAACACAATTGTGGGTCCGGTTGATTGGTCCAAAGGCCCGATCAACAACGTCACCAAAACACCGCTGGTCGCAGGCCAATGGCAGAAATCCGGCGACAGCTTTGAACTGCAAGTTGTGGCCAATGCCGCAGCGCCGGAAATCGCGCTCACGTCCGACCTGAAACTGCTCAGCTAACCTCCTGCGCGACGCCACTTCTTCCGGCGCCGCGCTCCCCCCAAAATGAAAGAGGACCGGATGACAACGATCCTGAAATTGCAAAACCTCAACAAGGCCTTTGGTGCCGTCACAGTGGCTGACAACCAAAGCTATGAGGTGCAGCGCGGCGAGGCGCTTGGGGTTCTCGGCCCCAACGGCGCGGGCAAAACCTCGATGTTCAACCTGATCACCGGTACGCTGAAACCAAACGCAGGACGCATTGAGTTCGCAGGCCGCGACATCACTGGCTGGAGTGCTGCACGGCGCAGCCACGCAGGCATCGCGCGCAGTTTTCAGGTGCCGCAACCGTTTTCCGCCATGACTGTGTTTGAAAACGCGATGATCGCGGCCACCCAATCTGCTGGGCTGCATGGGCACGCCGCGGAAAAACTCTGCATCGATGTGCTCGAACAGACCGAGCTGATGGGCAAAGCCAACGTGCTTGCCGGCAGCCTGACCTTGCTGGAACGCAAACGGCTGGAGCTGACCCGCGCGCTCTGCACACAGCCGGAGCTTCTGCTGCTCGATGAAATCGCGGGCGGGCTCACAGAGGCGGAATGCCATTCACTCATCAAAACCATCAAAGACATTCATGCGGGGGGCACGACCATCATCTGGATCGAACACGTCGTGCACGCGCTGCTGTCGGTGGTCGACCGCCTGATCGTTGTCGACTTTGGCAAGCTGATTGCTGATGGCGACCCCAAGACCATCATGGACAGCCCGCAGGTCAAAGAAATCTATCTTGGGATTGAAGCTGATGCCTGATGCCATCCTTTCCATGACCGGTCTCGATGCCCATTACGGTGATTTTCAAGCGCTCTACGGTGTCGACATGCATGTGGACGCGGGCGAAGTGCTTGCCATCATTGGCGCCAACGGCGCGGGAAAAACCACGCTCATGCGCTCCATTACCGGCCTTCTAAAAAATGGCCCCGGACAGATCTCCCACGACGGCGCTGATATCGGCGGGCTGCGTGCAGATGAAATCGCCCTGCGCGGCATCGCCATGGTACCCGAAGGCCGCCAGCTGTTCCCCTCGCTCTCCGTCAAAGAGAACCTGATGATCGGGGCGCAGGTGGGTCGCAAAGGGCCGTGGGACTTAGACGCCGTCTACAAACTCTTCCCCATTCTGGACGAGCGCAAAGATCAGCAATCCACCTCGCTATCCGGTGGTCAGCAACAGATGGTCGCCATTGGCCGCGCGCTCATGTCCAACCCGGACCTGATCCTGTTTGACGAGATCAGCCTCGGTCTCGCGCCGGTGATCATCAAGGACATCTACCGCGCCCTACCCGGCATCATTGGCGAAGGCATGAGCGCCATCATCGTCGAGCAGGACATCACCAAGGCTTTGTCTGTGTCCTCCCGCGTCTACTGCCTGCAAGAGGGCCGCGTCTCACTCGAAGGCGGCTCAGACCAAATCTCGCGCGAGGAGATTTCCCGCGCCTATTTCGGGATCGAATAATATGGATTGGCTGAACGCAATTGTGCAGGGCACCCTGCTTGGCGGTCTCTACGCCCTCTTCGCCGCAGGTCTCTCGCTGATCTTTGGCGTAATGCGACTGGTGAACATCGCCCATGGTGATCTGATCGTACTCGCTGCCTACCTTGGCCTCACAGTGACCACCGCCACCGGCATTCATCCGCTCTTGGCGCTCGCGATCGTGGTGCCAGTCATGGCTGCTATCGGTTATGTGCTGCAACGTAGCCTTCTCAACCAAACTTTGGGTGACGACCTTCTGCCGCCTCTTTTGGTCACTTTCGGCCTCAGCGTAATTATCCAGAACGCGCTTTTGGAAGGCTACACCGCCGATCCGCAGAAACTCTCCGCCGGAGGGTTGGAAACCGCTAGCTTTGCACTCGGCGGGCTGACCCTCGGCGTTCTGCCGGTGCTGACCTTTGCCATCGCCATCGCGGTGATCTGGGGCCTGCAATGGACCTTTTACCAAACAGCTCTGGGCCGAGCCTTCCGTGCTGTGTCCGACAATCAGGACATCGCACAGTTGATGGGCCTGAACCGTCGCCACATCTTTGGCCTCGCCATGGCGCTGGCCCTCGCTGTGACAGCTGTCGCAGGCATTTTGCTCGGTATACGCACCAGCTTCGATCCCTCCATCGGCGGTGGCCGCCTGATCTTTGGCTTTGAAGCTGTAATCATCGGCGGGCTGGGCAACCTCTGGGGCACGCTCATTGGCGGCGTCATCCTGGGCGTGGCACAGACCATCGGTGCCCAGATCGATCCCGGCTGGCAAATCCTCGCAGGCCACATCGCCTTCCTGATCATTCTCGCCGTGCGCCCCAACGGCCTCTTCCCGAGGATTTCGGCATGACCACCACGACTTATTCTGTCACCCGTTCCTCTCAGGCCGCCCGCGTGGCTGCCATCCTTGGCGCTCTTGTTCTGATCGCCCTGATCGCTGCCCCTTGGTGGGCGGGCCGCGCCGACATGCGCTTGATGGGGGAACTTTTCCTCTATCTGTCGCTGGCCACGCTCTGGAACCTCATGGCCGGCTACGCCGGACTGGTCTCAGTCGGTCAGCAAGCCTACGTCGGATTTGGCGGCTACATGCTCTTTGCGCTGACCATGTTTGGCGGATTGCACCCGCTTGCCGCCATCGCACTCTCGGGGATTTTGGGCGCGCTGATTTCCATTCCTGTCGCTGTGCTGATCTTCCGCCTGCGCGGCGCCTACTTTGCCATCGGCACATGGGTGATCGCTGAAGTGTTTCGCCTCGGTTTTGCACAAGTATCCGCCCTTGGCGGTGGTTCGGGCTCATCCCTGCCTGTCGCCATCGTCAAGTCGCTGGCCAGCAAACGTGCCATGCGGGAAAGCCTGTCTTACTGGCTAGCCTTGGGCGCGGCCGTGCTGGTTGTAACCGCAGTCTACCTGTTCCTGCGCTCGCGCAAGGGGCTCGCCCTGACGGCAATCCGCGACAACGAAACCGCGGCCAGCAGCCTCGGCATCGACATCTGGCGCACCAAGTTCATTGTCTATGTGGTGACCTCAGCCTTCACCGCCATGATCGGCGCGCTGATCTTCCTGCAAAAACTGCGCATCTCTCCTGACGCCGCGTTCTCTGTAAACGACTGGACTGCCTTTGTGATCTTCATCGTGGTGATCGGCGGCATCGGCACCATCGAAGGCCCGATTATTGGCACGCTGGTATTCTTCCTTCTACGCGAAACGCTGGCCGACCTCGGCACCACGTATCTGATCGTGCTCGGCATCGTTGCCATCGTGGTCATGCTCAAAGCGCCCAAGGGCCTCTGGGGCCTGATCCGCAGCAGGTTCGACATCCAAATCTTCCCCCTCGGCTATCGCATCACCAAACGCGACTGACACCTCAAGGAGCCACGCAAATGGCCAAGCAAAAAACCATCATCACCTGTGCCATCACCGGCGCCATCCACACGCCGACCATGTCGGACGCGCTGCCTTACACCTACGATGACATTGCGCAACAGGCGATGGATGCTGCCGAGGCAGGCGCATCAATCCTGCACCTGCACGCACGCAATAACGAAACCGGCGCGCCCTCCGTGAACCCGGCCGACTTTGCGCCATTCTTGCCGCGCATCAAACAGGCGACAGATGCAGTGGTGAACATCTCGACTGGCGGCTCTCTAACACTGTCCATTCAAGATCGCATCAACCCCGCGAAAACCTTCTCTCCCGAGATGTGCTCCATGAACATGGGCTCAATGAATTTCTCCTTTCATCCGCTTGCAAATCGGTACAAGGACGACGATTGGAAATTTGACTGGGAAAAAGACTACGTCGCCAATTCCGATCAAAACATCTTCCGCAACACCTTCCGTGACATCAAAGAAGCCGCGGACACATTGGCCCCGCACGACATCAAGTTCGAGCACGAATGTTATGACGTGGGCCACCTCTACAACTTGAAATTCTGCATGGATATCGGTCTGTTCAAAGCGCCGATCTTCATTCAGTTTATCTTCGGCATCCTCGGCGGCATTGGCCCGGAAGTGGACAACCTCGTGTTTATGAAACGCACCGCCGACCGCCTCTTTGGCGACGACTACCGCTGGTCTGTACTCGGTGCAGGCGGCTCCCAGATGACCCTTGGCACCACCGCCAGCCAAATGGGCGGTAACGTGCGCGTTGGATTGGAAGACAGCCTGTTTATCTCGCGCGGCAAGTTGGCGGAGAGCAACGCACAGCAGGTTGCCAAAATCCGCCGCATTGTCGAAGACCTCGGCTGCGAGGTCGCCACACCCGATGAGGCGCGGGACATTCTGGATCTAAAGGGGGGCGACAAAGTCAATTTTTGAACTTCGACAAAACAAAAATTGGCTTAACTACACTGCCTTCTTCTAATCAGGGATCAGGTTTCACAGAACCATCAAAACCAAATTGAGTAGCTGCGAAGCCTAACAAAGTCCGTGTCACAGCACCAAGGCGGACATTGTGAGGTTTCCGCTGCTCCCCCGATCAAATGTCCGCAAAGGCTGCGCAGCACAAAACTCTGTCACTGACTCAAAGCGGAACCTGCGCGGTCCCAAAAACGTCTAGCCACCGTCCAACAACATAAGAGCATTCGCAAAAAGAGACGCATCATCTGAGTGCGATTCAGCAGCACGGTTACCGGCGCACGACAGCCCTTTTAATTTGTCGAAGCTTTAAGCCCCTCCAAACTCCGCAAAGTCCTGATAACACACCAAGCGCAGCCAGCGCTCAATGGCCATCGTGCCCACCGAGGTTGCACCAAAGTTGGTTGAAGCAGGGTAAGGCCCACCGTGCACCATCGCGTCACAGACCTCCACACCAGTTGGGAAGCCGTTGGCCAACAGGCGCCCCGCTTTTCGCTCCAGAACGGGCAGCAGAGCTTGGACCGCGTCTTGGTCTCCCTGATCGCACTGCACCGTGCAGGTCAACTGACCTTTCAAAGATTTCGCAATCTCTTGCATTTGCTCCAAACTGGACAGCTTAACCACTAGGCCAAGGGGGCCAAACACTTCTTCGGACAGGTCGTCGTTACGGAACCAGTCTTCCGCCGAGGTGACAAACACGCTTGGCGTAGCGGCTCGATCTGGCGCAGCTTGGCCCTCCACAAGACAAGTCACGCCGTCCAAATGCCCCATATGATCGCGGCCTTTGTCAAAAGCTTCGACAATGCCAGACGTCAGCATGGTTTGTGCAGCCTGGCCCACAAGCGCCTCTTGCACCGCCGCAAGGAAGGCTTCTGCGCCATCGCTTTCAAGCAGGAAAACAACACCGGGATTGGTGCAGAACTGCCCCGCCCCCAAGGTCAGGGAAGCCGCCCAGCCCGCGCCAACCTCTGCGCCGCGTGCCGAAAGCGCTTTTGGCATCAAAAACATTGGGTTTACCGAGCCCAGCTCGCCGAAAAACGGAATAGGCTCGGGACGTTGGGCGCAGAGATCATAAAGCGCCCGCCCCCCCCGCAAGGAGCCGGTAAAGCCCACAGCGGAGATCAGCGGATGCTGTACAAGCGCCTGCCCCACCTCAAAACCGCCCCCTTGGATCAAAGAAAAGACCCCGGGATGCAGGCCGCATTTCTGAATAGCGGCATCAATGGCCTGGGCGATGATTTCGCCGGTAGCCGGGTGCGCCGAATGCCCGCGCAAAACCACAGGACAGCCTGCGGCCAAAGCGGAGGCTGTGTCCCCACCTGCTGTCGAGAAAGCCAGCGGGAAGTTGGATGCGCCAAACACGGCCACAGGCCCAATCGGGCGTTTGGTCAAACGCAGATCGGGGCGCGGCAGCGGCTGACGGTTCGGCAAGGCAGGATCATGCTTCTCGCCCAGGTACGCTCCGTCCAGAATATGGGAGGCAAACAAGTGCAATTGACCGGTGGTGCGCCCGCGTTCACCCTGAAGCCGTGCTTCCGGAAGGCCGGTTTCCTCACAGCCAAACTGTGTAACCAGATCTGCACGGGCCTCAATTTCGTCGGCAATGGTGTTGAGGAATACCGCGCGCGTTTCCACCGAGGTGGTGCTGTAGCTCCAGAAGGCGTCTTCAGCGGCTTGTGCGGCCTGATCCACAAGAGCTGTGGTACCCGCTGCAAAGGTGCGGCTTTCGCCAAATGCTGGATCAGAGACAAAGGAGTCATCTGCTCCAAGCCACGTGCCCGCGATCAAATGTTTGCCGTGCAATGCCATGGCCTGCCCTCTTGTATTTTTGGGGGATGCCGCCGAGACCAAATGGCCTCAGCAGCAGTGGTGTGCTTAGGAGAACAACATGCCGCCGTTGATATCGACGTTGGTGCCGGTGACAAACGACGCATCGTCAGAAGCAAGGAACACCGCCAGTTTGGCCACTTCTTCCGAGGTGCCTTCGCGCTTCAGTGGCGTAATGTTGGCCACATGGCTGCGCACCTCTGGCTTGGTGAAGATGTTGTGGAAATCGGTATCGATCATGCCAGGGCACAGGGAGTTGACCCGGATTTTGGGACCAAGCTCTTTGGCAAGGCCACGGGTCAGGGTCATTAGCGCGCCTTTGGAGGCGCCGTAAGCTGAGGCACCGGGGCCGCCGCCGTCGCGCCCAGCTTGTGAGGCCAGCCCCACGATGGCGGAGCCCTCTGGCATGTGCGGAATGCACTCGCGCACGGCGAGCACAAAAGAGGTGAGGTTCACATCCATCACCGCATTCCAATGCTCCAGTGTCATTTCTGCCATCGGTACACGGGCCAGAATGCCGCCGGACACATGGATTAGGCTGTCCACCTGACCGTAGGTTTCAACGGCTTTGGCCACGAGCGCTTTGACGTCCGCCTCTTTGGTCAGGTCGCCCCGCAGGGCAAAGGCATTTCCGCCGTCTGCGGTGATGTCGGCCACCGCGCTGTCGGCGCCTTCCGAGCTGGCGAAATAGTTGATCGCCACGTTGGCACCGCGCGCTGCGAGCTCCATGACACAGGCCCGCCCAATGTCACGTCCACCGCCGGTCACAATGGCTGTTTTGCCGTTCAAGTCCATTTTTGTCTCCGTCATTTATTGGCGGCAAGTTGTCCACGAAAGGCGCGCCTTGCGGTCAAGCGCAGCCGCCAAGCCATGCGCAAAAGCCGAAACACAAATGATCCGCCCACCTCCGGGTTTGGACACAGACCTACCGCACGGGAAACAAATCGACAATACAAATTTTTACAAATTTGCAAATTGAAAAAATCACCTTAGAATGCTATCAAAATCTCTATAACCAAAACAAAAGGCGCCCTATCCGGACGCCCTTCACAGACAAATTGTAACAAAAATGGGTTTAACCCTCGAAAACCCGCTTACGCGCATTCTCCACATGGGCCCGCATGGCGATCCGCGCAGCATCCGCATCCTGTTTCTCAATCGCATCAATGATCTCGTAGTGCTCACGCTGTACCATCTCCATCCGCTCCTGCGGTTTGGACAGCGAGAGATTGCGGGTCAGGTTCAACCCCGTAAGAATATTGCTCTTCATCGACGACCGCGCGGCAGAGAAATACTGATTGCCAGAGGCCGCACAAATCGCTTCGTGGAAGTCTTCATCGGTGTCGACCCCCAACTCCCCTTCCCGGATACAGCGGTCCAACTCCGTCAAAAGCGCACGCATTTTGGTCAGATCCGCATCAGTGCGTCGTTGCGCAGCCAGATAAGCCGCCTCTCCTTCAATTGCGGCGCGAAATTCAAACGTCCGCTGAATGTCAGCAATCGACCCAACCGGCGCAAAGTCCAGCACCGCACCTTCAGGGCGGCGCTGGACAAAGGACCCGGAGCCCTGACGGGACACAATCACCCCATCCTCACGCAACTGCTTCAATGCCTGACGCAGAACTGGGCGGGACACCTCCAACTGCTCACTCAAAGCGTGCTCGGTTGGAAGTTTCGCGCCCACCGGTGTCTCGCCTTTGGAGATCATGGCCAAGATCTTTTCATAGACCTGGTCTGACAGGGTGCGTTCCCGCCCCGACTTGGTTGCGATCTTTACCGGTTGTTTTGCTGTCGCCATTGCGCAAACTCATCCATCGTTCCGGGGTCCGTTGGCGGGTAAAGGCCAAATGTCGACGCCCCCTGCTGCACCATCTCCAGAACGAAGTCCTCAAAGACAGTCATATCCTTGGCCTCTGCGGCCACTTCATCAACGAGGTGCTCAGGAATGCAAACCACCCCCTCATTGTCGCCCACCAGTATATCGCCGGGAAACACAGAAACACCACCACATGCAATCGGATCATTGATCGCAACCGCATGGTGTTTGGTCAAGTTTGTTGGTGCACTGGGGCGGGTGTGGTAGGCGGGCATATCCAACTCAGAGATTTCCGGCGTGTCGCGGAAGCCGCCATCGGTGACAATTCCCTGACAACCCAACTTCTGCAGTCGCGTAACCAATATGCAACCTGCAGACGCCGCAGTTGCGTCCATGCGGGAATCAATCACAAAAACTGCCCCTTCCGGACATTCCTCAACGCCTTTGCGCTGTGGATTTTCGCGGTCCGCAAACGAGTCCAGCCCATCCAGATCCTCTCGCGCGGGAATATAGCGCAACGTATAGGCCGGGCCGACCATATTTTTGCCGGGGTTCATGCGGTGTGGCCCCTGAATAAAAATATTGCGGAATCCACGGCGGAACAGAGCAGTTGTCAGCGTCGCTGTGCTGACGGTCATCAGGATATCCCGAGTTTCTTGTTTTAAGTTGGTCATGGGAGACACCTTTGGATTTGGGGTCGGGGAGTGAAGGTAGTGAATTTCGCGACTGGACCGGAGACCAGCCGCGCGTATTGAGGTCATTTGATCAACAAGGATGGCAGATACAACGACACGGCGGGAACGTAGGTGACCAGGATCAAGGCCGCCAAAATCGCGAGGTAGAAAGGCCAAATCGACTTCAACGTCTCCTCAATCTTGATCTTGCCCACCGCACAGCCAACGAAGAGGCAGGTGCCAACCGGCGGGGTGCACAGGCCGAGGCCAAGATTGACCAGCAGCATGATGCCAAATTGGGTGGGGTCCATGCCGAGGTTTTTCACCACTGGCAGGAAAATCGGCGTACAGATCAGAATGAGCGCCGCCATGTCCATGATCATGCCCAGCACCAGCAGCATAACGTTGATCATCAGCAGGACAAAGATCTTCTCCTGCGAGATACCCAGCATAAACTCGCTGAGTTTGGTGGGCACCTGATAAAGCGCCAGCAGGTAGGCAAAGGAGCTGGCAAAGCCGATCAGAACCATCACCATGGAGGTGGTGCGCACCGAAGAGATCACCGCGGTTTTGAAGCCGTGCCAATCCAATGTCCGATAGACAAAGAAGGTCAGCAACAGCGCGTAAATCGCCCCGAACGCGCCAGATTCCGTGACAGTGAAGACGCCAGACAGAACCCCACCCACGATGATGACGGCAGTGACGAGGCCCGGCAGCGCGCCAAGCGCAGCTACCCCTACAGCCCGCCAGCCTGGGAAGGGCTCTGCCGGGTACTTGTGTTTGATAGCGATGACATATGCCGCGATCGCCAGACAAACACACATCAGGATGCCGGGAATCACACCTGCCAAAAACAGCTTGGAGATGGAGATGCCGCCGCCAGCCGCAACAGCGAAGATGATCATGTTGTGGCTTGGGGGGATCACGATGCCCGCGATGGAGGACGTCACCGTCACGTTCACCGCATAGTCAGGTTTATACCCTCGTTCTTTCATCACCGGCACAAGGATAGAACCCAGCGCCGAGATGTCTGCCACGGCAGAGCCGGAAATGCCGCCAAACAGCATGCTGGAGAAGATGTTCACCGAAGCCAGCCCACCACGCACGTGCCCGACCAATGCCGAGGCAAAGGTCACCAGACGTTTGGCAATGCCGCCGTGCATCATCAACTCACCTGCAAAGACAAAGAAAGGAATTGCCAACAGCGAGAACACAGAGATGCCGGACACGGAGCGCTGAAAGGTCAACAGGAGTGGGAAGCCTTCATAGGCAAAGGTGACAAGCGCGGCGATGCCCATGGCAAAGGCCACTGGTAGCCCCAAAATGACGGTGCCAAAAAAGACACCCAATAGAATAGCCAAACCCATGGTTAGTAGACCTCTTTTCCGCTGTAGGATTGCCCATTCAGCAAGTAGATAAAGCGCAGTACGGCACGGGTACCGGCGAAGACAAAGACAAGGCCACCGCACAGCAGCGCAGACAATGTCCGGAAACTTTCGGGGATATCGAGCATCGGCAGCAACGTGGCCCAGCCAAAGCTGAAGAGCTCCATACAGGCGATCATCATAACCAGACCAAAGGCAGCCAGGATGACATCGTTGAGCAGTTTCAGCAGATTACTGACCGTGTCACCCAGCATGTCGCGAAACAGGGTTACGCCCAAGTGGCTCTGCTCGTGCACGCCTGCAGCAGCTCCAAGATATGCAATGTAGCAGATCAGTAGCAACGCAAGCTGTTCAACCCATGTGGGGGTCGAGTTCAGCACGTATCGCCCAAACACGAGCCAGCCAAACGTTGAGATCAACACCACCAGAGCAATGGACGCGAAAAAGATACAAAGGCCACTTAAACGGTCCAGAAACCGCTCAACCTTGGAAAGGGAACCTGATTGCTGTTCCAATCGTCCGCTCCTTTATTGTTCGTTCTTTTAGGAAGGACGTGCCCCGCACAAGGCGGGGCACAGCCAGGGTTTAAGATGACCTTGGATTATTGGGAGCTACGGAACAGATCCACGAGCTCTTGCATCTGTGGATTGGCCGCCAGGTAGTCATCATAAACCGGCTTCATTGCGGCTTGGAATGCGCCTTTGTCAGCCACCTGGTTCACTTCAACACCACCGGCTTTCACCTTGTCCATGGAGGCAGCTTCGCGCTCTTTCCACAGTTTACGCTGCAGCTCGGTGGAGTTGCGGCCGGCTTCGCGCACAATCTCTTGCTGCTCTGGTGTCAGCGCATCAAAAGTTTTTTTGCTGATCGCCAGAACCTCTGGAATGATCAGGTGCTGCGACAGGGAGTAGAACTTCGCAACTTCGTAGTGGTTGGTGGATTCATAGGAAGGTGGGTTATTTTCCGCGCCGTCCACAACTTCGGTCTTGATCGACTGATACACTTCGGAGAAGGCCATTGGCGTGGCATTGCCACCCATGGCTTCCACCATACCCACAAACAAGTCGTTGCTCATCACACGCACTTTCAGACCGGACACGTCGTCTGGTGTGTTGATAGGACGAATGGAGTTGTAGAAAGAGCGGGCGCCGGCGTCGTAGTAGCCCAGAGGCACGATGCCTTTCTCTTCCAGTGCGGAGGCCAGAGCCTCGCCACCGGCACCATCCATCAGTTCATACATCTCAGGCACGCCTTTGAAGATGAATGGCAGCGACACAACGTCGGTTTCAGGCACGGCACGGCCCATTTGGCCGAGGCTGAACACAGCGAAGTCCAGCACGCCGAGGCGCAGTTGTTCGATGGCGTCAGGCTGGTTGCCCAGAACACCGGCGTGAAAAGTTTTACCTTTAAGCGCACCACCGGTCTTTTCTTCCACTTCTGCCATAAAGGCTTCCATGCCGTGGGACACCGGATAGTCCTCAACGTGGATGTTCCACCCACGCCAGTCTTTGGCGGACGCCTGCATTGGCGCGGTTGTGATGGCCGCCGCTGCGGCAACGGCAAAGGCCCCGCGAGCGATAAGGTTGCTGAACGTCATTGTCATCTCCTCCTTAGACAATTTGTTGCGAACAACCTCACAGCAATTACAAATTTTTACAACTATTTTCTTTTACAATATAAATTAAGACAAGTGAAATTCCGAGACCTCGACACCTAAGGCGCTAATTTTTGGAGAAAATTTTCTATCTGCCTGATCGATAATCACCAACCAAACACGCTCAAAAACTTGTCAAATCAACCAAACCAATTTGGCAAAACCGCGACGGGCGACCCTAAACCTACCGCCTCAACGCGTCCGTGAAGCTGCGAGATTCGCGCTTCACGGCCCAACCGACACACCGCACTCTGAGGCGGTAAGCTCTAATCCTCGAAATGCCCTGCCGCAGCAAAGCCACCGCCCTGGAACTTGATCGCCGGATCGTTGGGATCTGTGGTCTCATTCACAATATGCGGCTCGTGGGCAAAAGCTGCCGAGCTATCCAGCGGCCGCCAGCCGAGGAAGGAGGTTTGTCGGTTATCCCACCACTGAGGATCATTGTCCGACGCGCCGTAAACCACGGCAAACCCAACCCTGTCCGCCGCGACCACGGCTTTCACCAGATTGGTGAAATCGCGAAAACTCAACCACGTGGACATCATCCTGCGATTCTTTGGGTTTTCAAGGCAGGACCCAATCCGCACACAGACCGTCTCGATGCCAAATTTGTCAAAGTAATACCGCGCCAGAATTTCTCCGAAACCCTTGGACACCCCATACATGCTGTCGGGACGCAACTCCGCCGAGGCGTCCAGCCGCGTCTCCCGCGCGTGAAAACCAATGGCGTGGTTGGAGCTGGCGAACAGCACCCGCCGCGCCCCGGTTTTACGGGCCGCTTCATAGATGTTGTACGTGCCGCGAATGTTAGAGTTGAGTATAATCTCAAACGTACTTTCCACCGACATTCCGCCCAAATGCAGGATGGTGTCACAGCCATCTACTGCAGCCTGAACCGCCTCGGCATCCGCCAGATCACAGCGCACAACCGCCTCACCCGGCCCCGCCGGGTCCATGTCGGACACGTCTGACAAGCGCAACAAATCGTAGCTCCCTGCCAAAGACTGCCGCAGCACCCTGCCCAAAGTCCCCCCTGCTCCGGTCAATAAAACACGTGCCATCCCATTCCCCCCTAATTGATCTTTCGTGCACTTCGCACGGCAAAACAACTTATGTCAATTTTCCAAACAAATATTGACAACAGGCCCCACCCTTGCGTTAGGTGGCGCGCAAACGCACCAACGCTGCCTTTGACCTGCAGCCATGGTCCCGAATTTTGGAGCCCAGCATGACACCAGACACCTTGAAATCCAAAATGGCCGAAGGCCTGCTCTCCTTCCCGGTCACCCATTTTGATACGGATCTGGAATTTGACCAAACCGCGTACCAAGATCACGTGTCATGGCAGTCCCAATATGACGCCGCCGCGCTCTTTGCCGCTGGCGGCACCGGCGAATTGTTCTCACTCACGCCCACGGAAATCCCGCGCGTGGTGCAAGCCGCAAAAGAGGCCGCGGGCGACACCCCCATCATTGCCGGCTGCGGTTATGGCACCAAAATGGCAACGGATCTGGCCCGAAACGTCACTGCTGTTGGCGCAGACGGCATTCTGCTGCTGCCGCACTATCTGATCGGCGCCAGCCAGGACGGCCTATATGCGCACATCAAGGCGGTGTGTGACGCCACAGATATCGGCGTGATCATCTACAACCGCGCCAACTCTGTGGCCAACGCCGACACCGTCGCCCGTCTGGCAGAGGCCTGCCCCAACCTGATTGGCTTCAAGGACGGCACCGGTGACATCAACATGGTGCGCAAAATCGTCGCCAAATGCGGCGACCAGCTGACCTACATTGGCGGCATGCCCACGCATGAGGTCTTTGCCGAAGCCTACGACGCGATCGGCGTCACCACCTATTCTTCCGCCGTGTTCAACTTCGTGCCGCAACTTGCCCTCGATTTCTATGCTGCCATCAGGGCCAACGACAAACCCACAATTAACTCGCTGCTCGAGCAGTTTTACTATCCGTTTCTTGACCTGCGCGACCGGGTTCCGGGCTATGCTGTGTCAGCCATCAAAGGCGGGCTCGCCGCCGCCGGACGGCCGTTCAGCCCGGTGCGCTCACCTTTGACTAACCTGACGGAGCACGAAATCGCCCGGCTGGCGGAGATCATCAAAAGGACCAACGGATGAAGATAACAGGGGTAAAAACGCACATCCTGCACCATCAACTGGACGCCCCGTTTCAGTCGTCCTTTTCCACCTTCCGCGCGCGTCGCCATCTGTTGGTAGAGATCGAAACGGACACGGGAGTGATTGGATGGGGCGAATGCTTAGGCCCTGCAGACATCAACGCGGCAGTGGTCTCGGCCATGGCTCCCATGCTGATTGGCCGTCCGGCGCTGGACATCGAACCCATTTGGCTGTCGCTCTACAACGAGTTCCGGGATCAAGGTCAACGTGGCAACATCCACACCGCCTTGAGCGGGATTGATATCGCCCTGTGGGACATCGCCGGAAAACACTTTGATGCTCCGATCCATCAGCTCATGGGCGGGGCTTGGCGTTTGGACATTCCCGCCTACGCCACCGGCGGCTTCCGCCCCGAAGGCGGAGACCATGCGAGTGCTTGTGCGGCGGAAATGGCCGCCTATGTGGCCGCAGGATTCAAAGCTGTAAAAATCAAAATTGGCTACGGCGTGGAAAGTGATCTGGCCACCATCGCAGCCGTGCGCACAGCCATTGGTCCTGAGATCGAGCTGATGATCGACGCCAATCATGGTTATGACGCCGTCGACGCCATCGAGGTGGGCCGCCACGCCGCGCAGTACAACATCCATTGGTTTGAGGAGCCTGTCGTGCCCGAAGCCTTGCGGGCGTATCAACAGGTCCGCGCAGAACAGCCCATTCCTGTGGCCGCAGGGGAAACATGGCACGGCCGCTGGGCCATAGACGAAGCCCTGCAACAAAAAACTGTGCAGATCCTGCAACCTGACGTGTGCGGTGTTGGCGGATTGAGTGAAGCTCGCAAGATCATCACTTTGGCCGACATTCACCACGTGCGTCTGGTGCCCCATGTCTGGGGCACGGCAGTGGCGCTGGCCGCAGGGTTACAGTTTCACGCCATCCTGCCCCCTGCCCCACCGTCCCATGAACAGCGCTCGCCCCGGCTGGAGTTTGACCAAACCTACAATCCCTTCCGTCAGGAGATTGTCACAAAGCCCATCGCGCACAACAACGGCTTCGTGCCGGTGCCACAGGGGCCGGGCCTTGGCATCACCATCAACCGCGACTCCCTGCGCACCTATGCGGGATAAAGCATGACCTTTCGCACCCTAACCGGCCCGCCGCCAAAGCGTCCGTTGCCGCCACTTGCCACCGATTGCCACATTCATCTGTTTGACAGCGCCAAATACAATCGCCAGCCCGGCGGGCCGCCGGCCCCGGCCGACGCGCTGATTTCGCACTATGAAAGCGTGCAACGCTGGCTTGACCTAGAGCGTGTGGTGCTGGTGCAAGGCAATGCTTATCAAACAGATAACCGCTGCCTTCTGGAGGGGCTGGACCATTTTGGCGAAACCGCAAGGGGTATCGCCGCTGTCAAACCCAATGTGACGGATCAAGACCTCGAAACCATGACCGCGCGCGGCGTGCGCGGGGCCCGGATCATGGACATCCTGCAAGGCGCCGTTGGCTTGGAGGCATTGCTCGAGGTAAACGCGCGGGTGGCGCCTTTTGGCTGGTCTCTGATTGTGCAATTTGATGGCTGCGAGATACTCCAGCACTACGATCTTCTCACGCGCATCAAAGGCCCCTATGTGATTGACCACGCAGGCAAGTTCCTAACCCCGCCTAGCGTCGAGAGCGCCGAGTTCCAGGCCTTGCTGCGCCTGATTGATCGCGGCAACTGCTTCGTAAAGATAGCTGCCTGCTATGAAACCTCACGCAGCGGTTCTCCCGACTACACCGACGTGGCTGCGCTATCCAAAGCGCTCATTCAACACGCCCCTGATCGCATCATCTGGGGCAGCAACTGGCCCCACAACATGGCCACCAACGCGGAAACCTATCCTGACGACGTACATTTGCTGGATTTGGCAATGAACTGGGCTGAGTCAACCGAGACCCTTCAGCAGATCTTTGTGGATACCCCTACGCGGCTTTACGGGTTCTAAGGTCGTGAAACCTGAATAAACGTGCCAGAAAATGCCAAGTGATGTTTGCCGGGAACCCATAAGGCAGTGACTTACATCCAATTGGCTTTGAGGTACTGCGCCTACTCCCCGAGTCCGTAAACTTGGGGAGCGCAAGCTCTTTATTCCCCTCGCTCAAATCAAATCAAATCAAATCAAATCTGTCTGACGTCAGCGCTTATGGGTCCAAATAGGACGATTTGATAAGAGAGTGTTTCTGGCTCATCGTGACCACCGAGGAGTGGACGATGAGAAAGACAACCAAGAGCCCTGGCGAGAAGATCGTCAAAGATATAAAGCGGGCCACGCGCAAGCAGTATTCAGCCGAAGAGAAGATCCGGATTGTTCTGGATGGCTTGCGGGGCGAAGACAGCATTGCTGAATTGTGCCGCCGTGAGGGGATTTCCCAGGGCGTTTACTACAAATGGTCAAAGGACTTCATGGAAGCCGGAAAGAAGCGGCTGGCGGGGGACACCGCTCGCGCGGCCACGACCGACGAAGTCAAAGACCTACGCCGCGAAGCCCGTGACCTGAAGGAGGTCGTGGCAGAGCAAACGCTGGAGTTGCGCCTTCTCAAAAAAAGCATGATCGACGATGGGGGCGACCAAGAATGAGATACGCTGCATCTGAGAAGTTGGAGATCATCAGACTGGTCGAGGGATCGCACCTGTCAGCCCGCCAAACACAGGCCAAACTGGGCATCCCTCGCACGACATTCTATCGCTGGTACGACCGATACCATCAGCGTGGCGAGGCTGGTTTGCAGTACCAATCTCCCAAGCCCAAACACGTCTGGAACCGTATCCCTGATGAGGTGCGGCGCAAGGTCGTCAAATTAGCTCTGAAGGAAACAGAACTATCACCACGGGAGTTGGCAGTCACATTCACGGATCAAGAAAGCTATTTTGTATCAGAGGCTTCAACATTCCGGATACTGAAAGCCCATGACCTGATCACCAGCCCCGCCTTCATCGTCATCAAGGCGGCAAATGAGTTCAAAGACAAAACTACGGCCATCAACCAACTCTGGCAAACCGACTTCACGTATCTCAAGGTTTTGGGCTGGGGTTGGTTCTATCTCAGCACCATCCTCGACGATTACAGCCGCTACATCATCTCGTGGAAACTCTGCACAAACATGAGGGCTGAAGACGTGACTGACACGCTGGATCTGGCGCTTGAGGCGTCGGGATGTGATCAGGTCCACGTTGTTCATAAACCGCGCCTCCTCAGTGACAACGGATCCAGCTACGTCTCGGGGGATCTGGCAGAATGGTTGCAGGACAAAGGCATGAAACACTCTCGTGGCGCGCCGTATCATCCGCAAACCCAGGGCAAGATCGAGCGCTGGCATCAAACTCTGAAGAACCGCAYCTTGCTGGAAAACTACTTCCTACCGGGCGATCTTGAAGCCCAGATCGAAGCCTTCATCGATCACTACAACCACCAACGCTATCACGAGAGCCTGAACAACGTCACGCCAGCCGATGTCTACTTCGGCCGTGACACAGCCATTCTGGAACAACGAGAAAGGATCAAACGACAGACCCTCGAAGCACGGCGCTTGCATCACAGCCAGCGCGCCGCATAATCAAACCAACCAGATGAGCCAAACTCCCTCTTAGTTTAGGCAGCCCGTGGTTCCAAAAACTCTGACGACGGACATGAAACTTCTCGGCCAATCGTTGATGGCGCGAGACTTCGAAAGGCAGGTCGCAGAAATCCAAATCCGCATCGCCGTCCTCAATCGCTACACGGCTCTTGGCATACCCATCACTGAGCCCGTAGACTAAGTCCGTCCCGAGTAAGGGGAAGAACGTCCTTCACCCGGTTTGTGCAACAAAGCCCTACATCGGACACATCAATGAATACAATCATGGATTGATTTTGATGGAGACGTGATAGCCGACATTATGCTATCGACAGAAGCAATTATTTAAAAATAGAGCTTTTTCTGGAGGACCCATATCCCCAATGATTAGACGCACCTTCCTCAAGACGGCTCTCGCCGGAACCACTGCGCCATGGTTCTCAGGGACTGCCTTGGCCGCAACATCTTCCCTCTCCGACATCGGAGGGGCGATGTTAGAGATGTCGACCGCAACAGTTTTTACGGCGGGAGAGATTGTGACCTTGAATGCCAACCAGCCTGTTGCTGAGGCCGTTGCCGTAGTGAATGGCAGAATTCTTGCAACGGGTACGCTCGGCGAAGTCAAAGCGGCTCTTGGTGATCAGCCCTTTAAAGTTGACAACACATTTGACGATCAAGTCATCGTCCCTGGTTTTATCGCACAGCACGATCATCCAATCCTTGCGGGGCTCACTATGTCGTCGGTCATCTTGTCGATAGAAGACTGGGAGCTTCCGGGTGGGACGGCGCACGCGTTAAGCGATAGGCAGGACTTCATGACGCGCCTCGGCGCTGCAGAAACGGCGATGACCAACCCCACTGAAACGCTGTTGACTTGGGGTTACCACGCTGCATTTTACGGACCGCTAACCCGAGCGGATTTGGATACTATTAGCACTGTCAGGCCGATCATCGCATGGGCTCGATCTTGTCATGAGTTCGTTTTGAACTCGGCTGCACTCAGTCTAGCGGGGGTGACAGCTGAACTTGTTGCCGGGTGGTCGAAATCTGAACAAGCTCAGTCCAATTTTGACGAGGGGCATTTCTGGGAACAAGGGATGTTTGCCGTTCTGCCAAAAATTGCACCACTCATCATCAATCCGGACAAATTTCGATCCGGGTTGGAGATCATGCGAGACTATATGCATGCCAAGGGCGTCACTTACGGCAACGAACCTGGAGGCATTCTGGCGCGGCCTGTTCAAAATGCCGTCAACGAAGTTATGTCTGCCCCCTCCATGCCGTTCCGTTGGAGTTTTATTCCTGACGGGAAAAGCCTGATTGCCGCCAATCAAGACGACAGCAAGGTAATTGGCGCTACAACAGCACTGGGAGATTGGTACGGTGGCATGACCAGTATGGCGCCTAAGTGTGTCAAACTGTTTGCGGATGGCGCCATTTACTCCCTTGCTATTCAACTGCGAGACCCTGCGGTGGGAGACTATGAAGGTGAGTGGATGATGGATTTGAACGCGTTTGAACAAGCGTTTCGAATTTACTGGGATGCGGGTTATCAAGTGCATGTGCACGTAAATGGAGATGCCGGCCTCGATCGTGTACTGAATGCACTTGAAGAAAACCTGCGACGCAATCCTCGGTACGACCATCGTACAGTTGTTGTGCACTTCGCAGTCAGTGCTCCGGATCAGGTTGATCGCATACAGAGGCTTGGCGCGATTGTCAGCGCAAACCCATACTATGTTACCGCTTTGGCCGACCGTTATAGCGAGACTGGGCTAGGACCTGAGAGAGCAGACCAAATGGTGCGGCTTGCCGATGTGTCGCGCGCCGGCGTTTCTTGGTCTTTGCATTCGGATATGCCAATGGCTCCTTGTGATCCATTGTTCTTGATGTGGTGTGCGGTAAATCGGATTACGAGTTCCGGCCGTGTGGCGGGCGAGAACCAAAGAGTCACTGCAGAGGAAGCCCTGCGCGGCGTGACGATTAATGCCGCGTTTTCGCATCGTCTAGAGGGTGAAATCGGGAGCATCGAACCGGGCAAATTGGCCAACTTCACCGTCTTGGATGCAAACCCTGTCACCGTTGATCCAAAGCTGATCAAGGACATCGGTGTTTGGGGAACCGTGATGGAAGGGCGGGTACAAAGGGTTTCAGAAACGGCTCAGAAAGACGCATTCTTACCCGTCGACACAGGTGCGGGTGATCATGACTTTGCCTATCGAGCTCTGCATCATGCTCTTTCAACAGTTCACGGACATATTTGATTATTGTCGGGGGTGTTTTGAAAAGAACACAGGTGTTTGCAAGCGCGAAGCGGAGGGCGGAAGGTAAAACGTCAGATTATGACGCTTTCTATAGAGCGTTGCGATTTATGAATCAGAGCAGTGCTGTATTTTGATTTGAGTTTTTTGCGAGGACATTGTTTTGCGTTGGGTGAATTTCAGAAAAACGAACGTTTCTAGAATAAAGCTTATTGGGTATCTGCAACTGTACGTTCCTTCAATTGCAGCGGCTATTTTTGGCGGCTGCAGCGGGGCTGCCGCTCAGGAACACGCGGATTTGGCAAAGCAACTGTCGAACCCTGTGGCATCGCTTGTCAGTGTTCCATTTCAACTCAACTACGATGACGGCATTGGAACTGGCAACAATGGAAACCGAACTACACTGAACATTCAGCCAGTGGTTCCTTTCACGTTGAATGAAAGATGGAACCTGATCTCACGGACAATTATACCCCTGTCGTATCAGTCTGATGTTGTTTCGAACTCGTCGCAATCTGGGGTGGGGGACATTGTTCAAAGCTTTTTCTTTTCGCCGTCGCAGGTGGAAATCGGCGGGCTAATATGGGGTGTCGGACCAGTACTCTTGTTACCAACAGGCGAAACGGGTCTGACACAAGATCAGTTTGCCGCAGGTTTGACCGGTGTGGTTCTTAAACAGCAAGGTCCCTGGACAGTTGGAGCATTGGCCAATCACCTGTGGTCTGTAGGCGGGACATCCGGGAAAACAAAAATAGACGCCACTTTCTTTCAACCATTTGTCAGTTACACCACTGCAGATGCTTGGACATTCGCTTTGAACAGTGAGGCAACATATGACTGGGAACGTAAAGAGAGCAGCGTCCCCATAAATTTCACAGTGACCAAACTAACCCGTATCGGCAAGCGACCGGTTAGCCTTGGAGGCGGGGTGAGATACTGGGCGAAGTCTTCGTCAACCGGGCCAGAGGGGTGGGGAGCACGCCTAATAGCGACATTCCTATTCCCAAAATAACGGCATGAACTGGCCCTCTAGTGCGATGGGTCATTGTTTTTTTAAGATTGAATTTTGGGTCAGAGTTTCTGTGGGAATACTATAGCGGAAGCTGAACGTAGAACGGCTCCCGCGAATGTAGGTGTTAGATCTAGTTCTCAGCGCGAAACAGGGCCCAAGCATCAACGACTGTACCGTCTGGTTTTTTGCAAATCCCTACCTTTCCGTGGTCTCCGTCTTGAATTTGATAGCTCCCGCCAATTTTCAGGCAATAAGTGGCGGCAGGGTTGGCCAGTTGGACTGATTTCGAGTGAGAGGCTCGAAGAAGATCCCATGCGTTGATTATGCTGCCATCCGAAAGCGTACAGTTACTTGTTTTCAGATCATACTTTCCGCCGATTGAAACACAGTGACTGGCGGCCGGATTGGCTATCGTTGATGCACTCATATCAGTGTCCTTTTGGTGGCTTTCCCTAAAATAGTCCCAAGCGTCGATCTCGCGACCATCCTCAAGGGAGCAAAGCCCGGCTTTCCCATTTTCTGTTGTGCGAATACTGTACTTTCCGGCGTGTTCACACAGTAGGCCGCTGCAGGATTCACCAGCGCGTGGCCCGCTTTATATCTTTGACGATCTTCTCGCCGGGGCTCTTGGTTGTCTTTCTCATCGTCCACTCCTCGGTGGTCACGATGAGCCAGAAACACTCTCTTATCAAATCGTCCTATTTGGACCCATAAGCGCTGACGTCAGACACCTGTCGTTTGATCTCAGAGAGCCTGATCGGGCCTAAACGGAATCAGATTCGATTTTTGATGCCCGCTTCCAGCAGATATTTGGTAGCCGCCAGAACATTGATGAACTGATCAAGCTCTATCGGATTTACGGGGTCATCGAAGAGCTTCGCGACGCTTACCAAGCAAAATTTGGATCTTCGCCTGAGAGCGGACACGAGTATCAATACCTAGTTTATGGTCAGTGGTTTATTCTCTTCGCGTGCAAACTTCTCCATGTGAAGTCACAAATGGCCGAGTTGCCCGAAGGAGACGCTGCGCTTGAGCTAGTAGAGGAGGCCATTCGTCGTGTTGCTGCAGCTTGCAGCCAGCACAAAGCAGTTGCTCACTATCAGATGTTCAGAAGCCCGAGAACCAAAGAACGCATTCTTGGAGAGATCAGCGCAAAGCAGGCAGATTTCTTCGATCTCCTAGCTGTTTCGTAGTAAGAAATGGAGCTCACGTGAGACCGCGCGGATGAGTTCACCAAATCAGCCGTTCATTGAGCGTGCAGTGAATGACCGGTTTCCGTCCATCGTGTCGTGAAGCTGTGCTGCGCACAGATGCCAGAAATTGGCTAGGGGCTGCCTAAAAGCGTGTTTTGCGCGGGTGGTAGAGGATGGATATTTCAGATGAAGAGGGAACAATGTTCCATTGTTGCCTTGACTGAGCGTCCCCCAATGAAGTGGTCCGCCCCTATGATTAGGAAAGCGGAGGACCTGAGATGGCCATTAAGAGACCCAAGCCTGAAGAGATTGTCGTGAAGCTGCGGCAGGTTGAAGTCCTGATGGGGCAAGGCATGCCCCGGATAGATGCGATCCGACAGATCGGTGTGACTGAACAAACCTATTATCGCTGGAAGAAGAAGTACGGCGGAATGGGCACAGAACAGCTCAAGGAACTGAAGCGGCTCCAAAAGGAGAATGAGCGCCTGCGCCGGGCAGTATCGGATCTAACTCTGGACAAATTGATCCTGTCGGAGGCCGCAAAGGGAAACTTCTGAGCCCCTCGCGTCGCCGTGCTTGCATCGACCTTGTGCGTAGCCAGATGAACGTTTCCGAACGTCGCGTTTGTCGCGTCTTGGGTCAACACCGATCCACGCAACGGCGATTACCACAGGGGCGTGCCGATGAAGACCGCCTGGTTGCAGACATGATCGAGCTGACTCGCCAGTATGGTCGATATGGTTATCGCCGGATTGCAGCTTTGCTGAGAGATGCGGGCTGGCAGGTGAATGACAAGCGTGTCGAACGCCTGTGGCGACGTGAGGGGCTGAAAGTGCCAATGAAACAACCGAAGAAGGGGCGGCTGTGGCTGAACGATGGATCTTGTGTTCGGCTACGCCCCGAATATCGCAATCATGTCTGGTCGTATGATTTCGTGCACCATCGGACCGAGGATGGCAGGGCGTTCAGGACATTGAACATCCTGGATGAACACAGCCGGGAATGCCTGGCGATCCGTGTTAAGCGAAAGCTGAACTCGACCGAGGTCATCGACGCTCTGACGGACCTGTTCATTCTTCGGGGTGTGCCTGCATATATTCGATCAGACAACGGCCCCGAGTTTGTTGCGGAAGCGGTTAGAAGCTGGATCAAAGCCGTTGGGGCCAAGACGGCATTCATCGAGCCTGGATCGCCCTGGGAGAACGGATACTGCGAGAGCTTCAACGGGCGCTTGCGAGACGAATTGCTGAACGGTGAAATCTTCTACTCGCTTCGTGAGGCCCAAACCATCATCGAAAGCTGGAGGAACCACTACAACACCAAACGACCACATAGTGCTCTGGGATACCGCCCACCTGCGCCAGAGACCACCGTCCCGATGGACCAAAGACCGACAATGCACTAACTTTCAAAATGGACCACTCAAGAGGGGCTGCTCAACGGAAGGGCAGGACTCGTCGACCGTAAGGTTGGCGGGTTTTGTTCGATGTGAATAGGCGGCTAGCAGCCCAAAGCGGACATGATCGATCAGTGCGTAGGGCGCATTGCAGACCTCCGCGGCGTTTTGCTTCAATGTCCGCAATGCCAGAATCTCATTTGCGAAAATCTCGACTGCCCCGTGGCCGCTGTTTGACTTCGTTTAAAGACTAAAGGAGCTGCGCGTTCATGTGCCGCTCCTAGCTCGCCCAGGGTTTTGCCGGCTCAGTTACCAAAGAAGAGCCTGATAACCTTTGGACACAGGCGACTAACCATTTGCTGACCCTAAAGCCATCGACGTATCGATACACCTTTTCCGAAAGGAGAACGTCGATGCACCGCAAAAAACTTGCGCCACTATTCGTTTTAGCAGTTTCAACTCTGCCAGGTCCTGTGTGGGCGGCCGACAACGAACTGTATGACGACCCACCACCCAAGGACGCAGCCTTTGTACGGTGGATAGAGGCAGAAACCCCACCGGAAATACTAGGCATTCTGATGCCTGAAGAGCCCGGTGACGTTTACTATCCAGTCTCTACCGCCCTGACTGACGGCGGGCGCGCAGGGTCGTTTTACACGGCAGCCGTTGATGCAACAGGCAATGTCCATGTCATTCGAGAGCCAGATCGAGGAGACAGATCAAAGGTTCTTCTGACACTACTGAACCTTTCAGATGACCACGCACGGCTTGTTCTGGCAGATCAAAACATCGACGTTATCGGCACCACTGACATCAACAGCGCCGGTGGCAGAACCGTCAATCCTGTCGCTGCCACACTTTTGGTCGTGACCTCTTCAGGAGCCGTTCTGGGCAGTTTTGATGTTCAACTGCGAAGAGGGCAGAACATCACGTTTGTGGCACGCCCTGACGGAGCGGACCTCATAGAGAACCGGTTCGGTCCAAACATCGGGGGGTGATTGAATGGTTTTCTCGACCCCCATCTTCGTGTTCGGTTTTTTGCCGTGCTTTCTGGCCGCCTACTATGCGCTGCCGAAAGCTCTTAGAAACTGGCTGATCCTGCTGGCCTCAACGTTGTTTTACGCCTGGTGGCGCGCCGATGCCCTTGTCGTGCTCTACGCCATCGCTGGTGGCAGCTATCTTGCGGGCCACGTCGCATCAAGAACCAATAGCCCCAAAACAAAGACATGGGCCGTCAGGCTTGGGGTTACCTATAACCTCGCCGTCCTCTGTTGGTTCAAATACACAACCTTTCTGCTCGGCAACCTCAATACGGCACTGGGTGGGGAGGCCCTGATTGTACCGGAAATCATCCTGCCAATCGGGCTGTCGTTCCTGGCGTTTCAATCCATCAGCTATGTGATTGATGTTGCGCGCGGCGATGCGCCTGCCGCTAGGAAACTTTCGGATTTCCTCGCGTTCTCGTCATTGTTCCCGCAGCTGATCGCCGGACCGGTGTTGCGCTACAAGGACCTCGCGCATCAGTTTGAGCACCGCACTCACACGCTTTCGCTTTTCTCCAAAGGCCTTCGCCGGTTTCTTCAGGGTTTGGCGATGAAGCTACTTGTGGCGGACAGCGTCGCGCCCCTCGCGGACAGGATGTTCGCTTTGCCCGACCCGACAATGGCTGAAGCCTGGCTCGGCGCCGCGGCGTACTCCATCCAATTGCTTTTTGACTTCGCAGGTTATTCAGCCATGGCGATTGGCTTGGGCCTGATGATTGGGTTCCACTTCCCGGAAAACTTCAACGCGCCCTATGTCAGCCGGTCCATCACCGAGTTCTGGCGCCGCTGGCACATCAGCCTGTCCAGTTGGTTGCGTGATTACCTGTATGTTCCATTGGGCGGCAACAGGCGCGGCAAGATCAAAACCTATCGCAACCTGCTTTTGACAATGGTTCTGGGAGGGATTTGGCACGGCGCCAATTGGACCTTTGTGGTATGGGGCATTTGGCATGGTGGCCTTATGGCGATCGAGCGCGCCTTGGGTGCAAAACACCGAGAAACGGTATGGCCAAAGACCGTTGCGTGGCCACTGACCATGGTGTGCGTCATGCTTGGCTGGGTTGTGTTCCGTGCAGAGACGCTTGCTGATGCCGGAGCGATGTATGCCGGCATGGTTGGCGTACATGGCATCGCGATGCGACCGGAGTTGGTCACGCTCACCACCACAACGGAACTGTGTTTTCTGCTGATAGGGGCCGCCATCTCCATCGGTCCGCGTCTGGCGCTTCCCAGGCGGACACTCTCACCAGCGCTGCAATCCGCCCTGCTGTCGATCCTCTGTTTTGTCGCTCTGCAGGCGCGCAGCAACAGCCCTTTCCTCTACTTTCAGTTTTAGGGAGCCGTCATATGCAAGCTTCGTTAGACAGCCTTTGCACACTCGGGATCGCCGCGTTTCTGGCAGGTCTCTCGGTCACGGCGTTTTCGCACACCGATGCGGGGGACCCTTCACAGGGATGGGCAAACGGCACCTATCAAAGGGGCTATGAGGACCGTTTTGAGCATTCTGTCCCGGCCCGTGAAAGCGCGGTTGCGCTGTGGTCTGCGGTCAAATGGGTGTTCTTTCGTGAACCCGCAACCGGAGCGGTTGCTGGTCACGGCGGCTGGCTCTTCACCGCCGAAGAATTCACCGAGCCGGACAACCCCCGCGATCTCGCAACCGAGTTGGCGCAGGTCACCGACGCGTTGGCGGCGGACGGCATAACGCTCGTCCCTGTGCTCATTCCCGACAAGGCGCGCATGCACGCACACCGGCTCAAGCGCGGGCGATCCGAAGGCTTTGAGACCCGCTATGACGCGGCCTTGGCTGCGATCCGGGAAGCCGCGTTGATCGAGGTTGATCTGCGCGAGGCCCTTCGGTTTGAAGGCAGTTTTATGCGCACAGACACGCACTGGAGCCCGGAAGGCGCGCAGCGCGCCGCAGCGACCGTCGCCAAATCCCTGAGTGACATTACGCTGCCGGAGGCGCAGGTGACCACCATTGCAAAAGGCGCGGCACTATTTGACAGCGACTTATTGCCGTTTGTCGCGACCGGTCTCTATCGGGATCGAGTGGGCCCCGCAGCCGAACTCATCAATACGTTCGAAACCACCGTGACCTCATCCGGAGGACTATTTGGCGCTGCCAATATCCCCGTTGCCCTCATAGGCACGAGTTACTCGGCCAAGGCAGAGTTCCACTTCGAAGGCTTCCTGAAACAGGCTCTGCAGGCCGACGTTCTCAATCTCAGCCGCGTTGGCCAAGGCCCCTTCAAACCTATGGATGCGTTCTTGGAGGAGCGCTCCAATCTTTCGTCCCTCCCATCCATCGTTGTCTGGGAGATCCCCGAACGCTTTTTGACCAGCCGGAGACAGTTCCCATGAAATATCACTTCCCATTGATCGCGAGCCTTGTCCTTGGCACTGCCGCGCAATCCGCCCCCTATTGCGCAGACCTTCTAAATCGAGAGGCCCTTCCCAAGAAGTACGCAAAGATAGCCCCAATCTACAGTGATCAAGCTAGTGGCTGGATCTTCACGCAGGACCAGATGAAAGACCGCTACGAGATGAAGGCATCTTCACTAAAACTGGTCCAAGCCATCGTTGACAAATTTGCGGCTCGTGACATGCCCTTGGCCATTGTGGTCGCGCCGCCCCGGCCGGTTATCGCCGGGCAAGACAAGCTCGATGCGGCCATGGGGCAGTACCTCTACAGCGTGGCAGACGCACACTCTTCATTTGACAAATTGATCGAGCAGCTCGCAAGCACAGGCGCCATTGTGCCTAACCTGTCAGATGTGGCTCTGGCCGACCCCGACATCAGGGACCGCTTCTATTTTCGGCGCGACACGCATTGGACCGCCGTCGGAAGTGCCGTGAGCGCCACTGCGCTCGCAAACACTGTGAACTCACAAGCGCCTGATCTCTTTGACAATGATGGAGACCTGGCCTTCCGGGAACTTGAGGCCTCGGGCGTGATACAGGAAGAAGGGTCCCTAGCCGAAGTTGTTCTCAAAGCTTGTGGAACAGCCTTGCCCGCAGAAACATCGGAGACCTTCAACCTGTCGCAAAATGGCGACCTTTTGGACGATCCCTCAAGCGGCCCCGCAATTGCCTTGCTTGGAAGCAGTTTTTCCAATCGTTACAAACGAGACCACTACAGGGTCGCGGACGCGTTGGCCCGTGCATTTGATGCAGATGTAGAGAACTTCTCCGTCTCGGGCGGAGGCCCTATTGGCGCCATTGAGGCCTATGTGATGTCCGGCGCGCTGGATCGCAAAGACCACAACCTTGTGGTGTGGGAACTGCCCTATACTGAAAGCTTCAACTCGCAATCCTTTTTACGTCAATTACTGGGCGCCCTCAGCGAAAGCCGCGCACCAATCAAGGCCGCCGAATTCCAAACACAACCTCAAGCAACCCTGGTCAAGCTTGCAGAAGGCGTGGCGACTTCCGGCATCGAAATAGAAGCCGAGGACATCGTAAAACAGAGTTTTAACTTAGAGGTGCGCTTCGACAATGGATCAACGGCCAAAGTCCATCTTGGGCGTCGCAACTCCGTTCCTGTCAACATGCGTTCATCTAGCTTAAGAAGCAGCCTATCCCACTACGGAAACAGAGCCCCTGTAGAGATTGTGATCTCTCCTATAAAAGGTGCGCGCATCAAACATGTCGCTGTGTTTTAGGGATATCGCTCAAGATACGGTAAGTAGCCTTCGCGGTATGTGCCCGGTTCCCTGACCGAGCCATGAAATCAAGTGACCAAAGTTCACGCCGTCATCATGCAAGGGGCGATTTGGCAATCGAAACGGTCATTGACTGCAATTAGGCGACGTCTGCTTTCGGCCGTCTGAACGACTTTGCAAAGGTCGCTAACTGCGCGTAGTAGCCATTGATAGACGTAGGGAACCACCGTAACGGGCACAGTGCATATCCAGGGCGTCGAGGGGCAATCGGAAGCGTTCACGAACTGGCAGACACCTCCAGTCAGTTGTCACCGTCTAACGTAAGCCATTGAAGTGTTGCGCGTTCACTTTTGACAACAATCGGCACTAACCGTTTGAAAGCGTGCGAACTCACCTACAACTTCTGAGTGCGGCACTTTGCGCTAGGGTGCTTCTAATACTGCTGTTTCTTGGCTTTGCTTCTAGAAGATGCGATAATTGGTGGCGACTGTGATTTCGGCGGTTTCATACGCAAAATTTACGCAACTAATTTCGTAGCTAGTTGAAATTATAAAATTTTGCCTTGCCCTCCTTGGGCACCACCTCGCAAAAAATGAACCAAACATTTGTTACAAACACGCGTGGCCCTGGGCTGCTGTGTCACCTTTTTTGCGCCAAACACGCAAATTTGCTGGCAAACGGTGCAAAGCCCCCCTAGCACTATCAGCCAACTGGAAAGCTGCCAAACAAAACGGCATCTCAAAGGGCAGGGGGAGAGGCAATATGCACAGGGCAATCAGAGCCATTGCGCAGAGTACAGCGATTCTTGGCGGTTTGGTACTCACCGCACTTATAGCACTGACATGTATCAGCATTCTTGGGCGCACGCTCAGCACGTTGGCGCATACACCATTTCTGGAGGGCTCATTTAGTGGGTTTGCCGTCTGGTTGCAGAATTCAGGTGTCGGGTCCGTGAACGGCGACTTTGAGTTGTTGGAAGCAGGAGTGGCCTTTGCTATTTTTGCGTTTTTGCCCATTTGTCAGCTGCATGGGGCGCATGCGACCGTTGATGTGTTCACCAACTTGCTGCCCCCCCGAGCCAATCGGGTTTTGATTGCGTTCTGGGAGTGCGTGCTGGCGGCTGTAATCTTGCTGATCACCTGGCGTTTGTTTGCCGGCCTGCAAAGCAAATACGCCTATGGCGAAACCACCTTCCTGTTGCAGTTCCCGGTTTGGTGGGCCTATGCCGCCAGTTTTGCCGCTGCTCTGGTCGCCTCATTGGTATCCATATATTGCGCCGGCATGCGCGTTTATTCTGCGCTTACTGGGCGTGGCTCAATGACCGCAATTGGGGAGCGCGCGCAATGACCAATTTGGAACTTGGCTACCTGTCCTTTCCGGTTCTGCTGGTAATGATTTTCCTGCGTGCGCCCATTGGGCTTGCGATGATGCTCTGCGGTTTGGGCGGTCTCTATCTCGTGACTGGCAATCCAAACATGTTTTTGGCAAAGCTTAAGTCTGAAACCTACACTACCTTCTCAAGCTATTCGCTCACCATCATCCCAATGTTCCTTCTGATGGGGCAATTTGCGACCCAATCGGGCATGTCCAAAGCGTTGTTCAAAGCGGCGGAAAACTGGTTGGGGCACCGCAAAGGGGGGGTAGCCATGGCCTCTGTTGGGGCCTGTGCAGGCTTTGGTGCAATCTGTGGATCGTCGTTGGCCACCGCTGCCACGATGAGCCGTGTGGCCCTGCCAGAAATGCGCCGCTACGGCTATTCCGGGGGCTTCTCCACTGCCACACTGGCCGCTGGCGGGACTTTGGGCATTTTGATTCCGCCATCTGTGATCCTTGTGATCTATGCGATCCTGACCGAGCAAAACATCGCCAAGCTGTTTTTGGCCGCCTTTATTCCCGGCATTCTCGCGGCGTTGGGCTATATGCTGACCATCTCCATATATGTGCGTCTATACCCTGATTCAGCAGGGACACGTCCACCAGTTCCGATGGCGGAACGCTACCGTGCGCTCATGGATGTCTGGCCGGTGCTAATGGTTTTTGGCGCCGTGGTGGGTGGGATCTACTTTGGCTGGTTTACCCCAACCGAAGGGGCTGCCGTTGGAGCAGCAGGGACAGGTCTAATTGCTTTGGTCAAAGGCAACCTCAACTGGTCCATTCTGAAAGGCTGCATCATTTCCACGGCGACCAGCACTGCGATGATCTTCTTCATCGTTTTGGGCGCGAGCATTTACAATGGTTTCCTCGCGCTCAGTCAGGTGCCACAAGAACTGTCCAATTGGGTCATTGGTCTGGGTCTTGGCCCTTGGATGGTGCTCTGCCTGATCTTGGCGTTTTACCTGGTATTTGGGTGTCTGATGGACAGCCTGAGCATGATCCTGTTGACCGTGCCAATCTTCTTTCCGGTGATCCTGGGGCTGGACTTTGGCATGAGTGCCGAACACGTTGCGATCTGGTTTGGTATACTGGTGCTCATTGTGGTTGAGGTTGGCTTGATCACACCGCCAGTGGGGATGAATCTCTTCATCATCAACGCCATGGATCGGTCCACACCGATGGTGGAAACCTACCGCGCCGTGGTTTGGTTTGTGGCGTCTGACATCGTGCGGGTTGTCTTGTTGGTCGCGTTTCCGGCGATAACGCTATTCTTGTTGCCTAGCTAATTCATCAAAAAGGGCGGCCCAACTGGCCGCCCTTTCTACAACATCTGCATGAGAAACTTACTTTTTGTTGCGTCCGCGTTTCTTACGGATCTCTGCAATCTTTTTGAGTTCCCACTCTTCGCCAAAACTTTCTATGTGCTCTTGGGCAATCTGCAGCGCCCCAAGGCCTTTGCGGTTGCGGAAGTAAAAATCGACACCCAAGTCGGCCAACTCTTCCATATGCCGGATGAGAACCACCGGCTTTTGATTGTCGTCTTCCGCAATCATATGCGCGACGGTTTCGCCTTTGCCTGTGCGCCAGTTGATATCTGCGCCCCGTGCAACCAACGTGCCAATCAATGCCATTCGGCGGGTGTGGGCCTGTCCGGCAAGATGCATGGGGTTATGCTCATCCGCATTACGCGCGTCCATATTGGCTCCCTGTTTGCAAAGCTCGTCGGCGGTGTCTTTCTTCTCCGCCAGGATGGCGAGGTGCAACGGGGTGTTTTTGTTGGGGTCAACAACGTCGATCTTGGCACCAAGCTTAATCAGCGCCCGAATGTTGCTGGCGTGACCCGATTCCGCGGCGGCGTGTAGCGGCGTGCGGCCATTGCTGTCCACCGCACTTGGGTCTGCACCCATTTTGACCAACGCTTTGATTGCTTTTGTGCCTTCAGAACGGCTCGAACCTGCTGCCAAATGTAGAGGAGTAACCCCCTGTTTGTCTTGGGCAACTGGGCTCAATCCCATGTCATACAGCGCGGTAATGCCCGGCATGTTTTTTGCTTCCGCCGCAGAGTGCATCGCGGTGCGACCCCGGTCGTCTTCGGCTTCAATCTCTGCACCAAGTATGGTCAGCACCTCAAACTTCTTCTGTGCCAGTGGGGAGCGCGCAGCGTAGTGGAATGCACCTTCGCCAATTTCAGAGGTGGCGTTCACGTCCACTCCCTCTTCGATCACTTTCTCAAAGATCCCGAAGTCGGAGCAGCGTGCAGAGGAGTGAATCAGACCTTCTCCAAACCGGTTGAGTGTTTTTGTGTTGGCGCCAAGCTGAGACAAGGTCGCAAAGGAGACGCGGCCCAAAGCTTCCATCGAGCTGTTGATTGGGGTTTCGCCCTGCTTGTTTTCGGCCTCTAGGTTTGCACCAAATTCATGCAGTTTCTTGATCGCTTCGACATGGCCAAATTTGGCGGCGAAATGCAGCGGTGTTTCGTTAAATTCGTTGACACTGTCTACGTTCACGCCGCGTTCCAGCAGTGTTTGCAAGACCTCCATCCGGCCCCAGCGCGCGGCGTCATGCAGCAAGCTTGCGCCATACTTCCGGTGTTTGGTTAGATCTGCACCCAGCGTTTCTAGGGCCCGGAAAGACGCGGGTTTGTCCGCATTGATGGTTAGGAAAATTGGCGTCTCGCCGCGACCATTGAGGGCTTCCAGATTGGCACCTAAGCTTTGCAGCTTCCGCATCGCCACCAATTGGCTTGTCGCGGAGGCTGTGTGCAGAGCCGTATTTCCTTTGGAGTCCTGATCCTCAAGACCGATCCCTTTGCCAATTAGACGTTCAAACAAACGCACGTCACCTTCACCGGCCGCTTTGTGCAAGATGGTGCCGCCATCTTTGCGTCGGGCTGTGGCATCTGCACCAAGCTCCACCAGCGTGTCAAACATGCGCCCGCCATCATTGCTGGAGGCGTAGAATATTGGCGTTTCGCCTCTGTTGTCCGCTGCATTCAGGTCAGCACCCTGCGAAATCAAAGCTTTGAGTGTTTCATAGTTGGAAGACTGCACGGCGATGTGCAGGGGAGTGCGCCCGCTGTCTCCAGCGTCTGAAACGTCCAGTCCGAACCGGACTAGTTTTTTGATAACCTCGACGCTACCCAGTCGAGCTGCCACATGCATCGGCCCCAGTTTCTGCGTGTTTTGCAGAATAAAGTTGAAGCCAAAGCCCACTAATCGGTCCAGTTTTGCGTCTGGGTCGTGAGACTGTGCCGCGCCTTCCAAGGCTTGATAGAATATTGCGTGGGAGCGCTCTTCACGTTGCAAGGCTGAGCTGATGACATAGGCCATAGTCTCTATGGAGCCATAGCGTGCTGCCCATGTCACCGCTGAGGCATCTGCATTCAAATTGAGGTCAAGCCGTGCGCCACTCTCTATCAGGAACCTAAAAATTGTTGGTTCTTTTAGCGTGGCGGCAAACAGCAATGGGCTGGTGCCAAAGGCGCCCTGAAAATTCACACCGCTGCCCACTTTTGCGTTTTCACGCACCGCCTCAAAATCGTCCGCAGCGACAGACAGCATCAAGTCAGAGACATCGCCATCTTTCATCAGTCCCGCAATAGGGCCAGTTTGAACGTCGTTTGGTGCCGCATCGATAAGGGCGAAGAGGTCTTCTGCGGAGGCGGCTTTTACTAGTTGATCCAATTTTCAGCTCCCACTGTTGGTCCCTATCGACTAGCGAGAAGAAGTTGAAAGACTCTGAAAATTGACTCTCGAATGCGTAAAATTTCTGCACACGTACATCGTATCTCGGACACCAAACACCCGCAGCGACCAAGGCTACATGGGAAAAGTCCATGTTTTTCTAGGTACAGGCGCTAAGGCGTCTTATAGTTTGTGGCAGTTCGGGGAGGAACAGACATGGCACAAGACACCAAGAAGAAAAGCTCTACTGGCGCTTTGTTGGCGGCCTTTGCGGTCTTGTTAATTACGATATTGGGATTGGGGTGGAACGTGCTTCTGTCCGCGGGTCTCGCTGCAGGAGCGTTTTTTCTAATCACCCAGCTTGGCCCCAAACCCGCTGAAGAAAGCCCGGCGTCGGGTTCCGCGCCGGTGGCCAAGAAAACGATCGAACCTGCGGCTGTGGAACCCTCAGAACCGGCTCCCTCTGTGGCGGATCATGTGAGCGCGGCGGCAATGGCTGGTCAGGTAAAGTTGGGAACGCTTTTGCCGGGCGAACGTGAATTGGCGAACCGAAAAAGCGATTGGCGCTATAAAGGCTAGACATTTTTATGGTCAGGTGATTGAGTTTGCTTTGATTTTGCCTGCCTGCAGGTCCCCTTTGGGATGAGAAAATGATCCGCTTCTACGCTCGAATTCTGCGCGCAACCGGCCGCGCACAAATCCTGTTGGTGGTTTTGTCTCTGATTGTGGCTGCCCTGGCTGCGGTGCCCCTTCAGTTTCAGAAAGACATCATCAACAGCCTCGGTCCGGGTTTGGAGGTCAACACGCTGGTCTGGATGTGTGGCGGTTATTTTGCGGTGATCGTGGTGACCAACATCTTTAAGTTTCTCCTAAATTATCGCAGCAGCGTTCTGGGAGAAGCCACGATCCGGCGTATTCGCAGCGCTGTCTACGAAGCGCGCCATGACACATCGCAGGATCTGGCAATCCAGCAACAGTCCACAGGCACCATCGCAACCATTATATCAGCCGAAGCAGAGGAGGTTGGTCGATTTGTTGGGCAGGCTTTGGCAAACCCTGTTGTTCAATTGGGCACCTTGGTTTCGGTTGTTTCCTTTGTCGCGGCGACGCAACCTTACCTCGGTGGCTTTCTCGTCGCAGTGGTTGTACCTCAGGCTTTGATTGTTTTGCTGCTGCAGGAGCGGGTGAACAAACGCGTGAAGGCGCGCACGATTGTGTTGCGGCATGCCACAGGAACCCTGTCCGAAGAAAACCTTGCAGAGATGCAGCAGGCGCAACAGGCTGTATTACAGGACTTCGACACGATCTATGAAACCCGTTTGGGCATCTTCCGTCTTAAACTGTCGATGAAGTTTTTGATGAATATTCTGAGCGGGATTGGGTTGGTCGGAATACTGTTGATTGGGGGCCTATTGATGAAAGAAGGGCGCTCGGACATCGGAACGGTTGTTGCGTCGATATCCGCCTTGGAAAAAATCAATGGACCTTGGCGCTTGCTTCTCAATTTTTACAAGGAACTCAGTTCAGTACGGGTCAAATTCGATCTGATTGTTGGTGACGGATTGGGCAGAAGGCCTTCCCAGAAACCACCCACCTGACAAAACAAAAGGCGCCGGTACCGGCGCCTTTGAAATTCGATTTGTTGGTGGTGGGACACCCACCAACGTTGGGTATGTTTACCGGCCCCACTGACGAACGGGACCACAGTCCATGTGTACGAAGTTAGATCCAGAATACCGACCAACACCACCTGCACGACAGGCTGCTGCTGCTTTCGCCATTTGGTGCACCGAGCGCGAGCCCAATCGCAGATCCGCGGCCTGACCCTTCATGTGAAGAGAATTTTTGGCCACACCACGAGAACGCGAACGCAGCATCGCGTTGGTTTTTGGGCTGCGGTAACCAGAAAGTAACATGTAGGGCTCATTCACATCCATAAGGTTGTGCGCTGCCGCCATGATGTCGACGGTCCGTGTATCGATGTTGATCACATCGTTGGAGCGCCAATCCCGCATAAATGCGTTGATTTCTTTCACCGCGTCTTTGATGTATTTGCCTTCGACCCAATAAATGGTGTCGATGCGCTCACCGGTCCGACCGGAATACATCTTCAAACGTCGGATGTCGCCTCCGCCGCGCAGAAAGCCTGCGGCTTTGGAGTAAGTTGGTGTTGCAACAAGTGCTGTTGCTGCAAACGCGCCCAATAGGCCGCGCCGTGTCATGCTCAAAGAGCCGGTATTTGATTCAGTCATGTTTCAGCGCCTGTCCCGTCGCTAACCTGCCACCGCGATGTTACGCGGGCGTATGTTCATCTTCATCCCCTAGATGTGCAGATTTTATGCCACATAGAGAATATTCAACCAAGAGTTCTTTTCTGCCTTGACCCAGAGTGGCGCCGAATTTCGGCGAAACTTTGCTTAAGAGGTGAAGAAGTGTGCTCCATCTCGTCCCGACATCAACTGGGTATCACGGCAACAGTTGAATAAAGGTTTATGCAGTTTGCGAACTTGTGATTGGACAGGTGAGACTGTAGTCAGCCACCTTACAGGACGGCTTTTTACTTTGGGAATGTAACATGGTTCATAGGATGCTAACGCGCGGATTTCTCGGCTCTTTTTTCGCTTCGATTTTTGCTGTTTTGGTGCTTTCAAGTACCGCACAAGCTTTTCCGGCTTTTAAGCAGGCAGTTGCGGAAGCCGCGGCGCGAGATGCGGATGTGGCCGCGTTTTACCGAGAATCAGCCTATGAACCGGTGTGGACTGGGCAGGGCGATTCCTTCGTTGCGCGCCGAAAAGCGCTGATTTCGGCCCTCGGTCGAGTAGAGGATCACGCGCTTCCCGCAGAACGGTACAGCCCGGATCAACTGGTTGCACAGATGGCTGGCGCGCGCAGTGTGCGAGATTTGGGAATGGTCGAGGTGGCCCTGACCAAAGCCTATTTGAAATACGCTCGTGACATTAACTCTGGAATGCTGGTGCCGTCACGCGTTGACGGCGACATCGTGCGCGAAATTGTCCGCCGTGACCGCACCGAGTTGATCCTGAGTTTTGCTGCTGCGCAAGATCCCAAAACCTTCCTGCGCTCGCTGGCCCCGCAGACACCTGAATACACCCGCCTGATGAAAGAGAAGCTGCGTCTGCAACGGTTGATGTCCAACGGTGGTTGGGGCGCAACAGTGCCTGTGGCGAAGCTTGAACCAGGCAACAGCGGAAAATCAGTGATTGCTCTGCGCGACCGTTTGATGCGCATGGGGTTCATGCAACGGTCCGCCACAGCTCAATATGACCGTGACATGGAAAAGGCCGTGCAGGCGTTCCAAATCGCGCATGGGTTGGAAAGTGATGGCGTGGCTGGCAAAGGCACAATCACTGAAATCAACGTCTCTGCTGAAAAACGCCTAAAATCGATTATGGTGGCGATGGAACGTGAACGTTGGCTGACCCGTGAAAGCGTTGGCCGCGAAATTTTGGTCAACTTGACCGATTTTACCGCCAAGGTGATTGATGACGGAAAATTGACATTCCGCACCCGCTCTGTGGTTGGTAAAAACCAATCAGATCGCCGCAGCCCGGAGTTCTCTGACACCATGACGCATATGGTGATCAACCCAACCTGGAACGTACCGCGCTCTATTGCGACCAAAGAATACCTGCCAATGTTGAAGAAAAATCCAAACGCGGTTGGCTATCTGCGCCTGGTGAACAGCCGCGGTCAAACCGTGAACCGGGGCTCTGTGGACTTTTCGCAGTTTACCACACGCAACTTCCCATTTGACATGAAGCAGGCACCGGGCAATCGCAACGCCCTTGGACTGGTGAAGTTCATGTTCCCAAACAAACACAACATCTACCTGCATGACACACCGCAGAAGGCCTTGTTCAAACGCGAAGTGCGCGCTTACAGCCACGGCTGTATCCGTCTGCAACAGCCGTTTGATTTTGCCTACACCCTTCTAGGACCGCAAGAGAGCGATCCCAAAAGCTTCTTTCAGACCACATTGAATACGGGTCGGGAAAAACGGGTTGATTTGGATCAGCCCATTCCGGTGCACATCATTTACCGCACGGCTTACACCGAAGCCAAAGGTCCGGTGCAATACCGCCGTGATATCTATGGCCGCGACGCCAAAATCTGGAATGCACTGGCCAACGAAGGGGTGGTGTTGATATCCCATCAGGGCTAAAACGCCTCCAATACCACTTCGGAGGACCGCACATGGCGTTCACTGTTAAGGACATTGCTGCGGCAATTGACGCGGAGGCGCATGGCAACACCGATTTGATTGTAGAACGTGTCTCAGAGCCGGCTTCGGCTGGCCCTGATGATCTCGCACTTTTGACCAATCCCAAGTTTGCTGATGGTTTGGCGCAAGGCCAAGCGCGTGTGGCCCTGCTGTGGGACGGGGCAGATTGGCAGAGCATGGGATTGCTGGCGGCGATCACTGCCAAGCGGGGCCGCTTTGCCATGTCCGGCCTGTCGCGCATGATGGACCGGGGGCAACATTTCCCCAGAGGTATCCACCCAACCGCCTGTGTCGACGAAACCGCCATTGTGGCCAAAGACGTCACCGTCGGACCTTTTACCGTTATCGGCCCGCGCGCCCGGATTGGCGCCGGTAGTGTCATTGGACCGTTTTGTCATATTGGTGCAGACAGCAAAATCGGCGAGAACAGCTATCTTAGAGATCACGTCTCCATTGGCGCTCGCGTCACCATCGGCGCACGCTTTTGGGCACAACCCGGTGCCCGTATTGGATCAGACGGCATGTCGTTTGTGACACCGGAGGCCAGTGGCGTCGAAAAAGCCCGCGCATCGTTGGGGGATCAGGGGGATGTGAGCGAACAAGCTTGGGCACGTATCCATTCGCTTGGCGCAGTCACCATAGGTGACGATGTGGAGATTGGGGCCAACAGCTGCATCGACTACGGCACCGTGCGCGATACGCGCATTGGCAATGGCTGCAAAATTGATAATCTTGTGCACATCGCGCACAACGTGGTTGTGGGCAACGACTGTCTATTTGCGGGGCAAGTTGGCATCGCAGGCTCAACCGTGATTGGCAATAATGTGGTGTTTGGCGGTCAATGTGGAGTCACGGACAACACAACCATTGGCGATAACGTGATAGCCGGTGGCGCCACAAAGATGATGAATAAGGTGCCGGCGGGGCAAGTGATGCTTGGGTCTCCCGCGGTCAAGATGGACACAAACCTGGAAATGTATAAAGCTTTGCGGCGTTTGCCGCGTTTGGCCAAGCAATTTGCTGAACTTCAAAAAACCGTTTCAAAACTGGGTTCAAAGACGTAAAACGCCTCCCTAAATTGAGCGCGCTGTCTATCAAAGGATGAGACTATGAGTGTCAAAGACCGTGTTATTGCAATCGTCGCAGAACAAGCGGTGCTGGAACCTTCTGATGTGACCTTGGAGAACACGCTGGAAGACTTGGGAATAGACAGCCTTGGCTTGGTTGAGAGCATTTTTGCCATTGAAGAAGAATTCGACATCTCAATTCCGTTTAACGCCAATGAGCCCGAGAAGAGTGATTTTGACATCTCTTCCGTGGCCACCATCATCGCCGGAATTGAAAAGCTGGTGGACAGCGCACCAGCCGCGTAACACATACTTATCAAGTCAGTAGGGCAGGTTTTATGAAACGGGTCGTCATCACAGGCGCAGGCACCATCAACGCTTTGGGGCACGATGTGCCGCAAACGCTTGCCGCAATGAAAGAAGGCCACTGTGGCATTGGCCCGCTGGAAATGCGTGACGTGGATCGGCTTGCTGTGCAGATTGGGGCGCAGGTCCGAGACTTTCAATCGGACGCCATTTTTAATCGGCAACAGCTGGCGCTCTACGATCGGTTTACCCAGTTTGCGCTGATCGCGGCCCGTGAGGCGCTTGCACAGTCAGGTTTGGAATTCTCAGGTGCATTGTCCGCCAAGTCCGGTGTTGTGATGGGCAACTCCGGTGGGGGTATGCAAACTCTGGATGAGAACTACCGCACGGTCTATGAAGACGGCAAAAACCGCGTGCACCCTTTTGTTGTGCCAAAGCTGATGAACAATGCGGCTGCCAGTCACATCAGCATGGAATTCAACCTCAAAGGGCCCAGTTTCACGGTTGCCTCTGCCTGTGCAAGTTCCAATCATGCGATGGCGCAAGCCTTTCAAATGGTGCGCTCCGGCATGGCGCCGGTGATGATTTCTGGCGGTACTGAATCCATGTTGTGCTTTGGCGGCGTAAAAGCCTGGGAAGGCTTGCGCGTGATGTCCAAAGACGCGTGTCGACCGTTTTCCTCCACCCGCAATGGTATGGTGCAAGGCGAGGGGGCTGGGGTGTTTGTCTTTGAAGAGATGCAGCATGCCAAGGCACGTGGTGCGGATATCTTGGCCGAAGTTATTGGCTTTGCCATGACGTCGGATGCCTCAGATATTGTTATGCCGTCTCGTCAAGGAGCCTCTCGGGCCATTTCTGGCGCGCTTGAAGACGCAGGCATCAATCGTGAGGAAGTGGGTTACATCAACGCCCATGGTACCGGCACGGCAGCAAATGACAAAACAGAGTGTAGCGCGGTTGCGGATGTCTTTGGACCGCATGCTGACTATCTGATGATGTCCTCGACCAAATCTATGCATGGCCATTTGATAGGGGGCACAGGAGCTGTGGAGCTTCTGGCTTGTATCATGGCGTTGCGCGATGGCGTGATCGCGCCAACCATTGGCTACGAAGAGCCCGACCCGGAATGTGCGCTTGATGTTGTGCCAAATGAGGCCCGCGATGCCTCCGTTGAGGTGGCGCTTTCAAACGCGTTTGCATTTGGCGGTCTGAATGCGGTTCTGGCTTTGCGGCGGGCTTAGCGAAGATATTCAACGACAATGAAAAACCGCCATCTTCAAAGACGGCGGTTTTTTTGCGTTACTGGCCGATTTCGGCGGCTTTATCAAACGCCTTGGTAAAACCTGACAGTGACATGTTTACGTTTACGCTTTGAGTGGGTGCCAACGCTGGGACAATGCTCAACACAGCCTTGTTGCCACCTTTGAAGTTGGCGATATCTTCTGCGCTCAGGCCGATCCGGGCAATACAGCCCAGCTGGTTGCAAAACGCAAATGGGTAACGCCGCGTGGTTTTGCCATCCACGGACATCGTCAATTGGGAAGTCAGCAGGGTTTCAAGCGGTACAATAACAGTTGCTCCAGCAACGGCTTCGCCTTCGGGAATCGGCAAAGAGAACAACGTCACTTCAGATACCGGGTTGCCGGTATCATCGCGCATAAGCTGATACATCCGGCACGGGCGCGGCTCTGGACCGGTGGTGGCACACTGTAAATCCCAATCGCCAATGATCTCTGAGGATACGTTCTCTTCCAGCTGCGCGGGCGACGTAGGTTTCGCCGCTTCACTCACAGCTTCTCCCATAGCCAATGAACCATCAGCGAGAGACGGAACACCTTGCGCCAGAGTGGGCCCAGCCATCAAAGTCAGAGATACGGCTGTTGCAAAGAAAGTGAAGTTTCGCATGTCTTACCTAAGTCCTTTGGATGTCTTTGAGATCGCTTATCATGACCCAGTGCCCTTGTCAGGATTGGGTTGTCTAAAAGACCGCGCATCCAAGCAGAAACTTGCTGACGAAGGTATTTGTCACATGATCGATCCGCATATTGCCCGCTTCAAGCCCTTAGTCTCAGCCAAAAGAAAAAGGGCCCGAAAAAGGCCCTTTTTCAAATTTTTCACTCCCCGTCGGACTGGCCGACTTATTTATTGTCGAAACGCTACGAAGTATTGCACTTTGGGTCAACAGCAAAAAAGGAAGTTTCTTCTCTGATTTTGTTCAAAAAAAAGGCCGCACATAAAGTGCGGCCAGTCTCAACAGGGAGGAGTTCCGTTCCAAACCCGTTTGGGCTGTTCCAGAACAGTTTCGAAACTGCCATATAAAGGTTAACAAAAAATGTGACGCGCGATCTTGCGCGTTATAAATAAGGGACCTGAAGGGTAAGCGACTGATGGACGGTAAGATTTTTTTGGGTGGCGGTGGCGCAGATTATGCTGAAAAGCAGGGCCTGACGTTAAAATATGCGAACCGTCATGGCTTGGTAGCCGGGGCCACTGGCACCGGTAAGACTGTGACGCTTCAAATACTGGCAGAGGGCTTCTCGGCCGCCGGCGTGCCCGTGTTTCTCTCGGATGTGAAAGGCGACCTCTCCGGCCTTGCCGCGTCTGGATCGGCGGACTTCAAACTACATGAGGCCTTCACCTCACGTGCGCAACAGATCGGGTTCGACACCTATGGCTATGAGAGCTTTCCGGTCGCCTTCTGGGATCTATTTGGGGATCAAGGCCATCCAGTCCGCACCACAGTTGCAGAAATGGGCCCCTTGTTGTTGGCGCGTCTCATGGAACTCAGTGAGGCGCAGGAGGGCATCCTGAACATCGCATTCCGCTTGGCTGATGAACAAGGCATGCCGCTGCTCGACCTCAAGGATCTTCAGGCTCTTTTGGTTTGGGTTGGGGAAAACCGCGCCGAGCTTGCACTGCGGTACGGCAACATTTCCGTCAATTCAATTGGCGCCATTCAACGCCGCCTGTTGGTGTTGGAAAACCAAGGTGCGTCCAAACTCTTTGGCGAACCCGCCCTTGAGTTGGACGACCTCATGCAGTGCGCGCCGGATGGCCGTGGGTACATCAACATCCTCGCGGCGGACAAGCTCATGGGCGCCCCGCGTCTCTATGCAACCTTCCTGCTGTGGCTCCTCTCAGAGTTGTTCGAAAGCCTGCCGGAGGTGGGTGATCCGGAAAAACCCAAACTGGTGTTCTTCTTTGACGAGGCCCATCTGCTGTTTGACGGCGCGCCCAAAGCGCTGGTGGACAAGGTGGAGCAGGTTGCGCGTTTGATCCGCTCCAAAGGCGTCGGCGTATACTTTGTGACACAGAACCCCGACGACATCCCGGAAGACATCCTTGGGCAGCTTGGCAACCGCGTCCAACACGCCCTGCGCGCCTTCACCGCGCGCGACAAGAAAGCCCTGCGGCTTGCGGCGGAAACCTATCGCCCCAACCCTCGCTTTGTGACCGAAGAAGCCATCCGCGAAGTCGGGGTTGGCGAAGCGGTTACCTCAATGTTGATGAAAAAAGGCGTGCCGGGAATTGTTGAGCGCACCCTGATCCGCCCACCATCCTCCCAACTTGGCCCATTGTCCTCTGCGGCGCGCAAAGCGGTAATGGTCACATCACCGATGGCGGGGAAATATGACACGCCGGTTGACCGCCGCTCCGCGTATGAAATCCTGACAGCCCGCAGCAATGCTGCGGCTGCGGAAGCTGAGAAACTTGAAGCTCGGGAAGAAGATATGGCCCCCATGGAGCGCGAGTTCACCGCCGCGCGGCGCTATTCTGGCACCCGCGTGCGCCGCTCTTCCTCCCGCACCTTGCGCGTGCGCGCGGATGACACGTTTGGGGAAGCCATGACCAAAATGGTGATGAAAGAGCTGTCTGGCACCACCGGCCGTCGCATTGTGCGCGGCGTGCTTGGCGGGTTGTTCAAAGGACGGTGAGACACTCCCCATACTTCTGATTTCAGGGATTTTGTGATACGGTATCAAACACGCGGACGCCAAATCGTCCGCGTGTTCCTTTTAAGACCCAGAGCAATCCAGACTTTCACTGGCCTGCCATTACGCAGGCTTCATCTGTTTTCGGCACTTTTTATGAACTGCCGGATTGCCCTGAGACATTATCTTAAGTGTTGAAAACAGTGACTTCAGAAAGGTAAGTCACATGCCCCATTATATGTTCCAGGCCCGTTACACATCGGATGCGATGAAAGCGATGATGGCCAATCCCCACGACCGTGAAGCGCCCGCGCGCGCATTAATCGAAGCTGCAGGTGGCAAATTGCTGTGTATGTATTTCATGATGGGGCAGGAGGACATCGTTGCCATTGTTGAGGCGCCCGATGACGAAACCGTCGGGGCTGTATCCATGATCATTGGCGCTTCGGGCGCCTTTTCAACCGGTGCCACGACAAAACTCATGACCACGGCGCAGGCCGTTACAGTAATGGAAAAAGCGCAAGCCGGGGCTGCAACCTATGCACCACCCAGCTGACAAAAAACGGGCGCCCGAGTAAGGCGCCCGTGTTGTTTACTTTTCTGGGATCAAACCACGTGGGCTAAACCTCAGCACCAGAAGCAGGATCACCCCCATGGTCAACAGCCGCATATGCGCGGCACTGTCGATCAGGTGTTTCCTGAGACCACTGTCATCAGCCATGCCGGCGGTGATCAGCTCCATCAACCACAGGCCCATGGGCTCCACTTGCACCCATAGGAACCAGATCAAGAAGCCGCCTAGCACCGCTCCAAGGTTGTTGCCCGAGCCCCCTACAATCACCATCACCCAAATCAGGAAGGTGTAGCGCAGTGGGTTATACGTGCCCGGTGTCAGTTGACCATCTAGCGTGGTCATCATCGCACCAGCAATGCCACAAACGGCGGACCCTAGCACAAAGATCTGCAAATGGCGGTTGGTCACGTCTTTGCCCATGGCCTCCGCAGCTACTTCATTGTCGCGAATAGCCCGCATCATCCGGCCCCACGGGCTTTTTAATGCCAACTGCGCCATGACAAATATGATCACCAGAACCACGGCGAACAGGATCGAATAGTTGAGCTTCACAAACAGCGATGACGCCGTGGCTGGGTCAAGCCCAAGCCCTTCCGCACGGTTCACAAAGCTCGACGTGTTCTGCAGGTCGATCTCATACGGTACAGGTCGGTCCAGACCAACGACGTTCTTCACGCCTCGTGCCAGCCAGTCTTCGTTTTTCATCACCGCAATGATGATCTCAGCGATGCCAAGCGTTGCAATTGCGAGATAATCAGATCGCAGACCCAAAGCCGTCTTACCAATCAACCAGGCCACACCCGCAGCCAACAGCCCGCCTATGGGCCAAGCCATCAAAACCGGCAGGTTCAGGCCACCAAGGTTGCCTTGCAAAGCTGGATTGATCGCCTCAACCGCGTTCACGCCTGGATCAAGGATTGCTCGATACAGGATGAAACCTACCACCAGAATTGCGATGGTGGTGATATTGCGTGCACGCCCGGTGGCCATCCGTTGTCGCACCATAACTGTGCCCACAATGGTTCCTGCTCCAGCAAGCAAAGCAATCACAATGCGCCAGCCGCCTGCGCTCCACGCACCGTCGACCGGCGCCGCAGAGGTCAGCACCACAGCCAAACCGCCAAGCGCCACAAACCCCATAACGCCCACGTTAAACAGCCCGGCAAAGCCCCACTGCAGGTTCACCCCCAACGCCATGATGGCGGAGATCAAACCCATGTTGAGAATGAGAAGAGCGACGTTCCAGCTCTGCATAATTCCGGTCAAAACAATCATTGCAAAGACCCAGCCGAAGAGAGCGGTATTTTTCATTGTTTCGCTCATACCGATTTCCCCTTGAACAGGCCGGTTGGCTTAAACAGCAGGACCACAATCAGGATCACAAAGCTGACGGCGAATTTATAGTCGGTGCTCAAAAGCTGCACGAGGCTGGAGGGTTCCAGGTTCTCCGGCAGCATGTATTTCAGCACCTTCTTCCAAGCATAGGTGATGGTGACTTCGCTAAACGCAATCACAAATCCCCCGGCAATGGCGCCCAACGGGCTGCCAAGACCACCAACAATCGCCGAGGCGAAGATTGGTAGCAGAAGCTGGAAGTAGACAAAGGGTTTGAAGGATTTATCCAGCCCATAAAGTACGCCGGCGGTGGTCGCCAAGGCGGCCACAATCAGCCATGTGTACATCACCACACGTTCCGGGTTGATGCCGGACAGCAGCGCCAAATCTTCGTTATCTGAATAGGCCCGCATCGACTTACCTGTGCGAGTACGGTTCAGGAACCAGAACAGGAGCGCCACACAGATGATCGCCACCACAACGGTTATGCCCTGTGTGGTTTTGATCGCCAGACCTTCTTTCAGGCCGGTCATAGCTTTGAATTCCCGCACCGAAATGATGAAGCGTTCCCCATCGGAGAACCGCTGATCGTTTGGCCCGATAATAAACCGCACCAGACCGTTCATGATGAACATCACGCCCATCGACACGATCACTAGGATCACCGGCTTGGCTTTTTGCTCTCGATAAAAGCGATACACCAAACGGTCAGTGAAAAGCAGCAAGGCCATGGTGCCTAATATTGCAAAGGGCAGGGCTAGCAGCGCGGTTGGCAAGGGGCCAAAACCGATGCCCATTGACTGAAACAGCCAGGTGATCAGAACCGCCAGCATTGCGCCAAACGCCATGGTGTCGCCATGGGCAAAGTTGGAGAACCGCAAGATGCCGTAGATCAGTGTGACCCCCAGCGCGCCAAGGGCGAGCTGACTGCCGTAGGCAATTGCGGGGATGATGACAAAGTTAGAAAGTGCCACGAGGGCGTTTAGGAAGTCCATGTGCCTCAGCCCCCCAAGAACGATTTGCGGACTTCTTCATCCGCGAGCAAGTCTTTGCCAGTGCCAGTAAAGGCATTGCGGCCTTGAACCAGCACATAGCCTTTGTCGGCAATCTCCAAAGCCTGACGGGCGTTTTGCTCGACCATCAGAATTGGAATGCCGGTGCGGCTGACCTCAATAATTCGGTCAAACAGCTCGTCCATCACAATGGGCGACACACCAGCGGTTGGCTCATCCAGCATCAGAACTTTTGGCTGGGTCATCAACGCGCGACCTACGGCCACTTGTTGACGTTGACCACCAGACAACTCACCAGCTGGCTGGTTGCGCTTGTCTTTCAGGATCGGGAAGAGGCCATACACCTGTTCCATTGTGTCGAGAAAGTCATCTTTGCGGATGAAGGCCCCCATCTCAAGGTTCTCTTCTACCGTCATCGACGTAAAGATGTTGTTGGTTTGCGGTACAAACCCCATACCTTTGGCCACACGTGCTTGAGGCGAGAGGCTTGTAATGTCCTCGCCATCTAGCCGCACTGACCCTTGGCGCAGGTTCAACATGCCAAACACAGCTTTCATGCCAGTGGACTTACCTGCTCCGTTGGGGCCAACAATCACGGCAATTTCGCCCGGGTTCACGGCAATTGTGCAGTCGTGCAAAATATCCGGCCCATCTTTGCCGTAGCCGCCGGTCATGCTGTCGCCCACCAAAAAGGCGTTGGTGGTGTTCATCTCTTTTCCGGTCCCCATGGCGGGCGTCATTTTACCACCGCCTTTTGGGTTGGCAATCGTGGCATCTTTGTTGCCGCGATCGTCCTGATACGGGTTCCCCGTCATCCGATTACTCCCCCGCTGAACTTGCTATTCTGGGTCATTTTTGCACCTCCGCAATACAGCCGCGATACAGACGCAATACCGACGTGCAAATTGCCCCTTAAGCGTTCAGCTTTTCCTTGTTTTTGAGCCCGGTGCCGAGGTAGGCCTCGATCACCTGTTCGTTGGCTTTGATCTCATCCAAAGTGCCTTCTGCGAGCACTTTTCCTTCGGCCATACAGATCACCGGGTCACACAGACGGCCAATGAAATCCATGTCGTGTTCGATCACCACAAACGTGTAATTTCGCTCTTGATTCAAACGGATAATCGCATCGCCAATGGTGTTGAGCAGCGTGCGGTTCACACCCGCCCCAACCTCATCAAGGAACACAATTTTTGCGTCCACCATCATCGTGCGACCAAGCTCCAGAAGTTTCTTTTGCCCCCCGGAGATCTGACCCGCTTTGTGATCCGCAAGATGCTCAACTGTAAGGAATTCAAGCACTTCGTCGGCTTTCGCCCGCAACGCCCGTTCCTCATCCGCAATCCGTTTGCGACCAAACCAAGTGTTCCAAAGCGTCTCACCAGACTGTGCGCCAGGCACCATCATCAGGTTCTCACGACAGCTCATTGAGCTGAACTCATGTGCGATCTGAAACGTCCGCAGCAGGCCCTTGTGAAAGAGCTCATGTGGCGGCAGGCCGGTGATGTCTTCACCGTCCATGGTCACACGTCCAGACGTCGGTTGTAGAACCCCGGCGATCACATTGAAAAGAGTGGTTTTTCCGGCCCCGTTAGGTCCGATAAGTCCGGTGATTGACCCCGGTTCGATCTTTAGGTTCGCTCCGTCAACGGCGCGAAACCCCCCAAAATGTTTGTGAACGTCTTCTACGACGATCATAGCATTTCCCCCATGCGCAGTTCGTGCTGCGCCTTATATATTGAAAAACAGCCCGGACAAGCCGGGCTGTTTTGAGTTTTAAATCAACAAGTGATTAGCGGTACTTAGCCGTGGTGATCTCACCACCGTCGATGACAATCTGACGGTAGTTGCCCGCCGACTCACCGGATCCGATCAGCTCAACTGCAGTTGCGCCGACATAATCGATGTCGCCGCCACCCGCGATGATTTCCAGCGCCTTGGCCAGCTCGCCTGGGAAGATTTGCTCGCCTGGCGCGTTGGCAACATCCATGACTTTGTCTTTATAGGCCGCAGGATCGCTGGACCCAGCTGCTTGCATCGCCAGCAAGATAAGCGCAGCCGCGTCATAGCTTTCCGGAGTGAAGGGAGAGGTTGCATCAAAGGAATCGCCAACCAGTTCAGAGAACTTCGCCGCGCCCGGGCTGTCGGTGCCTGGGTGTTGACCAGTGGAACCTTCGATCTCATCGCCGAAGTTTTCCTGCAGCTTTGCGGAGATCATCCCGTCGGGGAAGTGGAAGGTGTCAAACGCGCCGGTGTCGATTGCCGCGCGAACAATACCGGAACCACCTTGGTCGACGTAGCCTGCGACAACCAAACGATCACCACCCGCTGAGGCGAGTGCGCCAATTTCTGCGGAATAGTCAGCTTTGCCATCTTCATGCGCCGCATTGATGGTTACAGAACCACCCGCCGCTTCAAATGCAGCCTGGAAGCTGTCTGCTAGACCTTTGCCGTAGTCGTTGTTGGTGTACGTGACGGCAACTTCTTTGATGCCTTCTTCCAACAGCACTTCTGTCATCACAACACCCTGACGTGCGTCAGATGGCGCGGTGCGGAAAAACAGGCCGTTGTCTTCATTGTTTGCGTGGGTCAGACCTGGCGAAGTTGCGGATGGGGAAATCATTACAACACCGTTGGCAACGGCGACGTTATTTAGGATTGCGCCGGTCACACCAGAGCAGTCTGCGCCCATGATGCCTTTCACGCCTTCGGATGTGATCAGGCGTTCTGCTGCAGCTGAGGCCGCGGCTGCGTCAACACAAGTGGAGTCAGCACGGACTGACGCAACGGTAGCGCCGCCCAGCAGCTTGCCGCTGTCGGAGACTTCTTTCATCGCCAACTCAGCGCCGTCAGCCATGGAAGGCGTCAGTGATTCAATTGGACCAGTGAAGCCGAGGATTACACCCAGCTTGATTTCTTCAGCGGATGCGGCGCCAGCCAGCAATGCGCCAGCGGCGGATGCCATGAGCAGCTTTTTCATTTGGAAACTCCCTATTGGTTTTTTTCTTGTTCCATGCGTGAGCCTATGCGGGGAAATTTCAAAAGAAAAGAGGCCGATGACCAATTTTTGATCCTCAATACTGGGCAAGATGTGAGAGGGTGGTTGGCAACTCATTCTAGGTGAGAGGTTGTACTGAAATGTGCCGGGTGATCTATTCTATTACGCTGTTTTTATTCACGTTATGCCCGTCCATTGGCGTGTCTGATGGGCTGGCTACTTCGCAAGGGAAAGTGGTTGTCACTCCGGTTGTGGAGCGGTTGAAGGGGCCATGGAGCTTTGCGTTTCTACCAGATGGCGGACTGTTGATTTCAGAAAAGCGAGGCAAGCTACTGCATGTTACCGCTAGCGGGGAACGGCGAACTGTTAAAGGATTGCCAGCGATTCATGTTCAGGGGCAGGGCGGTTTGTTGGACGTCATCGTTGCAAGCGATTTTGCTCACTCACGCAGGCTGTTTCTTACGTATGTGACAAAACAAAAAGGCGGAGCTGGCACAGCGGTTATGCGCGCGCGGTTGTCAGGTAATGGCACGCGCCTGATCGATACAAAAAAGATTTTTGAAATGGCTGCCGGAAGCTCTGGCGGGCGTCATTTTGGGAGCAGGATTGTGCAGGCGCGGGATGGATCTCTCTATGTAACCATTGGAGAACGGGGGGATCGACCGGCTGCGCAGAATTTGGCACGACACGAGGGATCGGTTGTTCATATCTCCTCTGACGGGGGAGCTTTATCAGGCAATCCGTTTTTGTCCACAAAAGGGGCTCAAAAGGAAATTTGGAGCTTTGGACATCGCAACCCCCAAGGATTGGCGTTGGATCTTGCCGGCCAATTGTGGGCAGTGGAGCATGGAGCCAAAGGCGGAGATGAACTCAATCTCATCTTAAAGGGCGCAAATTATGGGTGGCCAGTGATTTCATACGGCACTCATTATTCCGGTGCGAAAATTGGTGAAGGCACGTCTCAATCTGGTATGCAGCAGCCGACTTACTATTGGGATCCGTCCATAGCGCCCTCTGGTTTGATGATTTATTCTGGCAAATTGTGGCCACAATGGAAGGGCGATTTTTTTGTGGGCAGCCTAAAATTCGACTACATCAGCCGACTTTCCGGACCGCGGCCAACGGAGGTGGAGAAACTACAGGGACGGGATACCAAGCGGGTTCGAGATGTTCGGGAAGGGCCAAATGGCGGTATTTGGTTTCTATCCGAGGACAAAGGTACGCTTTACCGAATGACACCAGGCGGCTAGGTTGCGAGAAACGTATTTCGTTCCAACCACCTATGGACACATGATGATCAAAAAGATTCTTCTTTCAGCAGCCGTTATGGTGGCTACTTCGGCAACCCTGCAGGCTCAAACCAACCTGCGTACCCAGTTTAATCAAGCGTTGGCACTATTTAACGAAATGGTTATGAACAAAGAGATTGGCGAAGCGTTGGACATGATCCAACCGGGTATCATTCTGAGCGACACCGAAAAGCAGGAATACAACTCGGCGTTATCTGAGGCGTTTCCGGATCCGTTTGTTGGTTCCTCTACGGTGCAATCAGAAACGCTTAAGAGCGGATTTCGTCAAGAAATGTTGGCATATTGGACCGAAAGTGGCGACTACCTATATCTCTATCTCGTGATGCATACGCAGGGGACCCAACAACAGGTAATTCATGTGGAGCACACCACGACCTTTTCGAAGTTCATTTCACGTTTTTGATTCAGATGGAAAGGCGTGAACTCTGGCTTCCACGCTCGCGGTAGGGCGTGGTTTCGTAGTGAGCGCGATAGCATTTTGAGAAATGGCTAGGGGAGGCAAAACCACATGCCAGGGCCACGTTGATCACACTCATGTCGGTTTGCATCAGGAGGTTCCGGGCCTTCTGAAGGCGCAATTCCATATAATAGCGTTTTGGCGAACGGTTCAGATAGCGCCGAAACAGTCGCTCGAGCTGGCGCGTCGACATGCCAACTTCTTTGGCTAGTAGAGACGGGCTGATGGGCTCTTCAATATTGGCTTCCATCATCTGGATAACCATAGACAATTTTGGATGGCGCACACCAATTCGGGTTGGAACAGACAGGCGTTGCGTGTCTTGGTCGGTCCGGATTGAACTATAAATCTGCTGATCTGCAACCCAATTGGCGACGTCTTCGCCCAGATCCTGTGCAATCAGTTTCAGGAAGAGATCAATCGAGGAAGTACCGCCCGCTGTGGTCATTCGGTTGGTATCAATCGTGAAAACCGACTTCGACAATTCTACTTCGTCGAACTCTTCGGCAAAACTGTCCTGATTCTCCCAATGGATTGTGGCGCGTTTACCATCAAGCAATCCCGCCTTGGCCATGCAAAAGGAAGCAGTGCAAAGCCCGATGACAGGCGGGCCTTTCCGGGCTTCACGGCGCAGCCAATTGAGCAGCCTCTTGGTGGTGGCTTGCTGAATCTGCGTCCCACCACACAACACAATGGTATCGTCGCGCCGTAGTTCGGAGAGATCATTGTCCAACTTAAATGTTGTGTTGGTAGAGCAGCTTACCGTGTCACCACCTTCGCCACACAATGCCCAAGTATAATGGTCGCGGCCCATGCGCCGATTGGCCAAGCGTAAGCAATCAATAGCTGAAGCAAACGACAGTAACGTAAAATTGTCCAAAAGCACAAAAATAAAGCGGCGCGATTTTGCGTCGATTTCACCAGAAGCGATTGTCGAAGTCATTGACATCGTTTCCTTTTCTTTGAGGGCGAGCGTGGAGCCAGTTGCAGAGATTTGACCGATTAAACGAAACATTCACCAAACGCGTCAAGGGCCGATATTTCATCTATGGCGCCGGGACAAGAGCTTTTGTATAAGGCCTCATTAACTTGTCTAATTGGAGTAAAGACAATGGCTGACTGGCAAAAATCTGACTGGCGCGCAAAGCCCCGGATTCAGATGCCTGATTATATGGATGATGCAGAGCTCAAGGCCGTTGAAGCCAAGCTCGCAAGTTATCCGCCATTGGTCTTTGCCGGCGAAGCGCGCCGCCTCAAAGCTCAGCTTGGTGCCGCTTCTCGCGGCGAGGCCTTTTTGTTGCAGGGTGGGGATTGCGCTGAGAGCTTTGAGCAGTTCAGTGCAGATGGCATTCGCGACACGTTCAAAGTGATGCTGCAAATGGCGATGGTTCTGACCTATGGCGCCAAAGTGCCTGTTGTGAAAGTTGGCCGCATGGCAGGTCAATTTGCCAAGCCGCGTTCGGCGCCGACGGAAACGGTGGATGGCGTTGAGTTGCCGAGCTACCGTGGTGACATTATCAACGAATTGGCATTTACCTCCGGGTCCCGAATACCCAATCCAAACAAGATGTTGCAGGCCTATACGCAGGCAGCGGCCACGTTGAACCTTCTGCGTGCATTTTCGACAGGTGGTTATGCGGATGTGCATCAAGTGCATTCCTGGACGTTGGGTTTCACCGAAGGTGAAAAAGCCACCAAATACCGTGATATGGCCAACCGAATTAGTGATACGCTGGACTTCATGAAGGCTGCTGGGGTGACCTCTGATCGTCTACATTCGCTGCAGACAGTCGATTTTTACACCAGTCACGAATCCCTGTTGCTTGAATATGAAGAGGCGCTCACGCGTTTGGATTCGACATCTGGCAAATGGTTGGCAGGCTCAGGTCACATGATCTGGATTGGCGACCGCACTCGTCAACCTGACGGCGCGCATGTCGAGTTTGCCCGTGGCGTACAGAACCCGATTGGTCTGAAGTGTGGTCCGACCACCAGCGCAGAAGACCTTAAGGTGCTGATGGAAAAGCTGAACCCTGAAAACGAAGCTGGTCGGCTTACACTGATCGCGCGCTTTGGTGCAGGCAATGTGGGGGACCACTTGCCTCGTTTGGTCAAAGCGGTTCAGGAAGAGGGTGCCAATGTGCTTTGGACCTGTGATCCAATGCACGGCAACACCATCAAGTCGGCAACTGGGTATAAGACCCGTCCATTCGACAGTGTCCTGCGCGAAGTGCGTGAATTCTTTGGAGTTCACAAAGCTGAAGGCACCATTCCTGGCGGCGTTCATTTCGAAATGACCGGACAGGATGTGACCGAATGCACCGGGGGTGTACGGGCAGTGACCGAAGAGGATCTCTCGGCGCGCTACCATACAGCCTGTGACCCGCGTTTGAACGCCAGCCAATCTTTGGAACTTGCGTTCTTGGTCGCAGAAGAACTGTCCAACCGCGATCAGGCACAGGCTGCCAAAGCGGTATAAGTCGCCTGAAAAGCGAGAGATTAAGGGCCGCGCGATTGCGCGGCTCTTTTTTGTTGGGAAAAGCAAAATAACCGCAAATTGCCTCTTGCATCCCCCCGTTGGTTGAAGCTAAACACCGCTCCACAGAGAGACGGTCGACTGACCATCGCTCTGTTGCGGAGAGGTGGCCGAGTGGTCGAAGGCGCACGCCTGGAAAGTGTGTAGGCGGGAGACCGTCTCCAGGGTTCGAATCCCTGTCTCTCCGCCACAAACCTTCTAAGAAATTTTGGTTGCAAATATGGCGCGTTAGACCATTGTGGAATTTGTTGTAAAAGCCTGAGATCAATCAGCCTTTTTGAACTGTGAATTCCAGATACCCTTCGGATTCTGCCATGCTGACAAAAACGTGACCGGCTTCGTTGCAGAAGTGTGGCACATCGATGATCGCCGCAGGGTCATCTGCCAGAAGGCGCACTTTTGCACCGGTTTCTAAGGGTTCCATACGCTTACGCAGGCGCAAGACAGGCAGGGGGCACAGCAAGCCGATTGCATCAATTTCTAAATCCATAAAGCCGACATAGGCGCGATGTTTCAGTCTGTCCACAGGGATGTGACCACCTGTACCCGTGACCTTCCATTTGAGTTGCTCTAAGGGTGGGATATGTTTGGAATTGATATCATCGACGCAGGACTTTTGCCTGCGATGTTTGTGGCGCTAGCAGCGGGTATGATCTCGTTTCTGAGCCCCTGTGTGCTGCCGATTGTACCGCCTTATCTGGCCTATATGAGTGGGGTCAGTATGTCAGAACTCACCACAGAGCAGGAAGCGCGGCGCAAAGCGATTGTGGCGGCACTTTTCTTTGTTATGGGGCTGTCGACAGTGTTTCTGTTTCTCGGGTTCACAGCTTCCGTGTTTGGCGCGTTTTTCCTGCAAAATCAGGATCTTTTCAGCAAAATTGCTGGCGGTGTTGTGATCATTTTTGGCCTGCACTTTTTGAATGTCTTCCGCATTCCTTTTCTGGATCGAGAGGCGCGGATCGAAACCGGAGAGACAGGGGGGTCTGCGTTTGGCGCCTATGTTTTGGGGTTGGCCTTCGCCTTTGGATGGACGCCTTGTATAGGTCCTCAGCTGGGAGCGATTCTGTCGCTGGCAGCGGGAGAGGCCTCTATAGCGCGCGGTACCATTCTTCTGGGGGTCTACGCAGCGGGCCTGGGCATACCATTCTTGCTTGCAGCTATTTTCCTCAATCGCGCGATGGGGGTCATGAACAAGCTCAAGCGTCATATGGGCACCATTGAGAAGGTTATGGGCGGCTTGTTGCTGTTTGTGGGCGTGATGTTGGTGACCGGCGCGTTCTCGACGTTCTCTTATTGGCTTCTGGAAACCTTCCCCGCACTTGCAACCCTCGGATAAGGCTTATTTTTGCCTAAGTGAACGGGTATGCTTCACCGCAAAGGAGAGGCAGGCCATGGCAGAGCCCCAACACAGGCAGGTAAGGACTCGTCGGGTATTCTATATTCCCGGTTACGATCCGATTCACCCGCGACGCTATCGGGAGCTGTATCGCAAAGAAGGCGCGGAGCAGGCGGAGATTTCCGATTATGAGCTGTCTCTTTCGCCTAAGACGTCCAAAGGTGGCCCTTACGGTTGGCATGTGACAGGCCATATCGAGGGGCAGGAAGCGCGGAGTGACGTTGAGGTGCTGGTGTGGTCCGACATAGTGCGCGACAGCATGAAACAGGGCATTGTGTCGACCTATGGTCAACTGCTGCGCACAGCATGGACCTATATTGGGTCCGGAGCACTTTGGCGGCTGATGAAGTTGCGCAAAGGTCCGGTGATTGCGGCGTTATATCCGGTGTTGTTTTTGGTGGTCCAGTTGTTGCTGGCGTTGCTGGCGGCTTGGGGCATAGGCAAGGGACTTGCCATGGTGTTGCCTGATTGGACAGCTGTGTTTGGATTAATTGTCGTTCCGCCAATTCTGCAATGGTTTCAAAAACATGACGGCAAATTCTTCGCCTACTACCTGATGCATGATTATGCCTATTCGGCCTCCACCAAAGGCGCAAACCCACCGGAGCTGGAAGCCCGTATGGGCGAGTTTGCGGATCGCATTGCTGAAGCCTTACAGTCGGACTGTGACGAAGTGTTGGTGGTCGGTCATTCCAGTGGGGCGCATTTGGCGGTGTCAGTGTTGGCGGATTTGATCCGGAACAGCCGCGTACCGGAGGCTGGGCCTGCGCTTGGTTTTCTATCGCTGGGGCAGGTGGTTCCAATGGTTTCGTTTCTGCCAGACGCGGCGCGATTGCGGGCGGATTTGGCGTTTTTGTGCCAACGACAGGAGCTAAGCTGGGTGGACGTGACTGCGCCAGGGGATGGCTGTGCGTTTGCTTTGTGTGATCCGGTGGCTGTGTCTGGTGTCGCGCCAGAGGATGGAAAGCGGTGGCCTTTGGTGTTTTCGGCCGCGTTCACGCAAACACTGTCTGAGGCGCGGTGGTCGGAGTTGCGGTGGCGGTTCTTTCGGCTGCATTTTCAATACCTTTGCGCTTTCGACCGGCCCGGAGACTACGACTATTTTCGCATCACGGCGGGACCAAAAACGCTCGCGGAGCGGTACGAAGGGCGTAAGGCGTCTGGCTCTCGCATAGAAAAGCCAGTCAACAAGTTTACCTCGGTGGCTTCATGATACCTCCCAAACCGACGCCGCGGCCGGAAAAAGTCACGCTGCGGCAGTATATTAAACTGTTTCGCAAAGACCTTTTGTCGGCGCAGCCTGCAAAATTGTATCGCGCCTGGATGGCGGAGTTTCGCACGCCGTTTTTCCGCTCCTACATGATCAACCAGCCGTCGTTAATAAAGACTGTTCTGAAGGAACGGCCGGATGATTTCCCCAAATCTCAACGAGTTAGCGAAGGGTTGAAACCGCTTTTGGGTGAGTCGGTGTTTTTGACCAATGGCGAGACCTGGAAGCGGCAGCGGCGGATTATTGACCCCGCGTTTGAAGGCGGGCGACTGCGCGATACCTTTCCGGCGATGTGGGCGGCAAGCGAAGCGGCGGTGGCGCGGCTTGACGCACATGTTGGACAAGCTGTTGAGATCGAAGAGGAAACCAGCCACGCGGCGGCGGATGTGATTTTCCGAACCTTGTTCTCAATTCCGATTGAGCATGAAGTGGCGGGTAAAGTGTTTGACGAATTTCGCACCTATCAACGCAGCGCACCAATCGTGAACCTGGGCGCGTTTCTGCCTCTACCGCGTTGGTTTCCAAGGTTTTTCAAAAAAGACACCAAGCGCACGGCAGCCAGTATTCGCGGATTGATCACCCAACTCACCGAAGAGCGGATGCAGGCCATTCACGCCGGTGATGCTCCGGATGATCTGGCAACGAAGATCATGACCACGGTGGATCCGGAAACCGGAAAATCCTTTGACACCAATGAGATGGTCGATCAGGTGGCGATTTTCTTCCTGGCTGGGCATGAAACCAGTGCGTCGGCTTTGGCCTGGACGTTGTATCTTTGTGCTCTGTTCCCTGAGTGGCAGGAGAAAATCGCTGAGGAAGCCGCGGATTTGACTGAGGATTTCAGTGCGGTCAGCAAGTTGAAACTCAGTCGCGATGTGTTCCGGGAAGCGCTGCGTTTGTATCCACCGGTGCCAATGATGGTGCGGGAGGCAACTTGCCCGGAACACTTTCGGGATCGCGATATTGCTGAGGGATCTCAGGTGGTTATCTCCCCATGGCATCTGCATCGCCAAGAGCGCTTGTGGGACAATCCGGACGGGTTTGACCCAACGCGGTGGCAAACGGACAACGGCAAAAAATGCATGCGCGAGGCCTATGTTCCATTCTCTGCTGGCAGTCGTGTTTGCACGGGTGCGGGCTTTGCTATGGTGGAGGGGGTGCTGATGTTGTCGATGATTTTGAGGCACTTCCGTATCACGCCGGAAGGCGATGCACCGGTGCCAATAGCCCATCTGACAGTGCGGTCGCGGGACGGCATTAAGCTTCGAATCGAGCGGCGAAACTGACGTCGGTTTAACGTCTGTATTGCGACTGTTTTACGGAGGCGCACATTTGCCAAATGTGACCTGTTAACGAACAGGGCGCCCGAAGGCGCCCTGTGTTGCGTTTAGTCTTGATGCCACCAGACGCTTGGCAGCCATTCAACCCCGTCACCGTAGATCGGCAGGTTGTCTTTGGGGAAGTGCAGCTCTTTCTGGTGGGCGATGCGACCCACGGCATATTTCCAGACTGGAATAACGTAGCGGCCAGAGGTCAGCACGCGGTCGAGCGCCTTGGTGGCGGCGACAAAATCGTCTTGGGATGTAGAGGTCAGCATCTCGTTGATCATGGCGTCGATGGCGGGAGACTTTACACCCATCAAGTTGCGGGAGCCGGTTTGGTCTGCGGCGTCCGATCCCCAGTAGAGATTCTGTTCGTTGCCAGGAGACAGCGAGAGTGCGCGCCGGTAGTTGGTGATGTCGAAGTCAAACGCGGCGGTGCGCTCGGTGTATTGCGGGCCGTCCACCTGGGTCACAGTCAATTCCACGCCAAGGCCTTCGAGTGCTTTGGAATAGATGTCGACGATGGCTTTGTTCTCTGAATCGCCTTGCTTGAGCAGGATTTCGAGTGTGAGCACTTCGCCATTTGCATTTTGCAATTTGCCGTCCACCACGAAATAGCCTGCGTCTTCCATCAGAGCCATCGCTTTGCGCAGGTTGGCGCGATTGCGGATGGAGCCGTCAGACTTTGGCAAGGAATAACCGGCGAGGGCCTCTGGGGGCAGCTGGTCGGCAAAAGGCTGCAAGAACTCTGCCACGCGCCCCTGGGCCGGGCCTTCGTCCATGCCCAGGAGAGAGCCGGAGAAGAAGGAGGTGATGCGCGGCTGGCGGGAGCCGGTCATGGTGTCGTTGATGAATTCGAAATTGAAGACATGCATCAGCGCGTCGCGCACTCGGATGTCATCCAGCGGCGCTTTGCGGGTGTTCATCACCAGGCCGGTGATGCCGGAGGGTTTTTGATGCGGGATTTCGGATTTCACAATTTCGCCGGATTGGGCGAGGGGGAAATCATAATTGGAGGCCCATTTTTCAGCGTTGAACTCACGGGTGAAGGAGACTTCGCCTGCCTTGAACGCTTCAAACATCACATCTCCGTCGCCAAAGAAGTCAATTTTGATCTCGTCAAAGTTGTGAGTGCCCTTGCGGAACGGCAAATCATTGCCCCAGTAGTCTTCGTCACGCGACAGGGTGACAAAGCGGCCCGCCTCAAAGTTGGAGACTACATAGGGTGCGGTGCCAAGCGGGACGTCTTGAAGGGTGATGTCTTCAAAGGATTTGCCGTCAAACTGCGCCTTCTGCAGGATGGGACGCAGGCCGGCAATTAGGGCCAATTCGCGGTCTTCGGTGTTAAACGTGATGCGTACGGAGCGGTCGCCTGTGGCCTCGATACTGCCAACTTTGCCCCAGAAGCCGCGGTAGCGGGGATGGCCAACTGTGCCAAGCGTTTCATAAGACCAGATCACATCGTCGACGGTCACCGGGCTGCCGTCAGAGAATCGGGCTTCCTTGCGCAGGGTGAATTCGACCCAAGAGCGGTCTTCAGGCGTCTCAATCGATTCGGCCAAAAGACCGTATAGGGCGAATGGTTCATCCCAGTTACGTCCCATGAGGGATTCATAGCCAAAGAACCGGAGCTGCCATGGCACAGTGCCTTTGCGCACAAATGGGTTCAGGGAATCGAAGCTGCCGCCATTGCCCGTAACCACGCGGCCACCTTTTGGCGCGTCGGGGTTTGCGTAGGGCAGAGACACAAAATCATGTGGCAAAGCCGGGTCACCATACATAGCGATGCCATGTTGCGGCTCCGCGATGGTTTGGCTGCCGACAAGTGATAGCGCAAGCACAGCGGCTGCACTGGTGACTTTGGGGAAACGTATTGGTGTCATTGCCTGAACAATCCTGTTGGGTCATTTTTTGCTTGTCTAAAAAGTAACGAGGTATTGGTGGCTTATCAAACTTTTAGCTTGGAGACCGGCGCACTAACGCTTATAAAGGTGTCACTGCTCGATAGGTTTCTTGCCTGTATGAAACCTGCCTCAATAACTTTACGCCCGCTTCGCGCGGGCGTTTTTTTTGGCCTTTTGGCAGGCTTACGTAAGATTACGGTAAGAGCGGATTTCCCTTATTTTGCGGGTGCAGCATGATATGCTGCGCGCAACCGAGATGAGAAGGGAAGACAGAATGAGTATGCAGGGCAAATCAGCAATTGTGACGGGCAGCAATTCGGGAATCGGTCTGGGCGTGGCGCGGGAATTGGCGCGGGCTGGTGCAGAGGTTGTGCTGAACTCTTTTACCGATCGGGATGAAGATCACGCGCTGGCGGCGGAGATTGCGGCGGAGTTCGGCGTAAACGCGCGTTACATCGCTGCGGATATGTCTCAAGGAGATCAATGTCGGCAGTTAATCGAGGATGCGGGTGGCTGTGATGTGCTGGTGAACAACGCAGGTATTCAGCACGTGGCGCCAATTGACGAGTTTCCGGTCGAGAAGTGGGACGCGATCATTGCGATTAATATGAACTCCGCGTTTCACACCACTGCGGCAGCTTTGCCTCATATGCGCAAGCGGGGTTGGGGACGGGTGATCAACATCGCCAGTGCACATGGTTTGACTGCCTCGCCGTTTAAGTCGGCGTATGTGGCGGCCAAGCATGGCGTGGTTGGGATGACCAAGACTGTTGCGTTGGAAACTGCGGAAGAGCCGATCACCTGCAATGCGATTTGCCCTGGGTATGTGTTGACCCCGCTAGTGGAGGCGCAGATCCCGGACACCATGGAGAAATACAACATGGGTCGCGACGAGGTGATCAAGAAGGTGATGCTGGAGCGTCAACCTAGCCGCGAGTTTGCCACGGTAGAGCAGCTGGGCGGCACGGTGTGCTTTTTGGCGTCTGATGCGGCGGCGCAGATCACCGGCACCACCATCAGCGTGGATGGCGGCTGGACCGCGCTGTAAAGGGAGGATGGCCTCATGAAGCGTATCAATCTGGCTTTGCAAGGTGGTGGCGCGCATGGGGCCTTCACCTGGGGCGTTTTGGACGTCCTTTTGCAGGACGAAGACATCGAGATTGCCGGGATCACCGGCACCTCTGCGGGTGCGATGAATGGCGCGGCATTGAAGGCCGGTTTGTTGCAAGGCGGGCGTGAGGGTGCGCGGGCCAATCTCGACTGGTTCTGGCAGCAGATGGGCGCGGCGCAGGTGCCAGGTATGGATGTTTGGTTTGCGGCCGTACCGCCGGGCATGGTGAGCCGGGCGTTGGAGTACAGCTGGCCGTCTATGGCGACGGATATGATGCAGCGGATGACCTCGCCTTATGCGATGGGGCCCTTTTATGAGCATCCACTGCGCGATATTGTAGACCAGTTCAGTTTTGATCAGGTCTGTGCCGACGAGGGGCCGAAGCTGTTTGTCTGTGCCACGAACGTGCGGTCCGGCAAGGCGCGGGTGTTTGAAGGGCGCGAGATCAGCACCGATGCTTTGTTGGCGTCAGCCTGTTTGCCAACATTGTTTAAGGCGGTGAATGTGTTTGATCAGACCAGCGGCAAAACAGAGGCGTATTGGGATGGCGGCTATACCGGCAACCCGTCGCTTTGGCCGCTGTATCAGCGCGATTTGCCGGAAGATGTGGTGATTGTGAACATCAATCCGTTGCAGCGGGAGACTTTGCCGGTGACGCCGCAGCAAATTTCAAACCGGATCAATGAGATCAGCTTCAATGCATCGCTGCTGAGTGAACTCCGCGCCGTGGCATTTGTGCAAAAGCTGATTGCGCAAGGTGTGTTGAGCCGTGAAGAAAAGCGGGAAGTGAAGGTGCATATGATCGCTGACGATGCGCTGATGAATCGCTTGTCGGTGGCCACCAAGAGCTGGCCTGTGACCTCGGTTTTGCTTCATTTGAAAGAAGCGGGGCAGGCGGCGGCTAAGAGCTTTCTTAGCGCGCATAAGGCGGATTTGAATGAACGCGGCACGGTCGATCTAGCGGAGATGTATGGCTAGCGCTTACTCTTCAGGCGGTTGAGTGGGATCTTTGGGATTTGGGTAAACCAGACCAGCGGAGATCACCAGCTTGGCCGCGTCTTCTACGGACATCTCCAGCTCGATGATATCATCAGTTGGGAAAAACAGCAGGAAGCCAGAGGTTGGATTGGGGGTTGTGGGGACAAACACGCCCATAAGGGGGCTGGTGGTTGGAGCGGAGCCTGCCACTTCGCCTTTGGCGTGGGTTGAGATGAAGCCAATCGCCCAGATGCCCCGGCGCGGGTATTCGATCAGACAGGCTTTTTCAAAGCTACGATCGGATTGTGCAAAGACGGTTTCGGCAATTTGCTTTACGCCGGAATAGATCGAGCGCACCACCGGCATGCGGGACACTAGGTTTTCGGCAATCCGCAAAAGAGACCGTCCCATCAACCCTTTCGCAATCCAGCCCACGAGGATAGTGAAGATCAGGAAGATGATCATGCCCACGCCGCGCAGGTTGATGCCGATGTATTTCTCCGGCTGAATTGTGGATGGGATCAGCGGCAGCACAAAGCCATCCACCCAGCCCACAAAGGTCCAGACCAGCCAGATGGTCATAGCGATGGGCAGAATAACAACAATCCCAGTCAGAAAGCTGGACCGCAGACGGGCAAAGAAGCCGGATTTATGCGGTGGTTCGTTTTCGTCAAAAGGTGTCGTCATGAGGGGTCCTAGGGTCAGCCTGTTGATTAGTTAGGCATTTGTGTGTGGCGCTGCAATGACGATTGCAAAAGAGCGACACTTGGCGGCTGTCACGACGTGTCACAACGCCGTGGCAGCAGGCTATTTGCGCAAAGTTTGGGCTTAGGCCTTCAGCGCGGCGGCAATGTCGGCCGCGAGACGGGCGTTGTTGCGTACCAAGGCGATGTTGGCAACCAGCGATTTGCCATCTGTGAGCTCAAAGATGCGAGCCAACAGGAAAGGCGTGACGTCTTTGCCAGAAACGCCTTGGGTCTCGGCCTCTTGGGTGGCTTGGGCAATCACCGGGGCCAACTCGGAAGCTGGGATTTCATCGCCCGTCGGAATTGGGTTGGCCACGAGCTGACCGCCCGGTAAGGCCATCGCGCCGCGGGTTTTGTGGGCAGCAGCGATGTCGGCAGCAGTGTCCATGCGCAGCGGGGAGACGAGATCAGACGTGGCCGACCAGAAGGCCGGGAAGCTGTCCTGACCATAGGTGATGACAGGCACGCCGTTGGTTTCCAGGACTTCCAGGGTTTTCGGTACGTCAAGGATGGCTTTGGCGCCTGCGGCCACCACTGTTACTGGGGTGTGCGCCAGCTCTGTCAGGTCCGCGGAGATGTCAAAGCTGTCTTCTGCGCCTTTGTGCACGCCGCCGATGCCGCCGGTGGCAAAGACGTCGATGCCTGCCAAATTGGCTGCAATCATGGTGGCGGCGACGGTGGTGGCACCGGTGCGGCCTTGTGCCATGATAACCGGCATATCCGCGCGGGACACTTTGGCGACGTTTTTGGCTTGGGCAAGTTCTTCGAGCTGCGCTTCGGTAAGGCCGGCGTGCAGCGTGCCATTTAGGACGGCCATAGTGGCGGGCACCGCGCCCTTTGCACGAATGTCGGCTTCGACCTGCTTCGCAACCTCAAGGTTTTGCGGATATGGCATACCATGGGTGATGATGGTGCTTTCCAACGCCACAATCGGCGTGCCGTTTTTCTTGGCGTCTTCCACTTCGGGGGAAAGGACCAGATCAAGGGAAATGAGGCTCATGTGGCGTGTTCTCCGGAAACGTATTTTGCGGCTGCCGTCAAAGCGCGGTCGAGCGCCTCTTCACGGGAGCAGTTTTGGGATTCAGCCACGATGTGCGCGGCCATAAAGGTGTCACCGGCGCCGGTGACGCGAGTCACCAGAACGGCAGGTGGTTGTTGGGTGATCACTCCGTTGGCGGTGCCGTCGGAGGCGTCATTGCCGCCGTCAGTCACAAGGGCACGGGCGGCGCCACGTTCCAAGAGGGCTGCGGCGGCCTCTTTAGAGGATGTGAATTCGGTTTTGCAGAGGTAGCCTGCTTCTTCGAGGTTCACATAGAGCACGGCGCGGGAGTGCATCAAGAAGGGCATCAACCGCTCAGCTTTGCCCGGCGAGGCCGGGGCGACGCGCAGGTCAGCTGACGAAAACAGCGGACTGCGGGCGATTTGGTCGAGCAGACGCTGTGTCAGGTTGCCATCAAGTGCAATCAGACCGGTGTAGGGGCTGGCCTCGCTGCCGAGGGTGCCGTCTTCAAGCGGGGTCAGGATTTTGTCCCCAGCGGCTTCGAGGCTGTGTGCGTCGGCAATAGCCGCAATCAGCCCGTTTTTGCCCTCAACCGCCATATAGGTGTCGGTCGGCAGGTCAGCGGAGCGATAGACATAGTTCATGATGGCGCCCATCTCGGTGCAGGCGGTCAACAGCTCGTCGCCTTCGATATCCCGACCAATGGCGGAGAGCGCGGCGGGACGCAGACCAAAACGGGCCAGCGTCATGGCAATGTTCCAGGCCACACCACCGGGCAGGCGGGAGATGCGGCCGGGCACGTCGGAGCCCTGTCGCATGTGGCTGGGCGCGCGGCCAATGATGTCCCAGAGAACAGAGCCGATGCAGAGAATGTCAGGCTTCTCAGGAGTTTGTGCGGCGGTCATGGGCGCTCCTACTTAGGCCGTGAAGGCGCCGTGCAGCTCTTTGAGCTTGGCCACGGGATCGTCGCTGCGCCAGATTTCTTCGCCAATGCCAAAGAAGTCAGTGAAGGGCGAGAGCTTTGCAATAATGTCGGTATCCAATGCGCCTTCGGCCACAACCGGTACTTCGATCATAGCAGACCACCACTCAAACAGGTCTTTTTCGGCCAAGGTGCCGTCGCCGAGATTGGTGCTGCCAACCGGGCCAAAGGCGACATAGTCCGCGCCGTTTTCGCCAGCGGACATGCCCTCGTGGGATGATGCGCCACAAAACGCGCCCACAATGGCGTCTTGACCCAACTCTTTGCGGGTTTTGGCCACGGAGCGGGCGGCATCGGTCAGATGGACCCCATCAAGGCCCAACCGTTCGGACAGCTGTACATGTTCGTTGATCACAATCGCCACGTCGCGGGCATGGGCCACTTCGCGCAAAGCGTCTGCCGCACGCGACAGACGGTCTTCGTCTTTGGTCGCCAGCGCCATACGCACACAGGCAATGTCGGCGGCATCCAGCACCGAGGCCAGTTGGTCTGGGAAGCGTGAGAGTTCGATTTCCGGCGGGGTGATCAGGTAGATCTGCGGCAACTCTGTATCGGACATGCTCGGGCTCCAGGTGGTCTTGTGCGTGTTTTTGGATCGCGTTGCTATAACGCGGATTTTTGCTCTTGGCTATCCGGAGTTGGCTATTTGGGTGGAAGACTTTGTGCGTTGGTTAAGGCCAGCGTGATCACCTGAGCACGAAGGGTGTCGTCACCCAGAAGATCTTCGGAGAGATCCACCATGCCGCCCATCTTGCGGCCGGTGAATGAGAGCGGATCAACGCCGTCAATTTGCAGTGCTTCGGCTTCGCGGGATTTGCCAACGCGGGCCATGCCGCCACCTTTGTGCACGCCGCAAACCATATTGCCGTGATGTAGAAAACAGAGGCCACCAAACATCTTCTTTTCGCTGATGCCGTCGATGTCCTGCAGGTCTTCACGCATCAAGGTGGCGTGTCCTTCGTCATAAGCCATGGTGATTCCTCTCTAAGGTTGTCGAGATTTTAACCTGAGGCGCAGGTATTTGAAGAAGGAGAAAGCGCAGCGGCTTGTTTTGTTGGGGGCGCGGGGGTATCAGCGAGCGGATTTTGAACGCGCTCATCGGAGACCAACATGACCAGTGCCACGCCACAGCCCGCCTTTGTGCTAGTCCGCCCACAGATGGGGGAGAACATCGGTGGTGCGGCACGGGCGATGTTGAACTTTGGTTTGGATAAAATGCGCATAGTCGATCCGCGCGACGGGTGGCCCAATGAGCGCGCCGTTGCCATGGCTTCTGGTGCAGGGCGGGTGCTGGATGGCGCATTGCTGACCGAGACCACTGATCAGGCGTTGGAAGATTGTCACTACGTGTTTGCCACTACGGCGCGGGCACGTGGGTTGACCAAACCGGTGGTGACGCCAGAAACGGCGATGAAACAGGCTGCTGAGATGATTGCGCGGGGCGAGAAAGTTGCGGTGTTGTTTGGGCCGGAGCGGGCCGGGCTTGAGAATGAGGACATCGCGCGGGCCAATGCGATCATCAATGTACCGGTGAACCCGGAGTATGCGTCGCTGAATTTGGCGCAATGTGTGTTGCTGACCGCCTATGAATGGCGGCGTCAGAGCGCAGATATCGTGCATGAACGCGTGGATATGGCCAAAACCGACTGGGCCAGCAATGCGGATATCGATGCTCTTGGGCGGCACTATGAAGAGCGCCTTGAAGAGGCCAACTTCTTTTTCCCGGAGGAAAAAGCGGAAAATATGAAGGTCAATCTGCGCAATATGTGGAGCCGGATGCGGCTTACACGTGCAGATGTGCAGATGTTGCATGGTGTGATGCGGCAGATGGTGCGCTGGAAAGAAAAAGATTGATCTGGCGGGGATTTTTGCCGCCTGAACTATTGTTCAATTCCTACTTGAGAGTGGTTGAAGCTGGCGCTTGGTCCCACTAGGCTCGCGCCAAGATTTGGAGACAGCGATGAGCCAGAAGCGCAGCATTTTTGAAGAGGTCAGTGAAGACGGACCCAAAGACGCCCCCAAAGCGGTGGGTGTAATTGACAGCGGTGCCAAAGGTGCGCGGCGCGGCATTCGCATCTGGCTGATGATCCTGTTTGCGCTGGTCTTTGTGATGATTGCCGTGGGTGGGCTGACCCGCCTGACCGACAGTGGCTTGTCGATCACCGAATGGCGCCCAGTGACCGGAGCGATCCCGCCGATGAATGAGGCGGATTGGCAAAGTGAGTTTGACAAATACAAACAGATTGACCAGTGGGCGATCGACAACAACTGGATGACGCTGGCGGACTTCAAACACATCTATTGGTGGGAATGGGGACACCGTCAGCTGGGTCGGGTGATTGGCCTTGTTTGGGCGCTTGGTTTTGCGGGCTTTGCGATTGCGCGGCAAATCCCGACAGGTTGGACCGGGCGGTTGTTCCTGATTGGCGCGCTAGGCGGGCTGCAAGGGGCTGTTGGCTGGTGGATGGTGGCCAGTGGCGTGACCTCCGGAGAAGGCGTGACGACGGTGGCGAGCTACCGTTTGGCGGTGCATCTGGGGCTGGCTTTTGTGATCCTTGGGTTCATTACTTGGTACATTCTGTTGCTTGGGCGCAGTGAGCGGGATTTGATGCAAGCGCGGCGCGGCAAAGAAGCCAAGCTGTTTGGACTGTCCACAGGGTTGCTGCATATGACCGGGGTGCAAATCCTGCTGGGCGCGTTGGTGGCAGGCATTGATGCAGGGCGCAGCTTTACCGATTGGCCGCTGATGGGCGGCAATCTGTTTCCTGCAGACGCGCTCTATATGGAGCCGCTGTGGCGGAACTTCTTTGAAAATCCTGGGCTTGTGCAGTTCACGCACCGGATTTGGGGCTATCTCTTGCTGATCTTTGCCATTGTGGTGTGGCGGCGTGGGCTAGGTTCTGCGCATGGGTACACGCGGTTTGCGTTTAATGCTGCCTTTGCTGCAATTGCGGTGCAGATTGCCGTTGGCATTGCCACAGTGCTCTATGCGGCACAGGTGCATATAGCGATTACGCACCAAGCCATTGCTGTTGTGGTCTGGGTCCTGATCCTGCAGGCGCGGTTCCTGAGCCACTATCCAATTGCAACCTCGGTGCGTGACGCATCCTGAGAGAAGGAAAACAAGAATGTCTGCATATGAGCAGTTGATGGGGTTCACCCACACCACACAGGCGTTGGGCGAAGTGGCTGGACGTTTGGGTTGGGACCAAGAGGCAATTATGCCGGCGGGTGCAGCGCCGCAGCGGGCCGAGGAAATGGCCGCAATGGAAAGCGTGCTGCACGCCCGTCGGATTGATCCCAAGGTGGGGGAATGGCTGGCCGCGATCGATGAGACGCAGCTTGACGAAGTGGGCCGCGCACAGGTGCGTCACATCCGCAAGTCGTTTGAGCGGACCTCCAAGGTGCCAGCGGATTTGGCGGCAGAAATTGCCAAGGTGACCAGCCGCGCACAAGGCATCTGGGCGCAGGCGCGGTCTGATGAAAATGTGGCCGGGTTTTTGCCAACTCTGGAAGAGGTGGTGAACCTGAAGCGGCAAGAAGGTCAGGCGCTGGCCGCCGGTGGCGATGTGTATGACGCCATGGTCGATGACTATGAGCCGGAAATGACCGCCGCGGAGATTGCTGCGATGTTTGACGCGATGCGGCCCCGGTTGGTGGCCTTGCGGGCGGCGGTTTTGGCAGCAGAGGCACCTCAGAAGCTCACAGGGCATTTTGCGTCTGATAAGCAAATGGCGTTGACCAGCAAGCTGGCGGCCTCCTTTGGCTATGACTTTGACCATGGCCGCATTGATTGTGTAACGCATCCATTCTGTTCGGGGTCAGGCAAAGATGTGCGGATCACCACGCGCACCAGTGAGAGTGATCCGTTTAACTGTTTCTACTCGACTATCCACGAAGTTGGTCACGCTGCCTATGAGCAAGGCATTGATGACGCGTATCTTTTGACGCCTCTTGGGCGTGGCGTGTCGATGGGTGTGCATGAAAGCCAAAGCCGGATTTATGAGAACCAAATGGGGCGCGGACGGGCCTACACCGGTTGGCTCTATGAGCAGATGAAAGCGGAGTTTGGAGACTTTGGCATCGCGGATGCTGAGGCGTTTTACGGCACGGTGAACCGGGTCAATGACGGCTATATCCGGACTGAGGCCGATGAGGTGCAATACAATCTGCACATCATGCTGCGGTTTGATCTGGAACGTGCTTTGATGCTGGGTGATCTGGCGGTTGGTGATCTGGAAGCGGCGTGGAATGACCGGTTCAAAGCGGATTTTGGCTATGCGGTGGACAAGCCCTCCAATGGCGTGTTGCAGGATGTGCATTGGTCGGTGGGGCTGTTTGGCTATTTCCCGACCTATTCTTTGGGCAATGTCTACGCGGGCTGTTTGAACGAAACGATGCGGGCAGCAGTTCCAGATCTGGATTCACAGCTGGCACAGGGTGACACCTCGGGTGGGACCGACTGGCTGCGCGAGAACCTGCAACAACATGGCGGTTTGCACAAACCGGCAGACACCATTGTACATGCGACTGGCAAGACCCCAAGTGGCGCGCCGTTGCTGGACTATCTGGAAGCCAAGTTTGGCGACATCTACAAGCTGTAAAGCTTGGTGGACCTAAAAGAGAAAAGGGACGCTTTGGCGTCCCTTTTGTTTGGATACTTATGGCAAGAAGAAACGGGCGCGGTGTTACTTCTGCACACATGTAGCGGCGCGACCGTCCAGAGTTTTGGCGATGCCAAGGGTGCCTTTGTCCAGCGTTAGGAAGCGGATAGCCTCGGCGCTCTGCAGATGGATATCGCCCGCGTCGGTCAAGACATAGGCATCTTCAGAGGCCCGCTCTCCCGCCCGAAACTTGTAGGGGAACACTTTAGAGTTCGATTCTACTGTGCTGAAAATAATATCAAATTTCATTTCGCCTAGGTCGCAGGTGTAGTGTATTCCACTTAGTGCGGCATGGGCGGTGTCAGCACCCAGAAAAGTTGCCTCTGCAAGGGCGAAGGAGGGCGCGGTGCTGAGTGCTGCTGCAAGGAGGTTGGCGGGTGTTTTCATCACGGTCTCCGGGTGTGGTGCGTTTTCAAGATAGGCCTTGTTTTAGCTGCCGACCGCGGAGATGTGTTTGTCTTTGATCAAGTATGTGTCCGAAGCGGCTGTTTGCCCCTTCGGGAAGAAGAAAACTAGCACCCGAGATCTTTTTCGCCCTGTTTGATCAGGCGTATCAACTCAGATTCCTGCGACGATAGCTCTGGTGATTTGGTGAAACACCCGTCGTTGCCAAAGGTGGCAATGCCGCGTTCGGAGCCAAAACAGTAGCCGTTTTTATGGAAGATTCGGTTGCGGTGGTACCAGAGATCGTCACAGGTGAGGGGTTCTCTGTCATCTTCAACGGTTGCCTCCTCAACCTCGGGTTCTGTGGTCTGTGCGCCGATGCGGGGCAGTTCACTGAGCGGTAGCCCCATCGGGAACAGCATCAACGGTGGATAGCTGTGTTGCTGGTTCTCATCATCTTGGCTTAAGGCGGTCCAATAGGCGTAGGGCGAGGACACGTGGGGGTCTTCTGGATCCGAAAAGTCGCTGCGCGGGTGTTGGTACCCAATCCGAACCTCGATCGGGTTTGTGTCCCGTGCGTCCCATGCGGTTGCTACGGTGCCAAAGTTGTCGGTTGCGCCAACGGGAGCAGAGGTGTCCAGGCGCACCACGCAGTCTTCGGCTCCGTAGGGGCCAGAGGTGCGATAGCCACGTCGGAAGCCGTAGATGGCCCCGTCTCTTTGCTCGATGTCCCAAGAGGAGGTGTAGACCGGATTGTCATCGGTTTGGTTTTCATGGGCTTCAAGTGCGAGAATTTGAGAGAACTCATTATAGAGATCAGCAATAGAGGCCAATGGATGTGGTTTCCACGTGGGCGCGAAGGCCCAACTGAAGGCGCCGTCATCCAATAGGAAGACATTGTCACATATGGTGTTGATCAAGTTGGCGCGGAGATTCACTTCATAAGTGATGCCCGTGACCGCGACATTTGCAAAGAGGGCATCGCCAACCGTGTCGACATAATACATGTCATGTGGTGGTGTTTCGATGCTACGTGCGTAGAGGTAAGGGGTCAGGTAAGGGGTGTTTTCGTCATCCACCTTTTGCGCAAATGCAAACAGATGTGAAGAGTCCCGGATGGCCTCGTCATAAACGGCGGCAACTTCCTCCGCATCGTAGGTTTCGCCATCGTTTGGCAAAACAATCCGGGGGGCGTGCACACCAAGGCGCGCCGTAGGTGAAATGGCGCGCATCGCGATGGTTTCATAGCTTTCGCCCTCAAACGTATGCGCACCGGATAGAAACAGGTTAGAGCAGGCGGACGCACAGAGGTCTCCGTCGGCCACATAGGTTTGCAGGTCAGCAAAAACCTCGCGCAGGAAATCTACGATGACGAGGGATTCATAGAGGTTGCCGCCGGGGCTGTTGAGGCAGAGTGTGGCACCATCAGGTAGGCTATTGAAGTAGCTTTCCCCATCATAGCCAAAGAGGGCGTGGAACCGTTGGAGGTCGCCACGTTGTACATCGCCTTCATAGAGCACGGTGCAATTGGCATATTTTCCGGTCAGTTCTTGGGCCTGAATGGCACCCCCGTAGTCGGCGTCGATGTCGGACTGAGATGACGTGGAGTTAAGCGTAAGGGTGGCTGCGACAGCGCCGGAGGTTGAAAGGCAGAGTGCGGCGCCAAAAGAGAGTGCGTAGGCCGGGAAAAGTTTAGTCATTAGAACGCCGTTTTGTGTTTCGTTGGCTGAAGAAGGGCACATAACACTTTGCCAAGCAATATTAATATACTCCGAAATAGAAACGGCCCCACGCAATTGCGCAGGGCCGTTTGAATTATGGGGAATGCAGTGGAAGATTACTCTTCGCCAGCTTCCTCGTCGTCTTGCTCGGCAATCCATGCCACAGAGACCACTTCTTCGCCTTTGCCGGTGTTGAACACTTTTACGCCGCCTGCGGAGCGGGAGCGGAAGGAAATGCCGTCAACAGGCACGCGGATTGATTGGCCTTTGGAGGTGGCCAACATGATCTGGTCACCCAAGTCCACCGGGAAGGAAGCCACCAGCGCACCGCCACGCATGGCTTTGTCCATCGCCGCCACACCTTGGCCGCCACGGCCACGAACCGGGTAGTCGTGGCTGGAGCTGAGTTTGCCTGCACCACCGGTGGTGATGGTGAGGAGTAGGTTTTCAGCAGCGGACATTTCTGCGTAGCGTTCTTGTGAGAGTTCGCCAGCTGGTGCTTCCTCGTCGTCGCCGCCATCATCGGACAAGCCAGCGACCGCGCGGCGCATTTTCAGGTATGCGGCGCGTTCTTCGCTTTCGGCGCGGAAGTGGCGGATCACTGACATGGAAACCACCTCATCGTCGCCGTTGAGGCGAATGCCACGCACACCCACAGAGGAGCGCGAGTTGAACACCCGCACTTCGGTGGTGGGGAAGCGGATGGCCCGGCCCGAGTTGGTCACCAGCATCACATCGTCTTCTTCGGTACAGATGCGGGCGTTGATCAGCTTTGTGTCAGCGTTGTCATCCTCAAACTTCATCGCAATTTTGCCGTTCGACTTCACATTGGTGAAGTCTGACAGGCGGTTGCGACGTACGGAGCCAGCTGAGGTGGCAAACATGATCTGAAGATCGTCCCATTCGTCCTCAGGACGATCAACAGGCATGATCGCAGCAATTGAAACACCATTTGGAATAGGCAGGATGTTCACAATCGCCTTGCCTTTGGCGGTGCGGCCACCCAGCGGCAGGCGCCAGGTCTTCAGTTTGTAGGCCATGCCGTCGGTGGTGAAGAACAGAAGTTGCGTGTGGGTGTTGGCCACAAAGAGGGTGGTGACCACATCCTCTTCTTTGGTCTGCATGCCCGAGATGCCTTTGCCGCCGCGTTTTTGGGCGCGGAAGTCAGCAAGCGGCGTGCGTTTGATGTAGCCACCGGAAGTCACGGTCACCACCATGTCCTCACGCTCGATCAGGTCTTCGTCGTCCATGTCACCGGACCAGTCGACAATCTCAGTACGGCGGTCGACCGCGAAGTTCTCACGCACCTCACGCAGCTCGTCGCCGATGATGCTCATAATGCGTTCGCGTGAACCCAAAATTTCAAGGTATTCCTTAATCTTACGGGCCAGTTCTTCAAGTTCGTCCGTGACCTCTTTTACACCAATCTGTGTCAGGCGTTGCAGACGCAATTCGAGGATGGCGCGGGCTTGTGTTTCGGACAGGTTATAGGTCCCGTCGTCATTCATGGTGTGTGTCGGATCGTCGATCAGCTTGATGTAGCCAGCGATGCTTTCGGCTGGCCAGCGGCGCGTCATCAGCTTTTCACGGGCTTCGGCAGCGTCGGCAGAGGCACGGATGGTGGCAACCACCTCGTCGACGTTGGTCACAGCCACGGCCAAACCACAGAGGATGTGGCTGCGTTCACGCGCTTTGCGCAGCATATAAGCGGTGCGACGGGCCACCACTTCTTCGCGGAAATCGATGAAGGAGGTCAGGAAACGGCGCAAAGTCAGCTGCTCCGGGCGGCCGCCATTTAGGGCCAGCATGTTGCAGCCAAAATATGTTTGCATTGGTGTGAAGCGGAACAGTTGGTTCAGCACAACCTCAGCTGTGGCGTCACGTTTGAGTTCCACCACAACACGCACGCCATCCCGGTCCGATTCATCCTGAACATGGGCAATGCCTTCGATACGCTTGTCACGCGCGGCTTCGGCGATCTTTTCGATCATCGCTGCCTTGTTCACCTGATAAGGGATCTCGTTGATGACAATCGCGTAGCGGTCCTTGCGAATTTCCTCAACCCGGGTTTTGGAGCGAATGATGACGCTGCCGCGGCCTTCGAGATACGCTTTGCGAGCGCCTGAGCGGCCCAGAAGAATACCGCCGGTTGGGAAATCGGGGCCAGGCACATAGTCGATCAACTGCTCAGAAGTGAGGTCTGGATCGTCGATCAATGCAAGTGTGGCGTCGATGACTTCGCCCAAGTTATGCGGCGGGATGTTGGTGGCCATACCCACCGCAATACCACCGGCGCCGTTGACCAGCATGTTGGGGAAGCGCGCCGGAAGTACGGTTGGTTCCTGGTCTTTGCCGTCGTAGTTGTCCTGGAAGTCGACAGTCTCTTTGTCGATATCCGCCAGTAGGGCAGCAGCGGGTTTGTCCATGCGCACTTCGGTGTAGCGCATGGCCGCTGGGTTATCGCCGTCCATGGACCCGAAGTTACCTTGACCATCCAGAAGCGGCAGGGACATGGAGAAATCCTGTGCCATACGAACCAAGGCGTCATAAATCGCGGAGTCGCCGTGGGGGTGGTATTTACCCATGACGTCGCCAACTGGACGCGCCGATTTTCGGTATGATTTCTCGTGGCTGTTGCCGGTTTCATGCATCGCATAAAGAATGCGGCGGTGTACCGGTTTTAGGCCGTCACGCAGGTCTGGAATGGCACGGCTGACGATCACGCTCATGGCGTAGTCGAGATAGCTGGTGCGCATCTCCTCTTCGATGGTCACAGTCGGACCGTCGTGGATCATGCGCTCGTGCGTGGTTTCTTCTTCGTTTTCAGGGGTTTCCGGCGTATCGCTCAAGTCCCAGTCTCGCTTCTTATTGGCGGTCCATATGTTGTTGGAATGCTTATATCAGAGGCATCATATAGGGTGCAATGGTGCTGTGCCTGTTACGTGCGTATTCCCGCCGCGACGAGATTAAGTCATTGTGTGGGTTGCAAAAGTTGGTCACCTTTGTGGGTGAAATTTGTAGGTTCAAAGAAAGGATGCGACGCGGCGTTGAATCGTGCTCTACTGAGATTGTGTTTTGAAGGTCTGGAGGCAGGTAAATGCACAAAGTTTTGACGGGCAGTACGACGGTGGCGCTGGCGATGATATTTGTTGGCCCCGTAAAAGCCGAGGGGCTGTGGGACAAAATTAGAAAAGGTGCAGAGACCACCGGTGAGGCCATTGGTGACGGTGTCACTGCCACCGGAGAAGCCATAGGTAAAGGTGCGACAGCTGTTGGCAATACCGTCGAAAAAGGCGTGACTGGCGTTGGGGATGCAATTTCATCGACCGATGAACTTTTGTCCAACGAAGAAACCCCAGAGGCAACGCGGGCGCGGCTTGATGCAATGGCCGATGATATTTTGGCGCTGCTCCTAGCGCAAAATCCAAAGGCGGATGCGCTTTATCGACAAAGTGCCGGCTATGCGGCCTTTGACAGCCGAAAAGTCACGGTCTTCCCGGTGACCACGGGATATGGGCGTGGTGTGGCTGTTGCCAAAGACACCAGCGCACGTACGTATATGAATATGGGCACCGGTGGTCTGGGGGCTGGTTTTGGGATCGGCGGATTTTCCACACAATTTGTGATTTTGTTTGAAACACACGCCGATTTTCAGCGGTTTGTCGTAAATGGGTATGACGCTACCGCAGGTGGGGGCGCGCAGGCAGGCGGCGACAAATCAGGCGACGAGGTGCGATTTACGCAAGGTCAGTCGGTCTTTATCCTCGATAAAGATCGGTGGCGGGTGAACGCAGGTTTGGAAGGCACCAAATACTGGCGCTCGCCAGAGTTAAACTGACCAGCCTGATGTCAGGCCGAGCAGGAGGCTCCGCCTAACACACAGAATTTCGCGCAGTGGGGATGGTTCAGCTGCACGGGCTTTTCAGCCTCTGCCAACGTTGACCCAAGATCAAATTGGGGATCGTAGGGCAGCAGTGTGCAGGCAATGACCGAGGGCTTTGCTGCGCCTTTGTGTTTCACCACCATGCGCGAATTTGAACACATGACCTCTGAGGGCGATTTGTTCAAAATGCCCCAGCAGTCTGTGGTGATTTCGGGCACTTCGGCAGTTTCATCCATTTCTGGGAAAAGCACGGTTTCACCGGGGCTTAACGCGTCGATCTTAAAGTTTTCATTTGCGTAGAGATCCGCGTAACCTGCGCGTGCCGCAGCGTCGGTTTCATTCCACATGGTGCGGCCAGCGACGGTCATGTTGATACCGTGGTCGCGCAGCCAGCGCATTCCGTTAAGTGTGCGCTCAAATGTGCCAGTGCCGCGCTCTTTGTCATGCAATTCGGCGGACCAATGGTCGACAGATATGCGCAGCGTCAGCTTGCCGGGGAAGTCTTGTGCCAGTTTGTGAAGGCCCGCACCGACCCGTTTGCGCTGCATCGGCTGCATGGCATTGGTGAGGATCAGTACGTCATAGCCACGTTCCAGTGACCGGCGGGCCATCTCGTTCATTTCCGGGTTCATAAATGGTTCACCGCCGGTAAAGGCAATTTCCCGAACCTGCCAGTTTCGCACCTCAAGTTGATCGAGATAATCCGATACTTCGTCTGCGGTTACATACACCAGCGCGTCGTTTGTGGGCGACGATAGAATGTAGCAATTCTCACATTCGATGTTGCACAGCGTTCCGGTATTAAACCAAAGCGTTTGGGGATCTGTGAGCGCGACATGAGCACGGGTGTCGCCCTTTGCGGTCACAAAAGGGTCGTTGAACTTGCCGATATTTACGTGATCTTTCATGTGCCTGCCATGTTCCGGTGGTCTGATGGTAGTAGGCGCAGTTGAGCAGCCAAGTAAAGGTGAAGCGGTTGGATTGACACAGTTGTGATGTTTGGTTGCGGTGTTAAAGTGGCGGTGATATGACGTCGTTAGCGCTAACGATTTTCCGACAAAATTCGGACCGCCAATAAGGAATGACGCCCCATGGTTTCTCGTATTATCCCCGTTGAATCATTTGATCTTGTGATCTTTGGCGGGACCGGCGACTTGGCGCGGCGAAAGATCTTACCGGCGTTGTTTAAGCGATATTGCTCCGGGCAAATGCCTGAAAGCAGTCAGGTTATCGGTGCTGCGCGTAGCGATCTGACAGTGGACGCATATCGAACGTCGGTGGCGGACGCGCTGAGAGAGTTTGGCGGAGAAGCGGCACAGGATGTCGAAGCTGTTGCTGGGTTCTGCGCGCATTTGCATTATGTTGCTGTGGATGCGCGCGGTGAAGGTGGCTGGGCAGATTTGTCTGCGCTTCTGAAGGAAGGCTCGGTCCGGGCGTTTTACTTTTCTGTTGGGCCAGGTGTGTACTCAGACTTGGCCAAAGGGTTGAAGCGACACGGATTGACGCAAGCAGACACCCGGATCGTGGTCGAGAAGCCTTTTGGGCATGATCTTGAAAGCGCGCAGGCGCTTAACAAGGAGTTGGCGCAGTACTTTGATGAGAGTCAAATCTACCGGATCGACCACTATCTTGGCAAAGAGACGGTGCAAAATCTGATGGCGGTGCGGTTTGGAAACATGCTGTTTGAGCCGCTGTGGAACGCGCAGTACATTGATCACATTCAAATCACTGTGGCTGAAAGCGTTGGTGTGGCCGGTCGTGGTGGGTACTATGAAAAATCTGGTGCGATGCGGGACATGGTGCAAAACCACCTGATGCAGCTCTTGTGTTTGATTGCGATGGAGCCGCCGTCGCAGTTTGAGCCGGATGCGGTGCGCGATGAAAAGCTTAAGGTGATCCGGGCACTTGATACGGTGGCGCCGCACCATATTGTGCGTGGGCAATATACCGCAGCTGATGATGCCAACAGCTACCGGGAAGATGTCGACAATCCACGGTCAAAGACAGAGAGTTTTGTGGCATTGAAATGTCAGGTGAACAACTGGCGATGGGCGGGAACACCGTTTTACTTGCGGACTGGAAAGCGGTTGTCGGAGCGCGACAGTGAAATCACCGTGGTGTTCAAAGACACACCGCACTCGATCTTTGGAGATGAGGCTGGGCGGCACCGAAATGAGTTGAGCATTCAGCTGCAACCCAATGAAGGCATTACATTAAAGGTGACTATCAAGGAGCCAGGTCCGGGCGGGATGCGGCTTGTGGACGTGCCATTGGATATGAGTTTTGCCGAAGCTTTGGGCCCCAAGGGGCAAAGTGCGGCGGATGCTTACGAACGGCTGATCATGGACGTGATCCGGGGCAACCAAACACTGTTTATGCGCGATGATGAGGTGGAAGCGGCCTGGGCCTGGACCGACCCGATCATTCGCGGGTGGGAAGCGCGGGGCGATGTTCCAAAGCCCTATGACGCGTTTTCCTTTGGGCCGGATGATGCGGCTGTGATGATGCGCCGTGATGGGCGAAACTGGAGAGGATTGGGCAAATGAACTTCAACACATATCCTGATGCGGAGATGATGGCGATGGATGTTGCCAAAGTTTTGGCGGACGATCTGGCCGAAGCGTTACACACCAAAGATCGTGTAGTTTTGGCAGTGCCTGGGGGGACAACACCGGGGCCAATTTTTGATGCGCTGAGTGCTGTGGATTTGGATTGGGACCGGGTGGATGTGATCCTGACCGATGAACGCTGGGTACCTGAAGATCATGAGCGGTCCAATTCGGCATTGGTGAAATCTCGTCTGTTGACCAACCGGGCCACGGCTGCGCGGTATTTGCCGCTTTACGCACCTGCGGACGCGCCGGAAGAGATTTTGGCGGAGCTTGAGACTACGATCATCGGGGCGTTGCCGGTGGATGTGGCGTTGCTCGGCATGGGCGCAGATATGCACACAGCTTCACTTTTCCCCGGTGCAGAGGGGCTGCAAGCGGCTTTGGCCACAGATGCGGGTGTTTTGGTGCCCATTCGGCGAGAAGATTTACCGGATGTGCGGATCACATTGTCGGCGCGTGTGCTGGATGCGGCGGTGCGCAAACACATCCTGATAAAGGGCTCTGACAAGCGCGATGCTTTAAATGCGGCGCAGAAACTGCCAAAAGAAGAGGCGCCGATCAAATCGATTTCCAGCGGTGCAGAAGTACATTGGACGGAGTGATTGGGTATGTGGACTGAATTGGATGCGTTGCGCGCAGGCGCAGAGACAGGGCAAATTTTGGCCCTGTTTGAGGCGGATGACACACGGGCGCAGGATTTTACTCTGAAATCAGATGGGCTGCTGTTTGATTACAGCAAAACGTCGATTGATGCCGAATCCAAGGCGGCATTGATCCGTTTGGCGGAGGCGGCAGGGGTCGCGGCCAAGCGTACAGCGATGTTTGGCGGTGAGAAAATCAATGTCACCGAGGATCGTGCGGTGCTGCACACCGCATTGCGCAACCTGGGGGACGACCCACTTGTTGTGGATGGACTGGATGTGCTGCCAGAGGTGCGAGAAACACGTGCGCGGATGGCAAAGTTGGCCAGCGCCGTGCGCGACGGCAGCTTTCCAGGCAACGGCAAGCGTATTACGGATGTAGTGAACATCGGCATTGGTGGGTCTGATCTTGGGCCGCTCATGGCGGTGATGGCGCTTGCCCCCTATGGCGATGGTCCAAAGTGTCACTTTATCTCTAACGTCGATGGCGCGGATGCGACAGATACGTTGGCGGGGTTGGACCCGGACAGCACGCTGGTCATTGTGGCGTCCAAGACGTTTACCACGCAAGAAACCTTGATGAATGCGCGCACGGTGATGGAGTGGGCCGGTGGCCCGGACGCGCTGGAGCGGTTTGTGGCGATTTCTTCGGCCGTGGACCGCTGTGCGTTGTTTGGCATTCCGGCGGAGCGGGTGTTTGGTTTTGAGGACTGGGTTGGCGGACGTTACTCGGTTTGGGGGCCAATTGGGTTTTCGCTGATGTTAGCCATTGGTCCAAAGGCGTTTGAGAGCTTTCTTGAGGGTGCTCAGGCGATGGATCGCCACTTTTGCGACGCCCCGTTAGAGGAGAACCTGCCGGTGCTACTGGCACTGGTTGGGATTTGGCACCAGCAGGTCTGTGGCCATTCAACCCGCGCGGTGCTGCCTTATGAGCAGCGTTTGGCTCGCTTGCCAGCGTACCTTCAGCAACTTGAAATGGAGAGCAACGGTAAAGGTGTGGCCATGGATGGCAGCACATTGGGTCGTGTGGCTGGACCCATTGTCTGGGGGGAGCCTGGTACCAATGGACAGCATGCGTTTTATCAGTTGATCCACCAAGGCCAGCAAGTTGTGCCCTGTGAGTTTTTGGTGGGGGCCGAAGGCCATGAACCCGCGTTGGGTGAACATCACCGCGCGTTGGTGGCCAACTGCCTGGCGCAGTCGGAAGCGCTGTTAAAAGGGCGCTCTGAAGCAGAGGCACGGGCGCAGTTGGAGGCAAGTGGCGTCGCTGGCAAAAAACTGGATCGTTTGGCCAAGCATCGCGTATTTGAAGGCAATCGTCCATCGACCACGTTGGTGTATCCACGCCTGACGCCTTATGTGCTTGGCCAGATTGTGGCGATGTATGAGCACCGCGTGTTTGTCGAAGGGGTGATTTACGGCATCAATTCTTACGACCAATGGGGCGTGGAGTTGGGCAAAGAGCTGGCCAACGGTCTGGTGCCTGCCATGGAAGGCAAGGGCGCGCCGGAGGGGGCAAGTGCTTCTACTGTTGCCTTGCTTGATCATATTTTGGGTATGCGCGACTAGTGGCAGGCATCCCTAAAGATTCAGCGTCGCATTTCTTAGGAATGCGGCGTTTTTACTTTAGAAGTACAGCGTAAGTTATTGATTTTGGAGCGGGTAACGGGAATCGAACCCGTAACAAGAGCTTGGGAAGCTCGTGTGATACCTTTTCACCATACCCGCAGCACGCCCGTTGGTAAGACAGCGCTGCAGGAGGGTCAAGCGAGATTTGGTTAGCTGCGGCGACGTCGGCGTCGGCCACCACCTGCGCCATCTCCGCCGCCAGTGTTGAAGCTGACTTCGGGCAGCGTGACCAAGTCGCGCAGGATCGGGAACGGATCAGCAGAGTTGGGCAAGGCGGAGGCGTTCACGAAGTGCTCTTGAAAGCGCGGTTCCACAGCGGTTTCGATTTTCTCGATCTTGCGCACGAGGGTTTCGATTTCACTGCGGGCGTCTTTGTTCAGAAGCGCAATGCGCGCGCCGGTCCCGGCGGCGTTACCCGCCGAGGTGACCTTGTTCAGTGGGCAGTCGGGGATCATTCCGAGTACCATGGCGTGTTTGGCAGAGATATGTGCGCCGAAGGCCCCCGCGAGTACAACACGGTCGACTTGCTCGACGCCGCGTTTGTCCATCAGCAGGCGCGCGCCAGAGTAGAGCGCTGCCTTGGCCATCTGAATGGCGCGGATGTCGGCGTTGGTCACGGTGATAGGTTTTTGGTCTGCATCACCTTCCCAGAGGGTATAGGAGTTGGTACGGCCGTCAGCAAAGCAACGCGTGGTACCGGTTTGTTCCGCTGATCCAATCAGGCCGGATGCATCGACAAGGCCAGCAAGGCGCATTTCGGCAATCACTTCGATGATGCCGGAACCGCAGATGCCTGTGATGCCGGTCGCCGCAATCGCGGCCGGAAAACCTTCGTCATCAGACCACAGCTCACAGCCAATCACGCGGAAGCGCGGCTCTTTGGTAGTGGGATCAATTTCCACACGCTCAATGGCGCCGGGCGCGGCGCGTTGGCCAGCGCTGATCTGTGCTCCCTCAAAGGCTGGGCCGGTTGGTGAGGAGCAGGCCAGCACGCCGTTTTCGTCGCCCAGCAGAATTTCGGCATTGGTGCCCACGTCTACCACAAGCGCGAGGTCTTCGGATTTGTCCGGTGCCTCAGACAGCGCCACACCGGCGGCGTCAGCCCCAACGTGGCCTGCGATGCACGGCAGTAGGTAAGCGCGGGTGCCTGGTGCGATCGTGAGGCCGAGCTCTGAGGCGGGCAGAGAGAGCGCATCGGAAGTGGCCAGCGCAAAGGGGGCTTGGCCCAATTCAAACGGGTCGATCCCAAGAAACAGGTGGTGCATGACCGGGTTCATCACAAACACGGTGTCTAGGATTTGTGTGGGCGCGATCTCGGCGTCTTTGGCAATATCAATGACAAGCTGGTTGAGACCGTCGCGCACGGCCGCGGTCATCTCCTGATCGCCACCTTTGTTCATCATGGCATAGCTGACGCGGCTCATTAGGTCTTCGCCAAAGCGAATTTGTGGGTTCATGAGACCAGAAGAGGCCACAACTTCGCCGGAGGTCAGATCGCAGAGGTGCCCTGCGATGGTGGTGGAGCCAAGGTCAACAGCAAGGCCGTAGACTGGTCCCTCAAAGTAGCCGGGCCAAAGGGCGATGAGCCGAGGGTGCGTGTCAGTGTGGTCTTTATGAATGGCAGCAGTGACTGACCAATCACCTTTGCGCAAAACCGGCTGCAAAACGTGCAAGAGATGGGTGTCTACCGAGATATGTGCGTGGCCCGTGGTGGCTTTCAGCGCTGTCAGAAGCCGTTCCAAATCTCCAGAGGGTTTGTGCATGTCGGGCTCTTCCACCTCGACATAGGTCAGGTGCACGGTTGGGTTCAGGGTGATGTCGCGCACTTCTGCCCGTTTGCGCACCACTTGTTTGTGCACCTGGCTTTCTGGGGGCACATCAATCACAATGTCACCCTGCACCTTGGCCTGACAGCCCAGTCGGCGGCTTTTTGGCAAGCCGCGTATGTCATCATAGCGCTGCTCGACAGCGTTCCATTCGGAGAGGGCATCCTCGGACACCGTGACGCCGTGTTTGGGGAACTCGCCGAAAGAGGGCGTTATCTGACATTTGGAACAGACCCCACGCCCACCGCAGACGCTATCGAGATCGACACCCAATTGACGGGCGGCGGTCAGAATGGGCGTGCCCACGGGAAAGTGGCCGCGTTTGCCGGAGGGGGTGAAGATCACAAGTGGGTCGCTGCTCATCGAGAAAGCCTTAAGTCTGTTCGCTTGACTGGCAGCATAGCTGCCGGTTTTGCGCAGGAAAGGCAAGCAGCGGCATGGCAGGGTCCATGCACGGCATTTTGAGGTAGTCAATGTTTTAGATTTTGGCATTCTCCGCGCGCGCCTGATCGGCGTGCATGCGTAGAAATTTGCCACGGCCTGCAGGCCAACCTGCGCGCATGTCCGCTCGAATGTAGGCCGTTTCGCCCGCTTTAATATCAACGGTTATCGCGTCGGATCCGGTAACAGAAGGTGTGGATACGGTGAATATGTGTTGGTCAGGAGGCGCCTGAAACGCAATGACCGATCCGTTGGAAAGGTTTCCGACGGGGGCGTGGGCCGTGGTAACCTGAAATCGGATCGCTGCGCCCATTGCGCGTCGAGGACGGAACAACATGATCAGTCCCTTGCCACTTTGCGGAGAGGGAATTGTTGCGGCAGTGGCGGAGCCCACATACGTGGCAGTGGCAATCAGGCCGAAACCAAAGGCGCGTCGGTTCATATCGTCATCCTCTTGTGATTGGCGGGAGCAGATTTGAGCTTTGCAGCTCGTTATTTTCGCTGCAAGTGCCCAAACGCCGCAAAAATCTGCAATTTGGGGCTTTTCCATAGGTCGATGGCATGCGATAGCGACGTGCCAAATGAAGCCCCGCAAAAGGAGATTTGCGATGGAGATTCGTGAGGCACTCACCTTCGATGATGTTCTACTGGTTCCGGCTGCGTCGGTGGTTTTGCCATCCACAGCGGACACCCGCACGAAGGTCACTCAATCCATTGATCTCAACATTCCGCTGCTGAGTTCCGCGATGGACACCGTGACGGAAAGTCGTATGGCGATTGCCATGGCGCAGGCGGGGGGCATGGGCGTGATCCACAAGAACCTCGATGCAGATCAGCAAGCGCGTGAAGTGCGTCGGGTGAAGCGGTTTGAAAGTGGGATTGTCTACAACCCTGTGACACTGACCCCAAACCAAACATTGGCTGATGCCAAAGCGCTGATCGAGCGTTATCGATTTACCGGGTTCCCTGTTGTGGACGAGCAGGGTCGTGTGGTGGGCATTGTGACCAACCGAGACATGCGCTTTGCCCAGTCTGACGACACCCCCGTGCACGCAATGATGACCACCAATGATCTGGCGATGCTGCAAGAGCCGGCGGATCTGGAAGAAGCCAAGAGCCTGATGCGGGCGCGTCGGATCGAGAAATTGTTGGTGCATGATGGCACCGGTAAGCTCACCGGTTTGCTGACTTTGAAAGACACCGAGCAAGCAGTTTTGAATCCAACGGCCTGTAAAGACGATCTGGGCCGCCTGCGCGTGGCGGCGGCGTCTTCTGTCGGCGACAGCGGATTTGCACGGTCTGAGATGCTGATTGATGCGGGCGTGGACATTGTGGTTATCGACACCGCGCATGGGCACTCACAGGGTGTGATTGACGCAGTGACGCGGGTTAAGAGCCAGTCCAATTCCGTTCAAGTGATTGCAGGCAACGTCGCTACTGGTGACGCGACAAAAGCGCTGATTGATGCTGGAGCGGATGCCGTGAAAGTCGGCATTGGACCCGGGTCGATCTGTACCACACGTATGGTGGCTGGTGTTGGTGTGCCGCAACTGACCGCCATTGATGATTGCGCAAAAGCTGCGGGTGATGTGCCTGTGATTGCGGATGGCGGCATCAAGTTCTCTGGTGACTTTGCAAAGGCCATTGCGGCCGGTGCGTCCTGCGCCATGGTTGGGTCGATGATCGCAGGCACCGATGAAAGCCCTGGAGAAGTAATCCTGTATCAGGGCCGTTCGTTTAAATCGTACCGTGGCATGGGCTCGCTTGGCGCGATGGCACGGGGCTCCGCGGATCGCTATTTCCAAAAGGATGCGGCGAGCGACAAGTTGGTGCCGGAAGGCATCGAAGGGCAGGTGCCTTACAAGGGTCCAGCCGGAACCGTGGTACACCAGTTGGTAGGCGGTCTGCGCGCAGCCATGGGCTACACTGGCAACGCGACCGTGGTTGAGATGCGCAAGAACTGTAAGTTTGTAAAGATCACCGGTGCTGGCTTGAAAGAAAGCCATGTGCATGATGTGCAGATTACGCGGGAAAGCCCGAACTACCGGATTGGCTAACCGCCTTTAAAGTTAGGCTTTGTCAAACGAAAAAGGGCTGAACCTTGACGGGTTCAGCCCTTTTGTTTGTGCCTTGGGGTTTCGGTTAGAAGTCCGTCCAGGTTTCCTCAGCGGCGTTGCCGTTTGCGGCAAAGGTCTTAGCTTTGGGGGCAGGGCGCGATGATTTTGCCTTCGGTTGGGCCTGATCCGCTTTCTTGTCGGCCTGCCAGTCATTTGCCGTGACGTTGGCTGGTGTGTTTGGCTTGGTGTCCGGTGTTGGCGCAGGGGCCTTAGCTTTGGCATCCAGTTTGAAGTGGCCAACCATATTGGTGAGACTAACCGCATCCGATTTGAGCAGGTGGGTGGCGGCAGTGGATTCTTCGACCATGGCCGCGTTCTTTTGTGTCACCTGGTCAAGCTGCATTACCCCAGAGTTGATTTCTGCAAGGCTTTGCGATTGTTCAGTTGCACCGTCCGCTATGGTGGAAACCTGTTGTGAGATGTGCACCACACGATCGACAATTTTGTTGAGCGCATCCCCGGTTTGGCCAACAAGCACCACCCCGCGCTCCACTTGCTGAGAGGAGTCGCTGATGAGGGCTTTGATTTCATTGGCCGCCTCTGAGGAGCTGTGTGCCAACTTACGTACTTCGGAGGCCACAACTGCGAACCCGCGACCCGCGTCTCCGGCGCGAGCAGCTTCGACGCCAGCATTCAGAGCAAGCAAGTTGGTTTGGAAGGCAATGTCGTCAATCACCGAGATGATCTGAGAAATATGCGACGAGCTCTGCTCGATTTCAGTCATGGCGGACACGGCGTTGCGCACCACTTCACCACTTTTTTCGGCTTCGGTTTTGGCTTCGTTCATGGTGCCTTCGACGTCGCGGGCACCGTCTGCGGCCGCCTTAACGGACCGGGTCAAGTCGTCCAATGCAGCGGCGGTTTCTTCTAGTGTGGCAGCCTGACTTTCAGTGCGTTTTGACAGATCGTCCGACGCCTGGCTGATTTCACCAGCACCGTTGTGGATCGATTGTGCGGACTCGACCACATCGGTGACCGTCTGGCTTAGATTGGTGATGGAGGTATTGAAGTCATCGCGCAGTTTTTCATATTCCTCTGGGAATGTGGTAGCGATTTTTGCGGTTAGATCACCATGAGACAGGGAAGCAAGGTGATCGGAGAGGGCTTCTACCACTTCAGATTGCTCTGCCGCGGCCTGTTTTTGGTTTTCTTCGAGCTCGCGCTGCCGCAGCAATGCGGTCCGAAAAACATCCAGCGTGCGCGCCATGTCACCCAATTCATTTTGGGTCTTGGTGAACGGAATATCAGTTTCGGTGTCCCCGTCGGCAAGATCTGCCATGCGCGCGCGTAAGGTGCCCATTGGGCCGATTACGCTGCGGGTGATGACAAAGGCAGAGATTGCCAAAATAATCAGGATGACGGCCAGTTGCATCAAGGCCTTGTTGCGGATTTTGGTCATTTCCGCTTCGATGTCGGCCACATAGGCGCCGGTGCCCACAATCCAGTCCCAAGGTTTGTAATGGTAGGCAAAACCAATTTTGGCTTCCTGAACGTCGCTGTCTGGTTTTTGGAAATGGTAGATCAGCGTGCCGCTGCCATCCCTCATCGCGATTTTGCGCATCTCCTGGAAGATTTTCAGACCGTTTGGATCTTCCAACCCCTCCTGGCTGTTGCCAATCCACTGTGGACGGTGGGGGTGAGCTGTCATAATGTAGTTGGTGTCAAAGGCAAACAGGTAGCCGGATTCACCATAGGCAAGCGCCTCCAACTGGTCGCGCGCCAGCTCCTGAGCTTCCTCAGTGCTATATTTGCCCTCCTGAACACCTTTCTCAAGGTTGGCCAGAAGGCTGGTGGCCGTTTCAGTGATCTCTTGGAGACCTTTGCTGTACATGGTTTCCACTGTTGAGCGCATGTGGTTTTGCAGCAAAACGGTGAGGGCTATTGTCAATGCAAGTGCGACAACGGCAAGCGCACTGATCCGCGTGGATAGTTTGGTAAAGAAGGCTGGCATGGCTTCGACTCTCGAAGTTGTTGGCGTTTTCCCACACCGACTACTGAGGCTAGACTTAACGAAGCCTTATGTTCCTCCCTTATTTTTAAGGCGAAAGTGCATTTCGCAATCCTTGGGGGAGCGTGCGATATGGCGATTCGTCTCAGCGTTGAGAAGCGCCCACAAAATGAGCGATCGTGTAGGCTTGCGAAGTGGTTGGGGCCTGCTATAGCAAGGCGGCTGGCCGGCGTATCGGCTTAACGGACCGCGCGTGGCGCACAAAAGGATGGGAACAGTAGATGACACCAGCAGCTCGCGTGCAGGCCGCAATTGAGATCCTGGACCAAATTTTGGAAGGGGCTGCGGCGGAAAAAGCACTCACTGGCTGGGCACGGCGCAGTCGGTTTGCTGGTTCCAAAGATCGTGCTGCCATCAGAGACCATGTGTTTGATGTGTTGCGGCGACGGAATTCGGCCGCGTATTCCGGTGGTGCTCTCACTGGCCGCGCCTTGATGATAGGCCTTCTGCGTCAAGATGGTCTGGACTTGGAGGCAATCTTCTCCGGGGAAGGCTATGGGCCAGACAGGTTAAGCGATGACGAGAACGAGGTGTCGGGCGGATCACCGCCATTGGATGTTCCTGATTGGCTGGTGGGGCCGCTCAAAGACAGCCTGGGCGATCAGTTTGACGAGACGCTTAAAGCGCTGCGTGCGCGTGCGGCGGTGATTTTGCGGGTGAACTTGCGCAAGGCAACTTTGGAAGAAGCCCAGTCTGTGCTGGCGCAGGATGGTATTGAAACCCGCCCGATGGCATTGGTTGATACGGCGCTGGAAGTGACGACGGGTGCACGGCGGGTCAAGCTGAATGCGGCCTATTTGGAGGGGATGGTTGAATTGCAGGACGCCTCCAGTCAAGCGTTGGTAGCAGAAATTCCATTGTCCAACAACTTGAAAGTATTGGATTATTGCGCTGGTGGTGGCGGAAAAGTGCTGGCCATGTCTGGGCGTGCGGAGGCCTGCTTTTATGCGCATGACGCATTGGAACAGCGGATGTCAGACCTGCCCGTTCGAGCAGAACGCGCAGGTGCAACAGTGCAGATTGTGAATGACCCGACATCTGCCGCACCCTATGATGTGGTTTTGTGTGATGTGCCGTGCTCAGGAAGCGGGGCGTGGCGGCGTTCACCGGATGCCAAATGGCGGTTTACCGCAGAAGACCTGGCACAGCTTGAGGCAACCCAGGCAGAGATTCTGAGGCAGGCGCAAGAGTTGGTCGTGCCAGGTGGCGTGCTGGTCTATGCGACTTGCTCTGTACTGAACGCGGAAAATACCGCTCAAAGTGAGCGATTTGTGCAAAGCAATCCGGATTGGACGGTGGAGTGGCAGCGTCAGTTCCTCCTGTCAGAAGGCGGAGACGGATTTTTCGGGGCAATTTTGCGTAAAAATTAGAGGGCTTACGCTTTTTCTTCTGTCTTCGTTAATGCGTGTTTAAGATAATTTGATGCATATTAACGAAGACGTAAAAGAATAGGTGCAGACGTGTCCAATTCGATCGACCCCAAAGGGCCTTCCCCTCGTCATTTGGGAGGCTCGCGACATCATGCCGGACTTCTTGCTTTGGCGACATTGGTCATGGTGGTTACCGCGGTGCTTTTGCAGGCGGGTCCGCTGCGGATCGCAATGGTGTTTGCCAGTGGGCTTCTTGGTTTGGGCAGTGCGGTGACACTAATGATATCATTGCGCCGAAAGGCTGCGCAGATGCGTGCTGTATCGATGTTGCGGCGCATGTTTGAAGACGCCTCAGATCTCACATTTGTGTCCAACCCGGAAGGGCAGGTGGTCTATGCCAACAAAGTGGCCATGGACGGGGGAATGGGCAGTTGTGACACGATGGCAGAGGCGCTTTCAGATCAGCTATTGGATGCTGAAGGAAAGGTGCGCGACATGGTTGCGACCTGTCTTGTGGATGGGGCCTGTGAAGAAGAATTATCCCTTCGCGACTCCATGATGCGTCTTTCCGTGAAGGCTTTGGAATACGGTGTCTTGTTGTGGAGCATCCAAAAATCAAATCCGGTTACAGATGCGCAGCAGGCGGGCGGCGCGCCGCGTTTGCCGATGTTGACGGTGGGACGGTCTGGAACGGTGTTGTTCATGAACCCCGCCGCACGGCACCTGTTGGGCGAACGCAAAAAGACGCTTGCCGATGTGTTTGGTGTGGATGTGGAGGATCTACGGAGCGCCACCGTGGTGCATACTTCCCGGGGCGAACAGCAATGTCTGGTGGCTGAGTTTGAAGCAACAGCAGGGCGGCGCGAGATTTATCTGCTGCCGACGGAAGTGCCAGTGATGCGGGATGGGGCCGTGCAATTTGATGAGCTGCCGGTTGCGCTTTTGAAAGTGAGCCCGGAAGGCGACGTGCTTCTGGCAAATCGCGCAGCGCGTCACTTGGTTAATATGGAGATACAGTCCAACACTGTGATCGGCGACCTGATGGAAGGGCTTGGCCGGTCAATTGTGGATTGGCTGATGGAAGCCGCGCAGGGAAAATCCGTCAATCAATCTGAGTTTCTACGGCTCAAACGAGACGATAAAGAGGTGATCGTTCAGGTCAGCCTGAACCGCGTGGTTGAAGGAGGGGTAAGCTCACTGATCGCTGTGTTGAGTGATGCAACCGAACTAAAATCGCTGGAAGCACAGTTTGTGCAAAGCCAAAAAATGCAAGCCATTGGTCAATTGGCTGGCGGAGTTGCGCATGATTTCAACAACCTTTTGACTGCAATTTCAGGGCATTGCGACCTGTTGTTGCTGCGGCATGATCAAGGGGACGCGGATTACGCCGATCTCATTCAAATCAACCAGAATGCAAATCGGGCCGCAGCACTGGTAGGACAGCTGCTGGCATTCTCCCGCAAGCAGAACTTACGCCCCGAAGTGCTGGATCTGCGCAACACGCTTGCGGATCTGACCCATCTTCTGAATCGATTGGTCGGGGAACGGGTGACGCTGACGTTGAACAATGATCCTGTGTTGCCCTCCATCCGGGCCGACAAACGCCAGCTGGAACAGGTGTTGATGAATCTCGTAGTGAATGCGCGGGATGCGATGCCAGATGGTGGGAATATTCGAGTCACAACTGAAGGTGTGGAGTTGGCAGAGGCCCTGGAACGGGACCGTGTCATAGTACCGGTGGGCAACTACGTTTCGGTAACCGTGTCGGATGAAGGCATTGGGATTGCTCGCGATAAACTTCAAAAGGTGTTTGAGCCATTTTTCACCACTAAAAAAACCGGTGAGGGTACAGGATTGGGCCTCAGCACCGCTTACGGCATTGTGAAACAGACGGGTGGCTACATTTTTGTCGACAGCACGGAAGGGGTTGGTACCACCTTTACATTGATGTTCCCTGCGCACGGATTGGGCGCGGAACAGGTGGCCGCGCCTGATCTTGGGAAACGTCCAGACCTGCCAGAAGTGATGCACAGTGGCGTGGTGCTGCTTGTTGAGGATGAGGCGCCGGTGCGTTCTTTTGCGACGCGTGCGTTGAAGATGCGGGGGTTTACCGTGCTCGAAGCGGCATCAGGTGAAGAGGCGCTGGAGCTGTTGGAAGTCGATCAACCCTCCATTGATGTGTTTGTCAGCGATGTCATCATGCCAGGCATGGATGGGCCAAGTTGGGTGCGCCATGCGCGCGCGATCTACCCAGATGTGCCAGTGATCTTTGTCTCTGGCTATGCCGAAGACAGTTTCTCAGATGACCAGGCGCGAATAGACAACTCAAGTTTCTTGCCAAAGCCGTTTTCTCTCAGCGACTTAACGGAAGCTGTTCAGGCGCGGATTACAAGTTCCTAGCCGAGACTGTCATAAAGCTCAAACTCGGCTGAGCATTTTCTATGCAGCTTTTGTAGGGTTGCTTCTGGTAGATCCAGGGGGATTTCAGGGGACTTGTTGCGGCGTTCCAGATTGATTTTTTGCGCGAGACGCTCTTCGAGGAATGCCAATAAACGGGGTTGATCTTCGTAGCGGAATAGATGGTCCACTTTCACGCCATTTGGACGCGGCTCCAGAAATTTGGACTGGCTGCCAACATTGGCAAAGGCAGCCTTTTTGTCGCCTTTCATATATTCCAGCACAAATTCTTCAAAACTGACGTTATGGGTGGAGTTTTTGTGCTCACGCATAAAATCGCGACGCCGGTACCGATACCAGCTGGCGAGCCAACTCACCGGTTCGCGCATAACAGCCAGGAGCTCTAGGTCATCCACTTTGCATGCGCGCTCAAACATCGGGCGAAAGAAGCGGTTGTAGCGATAAACCGGCGCGTGTTTGAGTTCTGGAGGATTTGAAATCACCATGTCCGCTGAAGAAGAAAGCGCTTCTTCTATCGCGGTGGTGCCGGTTTTTGGAACCGAGAGAAAAACCAGTTTTTTATTCCAGAAAACAAGCATTTGAGCGGCCTTAGTGATGTTTGAGACAAGTCCAAGTTTGTTTGTAAACCACTTTTTAACCAATTGGGACGGAAAATGTTCTCATTATTTTCTATTGATTTGTTCTCCTTTTGATCTCATAAGGGTTTGGAACAAGAGGTGAACACAGGCAGTGATTGCCGCCCGTGCGCGGGTGTGGAATAAGGAACCAAGCAAATGGCAACGGCAGATCTTTTGACAATGACCTCCAAGAAATCCTCATCCCCCGACAAACAAAAAGCGCTGGACAGCGCGTTGGCTCAAATCGAACGTCAGTTCGGCAAAGGGTCGATCATGAAACTGGGCGCGGACAACCCTGCGCAAGAGATCGAGGCAACCTCGACCGGCTCTTTGGGCTTGGACATCGCGCTGGGAATTGGTGGTTTGCCTAAAGGGCGGATCATCGAGATTTATGGGCCGGAAAGCTCCGGTAAAACCACGCTGACGCTACACTGTATTGCGGAAGAGCAGAAAAAAGGCGGCGTTTGCGCATTTGTGGATGCAGAACACGCGCTTGATCCAATGTATGCTAAAAAGCTGGGTGTGAATCTGGATGAGCTGCTGATTTCGCAGCCAGACACCGGGGAACAGGCGCTTGAGATTACCGATACACTGGTGCGGTCCGGCGCGGTGAACATGGTTGTGGTCGATTCGGTTGCGGCACTGACACCGAAGTCCGAACTTGAAGGTGACATGGGTGACAGCAACTTGGGGGTTCAGGCGCGCCTGATGAGCCAAGCGATGCGCAAATTGACGGGGTCGATTGCGCGGTCCAAGTGTATGGTGATCTTCATCAACCAAATCCGGATGAAAATTGGTGTGATGTTTGGCTCGCCAGAAACCACAACCGGCGGTAATGCATTGAAGTTTTATAGCTCTGTACGGTTGGATATTCGCCGTATTGGTGCGGTGAAAGATCGCGATGAAATTGTTGGCAACGCGACGCGTGTGAAGGTTGTAAAAAACAAGGTGGCGCCGCCGTTTAAGCAGGTGGAATTTGACATTATGTATGGTGAGGGCATCTCCAAGATGGGCGAGTTGCTCGACTTAGGTGCGAAAGCCGGTGTGGTTGAGAAATCGGGTAGTTGGTTCAGCTATGGCGATGAGCGGATTGGGCAAGGGCGCGCAAATGCTTCTGCGTTCCTGAAGGAAAACACCCGTATGGCGCTTGAGATTGAAGACAAGATCCGCGCCGCACACGGGCTAGAGTTTGATATGCCCCCAGGTGATGAAGACCTGGTGGAAGATTGACACCTTCCCAAGATAAGCTGATGCGGGTTTTGCCGCATGTGTTGGCCGCTCCTAAAGATGGGGCGGCCATTTCGCATTTGTGCCTGCGGCCGGAGCGCAACACACGTGCATTTGTTGAGGCAGTCCGTCTGACCAAGGCGGAGGGCATACCGGGAGAACGCTGGTTGACGCAGCCATGGCTGCGCGCCCAGAACGGTGACCCTCATCCAGGTATACAGGTGTGTATTATCCCGAAACGTGTTTTGGATTTGGTATGGTCTCCGGAGGGAGATGCTCTGCATCCTGGGGATACGTTTGCAGCGGACATTGATATGTCAGAAGAAAACCTGCCAGTTGGCCAATTGCTGTCGGTTGGTGGGGCTGTTTTGCGTGTGTCCGAAGTATTCAATGACGCCTGTGTGAAATGGAAAGCGCGGTACGGTCCTGCGGCTTACAATTGGGTGCGAAACCCTGATCACCGCGTGCATCGGCTGCGCGGTATATTGTGCAGCGTTGAAATCGATGGGGTGATCCGTACCGGCGATTTACTTCGTAAGGTTTCGCAACCTTGACAGGTGGTTAGCTGTGTGCGTTTGGCCCATGTCACATGAGGTTGGGCACAATGCCATGTGGACAGGCGCGCGCGGGGGTTATACACCCGCTTCGATACCGAAACCTACGTTAAGAGATCTGCTCATGGCCAGCTTAAACGACATCCGGTCGACTTTTCTGAATTACTTTGCCAAACAAGGCCATGAGATCGTGGACTCCAGCCCGCTGGTGCCGCGCAATGACCCAACGTTGATGTTCGTGAACTCGGGCATGGTGCAGTTCAAAAATCTGTTCACAGGGGTGGAAAAGCGCGACTATCAACGCGCAACCACATCGCAAAAATGTGTGCGTGCTGGCGGTAAGCACAATGACTTGGACAACGTTGGTTACACCGCACGTCACCACACGTTTTTTGAGATGCTCGGCAACTTCTCCTTTGGCAATTACTTCAAAGAAGAAGCCATTCCATTTGCGTGGAACCTGATCACCAAGGAATTTGGCATCGATCCCAAGCGGCTGTATGTGACGGTCTACCACACCGACGATGAAGCCTATGACATCTGGAAGAAAATTGGCGTTCCGGAAGATCGAATTATTCGCATCGCCACGTCTGATAACTTCTGGCAGATGGGGCCAACTGGCCCCTGTGGTCCATGCACCGAGATTTTCTACGACCACGGTGACCACATCTGGGGTGGCCCTCCCGGTTCGCCTGAGGAAGATGGTGATCGGTTTATCGAGATCTGGAACGTGGTGTTCATGCAGAACGAGCAGTTTGATGACGGCTCGATGAAGGCACTGGACATGCAATCGATCGACACCGGCATGGGGCTGGAGCGGATCGGCGCGTTGTTGCAAGGGAGCCATGACAACTACGACACGGATCTGTTCAAAGCCTTGATCGAGGCGTCGGCCAATGTGACCACAACAGATCCATATGGCGACCAGAACGTCCACCACAGGGTGATTGCGGACCATTTGCGTTCCACATCTTTCCTGATGGCGGATGGTGTGATGCCGTCCAACGACGGTCGCGGCTATGTGCTGCGCCGGATCATGCGTCGTGCGATGCGGCACGCGCATCTATTGGGGGCCAAAGATCCTGTCATGCATCAGCTGGTGCCGTCATTGGTGCAGCAAATGGGGCAGGCTTACCCAGAGCTGGGGCAAGCTCAAGCGTTGATTGAAGAGACGCTGAAACAGGAAGAAACCAAGTTTAAGCAGACTTTGGATCGCGGCCTGAAATTACTCGATGACGAGTTGGCTGGTTTGGACGAGGGCGCTGCGCTGGATGGTGCCGCGGCGTTTAAGTTGTATGACACCTTTGGGTTCCCTCTCGATTTGACGCAGGATGCGCTGCGTGAAAAGGGGCGTGAAGTTGACACCGATGGGTTTGATGCGGCGATGGCGGAGCAAAAAGCCAAGGCACGTGCAGCACACAAAGGGTCTGGGGACACAGCCGAAAATGCGGTTTGGTTTGATGTTGCCGATGAAAACGGCGCGTCGGAGTTCCTTGGTTATGACACCGAAATTGCCGAAGGTCAGGTGCAGGCCATCATGAAGGATGGTGCTCTGGTTGAGGCGCTGGCAGAAGGAGAGGAAGGCTGGCTGGTGATGAACCAGACGCCGTTTTATGCTGAAAGCGGTGGCCAGGTTGCGGACCACGGTTTGGTGGAACGTTTGGAAAACCGTGATGAGATGGCCAGCGTGTGTGACGTGCAGAAGTTTGCCGACGGTAAATTGATTGCGCATAAGGTTTTGGTTTCGCGCGGGACGATCTCCAAGGGGGATCCAGTTTCGATGCTTGTTGACAATGGCCGTCGTTCGTCGATCCGTGCCAACCACTCGGCAACACACCTCTTGCATGAGGCTCTTCGCGAAACGCTTGGGGATCATGTGGCGCAGCGTGGGTCGTTAAATGCGAATGACCGCCTGCGATTTGATTTCAGCCACAACAAGGCGCTTAGTCCAGAGGAACTGACCCAAGTTGGGTTGGACGTGAATGCCTACATTCGTCAGAACACATCAGTGGAAACACGTGTGATGACGCCGGATGATGCCCGTGAGATTGGGGCGCAGGCGCTGTTTGGTGAGAAATACGGCGACGAGGTTCGGGTTGTGTCCATGGGCCGCGCCAATACTGGTAAAGGCCACAATGGTGACACCTATTCCATCGAGCTTTGCGGTGGTACGCACGTAAAGCAGACTGGTGACATTGGGGTGTTTGTCTTGCTGTCGGACAGCGCGTCTTCGGCTGGTGTCCGCCGGATCGAAGCGTTGACTGGTGAGGTGGCGTTTGAGCACCTCGCACGGGAAGCCAAACGTGTGGCCGAAGTGGCTGGGACGTTGAAGGCGCAACCGGCGGATATCCTAGATCGGGTGAAGGCGCTTTTGGATGAGCGTAAGGCGCTTCAGAATGAAGTGGCAACACTGCGCCGTGAGCTGGCGATGTCGGGCGGCGCGGGGCAGGGCGCTGGTCCAGAAGCCAAAGAGATTAATGGCGTGAAATTCTTTGCGCAGGTTCTTACCGGTGTGTCGGGCAAAGATCTGCCGCCGCTGGTCGATGAGCACAAAGCGCGTTTGGAAAGTGGTGCGGTGCTGCTGGTGGCAGACACCGGTAGCAAGGTGGCCGTGGCCGCTGGTGTGACCGATGATCTAAAAGGGGAACTGAGCGCGGTGGATTTGGTCCGCGCGGCGGTAGGCCCGATGGGTGGTAAAGGCGGTGGTGGCCGTCCTGACATGGCCCAAGGCGGTGCCAAAGATGCGTCCAAAGCGGATGAAGCGTTTGCCGCAGCTGAAGCGGTGATCATAGGCTGACCATTTGGTCAAAATCTTCTTGGCCTGTCCGACATTTCCCGTAGAGTGTCGGGCAGGACAACAAGATTGGAGAGCCTAATGGGCGCACTTTGGATTGCACATGTGACCGTGACTGATGCGGACGCATATGGAAAATATGCCGAACTGGCAGGCCCCGCGATTGCCAAACATGGTGGCGAGTTTATCGCGCGTGGCGGTAAATTTGTGCAGTTGGAAGGCAAAGAGCGGCCACGCAATGTTGTGGCTCGGTTCCCGGATGTGGACACAGCGGTGGCTTGTTATCACAGTCCTGAATACCAAGAAGCGCTGAACCATGCGCGTGGCGCAAGCGAGCGCGAGTTGATGGTGGTGGAAACCAGCGAATAATCCAAACTCATTTTGCGCCAACGTGGACAAGCATGACCTGGTTTCGTTGGTGCATGAGTAGTACTGTTCTGATTGGGCCGATAATGCGGAAAACAGTTCTGCATTCCGGTTGCTTTCAGTGCTTTTCTCCTTATCGTTTCTCGCGTATGTAAGCGCGAGAAACGGTATCCCGTATCAATTTGGTCAGGATACGGGAGCCAGGAGAAATCTCAGATGTGTCGTTGGGCCGCTTATGTTGGGGAGCCATGCTTCCTTGAGGACGTCGTGACACGGCCAGATCACTCGTTGATCCAACAAAGCATGCAAGCGACTGAGTGCAAGACGCAGACCAACGGCGATGGCGTTGGGCTGGCGTGGTATGGCAATCGGCCCGAGCCAGGGCTGTATCGGGACATTCTGCCGGCATGGTCTGATCCGAACTTGAAGTCGCTCACGGCGCAGGTGGAATCGGCACTGTTTTTGGCTCATGTGCGGGCCTCCACGGGCACGGCCACCAGTCGCAACAACTGTCACCCGTTTGCAGTGGGTCGCTGGTCCTTCATGCATAACGGGCAGGTAGGTGGGTTTGAGACCTTTCGGCGGCGCGCGGATATGTTGATCCCTGATGAATTGTACCCAGAGCGCAAAGGCGCGACAGACAGCGAAGTTTTGTTTTTGTTAGGCCTGATGGAAGGCATGGACGAGCACCCAAAAGAGTCTCTTCAGATTGCTGTTGGTATCCTTGAGCGTATGAGCCGGGAGCGGGGAACGACGCCTCATATGCGCTTGGCTGCAGCATTCAGTGACGGGGAAACGCTGTATGCGGTGCGATATGCCTCAGACAATCGGGCGCCAACTGTATATCACCGCGCCAGTGATAGCCGGAAGGGGCGCGCCGTGGTGAGCGAGCCTCTGGTCGAAGCAGAAGAAGGCTGGGAAGCAATTCCGGCGGGGTCGTTCTGTCGGTTCCACAAAGACGGCAGTTACGAGATTGAGCCGTTCCGCCCTTTGAGCTGACAGCTTAAATCAGGAAAAACTTCACCGCCCAGAATAGGAAGATCGCGTGCAGAATTGGGAAGATCCAAATCACGAGGTATCCGTCTATTTTGCGGGCGAGGTCTTCGCGGCCTGAGGTTTTCAGGCGTCTTAGAGCAATGTTTATGAGCACTGTAGAGCCGGTGATGAGGAACATGCCCACCAAAAGCGAGTCCATAAATGTCAGGTAGCCAAGTTTTGGCAACATGGTGGAAATCGCAAAGTTGAAGGCTACAAAAACCAAGAGGTTGGCGGAGGCCATATCGATGCGGCGGCGATACTCCTCCAGGAAGAAGGTTGCCCAACTTACAAAGAGGATGATGAGCAGCGGCAACAAGATGCGCAATACGTAGTATTGTACATGGCGTTTGCCCTCAAACCGCAATGCCACCATGGTGGTTTTGGCACCTCCGATGCCTTCTACGGAACCACGTTCTGTGGAAGAATTTGAGAGAATCCACTCTTCTTCGCCAAGTAAATCCCCCATACCGGTCTGTTCTTCCAACGGATAGAATTCGACAAATTTCAGCGGGAGCATTGATGATACTTCAACAAAAAACTCTTGAGTATCGAATGGATATCGCTGGAAGTCGAAGTGTGGCGCTTGCAGGGTAGCTGTGAAGCGTTCTGCATACGTGGCTTCACCGGTGTCTTTCAGCAAGACCGACACCTGTTGTGTGAAGCGGCGCCCTTGTTGATTGCGAAAGATAAAATAGGGCGGTTGCGCACCGGCATCGTTCAAAAGCTTTCGGAATGCTTCGTTACTGTAGGTTTTGACATCACTGCCATGCGCCGCAGCATCAAAGGCAAATTGAGGGTAGTCCGTTTTAAGAAATAGCGTGCCGACAACCCCGAAGTTTTCCGCTTGTTGATCTACGAAGGTGATTTGGTCGATTGTGATGCCAACGCCAACTTGTTGCGGTGACGCACGTTTGACAAGCGTATCGGTACTGCTGAAGGTGCCAAACCCACTACTTTGAGCGTGCAATGCGCCGCCGAAAAGAAGCAGAAAACAGGCGGAGAGAGCTGAGAACAATTTTTTGAGCATGGTGCCTTGGAATGTGAAAAATCCTATGGCCCGAACTTCAAGTACTTTTGTGATCTTCTCAAGCTATTTGTCAAAGAAAAACGCCGGGGCAGGACCCCGGCGTTTCAGCAATCATTTAGCCAATCTTTTTGGACATGCGCTTACGCTCATGTGGGTCCAAATACCGTTTGCGAAGGCGCACGTTGCTAGGTGTTACCTCGACCAGCTCGTCATCGTTGATGTAGGCGATGGCTTCTTCCAACGACAACGTCATCGGCGTTGTCAGGCGGACCGCTTCGTCGGTGCCGGATGCTCGCACGTTGGTGAGCTTTTTACCTTTCAGCGGATTCACTTCGAGGTCGTTCTCACGGCTGTGTTCGCCGATGATCATGCCGGTGTAGACATCTGCCTGTGCGCCAATCATCATTTTGCCACGGTCTTCGAGGTTCCACAGTGCAAAGGCCACGGAAGAGCCGTTTTCCATGGAGATCAGAACGCCGGACCGACGGCCAGCGATGGTACCTTTGTAAGGCGCCCAGCCGTGGAAGACCCGGTTGAGAACACCGGTTCCGCGTGTGTCGGTGAGGAATTCGCCGTGGTAGCCAATCAGGCCACGGGACGGCACATGCGCGATAATACGGGTTTTGCCAGCGCCTGCCGGGCGCATTTCAACCAACTCGCCTTTACGGGAGCCTGTGATTTTTTCAATCACAGCACCTGAGTATTCGTCATCCACGTCGATTGTGGCTTCTTCAATAGGCTCAACTGTTTGACCGTCTTCTTCGCGCATGATCACTTGCGGACGCGAGATCGACAGCTCAAAGCCCTCGCGGCGCATGTTTTCGATCAGAACGCCCATTTGCAGTTCGCCACGACCGGAAACTTCAAACGCTTCGCCGCCCGGCGTGTCCGCGATTTTGATCGCGACGTTGGATTCGGCTTCTTTCATCAACCGGTCACGAATGACACGCGACTGAACTTTTTTTCCGTCACGACCCGCCAGCGGGCTGTCGTTGATGCCAAAAGTCACAGTGATGGTGGGTGGATCAATCGGCTGCGCTTCCAGTGGCTCTTCCACGGCAAGCGCGCAGATGGTGTCAGCCACGGTTGCTTTGGCCATACCTGCGATGGAGACAATGTCACCAGCTTGCGCTTCCTCGATGTCCTGTTGCGCCAGACCCCGGAAGGCCTGGATTTTTGTCACGCGAAACTGCTCGATCTTTTGGCCGATGCGGGTCAGAGCCTGAACTGTGGCGCCCACTTTCAGGGTACCGGACTCAACACGACCGGTCAGAATGCGACCTACAAACGGGTCAGACCCCAATGTGGTCGCCAGCATGCGGAAATCATCTTCTTGTTTGTGGATCTGTTTTGGTTCTGGCACGTGGTTCACAATTAAGTTGAACAACGCGTGCAGATCTTTGCGCGGACCGTCAAGTTCTGCGTCCGCCCAGCCGTTGCGGCCAGAGGCATACATGTGCGGGAATTCGAGTTGGTCGTCGTTTGCGTCCAGAGAGGCAAAGAGGTCAAAACACTCATCCAACGCGCGGTCTGGCTCAGCGTCAGGTTTGTCAACTTTGTTGAGCACCACAATTGGACGTAAACCCAAAGCCAGCGCTTTGGAAGTCACAAACTTGGTTTGGGGCATTGGGCCTTCGGCCGCGTCCACCAGCAGAACCACACCGTCTACCATCGACAGGATACGCTCTACCTCGCCGCCAAAATCGGCGTGACCTGGGGTGTCCACGATGTTGATGCGGGTGCCTTTCCACTCAACGCTGGTTGGCTTGGCAAAGATGGTGATGCCACGCTCACGCTCCAACGCGTCGCTGTCCATGGCGCGCTCGGCCACTTCCTGGTTTTCCCGGAATGCGCCCGATTGTTTCAGCAGCTCATCCACCAATGTGGTTTTGCCGTGGTCAACGTGGGCGATGATGGCGATATTGCGAAGATCCATAAGGGCAGCCTTTCCTGTTCGCGCTCGCCCTAACGCGGGTCGCAGCAAAAGGCCAGCCCTTTGTGTACCTTAATGCACTGCTGTCTTGGAAAACAAGTTTATCACGAGGATTCCCACGACAATCAGCCCCATCCCAAGAATAGCGGCCAGGTCGAGTTTTTGACCAAAGGCAAAATAGGCGATGATCGAAATCGAAATAATGCCAAGACCGGACCAGACTGCGTAGGTGATGCCAACAGGCAAGTAGCGCAGAGTTTGCGCCATCATGTAAAATGCAAGGCCATAGCCTATCACCACAATGATGGAGGGGATGGGTTTGGTGAATTGCTGGCTGGCTTGCAGCGCGGCGGTGCCGATGGTTTCGAACACAACGGCGACCAGTAGGATCAGATAGGCTTTGGGCATGCGCGTCCCTTGTGGGTTAGCGCGCGATGTAACGATCGCGGCGGTGATTTGTAGCGATCATGATATTGGTAACGGCTGCGCCGATCAGCGAGAAGATCACCGCATTGAGGTCAAAAAACGACACGGCGAGGCCAAAGACCAGCACGTCGAAACCAAGTTGAACCCAACCAGCTTTAATGCCTTTGGTGTCTTGCAGCCAGACGGCCACAATGCCAACGCCGCCCAAAGTGGCACCATGGCGGAAGAGGACAATTAGACCTGCACCAGCGGTCACGCCCGCGAGCACAGCGCCAACCAGTGGATGCACCGTGGCGATTTGGAAAACCTGTGGGAGCAAGAAAGTCCAAAGCGTCAAAAGACCCACGGCTGCAAAAGTTTTGAGCGTGAAGAACCAGCCCATGCGCAGGTAGGCAATGACGTAGAAAGGCAGGTTCAGAACAAAGAAGAGTGCGCCAAACGTGAGGCCTGTGGCCTTGGCCGCGACCAAAGACAGGCCGGCAATCTGACCCGTGAACAGATCAACCGCCTGTAAGAATTGCACGGACAGGGCAACCAGCAGAGTGCCGACGATAAGCCCTTGGATATCATCAAAAGGGCTGTGTTTTTCGGGACTTGGAGATTCAATAAAACTTACCATGGCACCGGATTTGCCGCAGCGCAGCGCGACTGTCTAGGGGGTGCGGCGCAAGGCCGCTATGCAGCTAGGGTCTACCGGTCTGGGGTAAAGCGCATCCTAAGGCGCAGCAAGCGCGCCTTAGGGCATTTTGTCTCAGGGATTAGCCTGCGAGCGCTTTGTTCAGGTTTTCGTCGATCTTTTCGAGGAAGCCCATGGTGGTCATCCAGCCCTGATCAGGTCCGACAAGAAGCGCCAGATCTTTGGTCATGTGGCCGCTTTCCACGGTTTCGATGATCACACGTTCCAGTGTTTCCGCAAAGGCGCGCAGCGCAATGTTGTTGTCCAGTTTCGCACGGTGCTTCAGACCACCGGTCCAGGCATAGATCGAGGCAATCGAGTTGGTGGAGGTGGCTTCGCCTTTTTGGTGCTGGCGATAGTGACGGGTCACGGTGCCGTGCGCCGCTTCGGCCTCTACAATCTTTCCATCTGGCGTCATCAGCTGCGAGGTCATCAGGCCAAGCGAGCCAAAGCCCTGGGCCACGGTGTCAGATTGAACGTCACCGTCGTAGTTTTTGCAGGCCCAGACAAATTTGCCGTTCCATTTCATGGCGCAGGCGACCATGTCATCAATCAGGCGGTGTTCGTACCAGATGCCAGCCGCTTTGAATTTTTCAGCGAACTCTTCCTCATACACTTTCTGGAAAAGGTCTTTGAAGCGGCCGTCATAGGCCTTCAGAATGGTGTTCTTGGTCGAGAGATATACCGGCCAGCCGAGATTGAGGCCGTAGTTCAGAGAGGCGCGCGCGAAGTCGATAATAGAGCTATCGAGGTTGTACATCGCCTGATAGACACCAGCGGACGGTGCATCATAGACCTCTTTTTCTATCACTGTGCCGTCTTCGCCAACAAACTTCATGGTCAACTTACCAGCGCCAGGGAAGGTGAAGTCCGTGGCTTTGTATTGGTCACCAAAGGCATGACGGCCCACTACGATCGGGGAGGTCCAACCCGGGACAAGGCGCGGCACGTTGCGACAGATGATCGGTTGACGGAACACCACACCGCCAAGGATGTTGCGGATGGTGCCGTTGGGGGAGCGCCACATTTTCTTGAGGCCAAACTCCTCAACGCGCTGTTCATCCGGCGTAATTGTGGCGCATTTGATGGCCACGCCAACTTCTTTGGTTTTTTCTGCGGCGTCGATGGTGATCTGATCTTCGGTACGGTCCCGCTCTTCGATGCCCAGATCGTAGTAGAGCAGGTCCAAGTCCAGATACGGCAGCATCAGTTTGTCTTTGATGAATTGCCAAATGATACGTGTCATTTCATCGCCGTCCATTTCGACGATGGGATTTTCCACTTTGATCTTGGTCATGGGGGTCTCCTGTGAACCGAGTCGAATTTGGGCCTGTCCTAAGGGAAATTTTGGGCGTTGGAAAGGCTTTGTATGCGATTGTATACAGTTTACATTGGGCGCGAATTTTTGTTGCGTGAAACGTAGCATGACAATTGTTTCTGACAAAGTGTCGCGGGTTCTCGACCCCTGCGTGTGATCCAGCTAGGGTCACGTCAAACGGGTGTTGGAGAGTGATTGTGACGCAAGTGATGTCAGAGATGGTCCGGTGTTTTGCGATAGCGTGGCGTTTGCGTCGGCCATTTGTTCAATCGCACTTAGCATTTAGCCTCCTGTTGGCGGCGGCTTTTGCGCCTTTGATGACTGGCACTGTGCATTTGGCGCTCAAGTTTTCCGGTAAGCCCGCATTGGCAGATTTTGACATCGCGCTTTTCTTGTTGTCGCCTGTTGGATTTGTCGCAGGCGTGTTGATTGCCGGGATGGCCCTCGTGCTGCTCACCTTGGATGTGTCGTTTATGATGGCTGTTGCTTTGCGTGACCAACAAGGCAAGTCACATGGATTGCTGGACGGTGTGGCGATGGTATTGCCACGTGCGCCTGCGGTGCTTGGCTTGGCGGTGCAATTCTGTTTGCGTCTGTTGGTGTTGTGTCTGCCGTTTCTTGCGGTATGCGGCTTGGCCTTTTCCCGTTGGATGACAGAATACGACATCAATTACTACCTGAGCTTTCACCCGCCAGAGTTTGTGCAGACCGTCGTGGTTTGTGGAATCGCAATTGCCCTCATGGCTGGACTGGTGCTGTGGCGCACACTGGGGTGGGTGCTAGCTTTGCCGCTGGTGGTGTTTGACGGCCAGCGGGCAGGGGCCGCACTACGAGAAAGCCAAGCGCGGATGGTGGGCCGACGCACGTCGTTTCTCGTACGCTTGGCGATATGGGGGGCTTTGGGTGCGGTGGTCGGCGGCGCCGTACTGTTTGTGGTTGGAGCGATTATTCAGTTTGGGCTACATTTTGTGCCGTTTGGTCTCAAGGGACTGGCGGCGTTCTTGTTGTTGTCCGTTGGATTTTGGGCCGTTTTGAACCTCGTGCTGACATCGCTGACCACAGGGGCCTTGGCGGTGGCGTTTATGGGTTTTGCAGGTTGGCCTGATGGCGGAGAGAAGCGCGAAGTGCCAAAAGGCTTGCTGAGCGGTGTTGTTGCCGTGGCTGCGCTGGTGGCCGCGCTTGGTGGGGTCGGCATCGTGGAATTGCTGAAGGTGGATCAGGACCGACCCGTTGCGGTGATTGCGCACCGTGGCGCATCGGGTGCAGCACCAGAAAACACATTGGCAGCTGTGGTGCGTGCCGTTGAGGACCAAGCTGATTGGGTGGAAATTGATGTGCAGGAAACCGCGGATGGTGCGGTGGTTGTCGTGCACGATAGTGATTTTATGAAAGTGGCTGGAAACCCGTTGAAAATTTGGGATGCGTCGTTGGCGAGCCTAAAGGAAATTGACATTGGCAGTTGGTTTGATCCGGCATTTTCCTCCGAACGCACAGCAACACTTGACGAGGTCTTGCTTGCAACAAAAGACAAATCAGGGGTGGTTATCGAACTCAAATATTACGGTCACGATGAAGCGCTTGAGCAGCGGGTGATCGACATCGTGGAAGCCGCGGACATGGTAGATCAAGTTAAGATCATGTCGCTGAAGGCAGATGCTGTCGCCAAGATGCGCAGGCTTCGGCCAAAGTGGAATGTTGGGCTTTTGGCGTCCGCCTCCCTAGGCAATATGTGGGACCTGGACGTGGATTTTCTGGCAGTGAACAGCGCGACGATGTCGCGCCAGTTGGTGCGCGGATCACAAGATGCCGGAAAAGAAGTTTATGTCTGGACGGTGAATGATGCGCTGTCGATGTCAGGCATGCTGTCTTATGGCGTGGACGGTTTGATCACGGATGAGCCTGCGCTGGCTCGGCAAGTGTTGGCGGATCGCAAGGCATTGAGCGGCGTGGAACGGTTGGTGCTTGGTCTGGCCGGGCGCATTGGTTTGGATGTACCGCACCGAGGTGATAATGACGTTCAATGATCTGGCGACATTCGCTTGCGTGATTTTTGTTTTAAGTGAACCGGTTACTGCGCAAAGTTCAGATTTCGAACTGGGGTGGTCGTCTAAGGTCGAGGTGTGGCGTCACAGTCGATTGCAAGGCCTTCGTGAAGGCGACTCATCTGCTTTGGCGCCGTTCACCACGGATGGTTGTTCAGGTGGCATGTCGGCGGCTTGGGGGGCGATGGCAAAGACGTTCCCTTGGTTCGCGCAGGTCTTTGCGGATGAAGCGCCATGGCACAACTGCTGCGTCGTACATGACCAAGCCTACCATCTGGGTGGGGAGGATCCAGAGCCGGAAGCAAGCTTTCGCGCCCGCCTTGAGGCGGATGAGGATTTGCGGCTCTGCGTGCAAGAGGTGGCCGACAACAAGGCGGATGTGTTGGCGCAGCAATACAACAGCACGCCGGAAGATGTTGCGGCGGCCGTCCATTTTGTAGCGGATCGCATGTATGATGCTGTGCGTGTCGGAGGGCTGCCGTGTTCAGGTCTGCCGTGGCGTTGGGGGTATGGCTGGCCGCAGTGTTTTTGACTTAGCCGTTTTCAGAAAACCATTTGGCGATGCGGGCTTTTAAGTGGTCCCAAATCGCAGGGGCCCCTTTGGCCACTTTCCAACCAACGCGGTCTTCAAGTTGTTGCTTGGTGACGTTGTATTCCGGCCATGTGCCGCCATTGGTTTCGAGATTGCCAATAACCGGCTGTACCCGATCGATGCTTTTGGCAAACACGGCATCGTTTGACTCCGCGGCTTCAAATTCATCCCAAAGCGCGCGCAGTTTGATCGATTGGTCGTCAGGCAGAAGTCCAAAAATCCGGTCTGCGGCAGTGCTTTCGGCGGCTTCTATTGCGGCAATATCATGATCGCCGTGGATCGGGCTGTCGCCAACATCGATTTCAACAAGGTCGTGAATCAGCAACATACGGATCACTCGGTCGATGTTGACATCACTGTTGGCGTGCTCGGACAAGATCAGAGCGTAAAGAGCGATATGCCAGCTGTGGCTGCCGCTGTCTTCTTTGCGGTGCCCATCCAATACATTGGTAGCGCGGTAAACAGATTTTAGCTTGTCGGCTTCGGTGAGGAAGGCGAGTTGAGCAGTCAGACGGTCGCTCATTTTTGGGGATCTGTCTTGGCGGCTGCGGCGCGCGCGGCTTTAACTTTGTTTATCAAAAAGTTGCGGCCTTTTTCTTCGGACATGCGTACGCGCACCTCGGTCAGGTAGGCCTCTTCAAGCGACTGCGAGGACGCGCCAAGCACACCACTTACCTCCATGAAGAGACGATCGTCACCCAATTCCTTTTGAGCTTTGATCGTGTCTTCGGCAAGTTTGGCGGCCAGCGTGTCCAAGCTGCTCATTACCGGGTGCTCTCAGTAAGTCTGCGTTTCACATAGTCGGTAACATTGCCCGTCATTTGATCCATGTACTCGTCGGTCTCAAAGAAGTGACCCGCACCATCAATCTCGGTATGGGTGACCGTGATACCCTTTTGCTCGTGCAGCTTATTCACGAGCGAGTGCGTCTCTGTAGGAGGTGCAACACGGTCAGCTGTGCCATTCAGAATCAATCCGGAACTCGGGCAGGGCGCGAGGAACGAGAAGTCATACATATTGGCGGGCGGCGCAATGGATATGAAGCCCGTGATCTCGGGACGGCGCATCAAGAGTTGCATGCCAATCCATGCGCCAAAAGAGAACCCCGCAACCCAGCAATGCTTGGAGTTGGTGTTCATCGACTGTAAATAGTCAAGTGCTGATGCTGCGTCAGAGAGCTCGCCAACGCCCTGGTCGTATTCACCTTGAGAGCGGCCCACACCACGGAAGTTAAACCGCAATACAGTGAAGCCCATATTGTAAAACGCGTAGTGCAGGTTGTAGACAACCTTGTTGTTCATGGTTCCGCCAAACTGCGGATGTGGATGCAGCACAATCGCGATGGGCGCATCTTTTTCTTTTTGAGGGTGGTAGCGGCCTTCGAGGCGGCCTTCTGGTCCCGGAAAAATCACCTCAGGCATGTTTGTCGCTTTTCTCCCTGAAAAGGTATGAACGAATTCTTGACGAATTTGCTCTGTCACCTTAGAACGCTTCTAAGTAGTTGAACGGTCGGAATGCCGTTCGGGTTCTAGCGACTTAATCACATGGGTGGCTGAGGTCAATCAATTCGAGAGGGTGTACCATGAAACTGTCGACAAAAGGCCGTTATGCGGTGGTTGCATTGGCCGATATTGCGCTTCAGCCTCCCGAAAACCTTGTGAGTCTGAGTGAGATATCGAGACGGCAAGACATTTCGTTGCCGTATCTGGAGCAGCTCTTTGTGAAATTGCGGCGCGCGGAGCTTGTTGTGTCGGTGCGTGGGCCGGGTGGCGGCTATCGTTTGGCACGTGCGCAATCCGAGATTCGGGTGGCAGATATCCTTGCTGCTGTGGATGAAACGGTGTCGGCACTGCACACCGGGGCAGGTGCCAGCGGGGGCTCCTGTGGGTCTCGTGCCCAATCGATGGCAAACCGCCTTTGGGAGGGGCTGTCTGCGCACGTGTATGTGTTCCTGCATCAAACCCGTTTGTCCGATATTGTGGAGAATGAACTGGCGCCCTGTCCAGCAGTGCCCACCTTGTTCTCTGTGGTAGACGAAGAGAGCTGATGCGCACCTACTTGGATCATAATGCAACCACACCGATGCGACCAGAAGCGCGGGACGCGATGATTGCGGCGATGGATATCTTTGGCAATCCGTCGTCGGTGCATTCGGAGGGTCGCAAAGCCAAATCTATTTTGGAGCGGGCGCGAGGCGATATAGCTTCGGCGTTTGGCGCGGATGGTGCGGATGTGATCTTTACCAGCAGCGCAACCGAGTCTGCTGCTCTGGCGTTGTCGGGGCGTAAACTCATGGCTGCTGGCATTGAGCACGACGCGGTCAATGCTTGGACACAAAATGATTTGTCAGTTGATGCCCAAGGTTTGGTTGGGATCGGAAATCCTGTGGTCAGCTGTGTCCAATTGGCGAACTCCGAAACAGGCGTGCTTCAAGAGCTGCAGGATGGTGTTGCCGTTAGTGACATGACACAAGCGTTTGGTAAGTTGCCAGTTGCATTTAATTGGACCGGGGCTCAGATGGCGCTGATCTCGGCCCACAAACTTGGTGGTCCAAAGGGGATCGGTGCTCTGGTGGTTAAGCGGGGCACGGACGTGCCTGCCCAATTGCTGGGAGGTGGGCAAGAAATGGGCCGACGTGCCGGAACTGAAAACGTGATAGGCGCAGCTGGTTTTGCCGCGGCTGCCAAAGCTGCGGTGCAAGATCTGGCCGACGGTGTTTGGGATCGGGTTGCACACCTGCGGGATATGCTGGAAGAAAGACTTATCGCGGGTGCGCCGGAGGCTATTATCGTGGGCAAAGAGGCCAAGCGGCTTCCCAATACGACGGCAATTGCAGTGGCGGGCTGGAAGGGGGAGACGCAGGTCATGCAGATGGACCTTGCGGGTTTCGCAATTTCCGCTGGATCAGCTTGCTCTTCGGGCAAGGTGCGGGCCAGCAAAGTGCTGACTGCGATGGGATTTGACGAGATGACGGCAGCAAGCGCCATTCGGGTGAGCTTGGGGCCACAAACGAGCGAACAGGACGTCATGAGGTTTGCCGACAAATGGTTGACCCAGATGAACAAACACCGCGCTTCGGCGCGACAGAAAGATTAGGAGACGCACATGGCTGTAGTTGAGGAAACCCAGGTCAAAGAAGGTGTTGACCAGGAAACCGTGGATGCCGTGCGCGAAGTTGGCGGCAAATACAAATACGGTTGGGAAACCGAAATTGAGATGGAATATGCCCCCAAGGGGCTGACCGAGGACATTGTCCGACTGATTTCGGAAAAGAACGAAGAGCCAGAGTGGATGACCGATTGGCGGCTGGAAGCCTATAAGCGCTGGCTGACCAAAGAAGAGCCCGATTGGGCGATGCTGGACTATCCTGAAGTGGATTTCCAAGACCAGTACTACTATGCGCGCCCCAAAAGCATGGAAGAGAAGCCAAAGTCCCTGGATGAGGTGGATCCCAAGCTGCTGGCGACCTATGAAAAGCTCGGTATCCCGCTGAAAGAACAGATGATTTTAGCGGGTGTTGAAGGCGCGGAAGATGCACCTGCGGAAGGCCGCAAGGTTGCTGTGGATGCGGTGTTTGACTCCGTGTCCGTGGGCACGACGTTCCAAAAAGAGTTGAAAGAAGCGGGCGTGATCTTCTGCTCCATTTCTGAGGCGATCCGTGAGCATCCGGAATTGGTGAAGAAATACCTCGGTTCCGTTGTGCCGGTGTCGGACAACTTTTATGCAACCCTGAACAGCGCCGTGTTCTCGGATGGCTCGTTTGTCTACGTGCCGCCGGGCGTGCGCTGTCCCATGGAACTGTCTACTTATTTCCGTATCAACGCGGAAAACACCGGCCAGTTTGAGCGTACATTGATCATCGCGGACAAAGGCTCTTACGTATCCTACCTCGAAGGCTGTACCGCGCCACAGCGTGATACCAGCCAGCTGCACGCCGCAGTGGTTGAGATTGTCATCGAGGAAGACGCCGAAGTGAAATACTCCACCGTTCAGAACTGGTACCCTGGCGATGAGAACGGCAAAGGTGGCATCTACAACTTTGTGACCAAGCGCGCCGATTGTCGTGGTGACCGTGCAAAGATCATGTGGACACAGGTAGAAACCGGTTCTGCGGTGACGTGGAAGTACCCGTCCTGCATTTTGCGTGGCGATGATGCGCAGGGCGAGTTTTACTCGATTGCGATCACCAACCATCACCAGCAGGCCGACACTGGCACCAAGATGATCCATCTGGGTAAAAACACCAAATCTCGGATTGTCTCCAAAGGCATCAGCGCAGGTGTGGCGCAGAACACCTACCGTGGTCAGGTCTCTATGCACCCGAAAGCCAAAAACAGCCGGAACTACACGCAATGTGACAGCCTGCTGATTGGTGACAAATGTGGGGCGCACACGGTGCCGTACATCGAGGTGAAGAACAACTCTTCTCGTGTGGAACACGAAGCAACGACGTCCAAGGTGGATGACGAGCAGATGTTCTATTGCCGCCAGCGCGGCATGGACGAAGAAGCGGCTGTGGCGCTGATTGTGAATGGCTTTGCCAAAGAAGTGCTCCAGGCACTGCCAATGGAATTTGCCATGGAAGCACAACAGCTTGTGGCGATTTCGCTGGAGGGGTCCGTTGGCTGATCACCCTAGTTCATTGCGTGAGAAGCTGATTGCAGCTTTGCCATTTGTCATGCCGGCCATCGGCGGGATGTTTGGGGTGTTCTACCTCAACACCGCCGACGGGTTTCCAATCCCATTTTTGTGGGTTGGGATCGGCATTTTGGGTGGCTGGGCAGCGGGCCGCGTATTGGTGCGGGTGCTGGATAGGTAAACACAGATGGAAGTCATCCAGGCATTGATACAGCAGTCAGCTGGTGTGGGCGTGGGGATTGCGTTTGGCTCTGCCGTGGGGTTTGGCCTGCGTAAAAAACGGCTTGGTAACTCCGAAGGGCTGATTTCCGGATCAGTGTTTGTAACCTCAGCGGTTTGCGGAAGTGTTGCGATGGCGGTGATGATGGCGATCACCTACGTGGGAGGGCTTTGAGATGATTGTGACAACAACACCATCAATCGAAGGCCATCAGATTGCCGTCTATCACGGCATTGTTGTGGGCGAAGCGATCATGGGGGCCAATGTCGTGCGAGACATCTTTGCCTCCATCACTGACATCGTCGGTGGCCGTTCAGGTGCCTATGAAACCAAACTACAGGATGCGCGCGAAACCGCTCTGGCCGAGCTGGAACAACGCGCCGCAGCCAAAGGGGCCAATGCCGTTGTTGGCGTTGATCTGGACTACGAAGTTGTGGGTGACACGATGCTGATGGTTTCGGCCAGCGGCACAGCTGTCACCATAAAATAGACAAGAAATGACCGGATGCTACGGCATCCCGTGGAAACGCGAAGGAAGATGAACATGTTGGAAATCAAAGGCCTGAAGGTCAAACTTGAAGATGAGGACAAGCAGATCCTCAAAGGTGTAGACTTGAAAGTGGAGGCGGGCAAAGTGCACGCCATCATGGGTCCAAACGGATCCGGTAAATCCACACTGTCCTATGTGTTGTCTGGTAAAGGCGGCTATGAAGTCACCGCAGGCGAAGCGTCGCTGGGTGGCGAAGATCTTCTTGAGTTGGAAGCAGAAGAGCGCGCAGCACTTGGTCTGTTTCTGGCGTTCCAGTATCCGGTCGAAATTCCCGGTGTTGGCAATATGACGTTCCTGCGCACCGCGGTGAATTCACAGCGCAAGGCGCGTGGCGAAGAAGAGCTTTCTGCGGCGGATTTCCTGAAAGAGATCCGCGCCAAGGCCAAAACGCTAAAGATCGACGCCGAGATGCTGAAGCGCCCCGTCAACGTGGGTTTCTCCGGTGGTGAGAAAAAGCGCAACGAAATCCTGCAGATGGCGATGCTGGAGCCAAAGATGTGCATCTTGGACGAGACTGACTCTGGTCTGGACGTGGACGCGATGAAACTGGTGTCTGAAGGCGTGAACGCGCTACGGGACGAAGGCCGTGGTTTCCTTGTCATCACCCACTACCAGCGCCTTTTGGATCACATCAAGCCAGACGTTGTGCACATTATGGCCGACGGCCGTATCATCAAGACCGGCGGCCCTGAGCTGGCGCTGGAAGTGGAGAAGAACGGTTACGCTGACATTTTGGCGGAGATGGCGTAATGACAGCTCTGGCAAAGAAACAAGAGGCCGTGGTGGCGCGTCTGGACGGGATGACCCTTCCAGCGGGCGGCCAGTGGGCCACAGAGGCCCGCGAGGCGGCATTGGGTCGTTTGCGCGACATGGGCATGCCGGAGCGCCGGGACGAGTACTGGAAGTACACCCGTCCTGACACTTTGACACAAGCGGACGCGCCTGCGGCGGCTGTGTTTGACACCGGGGAAACACCACTGTTTGACAGCTTTGATCGCATCAAAATTGTCTTTGTGGACGGTGTGTTTGACGCGGATCAGTCTGATGAATTGGTGGGCGATGGTCTGACCATCGAGCGTCTGGCGGATGTGGCTGCAAAGGACATCCATTGGGCCAAAGACCTTTATGGTCAGTTGGAAACCAATGGGCAAACGCCGGTGGCGCGTCCTTTGGCAGCATTAAACTCGGCATTCGCGAGCGACGGCGTGGTGATCCATGTGACCGGAAAAGTCACAAAACCAGTGAACCTGATTTACCAACACAAAGACGAGACCTCGGATGTGATGTTGCATCATGTTGTCAAGTTGGACGCGGGTGCAGAAATGACCATGCTGGAGAACGGGCCAGCAGCGGCGAGATTCAACAAATCCATGGAAGTGGATGTTGCTGACGGAGCTGCGTTTCACCATGTGCGCGCGCAAGGTCGTGATCATGAGCGTCGTGCAGTGACCCATTTGTTTGGTCGTTTGGGTACCGAAAGCGTGTTTAAGAGCTTTACGTTGACCGTGAATGGGCGACTGACCCGCAATGAGGCAATCTTGGAGCTAACCGGCGATGATGCTGTGGCTCACGTGGCAGGCGCCTGTATGGGCGACGGTGATTTTCATCACGATGACACGGTTTTTATCACTCATGATGCGGTGAATTGTGAAAGCCGTCAGGTTTACAAAAAAGTGCTGCGCAACGGGGCAACTGGTGTTTTCCAAGGGAAAATTCTGGTGAAAGCTGGCGCGCAGAAAACAGACGGCTACCAGATCAGCCAGTCACTTCTTCTGGACGGGGACAGCCAGTTCCTAGCCAAGCCAGAGTTGGAGATCTACGCCGACGATGTGGCCTGTTCCCATGGGTCCACATCTGGTGCTATCGACGAAGATGGGTTGTTTTATCTGCGCGCGCGCGGCGTGCCCAAAGATATCGCGACCGATCTTTTGGTGATGTCCTTTGTGGCCGAAGCGGTTGATGAAATCGAAAGCGAAGCGTTGCGTGATGAGATCATTGGGCGCCTTGATTCTTGGTTGGAGCGTCGGCGAGGCTGATGTCTGTCACACGTGATATGATGGCCAGCTATCGGTCACCGCGCGCGGTGATCGGTCGGTTGTTGGCCATGGGAGAGCGTGAGGATCGCGCCTTTGCGATCCTCATCGCCGCTTGCGGGGTGATTTTCGTTTCGCGTTGGCCAGCACTGGCACGGGAGGCGCATATGACAGATGCGCCGCTCAATCCTTTGTTGGGGGCCAACCTCTTTGCCTTGATGTTTGTCATGCCGTTGCTGTTGATGGCTCTGGCCTTTGTTTCGCACTTGGTGTTGCGAGCATTGGGCCGCAAGCAGTCGGCCTACGGTGCGCGGATTGCATTGTTTTGGGCAATGTTGGCCACGGGGCCGTTGTTTTTGCTTGTGGGATTGGTTGAGGGGTTCATTGGCCCTGGACCGGAGTTGAGCATTGTGGGTGCACTTTGGTGTGCGGCGTTTCTGTGGATCTGGATCTCCGGCCTGCTTGAAGCAGGAAAGGTATCGATATGAAAAAGCAGCTGAGTGCGCTTTTTTGGCTGACCGTTAGAGACCCAAGCGAAGCGGCTGTGGCGCTAATGAGCCGCCCTGTTCCGCGTAACGTCGGCTGGATGATCCTCGCGTTGGGTATTGTGCTGAATGCCATGGCGCATTTTGCAACTCTGACCTTGTTTCCGGCGCCAGCGGAACTCAATGTGCCCTTTTTGACTGCACCGTTCCTCTACACAACCATTCTTGGCTGTGGATTGGTTCTCCTTGTGTTTTCATTCTATTGGGGCGGGCGTGCAATTGGCGGACGTGGTCGGTTTGATGATGTTTTGCTCGCGATTGGGTGGCTCCAATATATGCGATTTGCTGTGCAGTTGGCATCGCTTCTGCTGATGTTGGCAATGCCGGGATTTGCACTGGTATTTGTGATGGGCGTGGGTCTGTATTCGATCTGGGTCGTATTGAATTTTCTGAATGTCATCCACGGGTTCAATAGCCTTGGGAAGTCCGTGATGTTGGTGTTGATCACCATGTTGGGATTGACCGTTGGAATGACACTGATTTTGTCGCTCGGTGCAGCGACCGCTATTGGGATGCCCTGACATGTATGACGTCAACAATATCCGCGCAGACTTTCCAATTCTTGGACGTGAGGTAAATGGCAAGCCGTTGGTCTATCTGGACAACGGCGCGTCTGCCCAGAAACCACAGGTGGTGATCGATGCAATCACTCAAGCCTATTCGATGGAATACTCCAATGTGCACAGAGGTTTGCATTACCTTTCCAACCTGGCAACCGACAAATATGAAGCCGTGCGGGGGAAGATTGCCAAATTTTTGAACGCAGCGAGTGAAAACGAGATTGTACTGAACTCCGGTACAACGGAGGGCATCAACATGGTCGCCTATGGCTGGGCGATGCCGCGTCTGCAAGCCGGTGATGAGATCATCCTTTCGGTGATGGAACACCACGCCAACATCGTTCCGTGGCATTTCCTGCGGGAGCGTCAGGGCGTTGTGCTCAAATGGGTTGATGTGGACAGCACAGGCGCACTTGATCCACAGGCGGTGATTGATGCCATTGGTCCAAAAACCAAGCTGGTGGCTGTGACACAATGTTCCAATGTCTTGGGCACGATGGTGGACGTAAAGGCGATCACCGATGGCGTGCATGCCAAAGGTGTCCCGGTGCTCGTGGATGGGTCTCAAGGATCCGTGCATGCGCCAGTAGACGTGCAGGATATCGGATGTGATTTCTACGCCATTACCGGTCACAAGCTTTATGGGCCGTCTGGGTCTGGCGCAATCTACTGCAAGGCCGAGCGCATGGCAGAGATGCGTCCGTTTATCGGTGGCGGTGACATGATCAAAGAAGTGTCCAAGGATGCTGTGATCTACAACGATCCGCCCATGAAGTTTGAGGCGGGTACGCCGGGCATTGTACAAACCATTGGCTTTGGTGTGGCTCTGGATTACCTGATGGACCTGGGCATGGAGAACGTGGCAACGCATGAAGCGGAACTGCGGGACTATACGGTGCAGAAGTTGTCTGGATTGAACTGGCTGCAAGTTCAGGGCACTACAGCGGACAAGGCGGCGATCTTTAGCTTTACCTTAGATGGCGCGGCACATGCGCATGACATTTCCACAATCCTGGACAAAAAGGGCGTTGCCGTAAGGGCAGGGCACCACTGCGCCGGGCCGTTGATGGAGCATCTGGGTGTGACTGCGACATGCCGTGCCAGTTTTGGTCTGTACAACACCACTGATGAAGTGGACACGCTTGTCCAAGCGCTGGAATTGGCGCACGAACTCTTTGGATAGACGTTCATTTTGCGATTGCGGGGCATAGCCACACTGGCTATACCCCAACCCTAGGCACCCATAGCTCAGCTGGATAGAGTGTCGCCCTCCGAAGGCGAAGGTCGAAGGTTCGAATCCTTCTGGGTGCGCCACTTCTCTAAATGGCATTGATTGAGCTGGTTTTTTACAACTGGTCCCGAAAGCTCTGACCGTGAACAGAGCAATTTCCGCGCATAGCTGCCGCTAATGGGTGCACGAGCCGCCCGCAATGGTCACTTTGGCTTTTGACGGTCTTACGGCCAATAGTGAACTCGCAAGTGTTGGCCGAGACCTCAAATAAGTTTTCACGTTCCAGCGCAATCAATTGATTGGTGTTGTGGGCAGTTTTGACACCAACCGGTGTCAACTATCTGTATTCACGCGGAACCCACACATCTCTCAGAGGCGCGACTTTTCTTAACACTTAAGCGTTGTTTGCGGCCGAGGAGATTCGGGTTTGAGGCAGATATTGTGTCTGCCACCTGTCACCAATATGGCGGAAATTTGACGCGCAGGGCGGCGCCAAGGCAGCTTTGTGGCAACAATTGGGCGTGCCGAAACTGCATAAAATCAGGCAAAAGTCGCGATTTTCGCTGCTTTGAAGAGCTGCTCGCTCAAACCCCCTTTTATTCAAGGGTTTAATCCAAAATTGTCGGATCAAATACAATTTGAAACGAAGCTAATCGGTATTGTCAGTTTCCTGTTCAGGACTCGTTAGGCGGCCCAATTTATCACTGAGGTTGGGATTTAAGTGGCTCAGGGGTGGGCCGTGACAGTGGGAATGAGACTATGCTTCTCGAACAATCAGCCATTAAACGAAGTTTCACGCATGGATCGGTCTCTATGCACTCAGAGCGGTGTGCACTGACGCGTTGGTCCCAAAACCAGATCGCGACCTTGTAACGATTTCTGAGGACAGTTAGATGCCTATCACCATTACTGTGGATCGCAGTAGTGCGCCAATAGAGGTGCGTTCGGACATGTTCGGCGTGAACCTTTTGAGCAGCACAAACGAAGTCAACGGTGTTCCAAACGATAACTACGTTGATGCCATCGATATGGTCGGTGCGACCCGGCTCCGCTACCCTGCTGGACGTGCGGCCAATGAGCAAATTACCGAGTTGGATCGCGGTGCGAGCGGGTTTGAGCAGATCCGTGAAGACGTCCGCAATTATCTGGATTGGGTGAAAGAAACCGGGGCGCGTACAACACTTGTTGTTCCAGCTTTGGCTGATGAACACACCAATCAGCAGGACATTCGTGATTGGGCGGAATTAGTTCTGGAGTATATGGGGGATCAAGCGGATCTGATTGCCGGCTATGAAATTGGCAACGAATTTTGGCAGACTATTGACGAGACCGAATACGGGTCTCACGCTGCAGATATTGCCAACGCGCTGCGCATGGTTACCGTTGGCGGGTACCAACCAGAGATTTGGGTGCAAACTGCAAATGTTGCCGGAGGGGCCTCAAATTATAAAGGCGGCAGCTACGGTACGATCAGTGACGCAGACGCTCGAGCAGCCATGGCGCATTGGGATGTCGATCATCGACCGGATGATTGGACAGATTCCATGTCCGCGACAGATTATTTCCGCAGTCTTAACGGCTACGAGAGGCGTGTGGTTAAAGGCAACCTGGAGCTCATGGAGCAGCTTGATGCTGATCACGACATCACCAATGGTTTTCAAGTTGACGCCGCATCGGGCGCCATAGACGGTATTGTTGCGCACTATTATTTTGACAAAGAGGTTGAGGGCTACGATCAAAGCGACCAGCTAACCCGCTCTGAGGTCAAATATCTGGATTTACGATTTGCCACATGGGAAGCCATGTTGCCGCAAGATCTGAATATTCAGGTCACGGAGTGGAATGTTGAAACCGGTCACTGGAACTGGTTGGGATTGAAAGCCGCTGGCGTTGTCGTGGAGCAATTCCAGAACATGATCGAGCTTGGCGTGGATGGTGCAGACTTTTGGACCGTGCGCCACAATACATCGACGGCCATTGCGGGCGGTAACTCTGATGCTTCGGAGGTCTCATTGACTCCGGCAGGTGTAATGCTTCAGCTGATGTCGGAGAGCCTGAATCCGGATGAAGGCAAAATGTTCGCCATCTCGGTGGACGGTTTTGACGAAACAAAGCTTGAGGTAAATGCCTATTCCAATGGGTACCAAAGTGTTGTGTATGTGACCTCACACACCGAGAGTTTCGGCAAAAATTTCTCTTTGGATCTCTCGGATCTGGCAGGCAGTGCGGTGTCCTGGAGTGGTCGTGTGGTTGGCTTTGACGCGAGTTCGTCTGACGGGTTCAGCGACAACGCAGCTTATGATGAAAATGGCAATCTGGTTGCGCGACTTGGCAAACGGACCATAGACAATGATGAACGGGACGATCTGATCGCCGTATTGGGTGACGCCTATGATGAGACGCTGATAAAGCTCAGCTCGGGGACCTGGAAAACCTATCTCCCCAAACCAGAGGACATCTACGTTCGGCCAGGTGTTGGCAATCCAATCTCGCTAGACGACTTCTATTTTGCGACTGAAACAGACGTGGCCGGGTCTTTGACCGCAGTGAGCCAAGGCCAATTGGGGAGCAGCGTCAGCAACCTCTCCTTTAAATTGAACCCGTATGAAGTGATTGAGATCACAATTGCGCATTCCAATGTTCTATCCGGTGATGGTTCCTCCGAGGTTATGCGCGGTGGCCACGGTGTGGACGACTTCTATGGCAGTGGTGGGGATGACTATCTTCGTGGCTACGAGGGTATGGATATTCTTGTTGGTGGAACTGGTCATGACTCCGTGTTCGGAGATTCTGGCAACGACCGTATGGAAGGTAAGGCAGGCCATGATCGTCTCTATGGCGGGTCTGGTGACGATAAACTGGTTGGTGGCGACGGGAACGATTACCTGCGTGACGAAAACGGCAAAGATGACTTTTTTGGCGGAAATGGCACGGATACGGTTTCATATTGGGGACACAAGTACGGAGTGAGCGTGAACCTCAAGACCGGGGTTAACTCCAGTGCTGATACATATAACAGTATTGAAAACGTCTACGGATCCAACATCGCCAACGACACGATTTACGGAGATAACAGCGACAACCTGCTTTTCGGTGCTGGCGAAGATGATCGGCTCTATGGCTACGCCGGCAATGATACGTTGCAAGGAGGAGATGGAGACGACTATCTGCGCGACGAAAGCGGGCGTGATGTTTTCATTGGAGGAAGTGGAGAGGATACCGTTTCCTACTGGGGGCATAAATCCGGGATGACTGCCAACCTAACCACTAGTTCCAACTCTGGTGGTGACAGCTATGACAGCATTGAGCACCTGTTAGGGTCCAACATTGCAAACGATGCTCTATACGGTAGTTCTAAGGGCAATAATTTGGATGGCGCCGGCGGGGACGACAGGCTGTACGGCTACGCCGGAAACGACTTTTTGGAAGGTAGTGCTGGTGATGACCGCCTTTACGGCGGCACCAATCACGACACGCTTGATGGTGGTGACGGCAATGATTACTTGCGCGACGACTCCGGGTATGATGTTTTCAACGGAGGCGCCGGTACGGATACTGCGTCCTATTGGGGCCACAAATCGGGTGTTTCGGTCAGTCTTTTGAGCGGTGCGAATTCCAGTGGCGATACTTACAGCAGCATCGAAAACCTGCTGGGATCAAACATAGCGGCCGATACGTTGATTGGTGACCACGGTGCCAATGTTCTGGATGGGGCAGGCGGCAGTGACGCGTTGTACGGCAACAATGGCAATGATTACCTGGATGGTCGCAGTGGTAACGACAATTTGCATGGTGGTGCTGGAAACGACCGTCTTTATGGTGGATCTGGCAACGACACGTTGAGCGGCGGTGACGGTGATGACTATTTACGTGATGAATCTGGGCGCGATCGGTTTGACGGCGGTGCTGGGAAAGACACGGCTTCCTACTGGGGCCACACCGCTGGCGTGACAGTGAACCTGGAAACCGGTGCGAACAGTAGTGCCGACACTTACATCAGCATCGAACACCTCTGGGGATCGAACAAGGCAGACGATCACCTCACTGGTGACGCCCAAGACAACTACCTGCGTGGTGCATCTGGCGACGATACTCTTGTTGGTGGCGGTGGCGATGATACGCTTCGGGGAGATGGCGGCGACGATGTGATGACTGGTGGGGATGGGTCTGACACCTTCCGTTTCCATGACAGCTTTGGTCAGGACATTGTCACGGACTTTGACCTAACCTCGGATGCTCTGGATTTCACTTCTGTCGATGCCTTCACGGATTTTACAGATGTTATCTCAAACCATGCCACACAAGTGGGAGCAAATGTTGTCATCTCCGCCGGCGCAAGCCATCAAATAACACTCGAAGATGTGAGCCTGGGAGCTTTGGCAGAACACCACTTTGACTTCTAGCCACAAACGAGAGCCACTGAGACGGTCCCTATTTTTGTCCGGCAGCGCGCCAGGCTCGCCAGTCTTCCGGGGTGTCGAGGTCGATGGTGGCATGGTTGTCCGGCAGGTCAATCAGATGGACGGAGGCTGCATGAGGTTTCAGAACCTCTCGTGCCCCTACGTCACCGGACAACGCACGCAATTCTTCAAAAAGGCGTGCTGGAAATAGAACGGGATGACCTGGGCGACCGTTCTGTGAGGTTGCGCGAATGATGGCCCCGGGCGCGCCGATGTGCGCTTGGGCAATTTGGCTTAGATCATCCTGTGAAATCTCTGGCATATCTGCTGGGACAACCATCACAGCAGAGATCGTTGACGGGAGTTGAGCGACACCTGCACGCAAGGAATGCGCCATGCCTTCGGAAGCATCAAGAACATCAATCTGTCGACACCCTAGCCCCTTTAGCGCTGTGCGTCTGGCAGAATCCTCTGGGCGCAGACAAACCAATACCGTGTCGGATACCGCGCAAGCGTGTCCAACAACCTTTCGCAGCAAGGGTTGGCCATCAACTTCTTCCAGAAGTTTGTCGCCGCCGCGCATGCGCGTTGCCGCGCCTGCTGCGAGAACGAGAATTGCGACGTTGGCAACAGGTAACGGAGCATCAGTCATAGGCTACCTTTGGCGCATTGGCTCACAAAAGACTAGCCCCGCATTCGGACCCCATCGACGTCAAAGAGTGGTTCGGAAAGCAGGCGCGCGTGGCGCATTTCTCCTAGAATTTCAATTTCGACGGTCAGGGACTCTTTGATGCGATCTGTCGGGATGAAGCCCAGCGCAATGGATGTTTTGACGTTGTGGGCATATCCCCCAGATGTACAAAAGCCGACCACCTCGCCATCTATCCAGATAGGCTCATAGGCCTGAACGTCTGCGTCAACGGCCTCCACAGTAAAGGCACAGAGTTTTCGTTCCGGGCCGTCCTCCCGTTCTTTCTCAGCAGCTTCGCGACCAATGAAATTATCGTTGTTGGAGTAACCAATAAACCGATCCAAACCCGTTTCCGCTGCTGTATAGTCGGGTGAATACTCGGAAAGCCACGATCCGAAGAATTTTTCTAGGCGCAGGGACATCATCGCGCGCATGCCGAAGGGACGCATGCCAAAGGGTTCACCAGCTTGCCATAAAGTGGTCCAGAGTGAACGTTGCGCCATGGGATCACAGTAGATTTCGAACCCGAGATCCCCCGTGTAGCTCACCCTTTGCACCAGACAGTCCACCATTCCCACGGTCAAGGGCCGAACATCCATGAAGGCCATGTCCGAAATGTCGGCCCGTGTGCAGCTTTGCAGAACTTCCCGTGCTTTGGGCCCGGCAATCTGAAACCCTGTTAGGCGATCGGAGACGTTTTTGACCAAAACCCCATCCATCTCGTTTTGCTCAAACCAGCGCATATGATAGGCTTGGGCGCCATAAGAAGCAGTGAGCTGGAAGGCGGTTTCTGACAGGCAAGAGACGGTAAAGTCGCCAATCAAACGTCCTTTGTGCGATAGCATTGGCGTGAGGCTCAAACGCCCAGGCTTTGGAATGCGTCCAGCCATCATCCGGTTCAACCAATCCCGCGCGTTGGGGCCGGTCACCATGTATTTTCCGAAATTATGCACTTCGTTGATGCCGACCGAATTGCGCACTGCGGCAACTTCACGCGCGGTGGCAGTGAAGGCGTTGGATCGGCGGAACGAGGGCGTTTCGTAGCGTGGTTCGTCACCTTGTGCAAAGTAGTTGACCACTTCAAGGCCAAACTGCTGTCCCCACACTGCTCCCAGATTGTCAAAAATGTCATACATCGGTGTCTGTCGGAAGGGTCGGGCGGCTGGCAGCTCTTCATTTGGGTAGGACACTGAGAAACGGGTTTGGTAGTTTTCGATGACTTTGGGGCGCGTGTAGCCGGGGGTGATCCAATCGCCAAAACGTGCGCAATCCATGGCGAACGTATCGCGCTCGGTTTCGCCTTCGACCATCCACTGGGCCAACATTAATCCAACACCGCCACCTTGTGAAAAACCAGCCATGACCGCGCAGGCGGACCAGTAGTTGCGCATTCCGGGTACAGGGCCAACCAACGGATTCCCATCCGGTGCAAAGGTGAAAGGGCCGTGGATCACAGATTTCACTCCGGCAGCAGCAAGCGCGGGAAAGCGGTTATAGGCAAACTCGATTGAGTCTTCGATTTTGTCAAAATCGTCGGGCAGGAGCTCATGGCCAAAGTCCCACGATGTGCCGTCAACGCCCCAAGGACGACAGGGTTGTTCATAAAATCCGATGCACAGACCACGACCTTCTTGACGGAAATAGCTTTCGCCAGCTGGGTCCATCACATGAGGGTGCTCTTTGCCATCCTGCATCATTTCAATGATCAGCGGCACGTCTTCGGTGACTATGTATTGGTGCTCCATTGGGTGCAGTGGAAAATAGACACCGGCCATGGCACCGACCTCGCGCGCCCAGAGCCCGGCTGCATTGACAACATGTTCGGCGTGTATCGTCCCTTGGTCGGTGATCACGTCCCATGTGCCATCCAGGCGTTGATTGGTAGCAATGACTTTGGTGTGGGTCTTGATTGTGGCTCCGCCTAGGCGAGCGGCTTTGGCGTAGGCGTGTGTAGTACCTGAGGGATCAAGATGCCCATCAAGTGGATCATAGAGCGCGCCGATGATGCCTTCAGTGTTGGTTGCCGGGGCAAATTCCTTGATCTCTTTTGGTGTTAGAATTTTGGTGTCCAGACCCATGAAGCGGTGCTTGGCACGCTCGGCGAGCAACATGTCAAAGCGGTCCTGATTGTCGGCAAGCGTCACGCCACCGACATGATGCAGTCCACAAGACATGCCAGTGATTTGTTCCAGCTCTTTGTAGAGGTTGATTGTATACCCCTGTAATGCGGCCATGTTGGTGTCACCATTGAGCGTATGAAACCCACCAGCTGCGTGCCAGGTGGAGCCAGAAGTGAGCTCCGAGCGCTCGATCAACATGACATCAGACCAGCCCAACTTGGTCAGGTGATATAGAACAGAGCAGCCAACGACGCCGCCTCCGATCACTGCAACGCGGGTTGTTGTTGTCATGCATGCCTCCTGAATTCCCTGTTTTCTATGAAATCGGGTGGGTCAGTTGGCTGGCATGCTCATATGCGACACAAATGGTCGCAAATGGAGCGCGCCCAAAGTGGAGAGGCCACCGATGTTCGATCTGATCTATTTTTTGAGGGGAACGCCGTAGAGTTCCAGGCGGTGACCTTTGAGCTTGTAACCAAGTTTCTCGGCTATTTTCTCTTGTAGTGCTTCTATCTCCGGATCGACAAATTCGATCACTTCGCCTGAGCTGATGTCAATCAGATGGTCGTGGTGCTCGCGCTCTGCATCTTCGTAGCGCGCACGGCCGTCGCCAAACTCGAGCTTGTCAAGAATGCCGGCCTCTTCGAAGAGTTTTACTGTGCGATAGACCGTTGCAAGAGAAATGCCGGCGTCTTGCGCAGAGGCACGGGCATAGAGCTCCTCGACGTCAGGATGATCGGAGCTTTCCTGAAGAACCATTGCAATGGTCCGACGCTGCTCCGTCATCCGCAACCCTTTGGATTCGCAGCGTTCAAAAATGGTGTCGCCCATGACGTATCGACCTGACTTGTGGTGCCTGATTTGGCTTTCCTGTTTATCCAAAGCTGTGTTGGGTTTCCACTGCTTTTGACATTGGTGCGACAAGAAATGGCGGAAATCTATAAATTCAGCAATGTGCCTTGCATGGTTCGCCGGGCATGGCCGGAAACCGTCACACCACGTTCTTTTGTAGATACGGAAATATGACTGGGGCGTCCCATTTCGACACCTTGGTATATTTCCAACGTAAGATCGGCCTTTTCTATATTTGCTAGCAAAGCAGCGGTTGTGGCACAGGCACTGCCTGTGGCGGGATCTTCGGGAATGTTGTCTAGGGGCGCAAACATGCGAGCAAACAAGGTGTTACCCTCTCGCGCATACACAAACTGTGCAAAATCCAGACCCGAAGGATAGCGGGCGTTTCCTTTGCGAATGGTGTCTATATCTGGTGAAGTATGTGCGACAACGTCGCGGGTTTTGACTTCCGTGATCGTGAAGGCGAGGCCTAGAGAAGCCATTACTGGGGGGTGCACAGAAAAGGACAAATCGTCTGTGCGTATACTCAATGCCTCGGCAACCAAGGCAGGATCGGGCTCACACAATATGTCGAGCGGTTGCCGGGTTTCAAAGGAAGCACGGTCTCCGTCTGACTTGCAAGCAATTGGACCAACGCCAAGCTCAAGAACCAAGGAGCCTGGGGCGCCTTCCTGGACAAGTGCACAAGCGGTGCCTATCAGCGGGTGGCCCGCAAATGGGATCTCCATGGTTGGTGTGAAAATCCGGACCCTTGCAGTATTGTTTGTGTTTTCCGGCGGGTAGACAAAGGTCGTCTCTGAGAAATTGAATTCCCGAGCAATCTTTTGCAGATCGTATTCTACGATATTAGTGGCATCAGGGATCACCGCCAACTGATTGCCTCCAAACGGATTTTTGGTGAAAACGTCGTAGACAAAATAGTGGGTCATTACTGTTCAGCCTTCTGTGCGTGCGGAGATGTCAATTGGGATAGGGTTGGGGTGATCTGGCTCAACTCGAGCCAAATCGGCAGGTGATCACTGGCCACACGGGCCGGAATGCGTGTCAGCACGCCGTGTCTGTTGACTTTCAGCCCATTTGTATGGGCAAAACCGTCTAATCCGGCAATGGGGCGCGGCGCAGGAAAGGTGTGGCCCGTTGAAAGAAAGTCAAACCCTGGAGTGACCGCGTCCAGCGCCGCTTTGGACCCCCACTCGTTGAAATCTCCTGCGATGAGTGTTGGCATTTCCGGTAGTCGACGAACAGCCCGTGCAACAGCCCCCAACTGAAGGAGACGATACCGGCGGATCAATCCTAAGTGCACGCCTATAATACGCAAATCGCCCATCGAAGTGCGTAAGTCTGCGCGAACGGCGCCTCTTGGTTCCAGGCCAGGTAATTCCAAACCTGACGTTTCCAGTACCTCGACATGCGGGCGCACCAGCATTGCATTGCCATGATACCCAAGGGAACTTTTGGGTTGTCCGAAGTCGATGTGTCTGAACCCTTTTTGGGCGACAAGGTCGTGCGGTAAGGCAGAGGGACGTGGCGGCAGTCGTTTGTCCGCCTCCTGCAAGACCACCACGTCGGCCTTCAGCGCACGGATCACAACCATACTGCGGGCCGGTCGGCGTTGTAGGTCAACGCCTACGCACTTTTGCAGATTATAACTGGCGATACGCAGCACTAATCACGTCCGGCTTTTAGGAAAAGAACACGAATATATGCAATTAGAATAGGCACTTTTACAACAATGTTAAGTGCCACAGAACGTTTGAGTCACTCTTTCTGAGGCTGATGGTGGAGAGGTGAAATGGTCCCACTCTGGATTGGCTTCAAAAGGCTTTGCCAGTGCTGTGTTAAGGGCATGAAACAACGAGTAGTCCCCCGAAACCGCTTGTGAAATCATCGCTTCGATCTGATGGTTGCGGGGAATAATAAATGGGTTGGCATGTTGCATGACCATTTCGGGGTCTGGTTCAAGATCGGTAAGTCGGTCTTGCCAGCGCGATCGCCAGTTGGGGAAATCCTTGTGGGTCTCGAGACCAGTGGATGTCACCGAGCTATCGGTCAAATATCTGAATGAGTTGGTGAAATCCGATTTTTGGTCGGTCATCATGGCAAGCAGCTGAGAAATCAACGAGTCGTCATCTGCAATGGTCTCGGTGATCCCCAGTTTTCTCCCAAACACGTCCCGCCAGGCTTGCCGTAATATTCCCGGCATTTCGTTGACCAGATGGGTGAATTCTTCAACTGCGGTGTCTGAGTTGTTTTCCAGCGGTAATAGGGACGTTGCCAGTTGCGCCATGTTCCAGGCAATGATTTCTGGCTGGTTGCCATAGGCATAGCGACCATGCCGGTCGATGGAAGAAAACACCATGCCGGGATGAAATGCGTCCATAAAGGCGCAAGGACCGTAGTCGATAGTTTCGCCGGATATGGTGCAGTTATCTGTGTTCATCACACCGTGGATGAAACCCACAGACAGCCATTGAGCAACAAGATGAGCCTGACGCGTGATGACCGACTTCAGGAGCGCCGCTGGCGTGTCGGCATCTGGGTAATGCCGTGCACAGGAGAATTCCATAAGGGATTGTAATCCCTCAAGATCTTGACGCGCTGCCAGAGCTTGAAAGGTGCCGACACGGATATGGCTGGCGGCCACCCGTGTGAGTACAGCGCCGGGAAGTGGGCGATCTCGCATGACCTCTTCGCCGGTTTCCACCGCCGCCAACGCACGTGTGGTGGGGATGGCAAGTGCATGCATTGCTTCGGAAACAACATACTCGCGCAGAACCGGACCAAGCCAAGCTCGGCCATCACCCCGACGGGCGTATGGTGTGGGACCGGATCCCTTGAGCTGGATGTCGTATCCCTTTGTTTCCCCGAGTAAAACCGCTCGACCGTCGCCGAGTTGTGGGTTCCAGTGACCAAATTGATGGCCGGCATAGAGCTGCGCAATTGGATCAGCGCCTTCTGGAAGCATTGTGCCCGAAAACACCTTCGCCACCTCTTGATCATCCTGCGTTCCGGATATCCCAAGGGACTCGGCAAGCGGTTGGTTGAAAGTCACCAACGTTGGCGCGCGGACCGGTGTGGGTTTTTGACGTGAAAACAGCCGGTTGGGCAGATTCACATAGGTGTTCTCAAAGGGGATGTGCAGCGTCATGTGCCCAGCATAGTGGGCTTTGTCATGAATACCACCGCAAGTCTCTCACAAGGCTGAGATCAAGAATTTATAGACTTGTGAGAGCGTTTGTTTTGAGAGTCAGAGGCGGCTAAGGCGTTCTGTTAAAAGGGAAAAGAATCCGTCGGAATCCACGTCGCCAACAAACAAAGCGTTGGGTGCGCGGTCGGTCACGCCCCACCAATCAGCGACGGTCATACCCATCGTCAACTCAGACTCTGTTTCGATTTCCACGTTGATGTGGCGGCCAGTGAACAAATCCGGCTGGATCAGGTAGGCCGTGACGCAGGGATCGTGTAACGGTGCGCCGTCGGATCCGTATTTCTCTTTGTCAAATCGCTCAAAGAAATCAGTCATTTCTGCAACCGCTGTACCCACTTTGGTGTTGAGGCCGCGGAAGGCGTCGTTGCGGGGCTTCGTGACCAGCGCCTTGTGAGTCACATCGAGCGGCATCACCACAATTGGAACGCCAGATTTAAAAACGATGTCAGCGGCTTGTGGATCTACGTAGATGTTGAACTCTGCTGCAGGCGTGATATTGCCAACTTCAAAATATGCGCCGCCCATCAGGACAATTTCCTGAACCTTTTCAATGATATCCGGGGCCTTTTCAAAAGCCGCTCCGATGTTGGTCAGGGGCCCGAGAGGACACAGCGTGACTGTGCGCGCGTCGTGTGCTCGCAAAGTTTCGATAATAAAATCAACACCATGTTGGTCTTGGAGTGGCATCACCGGATCCGGCAGAACGGGGCCGTTGAGACCGGTTTTGCCATGCACATGCTCTGCTGTGACAAGCTTGCGCCCCATGGGACGGTCACAACCCTCAAAGACTTTTGTCTCCGTCTTGCCTGCTAACTCACAGATAATACGGGCATTTTTGGAGGTCAGGGCAAGAGGCACATTGCCGGCTACGGCGGTGATGCCTAGAACGTCAAGTTCGTCTGGGCTGGCCAACGCGAGCAGGATGGCGACAGCGTCGTCTTGTCCCGGATCCGTGTCGATAATGATCTTGCGCGCGCTCATGATGTGCCCTCGTAGTTGCTTGAAGTCGCACCCTGTCAAGGCGTGTCGCCCTTGTCTAGCACGGATCACTTTGGGTTCAAAAAAAATTTACCAAGCGGTCCAAAACGACCATTTCCGACGTCGGTATCATGTCTGCATTGCGACTGTATTGCGGAGGTGCGTTTTTCCACCGCGCCCGCGCGTTGCACGTTTGTGTTAACGGGCTGTGCGATGGTGCTTTTTCTGTTGTGTGTTGAGGTCTTCCTCTAGATTTTACGCCCATTGGACGAAGTGAAGGAAAATGGCCGTTGGGGATGACATCGCAAACCACAATTACGCGGGATTTGGTGCTCGTGGGGGGAGGCCACGCCCACGCGTTGATGCTGCGCATGTGGGGCATGAAGCCGGTGCATGGGGTCCAGGTTACCCTGATCAACCCGGGGCCTACCGCGCCGTACTCTGGCATGTTGCCGGGCCATATTGCGGGGCATTATACGCGCGAAGAGCTTGAGATTGACCTCGTGAAACTTGCACGGTTTGCGGGCGCGCGCGTGATCTTTGGCGCAGCAGAGGGCATTGATGCAGAGCGCAAACTGATTTCGGTGAGAGGTCGTGGTGAGATTGCCTACGATGTGGTGTCGCTTGATGTTGGGCTACACGCGCAGGCACCACACATTCCGGGGTTTGAAGATTACGGAGTTGGAGCAAAACCACTCGATAGCTATGCGGATCGTTGGCAGCGCTATTTTGAGCAGGTGTCGGCTGGCGAAATGGCGGGCAATGTTGCCGTGATCGGCGGCGGTGTCGCCGGGTGTGAGCTGGCCATGGCGATGGCGCATCGTTTGATTGGGCTTGGCAAGCGGGACTGTGTGACACTGATTGAAGCCAGCACCCGGTTGGCGAATGGCACTCCGGGTGCGGATCGGATTTTGCGGGACGAGATGTTGCGGTTGGGCGTGACCGTGGTGAGCGCGGTTGAGGTGGAGGCGGTCACGGCGGAGGCCGTAAGATTGAAGGGGCGCTCTCCAATTGTGTCTGAATTTACAGTTGGCGCTGCCGGTGGGTTTGCCCATGCGTGGTTGGCGGCGGCGGATATTCCAAAAGACCGAGACGGTTTTGTGCAGGTGGATGATCGGCTGCTGGTCACCGGGCAGGATGAGTTGTTTGCCGTAGGTGATTGCGCAGCGTTGACCCAAAGCCCGCGCCCGAAGGCGGGGGTTTTTGCGGTGCGCGCGGCTCCAGTCTTGTTTCACAACATTTGTGCAATCCTGACCGGAGGGGATTTGCAGAAGTTTACGCCGCAGGCAGACTACCTGAAGTTGATGTCATTGGGCAGCAAAGAGGCGCTGGCGGCAAAGTGGGGCCGCTGTTTGGCGATTCCGAAAGGGGCGCTGTGGTCGTGGAAAGACCAAATTGATCAAAGTTTTATGCGTAGATTTTCAGAATTGCCGGAGATGACGCCACCCAAATTGCACGGCCTGACGGCAATCGGGGTGAATGAGACGCAGATGTTGTGTGGCGGCTGTGGCGCCAAGGTTGCGCCGAGACAATTGAGTGCGGTTTTGGCGGAGTTGCCAGCCATACAGCGCACTGATGTATTGCAAGGCGCTGGCGATGACGCCGCAGTGCTGGAAGTTGGCGGCGTGAAGCAGGTTATGAGCGTCGATCATCTGCGCGGGTTTGTGGCGGATCACGGGCTGATGGGGAAAATTACAGCAGTGCATGCGCTGGGAGATATTTGGGCCATGGGGGCGGCTCCGCAATCTGCACTTTTGTCGGTGACCTTGCCAAAAATGACACCGGAGTTGCAAGCGCGGGCGATGAAAGAAATTCTGGCGGGTGTGGGCGAGGTGGTGCGCGAAGCCGGTGCGGCAATTGTCGGTGGTCATTCGAGTATGGGTGCGGAGCTGAGCATTGGGTTGACTGTGACCGGGCTTCTTGACGGTCCCCCTGTCACCTTGGCCGGTGCAACAGCGGGTGACCTGCTTGTGCTAACACGTCCCATTGGGTCCGGAACCTTGTTGGCGGCAGAGATGATGGGCAAGGCGGATGGGCGTGACGTGGCAGCGCTTTACGATGTGATGGCGCGACCTCAAGGAGATGCCGCAGAGATCTTGTGCGACGCCCGAGCGATGACGGATGTGACCGGCTTTGGTCTGGCTGGGCATTTGATGGCGATGTGTCGCGCCTCGGATGTTGCCGCAGAGATCAAGCTGGCGGATGTGCCGGTCTATGCCGGGGCAGAGGTGCTGGCCAAAGCGGGGCATCGCAGCACGATATATGGGGACAACAAGGAGGCGGCGCCGGTGTTTGGAACTGACAGTGCGCGGGCGGTTTTGTTGCATGATCCACAGACATCAGGTGGATTTTTGGCAGCGGTAAATGCTCAAGTTGCTGCTGGTTTGGTGGTAGAGCTGCGCGCTGCAGGACATGATGCGGCGGTGATTGGGCAACTGAGCGCCGGGCCTCCGTCAGTCACTCTTGGCTGATGAGCATTGCTGCGGTGGCCGCAAGGGTGCAGTCAGACAGGTCAGGGAGAGATATTTCCTGTACCTCTGGCGCGTGGGCGCGTGAGATCCGGGTATATCGGGGGTCGTAATGCGTTTGGATCAACGCTTTAATAAGCGGCTTTAGGCTATTATCTTTGGACAAGGTTTTCCAACCTTCGATTGTGTTTCTTCCATGATATCGGGTGAGTAAATCTAAAATTGTGTCCAGTTTTTCGCGATCTGCACATATGTCGGAATAGGCCGTTGTCAGATGGTCGACACGGGTTTCCAATGGGGCATTTATGCGCAGGTTTGGGGCGGCGATCATGGCGTGCCACAGCACGGGTGGGATGATCAGGCGGCCAATCTTGGAGCTTTCCGCTTCGACATAGACGGGGCGGCTGGGTTGCAGCTTCGCGAGTTCCATGGCGAGACGGCTTTCAAAGGTCTTTTGGCTGGGTTGCCTGTCCCCCAGGGAGCCAAAAAGGCTGCCCCGGTGTTCGGCCATGGCTTCCAGGTCAAGGATTTGTGCGCCTTGTTTGGCCAGGTGGTCCAAAAGGCGGGTTTTGGCAGTTCCTGTTCCGCCATCAATCACCACCACTGGGCAAGGCATCGCGCCGTCATAGAGCGCTTTGGAGACCAAACGGCGATATGCCTGATACCCACCTTCCACGGTGTCTGTGCGCCAGCCAATCTGCTTGAGAATGATCGCCACGGAACCAGAGCGTTGGCCGCCGCGCCAGCAATAGACCAGCGGTTTGTAGCTGCCGTTTTTCTCTGAAAGTGGGCCTTCGAGGTGGGTGGCGACGTTGCGCGCCACAATTGCCGCGCCAATTTTGCGCGCCTTGAACGGGTCATCTTGCACATAGATGGTGCCAACCTTGGCGCGTTCGTCGTTGGACATGGCCGGGAGGTTGATGGCGCCGGGGACGTGGTCCGTGGCAAATTCCGCAGGAGAGCGCACGTCGATGATCTCATCAAATGGCAAGGTGGCAAGATCAGAAAGCTGGATCAGTTTGAGCGGCATAGGAGGGTCCAAGTGAGGTCCTCCTGTGCATAAAGGCAAAGGCCGCAGCGCGCCAGAGGACGGGCCGCGGCCAAAGGGGCTTAGTAAGCCACCATGGTCAGCAGTTCGTATTCCGCGACCATCTCATCATCCTGATTGGAGGCGGTGACGTGCCAACGAACTTCGCCGTATTCCTCGTTACGCTTGGTCTTTTTCTTCACCGTCAGGCGCACCTTGAGGCTATCGCCAGCGACAACCGGCTTCATGAAGCGCAGGGTGTCGAGGCCGGTGTTGGCCAAAACTGGGCCTTCGTTGGGTTCCACAAACAGGCCGGCAGCGAAGGACAAGAGCAAGTAGCCATGGGCAACGCGGCCGGGGAAAAAGGGGTTTCTCGCAGCGGCGTCTTCATCCATGTGGGCATAGAAGGTATCGCCGGTGAAGTTGGCGAAGTGCTCGATGTCCTCTAGCGTGATTTCGCGCGGCTTGGTGTAGAGCGTTTCTCCTACGGCCAGCTCACCAAAACGACGGGTGAAGGGGTGGGAGTCTGCGTCAATTTCCCTGGCGCCGGGCACCCAGGTGCCGCCAATACCCGTGAGGATGTCGGGGCTGCCTTGAATGGCGGTGCGTTGCATGTAGTGCTTCACGGCGCGGATGCCGCCCAGTTCCTCGCCACCACCGGCGCGACCGGGACCGCCGTGCACCATATGGGGCAGGGGGGAGCCGTGGCCAGTGGCCTCTTTCATGCTGTCGCGGTTGTTGAAATAGAGGCGGCCGTGGAAGGCACCGGCGCCCATGGCAATCGTTCGGGCAACCTCCGCGTCATGCGTAATAACAGAAGCCACAAGCGAGCCTTGGCCTTTGTTGGCCAGTGCAATGGCATGGTCGAGATCACGATACCCCATAAGCGTGGAGACGGGGCCAAAGGCTTCAGAAGCGTGCACATGGTGGGCGGTGTCTGGCGCGGTGCAATGGAACAACATTGGCGGGACAAACGCGCCTTTTTCGGCGTCAGCACCTTCAACGGTGAAGTTGTCTGGGTCGCCAAAGACTCGTTCAGCTTCGGCGCCCAGCAACGCAGCCTTTTCCAGCACGTCGCGTTTTTGTCCAGCTGAGACCAGCGCACCCATGCGGGTGGTGTCCAGACGGGGATCTCCAATCACAGTTTTGCCGAGGCGGGCGGAGAGCGCTTCGATCACTGCCTCGGTGGTGCTTTCCGGCGCGATGATGCGGCGGATGGCGGTACATTTCTGGCCCGCTTTGGTGGTCATCTCGCGAGAGACTTCTTTGATGAAGAGGTCAAATTCTGGTGTGCCTGGAGCCGCATCTGGGCCCAAAATCGAGGCGTTGAGGCTGTCCGCTTCAGATGTGAAACGCACTGAGTTACCCAATATCAATGGGTTGGAGCGCAGTTTTAACGCGGTATTCGCTGATCCTGTGAAGGCGACCGCGTCTTGGCATGTCAGGTGATCAAGCATGTCGCCCAATCCACCGGAGACAAGCTGCACAGCGCCAGCAGGGAGGATGCCGCTGTCAATCATGAGGCGTATGCAGAGTTCGGTGACGTAACAGGTAGAGGTGGCAGGTTTCACGATGGCTGGCACACCAGCAAGAAGCGTAGGAGCCAGTTTCTCCAACATACCCCAGACCGGGAAATTGAACGCGTTGATGTGCACGGCAACGCCTTGGATTGGGGTGCAGATGTGTTGCCCAAGGAAGGTGCCATTGCGGGAAAGTTGCTCTACCTCGCCATCCAGGTAGACTGTGCTGTCTGGCATTTCGCGGCGACCTTTGGAGGCAAACACAAGCATGGTGCCAATGCCGCCGTCGATGTCGATCTGATGATCCGCTTGCGTCGCGCCGGTGTTGAAGGAGAGATCATACATCGCCTTGCGATGCTCACGTAGATGCAGCGCGAGGGCTTTGAGCATGCGGGCGCGATCGTGGAAGGTCATTTTGTGTAAAGCGGGGCTACCAACGTTGCGGGCGTAATCCAGCATGGCCTGCACATCCAGGGCATCGTTGCCCGCGGTGGCGATCACCTCGCCGGTGATTGCGGACGCGATATGGCGCGCACCTGCGCCGGGCGCGATCCAGTGACCTGCGGCAAAGCTCGAAACGTTTTGGATGGACATGGCTCTCTCCCCGATATGTCTCCGTGAATCATTTATTGACCAACCGTTCGGTTTATGCAAGCTGGGAGAAGAGAATAGGCCGCTTGGGAGGGGCCACTAGGGAGAGCAGCATGTTAGAGATGACACCAAAGGAGCGGGCCGAGAAAAGCGCGGCAGCGATGTGGTCTACTGATCGGGCAAGCCAGTATATGGGCATGCAGATTGTTGACGTGGATGAAGGGCGAGCAATGCTCACCATGACGGTGAAGCCTGAGCATTGTAACGGCCATGGGATTTGCCACGGCGGTTTCACATTCACGTTGGCAGATAGCGCTTTCGCCTTTGCCTGCAACAGCCGCAATCAGGCGACCGTCGCGCAACACAACACCATCAGCTACATCGCACCGGGACGTGAAGGGGATCTCCTGACCGCTGTGGCGAAAGAGGTGAGCTTGATCGGACGCAGCGGGATCTATGATGTGACCGTTTCCAATCAGGACGGTCAGGTGATTGCCGAATTTCGCGGCGCCTCGCGCACGATCAAAGGCCATTTGTTTGAAGAATAAACGACGTCGGGGAGGGCGTTATGAAAGATTTATCACCACGCAAAGACGAGCTGGAACCCATTGAAATTGCGTCGATTGATGAGATTCGCGCAACGCAGATGGAACGGCTGAAGTGGTCGTTGAACCATGCCTATACCAACGTGCCCATGTACAAACAGAGGTTTGATGAGGCAGGGGTGCATCCGGACGATTTGCAAAGTCTGAGCGATCTGTCCAAATTCCCGTTTTCCTACAAAAATGACCTGCGGGATAACTATCCGTTTGGGCTTCTGGCAGTGCCACGACAGCAGATTGCGCGGCTTCATGCGTCCTCTGGCACCACGGGCAAGCCAACCGTTGTTGGCTACACCAAAGGTGATATCGACAATTGGGCGGATTTGATGGCGCGCAGCTTGCGGGCGTCTGGTTTGCGCGCAGGTGATTTGGTGCATAACGCCTATGGCTACGGATTGTTCACCGGTGGTTTGGGCGCGCATTACGGCATTGAGCGTTTGGGTGCGACAGTGGTGCCGATGAGTGGCGGTCAGACCGAGAAGCAGGTTGGCTTGATCACCGATTTTCAGCCAGATGGGATCATGGTCACGCCAAGTTACATGCTCAACATTCTGGAGCAATATCATAAGCTTGGCATGGATCCGCGCGAAAGCTCTCTGTCCGTGGGTGTGTTTGGTGCTGAGCCATGGACCGATGCGATGCGCAAAGAGGTCGAGGCCGCGTTTGATATGCATGCGGTGGATATCTACGGGCTCAGCGAGATCATGGGGCCAGGTGTGGCCAATGAATGTGTGGAGACCAAAGATGGGCCGGTGATCTGGGAGGATCATTTCTACCCGGAGGTCATCAATCCGGAGACCGGCGAGGTCGTAGAAGATGGCGAGTTGGGGGAGTTGGTATTCACGACGTTGACCAAAGAAGGCCTGCCGATGATCCGGTATCGAACCCGGGATTTGACGCGGCTTTTGCCGGGCACTGCGCGATCCATGCGGCGGATGGAGAAGATTACCGGTCGGTCAGATGACATGATCATCCTGCGCGGCGTGAATGTGTTCCCCTCACAGGTGGAGGAGCAGGTGCTTGCGACGGGCGGGCTTGCGCCATATTACCAGATCGAACTGTATAAATCAGGGCGTATGGATGCGATGCGGGTGTATGTGGAAGCCGTGCCAAATGCGACCGACAACCTGTCCAAAACGGCAGCAGCGCGCATGTTGACCAAACATATCAAAGACATGATTGGCGTGTCAGTTGAAGTGATCGTGGGCGACCCAGGTGAGGTGGAGCGCAGCCAAGGCAAAGCAAAACGCGTGGTCGACAACCGGGGCACCAGCTGATGGCCCGCACCATTGCCAAAGACCACGAGCAGAAGCGAATCCATATATTGAAGTCGGCGGCGCGTGTGTTTGCGGAGCAGGGGTATGACCGCGCGTCGATGTCCGTCTTGGCCAAGGAGTGCGGGATCTCCAAGGCCAATATATATCACTATTATGACAGCAAAGATGCATTATTGTTTGATGTGCTGGACAGCTATCTAAAGATGCTTCGGGATCGGATTTGTAGTCTTGATTTGAGTGGCTTAGATGCCAAATCTCAACTAAGAACAGTGCTGCGGGAAATCCTATTGGCGTATCAAGGCGCGGATGACGAGCATCGGGTGCAAAGCACCGGAATGCGTGCGTTGCCGGAGATACAACAGAAGGTTCTGCGGGGGTATCAGCGCGACTTAGTCACCCAGGTCAGCGATGTGGTGGCCGCAAGTGCAGAGGGTGTGTTGGACAATGACCCGGTGCGGCTGCGCGAAACCACCATGTCGATTTTTGGGATGCTAAACTGGTACTATATGTGGCAGCAAAGCGCAGACACATCCGCGCGGGAACGCTATGCGGATCTTGCAACGGATCTTGTTTTGGGCGGTGTGCGGGGGATGTCGCACTGACGCCTGCATGATCAGCCTCACTCCTAGGTTGTTTTGGAGTATCTCCCAAAGTGTGGTACATGCTGAGGTATTGTTTGGTGTTTTACGAGGTATGAAGTTTTGAAAAAGCAATTTTGGGGCGTTCTAACTGCGGCCGTTTTGGCCAACGGTGGGACGGTGCAGGCGGACCCTTCTTTTGGATTTGGTTTGACCTACGTTTTTGGCGGCGACTGGGCCGTTGGCGTGCGGGTATTTCATGATGATGAGCCGGAAAGCGCGGTTCTTGCGCTTGGGCTGGACTACAAATTTGGGTCGCAGTCTTTCCGGCCTACCGTGGGCGCAGCGTATCTGGACGAAGACTTTTATGTGGATTTTAGCTTGGGCTATGACACCCGATTGCAAGCGCTTGACTATGGGATCGGTGTGGGGGCTGCCTTTGAAACGCAGACACCTGCGTCGCCTGCGGCACCTGTAACTGCAGGTGATGATACCGCCACTCCTAGCGGTGACGGTGATACAGGCTCCTCGGATGGAGGCGATGCCTCAGACGGTGGTGACTCTGGTTCAGATGGCGGGGAAATTACCCCCATAGACGGAGACTCTGATGGCGGAGGTGACTATTCTGGCTGCGGTGCGCCGGTCTCAGTCGGGGTGTTTCCCGTAGCATTGGACTGCTGACCGGTGAAATGAGAGGTTTCGGTTGCTGTTGAAACTGGGTCACGTTTTGGTGCTTGTGTTTGGCTGCGATGGCCAAGGTACAAGAGACATGGTATTTTTCCGGCAACCAGTTGAGGTGGGATAGGAAAATATCATGAAACGTGTTTTGACAGCCGGTGTTTTGGGTGCTGCTCTTTTTGGCAGTGCGGGCGCGCAGGCCGATCCGTCGTTTGGTTTGGGGCTGACTTATGTGTTTGGCGGTGATTGGGCCGTCGGTGCGCGGGTTTTCCATGATGACGAGCCGGGCAGTGCTGTTTTGGCAATTGGGGCCGATTACAAGTTTGGCTCACAGTCTTTCCGGCCAACCGTGGGGGCCGCATACCTCGAAGAGGACTATTACCTCGACTTCAGCCTGGGCTATGACACCCGGTTGCAAGCGGTAGATTATGGCATGGGTTTGGGTGCGTCGTTTGAAACGGATCCTAAGCCCTAAAGCCAATCAGACAACGTCTTATCTGATACAAAAGGGCGCCGGTTCTGGCGCCCTTTTTTGATGGATTACTGATCGTAATCGACCACAACCTTGTCGGTGAGCGGATAAGACTGACAACTTAAAATGAAGCCTTTTTCGACCTCGTAGTCTTCCAGTGCATGGTTGGCCATCATTTCGACCTCGCCCTCTATCAGTCGACATTTACAGGTGGAGCAAACCCCGGCTTTGCAGGCGAAAGGAGCGTCCATGGTGTTGGCGCGTGCCGCATCGAGGACGGACGTATCGCGGTCCATTTTGATGGTCTGGGTGGCACCCTCCAGAGTGATTTGAGCCGTGACAGCTTTGGCCGCGTCGGTCGTGCTGGCAGCTTTGCGCTTGGCACGGCCGGGTTGACCGGAGGCAAACAGCTCAAACTTGATTTGCGCATCAGACATTCCGTGGTCTTTCAAAGCTTTGGCAATGCCAAGCATCATCGGTTCCGGGCCGCAAATAAAGGCGGTGTCCACTGTACCTATATCGATCCAGCCGGTTTGAAACAGCTGCGCACATTTCTCTTCGGTCACCATACCGGTGAATAGGTCGATCTCCTGCGCGTCACTTTCCAGGACATGGATCACATTAAAGCGGCCCATGTAGGTGTTTTTGAGGTCTTCCAGCTCCTCGCGAAACATGATGGTGGACACACCTTTGTTGGCATAGATCAAGGTGAAAGACGACCGAGGCTCGCGCGCCAGCGTGGTTTTGATCAACGAGAGCACCGGTGTGATGCCGGAGCCGCCTGCAAAGCCAAGATAGGTTTTGTCCGTGCTGGCATCAAGATCGGTGAAAAAGCCTCCCATTGGGGGCATGGCTTGAACAGTGTCACCGACTTGGAGTTCGGTGTTGGCCCACGTGGAAAAGGTGCCACCGTCGACACGTTTGATGCCAACCTGAAGCACACCGTCGTCTTTGCCGGCGCAGATAGAGTAGCTGCGGCGCAGCTCTTCGCCATCAAAGTCGCGTTTGAAGGTCAGGTATTGGCCTTGGGTGAAGTCAAACTCGGACGCCGCACCATTTACGGGCGCAAGTGTGACCACCACAGCGTCGCGGATGGTTTTGCGGATATCGGTGACTTCGAGGTCATGAAAGCGCGCCATGTGGGTCTCTCCTCAGATGCACTTGAAATAATCGAAAGGTTCCAGACAGGCGGTGCAGCGCCACTGGGCCTTACAAGGGGTAGAGCCAAATTGACTCATTTTCTCAACGTGTTGACTGCCGCATTGAGGGCATTTTTCTGGACCGCCCGCCGGTTGTGGCGGGGCGATACCATATTTTTCCAGCTTTTCTCGACCGTCTTGGGTGAGCCAGTCTGTGGTCCAGGCCGGGCTGAGTTGGCGACGCAATTCAATGTTCTTGACGCCATGGCCACGCAAGGCGGTTTCGATGTCCAGATTGATGATGCTGGTTGCAGGGCAGCCCGAGTAAGTCGGCGTGACAGTGACCACCAAAGTGTCGTCCTCGTAAGTCACTTCTCGAATGATGCCGAGGTCGGTGAGGGAAATCACCGGAATTTCGGGATCAGGCACCGCATGCAGCCAAGTCCAGACCTGTGCCACGTCAGGTAGCGCAGCACGGTCCGGCGGCGTGCCAGGGCTATGCTGCTGCGGATTTACCATGTGGCACCAGGATAAGCGCGTTGCAGCCATTGCATTTGGGTCAGCAGGTGGCCCAAGTGCTCGGTGTGGGTTGCACCAGTCCGACCGCCTTTGTGGGCAAAATCGCTGTCTGGGACGGTTAGGGTGGCCTCTGACAGCACTTTGCCAACCAGCGCGTCGTACTCCTCACGCAGCGTGGCTGGATCGGGGGCAATGCCCGCTGTGGCCATGGCAGCGTCTACTTCGTCAGAGGCAAACATTTCGCCGACATAGGGCCATAGACGGTCCAATGCCGCTTGCATGCGCTTGTGGCTTTCCTCGGTGCCATCCCCCAAACCCACCACGGTTTCGGCGGAGCGTTCAACGTGATAGGCCACTTCCTTGCTGGCTTTTTCTGCAACCTCTGCAATGCGTTGATCGGAAGACTTCATCAAGCGCGGCAGCAGAATTGACTGATAGGCGTCAAACAGGAACTGGCGCATCAGGGTTTGTCCAAAGTCGCCGTTGGGCAGTTCCAAAAGCAGCAGATTGCGGAAATCCCAAGCGTCGCGCAGGAAGGCGACGTCATCAGCGGTTTTGCCGTCTCCCATCACTTCGGCCGCATATCCGAGCCAAAACTGTGTCTGGCCAATCAGGTCCAGAGCCGTGTTCGCCAAAGCAATGTCTTCTTCCAACACCGGCGCGTGGCCGCACCATTCAGAGACGCGGTGGCCCAGAATGAGGGTATTGTCGCCCATGCGCAGCAGGAACTGCGTGAGCATCTCCTTGTCCACCGGTGCCATCACATGTGCCCCACTTCGTCAGGAATGTCGAAGAAGGTAGGGTGGCGGTAGATTTTGCTCTCGGATGGCTCATAGAGTGGGCCTTTTTCCGACGGTGAAGACGCAGAAATGTTGTTGGCCTCGACCACCCAGATCGACACACCTTCGTTACGTCGCGTGTAGACGTCGCGGGCGTTTTTGATCGCCATTTCCGCGTCTGGCGCGTGCAGGCTGCCGACGTGACGGTGGCTCAGGCCGTGCTGGCCGCGAATGAAGATTTCCCAAAGGGGCCATTCTTTACTCATGATTTTACTCCGCTGCTACTGTGTCGCACTGCGCGCTGCGCCAGCGCGTGGCTTGAGGAAGGTGTGACCAGCCAAAGGCGTGGTCGCTGTCCCCGTGGGTGTTCATGTGGTCGAGGCGGGCGAGCGCCTCTGCAATGGTGGGCTCTTCGCCAGGTTCAATCCACCACATGCAGAAGTGCATGCTTTCCATCAGATCAAACCAGGCTTCGCGGCGCTGATAGAATTGGCGATGAATGGTGCCCCAGACAAAGGTCTCCAGATCTTCAACGGAAGCCCAGGTGGAGACGTTCACGATCACACGCGGGTCGTCGACCGCCTGTGTGTCCGTGGCATTGCCGCTTTCATCGGTAAAGCGCCATTGGAAGCCGTTGGAACGGTCTGCAATCGCGTTGATCCGGTCCAAGGCGTTGAAAAATGGGGCAACACGAGGATCATCTGCGTCATGCTTCAGGCGGGCAATGTTGATTTCAGAGAGGTGTTTCATTCTGCGGCCACCTGCGCTTTTTTCTTCTCAGCGTGGGCCATCAGACCGACACGCACCCAAGCACCGTCGTCCCAGGCTTTGTTGCGGGCTTCCAGACGGTCGACGTTACAGGGGCCGTTGCCTTTGAGCACGTCAAAGAACTCGGACCAGTCCGGGTCAGAATAGTCGTAACCGCCTTTTTCCTCGTTCCATGTTAGGTTTTCGTCCGGGATGGTCAGGCCGAGGTATTTGGCTTGTGGCACGGTCTGGTCGACAAACTTCTGACGCAACTCATCGTTGGTGTTCATCTTGATTTTCCACGCCATGTTTTGGGTGGAATGCACGGACTCCGCGTCAGACGGGCCAAACATCATCAGCGACGGGTACCACAGGCGGTTAAGGGCATCCTGTGCCATTTTCTTTTGCGCCTCCGTGCCTTGGGCCATTTTCATCATGATGTCGTAGCCCTGGCGCTGGTGGAAGCTTTCCTCCTTGCAGACTCGGATCATGGCGCGGGAGTAGGGGCCATAGGAGGTCCGTTGTAGCGGCACTTGGTTCATGATCGCTGCGCCATCTACGAGCCAGCCAACAGCACCGATGTCCGCCCAGTTCAGCGTGGGGTAGTTGAAGATGGAGGAGTACTTCATTTTGCCGTTCAGCAGCTGTTCGGTGAGATCATCGCGGCTCACCCCCAGTGTTTCGGCAGCGGCGTAGAGGTAGAGACCGTGACCAGCTTCGTCCTGCACCTTGGCGAGCAGGATCATTTTGCGCTCCAGCGTGGGGGCGCGGGTGATCCAGTTGCCTTCCGGCAATTGGCCAACAATCTCGCTGTGCGCGTGCTGGCCGATCTGGCGGATCAGGGTTTTGCGATAGCCTTCGGGCATCCAATCGCGCGGCTCAACTTTGATGTTGGCGTCGATCTTGGCCTGAAACTCCTTGAGTTTCTCCGGATCGTCCGTCGTGGCCTCGGATTTGATCATCTGTGCATACATGACTGGGTTCCTCCTCAGGCTGTGGGGTGCCTTAGACCCGTTCGAGAATGATGGCGGTGCCTTGGCCAACGCCAACGCACATGGTGCAGAGCGCATAGCGGCCGCCGGTGCGTATGAGCTGATAGGCGGCAGACATCACGATGCGCGCGCCGGACATGCCAAGCGGATGGCCAATGGCAATGGCGCCACCCTGTGCGTTTACATGGGGGGCGTCGTCTGCGATGCCAAGTTCCCGCAAAGACGCGAGTCCCTGAGCGGCGAAGGCCTCGTTCAATTCTATCACATCCATCTGCTCGATGGTGAGTCCGGTGCGGGCTAGCACTTTTCTGGTGGCTGGGACCGGGCCAATGCCCATCACGCGCGGCTCAACACCGGCGGCGGCCATGCCCACAATGCGTGCCATTGGGGTCAATCCATTTTTGGCGGCGGCGGCTTCGCTTGCCATCAGGAGCGCGGCGGCGCCGTCGTTCACACCAGAGGCATTGCCCGCGGTGACCGAGAGGTCGACACCGTTCACGCCGCGCAGTTTGGCCAGTTTGTCGACGCCTGTGCTGGGGCGGGGATGCTCGTCAGTGTCGACAACCAGATCTTCGCCTCGGCGCTGCGGAATGGTGACCGGGGTGATTTCTTCGGCAAAATGTCCGGCGTCATGTGCCGCTGCCCAGCGCGCTTGTGAACGGGCCGCAAAAGCATCCTGATCTGCGCGGTTGATGTTGTAGTCAGCAGCGACGTTGTCGGCGGTTTGCGGCATGCTGTCGACGCCATAAATCGCTTTCATTTTTGGGTTCACAAAGCGCCAGCCAATTGTGGTATCAAACACCTCATTGGCACGGGTAAACGCGGCCGTGGCCTTGGGCATAACAAACGGCGCGCGCGACATGCTTTCCACCCCACCAGCAATCGCGATGTCGTAGTCTCCAGCACGCAGTCCGCGGGAGGCCATGCCCACTGCATCCATGCCCGAGGCACAGAGGCGGTTGATGGTGGTGCCGGGCACATCGCATGGCAGGCCAGCAAGAAGGGCGGCCATTCGGGCGACGTTTCGGTTGTCTTCACCAGCCTGATTGGCAGACCCGTAGATCACATCATCCAGAGAGGCCCAGTTGACCTGTGGATTGCGCGCCATCAAAGCGGCAATGGGGGCGGCGGCAAGATCGTCGGTGCGGAGGGAAGACAGCGCACCGCCATAGCGGCCAATTGGGGTGCGGGTAGCGTCGCAGATGAAGGCTTCGGTCATGTCGTCTCCATTAAAAGTCTCTCGGTCCTGTTCGCATTAGCCGACCGTATGGTTGGGATATCTCCAAGTCCGATTCGATGCAATTAAAATGTTACATTTGCATCGGTCATTTGGAGCGCAAGTAACGTAAAAGATGAAGGGAGTGTTTCTCTGGCTCAGACAAGTCATGTCCTCGGAGGTGCGAGGAATGCTGTTTTCCACTCCGAAGGTGAAACGTCGTTTGAGAGATGGGAGAGAGAGGTGAGCCCAATTCAAAAGGGGGTTTCAAGAAAGATGTAGGGCAAATACACATTTCAATAAATGCATGTGAATAGAAAGAGATCGGCTGTTTTTGCGCAATTTGTGGACCTGGCGGTGTCTTTGATTTGGCGCAAATATCGTTCTTTGACGAAAATCAATTACAAGGCATGATCTATATCAAAGTCCGTTTTTACAAATCCATTCAAGGTGCCCTCGCGAACCAGAGGGACACAGGTAACAAGAGTTGACGTGTACGTGACTATTCAAACGACACATTCGCCCGAGAGACGAGCATTCTTGAGGGGCCGCTTTGAGGGAGATGCATTTCTGCGTCCACCCGGTGCGCTGGAATTGCCGCTCTTTATAGAGGCCTGCACGCGCTGTGGTGATTGCGCGGCTCAATGTCCACAGGCCATTATCACGGCAGATGACGAAGGCTTTCCTCGGGTTGATCTCAATGCACGCGGATGCACCTTTTGTGGTGCCTGTTCGGAGGCCTGCGACGTCGGTGCCATCCTTGTATCCGACCACTGGAGTTACCGCGCAAATGTATCAGAGGGATGCCTGTCCCAACAGGGCATTGCCTGTCGCGCTTGCGAAGATCATTGTGATGAGAGCGCGATCCGTTTCCGTTTGATGACGGGAGGGCGGTCAGCCCCTCTCATTGACCCCGAAATCTGTACCGGATGTGGCGCCTGTGTTGCGCCGTGCCCATCCGATGCCATCACTGTTGGGCACAAGTCGTCCCAATTGACTGCCAGCCCAACTCAAGCCAGCGAGACCAACGTATGTACAATATCTGCGGATGCCTAGTCCACGCGATGCCCGAAAAAGTGCCAGAAGTGGTTGCGGCCATTGAGACCTCTGAGGGATGCGAAGTGCACGCCCAAGAAGACGGTCGCATCGTGGTCACCGTTGAAGACACAGAAACCCGGCGCGCGTCCGAAATCATCATGGACATGCACCAGATCCCCGGTGTGATCACTGTCACGCTGACTTATCATCATTTTGAACCAAGTGCCGCTGACGCGGCCGCATCCACAGCGCTCTAAGGAGGACCAGCCATGACATTGCCAACGTCCCGTCGCACATTTTTGAAAGCCTCTGCTGCTGCCGCCACGGCCTCCGCAGCAGGCATCACCTTGCCAAAAGAGGCGCAAGCCCAAGTCGGCACTCCTGACATTCGTTGGGACAAAGCGCCTTGCCGGTTTTGCGGCACCGGCTGTTCCGTACTGGTCGGCACCAAAGATGGCCGCGTGGTGGCCACCCAAGGTGACCCCAAAGCGCCCGTGAACCGGGGCCTGAACTGTATCAAGGGATACTTCCTATCCAAGATCATGTACGGCAAAGACCGTTTGACCACGCCGCTGCTGCGTAAAACCAACGGTCAGTATGATAAAGAAGGCGAATTCACCCCGGTGAGCTGGGAAGAAGCTTTCGATATTATGGCGGTCAAGTTTAAGGACGCTTTGAAAGAAAAAGGCCCAACTGGCATTGGCATGTTTGGGTCTGGTCAGTGGACCGTGTGGGAAGGTTATGCCGCTGCCAAGCTGATGAAGGCTGGTTTCCTGTCCAACAACATTGATCCAAACGCACGTCACTGTATGGCGTCTGCGGTTGTCGGCTTTATGCGTGCCTTTGGTATCGACGAGCCGATGGGTTGTTATGATGACTTTGAGCACGCCGATACCTTTGTGCTCTGGGGTTCCAATATGGCGGAGATGCACCCAATTCTGTGGTCGCGTCTGACCGACACCCGTCTGACCAAGCCAGGTGCACAAGTGCATGTGCTGTCGACGTTTGAGCACCGTTCGTTTGAGCTTGCGGACAACGGCATGATCTTCACGCCGCAAACCGACCTCGCGATCCTAAACTACATTGCTCACTACATCATCGAAAATGACGCGGTGAACTGGGACTTTGTGAATGACAAGGTGAACTTCACCAAGGCGGTCACGGACATCGGCTATGGTTTGCGTGACGAGCACCCGCTGCAGCAAGCGGCCGAAAATCCAAACAATGGCGGCCTCGAGAAGATCGATTTTGAGGCTTACAAAGAGTATGTCTCTGAATACACGCTTGAGAAGACCAGCGAGATCTCTGGTGTGCCGGAAAATGCGCTGCTGCGTCTGGCGCAACAGTATGCCGATCCAGACCGCAAAGTGATGTCGCTTTGGACAATGGGCTTCAACCAGCACACCCGCGGATCTTGGGTGAACGGCCTGATGTACAACGTGCACCTGCTGACCGGCAAAATCTCTGAGCCGGGCAACTCGCCATTCTCGTTGACAGGGCAACCGTCCGCTTGTGGTACCGCGCGTGAAGTGGGCACTTTTGCGCACCGCCTGCCAGCTGACATGGTTGTGGCCAATGACGAGCACCGTGCAATTTCCGAGAAAAAGTGGAAGCTGCCAGCGGGTATCCTCAATGCCAAGGTTGGTTCGCACGCTGTGCAACAGAACCGCGACCTGAAAGACGGCAAAATCAACGCCTATTGGGTGCAGTGTAACAACAACATGCAAGCTGCGCCGAATATCAACGAAGAAGGCTTCCCTGGGTATCGCAACCCGGACAACTTCATTGTTGTGTCGGACCCTTATCCAACCGTGACCACAATGGCCGCGGATCTGATCCTGCCAACCGCGATGTGGGTGGAGAAAGAAGGCGCCTACGGCAACGCGGAGCGTCGCACCCAATTCTGGCGCCAGCAAGTGGATGCACCGGGTGAAGCAAAATCTGACGTGTGGCAGTTGATGGAATTTGCCAAACGCTTCACCACCAACGAAGTTTGGCCTGCGGAAATTCTGGATGCCAATCCAGAGTACAAAGACAAAACGCTGTTTGAAGTGCTGTTTGCCAACGGTCAGGTCGATAAATACGGCTTGGACGAGCTTCAGGAAGGCTTTGCGAACGATGAATCTGAGCACTTTGGATTCTACGTGCAGAAAGGTCTGTTTGAGGAATACGCGTCCTTTGGTCGTGGCAAAGCCCACGATCTGGCGGACTTTGACGTGTACCACAAAGCCCGCGGTCTGCGCTGGCCTGTGGTGGATGGAAAAGAGACGCTGTACCGCTTCCGTGAAGGCTATGACCCCTACGTGAAAAAGGGCGAAGGCGTGAAGTTCTACGGCAAGCCGGATGGTCGGGCAAATATCATCTTTGCCCCTTATGAGCCGCCAGCGGAAAGCCCTGACGAGGACTTCAACCTGTGGCTGGTTACCGGTCGTGTGCTGGAACATTGGCACTCTGGCTCGATGACACGTCGTGTGCCGGAACTGCACCGTTCGTATCCTTATGCGCAGGTGTTCATGCATCCGGAAGACGCCAAGGAGCGTGGGCTGCGCCGTGGTCAGGAGATCACCATCTCCACCCGTCGCGGTGACATGCAGAGCCGGGTCGAAACCCGTGGGCGCAACAAAATGCCAAAAGGCGTGGTGTTTGTGCCGTGGTTTGACGAAGGCCAGCTGATCAACAAGCTGACTTTGGATGCCACATGCCCGCTTTCCAAAGAGACCGACTTCAAAAAATGTGCCTGTAAGGTAGAGCGCGCGTAAGCGCTCATACCCTCAGGTACCTGAAAGCTAGAGCCATGTCCGCTATGTCGACACAGCCAAAGAACCCAGCCCGCCGCCGCTTCCTTCAGGATGCGGCGCGCGGAACGGCAGGCTGTGCGGTGGCGGGCATGACATTGGCCTGGTTTGTGCAGGACGCACGGGCTTTGCCAGATCGGGCCATTCGCCCACCCGGCGCGTTGCCGGAAGATGATTTTTTGGCCGCTTGTATCCGCTGTGGCCTGTGTGTGCGGGACTGCCCCTATGACACGCTGGTTCTTGCAGAACTGGGCGTGGACGGCGCAGCGACAGGTACGCCGTTTTTCACTGCGCGGGATGTGCCGTGCGAGATGTGTGAAGACATTCCTTGTGTCGCAGCCTGCCCAACAGGGGCGCTCGACAAGGAGCTGACCGATATTGACGACAGCCGTATGGGGCTGGCGGTTTTGATTGATCAGGAAAACTGCCTCAATGCGCTCGGCTTGCGCTGCGACGTTTGTTACCGGGTCTGTCCGGTGATTGACGAGGCGATTACGCTTGAGAGGCGCCACAATGAGCGCTCCGGCCACCATGCGATTTTTATGCCGGTTGTGCATTCGGATCACTGCACCGGCTGCGGCAAATGTGAGAAGTCCTGTGTCTTGCCCGGTGAGGCCGCGATCAAGGTTTTGCCCATTCGTGTGGCGCAAGCTGACCAAGCCGAGCACTACAAACGCAGTTGGGAAGAGAATACGCCGCTGGTGGATGAGATCATTGATCTGCCTGACCGGTTGCCTGGAACAGGTACAGATAATCTAGCTGCACCAGGGGGTTTTGAGCCGACTTTCAAGTTGCCGCAAGGCGCAACAACGGGAGGTATTGGTCAATGACTGGATCAACACATCTCCCAGTAGGGGCTGAAGCCATCCGCGACAAAGGCTATTGGCTAGCCTATCGGTTCCTGATTCTGCGCCGTCTCAGTCAGGCGTTTTTCCTAAGCCTATTCCTGTTGGGCCCCTGGTTTGGCATTTGGTGGGTGAAAGGCAATCTCAGCGGTTCGCTGACCTTTGATGTCCTACCACTCACAGATCCCTTCATTGCGTTGCAAGGTGTAGTGGCGGGGCATTGGCCAGAGATGACTGCGTTAATCGGCGCGCTTATTGTTGGTGCTGTTTATGCGCTGATAGGTGGGCGGCTCTACTGCAGCTGGGTCTGCCCGATCAATCCGATCACAGACGCGGCCAGTTGGTTGCACCGCAAGCTCGACCTGCCCAAAGGCTGGCAACCCAAACGCGGTACCAAATATTTCATGCTGGCCATGGTGCTGGGCGTGAGCGTGCTGACAGGCACTGTTGCTTGGGAGTTTGTGAACCCGATTTCCATGCTGCACCGTGGGCTGATCTTTGGCGCGGGTTTTGCCTGGGCGCTGGTGATTGGCGTGTTTCTGTTCGACCTGCTGCTGGCCCGTCGGGGCTGGTGCGGGCACCTGTGCCCAGTTGGAGCCTTTTATGGCCTTCTTGGCAGCAAATCCCTGTTGCGAGTCACGACGCAAAAGCGCGCGGCTTGCGACGATTGTATGGACTGCTTTGCGGTCTGTCCGGAAATGCAGGTGATTACCCCTGCGCTGCGCGGCAAAGACGCGGACACCCCGCTGATCCTGTCGCCGGATTGCACAAATTGTGGCCGTTGCATCGATGTGTGCGCGGTCGACGTTTTCCACTTTACCCATCGATTTGACGAGACGCCCGCGCCGGGGCGTGTCCGAGACCGAACCAACCCAGCGCCAAAGGTCGGCAAAGCCGCCTGAGAAGCTAAGGAGAAAGAAAGATGAAAAAACATCCCCTCATCAGCGCCCTGACGGCTGCAGCCATTGTTCTTGGCAGCGGGTTTGCTGTCGCGGATCAGGCCGGGAACGTTAAATCGCTGCGCAATGACCCAATTGATGCAACGAACCGGCTGGACGACGTGCTGCATCAGCAATCCGGCCGTGTTGCGCGCAACTACCGCCAGCAACCGCCGTTGATCCCACACACCGTGGATCAGTATCAAATTGATCTGAGTGCTAACCAGTGTTTGGCCTGCCATGACTGGACCAAAGCGGGCGAACGCGGTGCACCAACGCTTTCCATGACCCATTACCAAGGGCGCGACGGAGAGCAGTTAGATGAAGTGGCCGGCACCCGTTGGTTCTGTAATCAGTGTCACGTGCCACAGGCCAATGCGCCTGCGCTGGTCGAAAACGAATTTGAACCGTCCAACTAACGTCGCAAAAGGGGAAGGTAGCCATGTCTGATCAAGGCAACAACACCGGCAAGAAGCCGGGCTTCATACGCCGTACCTGGTCCACGTTGTGGTCTCCGACGTCGGCCTTTTCGCTCGGCGCTTTGCTGTTTGGCGGGTTTTTGGCCGGTATTCTATTTTGGGGTGGGTTTCACTGGTCACTTGAGTTGACCAACACGGAAGAGTTCTGTGTGTCCTGCCACGAGATGGAGCGTAACTACGAAGAGTATACCGAAACGGTGCACTACAATAACCGTTCCGGCGTGCGCGCCACATGTCCGGATTGCCACGTGCCAAAACAGTGGCAGCACAAAATTAAGGCCAAAATCCTTGCGTCCAAGGACCTCTATCACACGGTGATGGGCACCATCGACACCGAGGAAAAATACGAAGAGCACCGCTTGTCGATGGCCTCGGCGTCCTGGAAAAAGATGAAGAAAAGTGACAGCCGGGAATGCCGCAACTGTCACAAGTTCACCTATATGGATTTCACCGTGCAGGAGAACCGTGCAGCGGCGCAGCACCAGTTGGCGTTGGACGAAGGCAAGACCTGTATCGATTGCCACCAAGGCATCGCGCACCGTCTGCCAGCGGACTATCTGAAAGCCTATGAGGATGTCACCGCAGAGCTGGAAGGTGAAATGGTCGTACCGGAGAATCCAGGTCGTGATGTGGCCACAGCCGGAAGCGAGATCAAAGGGTATCTGGCCTCTAACTGATCCGTTGAGATTGAAACCAAAAGGAGCGCTTCGTCCCCCGAAGCGCTCCTTTTTTTTGTGTTTGAATATGAAACGCCGGCGCTCAGTGATGAGCTACCGGCGCTGGCCTTGTGTCCGTGAGTGGTCTGACTTGGGGTCAGACCGGCGCGTCCCGTCAAGGCGTAACGTGTTGCGCCGACGACCAACTCCATCAGGGAGGGAGGGAGTGAAGTTGGTTGTGTTGGTCGCACCGCTTCAGGAGGGAGGAAAGCGGTGCGTGTCGTCTTGAGGATGTCAGCGGCGTTGTCCCCAGGCTGCTTCATCCTCTGTGATACTGATATGGCAAAGGGATTAAGAAATTCCTTTGGAGTTTCGGAAGAGTTCTTGTGAAATTGCGCCAAATTTCGATGTTCTGGTGTTTGGGCTTTATCACGCTTGACCTTAGGCCGGAGATTGGTCGACAAAAGCGCAAGAGAGGCGGGCACTTATGGCAAATATGGTTAACAGCTTGCGGGCGACGTTGACGCGGTTCAATGACAAAAACGGCTTTATGCGGAGCTCACATCTCACACTGTCGTTTGTGTTTGCGCTGTTTCCGTTCTGTCTATTTGCGCTGTCTCTGGCTGGTGTACTTAGCCCGCAAGCACCAGTGGATGACATCATTGATTTTGCCATTGGCGCCTGGCCGGATGCGATATCCGGACCGATCGAACGAGAATTGCGCGCAGTATTGCAGGCGGGCAGCTCCACATTGACCTTGGGCGCGGTGCTGGCAATTGTCTTTGCCTCTAACGGTGTGGACGCGATCCGCGTGGTGATCACAGATGCCTACCGGGAAACTGACCCACGCCCGTTTTGGAAAGTACGCGGCTTGGCGATCCTTTTTGTGGTGGCTGGCAGTGCGCTGTTTACTGTTGCCGGTGTGATCAGCGTTGTGGTGCCGGTGGCCTTGCACTTTTTCGATGAAATGGTGCCCTGGCTTAACCAATCCATCCTTAGCAACGGCCAATTCCGGCAAGGGGTGATTTTTGCGGTCACAACGTTTTTTCTGTTTTCTTGTCACAAATGGTTGCCCGGCATGCCGCATAAGTTTGGTAGTCTGTGGCCCGGTATCTTGATGTGTTTGGTGTTATGGTTTGTGTCTTCAAAGGTGTTCACCTTCTATATCAGCAGCTTTTCAACCTATTCGGTGACCTATGCCGGATTGGCAGGTATCATGTCCGCTCTGGTGTATCTCTATCTGATGTCGGCAATTTTTGTGTTGGGCGCAGAGTTTAATGGCCAATTGATGGATGAGGCGCGCCGCCGGGGTGTACCCGTATAACTACGATCTACGGTACGTCACTCTTGTCGCTGTTTTGGTGATGACTAAGGTCCGCCACGGGGAAGAGGAGAATTGACATGGTCGAGACCATTGGTGCGTTGTTTGACGCAAGGGCAAAGGCGTTTTCAGAACACAGTTTTTTGCAGGTTCCTGCAAACGATGCACGGGCCTACCATCCACAGGGCTATCAGTGCACTTATGGCGCAGCAGCGCAAATTGTGACGGCAATGGTGGGTAAACTGGAAGCCGGAGGCTATGGGCACGGCCATCGCATTGCGGTGTTGCTGGCAAACCGGCCCGAAATGCTCCTGATCAAACTAGCACTGGCCAAACGTGGCATCAGTTGGGTTCCGGTGAACCCGGACTACCGGCCCGCAGAGGTGGCGTATCTGCTGCAAGACAGCGCAGCTGATTTGGCTTTGGTGGCGCCAGAGTTGGCGGAGTTGATGGCGGCAGGCATCGCAGAAAGCGGGCTTGATGTGCCAACCGTGGAAATGACCAGTGTGTTGCCAGACTTGCCAACATGTGGCTGCCCTGCGCCCGCTGACCATCCGGTAAGTGGCGACACTGAGGCCAGTTTGATATACACATCTGGCACAACCGGTAAGCCCAAAGGCTGCATTATGAGCCACGCTTATGAAGTGGAAATGGGGCAGTGGTATGCGTCGCGGGGTGGGTTGATCCAGTTTGAAAGTGGCGTGACCAAGGTCTATTGTCCCTTGCCGCTGTTCCATGTGAATGCCGCAATATTGCTGTTTATGGCCGTGATTGAAACCGGCAGCACGCATATCATTTCGGAGCGGTTCCGGGCCAGTGCTTGGTGGCGGGAGCTGGCAGAAACCGGCGCGACTGCTGCGCATTACCTTGGCATTATCATTCCCGCCCTGATGAACCGAGATCCCGAAGAATGGGAACAAAAACATCAGGTTAAATGGGCCGTTGGGGCTGGAGTCGAACCAACGCTCCACCGCCCGTTCGAGGAGCGCTTTGGTTTTCCGCTGATCGAGGTCTGGGGCATGACGGAAATGTGCCGGATGTTGGCGGATTGTGATGAGCCGCGCCGCATAGACACACGTGCAATGGGGCGTCCACAAGCTGGGCTGGATGTACGTGTTGTCGATGAAAGTGACAACGAAGTGCCACGCGGCACCCCTGGCGAAATGACTTTGCGTTATGGCGCTGACACTCCGAGACGGGGTGCGTTTTCAGGCTATCTGAACTTACCGGAGGCCACCGAAGAAGCTTGGCGGGGTGGGTGGTTCCATACCGGTGACACTGTGGTCATGGATGACACAGACATGGTCACCTTTGTGGATCGTAAGAAAAACATCATCCGGCGGTCGGGTGAGAACATCGCCGCAGCAGAGATCGAAGCCTGTTTTCAAGATCACCCAGCGGTGGATCGTATTGCGGTTGTAGCTGTACCCGACGCGATGCGTGATGAGGAGGTTATGGCTTGTGTTCAAGCACTTGGCGATGCGGATGAAACGTTGGCCCAAGAGTTATTTGACTGGAGCTTCAAGCGGCTGGCCTACTACAAGGCGCCGGGGTGGATCCGGTTTATGGAGGACATTCCGGTAACCGGAACACAAAAAATCCAGAAACACAGTCTGTTTGGTGACGATGGCTCAGCGACTGACGGAGCGTTTGATTTTCGGTCCAAGAAAAAACGCGGGTAGGTGTTTTAGCAAATGATCTTGAAAGAACCGGTTGTGCACAAAATGATATAGTCACGGTCGGTTTCTAGCAGGTGCCAGCCCCGTTTTCTGACAGCCAACTCCAAAGCAGCGCGACCGCATTCGGCCTCAACATCCTGAATGCGGCGGCGCACCGCGCCGGCCTCTCCGGATTTAAACGAAGAGAATACCTGATCCAACCAATTTTGGCCGGTGGTCGTATGTGACAAAGTGGCCTGCATATCACCACTCTGGCGGGAAACTGGTGAATCTGGAGTTAACCGTTCCGATAAAGTTGCACGGTTTTATCTGCAGAGCCAATTCTTGCGGAGGACTGGCGTGTCTTGACCATCGGTAAGGAGGGCAGGTGTTACCGATTGGTAAGACGGCTGTTATTTTGCGTCGAGGAAGGCCTTAAGCTGTGTTGCAACTGTTTTTTGGCGTGCTGCTTTAAGTGCAGCATCATTTTCGTTGCGCAGGAAGGCTGTTAGAGCGTCATGTGAAATCAGCAAATATTGTGCGCTGCCTATCACGCCGTAGAGACCCAGCAGCAGTTCCATGTCGGTGGCGGCTTTCTTGGCGGGCACAGCGCGTGCCAAATCCAGCAGAGCTTTGAGGTACGGCTTTAATGGGGCGATCCCTATCTCTGTGGTGCTGTCCAACAGGTTGCGCAGGATCAGGCGTGCGTCTGCTGTGGTGTCTTTCTCACCACTGAGAAGATCCTGAAAGTGCAGGATTAGCCGCAATTTGGGCGACACGTCGGGGGTGTCGTTTAGCGATGTCAGGAGGCGGTCCGTGAGGGCCTCAAGCACCGTGTTATAAAGCGCGTCCTTGGTACCAAAGTGATGCAATAACGCCTGTTTGGTGACACCTGCTGTTTTTGCAAGGTTGGCCAAGCTCAGCCCGTGGTAGCCGTAGGTGGCAAACCCCTCAGTTGCAAGGGTGATGTAGCGGGTGCGGGCGGGGGACGGCTGAGACATGGTTTGGTCCTGCGTGGCTCGGTTTTCGGAGGCCAACTTACCAGACGGTAAGAGCTTGCCAATTGGTAAGCCATCTATACAGGGTGAGTTCTGACCAAACGGTAAACGCCGACATACGCGCTGAGGACAAAAAAGGGCGGAGAAAATCTCCGCCCTTTGGAGGTATCAGATTACGTAGCTTAGGCGCGGCGACGGCGGCCACCGCCGCGACGTCCACGACCACCTTCTCCTGCGGCCTCTGGAAGCCTGTTGAAATTGATCCAATTTGCGCCTCCTTCATCGTTGTTGGTCAGAAAGTTGGCGGCGCGAATGGCTTCCATCTCTTTACCTGCCAGCGCTTTTGTGGAGCCGAGGCCAAACATTTTGCAAAAGGCTTCGTCGTCCAATCCTTCAGGCAGCACGATGCCAGCGGCGGCAACTTCGGCCTTTTTCTCGGCGAGCTTTTTGGGGCCAACAGGCAACGCAATCGGGTTCATGATGGCGCTGGTCATGCCTGCGCCCATGGCCATGGGCAGGAATGCATTGTTGATGCCGTGGCGATTGGGCAGGCCAAAGGAAATGTTGGACGCACCACACGTGGTGTTCACGCCGAGCTCATCGCGCAGGCGGCGCACTAAAGTGAAAACTTGCAAGCCAGCGGTTCCCATGGCGCCAATTGGCATGACAAGCGGGTCCACCACGATGTCATGCGCAGGAATGCCAAAATCTGCTGCGCGCTCGACAATTTTCTTGGCAACCGCAAAGCGCACGTCTGGGTCTTCGGAGATGCCTGTGTCGTCATTGGAAATGGCCACCACTGGCACATTGTATTTTTTGACAAGAGGCAGCACAATCTCAAGGCGTTCTTCTTCGCCGGTGACGGAGTTCAAAAGCGGACGGCCATTGGCAGCTTCTAGGCCGGCCTCCAGCGCACCAGGTACCGAGCTGTCGATGCACAATGGACAGTCGGTGACTTCCTGCACTTTTTCGACCAGCTGGCGCATCAAGTCTGGCTCAACGAAGTTGTTGTCCGCATAACGTGGATCTTCTGCCATTTTGTTGGAGAACACCGCACCTGAGTTGATGTCTAGAACTGTGGCGCCTGCGGCAACTTGGGCCAACGCATCAGCCTGAACGCGAGAGAAATCACCGGCTTCCAGTTCCGCGTTCAGGATTTTGCGGCCCGTTGGGTTGATGCGTTCGCCGATCACACAGAACGGTTCGTCAAAACCCATGATCGCAGTTTTTGAGTTTGATTCTATAACGGTACGGGTCATAATTAATCCTGTCAGACTTTGGCTGGTTGCGCAGAGGCGCCGCCATTATTGATGGCCCAATTGGCGTTGGTTTTGATCCCGCCAAGTGGGAAGAAATGCACCGAGTCGATGTTGAACTCGAGGTTGGCTGCCTTGTGGTTGGCCAGCTGGGTAAGAACCTCAGTTGGCTCATAAGGCAGCAGCAATTTGGAGACATCCATCGCGCGTTTCTGCAGTACCTTAAGGGACGGCCCAACACCACAGGCGATGGCAAATTTGATCAGCGTTTGCAGCTTGGCCGGGCCCGCGATGCCGATGTGGATCGGAATATCTATGCCTGCGGATTTCACGCCATTGGCCCAATCGATGATCGGGGCGGCTTCAAACGCAAACTGCGTCGCGATTGCCATTTTTGCGTCAGACCGCTGAGAGAAGTCCTGTTTCCACTGTAGCGCGGCGTCGACATTAGCGGAGCCGCCGGAGGGATCGATGTCTTTGTTGCCCTCAGGATGGCCCGCAACGTGCAGGCGTTCAAAACCCGCTTTGTCAAACAAACCGGTTTCCAGCAATTGCATGGAATCCGCAAAGTCACCGTGGGGTTCAGAAACGCCACCAGCCAGCATCAGGCCTTGTTTGACGTCGGCTTCGCCTTGGTACATGGCGATCCAGTTTTCCAGCGTGGCTTTGTCTTTGATGATACGAGCTGGGAAATGCGGCATGATCTCGTAGCCTTGGGCCGCAATGCGACGGGCGGAGTCGACCATGTCCTCGATTGGGGTGCCTTCGATATGGGCGATGTAGACGCGGGTGCCTGCGGGCAATAGCGTGCGGAAATCTTCAACTTTGGCCGCTGTACGCGGCATAACTTCGATGGAGTAGCCCTGCAGAAAGGCCTCCATTTCTGGCGATGTGGTTTTGACCTCTTCGGTCTTGCGCTTAAAATTCAACAAAGCCATTGCGGCCTCCCAAAAAGAGGGGCGTGTCACGCCCAGCCTTCATTGTTGATCATCGCCTTGATGCGGTCTTGATCAAACTCTGCCTCCAGCCGGGCCACCTCACTTTCGAGGATAACCTGCGGCTCTCCTTCTACAGGATAGGGCTCGCCCTTACGCCATTCTGCCAGATAGGCGTCTGTATCAGACGCACCAATCTTCATTGCCGCGCGGTCGATGGCCTGTTCAAAGCGTTCAGCCAAAGGTCTTTTTGCGCCACGGCGCCCTTTGCCCACAATCACTTGAGCAGGAATATCGCGCCAGTAGACAATGGTGACATCAGGCATGGGGTGATTCCTCCGGTATCGGTGACATAGTCGTAAGACAGCACGTCTCACCGATTTGGCTCAATTTCGACAATAGGGCAGCGTAACGCGACCTTGGGGTTTGTTGTGGGGGCTTTGTAGCGAGAGGCAGCCCCGCTTGGCCATGGGGCTGGCTGTGAATTCTTTGCATGAAGAAGATGAGAGGTAGCGTGACGTGGTTGTGTGTGATTGGACACGAAACGGGATTGCGTGGGGCAGGGGGACACACTACGTTGAAGGTAACACGAAATGGAGGGCGTAACGATGGCGCCCAAGCGTCCCAAAGGTGCGGGCGCATTCCCAAAACCGGTTGAGAGCCCCGCGCCGAAACCGCCTGATCCCAGCTCGCTTTATGCTGCGCTGGATCTGGGCACGAACAGTTGCCGCATGTTGATTGCCCAACCTAAGGGCAGTCAAATTCATGTGGTGGACAGCTTTAGCAAGTCTGTCCAATTGGGAACCGGGCTGGAAAGCACCGGGCGTTTGTCGCGCGGCTCTATGCGACGCACAATTCAAGCCATGCGAATTTGTCAGCAGAAGCTGAAGCGCCACAAGGTGAAATCCATGCGCCTGGTAGCGACAGAAGCGTGTCGCCGCGCCAAAAATGCGCGCGAATTTGTGCGACAGGTGCGGCGTGAAACGGGCTTGCAACTTGAAATCATCCAACCAGAAGAAGAAGCGCGCTTGGCGGTGATTTCCTGCGCGCCTTTGGTCAGCACGATGACTGAACAGTTGCTTGTGGTCGACATTGGCGGGGGCTCCACTGAGCTTGTCTGGATTGACCTGACATCTGTGCCGCCGATAGAGCGTGCGCGGTCAATCATGCGCCTGCGCAGCGGATTTCATTCGGTCGGCAGCCCGTTTCCGGCGGCCAAAGTGGTGGATTGGATTTCGGTACCGCTTGGTGTTGCAACGCTGCGGGATCAGTTTCGCGATGTGGAAGATGACTCAGCGCGATTTGCGCTAATGAGTTGGTTCTTTGAGGAAAACCTAAGTGAGTTTGCGCCGTACAAAGACGCACCTCCCACCGAAGGTTTCCAGATTATTGGCACCAGTGGCACGGTCACGACGGTGGCAGCAAGCCATCTTGGATTGCGCCGTTATGACCGCACCAAAGTGGACGGTCTGCGCATGACAAGTGAGCAAATCGACAAGGTGATCCGTGGCTACCTTGATCTTGGACCCAAAGGACGGCGCGCAGATCCGCGCATTGGGCAGGACCGGCAAGCCTTGATTATGAGTGGCTCTGCAATTTTGCAGGCATTGCTGCGCTGTTGGCCCACAGACAGGCTCTCTGTTGCAGATCGAGGCCTGCGCGAAGGCTTGCTTTATGCGCAAATGAGCGCAGATGGTGTGCTTGAGGATGGGCCGTATTAGGGCGGTTTCGCTTGTGGTGACGGTAAAAATGACTAGAAGGCTTTGTCTTAAAGCAAAGTGGTGACACAGATGGCGAAGAAACCAACCGGCAAGAATACTTCAGGGCGTGGACAGCGCGATTTGACCATCAAGGTGAAATCGGCGCGGGGTCGCAAACTGTCCAGCACCCGTTGGTTGCAACGTCAGCTGAACGATCCCTATGTCGCGCGTGCCAAAGCCGAAGGCTATCGTGGACGGGCGGCGTATAAAATCATGGAAGTGGATGACAAGTTCCGCTTTCTGGTGCCGGGAGCACGGGTTGTGGATCTGGGCTGTGCGCCAGGCGGATGGCTGCAAGTGGCGGTTCCGCGCATCAATGCGCTTGGGGAACGGTCAGGTAAGAAAGTTGGTACGCTTCTAGGGATCGACCTGCAAGAAGTTGAGTCCGTTGCGGGCGCAGAGCTTCATGTGCTTGATTTTATGGATGAAGGTGCAGACGATCAGGTCAAAGAATGGCTTGGTGGCAAAGCTGATGTTGTTATGAGTGACATGGCGGCGTCCAGTTCAGGTCACAAGCAAACAGACCACCTCAAGATTATGGCGCTGTGCGAGACCGCAGCCTATTTTGCCTTTGATGTACTGGAAGAGGGCGGCACCTTTGTGGCCAAGGTCCTGGCTGGCGGTGCAGAAGGTGAACTTCAAAAGTTGTTGAAGCAGAAATTCACCAAGGTTGCTAACGTGAAACCGCCGAGCAGTCGATCTGACAGCTCGGAGAAATTTGTGGTCGCCACCGGGTTTCGGGGCTGAAGATCAGCCTGCGCGCCGCAGTGAGTTGGTTGCAGATTTCAGCATCCGATCTGGGTCGAAGTCAAATTCAACTTCTAGAGGCTCAGGTCGTTTGAGTGCAGCCGGACGCTTTGGCACGACCTGAATCATTTCCACAGGCGGCTTTATGGTCGAGAGGTTTTGTTGGCGGATCAGCTCGAACAGACGAGCGTGACGGGACGGCTTTGCAACCACACCATGAGGCGCGTGATACATTGGATGTCTCCTTTGGCAGCTGTGTGGTCGGAAGGGTGCAGAAGACCACAGGCCATCTATGCGCCCGCTCTGTGGTCAAAGTGGTGCGCAAATGTGGAGATTTTGGGGAATTGAGGCGTTAGTTGGCGCGTGCGCGCCCGCGCGCGCGGTCTTCAGTTGTGTCGTTGCCCGCATCCCGCCATCGGTTATGGGTCCACATCCATTGGCCAGGATGGGCACGCACTTGCGCCTCCAAACTGTCATTGAGACGTTGGGTCATTTCCTGGGCATTGGTATGCGGAATCGGGGCCTCGGTGTCGATGACATAACTTCCATCCGGCTGGCGGATTCCGTAGCACGGGACAAGGTCCACCTTGTACTTAAGAGCCAATTCGGCGGCGGACTCGGCGGTGCGGGCTGGTTTTCCCATAAAGCTATATATCGGCGCGTCGTTGATGCGTTGATCGTGCACAATTCCCACAAACCCGCCACCACGCAGATGTTTGAGCATGTTGGCCATGCCACGTCGGCCGCGCTCAAACAGAGGTTCGCCAAAATCAGCCATTGCCGCTACATAGTGGTCGTTAAAATAGGGATTGGACATACGCTTATAGAGCCCACCAATTGGTATGCCACGCGACAGAAAAGAGCCGCGTACCGCGAGGTAGTTGCCAAAATGACCCGTGACCATCAGCGCGGCTTTGCCGTCCTGATGGGCCTGTTCCAAAACTGCATTTCCCGGACCTGTGATTGGCGCCGCAGCGGCCTGTGCAAGGAACTCTGTGTCTGAATAGGTTTCCATGAGCATCCGGCCCATGGAATTTGCCACTTGATGTACGATCTCTTCGCGTTTCTCTAGGGTCAACTCCGGCATGGCCAATTCAAGGTTCTCTCGGATGCGGCGTCGGTTACCAGACAGAGGTGCCACAACATGATCGGCCAGCCAACCCGCGGTGTTCAATCGTGTCTCATAGGGCAAACGCAACATCACAGACAGGAACCCACGAATGACTGCGTCGCTCAGCTTTGCTCCAAAATCGGTCTTGGATGTGCCCATCTGCGGTCTCTGCCCTGTCTGTCCAACATCAGTGTATTGCGCGATACTTAGGTTTCGAAGAGTTGGGACGCAAGAGCGTTGACCAGAATGAGATTGAACCAGTCTTGTGCACATCGTAACACAGAGCCCAAGCCTCTGTGTCACAGGGCGCGATATAGCCAGCTCAAGCAAAAGGTGCAGCAATGACAACAGAGGCAAACTGGCAGTTGGTCTTGATCCTCTGGGGGACAAAATATGGCGCGCCAGAAGTCAGCCAGCTAGTTGAGACAATTGCTAAATATTCCAGTCGTCCATTCCGTACTGTGTTAATCACCGACCGGCCACGTGATGGATTGCCAGAGGGGGTTGTGCAACGCGAGTTTCCGGAATTTTTTATTCGGGAGGAAATGCGTACCATCGGTTGCCAGGCCAAACTTGCGATGTTTGAGGCGGGTGTTGTGCCTCAAGATTTGCCAGCGGTTTACGTGGATATCGACACGGTTGTGTTTGGGGATATGTCCAAGTTTCTCGATGTCGCCCAGTCAGACAAAGCTGTGGTTCTGTTTCAAAGCGCGATGCTGCCGATTGGTCCCCTCGGGCGCTGGGTCTGGCGGCGCAGTGATAAAAAACGGTATGCCCGCGGCAACTCCTCGATCGTGGTCTATCATCCGCGAGAGAGTGGCTTTATTGCCGAGCAGTTTCGCAATTTGCATGCACAACATGGCATGACAGGGTTCCGGCCGATGGTTGCGGACGAACGTTTTATGAGCTGGGCTGCGCAGGAGCATTTACAAGCCATTCCAAAATCTATGGCTGTAAAATTTCCGACCGAGTTCATGTTGCCTTGGGCCTGGTTGATCTATTTGCGGGCCGCAATGCCTTGGGTGAAATCACGCTGGAAAGGTCTGCTTGCGGTCACATTGCCCGGTGTGGATGTGAAAGGGCAGGAATTGTTGCAAATGCCCGAAGGTGGCGGATTTGTGGACCGAAAGGGCCGCCGGTTGATCTGGTCACACAAGGCCATAGGCCCAATGAAGCAGAAGCTAACGGAATACTATGGCGCGCTTCTGGCGCGGGAGAAGGAGAACGACATATGATCCTTGGACATATCGGAGCCCGAAAAGGCTCCAAAGGCGTGCCGGGCAAAAACTTCCGCATGATCCAGGGAAAACCTTTGATCGACTGGTCATTGGACATGTTGTTTGCCCATCCGCAAGTTGATGCAGTTGTGGTCTCGACCGACGACGAGGAAATCTATGCCCATTCCGTGGCCAAAGGTGCACTGGACATTGGGTTGCGCCCGGCCGAATTGGCGACAGATTCCGCGCCGAAATGGGGTGTTTGGCAACACGCTTTGGAAGCCAGCGAACAGGCGTTGGGGCACAAAGTATCGGCGTTTTTAGATCTTGATTGTACCAATCCCCTACGTGTACCGGAAGACATCTCTGGGGCGCTTGATCTTTTTGAAGGGGACGCGCCCGACATGGTGATGAGCGTCTGTGAAGCGCGCAAGAACCCCTATTTCAACTTAGTTGAGCCAGATGAAAACGGCGCATTGCAGGTGTCTAAAACCCTTCCAGGTGGTGTCTGGGCACGCCAGTCGGCGCCAAAGGTGTACGAGCATGTCGGCTGCGTCTATGTGGTGGCACCAGATTACCTGCGCTGTGCCAAAACAATCTACGAAGGGCGCGTGTTGCCGTTTGAGATCCCCTCCATTCGGGGCTTTGACATTGATGAGCCGCATGACTTTGGTTTGGTGCAATACTTGTTGGGGGAATTGAACGCAGGTCGTCTTTAGGAGCGAGATTTTGCGGCGGCCAATGCGGTTGGCAAAGCTTGCATTAACTTGTCAGTGCCGCCAGCGTGATCTTCAAAGAATGCATCAATGGCCGCTTCGCTTGGTGTGAAGCCGCCAGATAACGCATCGGCCAGCGCGGTTGCGTCAGATTTGGCACATGCAACACCAGCAGCGTCGGCTTCGGCAAATGGGTATTCGATAGTCCAAGTCTCTGGCCCTGTGATCACCGGCTTTTTAAGGGCCAAAGGCTCGATGATGTTATGCGCGCCCGCGGGTACAAATCCGCCGCCCACAACGGATTTGTCAGCCATGGACAGATAGAAGTACATCTCCCCCAGGCTGTCTCCAAAGAAGATATCCGGTTGGGTTTCAGGAATTGCACCGGCGGTCATTATGTCCGTTGTCAGGGTTGCGGGCAGGGCGGTTGATCGTCGCAAGACCTGAAATCCTTCTGCGACCAGCATGTTATGAATGGCGTCAAACCGTTCAGGCCGCCGCGGCACATAAACAAACAATGGCTTTGGATCAGCGGTGGTTTGCATCATCTTCATTGTCTCGACGTAAAGCGCGTCTTCACCCTCAACCGTGGAGCCAAAGGTAATCACCGGTCTGTTCTCCGCACCAAGCCATTTGCGCACGGCTGGTCCAGCGATTGTCAAATGTGGTGGGATCGGCTGGTCAAACCGCAGCTCTCCAGTGACGTGAATGTTGGGGACGTTGACAGCAGAGAACCTTTGGGCCTGAAGGTCGGATTTCACAAAAGCACCGGCAAATTGTGCCATAACTGCAGGGCGCAAGCCAAAGGACTTCTGGTCTTTGATAATGGATTTGGACGGGTACTGCGCGTTACACATAAACAACGACACCTGTGCGCGTTTCGCAGCCATCACCATGCGCGGCCAAATCTCGATTTCCATGACCAAGCCAAATTGCGGCTCAAATGTTTTGAAGAAGCCCCGAAACGCCCAAGATGTTTCAAACGGCACCCAGACGGTCTGTAACTGTCCATTTGCGATGGCTTGCTGAAAGACCTTTTCGGTTTCACGCCGGCCAGCAGGGGTAAATTGAGTGACCACCACCCGTTCCCCGCGGTCCAAAAACGCTTGAATCAGTGGCACGGCACTGCGCAGTTCTCCCAAAGAGACCGCGTGCACCCAAACGGCGCCGGGCATCGGTGTTGTGTAACGCCCAAATCGTTCGCTCAGATGTGCACCATAGAGTGCATCTGAGCGGGAGCGACGGCGCAAATACAGCAAGACAATTGGCAAAAATAGATGCCACAGCAGGGACCATAACCCAAGAAAGGTACTTAATTTCAGGGGCATGGGGTATGTTCCTAATTTGACGCCAAGACAATGTATGTCTTACGACACAAATAGCGGCCTATCCAATATCATGAAAGGCTTTCTGAAGTCCTTGGGTCCAGAAGTTGGCGTCTTGCAAGGTTTCCACAAATTTGCCAGCGGCGCGCCCCTCGCCAAATCCAGTGTGTGGTGTATGGCGGTGTCCCCACTCAGTTGCGAGGAAAGTGTCAATTGCAGCACGGTCTTCGGCGGCGCAGCTAAAGACAGAGCCGGATTGTGCACGGTTGGTCTGGCGTGTGCCGATGTCCAATGAAGGCAGGCCAAGGAACGGAGCCTCGCGGACACCAGCGGAAGAGTTGCCAATCATACAGGCCGCATTTTTCATCAACTCGGAAAAATGATTGAATCTCATCGACGGGAATTGGCGGAAACGTTCGGAGGGCAATTGATTAAGAACCGAAAAAATGTCTTCTGAGCCTGGATCGTTGTTTGGGGCGATTACCACGAAGTTTCGGCCTGACGCCTCCAATGCGTCAAACAAGGATTGTGCTTGAGCGCCCATGGTGGCCTGCTCTGACGTCACCGGGTGAAATGTCACCAGGCCAAAATTGTCAAAGGTGATGTCGTAGCGGGCTTTGACTTCGTCCAACGTGACGCCTGATGTACCTGCATGAAAGTCGAGCTCAGGGGATCCAATCACATGGATCGCGCTATTGGGTTCTCCCATTGCCATGGCGCGCCGCTTGGCGTCCTCAGAGCTGACAAAATGATGACTCGCCAGCTTGGTGTTACAGTGACGATAAATCTCGTCAATTGTACCAGAGACTTCGCCACCTTCGATATGCGCGCAGGGGATATAGTTGGTTGCCGCCACAAGTGCCCCTGCAAGCGCTTCGATCCGATCCCCATGCACCACGACAAGATCCGGCCGGGCCTCAGTGATGTAGTCAGAGAAACCGGTCACGGTTTTTGCCAGGACAATGTCCTGCGGATCACCGGGGCGCTGATTGAGGAACTCGTGTTTGGTCACACCCGGCATCCGGTGCACTTCCAGTTTGGTACGCCCGTAGCGGTCTAGCATATGCATGCCAGTGATAAAAAATGTGACGTCAAATCCTGAATCGCGAGCTGCTACCGCCAAAGGTTCAAGCTTGCCAAAATCGGCGCGAGTTCCCGTGAGAAAAAGTAGAGATTGTGCCATCAGGAGGCCTCTTGGATCATTTGGTCGACCTTACTTTTGAAGCCCAAAGTGGCATCGCGACAGGTCGCAAGCATGTCAGGCGCGACAATGCCATCGGCAAGATAGCCTTGCCAATTTGCAGGCGTGGCATAGGTCGGGCTGAACCGATAGCCCTGAAACTTGTTGGAAAACGGAATACATATGGTTTTTCGCCCCATGAGCAGTGACCAGTACACGCCATGGTAGGAGTTGGAAACAACCGTTGCGCCGCTTGATATAAACGTCAGCGCCTCTTCCAAAGACCCACAGTTGTTGGACAGTTTGGGCATGCCTTCCGGGATATCGATGCCCTGTTGATCCGTTTTTCCGCCGTGAAAGTAAAAAACAACGTCGTGTTTTGGCTCAGATGGGGTGTCAAACAAAGGAGACATACAGCTCGCACAGGGTGCAAATTCATAGCGCGTGTCGCCCCAATCACGGCTGCCAACAAGATCACAAAGACGTCGCGATTGGCTGTAACTCCATGAGATTGGAAAACTCTGTCGGGTGCCAACGCCCCAGGCGATGTGTTTTGTGCCAGGACTGCGATTGATACCCGCAGCATTGTTCAAGCCACGGAAGATTTTACCGCCGCCGTAAATCCCCACGGAATAGGCGGAACTTGGCTGGCGTAAATCCTTGGCCTCCGCGTCATCCCAGTCAAAATAGTCAAACGGGCTGCAGGCGGCATCACCGATGTTGTTGGTATCCCGCAAGTGTTGGAACATGAGATTGGGCATGGGCTACCTTTGGTATTTTGCGCAAAAAGTGTCTGCAGTATCAATGCCGTGACGGCTCAGGAAATCAAGCGCTGACCTGTCAGATGTGGCCTGCGCTTCGATCAGATCTTGCTTTTCCCGCACCGAGGCCGTCCGTCGCTCAAGTGGAACACCAGATACAGCCCCTCGCATCAGCTTTTCCTCGGTCTCCTGACGCGACATCAGGTAGTAGTGGTTCAGCTGTAAGAGATCCTGAGTAACGTATTTGGCATTTTTGCGCTGTTTGTTATGGGCCACGACCCCACGCGTGTTTGCCGAGCGGCGTTTCATACGCGCAGTTTCAAATTTATGTACACTCACTTTGGTGACTTCGGTCGGATCCACGATGCATTTGAAATTCAACAGGGGACCCTCCGCTTTAGCTGCGCGGCGTGTATATGAAAATGGCACTGGTGCGCTAGGAGGGATGTCGTGGCCGTTGTGGCCAAACATCGTCCAAGGCAACGACACATTGGCATGCATGCTTAGGGTTTCTAGAGCCTCAGGAATGGTCGCATGTGTTTTTGGGACAATGTACTCGTCGATATCTATCATCGCCATCCAGCGAAATTGTCCGCCAAAAGTCGAGAGAGCGTGGCAGTAAGCCAGTATCTGACGCGGTAAGATCAGGACCGGAGAGCACGTCTGTGTGTGTAGTTGCCATGGAATGACCGTGACAGGCATGCCTTTGAAGTTACGCGCAATTTCAGCGGTGCGGTCTGTGGACAGATTGTCGTAAAGGATCACTTCTCTCACGCCTGCCAAAGCGTGAAATGTCAACCAATCCTCGATTTTGGATTCTTCATTTTTGGCGATGGTAACCAGTGCAATTCCATAGCGTTGCGCTACGGCTTCAGGGGGTTTGATGGAGATCCGTGAGGCACGCGCCTTTTTGGCGGTGCGAGAGAATGGCCAGATCATTTTGTGACCTCCCAAAACCCAAATCTGTCACGCCCATTGAGGCGATTTGTGATGAGAGTGCTGCTGTCTTCGTCGCTGTCTTCGGGATAGTAGATTTGATCCAGAAATGACAAGAATGCAGCGCGGGCTGATTTTGAAAACGTGATTTTTTCCGGGTGCTTAAAGGTCATATTTAGGTCGGATTGAGTGCCTGCCGCATGGGCAATATCGTCGATCTGCCAAAAACACTGACCACAGGCTACAACGGGTTTGTCATAGAACATTGCTTCAAGACCAACCGATGAATTTACGGTGACTACAGCCTTGCTGGCGGCCACCTGAACAAATGTGTCATTGGCATTGTCCAAATAGACACGATTGCTACGAGCTGCGCGAATTTTCTCCGCGAAAGACTGCGGAGCAGAGGGATGTTCTTTGACCCGCAGGTGCCAGCCTTCAGGCAGATTTTGGGCTGCTTCTTCAAGCCCCTCGATAAAGGCTTCGACGGTTTTGTAAACTCCACCAAACAAACGCAATTGGCTGTCTCCCGGCGTTTGAAGAGCGGCAAAAATAAACGGATCCGTCAAGGGAGGCGTTTCACCTGTTTCCTTGATCTGTGTGCCCTGCCTTTGTTTGATTTTGCCACGAACATGGCGCCAATCCTTGTTTTCAGCCTCCTCAAACCAATTCAAGTAAGGAGCGCTTTCCCGAGGAAGGCTGTTTTCGAAATTGACGCCTTGCGGGTCTACAGTGATGCGGTTGGGGAAGGGGCCCAATTCGAAAAACAACGATCTGGCGCCTGCGGCCTTTGCACCGCGCATAAACACACGGCGTGTTCCATTCAGGCCGTTCCAGCACACCGCAACCTGCTCAGGATGTTTCGCAAAATGGGCGCGTGCACCGTTGTATTGCAACATGAGCGACCACTTTAGAATTGGGCGAGGCACTCGACTTACTCGGTCGTTGGGAGACATTGCCATGGCTTGCTCCGCCTCTTGGCTGGACTCCGGCCACCCCCGAAAGCTCAACGGCGCCATGCGCAGCCAGCGAATAGTGCCGGACGACGAAAGCGCACGGTTGATCCGTGCACGTTTGTTCTTACGTGGATCGAGACAGATAAACTTAAAGCCTTGCATTGAAGCCTAGCCCTCCAAATCGTCCCACTTGAGCTGAGTGTTGCGCGTCACGGCCCGGTTGAGCGTCTTGCCGACCACCTTGTCAAAATCATAACCCGGAATTTCGCCAGATCCTGGACGACGCGCCCAAATATCCTCTTCGCCGATAACGTGGCCAGCCGGCAGGTCTTTGTCCGCAACCACAGAAGCACGCGCAAATGCGTAAACGGATTCCTCGGCTTGTGTACGTTGTTTTGGGTTGTTGGCTGCGATCCAGATTTCGCGGGAGCGTTCAATGATGTGGCGCAGCTCCGAGGGGTCCATCGAATTGATGATGTCCGGCCCTTGGCGATAACGGGTGTCGGTGTAGTGACGCTCCAGAATACAGGCGCCCAAAGCTACCGAGGCCAGCGCCATCTCAGGACCAATTGAGTGATCGGAAAATCCAACCACAGCGTTTGGGAAAGCCTCTTTTAGCTCGGTGACCCCGCGCAGGGACACAATTTCTGGTGGGGACGGGTAGAGATTGGTGCATTCCAGAAGCGCATAGTCAATGCCAGCGTCGTCCAAAATCGCCACAGAACGGCGCATGGTTTCAATAGTTTGCATGCCCGTGGACATAATCACCGGTTTGCCAAAAGACGCGATGTGGCGAATGAGCGGCAGATTGTCGGCCTCACCGGAGCCGATTTTGAAAGCGGGTACATTTGCTTCAGCCAAGAAGTCTGCCGCGCGGCGGGAAAAGGGCGTGGAGATGAAGATCATACCAAGCTCTTTGGTGTAGCGCATCAGCTCCAGCTCATCCTCACCGGACAGCGCGCATTGCTCCATGACCTCCCAGATCGAGACATCCGCATTGGGCGGAAAAATCTGCTTGGCTTCGTCGGTCATTTCATCGTCGACAAAGTGGGTTTGGTGTTTGACCATTTCACAACCGGATAAAGCTGCAAGGCGCACCATCTCTTTGGCAACAGAGAGATCGCCGCCATGGTTGATGCCAATTTCGGCGATCACAAGCGGAGGGGTGTTGGGTCCAATTTCGCGATTGCCGATGCGCATGACTCATCCTTTATGTCGGTCGCCAATATTTGGCACGACAGCTATCGGTTCCGGCACAGGCTGTAAAGTTGTGCAGACGGAGAAGAGAGCAGTGCGCAAACACTTGCGCTTAGGCGGCAGAAGTCACCAGATCGTGCCCGGCAACCTTGGCGCGGTAGAGCGCGTCCTCCGCTTCTTGTAGTGCGCTTTGCGCCGTCTGCGCGGATTCCATATGTCCAACACCGATACTCACCGTTACCGCAATTTTGCTCGCTGAGGTGCGGATTGGCGTGCGCGCAACAGTGGCGCGCATGCGCTCAGCTACTTGTTCCGCTTCGGTCCGAGTTGCCCCCTTGAGCAAGACAACAAACTCTTCACCGCCAAATCGCGCGACAATGTCCTCGCGTCGGGTATTGTTGATTAGACGATGTGCAGTTTCTCGGATCACGATGTCGCCAACACAATTACCATGTGAATCATTGATTGCTTTGAAATGATCAATGTCCACCATGAGGAAAGACGATGAGATATCATTTTCCAGAGATTGAATCTTACCAAAGAAACACTGTCTCGTAACGGTGTTGGTCAGGGTGTCATGATCCATCGAATGTTGCAGTCGTTGGCGCAGGCGGTGCAGTTTTAGCATCATCCGGCCAGACAGAATTGCGACAATTGGCACAATAACAAGCGGGCAAGCTATCACGCTGATGAGATTGACCCGGCTGCTGTCCATTCCCACCACCCCAAACGCAATCCACGCAGAGAACGCGACGGAAATCGCGGTCCAAATGGTCGTATAAAAGGCGATATGTGTACGGGAGCGGATCATCACGGGCTCGCAAAGGAAGAGGTTCTCTTCCGACCTAAAGCAATCGCTCTAATTTTCCTTTAAGCGCTGGGGGTTTCTGATCGACCCAGCACCAGATCAGCGCGCAATCCACCAAGTCGATCACTGTCGCCCAATCGTAAAATTCCGCCGTGCGCACGGGCAACATCCGCCGCTATGGAAAGACCAAGGCCCACGCCCATACCTTTGTTCTGGTTGCGCGCCGGCTCTAGCCGTGCAAACGGTTTGAGCGCTTCTTCCCGTTGCTCTGGCGAAATCCCTGGGCCGTCATCCTCAACACGCACGCGCAGGTAGCGATCTGTGAGGTGAATAGAGACTTCGGCATGATTGGCATAGCGCACGGCGTTGCCAATCAAGTTTTCGATGGCACGGCGGGCGGTTACCGGACGCAACGAAACTTTGCCGTGACCTTCGATCACATGCAACGTGACGTCGTCGCCTGCACGCGCAAAATCTCGCACCACGTTTTGCACAAATTCAACGGCGTCCACTTGCTCGGTTTCGCTTTCGTAGGCGCCTCGGGCAAAGCTCAAAAAAGCATCGAGCATTCGTTGCATTTCTTCGATGTCGCGCTCTAAGGGCTCACGATCCTCGTCCTCCAGCAGCGACACACCAAGTTTGAACCGCGTCAAAGGCGTGCGCAGGTCATGGCTAACACCAGACAGCAAAAGGGTGCGCTGTTCAATCTGGCGCTCAATGCGGGCGCGCATGTCTAGAAAGGCATTGCCAGCAGCACGCACCTCCACAGCACCACCGGGTGTATAGGGTACGTTTCGGCCACGGCCAAAGGCTTCAGATGCGGCGGCCAAGCGTTTGATTGGACGCAATTGATTGCGCAGATACAGATAGGCGACAAAAGTCAAAAGTGCGCCAAAGAATACCATGTTTACAAACAGTTGGTGCGAATTTGACGCCGAGACCCGCCGCCGATCAAACTTCACAACCAGATTGCCTTCAGGGCGCTGCATGTACAGAAAAACTTGACCCTTTTCTGCGAGTTCGACAGCGGTCACACCGGGGAGATACTTGCGAAACTCGCGGAAAATGATGAAGGCAGAGAAGTCATACCAAACGCGCGTGTCGACTGTTGGCAGTTGGTCGACATAGTCGATCCGCATATTGAGCACATCGAGGACAATTGGCAGCGCCTCAGGCACATCGCTTTGATAATCCAGCCCTTCCAGCACCAAAAGCACTTCGCGCGTCACAGCCTGAGTCATTTGCTCGGTCACACCTTGGAAGTGGCGCGAGATCAAGCCAAACGAGATGACGAGCTGCAACAGCACCACTGGCAATACCAAGATCAAAGCGGCCCGCCCATAGAGGCTGCGCGGCATATAGCGTTTGAGCCACTTAAAAAACATGCGTACACCTTGCCATAAGACAATCCTTTGAGAGGAAGACCATGGACGCGCAGATGATGGCTTTCAACCCCGAACCGGGCGATGTTGTGGAGCTGGAACCAATGGTGCGCCGCATCGTTGCCCCCAACCCGTCACCGATGACGTTTCGGGGGACCAACACTTATCTGATCGGCACAACATCGCTCGCAGTTATCGATCCGGGCCCAGATAGCGACATTCATCTAGAGGCAATTTTGTCCGGGGTCGGGGCAGGGCAGCATATCTCTCACATTATTGTGACACATGCGCATCTCGACCATTCCCCGCTTGCCGCTGCGTTGTCTCGTGAAACAGGTGCACCGGTACTGGCATTTGGAGGTCCAGAAGCGGGCCGCAGCACAGTTATGCAAAATCTGTCGAAGTCTGGAATGGCCGGAGGTGGGGAGGGGATTGACGTCAATTTCTTCCCGGACCGGCATGTGGCAGAGGGGGACATGATCGAGGGTCCTGATTGGGCATTAGAAGTTCTCCACACGCCTGGCCATTTTGGCAACCACATTGCTCTTGCGATGGGGAATATGTGTTTTGTCGGGGACCACGTGATGGGCTGGGCAAGTTCCCTTGTTTCGCCGCCCGACGGGGACCTGACGGATTTTATGCGGTCGTGCGAAAAACTGCGGTCCCGACCATGGCGCGTGTTCCATGCGGGCCATGGGGCCCCCATTGAATCACCTGCGGAACGCTTGGACTGGTTGATGTCCCACCGCAAGGCGCGCGAAGCTGATATTCTTAAGGCTTTGTCAGCCGCTCCGGCCACAGCAGAGGCACTTGCAAGGCAGATCTATGTGGAAACACCCGCTGCTCTGCTGCCAGCGGCTACGCGCAACGTTTTTGCACACCTTATTGATTTGCAAGGAAAAAGAAGAGTTTCTGTGTTTGGCAAGCTGAGCGCGGAGTCGATTTTTGAACTTCGCTGAAATTTTTTGAGAGAAATGCAAAAAACTTCCCAAAAGCCTCTGGACGTCCCCGAAAACCAAAGCTATACCCCGCCACATCTTCAGAGACACACTCTGGCAGATACAAAATGTTCCGGCGTAGCTCAGCGGTAGAGCAGTTGACTGTTAATCAATTGGTCGTAGGTTCGATCCCTACCGCCGGAGCCATAAAAAGCCCTTAGGTCCTAGCGACTTAAGGGCTTTTTTGCTTTCCACTCTGTTTGGAAGTGCCTCCTAGTTTCCACGCTGTGAGTGGCCGGATAGCGCTGCTAGCTGCCGCTAAAAAGGTGCATTGGTGGCAAAACAAGCGCGCTGGTTTTGAGAACAGGGATATGCACATTCTGTGATCGACAAAACGCTATACAACGGCTCAAATTGCGCGATACTCTCTACTAAAAGCCAAGAGAATTTTGATGATAGTGTAGGCTCCAATATCCTATAAAATAAAGGAAATACCCTCTGTATTGACCACCGATTTTGGGGGCCGAATGCTGCCTAAATGTGATGATATATGAAAGTTTATTATGTCGATCTTAAAAGAACCTTTTTTGCATTTTGCCGTTTTGGGTGCAGTGATCTTTGTATGGTTTTCCAGTCAGCAGCCCAGTCAAAGGATATCTATTGAAGCGGATGAAATAGTGGTGTCTGAGCGGGTGTTTGATGCATTGTCAGCGCGGTTTCAGGCACAGATGAAGCGCGACCCCACAGCTGACGAAGCGCAGATGTTGATGGATCAGTATATTCGCAATGAAGTATTGGTGCGCGAGGCCCGGGCGCTTGGCCTTGATCAAGGTGACGGCGTTGTTCGCAATCGGCTGGTCCAGAAGATGGCGTTTTTGGTCACGTCCGCTGCGCAATCGGCGGTGCCGGAAGATGCTGTTCTGCAGCAGTTCTTACAAGATAATCCAAGCAAATTTCAAACACCGGCGTTGATCAGTTTTGAGCAAATTGGGTTGGGGCAGGGGATCGATGAAGCCAAAGTCGAAGACATTCTGGCAGGGTTGAATTCCGGGGAAGCGCAGTTGGAAGAGGGGCTCTCCACCCTGTTGCAACGGTCCATGTCGCAGGCGGATAAAATGCAGGTCGACGGAGCTTTTGGACGGGGCGTGTTTGATCAGCTGGAGGTCTTACCTGTCGGTCAGTGGGCTGGCCCTGTGCAGTCGGGCTATGGGGCCCATTTGGTGCGCGTGGGTGCGTATCAGCCATCAAGCGCACCTAAATTGGATGCAGTGCGGGACCGCGTCTTGTCCGACTGGCGCAGCAGTTTGGCAAATGAGTTGCGCGAAGCACAAGAAGCGGCGCTTCTTCAGGCTTATCAAGTGTCACGGCCTAACGAAGACACCCTGCAAAATTGGATTGGCCAATGACCTGGCTTCGGGCTCTATTTATTGGTCTTGGGGGGATGTTATTGGCTCTGCAGGCCGCGGCGCATGAGCTTGATCCCGGATATCTCGATATTCGACAGGTGGAGCGAGAGATATATCAGGTGTTTTGGCGCAAACCGGATGTGAAAGGCGTGCCGATGTCGATTGATGCCCGGTTGCCGGACAATTGTGCACCCAACATTGGACCAAACCCAGTGTCCGACGGTACGGCATGGCACGCGCATTGGACAGCTGTTTGTGCTCAGGGCCTTGCGGGCCAGAGCCTGACCATAGAGGGGCTGGAGGTACAAAACACAGATGTTTTGGTTCGGTTTCAATTGCTCGATCAGGCACCGGTGACCGCTCGGTTGACCTCCGAACAGACGGTGTTGCTGGTACCTGAGACACAAACCACGCTCCAAGTTGGCTGGACTTATGCGGTGTTGGGATTTGAGCACATTCTTGAGGGATGGGACCACCTTCTGTTTGTCTTTGCCTTGGTTCTTTTGATCCGTAGCAAACGACGTCTGGTCTGGGCAATCACTGCGTTTACTGTGGCTCACAGCATCACATTGGCGTTGGCAGCTTTGGGGCATGTTTCCATTCCCGGTCCACCGGTTGAGGCTATCATCGCTTTGTCGGTTGTGTTTTTGGCAATTGAAATCCTGAAACGGGATGAAGCCCATTTACGCTTGTCTGAACAGGCGCCCTGGATTGTGGCCTTTGCGTTTGGACTTCTGCACGGGTTGGGTTTTGCCGGTGCATTGCAAGACATCGGATTGCCGGATGCCGACATTGCGCTTGCCTTGTTGGCGTTTAATGTGGGTGTGGAGTTGGGACAGTTGGCTTTTCTGGCTGTTGTTCTGCTGGTTGGTTTTGTACTGATGGCTGCTCTTAAACGCCTAAATGCGATGTCTCAGGCATTGTTGGGTAACGCCAATTTGGTCGCAGGTTATGCCATTGGCACCATCGCCACCTTTTGGCTTGCGGAACGGCTCTATGGGTTTTGATCGACAGCTTGGCAGTCTAACACGCGGTACAGTATTGGCCGTCGCCTTTGCTGTGCTGGCAGCCTCTCCAGCTTCGCCCTGCGCTTTTCATGGGTACCAGCCGCAACCCACAATGGTGGAACGCTTGATTGAAGCGGATCAGATAGTGCTGGCGAGACCCGCGGACGCAGATCGGTTTCGTTTTGAAATTGTGCAGCAGTTGCGTGGTGCAGGGGCCGTAACCTCGCTTCCATTTCTCGTCGACAGCACAACACGGCGGAAGATGTATCTGAACCCAAGCGCTCAAATGCTGTTTGCCCGCAGTGCTGACACCGGAGAATGGCAGCGATTGGCCTATGTTGACGCAGAGTTCGACCCGGTGCTGCAACATATTATGAGTTCTCTTCCAAAGTGGGAGGCCGGACATTCTTCGCGCGCACAGTATTTCGCAGCGCTGCTGGGGCATAAGACTACAAAGGTGCGTGAGCTGGCTTTGCGAGAACTCGATTTGGTGGACTATGCCTCTCTGCAAGAGCTAGACTTGGAAGTAGACAGCAAACGCCTGCGCGCGCGCCTGGATGTGCTCTCAGAGATGAACCTTCGAGCCATCCGAATCCTCTTGTTGGGTTTCAGTGAACCAGACCCGGAACTGAGCACGTATCTCAAACATCGCATCACCCAAGACGTTAAAAATGATGGGGATATGTTGGGTGCCTATGCCCTAAGTTTGATCGCGCTTGACGGGGAGGCGGCACTTGGCTGGTTGGTGGACACACATCTGACAAAGCGACAGTATTCCTACAACAGCCGAAGCGGGCTGGTACAAGCCCTAGCCACCCATTTCCAAACCGGAGACACCGCCATTCGGCGATTGATTTCCCAAAGCTTGTCCGCGCGTGTCCTGCTGGACGAAGATCTGGCCTATATCGTTGCGCTGCAGTTTGCTGCAATTGCGCCCGAGTCAGAACATCAAAACCTTTCCGAGGGTTTGATTGAGGATGACGATACTTTGGCAGCGCTGCAGTTGTTGCAGATCAACTAAGAAAGCTCGGGGGCTTGCCCCTTTGGATTCTTGTCACTTAATTGTTCAATAACTTATGATTACAGGCCAATTTTAACGTAGTTTAAGATGGAAGTCATGCGGATCATAACTTTCCGGATCACATGCGTGGCCTGCACATTTTTTGTGTAAATCGCGAATGTACCTGCTGCGCCCGCCGACAAAGACTGAGCGACCTCTGGGTCATCAAGTTTGATGCGGATCAGAAACGGGTCCGCGCGGGTTTCACCCGCCGACAATACGTCTCCAGAAACCTCCGCCTGTCCCTGAGAGGAGATATCAAACAACTTACCCACCGTTCCGGTCACCAATGTACCGGGGTGGGTTTTGAAGGCGATTTCGACCGGTTGGCCGACTTCTATGTGGCGTCGGTAAATCTGATGTACCTCTGCGACAAACGCTTTTTCACGGGTGTCTACAAACGCCATTGATGGTGCCAAAGGTAAGCTGGTCACACGTTGTCCAACCGCCAGAGCTAGGTTAGTCACAAATCCGTCCGAAGGCGCAGTGATGGTCGTCTCTCGCAAATTCCAATGTGCTTGACGAAGGTTGGCTTGAGCCTCAGCAACTTTGGCAACGGTTCCATCCTCGGTGACTGCGGACAGCTCTGCAAGGGATCGAGACACAGTTGCTTGGGCCTGATCCACAGCTCCTATGGCCGCATCCAACTCTGCCTGCCTTTTTTCCAATCGTTGTTCGGAAATCGTACCACTCTTAACCAATTCAGCATCATCGTCGTACAAACGTCTGGCAAGGATCCGCCGCGCTTCGGCTTGGTCCAATTGAGCGTTGGCTGCATCCAAATTGTCTTGATCCTGAACGGCCTGGGCCTTCACACGTTCAAGCGTGGCTTCGGCCAGACTTACGGAAATTTCAAACGGTTCTGGATCAATTTCAAATAGAACGTCGCCTTTTGAAAGCGGAACATTGGGCTGGACTGGAACATTGATCACTTCGCCGCTCACGTTGGGAAGCACTTGCACGACGCGGGTCATCACCCGGATGGGGCCGGAAGGCGCTCCCCATTGCATGGGAATGAACAAAAAGAGGAACAAAACCACAACCCAAACAACGGTTGAGAGCCAAGTCGCTTTGGTATTGGGAAGAATGCGGATTTTGATGAGCACAAACAACAAGGCTACATAACCTAGGGTCATAAAAACGATCATTGGCGCAACCCCCCTTCGGATCCTGCACTTGAAGCATCCTCCTCCGAAGGCGGCTTATGAGCAAAGGCCCAAATCAAGGCAAGCGGCCAAAACACCCCCCCCAATATCGCGCCTAGCCATCCAGCGACATTTATGGCTTCGCCATAAGGATGATGCCGCTGTTTTGCGATTTTTCCAGGCAGCATAGCCAAGGTCAGAAAGACAGCAATGGTTGCGACTACGAGTACAATTAGAACAACCCAAGCAAAATAATCCAATCCGGTCACAGCGCGTTCCTCTTAACAATAGGGCTCTCAATTAATTGCCGTCACGAAACAAAACTGTGTCGGTAGAATTTATCGGAGCAGGTCGAAGCGGCTTGGTCCACTAAAATCACCGGGAAGCGCAAGATTTCGTCGGAAAACCAGTCAGCTGAGAAGCCTGTTAGTGATGACAAACACCCAAGAACGTATCGATATCGGCCAAAAAATAGGATATGGTAGAGCCAAGGTGGCGGAGAGACAGGGATTCGAACCCTGGGAACCCGTGAAGGCTCAACGGTTTTCGAGACCGCCCCGTTCGACCACTCCGGCACCTCTCCGTCCGATAGACCATGGTCTTGGTGAGGGCGTCGTTTAATCGGCTTTGTGATGTGGTGCAAGTGGGATTTGCGTTGTTTTGTGCAACAAATGATTTAGCTTGGCCGCATGTACATGACTTCCGCCCGCGTGGCCCCGTTCCAACAATTCAAAAGACAGCTGCTTCTGGTGGCTTTGACCGCTCTGACGTGCATGTTTGCACTGGTGTCTCTGGCACAGGCGGCGGACCGGGATAATGTTGCTGCGTTCTTGAAGGTGACTGGTTTTGATGTGGCGATTGACTCAATTGCCTTATCTGCAACGTCTGCACCGGATTTGTTGGGCATGAAACAAGGTGATTTTGGCGCCCAATGGACCTCCGTGGCCGAAGACGTGTTTGACACGAGCCTGATGCAAAACCGGGCGATCGACATCTTGGAAGCCACGCTGGACGATGACCTGTTGGCCCATGCCGCGGCATTTTATGCCTCTGATTTGGGGCAGCGTTTGGTGGACGTCGAAAATGACAGCCACATGGCTGATGACGAAGAAAAGGACCTCGTGGGCAATGCCATGTTGGCGGACATGGAAGAAAACAACGATCCGCGTATTGATCTGTTTCGGCGTATGAGCGACGCCATTGATCCCAGTGACATTGGTCCACAAGCAATGACAGAAATTCAAGTGCGCTTTATTCTGGCAGCATCTTACGCAGGGGTGATCGACCTACGCACGGACGAGGAGGGGCTGCGCGCCCTCCTAAAAGAGAATTCCGATGAAATGGCCGAAGCCATCGAAACCTCCTCTCTGGCCAATGCTGCCTATACGTATAGAGATTTCTCCCTTGAGGAGTTGATTGACTATACCGAAGCGTTGGAACACCCAGACATGATGATCGTGTATGAGCTGATGAATGCGGTGCATTTTGAGGTTATGTCGAACCGCTTTGAGGTTTTGGCGCTGCGCATGGGCGACATCCAGCCGGTACAGGATCTGTAGGACCGCTAAAAACGCCTTGACTTGAACAGTTTTCCACAGGATAAGCCCCCATCTGGCGTGAGGTATGCACTTTGCGCCTGATTTTTTTGTAACACAGCCCATACCAGGGCGCGCTGTTTGAGGTGGCATCTGCCAATAACGCCAAAGCTTTCGGGCCGCGGGACCAAAGGACGCGATAAGATCGAAGGAATAGGACATGTTCGCAGTCCTGAAGACCGGCGGCAAACAGTATAAAGTACAGGCGGGCGACGTCCTGCGTGTCGAAAAACTGGCTGCAGACGCTGGCGAAAAGATTCAATTCAACGACGTGCTGATGGTTGGCGGTGAAAACACCGTTGTCGGCGCGCCTTTCGTTGAAGGTGCCGCTGTACAAGCTGACGTGATCGACCAGATCAAAGGCGAAAAGCTGATCAAATTTGTGAAGCGTCGTCGTAAGCACAGCTCCAAGCGCACCGTGGGCCACCGTCAGAAACTGACACTGGTTCGTATCACCGACATTTTGGCCTCTGGCGCAGACAAATCTGGCGTAAAAGCTGCTATCGGTTCGGGTTCCGTATCCGCTCCAGCAGCTGCAGCACCGGCCAAGCCTGCCAAAGCAGCCAAGAAAGCCGTAGCACCTGCCGCAGACGCAGCAGCTGACGATCTGACCGCCATCACTGGTGTTGGTCCGGCGGCAGCGAAAAAGCTGGCAGACGCAGGCATCACTTCTTACGCACAGCTGGCAGCAGTTGACGTAGAGAGCTTTGATGCGGTTAAAGTGAAGCCTGAGTGGGTTGCGCAAGCAGCCGATCTGGCGAAGTAAGCGAAGTATAGGAGAGCAACGATATGGCACATAAAAAAGCTGGTGGTAGTTCCCGTAACGGTCGCGACTCCGCAGGTCGTCGCCTTGGCGTGAAAAAATACGGTGGCGAAAACGTCATTTCTGGCAACATCATCCTGCGTCAGCGCGGCACAAAGATGTGGCCAGGCGAAGGCGTCGGCATGGGCAAAGATCACACAATCTTTGCAACCACCGAAGGCAACGTGAAGTTCCACAAAGGCCTCAAGGGCCGCACCTTTATTTCGGTTCTGCCAGTGGCGGAGGCCGCAGAGTAAGCCGACCTTAAGGTTTTGACACATTTAGGGGGCCGGCTGACACAGCCGGCCCTTTTTCATTTTTGAGATTAGAGACACCCCATGAGCGTCGCCGTGATCAGTTTTAGCATCTTTGCCGCAAGTCAGGTGGGTACACCTGGACCTGCGAACATGGCGCTATTGGCCACAGGTGCGCGGTTTGGGTTTAAAGCTGCGCTGCCTTTTGTGGCGGGCGTGGCGTTGGGTAAGCAGCTGATTATTTGGCCGATAGGGTTTGGCTTGATGGAGCTAGCGAACGCTGTGCCTGAGGTGTTTGCAGCCTTAAAGTGGATCAGCGCGGCTTACATTTTCTGGCTGGCCTGGAAGGTCGCAAATTTGCGGCTGGCTCCCGGCAACGGTGACGACGCACAACCGCCAGGTTTTAAGGCAGGTTTGTGGGTGCATCCGCTCAACCCAAAGGCCTGGGCCATGATCGTTGCGGGGTTCACGAATTTTGTCACACCGGCGACATCTGCCTTGCAAGCGACAACCTCCATCGCCATCTGCCTATTGGCGGCACAGGCGGTTTTTCATCCGATCTGGACCTATGCCGGGGACCGGATCGCCCGCACTGTGGCTGGCAAGCCTGCGGAAAAATATTTGATGCGCACTTTGGCCGCTTTGACGGTGGCCTCGGTGCTTTATGTGGTTCTTTGAGGAGGAGACCGCGATGAAATTGGATACCATCGTTAATCAGCCTGTGATTGAAACAGAGCGTTTTGTTTTGCGCCCATTGCGCCGGTCTGACCAAGGCTTGATCGAGATGCACACTGCAGATCGGGAGTTGGCGCGGATGACCACCCGAATTCCACATCCGTTGCCACCTGGTTCGATTGAAGCCTTTATCAATCGGGCTCAATCGAGCAATCGTATTGAAGACATTTGGGCTTTTGATGGCAGCGAACAGGGCCAGCCGGAAGTCATGGGCATTATTGGCCTGACACGGATAGACGACGACCAAACTGAGATTGGTTATTGGATAGGAAAAGCCTTCCGAAATACGGGCCTTGCCTCAGAGGCCGTGCGTACGTTGATCGCAGCCAACCCGCTCAACAGCAGCACCATCTTTGCCTCGGTATTTCAAGACAACCCGGCTTCGGCACGCGTTCTAACCAACTGTGGGTTTCAGTATCTTGGCGATGCTGAAAGCTTCTCTGTGGCACGTGATGCCTCCGTGCCGACATGGACATATAGTTTGAAACTGGATTGAGCCTTGCCGCCCGGCAAGGTATGAGCGCAAAACGCGCCGCAAAAGGACAAATGACATGAAATTCCTCGACCTTGCCAAAGTCTACATCCGTTCCGGCGGTGGTGGGGGCGGTTGTGTCTCTTTCCGACGCGAGAAATACATCGAGTACGGTGGTCCCGATGGTGGGGACGGCGGAAACGGCGGCTATGTCTGGGCCGAAGCGGTTGACGGGCTGAACACTCTGATTGACTTCCGCTATCAGCAGCACTTCTTTGCCAAATCCGGCCAGCCGGGGATGGGCAATCAGCGTACCGGCAAAACCGGGGACGACATCATCCTGCGAGTGCCCGTGGGCACAGAGATTCTGGACGAAGATCAGGAAACGGTGGTTGCTGATTTGACCGAAGTGGGTCAGCGCGTGTTGCTTGCCAAAGGCGGCAACGGCGGCTTTGGCAACCTGCACTTCAAATCTTCGACCAACCAAGCGCCACGCCGTGCCAACCCCGGTCAGCCGGGCGTTGAGCGCACCATTTGGCTGCGTTTGAAGCTGATCGCGGATGTGGGGCTTCTGGGCCTGCCTAACGCGGGGAAATCCACTTTCTTGGCGGCCACGTCCAACGCGCGTCCCAAGATTGCGGACTATCCTTTCACAACTTTGCACCCCAATCTGGGTGTTGTTGGTGTTGATGGCGTAGAATTTGTTGTGGCTGACATTCCGGGTCTGATCGAAGGGGCAAGCGAGGGCAGGGGCCTTGGCGACTTGTTCCTGGGTCACGTAGAACGCTGTGCAGTGCTTCTGCATCTGGTGGACGGCACCTCCGGCACCTTGTTGGAAGACTACAAAACCATCGTGCAGGAAATCACCAACTACGCCGACATTCTGGCCGACAAGCCCCGCGTGACAGTGCTGAACAAAATTGACAGTTTGGACGCCGAAGAGCGTGCTTTCCTCAAAGAGGAACTAGAGGCAGTGGTCGGCGGTGAAGTGCTTCTTATGTCGGGCGCCAGCCATGAAGGCACCACGGAGGTTCTGCGGGCACTACGGGCTCAAATTGACGATGACCGGGTGCGTCAAAAAATCGAAGAGGCCTCAGAGTCTGATGAGGAAGAGGCACCGTGGCGACCCTAAGAGACACAAAACGGGTTGTTATCAAAATCGGGTCGGCGTTGCTTGTTGACCGGACCTCTGGCCTATTGAAGGCGGATTGGCTGAAGGCGCTGGCAGAAGATGTCGCTATGCTTAAGGCACGGGGCACCGATGTGGTATTGGTCTCCTCGGGCTCCATTGCTTTGGGCCGTGGCGCTCTGAAACTGCCCAATACCGACCTGTCACTGGATCAATCCCAAGCGGCGGCAGCTGTAGGGCAAATCCGGCTCGCTCGGGCTTATGAAGAAGCGCTCACTCCTTATGGCATCACCACGGCGCAGGTTCTTGTTACCTTGGAGGACAGCGCCAATCGTCGCCGATACCTGAATTCGCGCGCCACTCTGGACCAGCTTCTGACACTGGGTGTGGTGCCCATTGTAAACGAAAACGACACCGTAGCGACGGATGAAATCCGCTATGGCGACAACGATCGGCTTGCGGCACAAATTGCGCTAACCACTGGTGCTGACTCCCTGGTTTTGCTCTCAGATGTGGATGGCTTCTACTCCGCAAATCCGATGACCGATCCAGATGCAATACGCTTTGAGACAATCAAAGAGATCACCCCAGACATCGAAGATATGGCAGGCGAAGGTGTCTCCGGCCTGTCCAAGGGGGGCATGATCACCAAGCTGATGGCTGCCAAAACCGCCACCGCTGGCGGCTGTGCGATGGCCATCACCGAAGGGTCTGTTCTACGCCCGGTCTCCGCTTTGGAGAACGGGGCAAATGTCACATGGTTTCTTGCGCACGGCACTCCACAACTGGCCCGCAAGCGTTGGATCACCTCGATGAAACCCCAAGGCGCGTTGGTGGTTGATACTGGCGCTGCCCGCGCATTGACCTCCGGCAAAAGCCTCTTACCTGCGGGTGTTACCACCGTGAACGGTGATTTTAGCCGCGGGGACCCGATTGAAATTCGCGATCTCTCTGGACACCGTTTGGGGCAGGGGCTTGCAGCCTACTCCAGTTTGGAAGCCGATCAGATCAAAGGTCGCCACAGCCGTGAGATTGAACCGATTTTGGGGTATCCAGGCCGCGCCGCGCTCATTCATCGAGATGATTTGGCTCTTTAAGTTTCTTCTAACCAAAAATATCCTCGCCCAAAGCGAATTTTTCCAACCTTAGCAAAGGACAGATCTGATGAAAGACATCGCAGACATCCCCGCCCTGATGACGCAGATTGGCACACAAGCCAAAGCTGCTAGCGCAGAGCTGGCCTTTGCTCCACCGGAAGCGAAGCGCGCCGCCTTGGAAGCCGCAGCTGATGCTGTCTGGGCCCGCCGCAGCGAAATCATAGCGGCCAATAAGAAAGACCTCGACTTTGGTCGCGACAAAGGTCTGTCGGACGCAATGATGGATCGTCTGATGTTGGACGAAGACCGTATTCAGGGTATTGTGACTGGCCTGCGCACTGTCGCAGCACAGGACGATCCGGTTGGCGAAGTGTTGACCGAATGGGACATGCCTTCGGGCATCAACATCCGTCGTGTACGCACACCTTTGGGTGTTGTTGGGGTGATTTATGAAAGTCGTCCCAATGTGACTGCTGACGCTGGTGCGTTGTGTTTGAAATCCGGCAACGCTGTGATCCTGCGTGGCGGCTCTGAGAGTTTTCACAGCTCGACTGCAATCCATGCATGTTTGGTGGATGGGCTAAAGTCGGTAAATCTGCCTGAAGCCGCCATCCAGTTGGTGCCAACACGGGATCGGACGGCGGTTCAGGAACTGCTGACCATGATCGATACGGTAGATGTGATTGTACCGCGCGGTGGCAAAGGCCTTGTGGGCCTTGTACAGCGTGAAGCGCGTGTGCCAGTCTTTGCGCATCTCGAAGGCATCGTGCACGTTTATGTGGATGCCGCTGCTGATCCGCAAAAAACCCTGAATGTGGTGTTGAATGCCAAGACACGGCGGACCGGAATTTGCGGCGCGGCCGAGTGTCTCCTGATCCATGAAAGCCTGGTGGACAGCCTTGGTGCCGCATTGATTCAGATGTTGGTTGAGGCCGGGGTCCGCGTCCATGCCGACGAAACCCTGCAGAAGATTTCTGGGACCTGCGTTGCCACCAAAGAGGATTGGGGAAAAGAGTATCTGGATATGGACATCGCGGCCAAAGTGGTCTCTGACGTAGATGATGCGATTGCACATATCCGCCAGTACGGCTCCAATCACACCGATTGCATTTTGACCGAAGATGATGCCACGGCTGCGCGGTTCTTTGAGCGTCTCGACAGCGCTATACTTATGCGCAATGCCTCCACGCAGTTTGCCGATGGTGGCGAATTTGGCATGGGGGCTGAAATTGGCATTGCGACTGGAAAAATGCACGCCCGTGGCCCTGTTGGCGCCGCACAACTCACCAGTTTCAAATATTTGGTGGAAGGTGACGGAACCACACGTGGCTAAGCCAGGTACGTCATCTTATCAATCAAAAGGGCGCCTCTGCGGGCGCCCTTTTCTATTAGAAAGTGACCTCTAGGCTCATATCCGTCACCAGAACGGCCAAAGCGCGCCCAAGCAAATTTGCCCCTTGTGGCAGCAGCCCAAACTGGACCTGTGCCGGTGTCAGCTCTGCAGGGAAATTACCTTTGGACATTGGCTCCCAAAGGGCTGCGTCCGCGCGAAGTTTTTCACTTTCCGCCAGCAGCAACCAGTTGTCGCCGTCTTTTGTGACTGTGACAGTGCCACCAAATGGCATCGACGTGTCAAAACACATCAAGGTCAGGAAAGCCAGGCGCAGCTCTGAACGTGAAACAGCCCCCTCGACCTCCCAATATGTCGACACACGTGAACTGGGTGCCAAACCTTGAATGATGGATTGAACCTCAGCTTCACCAACCATTTGTGCGTCACTGGGCTGCCCAAAGGCCACCCGAAACAGCCGAATACGCGCATTGGCATTGTTCACGCTGTCAGAGATCATCTCCATTTCCGGACCTTTGGCGTCGCCGGTTAACGCAATTAACTCCAAGCCATTGCCAATTGCCCCAACCGGGCTGATCAAATCGTGGCAGATCCGCGACCCTACCAATGCTGCGAAATCCGTATTATGTGACATGCAACTTTCCTTTACTGCATGAGCGCCCCATGAGCGATCCAAACTCTGACCTTAACGCCTTTCTCGAACCCGGTATGCTGGTGACACACCCCAACCAACCCGGATGGGGGCTTGGGCAGGTGCAGTCCAACATTCGCGGCAAAATCACCGTGAACTTCCGAGAGGCTGGTAAAGTTGTCATCGATGGATCACGAGTCCTCTTGATGCCAGCCACAGAGACGTAAAATCGTTAACAAATAGTGCACGCGCGTCAGAATTCGTCAACAGATCAGTTGTTTGGCAGGTGGTTGATTTTCGCCAAAACCCGGCCTAAAACGCCAACAAACAAAGAGGATACCGCCTCCTGATGAGCGCGCACAGCCCAAATTTTATGGTTAAGCTAGCCAAGACAGAGGCGGAGATTCAAGCGGCCCAACGTCTAAGGTATCGCGTGTTTGTCGAAGAATTGGGCGGTTCCGGACCATTGGTGGATCACAACGCACGTCTTGAGAAGGATCAGTTTGATCCACATTTTGATCATCTCATTCTGACTGATTCCACATTGGGGACCGACCCGATGGATCAAGTGGTTGGAGTTTACCGTGTGTTGCGCGACGATGCCGCGGCGAAAATTGGGCGGTTTTATTCTGAGGATGAGTACGATCTCGCCGTCCTAAAATCCTCCGGTCGCAAGCTTCTGGAGCTTGGCCGGTCTTGCCTGCACAAGGACTACCGCGGTGGCGCAGCGATGTTCCACCTTTGGAATGCGCTCGCCGGATACGTGGCGGATCATGAAATCGAAATTCTGTTTGGCGTGGCCAGCTTTCACGGCACCAATGTGGATGATTTGGCGCAATCCTTGTCGCTGCTGCACAATCGCCATCTGGCACCTGAAGACATTCGCCCACGGGCACAATCCGATGTATTCCATCCCATGGATCTCATCCCTGAGGATCAGATTGAGCGCCGCGCTGCCATGCTCGCAGTCCCCCCGTTGATCAAAGCGTATCTTCGGTTGGGTGGGTTTGTCGGCGAGGGGGCCTATCTCGACCATGCGTTTAACACAACGGACGTGTGTTTGATCCTCGACACTGCACGCATGAACCAGAAAAATCGCGCGCTTTATGCCAAGGATCGCCCTCTATGAGCGTCTGGGAAAGCAAGGACGGGTATCCAAAGCCCTTGAAGCTTGGTGTGGCTGGGGTGCTTCGGGTACTTCTGCGCGGACTACCATTGGCGATGCTTGTGTTTGGGGGCCTTCTGGTATTGCTTTTGCTCCGTTTGTTGGAAAAACCAATTTTTGAGTTGCGCCGGCCATGGACGCCCTTCATCACCCAATTTGTCTGTCGCAACGCCTTCCGCCTGATGGGGATAGGTTTCTCGGTGCAGGGCACGCCAATTCAAGATCGTGGCGCGGTGGTGGCCAACCATTCCTCGTGGCTGGACATATTTTCCCTAAACGCCGCACAGCAGGTTTACTTTGTGTCCAAAGCCGAAGTGGCCAAGTGGCCTGGCATTGGTTGGTTGGCGCGGGCCACAGGCACTGTCTTTATCCGCCGCGAACGCCGCGAAGCGCGGACGCAGAAAAAAGTCTTCGAAGACCGGTTGTTGGCCGGGCACCAATTGTTATTTTTTCCGGAAGGCACCAGCAGTGACAGCTTGCGCGTTTTACCTTTTAAAACAACACTCTTTGAGGCATTCTTTGACCCCCGCTTGAAAGATTTCATGCTGATCCAGCCTGTCACAGTGCATTATCAGGCGCCCAAGGGCGCTGAACCCCGTTTCTATGGCTGGTGGGGAGACATGGATTTGGCTCCACATCTTTTGTCCACGCTTGCCGCGCGCCCACAAGGCCGTATTGATGTGATCTATCATCCGCCTTTAAAAGTGGCAGATTTCACAAGCCGCAAGATACTGGCCAAGGCAGCTGAGGATCAAATTCGGGCTGGCTTGCGTGCGAGATTGACGTAGTATCCAGCCCCACCTGCGTTTTTATAGCGCCAACCCACTTGCGCCTCATCAAAACCTCCTGTAAACGCGCGCCATTCAAACCCGCAGGCGGGGTTTGGGTCGGGCAGGGGAGACATCCCTGTCTATCCACCGGTTGGAGCATCCGCTCTCACTTCTCCCCGCCAAGGCGTAAACCGGAAAAGGAAATACAACATGGCTCTTCCTGAGTTCTCCATGCGTCAGCTGCTTGAAGCTGGTGTTCACTTTGGTCACCAAACACAGCGCTGGAACCCACGCATGGGCCCGTTCATCTACGGCTCGCGCAACGGCATCCACATCATGGACCTGACCCAGACCGTTCCAATGCTGGACCTGGCTCTGAATGCTGTTCGTGACACTGTTGCAAAAGGCGGCCGCGTTCTTTTCGTTGGCACCAAGCGTCAGGCCGCAGGCCCAATCGCTGATGCTGCAGAGAAATCCGCACAGTATTACATGAACCACCGCTGGCTCGGCGGCACGCTGACCAACTGGAAAACCGTTTCCCAGTCCATCAACCGCCTGAAAGAGATCGACGAGAAGCTGGAAACTGGCGCCGAAGGCCTGACCAAAAAAGAGCGTCTGGGCATCGAGCGTGATCAGGGTAAACTGCAAGCGTCTCTTGGCGGTATCCGCGACATGGGCGGCGTTCCAGACCTGCTGTTCGTCATCGACGTCAAAAAAGAAGCGCTGGCCATTGCCGAAGCCAACAAACTGGGCATCCCAGTTGTTGCCATCGTTGACACCAACTGCTCCCCAGACGGCGTAGACTACATCATCCCAGGCAACGACGACGCATCCCGCGCCATCACTCTGTACTGTGATCTGGTTTCCCGCGCAGCTTTGGACGGCATGACCGCACAGCTGGGCGCAGCAGGCGTAGATCTTGGCGCATTTGATGCACCGGTTGAAGAAGCCGTCGTCGAAGAAGCCACCACAGGCGCGTAAGCGTTTCAAGACTGACAGGGGGGCAGGGTAAACCCGCCCCCACATTCCCAATTCTGACGAGGAGAGCCAAAGATGGCGATCACAGCAGCAATGGTTAAAGAACTGCGCGAAATGACTGGCGCAGGCATGATGGACGCGAAAAAGGCGTTGACCGAAACTGGCGGCGACCAAGAGGCAGCGATCGATTGGCTGCGCACCAAAGGTCTCGCCAAAGCAGCCAAAAAATCTGGCCGTATCGCAGCCGAGGGCCTCGTGGCCGTAAAGGTTGCCGGCGGCAAAGGTGTTGCGGTTGAAGTGAACTCTGAAACCGACTTTGTTGGCAAAAACGCTGACTTCCAAGCCATGGTCGGCGGCATCGCGGATGTGGCATTGACTGTGGCCGACACCGAGGCGCTGCTGGTTGCAGACATGGGCGGCAAAACCGTTGAAGAAACCGTGACAGCAGCCGTGGCCACCATCGGTGAAAACATGTCCGTGCGCCGCATGGCCTCCGTTGAAGGCGACGTTGTCACATCTTACGTGCACAACCCTGCCACCGATGGCATGGGCAAGATTGGTGTTCTCGTGGCGCTGAAGGGTGGCGATGAAGGCTTTGCCAAGCAGGTTGCAATGCACATTGCCGCGGCCAACCCACAGTCACTGTCCGAAGCAGACCTGGACGCGGCTGTTGTTGAAAAAGAGCGTAATGTTCAGATCGAAATCGCCCGTGAATCTGGTAAGCCAGAGCAGGTGATCGAAAAGATGATCGTGGGCCGCATGAAGAAATTCTTGGCCGAAGTCACTCTGCTGGGTCAGAACTTCGTCATCAACCCGGATCTGACCGTTGCAGCCGCAGCCAAAGAAGCCGGTGCTGAGATTGTTGCATACGTCCGTATGGAAGTGGGCGAAGGCATCGAGAAAAAAGAAGAAGACTTCGCAGCAGAAGTGGCCAAAGCCGCTCAGGGCTAAGCCCGACCGCACAAATTTTGAGAAGGCCGCTCCATTCGGGGCGGCCTTTTTTGTGGTTGGGGCAGGGATGCATGTAGCGCTTGGCGAGTATCCTCCAGATCAAGCTCCGTCAGCATGATTTCAACAGTCTCTTTGACGTGCCCCAAGGGACTGGCAAAAATGGTCACACTGTCGCCAAGGATTTGGAGCCGGTCTAATGCAAGTGCGTAGTCTCTGGCTTGTTGGCGTCCTCTCTGCGTCAGCGAGGAGTCAAGGCGGCCTTGCTTACGAGATTCAGCATTCCAATAAGTTTCGCCGTGACGAAAAATAAAAGTCTTTGATCAGAAACCATACAACAGATCTCAAAAAAACGACGCCACCCGAAGATGACGCCGTTTCTTTTCTCAGGTCTCCAAAACATGGGGATGGGGAGACCACCGAAAAATGTCAGGTCCCGGCCAAAATAGACCGAGCACCGACACCGGGTTGATTACCGGTCGACCCAGAGAGCTTCGATATTACGAAGGTCAAAGTCGATATGTTCCAAAGGCCAAAGCCACCACTCACGGAACCATGTCATTTTGACATTCTGACGCTTAACCAACAAGTCAGGGATACCATACTAGTGACGCTATTATGCGTCAGCTGGGGCCTTCAAGCAAGTAAATTTGCCGCATGAAGGTCGCTTTGAGCAAGGCTTGGGCCGTTGTCTCAACATTCATCGCATCACGCGCCAGCCGCAAATGCTTCTCAACCGTCGCCGGCGTGCGTCCGATCAAAAGCGCAATGTCTTGAATTGTTTTACCATCTCCAACCCATTCAAGCACTTCACGCTGACGGCTGGTGAGTTCGCGCTCTGGGTTGTCGTAGGGCAGGGACTGGATTTTTAAATGTGCCACATTGTTGATCAAAGCAATGTCGCGTCCCGACTTTTCCCACAACGCATCAAGCGACTCCTGTGTTACGCCAGATCGCGCCCCCAGGGAAATGGCTCCTTTGGTGCGAGACGAAACCGTGGGGAAACTGACCGTATACCCCGCTTCCAGACCGTAGTCTTGATTGAATTCATTCCAGACCGTAGTCTTGATTGAATTCAAAAACCTGGCGTTGCTTCTCAGAAAGTGTATCAGCATCATAGGCCTCGCGGGCCAAGCGCCAGCTTTGCGCGCCTGCATTCTCCAATGTCCATTTCATCATGGGGCCATTGAAATAGAGACCGCCACCAATAAACTCATCAAGGTAGTCTCGATCGTAGGTTGAGAGGATAAAGAAGTCTTCCACATCGCCAAGTGACATACCGCTTCGGTAATTGGTGTATCCGTAGATGATTTTGTCAAAGCCAAAAGACTGCATTTTTGCGCAGTGAACGTCCCAGAGCGCCTCAAGGCTAGTCTGGTTCATAATTTTTTCGATGTAGTCGATCGTGTCGTTCATCGTGACCCTCTGTTACACATAACACAGAACTGCGCGGCCAATGGTGGCAGATCTGAACCAAGACAATTTGTGGGGTATCTTAACGCACAGCTCATCCCCATGAACTGCCAGAAAGATTATAGTAAACACGTGTGGGATGTCTAGCCTGCGTTGAGCTGTCTCTTTGCGGTAACTGATCGGAAACCTCTGTATGATCGTGGCTGATCTATTATGCCGCGCGCAAGCAAGGTCGTCCGGTGGTGAAACCTGGCTTGTAAGGAAAACCCTCCGATCCTTCGCAGTTCGGTAATTTACATAATACTTATTATGCGGCTAACGTAATGGAGCCGGGCACATTCTAAACTGGGTTGCGACAAATCCCCTATCTTGCTGAAAAGCAAGGAGATTGAACATGGCGCACACAGAGCTGGATCTGCGTGAGAGACGCGCAATTGAAGATATGTTGAACGCGAAATTGCCCGTGAGCAAGATTGCAACTGAGATCGGCAGGCATCGCAGCACCATCTATCGTGAGATCAAGCGCAATGGCTTTGAAGACAACGAACTGCCTTATCTGGACGGATACTATGGCGTGAATGCCCAGAAGTTCGCAGAAGCCAGACGCGCTCGACGGCGCAAACTCATCCGTCTGGAAGATTTGCGTACCCATGTAATTGAGCGCCTGAAAACAGGATGGACGCCAGAACAGATTGCGGGCCGGCTCGAGTATGACGGGCAACCAGTTCGCATCAGTCACGAAACGATCTATGCCTATGTTTACAGCCCTGAAGGTCAATCCGAGCAATTGGCTCGGCACTTGCCCAGCCGACGCAAGAAACGACGACCTCGTTACGCCAGACGGCCCAGAGGCCAGGTTTTTCCTCCAGATCGCTCCATCCATCAACGTCCGGACCATGTGAATACCCGTGAGACCTTCGGAGACTGGGAAGGTGATCTGATGATCTTTGAGCGCGCGCAAGGCAGCATGAATGTGGCGTCTCTGGTGGAGCGCAAGACGCGGTTCGCTGTCCTGTTCCGTAACAATGATCGCAGCTCGACGCATCTGATGAACAAGCTGATGGATGTGATGGAACCCCTGCCCCAACCAGCACGTCGTTCAATCACTTTTGACCGCGGTTTTGAATTCCGCGAATGGCGCAGATTGCAATCTGGCATTGGCACGGAAAGCTGGTTCTGTGACCCGCAGGCTCCTTGGCAGAAAGGATCGATTGAGAATCTAAACAAACGGGCGCGGCGATATCTGCCTCGTGACACCCAGCTCGCGGCGCTTTCAAATCGCAATATGAAGGCGATTTGTGACCGCCTGAACGGAACCCCCAGAAAATGCCTTGGGTGGCGCACGCCGACCGAGGCCTTCAAAGAAGAGATACTGAGATAGCGGAAAACGTCGCAACGAGTCTTGAGCCATCACAGGAGCCCGCTACTTCCAACTGAGCCATTTATTGGAAGAAACTTTGTACCCTAATAGAGTAACACCAAAGAGCGCACTTTAAGCACGCTCCTTAAGTTGTTGATTGCCTGTCCTAACCCAAAGCATATCCGGCACCGCGCACCGTCCGTAGTGGATCATCGCCACCATGCACACAGAGCGCCTTGCGCAGACGACCAATGTGCACGTCCACTGTGCGACTGTCGACATAGATATCCCTGCCCCAAACACGGTCCAGGAGTTGTTCCCGGCTCCACACGCGACCTGGTTTCTCCATAAAAGTTGCCAGCAATCGAAATTCTGTTGGCCCAAGCCGCAGTGCTGCGTCATTGCGGGTGACCCGGTGGGTTTCAGCGTCCAGCATGATGTCTTCATAGGTCAGCGTTTGACCAACTGAGGATGGACGAACACGGCGCAGCTGATTTCGCACCCGCGCCATCAATTCCATCACGGAATACGGCTTTACAACATAGTCGTCTGCACCTGTCTCCAGGCCACGCACCCGATCCACTTCTTCAGAGCGTGCAGACAACATAATCACCGGGATTTTTTGCGTTTCACTTCGTGTCTTCAGGCGGCGGCAAATCTCGATACCTGAGATGCCCGGAAGCATCCAGTCCAACACGATGATGTCCGGTTGCACCTCTTGTACCATCAGTAAGGCGGTATCGCCGTCAGCGGCTATTTCAACGTCAAACCCTTCGGCCTGTAAATTGTAGCTAAGAACTTCGCGTTGCGCTGGTTCATCTTCAACCAAGAGAACGGTGGGATGATCTTTTGCCATCGTCTTTATCCTCATTCAGCTTGGTTAGGCATCAAGCCGAGTGGCTTTGGGACGTGCGTCTTCCGGCATGGCACCCGTCACTAGATATATCACCTGCTCCGCGATGGCCGTGACATGATCCCCCATGCGTTCGGTGTTTTTGGCCATGAAATGCAGGTGCATACAGGGCGTGATGTAGCGCGGATCTTCCATCATAAAAGTCAGGAATTCTCGGAACAGTGCATTGTACATCTGATCGACGCCCTCATCGCGTTCAAGCACATCACGGGCCAGATCCGCATCACGCTGAATAAACGCGTCCAGCACGTCTTTCAGCATCAGCTGCACTTCATGCGCCATACGTTTGAGCGAGCCATTGGCGCCCTCAACCTGCTCCATATGCACCAGAACCGATGTGCGCTTGGCCATGTTTTTGGCATAGTCACCAATGCGCTCGAGGTTGCCAGCAATTTTCATCACAGACAGGACAACACGCAGATCAACCGCTGCGGGCGCACGCAGTGCAATCAGGTTGGCGCAGCGTTCGTTGATCAATTCTTCAAGCCCATCAATGGCTTTGTCAGCTGCCCTCACCTGAGCCGCGAGATCTTCGTCGCGCGTGGACATCGCATTGGCCGCTTCGCCAATTGCCGCCTCAACAAGTCCACCCATTTTCATCACATGTGCCTGAATGCCTTCAAGGTCGCGGTCAAAGGCGGAAACAATATGTTGGTCGTTCATGGCTTTCTTTCCTTATCCGATCCGGCCGGTGATGTAGCTTTCGGTGCGCTCATCAGTTGGGTTGGTGAAAATCTGGGACGTATCGCCATACTCCACAAGGTTTCCGAGGTGGAAGAAGGCCGTTTTCTGGCTCACACGAGCGGCTTGCTGCATGGAATGGGTGACAATTACCACCGAGAACTGATCGCGCAGCTCATCTATCAGTTCTTCCACCTGTGCGGTTGCAATCGGATCAAGCGCGGAGCAAGGCTCATCCATCAGCAGAACTTCTGGTTCCGTCGCAATGGCACGCGCAATGCAAAGTCGCTGTTGCTGACCACCTGACAACCCTGTGCCAGGCGCGTGCAAGCGGTCTTTTACCTCGTTCCAAATCGCCCCGCGGCGCAGAGATTTCTCCACAATTTCATCCAGGTCAGATTTGTTTTTTGCCAATCCGTGAATGCGAGGCCCGTAAGCTATATTGTCATAAATCGACTTTGGGAACGGGTTTGGCTTCTGAAATACCATGCCAACTTTGGCGCGCAACTGTACCGGATCGACCCGTTTGTCATAGATGTCTTCGCCGTCGATGTTGATATCACCTTCGACACGACATACATCAATTGTATCGTTCATCCTATTGATACAGCGAAGAAATGTGGATTTTCCGCACCCCGAAGGTCCGATAAATGCGGTCACGGACTTCGCCTCGATGTCCACATTCACGTTTTTGATCGCGTGGGTGTCACCATAGTAAACTTGCACATTGCGGGCGGAAATTTTGGTTGTTGTCTGGATCACGTCAGTCCCCAGTTTTGCGGTGTCATACATTAAGAGAGTTCCTTCGCTTACCACCGGCGTTCAAACCGGCGGCGCAGGAGTACTGCAAGAGTGTTCATAGAGATGAGGAAGATCAAGAGAATGATGATGCCGCCCCATGCGCGTTCATAGAAGGCCGGGTCCGCCCGTTTGGCCCATTCGTAAATCTGGGCTGGCATGGCGGAGTTTGGCGACAGCAGCCCCTCGCCCACGGTCTCCGGCATATTGGAGGCAATGAAGCCAATCATCCCGATCAGCAGCAGCGGCGCGGTCTCCCCAAGCGCCTGAGCGAGACCGATGATGGTGCCGGTCAGGATACCAGGTGCGGCCAGCGGCAGCACATGGTGAAACACCGCCTGCATTTTTGAGGCCCCTACCCCCAATGCTGCATCGCGGATGCTTGGCGGCACCGCTTTTAACGCGGCGCGGGTGGAGATGATGATGGTTGGCAGCGTCATCAGCGTCAGCACCAGACCACCGACCAACGGCGCCGATTGCGGCAGGTGCATATAGTTGATGAACACCGCCAGCCCCAGAATACCAAACACAATCGACGGCACCGCGGCGAGGTTGGAGATGTTCACCTCAATGATGTCGGTGATCCAGTTCTTGGGCGCAAATTCCTCAAGATAGATCGAAGCCGCGACACCAATGGGCAAAGCCAACGCCAACACCACCAGCATCATAAACAGAGAGCCCATCATGGCGACTCCTATCCCGGCGGCTTCCGGACGCTGATCTGACGCATCGGCACCAATGATGAAATCGATGTTGAAGGTTTTCGTCAACGCGCCAACCTCAATCAACTGATCCACAAAATCGAGTTGTGCCGGCGTGATGTTCTTGTCGTTGGCAATGCTGTCCCGGGTCACACGTCCTTTCATGTAGCCGTCCACACGGCTGTTGGCGAGAAAGCGGAACTCGATGGTCTGACCAATCTGATCCGGATTGGCGATCACATAGTTACGAAGCTGGCTGGCGGCCGATTTAGACAGGATCTTCGCCATGGTTTTGGATTTGAGATCGGTCTCCATACCATGGGTTTTCACGGTTTTCTCAAATGCACTCTTGATCAACGGCGCATAGCCAAAGGTGGTGACCTTTTTGATCTTCTCCAGATCGCGCTCGCCGGATTTGTCCAGTTTGCTTTCCAGCAGATCCACTTCCATGGTCACAAAGGTCTGCGTGAACGCACCGGTCCCTTTGGACAGGATGGTGGTGAGCAGCGTCACCAGCATCAGCAGGCCAATGCCAATCGCGACCATGCCATAGAGCTTGAAACGGCTTTCGGCTGCATTGCGGCGCTTGGTGCGTGCATCCAATGTGTGCAGCGAGCTTTTGGGCGCAACGGCGCCTGTGTTTTGCGTCGCGTCGGTCATTCGTATTGCTCCCGATATTTGCGCACGATGTAGAGCGCCAGCACATTGAGGCCGAGGGTCAGAACAAAGAGGGAGAGGCCAAGGGCAAAAGCCACCAGCGTTTCCGGGCTGGAAAAGTCGCCGTCGCCTGTCAATTGGCTCACAATCCGGGTTGTGATTGTGGTCATGCTTTCAAACGGGTTGGCCGAAAACTTGGCAATCGCCCCTGCCCCCATCACCACAATCATAGTCTCGCCAATGGCGCGGCTTGCCGCCAACAGGATGGCTCCCACGATGCCAGGCAACGCCGCTGGGATCACAACTTGGCGGATGGTTTCACTCGGCGTTGCGCCAAGGCCAAGCGAGCCATCCCGCATGGTTTGCGGTACCGCGTTGATGATGTCATCAGACAGCGAACTCACAAAGGGGATCAGCATGATGCCCATCACAATGCCCGCCGTCAAAACAGAGGTGGCTCCACTCATCCATCCCAGGCCCAGAGAGCCACTTTGGCCAAACATATTAACCAGCAATGGCCCGACCGTCAGCAAGGCAAAGAGACCATAAACGATCGTTGGAATACCCGCGAGAATTTCCAAAAGTGGCTTGGCGATGGCGCGGGTTTTAGGCCCGGCGTACTCCGAGAGGTAAATGGCAGCAAAGAGCCCTACCGGCACCGCGACCAGCAACGCGATGAACGAGATATAGAGCGTGCCCCACAGCAGTGGTAGGATCGACAACTCGCTGTCGCCACGGAAGTTTGGCGCCCAGGTGGTGCCAAAGAAGAAGTCGCGCCAGTTGTGCAGACCAAAGAAGTTGATGGTTTCAAACAGCATCGACAGCACAATGCCCACGGTGGTTAGGATCGCCAGCGAGGCCGCGCCCATCAGCAACGCCAATACCGCGCGTTCCACCACATTGCGGGCACGATAGTCCGGCTTGGTTTTGCTGAAAGAAATGCCAAAGCCAACCACGGCCAGCGCCAGAACAATCAGGGTGCGCAATGTGTTACCGGTCACGGCTGCGCTTCGATAAGATTTCGCTGCCGCCAGAACTTCGGGACGTACATCTTGGCCAAGAGCAACACCCAGCTCACCCAATCGTGCGCGCACATCCACAACAGTGGCATCCATCGCCTCGGCTTCAGCCAAGCTCATTGCCCCACCTGCAATCGCGGTGTTCAGACCGTCCGCCACGCGGCGTACATCCGACATCACCAGGTTCAGGTTGGAGCCTTCCGGGATCATCTCCGGCGCCATCATGCCCGACACGGAGCGTTCGATTAGAGTAGGCTGCGCCAACAACCACACCACCAACACCGCCAATGCAGGCACCGCCACGCTCACCGCGACATTGGTGCCGTAGTAGATGGGCAAGCTGTGCAGAGCGCGCACATCGCCCCCCGCCAATTTCAAAACACGTATCCGTCCAATAAAATACCCCGCCGCGGCGAGGGAGAGGACCGATAGGACAAGCCAGGAAAGTGGCATCTGTGGGCGCCTTTGTTCAGGAAACAACCGGGCGGCTCGAAATGTCGCGCCGCCCGATCAAAGGAGTGATTACATGTTGGAGCCGAGCACAGCTTCGTCTGCAACTGCGGTCTGGGTGTCGGTAAGCTCAGGATCAGACACCAGGCCGTATTCAGCCAGAGGACCATCTTCGCCGGCAATTTCGTCAGCAATGAAGAACTCTGCGAATTCTTTCAGGCCTGGGATCACGCCGATGTGCGCTTTCTTCACGTAGAAGAACAGTGGGCGGGACACTGGGTATTCACCGGTTGCGATGCTCTCGGTGGAGGGCACGATGCCGGACATGGTCGCAACCTGCAGCTTGTCGGTGTTGTTCTCATAGAACGCCAGACCAAAGACGCCGATGCCGTCTTTGTTGCTTTCGATGCGTGCCAGGGTCTCGGTGTAATCGCCGTCGATGTCCACGGACACGCCGTCGGTGCGCAGGGAGATACAGGCTTTTTCAGCCGCTTTGTGCTTGGCTTTGTCGGTGTCGCCTTCGGCTGCTGCCAGCAGCACGTCAAATGCGCCGGTGGCTTCACAGCCCGCCAGGATCACTTTGTCTTCAAACACTTCACGGGTGCCGTGCTTGGTGCCAGGAATGAAGGCTTGCAGTGCTTGAGCCGGGAAGTTTGCGTTCACGTCGGCCCAGGTTTTGTTCGGGTTAGCAACCATTTGACCGTCCACGAGGATCTCGTTGGACAGCGCCAGAAACCAATCGGTTGGGGTGTATTCAAAACCGTTGCCGTTGATGTCGGAAGCAAACACGATGCCATCATAACCAATGCGCACTTCGATGATGTCGGTCACACCCGCTTCGGCACATGCTTTGATCTCTTTGTCTTTGATCTTGCGGGAGGCATTGGCCACGTCGATGGTGTTTTCGCCAACACCTTCGCAGAAACGCTTCAGACCAGCAGAAGACCCACCGGATTCAACAACCGGGGTTGGGAAGTCGAAGTTTTCACCAAACGCTTCGGCGACAATGGAAGCATAGGGCAGAACGGTCGAAGAACCAGCGACCTGTACTTGGTCACGCGCAGCGGCAGAAGTGGCAGCAACGGCCGTGATGGCCAGAGCAGAGGCAGTTAGTTTGACGGACATAAGTGTAACTCCAATTGATCCAGACTGTTCAATGACAGTCTCTAGCCGCTGTCTAAGGCGCCTGATCAAAGCTTTTGTGACACGTATGTAACAGCTGTATGACATATGTCGTTTTTTGTGACAGCTCCACAAATAAGGGTCATGTTACTGGGAGTACCACTCTGAAAACACTGCCTTTTCCCAACTCGCTCTCAATCTTGAGCCGGCCGCGGTGGCGGTTTACGATGTGTTTTACAATGGCCAGTCCAAGCCCAGTTCCGCCCTTTTCACGCGACCGATGAGAATCAATCCGGTAAAACCGCTCGGTCAGGCGGGCGATATGAACACGATCGATGCCTGGACCATCATCTCTCACCGTGATTTCAAACCCATTGTCGCCTTTTAACGCTGTCCGCCCTGTCGCTGAGCGCAGGGAAATGTCCACATGGGTGTTTTCGCCGCCATACTTCAACGCGTTTTCAACGAGGTTTGTCACCACCTGCAAAAGCTGGTCTGCATCGCCCCCAACGATGGCTGTCTCACTTGTGGGAGTGAAAGAGATTGTGCTGCCATTTGCGTCTGCCATTGAGGAAAGATTACGAAGGACCGCCCCAATGATTTGGTTCAATTCAACCGGATCTGTGGGCCGCAACCGAGAAACTTCCTCCACGCGGCTCAGGGACAGAAGATCGCCAACCAACCGGTTCATACGACTGGCTTCCGCTGACATAATGCCCAAGAAACGCGCGGTCGCTGTCGAATCGTTTCGCGCCGGGCCTTGTAGCGTTTCCACAAATCCAAGGATCGCCGTCAGAGGCGTGCGCAGCTCATGGCTCACATTGGCGACAAACTCCCGTCGCATCTGATCCAGTTTATGACCCTCGGTGACATCTTGAAAACAGATCAGTGCCCCGCTGGTGCGAGACACATGCTCGTCGAGATCACCTTCACTTTCGCCAACCAAGTTTATTGAAGATACCGTGACCTCAAACCGATGTTCCTGCGGTCCATCGCTGTGTGTATAAATTGCCCGATGACTTTGCCCGTCTTTTAAACACGCATCTATGGCACTATTTAGGCTGGGCTGGCGGAACACCACAATCAGCGGCCGGTCATTATCCGCATGGGGATTGAGTTGCACGGCCGCGGCGTTACCAGCCAGAATGCGCGCTTTCGCGTCGACCAGCACCGCAGGGAGCGGCACAGCCTCTAGGTAGCTCTTGTAAAAATCATGCGGCATCGCCCCGCTCCCGTCCGTTCCGTCCCGCGCTGCCCAGCAAGGAGCACATTAACCCCACGGCTCAAACCGTTTTACTGTAACGGTTTTATGACAGATCACCGGTGACGGGGCAAAATCGGTCGTCAAACCTCGCGCAGCCCCGCTTTGAAGCGTTTGGCGTTGTCTTGGTAGTGCTTGGCCGACATCGTCAAGCCAGCGATCGCCGCTTCATCCAACTGCCGTACAATTTTACCCGGTGCGCCCATCACCAGACTGCCGTCCGGAATCTCTTTGCCTTCGGTGATCAACGCCCCCGCCCCAATCAGGCAGTTATTGCCAATCTTGGCACCGTTGAGCACCGTGGCCCCCATGCCGATCAGACTGTTGTCCCCAATGGTGCAACCATGCAGCATCGCTTTATGGCCAATCGTGCAGTTCTTACCGATCGTCAAGGGAAAGCCGGGATCGGTGTGCATCACCGTGTTTTCCTGCACGTTGGACCCTTTGCCAACTGTGATGGTCTCATTGTCCCCACGCAGCGTGCTGCCAAACCAAACCGAAGTCTCCGCCTCCAGCACCACATTGCCAATCACATTTGCATCGGGTGCAATCCAGCTGCTGTCGTCCTGCTTTGGCGCAATACCGTCCAGTTCATACATCGGCATCAAGACATCTCCTGAAATTCACTTTGCAACCCGTTCACATGGCCTTGCAAGGCCGGTTGCTGTTCCCGCCGCATGCGTTCGGCCGCAATAATGGTCTTCAATTGCGCTTCGGTGGCATCCAGGTCGTCATTTACAAGCACATAATCATAAGAGTGCCAGTGGCTGATCTCGTCCCAACTTTTCTGCATGCGTTTATCAATCACATCATTGCTGTCCTGCGCGCGGCTGACCAGGCGGCGATGCAGCTCTTTGATCGATGGTGGCAGAATGAAGATAGACAGCGCGTGCTTGCCTAAGTCAGAATTGCGGATCTGCGCCTCACCTTGCCAGTCCACATCAAACAACACGTCGTTGCCGTTCTCGATGGTTTCGCGCACTGGCCCGGCTGGGGAGCCGTAAAAGTTCCCAAACACGTGCGCGTGTTCCAGCATCTGGCCCTGGGTCACCTGGGTTTTGAAGTCGTCCTCAGCGAGGAAAAAGTACTCTCGTCCGTGCTCTTCACCGGGGCGTGGTGACCGCGTCGTGGCAGAAATCGAAAAACTCAAACCGGAATCCCACTCCATCAACCGACGCGCGAGAGTGGATTTTCCCGCGCCAGAAGGAGAAGACAGAATGATAAGCAGGCCACGTCTCTGGGTCATGTGATTATTCCACGTTTTGAACTTGCTCTCTCATCTGGTCGATCACGGCCTTGAGGTCCAGCCCAATCCGCGTCAAATCCACCGACTGCGCTTTGGAACACAGCGTATTGGCTTCGCGGTTGAACTCCTGCATCAGAAAATCAAGCTTACGGCCCACCGGGCTGCCTTTGGCAATGAGCTCCCGCGCGGCCGTGACATGCGCTCGTAATCGATCTAGCTCTTCCATCACATCAGCTTTCACGGCCAACATCGCCAATTCCTGCGCCACGCGGCCTTCGTCCACGCCATCTGCGTTTTCCAACACCCTGGCAAGGTTGGCGCGCAAGGTGTCTGCAACCTCCGCACGCCGTGCTTCCGCCGCTTCTGCGGCTTGCTGCGTGAGGTCGGACACTTGTTCGAGCTGATCACTTAACACAGCCTCCAGGGCTTTCCCTTCTCGAAGCCGCATGTCTTTGAAGCTCGCCAGCAACGCTGGCATCTGCGCGGAGAGGGCCACCAAAAGCGCTTTGCTGTCCGTTTCCTCTACCGCCTGTTCCATTACGCCTCGTTGCGCAATTAAATCACTCGCTTTGGAGGGCGCAAGCGAGATGCCTTTGTCCATGGCGCGTTCTTCAACCGCCTGAATGGCTGCCAATACCGCCTCAACCTGCGCGGCATTGACCGCCAAGGCCCCGGTGTCATCATCGCGGCTCACGCGCAGCGACAGGTTCACCGATCCCCGCGCCATGCCTTTGGACAACGCTCCACGCACCGCAGGTTCCAGTCCCTCAATCCAATCTGGCACCCGCAGCCGCAGATCCAGCCCTTTGGCATTTACGCTGCGCAAATCCCACGTCCAGCTGTGTCCAAGCGCTTCACCTTTTAGGTTTGCGTATCCGGTCATCGACTCCAGCACGGGCCGTCCTCCTGCATTTTCACTTGCGCTACAGCTAAAGCTATTCCCGTAGGAAGAGCAATGTTAACGGCGCAACAGGTTAACCATTGAAATCATTTTTTATCGCAAATCCGATAAAATGTGAGATAACTGATTCACAAGTTGTTTACGACTTCAGGCCAACGCAAAAAACAAATGGGTCTGCAGTTTTGGGTGTGGGTACGATGATCAGACGCAGAGTTTTTCCTGGGGGGAAGAGCATGAGAATTTTTGGTGACGGTAAATCCAGTGCGGCAAAGGTGCAGAGCATCGCCGTAATGCAGGACGTAAAAGCATACTGGGACGGTCTTCGTGACGGTCATCCTGTGCCCTATCGCAGCGATGTGGATCCGCGGCGGATTCAAAAAGTGCTCAAGCACGCGTTCATTCTGGAACGCATAGCGCCGGGTATGGCGCGTCTGCGGGTTTCCTGTAACACGCTGACCGATGTGATGGGTATGGATATGCGTGGTATGCCAATGTCCGCACTGATCAATGAAGGATCACGTGACAGCTTTGGTCAGGCACTGGAAAAAGTGTTTGCCGCACCAGCTATTGGTCGTCTGGAAATGAACACCACACGTGGGTTCCGTCGCAGCGGGCTGAACGCTGAAATGATGCTTTTGCCATTGCGTTCTGACAGCGGTGAAGTGAACCGAATTCTTGGCGCAATCACCGTGGATGGCGATCTGGGTCGCGCACCACAGCGGTTTGATTTGGAAGGCAGCTTCCTGCGCCGGATCGACATGCCAAGCACCACTTCTTCTGATGCCGTGGCCACATCACAGCCGCAAAAGGTCGAAATCACCAAGCCGGCTGGGTTGCTGGCTGCAAAGGATCGCTCCGCCCCAGCGGCCGCGCCGCGCCTTGCCCCAACCCGGCATCCGCACCTGCGGGTGGTAGTGTCGGACGACTAGAAGGATTCTGGTCTTACTACAAAAGAGGCGGGGTCTACTGGACATGGCACCCCGCCTTTTTTGCGTCCACTCATCAAGATCTCAAAAACCGCAGGCGTATGCTCTGCGGCTTACTTGTTTCGCAACCAAGACGAGCCGAACATCTAGGCGTCCAGATGTAGATACACCCGCCGGTTCCGTTTACCTTTTTTCTCGATCTTGCCAATGCGCACCCGGCCAATCTCGCCAGTGCTGGCCACATGAGTGCCGCCGCAGGGTTGCAAATCAACCTGTTCGTGCTCAGTGCCAATCCGCACCAACCGCACTTTTCCGGTCCCTTTGGGTGGGGACACGGACATGGTCTTCACCAGTCCGGGATTGGCCGCCAATTCTTCGTCCGAAATCCAATTTTCTGTGACAGCCAAGTCACGATTAATCAACGCATTTAGCGCGTCACTTAGCACCTGCTTTTCTTCTGGCGCCTCCGGCATATCAAAATCTACCCGGCCCTTTTCCGCACCAATCGACCCACCGGTCACCGGCAATGGAACCACCACAGACAACAAATGCAACGCCGTGTGCACCCGCATGTGCCGATGCCGTCGCCCCCAGTCCAACACCTGTGTCACATCGGTGCCAATGGGCGGCAGTTCTTCCGGCGCTGAAGGGACCAACGCGATCCCCCCTTCCAGAGTCTTTACTGTGGTCGCGATCTCGATTGAATGACCGTCCCACTCAAGATGGCCGCTGTCACCTGGCTGCCCGCCGCTGGTTGCATAGAACAGTGGGGCATCCAGCAAAATACCGCCCTCAGGTGTATGTCCTATCACCACGCCAATCGCTTCTTTCTGATAGGCGTCTTCCAAAAACAACAATTTGCTCATCGTCCGTCCCCATCTGCGTCCGATCCGTCCATATCATCGATGTCCGGCGGAATTGGTGTTCTGTTTGTAGGTGTGACGCTTCGGGCCACAGGTGCCGTTGCAGTATTGGTCACCGGGGTGTCGCCACGCAAGGCCTCCGGATTGCGCAGCCACAAGTCACGCTGTGCAAAGGGTATCTCGATACCTTCTTCCACAAACCGCCGAGCGATTTCATGGTTCAGATCACTTTTGACTGTCAGCATCCAGTTCACATCCCGCAGAATGGCCCGAATCTCAAAATCCAGCGAGTCCGCGCCAAACCCCTGAAACACAACCGAAGGCGCCGGATTGGCGAGAACCATTGGATGGGCCTCCGCAAGTTCACGCAAAATACCCTCAACCCATCGCGTATCAGTGCCATAAGCTACCCCCACCGGCACAATCACCCGCCCCACGGTGTTGCCTCGGGTGTAATTGGTCACCGTGCCAGAAATCAGATCGCTGTTGGGGATCACCACGTCCGTGCGGTCAAACGTCTCAATCCGTGTGGAACGCACCGAAATATCGCGCACGTAGCCCATCTGACCATTCACATCGATCCAGTCACCTTCGCTCACCGGGCGCTCAATCAACAGGATGATGCCGCTGACAAAGTTGGACACGATGTTTTGCAGGCCAAAACCGATGCCCACTGACAAGGCTCCTGCAAACAATGCAATGTTGCCAAGGTTGATGCCGGCCACCGTCAAGGCAATCAACGCAGCCAAGAAAATGCCAATATAGCCTGCGCCGGATACAACCGCAGTCTGTCCGCCCGCATCAAGTTTGGTTTTTGGCAAAACGTTGTCGCGCAGAAAACTCTGGGACAAACGGGTGACAGCGTGGCCAACGGCATAAACCACAACAAAAAGCAGAATGGTTTCAGGCGACAACACCAAATCCCCAAACTGCAATCCATCGGCAATGCCCCGCCAGATTTGGTGCAAATCAGACGCCTGCGCCCCCCAGCACATCAAGAACAGAGGCAATGAGAGGATCACAAGTCCAATACCTGCCAAAACCGCCGCAAGCGGGCTGTCATCATCATCGCGGCCATTTAAGGCGGAGAATATTTTCTGGATAACACGTTGTGCCACCAGCAAAAACGCTACCAGCAGAACGCTTCGCGCGCTGGAAAACACCAGATAGCTCGCCCCACGTGTCAACCCAATGGTGGCCAAAACACTGCCAACCACTGAAATCACAAACGTATACCGACCTAACAGTGAGATGAGCTGCCCAACCGCGGTCAGCGGTCCTTCATCCTCAGTGCGCATGGACCCGGCATGACGCGCCACCAATCTGCCAAGGAGGCCAAGGAAGTAGGCCGCGACAACCGTGATCACAAAGAACACAACGGCTTCGGTGCCGCGGGTCCAGCTCTCATAGCGCGCCAGTTCCACAAACAGAGAACTCAACGCAAGCATCGCCCCAAGTACCGTGCTCGCCCGTCGCCCTTTGCGCTTTTCATTCTCGGTCAAATTGACCAGCAATAGCGGCCGGTTGTTGCGTGAGAACACCCGCTCCCCCAGCCAACGCGCAGTCAGCAATTCAAAGGTCATTAACGGCAGGATAGACAGCACCACATCGCCACGTAGTCCCGGCAAGTCCGTGGCGTAAACTGCCTTGGAGAAAGCAAAAACCCCCAACATTGGCAATACAACCTGCCCGTATGACAGCGCAAAAACCGAAATCCAACGAGTCGCTGAGAGATGTTGACGGTTTTGGATCAACCCTTGAAGTACACGTTCCGTCCAGCGCATGCCACGGGTCAGGAGAACAAAGGCAATGGCGAGGAAAAACAGCATACGTGGCAATGAATTGCGCAGCTCATTGCGTTGTTTCTCATGCACCCACCCGGTCTGAAATTCCAATACAATCAGCCGGAAGGACTCGCTGAGTTCTCGCAGTGCCGGCGCCCATAATTCTGGCTTGAGCGGAACCGGGCCCGCCTCTAGTAGAATCTGTGTTTGCCGTTCGCGCAGTAAGACATCGATGGAGCGGATAAGTTCATTTGCTTCGGTTTGTGCCAGCTCGGCGCGCCTTGCCGGTGCACTGGCCTCCGAAAGAGCCAATTCGAGTTCACGGCGTTCTTCAGCAATATCCCCCGCCTCGCCGCCCTCTGGCACGGGTCCAAGACGGTCCAGTTGCGCGTTTAAGGTTGTGACGGAAATACGCGACCTTGAGCTTTCGGAAGAAAACCCCTCACTCCACAAACTGAGCTGATCGCGCAACGTGTCCATCGCCGCCTCAGAGGCGCGATCATTGTCGATGGCTTCGGCGGCACGGTCCGCAACCCGCCGCCATTCGCCATAGTCAGGTGGCAAAGTGCCTTGCGCCCAAACCGCTGTGACCCAAACGGCCAATACTGTGACCGCAACACTCAAAAGCTTTATCGCTGGGCGCATTTATTTAATTGCCTCACACGTCTTCAAAAACACCCGGAATGCTGCTTGGGCCCTTGTTGCCCAGCCAGGCCGGGGTAGGCAGGCCTTTTTCCTTCAGGAATTCCGGGTTGAATAGCTTGGACTGATAGCGCGTGCCATAGTCACAAAGGATCGTGACAATGGTGTGCCCAGGCCCGATCTCTTTGGCCATACGCACCGCACCGGCCACATTCACGCCAGACGACCCGCCAAGGCACAGGCCTTCGTTTTCCAGAAGGTCAAACACATAGGGCAGCGCCTCTTCATCCGAAATCTGATAGCTCATGTCCGGCGTGAAGCCTTCCAGGTTGGCCGTGATACGCCCCTGCCCGATGCCTTCGGTGATAGACCCACCTTCGGATTTCAACTCGCCATTGGTGTAGAAGTTATATAGCGCCGCCCCCATTGGGTCCGCGAGGCCGATTTTTACACCTTTGGGCTGCAACGCTTCTGCAACGCCAGCCAAGGTACCACCAGAGCCCACCGCACAGGTGAAGGCGTCAACCTTGCCACCGGTCTGTTCCCAGATCTCCGGGCCCGTGGTTTCCACGTGGCTCAGTCGGTTGGCCACATTGTCAAATTGGTTAGCCCAGATTGCGCCGTTTGGTTCCGTCTTGGCCAGTTCTGCCGCCAGACGGCCAGAGTAGCGCACGTAGTTGTTTGGGTTTTTATACGGCGCCGCAGGCACCTGCACCAACTCCGCCCCGGCAAGACGCAGCATGTCTTTCTTTTCCTGAGATTGCGTCTCAGGGATCACAATCACGGTCTTGAAGCCCATGGAGGCCCCAACCAGAGCAAGGCCAATCCCGGTGTTGCCGGCCGTGCCTTCAACAATGGTGCCGCCAGGCTTCAACTCACCCCGCGCTATGGCATCTTTGATGATGTAAAGCGCAGCGCGGTCTTTGACGGATTGGCCGGGGTTCATAAACTCCGCCTTGCCAAAAATCTCACACCCGGTCTCATCGCTGACTTTGTTCAGGCGGATCAGAGGGGTGTTGCCAATCGCTTGGGCCAGATCACGGGCGATATGCATGTTGCACGGTCCTTTATAGATGTCTGAAATCCTGTGTAGGCAAGGCGCGGGGCAAACTCAAGCGGTCCCGCGCAACCTGTCGCGATGACGTGCCAACCACAGCGAAGCCAGAACCAACGGTGCATTCACCACTTGCATATTGTCCACCATCTGCATTAACTCATCAAAACTGTAGAGATAGGATCGAATGTCTTCGGCTTCCTGCGCTAAGCCTGACACGCCGACAACTTCGTCAGGAAGATCCGACAAGCCCACGTAAATATTATAAAATTCCGTACTACACCCCGGCGACGCATAACAGTTTGCCACTTCATGTAGGGCCGCCAATTCCAGTCCAGCCTCCTCTTGCGCCTCTCTACGAGCGCAGATTTCCGGCAACTCATCGGCATCCAAACGACCGGCAATTGGCTCCAGTTGCCACGGCAACTCATCGCCACGGGCATAGGGCCCCGGGCGAAACTGTTCGATCAACAAAACCCGATCCCGTACCGGATCATAAGGCAACACAATCACCGCATCGGTGGCGACAAAGACAGCACGCCGCACCATGTCGCTTTGCGCCCCGTCATAGCGGCGGAACGTGAGATCATATTCATCCATCGTAAAGTAGTTGGCATATGGTCGGCTGAGCGTGACGTCACTTACGTCCGCGCGGGTCATCCCACTGGGGCTCACCGCATCATTGCGCCGGCGCGCCTGCATTTTGGCGGTGGCGCGCGCCTTGATCGTTGGCAGCATCCGATCCACTTCTGCGCGGTCTCGCACACCAAAATAGGTCATTTCTTCCTGCGCACGCAGCACTGTCACCTCGCCAAAGGTTTCTGCCCAGCGTTCAAGCGACCAAGGCCCGTTGGGAACCCACCCTTCATTGTCGCTTTTAAACACCTGAGCCGCGACCACTTGACCGTCGACGTTTACAGAAACATCAACCAGATCATAGTCAAAGCTCCCCTCGTAAAACCGGAGCCGCGCAACGCCTTCGTCGCTCAAGCCCCTTATCAGCAAGCCAAAAGCCTGGCCTTCGCTCGGTTTGAGGATTGGAAAATCCTGACCACTTACGGAAAACACCGTGTGGCTTATCAAGTTCGCAGGTTTCAAATCCAGTTCACTTGCTGTTGTACCAAGCACGGCCTCAAGCAACGGCACGCAACGCAACGTGCCATAGACAAATACATTTTTCATGGTTCAGCCCCAGTTCCGAGCAGCATAATTTGTAACATACCCGCTCACAACGGCGCCCACGGCTAAGGTCACCAGAATGCTGGGATGGGCCAGATACAGCGCATACTCCATCGCAATCGTCACAACGCGCTCCATGGCCTCCACTGGCTCGTCCAATCGGCGTCGCATCGCTAGGCGCAGCATTTCGATGATACCAAACATAATCAAGCCCCAGAACACCAACGAGGCAACGCCTAAAAGGCCAAGCTCCAGAGGGCGACTGCGCCCGGCCCGCCGTCCCATCACACGCCAGCCAACAACCAGGCCAATACCGGCGCTGACCAAGGTCATGTGACCGGGGTCGGACCCCTCCGGCATCTGGGGTTTCACAAATTCGGCCACCAATCCACCTATCGTGGCGAGACTGATAGCAGCGATTAACTTATTTGATGTGATCATGTACCGGGCTTTGAAATCGTGATTTGAGTCACGTCGCAGCTTCCACTGTGAAACGCCGCAGCACAAGAGGTCAGATAAAAATTCCACATGCGGCGGAAACGTTCATCAAACCCCATAGTTTGGATGTGATCCCAACTGTCGTTGAATGTCCCATACCAGCGCCGCAACGTTTGGCTGTAGCTGTCGCCAAATTCAACTGAGCCCAATACACTTAATCCAGCTTTCGTAACTTCTTCTCTCAGCGCTGACGGACTGGGCAGCATCCCGCCAGGAAAGATGTATTTCTGAATGAAATCAACGCCCTTTCGGTATTGGTCAAACCGACTCTCAGTGATGGTGATGATCTGTAATGTGGCTTTGGCACCAGGCTTCAACCGTTCCCGCACGGTGTCAAAATAGACCGACCAGTATTTCTCGCCCACCGCTTCAAACATCTCGATGCTGGCGATGCCATCGTAAGTGGCTGTTTCGTCTCGATAGTCTTGAAGCTTGAACTCCACAAGATCGGAAAGTCCCGCCTTTTCAATGCGCTCCCGAGCAAACTTCAACTGCTCTTCAGAAATTGTCAGACCCGTGACCTTTATTCCACGTTCCTTGGCCGCGTATTCCGCAAATCCGCCCCAGCCACAGCCAATTTCCAGCACGTGATCACCGGGTTTCACCCCCATATGATCCACCATACTGGCGTATTTTGCGGTTTGCGCGTCTTCCATGCTCTCTTGCCCGGTTTCAAAAATTGCCGACGAGTAGGTCATGGTGTCATCCAGCCACAGCCCATAAAACTCGTTGCCCAAGTCATAGTGGTGGCTGATGTTTTTCTTGGCTTGGGACTTTGTGTTGTTGTTCTTCCAATGACGCAACCGCTCAAACGCCCGCACAAAATACAGACCCGGAAACCCATCATAAAGCGCATCGTTGTCGGTGCGCAGAAAGTCACAGAACGCCTGTAAATCAGGTGATGACCACCAACCTTCAAGATAAGCTTCACAGAAGCCAAGTTCACCCTCGCGCATCAGACGCGCAAACGTGTCTCCGTTGTGCACATGCATTTCGCATAGCGGACCGGGCCTTGGCCCCTCTGCACGAAACCTGCGCCCATCTTCTAAGACAAAGTCGATGCGCCCATGGTTGATCTTCAATGCAGCTTCAAACACCGCCGAAAAATAGCGCGGTAGGTTGTCCTCACCATTTGTGGTTGTCAGGTACATTTGAAGTCCCTTCTTCCCTGTGTGCTCCAAATGCTAGGCGAGAACAGCACCTTACGGCAAGAAATTATTCTGAATTGGCCGTTTCATCAGCGGTGCGCGCGCCGTTCCAACCAAGTTTCAGGCGGGCAATTTACCCACAGAAGACCAGTTTTCAATAAAACTAACGCGACGCACCTCGCCGCAGGATCAGAGCATCCCCCGCGCCTCAAACTCCCGCGGCAAGGCTCTCCGCGGCGCCAGCGCACGCATGTTGCTGTGCCGCTGAGGTTTTCAATATGGGATCTCGGACGGTCTTCGACAAGAGCGCCTTCGCTGGGCCTCTTGTCTAAATACCAAAGTCAGGCAACCGCAGAATTCCGCGACACCACAGACCGTGTGAGTGTAAGTAAGATGTCCGCGGCAGATCAAAGCCATTTTTAAATTATTTTACAACAGCTTACGAAGCAAATCTGATCCAATACTACAGCGTCGCATCCAAAGCTGAAATCAACTTTTGCACGTCGCTTTCGCTGGTGTAATGCACAAAACTCACCCGTAAAACGCCGTGAGTTGCATCAACATTCATGCCCTCCAGCGCGCGCAGCGCGTAGAAATCACCGCCGCCCGCCATAACGCCGTGGGATGCCAACTGAGCTGCCAACGCTTCGCCCGGCGTATTGGCAACTAAAGCCACTGTTGGGGCCCTCTGGGCCGCCTCCGTAGGGCCAATTAATCTCACAGAATTTTTTGAGCTTACATAATCCAATAGCGGCTGCAGCAGCGTTTCTTCATGGGCACGCATAAGGTCATGTACTGCGGCCCCAGTTGATACTGGTGTTTCGCCCAACACACCATGATGTGCCGCCAGCGCCTCTATGTAGTCAACCATGCCCGCGCTTGCCGCCACCTGCGCATGATCTGGTCCAGCAGGCGTAAACCGCTTGTAGAGGTCGCCCCCGTTGAAATAATGCCCTTGGTTGGGCAGCATTTCTCCCAGATTGCGCCGGATCACCATAATACCTTGGTGTGGTCCGTAGGTTTTGTAGGCTGAGAACATATAGATGTCCGCCGCCATACCCCCCACATCCGGCAGCCCATGAGGCGCGTAGCTGACCCCGTCAACACAAACAAAGGCCCCCGCCGCATGGGCCAATGATGTGATCTTGGCGACCGGATTGATTTCGCCAACTACGTTGGAGCAATGTGGGAAGCACACCAGTCGTACCCGGTCATCCAGCAGCTCCATGAGCTTTTCGGGGTCCAGATGTCCGGTCTCGGGATCAATCTTCCATTCCCGAATTTCGATGCCGTCCTCCGCCAACCGCCGCCACGGGCCGGTATTTGCCTCATGATCTTGATTGGTCACGATGATCGCATCACCAGGGTCCATCCACTGACGGAACGCCTGTGCCAGAACATAAACATTCTGCGTGGTCGACGGGCCAAAGGACACTTCATCACTGTCCACCCCCAAAAGACCCGCTAGCCGGGCCCGCGCCTCATCCATTTCCGCCCCGGCCAGCTCGGAGGCACGATACGGCGCATAAGGCTGCACTTTGCGTTCTCGATAAAATCGGCTCAACCGATCAATCACCTGAGCAGAGGTGTAACTCCCGCCTGCGTTCTCAAAAAAGGCTTGTCCTTCCAGCGATTTCTCTGAAAACGCCGGAAACTGACTGCGCACAAAATCTACGTCAAGCATTGGAAACCTTCCCTTATTTGCCCTGCACAAAACCGTCGTTTCCCGGTTGGGTCAAGCTGAGAAACGACAACACACCGCGACGTTTATGCCAATGCAGCACGGATCTTATCCGCCTGCTCTTTGAGGACCGCAAAATCCGCCATTGTGCCCGGCGGGCGCAGTTTCACCCCTTCGTGGCGTGGCAGCACATGGTAATGCAGGTGGAATACCTCCTGCCCGCCGGCAGCTTCATTAAACTGTTGTACGGTCACACCTTCAGCACCAAGGGCTGTCATCACGGCATGGCCCATTTTTTGCACTGTCTGAAGGCATGCCAAGAGCTGCTCCGGAGTTGCATCCAACATATTGCGGCACGGGGTTTTTGGGATGATCAGGCAATGCCCATCCGCGCGCGGCATGATGTCCATAAACACATAGGTGTCATCGTCTTCATAGAGCTTCTCGCTGGGGATTTCGCCCCGCAGGATTTTTGCAAAAATATTGTCACTGTCATACGCCATAGCGGATTTTCTCCCAAAGACATGCAAAAGGCGGGCAAGATCCCTCACCCGCCTGTTTGTCTGTTTTCTCGCGCGCTTAGGCGTTTACGTCAACCACAACGCGCCCTTGGACCTGACCTTTCAAAATGTCGGCACCCAATTGCGGCAAATCCGTCAGCGTCGCGGGTTTCACCATCGCTTCCAGCTTGTCCATCGGCAGGTCTTTGGCAATTCGCTCCCAGGCTCGCAGGCGGTTATCATACGGCTGCATCACGGAATCGATACCCAAAAGGTTCACCCCGCGCAGCAGAAACGGGATCACGGTCGCGGGCAACGCCGCACCACCAGCCAAACCAACCGCCGCAACCGAGCCGCCGTATTTCATTTGGCCCAACACACGCGCCAACATCGCGCCGCCTACCGCATCAATACAGCCCGCCCATGTCTCACCTTCCAGTGGACGTTTCACCGTTTCATTCAGCTCTTCACGGGCCACAATCTGGGTGGCGCCCAGGGACTTAAGGTAGTCACCGCTTTCAGGCCGCCCGGTCACACCCGCAACTTCACAGCCAAGGTTGGCCAGGATCGCGACCGCCACAGAGCCCACACCGCCAGCCGCACCAGTCACCAACACCGGCCCGTTGCCCGGCTTCAATCCGTGATCTTCCAGCGCCATCACCGACAACATCGACGTGAAACCCGCGGTGCCCACCGCCATCGCCTGCTGTGGGGACAAGCCGTCTGGCAATGGCACCAGCCAATCCGCTTTGACCCGCGCCTTTTGCCCATATCCGCCCCAATGCGCCTCGCCCACACGCCACCCGGTCAGCACAACCTTGTCGCCCGGCTTGTAGCGGTCATCATCGGAAGCCTCGACGGTGCCGGCAAAATCAATGCCTGGGATATGCGGGTATTTGCGCACCAGTCCGCCGCCTTTGGGCGACAGGCATAGCCCGTCTTTGTAGTTCACCGTGGAATACTCCACCGCCACGGTCACCTCGGCATTTGGCAGGTCATCCAGCGTCAAATCTTTGATCGACGCGCTTGCCAAACCGTCGTCGTTTTGGTCCATCACCAGTGCTTTGAACATCATTTCTCTCCCTCCAAGCCGCGCCGCCGCGCCGCATTCATTGTCCCTAAATATCCTCGCCGAAGGCCCTGCCCTCCGCGTCACAGATCAAACCCATCCGGCATCAAAACCAAATCGGTGTCTTCGGTTTTGCGACCAAACCCGGTCAGCATGGCATGCACCTGCCCGCGATGATGCGTTTGATGATTGAACAATCCCACCACACATTGCGCCATCGGCTTGTGCATGTCTTTGTCCAACATCTGCGCATACCACCGCAAATCACCACCTAGGCTTTCCAGCGTAACATGGTCAGACCATCTCATAATGCGCTGATCCATACGCAGGCGCTCCTGTGCCCAAATTGCAAATGTAGCGCAAATCTCGGCATGCTGCTTTGCGGGCACAGACGGTGCATCCCCACCGTCAAATCGGCCCATCCACAAGGTATCCCCCCACAAAATATGGTTGAGCGTGGCCATAACCGAGCCAAAAAACGCACCACGATCAGCCCGCAATTCCGCCTCGGTCAGTGTCTCACACGCCGCCCGCATCTGCGCGTTCTGCCACGCATTGTAGCGCGCCATCATCTGGCAATACTCTGGCGTGATCATGCCCATGGTGCTTACCGAGGTCCGTGCCAGTCGATCTGACAGATTTCAGCGGAACGCCCATCAAAATCCCACACCCGACCAAAGGCCCGCACACGGCCTTTGCTGGCCGTGGCCACAGTGATGTCCGGCCCCATCCAGTATTTGGTGTTTTTGATCACGATCTCTTCGTCTTTGTCTTTGCCTTCAACAGGGTAGACCACACCTTCAATCTTGCGACCCACGGTGATGTGACGGGTTTTGCCGTCCTCTGAAGTTTCGTAGCCCACCGGCTGACGCTCCACGCCAATGATCTCCCCAACCAGCACCTTGAACAGACCTGTGGTGCCTTTTGCTTTGCCACTGAAGATATCGATCAGCGCATTGTAGGCCTCAGGGCTGGCGCGATCATCAATGAACAGCGCAACTTTCCAATTTCCGCGGCTCATCATGCCTGGGATCTCAATCAACAAACCAATGTTGAGACCTGACAGGTCGACATCGCCATACTGACCTTCGTCAATCCGCACACCACCCCAGGTCTGACAATGCCCTTCGGTTGGCGGATGCAGGCCGAGGCTGACCACGCAGGGACAGAACACAGTACAGTTACAGTTGAGGATCAGCTCCCCTTTGATGGTCCACGGAATGGTGCCCAACCCGGACTTGGCCGCCTCCGGATGACGGTTGTCGATTTTGGCGGGCGCTTGAATGTTGTCCGATGCCATGGTGTGTTCCTCCTCAAGTGGTCTTCAAAGGGCGTTAGCCGCCACGAAGCCTGCAATGCACAGCAGCACGAGCCCCAGCGGTTTTGTCACCCAACGCCCGATTTCGGGCAGTTTCTCAAAAATCATGATCAGCGTGGCCAGCCCCATAAAGGCAATGTTCATCACGCCACCCACAAAAGCCAAAAGCATCAACGCCCAGCAGCAGCCCAAACACGTCAGGCCCAGACGTAGGCCGTTTTTCCACGGCCCCTCCTCCCAGTGCTGCATAAAAAACGTCATTGGCATGCGGCACTTGGACAGGCAGGCCTCTTTCATTGGCGAGAATTGATACAGTCCTGCAACCACCAACAAAAAGGCCGAAAAGAAGCCTGAGCGGCTTTCGCCCAATGCCCCCAACAGGCCGGCTTGAAACAACACCATTTGTAACGCTGCGGCCAGTATGGAAAACCCGATCCACACGCCCAAATAGCCGCCTACAAGCGCGGAAAACTTCGCCCCAGGTGCCTGTTGGGCCAAATCATCATAGGTGGCGAACGCGGGCAATGCCGTGGGTGCCATCATCGCGGCACTCATCACAACCCACATCAAAAGCACCCGCGCAAATCCGCTTGCATCTGGAGTGATTGTGCAAAGAGAAGTCCAGAAATCCGCGCCGTAGATCGCGTTTAGGTCTCGCAATTCTGCCGGAATAGCCATCAAAAACAACACAGCCCAAGCGGCCAGGATGCCGCCAAACAGCGCCAACCAATGAAACCCTGTCATAGAACGAATGCGATCTGCGATCATCGTCGACATTCCTCCTCTTGCCACGACTCACAACTTGCTGTCTAAAATGTCAGACAATTAAACGCGCAGCAAACACTAAATGTCAGACAATTGAAAATAGATCCTCAAAGCCCCGCTGATCTCTCCGCCCAGATCGCCAAAGCCATCCGTGATGCCATCATCTCTGGTGACATGAATGTCGATGAACGCCTGCCCTCAGAGGCCGAACTCGCCGACCAATTCCAGGTCTCTCGCTCCACAGTGCGTGAAGCGCTCAAGCGTTTGGCGGCACAGAATTTGATCCGAACCCAGCGCGGCGCAACCGGCGGAGCTTTTGTAAGACGCCTGTCTTATGACGAGGCCTACGCCCAACACATCACAACCAGCACGCTTTTGCTCTCCATGAATGCCGTGGACTTTCAAACCGCCTGCGAGGCCCGCTTTGCATTGGAGCGTGCCTGTGCGCCACTATCGTCCGCCCGACGGACCCCGGATCATCTCGCCACCATGCGCGCCGAAATCCACCGTCAGGCCCAACCAGGCCTCTCAGATGAGCGTTTTTGTGATAGCGACGTGGCCTTCCACCGCGCGCTGGTGGATGGCGCCGGCAATCCCGTGCTGTCTTATCAATTGGCAGGTGCAGTTGAAGCCATGCAACCATTGATGAACATGATCACCTTCACTCAGCGCAACCGCGACGTGATCATCGGCCTGCACACCCGCATTGCCGATGCTCTGGAGATGCAAAATGGCGCCGACGCTGATGCCGCCCTAGCCGAGCTGACCACCTATACGCTCACACTGGGCGAAGAGGCGATGGAGGCCCGCGCTCGCCGGTAACGTCACTATTGGCTCTTGGATGATGAGCAAAGCAAAACCTGCTTGCACCTCTTGCGCAATCTGCGTTTTCTCCGACCAAACTGGCCACAAGAGCCACGCAACAGGAGATTCTTATGCGCCCGACCGACCATCTGCGCGCCCTTGCGGGTGACGACTGGACTGCCGCAACCACGCACCCGTTTTGTACCGAGTTGGCAGACGGCACCCTGCCCCTCAACAAAATGCGCTGGTATCTGGCCCAGGACTACCAGTTTGTCGGTAATTTTGTACGCCTACTCGCAAGCGCCATTGCCCACGCACCAACTTTGGCTGACTCGGTGCCTGCGGCGCAATTTCTCGCCTTGGTCACGGGCCCTGAGAACACATACTTTTTGCGCTCCTTTGAGGCGCTCGACATGACTGAGGCAGAGCAAAATGCGCCACCTGCCCCGCCCACCGAAGGGTTCAACACCCTTATGGCCGAAGCCGCCGCCTCCGGTCGGTATGAATTGATGCTGGCGGTGTTGGTTGTCGCGGAATGGGTCTATCTGAGCTGGGCCACCCCGGTGAACCCTCCCAAAGACGACCTGCCGTTCTATTTTGCCGAATGGATTACCCTGCACGCTGGGGACGGCTTTGAAGGCGTGGTTGCGTATCTGCGCGGTCAGCTGGATGCTGTTTGGCCAACCTTGAGTTCAGAGTCCCAACGCGAGGTTGAGGCTCTCTTCTTACGTGCTGTGTCTCTTGAACGCGATTTCTGGGACGCTTCCTACGCAGATCATGCCTAACGCAGTTTAACTTTTGAGGACGCAACGCACGGTCCAGCAACACTTGCCGGGCCGTCACACACTCCACCTCCGCGAAACAGCCGTAATGCAGACGTGTTACCGACGCGCCAAAATTTGATTAACGCTGCTTGCACCTCCCCGGCAACAGGCTTATCTATAGGGTGTTCCTTCGGGGACTATGGACATAAACGCGCTTGCAATAAACGGATCGGACCCGGGGGCGGTACCCGGCGTCTCCACCAAACATCCTTCATTTGGGGATCATGGGGACGAAATAGGATCGACGGACGTCTAAAGAAGTTAGCTTTGTTTCGGCTGTCTGCCACCGTTATCGGCGAAACTTGTACAATTGCAAATGACAATCGTGCTCCGGCAATGGCAGTTGCAGCGTAAGCTGTAAATGTCGCCGAAACTAACTCCTTAGGTTTAGCGACCTAAGGCGGGGTCCGCAGGAACCTGGCAACAGAATCCTGCACTTTCCACCCCCAGTTTCTTAAATTAACCGAGTCGCGGTAGAGCTGTGGAAGATGTTAATTTTGCAGCAAAAAGTGGTTAATTTGAGACTCGGCATTAATACTTCAGGGACAAAACTGCTTTATTTGTTAAAAATCCCAATTTCGCCACGATTTGACCTTTTTTTTTAACCATTCACTTACTCTTTGGACCGTAGCGTCTGTTTTGGGGATACAACTGGAAGGCACTCACAATGTCTGTAGATAAACAACAAGTAATCGAAGATTGGTTTCGGCGTGTTTGGGTAGAAGCCGATATGGATGCGATTGACGAAATGTTTCGTCCTGACAGCACAGCGGAAGGCGTTTTACCTGGCTTTGACGTGGGACCAGACGATTTCCGTGAAATGGCCAGCATGTATTTGGCCTTGGTCGAAGATCCAATCGTCTGCGTAGAAAAGGTCATGGTGGACGGCGATTGGGCCGCGGCGCTTTGGACCATGAGCATTCTCAATCCGGTCACCAGCGAACGCATCACGGGCTTTGGCCAACTCTTTGTGCGTTTTGAAGGTGCAACCATGGTGGAAGCCTATAACAACTTTGATTTGGTTGCGTTTTTTGAAAAAATGGGCTTCCTGCCGGAACAGACAATGGCCATGTGCTTGACTGGGCAAAAGGTCGCCTAACCGTCACAGAAAACACTTGCATCCAGGGTGTCGCGCGCTAGCCATAAGCCATGTCGCAGATACCTGATCTCACCCAATTGCTGCGCGTCTTTGGACGCATCGGATTGATGTCCTTTGGGGGACCCGCAGCTCAAATTGGGTTGATGCACCAAGAGCTTGTTGACCGCACTGGTTGGCTCAAAGAGAAAGATTTTCTCGGCGCACTCTCCTTTTGTATGTTGTTACCTGGTCCAGAAGCGATGCAGCTGGCGACATTCTGTGGTTGGAAACTTCGCGGAACGCTGGGCGGCGTTCTTGCGGGCTGCTTGTTTGTTCTCCCAGGCGCGGTTCTGATCTTTCTCTTGGTCGCTGGCTACGCAGCCTTTGGCGCTCTGCCTTTGGTGGCTTCTGCTTTCCTTGGCGTAAAAGCGGCGGTTGTGGCGATCATTGTCCAAGCATTGATCGGCCTATCTCGTAAGGTGCTGACAAAAAGTCTTAATCTGATAGTGGCCGTTGTGAGTTTTGCGGTACTTTACACCGAGGCAATGCCCTTTCCAGCTGTAATAGCGCTTGCGGCGACACTTGGATTCATATTGTCAAACTCGGCCCCGCGAACCGTCTCAGCGGCAAATGACACACACACAGAAAATCCCTGGTCGCAGTCACTAAGGTCCGGTCTGATCTGGGGCACCCTTTGGCTTGTGCCAGTCTTGGTCGCAGTCTCGGCGGGAGGCTTCTTAAGAGATGTCGCCTTGTTTTTCTCACAGCTTGCCGTGGTCACATTTGGCGGCGCGTACGCGGTGCTCGCCTATATGGTGCAGGCCGTGGTGCAAGATTTTGGGTGGCTCACCACCGATCAGATGATGGACGCCTTGGGGTTGGCTGAAACAACCCCGGGTCCTTTGATCTTGGTCACGCAATTTGTCGCCACGTTGGCCGGACAGCTACAAGGTGGCCCTTCCCTTGCGATCATGGCAGGTTTCCTTGCGCTCTGGTGCACGTTTATTCCCTGTTTCCTTTGGATTTTTGCCGGTGCGCCACATGTCTCGCGCATCCTCGCAAACCCGCGACTCAGCGCCGCGCTCACATTGATCTCAGCCGCGGTGGTTGGGGTGATCATCAACCTCAGCCTATGGTTCACCCTCAATCTCCTGTTTGCCAAAACGGTGCAAAGCCCGATAGGTACCCTGCCCGTCCTCAGCAGTATTGACGTCACGGCAAGTGCGCTAACCGCCGCCGCAATCTTTGCCATGTTGGTGCTTCGCCTGCCACTTCTTGGCGTGCTGGCGCTCTCTGCCACCGCCGCAATGACAATTGGTCTGTTTTAGGTCAATTTTTTGCGCTGGATCGTCTTTTGTTTCCCGCACAATGGTCTATTGTAAAAACAACAGACTATCGGAGCACTGACATGTCCGGGACCATCGACTACGGAAATCTCATGCATCGCGCGATGCGCAGCTTGATTCAGACGGTTTTGACCGACGTGCAACAAAATGGGTTGCCGGGCGAACATCACTTTTTCATCACATTTGACACGCAACACCCAGATGTCGAAATTGCCGAATGGTTGGCAGATCGGTATCCCGGTGAAATGACCGTTGTCATGCAACATTGGTATGACAATTTGTCGGTGACAGATGACGGCTTTGCGATCACGCTGAACTTCGGCGATGCCCCGGAACCTCTTTATATTCCATACAATGCAATCAAAACCTTCGTAGATCCATCAGTGGAGTTTGGCCTACGGTTCGAAACCCAGGACGACGAAGATCAAGAGGAAGAGCTTGATGAGCTGCCGGAAGAAATCAGCCTCGAAGAAATTGTAGAAGAACCCCGCAAGGATGCAGAGGTTGTGTCTCTAGACAGCTTTCGGAAGTAGTTCTGTCAATCCAGTTTTGCGCACGCGCATCGTTCTGAATCAGTACAGCTTTGCTGTCGATTTCTTTTTGCGTGTCACGAAGCGGTTCGGTTTTTTGCACCATGAAACGGCTCATATGCCGCGCCGTGTTAGCGGTATCCCACGGTATACAGTATTGCACTTTGCCCCACTTAGGGTATGACACTCCTGACATATTTTACCGGAGGTCGTCATGGCAGATACCCGTACTGAAACCGATAGCTTTGGCCCGCTTGAGGTCCCTTCCGACAAGTATTGGGGCGCACAGACCCAGCGCTCGATCATGAACTTCCCGATTGGCTGGGAAAAACAGCCTGTGGCGATTGTGCGCGCCCTTGGTGTGATCAAGCAAGCCTGTGCCATGGAAAACAAAGCGACTGGCAAGATGGATGCCACAATCGCTGACGCTGTCATTCAAGCCGCATCTGAAGTGGTGGCTGGAAAATTTGACGACAACTTCCCGCTTGTTGTCTGGCAGACCGGCTCCGGCACTCAGTCTAACATGAACTCCAACGAAGTGATCGCAAACCGCGCGATCGAAATCCTTGGCGGCGTGATTGGAACCAAAGACCCTGTGCACCCAAATGATCACTGCAACATGGGTCAGTCCTCCAACGACACCTTCCCAACCGCAATGCACATTGGCGCCGCGATGACCGTACGCGATGTTTTGTTGCCGGGATTGACCAAACTGGCTGAAGGTTTGGAAGCGAAGTCCGAAGAGTTCAAGGACATCATCAAAATTGGCCGCACCCACACCCAGGACGCCACGCCTTTGACTCTTGGACAGGAATTTGGTGGCTACGCCCATCAAATTCGTCAGGGTATCGCCCGTGTTGAGGCGGCTCTGCCGGGCATTTATGAGTTGGCGCAAGGTGGCACCGCCGTCGGTACCGGCTTGAACACCCAACCGGGTTGGGGTGAAGCCGTAGCAGGCCATATGGCAGACATCACCGGCTTGCCCTTCGTGACCGCGCCGAACAAATTTGAAGCGCTGGCAGCGCATGATGCCATGGTCTTTATGTCTGGCGCCCTGGCAACGGTGGCTGGTGCCATGTACAAAATCGCCAACGACATTCGGTTCTTGGGATCTGGCCCACGCTCCGGTCTAGGCGAGCTTATCTTGCCGGAAAACGAGCCAGGCTCCTCGATCATGCCGGGCAAGGTAAATCCAACACAGGCAGAGGCCATGACCCAGGTTGCCGCACACGTCATGGGCAACAATGCTGCCATGACCTTTGCCGGCTCCCAGGGCCATTTCGAGCTGAACGTCTACAACCCAATGATGTCTTACAACCTTCTGCAATCCATGCAGTTGTTGGGCGATGTGGCTGACAGCTTCACCGAGCGCATGCTGAACGGCATCAAAGCCAACGAGCCACGTATCGACAAGCTGATGAAAGAAAGCCTGATGCTGGTCACCGCTTTGGCACCGACCATTGGTTACGACAACGCGACCAAAGTGGCTAAGACAGCTCATAAAAACGGCACCACATTGAAAGAAGAAGCGGTCGCGCTTGGTTTTGTGGACGAAGAAACGTTTGACGCCGTGGTGCGTCCAGAACAGATGATTGGCCCCAAAGCCTAATTCCTCCACGCTCACACATCTGGAAAGGCGGCCTCAAATTTGGGCCGTCTTTTTCTTTTTCGACGGAAATTTTGCTGTCAAACGTTTGAAATTCAAAGACAGAAACCCTAGGTACAGCCAATGAAAAAACAGAGCATCCGCCCCGCCTACCTGATTCTCATTCTTCTTTTGGGCGGCCTGTCCCTGGCTTCGACACCCGTGTTTGCCATGGTGATTGATGAGATCATTACTTGTGAACCTGACGGCGTCACGCTGTGACTTAACTCTTGCTGGGCAACATCACAGTATACCGGTAGGCTCACACCATGACCGTTGTGAATCTCAATAAGTTCCGCAAAGCCAAAGTTCGCGCTGACAAACAAACGCAGGCAGAGGAAAACGCTGTGAAGTTTGGTCGAACCAAAGCCCAGAAACAGCTTGAAGCCGCTCAAACGGACAAGGCGCGCCAAGAGCTAGACGGAAAAGAACGCGAATGAGCCGCCCCATAAAGCGCTCATTGACCTTACGTGGTCACCGCACCAGCGTATCTTTGGAAGACGATTTTTGGCGCGCATTCCGCGACATTGCGGAGGAAAAAAACATCCCAATCAATGCCCTAGCGGCACAAATTGACGCGGATCGTGATCTGGAAGCGGGGCTCGCCACAGCCATTCGGATTTATGTTTTGGCCTATTTTCGCACGCGCGCGTCATTTGGCCCCTAAAAAATTCCATCTGAAGGCAACGCCCAATAGGGCTCTTTAGGCTGCTTCGGATGCCACCAATCGAATCCGCTCAATCATTGCCCGCAACCCGTTAGAGCGCTGCGACGACAAATGCTCGTTCAAGCCGAGCCGCTCGAGCTCCGCCCGTGCATCAACCGCCACCACATCCGCAAGGCTCAGTCCGTTATAAAGCTTGCGCAAAACGGCAATCAAACCACTTACAATCATCGCGTCACTTGCACCGTCAAAGGTCAATACACCGCCTTCAATGGTTGGGTGCAGCCAAACCTGACTCGCACAGCCATCAACTTTTGTGGCTGGCACACGCAGAGCTTCATCGAGAATAGGCATGTCTTTGCCTTGCTCAATCACATAGCGATACCGGTCTTCCCAATCCTCGATGAACTCAAAGTCCTCGACAATGTCTTCAAAGGCTTCGGTGGCCATGGCCGGATCTCTCCTGTGACGTGAAAATTCCGTAACTCACCTAAGCCGCGCTCCTCAAAAGGTCCAGCCCCAGACATACTTGGCCGCATCTGACGCTTTTCAAGGCGGGATGAATAGGGTAACCCATGAAGCCAAAGAATGAGGCCTATCGATGCGCACACCTGCTCTGCTTTTGTTGACCGCCACTTTGGCTTTGTCAGCCTGCCAGTCGCGATGGAATCCCACGACTTGGTGGGCAAAGGATGATGCGGCTGGCGCACAAGAAAACGTAAACGCGTTAATTCCAGAGCAAACCGAGGACGGCCGTTCATTCTTTACTGCACAAGAAACGGACGAGTATCGCGGGTTGCCAATCGACAAAGTAACGTCAGTCGAGGTGCATAAGGTGACTGAAGGCCGCCTGATTATGGCAGTTGGTGTATCTTCGGTGCACGGCACATCTGACACACGTTTGATTCTTCAAAACAATGGTGCGCCAGAAGGCGGCGTTTTGACCCTCGATCTGATGGGGCGCCCTCCAATCGAACCTGTTATTGGTGGCTCGGATCAAACCCGCGAAGTGACAACAGCTGTTGTGCTGACTGAACAACAAATGGCGGGTGTGCGCACGGTGCGCGTGAAAGCGCTTAGCAACAGCCTTGATCGTCGCGCACGCTAACGTGTGCCGCAGAAATTAAGCGTTTTTGGGTATTTATGGCGGTTTTGGTAGGCCCGGCAGGACTTGAACCCGCAACCAAAGCGTTATGAGCGCTCTGCTCTAACCAATTGAGCTACAGGCCCGCCAAGTGCTTGGTTATGAAATGCCGCGCGGGGCGTCAAGCGGTCAGTTTGTCATTCACCACCTTGAGTGTTGCCTGACGCCGCAGTTCAACAAGTTTGTCGACAAATGCGTTGATCACAAGTTCAACCCGCGAACCCGCAATGGTTTTGGTTGGCGAGATTGCAAATACATCTTTGCTAGGGGCTGTGTAGGCAGGTAGCACTACTTCATAGATGCCCTCATCCAGCTCTTTCTGAATCAACATCCGCGCCGCGCGGGTATATCCCATGCCCCTGCATACGGCATTGACGATGATACCGGGATCATCTGCCGTAAATCCAACACGGATGGGAGCCTGATACGACAGACCGTCTTTTTGCACATCGAAATGTCCAAAAGACTTGTCTTCATGGTGTTGTATAAACTTCAGCCGCTTTAAGTCTTCTGGTTGCTCTGGCCGACCATGCGCATCCAGGTAGTCAGGAGTGGCAAAAAACACCGTCTCTAAGGACGCGATTTTCCGACCATAACCGGCGGTCTCTCCCAAACTTCCTGCACGAATGACAAGATCAAAACCCTCACGAACCACGTCCACCAACCGATCCTCAAGCCGTAACACTATATTGAGCTCTGGATGGGCTTTGCCCAGTTCAATCAACACAGGGCCAAACACAACGCGCCCAAGGAAGTTTCCGGCATTGATACGTATTGTACCAGCCACATCTGTGTCGAGCGCCTCAAGCTCCGCCAACATCAATTCATATCGCTCCAAAAGTTTTTGGGCGTGCTCATGCACCAGAACGCCGGCGCGGGTCGCGGACACACCTTGAGGTGAACGGTGCAAAAGTTGCTGTCCTATATTGGACTCAAGCTGTTTGATCTGCTGACTTGCGGCAGATTGTGAAATGCCGCGCTGGTGCCCTGCAGCGGACAAGCTCCCCTCATTCAGCGCGCTGACAAAGGTCTCCAGTAATCCAAATCGATCCATGCCTATTCGTTATCCTTATACCCCGTATCACCATCACATTGGTACAAGCCGCCAAATATCAAGCTTATCTCCTTCGCACCAGCGCTTGCTGGTCACAATTTGCTTCAGGGATATTGGAGACCCTTATGTCGATAAACCGCAGAAACTTCCTTTTTGCTGCTGCTGCCACCCCTGCTTTGGCCGCCGTTCCGGTGCCTGTTTTGGCATCATCCCCCACGACCAAACCGTTTCAGGGTACTTACCGGTTTACGGTAGGTGACGCGACAGTAACCGCGCTTCTGGATGGCTACCTTGACGCGGCACCGCAGATGATCACGGGATTTGAAGAAGCCACGGTCTCGGCCGTCTTAGACAACGCTCAGCAAAAACTGCATCCCGGTGGTGTGCGCATCCCTGTGAACGCCTTCCTTGTGGAACTCAATGGTCAGCGCATTTTGATCGATGCGGGCACGTCTTCGTTTTTGGGCGACACTCTGGGGGATTTGAACAACGCACTAGCAGCCATCAACGTCTCCCCCGAGACAATCGATATGGTTGCACTGACCCACATTCACCCTGATCATTCTGGCGGACTAATTGACGCCAACGGCCAAGCGGTGTTTGCAAACGCGCAGATTTCCGTCGGCCAAACCGAATTTGATTTCTGGCATGACGATGCAATCATGGCGGGCGTTCCAGAAAGCGCGCGTGGCTTTTTCCAAATCGCGCGCAATACCGTCGCACCTTATGCTGATCGCATGATGCTGCATTCCGGAGAGCACGAGGTTTTGTCCGGTCTGACCAGCCTGCCCCTGCCCGGTCACACGCCCGGTCACGCGGGCTACCTGCTTCAATCCGGTAGCGAGCAGCTCTTGTTCTGGGGTGACCTTGTGCACATGACCGCGTTGCAATTCGACAACCCAAACCTCACCATTGCGTTTGACACCGACGCCAAACTCACCGTCAAAACCCGCCTTGGCATGTTTGACCGCGCTGTGGCCGACAATCTGCTGGTCACCGGGTCACACCTCGACTTCCCGGGTCTCGGTAAGGTGCGTAAAGCGGGTGACGGCTACGCTTATCAGCCTGCCCCGTGGCAATACGGCGCCTAAAACCGCAGATGCACCGCCTGTTGACGCAGGCGGTGCATTCCCCGGTTCCCTTTGGGCTAGTGATGCAGTAAGGACCACGCCAAGCATCGGATTGTAAGGACATACCCCATGAGCGACGGCAAAAACGGCATCACCTACGCGGATGCAGGTGTGGACATTGACGCGGGCAACGCCCTGGTGGAGCGCATCAAACCCGCCGCCAAACGCACAAAACGCTCCGGCGTGATGGCAGGTTTGGGTGGCTTTGGCGCACTGTTTGATCTCAAAGATGCGGGCTACACCGATCCAATCCTCGTCGGCGCGACCGACGGCGTGGGCACCAAGCTGCGCATTGCAATTGATACTGGCAACGTCGACGGCGTCGGCATCGACCTTGTCGCCATGTGCGTGAACGACCTTGTCTGCCAAGGCGCAGAACCCCTGTTCTTCCTCGACTACTTTGCCACCGGAAAATTGGAAACAGAGACCGCTGCTCGCATCATCGAAGGCATCGCGGAGGGCTGTGTTCAGTCCGGCTGCGCGCTGATCGGCGGTGAAACCGCTGAAATGCCCGGCATGTATGAAGCCGGCGACTTTGACCTTGCTGGCTTCTCTGTTGGCGCAATGGAACGCGGTGCAGACTTGCCCGTCGGCGTGAAAGAAGGTGATGTGCTTTTGGGTCTCGCCTCCAACGGAGTGCACTCCAACGGCTACAGCCTTGTGCGCAAGCTGGTTGAGGTCTCGGGTCTCAAGTGGGACGACACCTGCCCTTGGGACGACAGCCAAACACTTGGCGCAGCGCTTCTGGCCCCAACCCGCCTATATGTGAAACAATGTCTCGCGGCAGTGCGCGCTGACGGTGTGCATGCGCTGGCCCACATCACCGGCGGAGGCTTGACGGAAAACCTGCCACGTGTGCTGCCAGAAGGTCTGGCAGGCAACATCGACCTGAACGCATGGGACCTGCCCCCTGTCTTCCAATGGTTGGCCAAAACCGGTGATATGGCAGAGGCTGAACTACTCAAAACCTTCAACTGTGGCGTCGGCATGATCCTGTCTGTTGAAGCTGAACAAGCAGAGACTCTGACCACGCTACTGCAAGAGCAAGGCGAGACGGTTTACCAGCTGGGTACCGTCGTTTCTGGTGAGGGTGTCTCCTACACAGGCTCTCTCCTGTGAAAAAACGCGTCGCGATCTTTATTTCAGGTGGCGGCTCCAACATGGTCCGCCTCCTCGAAGACATGGCCAAGCCGGGTCATGCGGCAGAGCCCGTATTGGTGCTGGCCAATAGCGCCGACGCTGGCGGATTGGCGAAAGCTGAAGCTATGGGTGTTAAAGCCGTTTCCGTGGACCACAGACCTTACAAAGGTGATCGCCCCGCGTTTGAGGCCGCGCTTCAAACAGAATTGGATAAAGTTCAGCCTGACATCCTCTGTCTTGCAGGTTTCATGCGGGTGTTGACCGAAAGTTTTGTGGCGCCATGGGAAGGCCGGATGCTCAACATCCACCCATCCTTGCTGCCCAAATACAAGGGCCTGCACACCCATGCCCGCGCACTTGAAGCCGGTGACAAAGAGCACGGCTGCACTGTACATCTCGTGACGCCTGCTTTGGACGATGGCCCAATTCTTGGCCAGGCACGCATTTCCATTGAGGACGGTGACATACCAGACACTTTGGCGGCCCGGGTTCTGGTCCAGGAACACAAGCTCTACCCAGCAGTACTGCGCCACTTTGCGGCGGGAAATACAACACCCATCACTCTTTAAGGGTGGATCAATTGCTTTCCTCTACGTTTGTGCGTAGTGCTGTTATCCACAGCCTTATAGAACACACCAAGAAGACACGCTGCATATGAAAACCCTCACAACGACCGAAGAGCTCGCGCAATTTTGTGAAATGGCGCGCAAAGAGCCTTATGTGACGATCGACACGGAATTCCTGCGCGAGCGTACCTATTACTCCAAACTCTGTTTGGTGCAGATGGCTATGCCGGGTGATGGCAACGATAATGCGGTTCTCGTGGATCCATTGGTAGAAGGCTTGTCGCTGGAACCGATGTATGAGCTGTTCCGTGACACCAATGTTGTGAAAGTGTTTCACGCCGCGCGTCAGGATCTGGAGATTTTCTTTGTCGAAGCGGGGGTGTTCCCGGACCCATTGTTTGACACGCAAGTTGCTGCCATGGTCTGTGGCTTTGGCGAACAGGCAGGCTATGAGACTTTGGTGCGCAAGATTGCCAAACAAAGTCTTGATAAAAGTTCCCGCTTCACTGATTGGTCTCGCCGTCCGCTGACCGATGCTCAGAAGACCTATGCGATTGGTGACGTGACACATCTGCGCAAGATCTATGAGTTTCTCGCAGCCAAACTGGCGGAAACCAACCGCGCCCATTGGGTCGAAGAAGAGTTGCAACTTCTGACCCGCCCGGAAACCTACATCGTTGATCCGGAAAACGCGTGGAAACGTGTGAAGACCCGCACCACCTCGCCTAAATTCCTCGCGATTGTGCGTGAACTGGCTAGGTTCCGTGAGATCCACGCCCAAAGCCGCAACATTCCGCGCAACCGCGTCTTCAAAGATGATGCACTGGTAGAACTTGCATCCACCAAGCCCGGCAACATGAATGACTTGAGCCGCTCTCGTCTGCTTTTGCGTGAGGCCCGCAGAGGGGATATTGCCGACGGAATTTTGGCAGCCATCGAAGCGGGCAAAAACTGTCCTCAGGGGGATATGCCAAGCCTGCCAAAACGCGATGACAAGCAACAGGTCAATCCCGCGCTGGCGGATCTCCTGCGTGTGTTGCTGAAGGCAAAGACCGAAAGCTCAAGCGTGGCTCCCAAACTGATCGCCTCCTCTGCAGATTTGGACACACTTGCCTCAGGTGGCCGGGATGTTCAGGCGTTGCACGGATGGCGTCACGAAGTGTTTGGCGAAGATGCGCTGCGGCTGTGCGAAGGCAAAGTCGCGCTCGCTGCTAAGGGCAACCACATAAAAATCGTCGCACTCTGACATCATTGGTTTGAGCATTCCTGACAACGGCCAATTTCGCGTGATGCTACTTGGGTGAAGATTGTCAGAACTCAATCTTCTGATTCGATGTCAGTGACAGGAAATGATTGCCGTCTCCCGGCCCTTTTTCCGAAGAGGCATAGCGATTGTCTCTCAAGACCTCCCGAGGCTAAGGTCTAGCCAGTCCCTCGATCAGGTTTTCATGGCTTTCACGATGGCTTTGGCAATGCTTGCGGCCACACTTGGCGCTATGCCACCTATTGGATTGGCCGCCATCGCCTTCACGGCATCGACCGCAGACTTCGCCTCATCCGCAGCTTGACGCACTTCGGCCTCCAAATCTTCAATTGCCATATCGCGCACTTTGCTCACGGCATGAATGTCTTCTTCAAGACCTGATTTGGAGCTGGCCAACATCACAAACAAGCCCGCCAGCACAAAATTCACAACGCCAACAATCAGTGCCGAAGAGGCAGCGGTCATCCCTTCTTCTAGGGCAAAGAACGCGGCGACATTGATCATCACCAATCCGATTCCGGCCACAACCAGCGCCATTGCCATCAAGCCGGTCTGACGCCGCAGCACGGCCAGATGCCGTTGCGCGATCAACCGCTCTGACCGCAATACAATTGAGATATTTCTCGAAATTCGATTGCTCATCACAGTGTTCCTATTTTATGCGCCCAATAAGATAGCCGACCGCAAAAGCGCCAAGTGCAAACATCAGCGGCTGTTTTTGCGGAATGTCCTCGAGATCCGCGAGGATCTCCTTGATGTCAGTGTCCAGCGCCACCTCCGAAGTTTCATCGGTTTGAGATAGAGGGGAAGAGGCATCTGTCGCGCCCACATCCTCAGGCCGATCAGGGGCAACCGCAGCATCACGTTTTGCCAATTCTGCGCGAAGCAGAACAAGCTCCGCTTCCAATTCTGCTTTGGTAGCCATCAGTTTGCCTCCTCCTGAATAAACTCGGAACCATCCTTTTGAAGCATTCCCAACACCTTCTCTGCCTCTTCCTGCGTTTGTGCGTTATCGCCACCAACATACCCATCACCAGACATCAGAACCGCCAACGGTCGTGTTGCTGGAATGTGGCACAGCACAATCATGATGCAGACCGTCAAGGGCACGCTCATCAAAGCGCCAGGAATGCCCCAGACCGCCGTCCAGAACGTCAATGACAAGATCACCAAAAACGGAGACAGATTCAACGACCGCCCCGTTATCTTCGGCTCCAGGACATTGCCAATTGTGAACTGCACAGCACCGCAGCCCAATACCACCACAAATATCGGCAGAGCTGTCTCAAACTGAACCAGCGCAACGATGGTTGGCAACACAACCCCCAGAATGGACCCAATGGTGGGAATGAAGTTTAGCATAAACGCCAAAACCGCCCAGGTTTCCGCAAAGTCCAACCCAACCGGTTTCATAAAGGCATAACATCCGACAGAAGTGAGAATGCTGACAAAAGTCTTGATACTGACGTACCGCTGCAGGCTGGTGGACATGCTGTTCGCAATCTTGAGCACCTTGTCGTGCGCTTGGTGATCGGGAATGGCTAGGGCCAGTTTCTGTCTCATTGACCTACGCTCACTCATCAAAAAAGCGACATACAGGATCACCAAAAACAACGCGCTCAGGAAGCCGCTTGCCGAGGACAAAGCACCAGAGGCAAGATTGGACAGGTTCATCTCAGCCACGCCAGCCTTAGCAGCAGTAAAGGCTTCATCACCAATCAAGGATGCAAACTGGCTGATAATATGGGCAAACCGGGCCTCATATCGCGGAAAGGCTTCACTCACAGCGCCCGCTTGACTGGTTAGAATCGACAAGATGATGGCAACACCAACGACAACCAAACCAAACGCCAATACATGCGCGATCCAATCTGGCGTGTTCCGGCCAAACAGTTTTGTCCCTTTGAAGCGGTCGATGATTGCTGAAATCAGCACAAACAACAATACCGCCAAAGACAATGGCACCAGCACGGAGGCACCATAAATCAATCCGGCAATGCCAAAAAACAAACACAGAACCACTTGGGTTACGAATGTCATGCCACGACCAATTGGTTGTTTGTCACTTCCGTCCATGCTCACAACCTTTACTTTACCGTGTATTTTCGCGGCTCGGCGACCCCTATGCGATCTTACTGGCCACGATCTACAAAATCATTCTCAAAATCTACGCACTAAACCCAAGCGCAAAACGCCACCTTATTTGACAATACTTCCGTCACCAAAAAGTTGCAGAAATCATCTCTCAAGCAAAATATCGATGGCCTTCTCTTGCACTCTAACTGTCGCAGGTCCTCTGGATCAATCAACTGATTTTTGGAAGTTTTTTCGGCACAGCCTCAACAAACGTGCCGTCTAACGGCCCCCGAAAAGGCCAACTGCCTTTGCCTCAAGTCTTAACTGATCCGCACAAAATCGCCCCATTTCCGGCATCACCTCCGCACCATGATCGCTAAAATCAATCCTATAGCCGCTGGCCGTCTCCACACTTTGGAAAGGGAGCTGTGCTGGCATGAAGCAAAGGAGCCAGACCATGTCACAAACCAAAAGCGACCAGCCACGCCAGCCGGAAAAACAATCCAAACCGGCCCCAAGCAACACACCAATCTTCAGCGATTGGGCAATGATCTAAGCAGATCATAGATCTCAACAAAATGCTGAGGGCACTGCTTGCCCCTGCCGGGCTGTGCGGTCTAATGTGCCGCCATGTCAGAGCCAATTTCCAGCATTCGCAATCTGGGCCCCGCCTATGAAGAGGCTTGTGGGCGCGCCGGTATCCACTCTGCGGAAGAAGTCCGCACGTTGGGCGCCGATGAGACTTATTCCCGCCTGCTCAAAACCGGTACCAAACCGCATTTCATTGGCTACTACGTTTTGGTGATGGGGCTGCAAGGCCGTCCGTGGAACGATTGCAAAGGCAAAGAAAAAGATGCCCTGCGCAAACGGTTTGACGCGCTCAAATCTAGTTCGCACGACAAAGGTCGTTCCGATCTTGAGGCCGTACTCAATATGATTGGTGTAATCGAGAAGCGCGAAGCCTGACCCCCACGCAAAAAAACGCGAGAGGTTGCCCTCCCGCGTCTCAATCTCATCTTCCGTAAAGCGGTTGGGCTTAACCCACCAGCTCCAGACCGGAGAAGAAGTATGCGATTTCTACCGCTGCAGTTTCCGGAGCGTCGGAACCGTGTACGGAGTTTTCGCCAACAGATTCTGCAAACTCGGCGCGGATGGTGCCGGCGGCTGCGTCTGCTGGGTTGGTTGCGCCCATAACTTCGCGGTTTTTCGCGATGGCGCCTTCACCTTCCAGAACCTGAGCAACAATTGGCTCAGACGCCATGAATTCGCACAGTTCGTCGTAGAACGGACGCTCAGCGTGCACAGCGTAGAACACGCCAGCTTGCGCTTTGGTCAGGTGAATACGCTTCTGTGCAACAACGCGCAGGCCAGCTTCTTCAAACTTGGCGTTGATCGCGCCAGTCAGGTTGCGGCGAGTGGCGTCAGGTTTGATGATCGAGAAGGTGCGTTCCAGAGCCATGTCTGTATCTCCATAAAGTGAGGGCCAGACACCACGTCCAGCCGATATTCGAATTGGCGCTGCGATACCACGCGTTGACGCACTTGAAAAGCGGTGATTGACGCCGCCGCAATAGTGCGCCAAACCCGCCTCATGCTTAAGATTTCAGACATCTCCTATTCCGTTGAAGGCCGCCCTCTGTTTGAAGAGGCCTCCGCCACCATTCCCACCGGCCACAAAGTGGGTCTGATTGGCCGCAATGGGGCAGGTAAAACCACCCTATTCCGCCTGATCCGCGGAGAATTGTCGCTTGAAGGGGGCAGCATCACCCTGCCCAACCGCGCCCGGATCGGCGGCGTCGCGCAGGAGGTGCCCTCCAACGAGGTCTCGCTGATCAACACAGTCCTGGCCGCCGACACAGAGCGCGCCTCCTTGCTGGCGGAATCGGAGACCGCCACGGATTCCAATCGTATTGCTGAAATTCAAACCCGGCTGACAGACATCGACGCTTGGAGTGCCGAAGCGCGCGCCGCCTCGATCCTCAAAGGCTTGGGCTTTGACCACGAAGACCAACTACAACCCTGCTCCGCTTACTCCGGTGGTTGGCGCATGCGTGTGGCTTTGGCAGCCGTGTTGTTTTCACAACCCGACTACCTGCTTCTTGACGAACCGACCAACTACCTCGATCTCGAAGGGGCTTTGTGGCTTGAGAATTATCTGGTCAAATACCCGCACACGGTGCTCATCATTTCCCACGACCGCGAGCTTTTGAACCGCTCAGTGGGGGCGATCCTGCATTTGGATGAGCGCAAGCTGGCGTATTACACCGGTACATATGACCAGTTCGCCAAGCAACGCGCAGAACAGCGCGCTGTTCAGGCTGCAGCAGCCAAGAAACAACAGGCCCACCGCGAGCACCTGCAAGCCTTTGTGGATCGTTTCAAAGCCAAAGCCTCCAAAGCAAAACAGGCGCAAAGCCGCGTAAAGATGCTGGAGAAGATGACCCCGATCACGGCGCCCGAAGATGCGGCGCGCGTGGTGTTCACTTTCCCCAAACCGGAAGAGCTTTCGCCACCAATCATTGCCATCGAGGGCGGTTCTACTGGCTATGACGACACCGTCGTGCTCAAAAACCTGAACTTGCGCATTGATCAGGACGATCGCATCGCGCTTTTGGGCAAAAACGGTCAGGGTAAATCCACATTGGCCAAATTGCTGTCCAGCCGCCTAGAGCCAATGGGTGGCAAGTTCACTACGTCCAACAAGCTGCGCATCGGTTTCTTTGCACAACACCAAGTTGACGAGCTCTACGTCGATGAAACCCCAATTCAGCACTTAATGCGCGAACGCCCCGCTGAGGGGCAAGCCCGTCTGCGAGCCCGTCTCGCAGGCTTTGGCCTTGGTGCCGCCCAAGCTGAAACCGAAGTTGGCCGCCTGTCGGGTGGGCAAAAGGCGCGTTTGTCGTTGCTGTTGGCCACGTTGGATGCCCCACACTTGTTGATCCTCGACGAACCAACCAACCACCTGGACATTGAAAGCCGCGAGGCTTTGGTTGAGGCGCTCACCGCTTACACCGGCGCGGTCATCTTGGTCAGCCACGACATGCATCTGTTGACGCTGGTTGCAGACCGTCTTTGGCTGGTGAAAGACGGCACAGTAAAACCATATGAAGAAGATCTGCAGGCCTACCGCAAACTTTTGCTTACCTCGGACAAGCCTGCCGGATCCAAATCGAAGTCCAAGCCAAAGCCTGCCGCCAAAAAGGCCAGCCGCGACGACATTCAAGCCCTGCGTTCCGAGGTGAAGAAATCCGAGCAGCGGGTTGTTAAGATCAATGAGATGGCCGAGAAACTGGCCAAAAAACTCGCAGACCCAACCCTCTACGAAGACGAAAAGCTTGGGGAAATGGCCGTCTGGCAGAAAAAGTATGCCGAAGTGCGGGATGCGCAGGACCGCGCCGAGGAACTTTGGATGAAGGCGTTGGAAAAGCTGGAAAAAGCCGAAGGCTAAGCGTAGCGTTTGATCCAACACTGACAGGAGCCCTCAACGCACCATGGACAGCGCTGCCTTCATCACCGCTTTTGTGACGCTTTTTGTGATCATTGATCCCATTGGGTTGTTCCCGATCTTCATCTCGCTCACTCAGGGCGTGCCGGCCAACGAACGGCGCAAGATAGCGATCCGTGCCTGCGTGACTTCTTTTGTTATCTTATCGATCTTTGGTTTCCTCGGTGAAGCGGTGTTGGGTGGAATTGGCATTTCCATGCCTGCCTTCCGGATTGCAGGCGGCATCCTGCTTTTTGTAACAGCGTTCGACATGTTGTTTGAGCGCCGCACCAAACGCCGCGAGGATCAAGCGGAAGAGGCCGAAGAGGACTATCCTGATCCCTCGATCTTCCCACTTTCCATCCCTTTGTTGGCAGGTCCCGGTGCCATCACCTCGGTGATCCTCCTGGCTGGTCAGGATTCCGGTGTGCAAGCCACATTGGCGGTATTGGGCGTCGCGGCATTGGTGCTTGCGATTGTGTTCTGCCTGTTCCTGACCTCCGGCTTTTTTGAGCGATTGTTGGGCCGCACAGGAATTACCGTTATCACACGCCTCCTTGGCATGTTACTGGCCGCGCTTTCGGTACAATTCATTTTGGATGGTCTCAAAGATTTTGGATTTGCGGGCTAAGCACATGGAACAAATCTCTTTTGGCAACCTCGCCTACCTCCTCCTGCTTTTGGTCATGGTGCTGATCTGGACCATAGGCTCAGGCCGCATCAATCTGGGCCAAACCCTGCGCTACGGTGCCATTTGGGCGCTGATCTTTTTGGGCGCCATTGCCGTGGTCGGTATGTGGGAGGATATCCGCAGCACAGTGAAACCTACTCAGGTTGTGCTGGCAGACGAGGGCCGCGTTGAGATTCCCCGCAGCAACGACGGCCACTATTACGCCACCCTGACTGTGAATGGCGCAGACGTATTGTTTGTGGTTGATACGGGGGCAAGTGACGTCGTTCTGACACAAGCGGATGCCAGTCGTGCTGGTTTGGACCCTGACAACCTGCCCTACTTCGGTCGTGCCATGACCGCCAATGGCGAAGTGCGCATCGCCCCTGTTTGGCTTCAAGAGGTTGAGCTCGGTGGCTATGTTGACAAAGATGTGCGGGCCAGTGTGAACGAAGGTGAAATGCGTCAATCACTTCTTGGGATGAGTTATTTGCAGCTCTACGATCAAATCACGATTTCTAGCAACAAGCTGATCCTGACACGTTAACATCACCCGTTAACTGCCCTCAGAATCGGCCTTTTTCTGCCAGTTTCCGGTCTCTTCAGACCAGTATTGCGCGGCACACCCGGCATCGGTCAGCGACTTCCACTGACTCCGCGCGTGTTGCACAGCCTCTGGATCATGCCCATCAAAAAGAATACACACCCGCTCCACGGCATTGACCTCATCGGCACTCACGTGGGCCCCATCTACGCACATCACACATGCCGCCGCATTGGGCAGAGCATTGGACGTGGTCAGCAGCACTGGCTGTAAGGAATCATGGGGACCGCCGGCCAAACCATGGGCCAGGAAACTGTCGTCTCCCAGCAACCATAGTTTTTGATCAAGCCACTCCATGCGGCCTTGTTCCTGACCGCGCACAGCAATCTTCCACCCTGCCCCGCGCGCCTTCTCCAAAAGGCGCGGCAGAGTGACCTCCATTGAGGTCTGGGTCAGGTGATAGAAGTAGGCAGCGCCCAAAATTTAGCCCTCAAACCTGTCAGCAACCAACCGGCTCAGTGCGCTCACACCCCAACCGGTGGCCCCCGCTGGTGCCAGCGCTGTTTCGGATTTCACACTGGCCACCCCAGCAATATCTAGGTGAATCCAAGGTGTCCCGTCTTGCACAAAGCGCTGCAAAAATTCTGCTGCCGTGATCGAACCCGCTGGACGGCCACCGACATTTTTAACATCTGCAATGCGAGATTTAAGTTGTTTGGCATAGCCCTTGCCCAAAGGCATACGCCACGCGCCCTCGCCTTCCGCGTTTGCCGCCTTCAAAAAGCCATTGCACATCGCGTCATCATTGGAAAACACACCCGCATTCTCATGGCCAAGACCAATAATCACGGCCCCGGTCAATGTTGCCAGATCAATCATACCAACGGGCTTAAACCGCTCTTGGGCGTAGTGCATCACATCACACAGCACCAACCGCCCTTCAGCATCCGTATTGATGACTTCAATGGTGTCGCCCTTCATCGAGGTCACCACATCTCCGGGGCGTGTAGCGCTGCCGGACGGCATGTTTTCCACTAGACCAACAAGCCCAACAACGTTGGCTTTGGCTTTGCGCAACGCCAGCGCTTTCATTGCACCCGCCACAACGCCAGCACCCCCCATATCCATGGTCATGTCTTCCATGCCTGCGGCTGGTTTGAGTGAGATGCCGCCGGTGTCAAACACCACACCTTTGCCCACCAGCGCCAAAGGCGCTGCGCCTTTTTCACCGCCGTTCCAGTGCATCACGGCCACTTTGGATGGGCTATCAGAGCCTTCACCAACGGACAACAGCGCGCCCATGCCCAGCTCATTGAGCTTGTCTTCTTCAAGAACCTCAACTTCAAGACCAATATCTTTGAGCGCAACCAAACGGTTGGCAAATTCTGTAGTGGTCAAAACATTGGCAGGCTCATTCACCAAGTCACGGGTGAAAAACGTCCCTTCAGCCACGGCCAACAGGGGCATGGCGGCTTCTTTCATCTCGTCTGGCTTACTCACCATTATGGTGACAGCCCGCGTATCCTCTTTAGCGTCGGCGGTTTTGTGATCATCAAAACCGTAGTCCCGCATCGCAATGCCATAGGCGATATGCGCCGCTTTTGGATTGGTCCCTGCCAACACCGTCAACGCTGCATTGCCGCGCACTTTGGCAAGGCCAGCGCCCGCTTTGCGCGCCTCTTCAACAGAGCATCGACGCGGCAAGATCACCACATCCACCGCTTCTGCAGCCACACCCGCTGGAAAGGACAAGCTGAACACGGTTCCAAGGCTGGCGTCTTCGGCTTTGCTGTCGCGCAGCCGTTCCACCGCTCCACGGGTTAACCGGTTAAGCCGTCGTGCGCCTTGATCCAAATTGCCTTCCGCAGGAACAAAGACCGCAATGCGCCCCTCAACTGTGCCAATTTCATCCAACAAAGTTTCTTCAAAAGAAATCGTCACAGGGCGCATCACAAACCTCCGAAATTTTCATTTTGAAATACCTAACCCGCGCCTTCTCGCTTGACCAGAGGCCTTCGCCAGATAGCAGTTTCACCACATGATCAATTCCCCTAAAGTGCGGCCCATAATAAGGTTTGGGGGATTCTAAGCAGGTGAGCAGATTCGACAGATATATCCTGTCGCAGTTCCTGACTCTGTTCGGATTTTTTGCGCTGATCCTTGTATCCGTCTACTGGGTCAATCGCGCGGTCTCGCTGTTTGATCAGCTGATTGCCAGCGGCCAAAATGTCTCCGTCTTTCTGGAATTGTCGGTGTTAACACTGCCCAACGTGATCCGTTTGGTGCTGCCCATCGCTGTGTTCGCCGGCACGGTCTATGTCACCAATCGACTGAGTAGCGAAAGCGAATTGACGGTGATGCAAGCCACCGGTTTTAGCCCTTGGCGCCTCGCCCGACCGGTCGCAATCTTTGGTGTCATCTGTGCGCTAATGTTATCTGCGCTCACGCATTTCTTGGTTCCGGCAAGCAACGCCGAACTGACCATGAGGCAAAAAGAGATCACCGAAAACGTCACTGCGCGCCTGTTGACTGATGGGACGTTCTTACATCCGGCAGATGGTGTGACCTTCTACATCCGCGAAATCACACCCGATGGTGTGTTGCGGGACGTCTTTTTAGCCGATCACCGCACCAAAGGCCGCTCTACCTCCTACACCGCGTCTGACGCCTATCTGGTCCAGGATGACACCGGCCCAAAACTTGTCATGGTGGACGGTTTGGCACAACTTCATCGCCACGACACCGACACGCTTATGACGACCAACTTTGCGGATTTTTCTTACGATATCAGCGCGCTAATTGATCCAGAAGCTGCACCACGTGTCTCTGCAAAGCACTTTCCGTCATGGGAACTCATCGGAAATATGGACGCTATTTCCGAGCAAACCGGTGATAGTATTGGTGGTATCACCGAAGATTTGCATGACCGGTTTGCCATGCCACTTTCAACAATCAGTTTTGCTCTTATTGGCTTTGCCATGTTGTTGGCTGGCGGGTTCAGTCGTTTTGGCGTCTGGCGACAGATCATTGCGGCTTTTGTCATTCTGGTCATTTTGGAAGCCCTCAAAAACGCCATTGCTGATCCCGTGCGCTCCAACCCTGATCTTTGGCCGCTGATGTATTTTCCGAGCGCGCTTGGTTTTGTGATCGCGGGCAGTTTACTCCACCTCTCCGCCAACCCGATCCGGTGGCGTCGGAAGGCTGCAACATGACTGTACATTTCTATTTCGCGCGGAAATTCACTTGGATCTTTCTTGGCATCGCAACCGTGTTCTTTGTTTTGACCGTTCTGATCGACATGATGGAACAATTGCGCCGCTTTGACGTGGACACCGTTGGGTTTGACAAAGTTCTGGGCCTGACTTTGCTCAGAACACCCGAGAGCCTGTACCAGTTGATGCCTTTGATCATCATTCTGGCCACCATTGCGCTGTTCATCAACCTGGCGCGCAGCTCTGAACTGGTGGTTGTTCGCGCCGCGGGGCGGTCTGGAATTGTGTCGGTTTTATCACCAACTTTGGTGTCTTTGTTTATTGGTTTGTTGGCAGTCAGCACGCTCAACCCAATTGTCGCAGCGACCTCTGTTCAGTATGAAACCCAAAGCGACATGCTGCGATCTGGTGGGCGCAGCGCGCTGTCTTTGTCTGACGAAGGGATCTGGCTGCGACAAGGCGGCGCTGCCGGACACGCGGTGATCCACGCAGGCAGCGCCAATACCGATGCCTCAGTTTTTGAGGAAATCACAATTATCACCTACGCCCTTGAAGGTGGCCCTCAAGAACGGATGGAGGCCGACACAGCCCGTCTGGTCGACGGCGGTTGGGAGCTCTCCAACGTGCGCACATGGCCGTTGAATGTGGGCCTCAATGAAGGCGCCGAGCCGACGCGCACCGAGACCCTGACCTTTCCAAGCAGCCTCACTCCGGACCGCATCCGTGAGCGGTTTGGCACGCCGTCTTCCATTTCCATTTGGAAACTTCCAGCGTTTATCGCAGAGCTCAACGACGCAGGGTTTTCTGCGCGCCGCCACCAAGTTTGGCTGCAAATGGAATTGGCCCAACCGCTGTTCCTAATGGCCATGGTTCTGGTAGCCTCCGCCTTCACAATGCGCCACACGCGATTTGGTAATACCGGAATTGCGGTGCTGACCTCTGTGCTGATTGGATTCAGCCTGCATTTCATCAGAAACTTCGCCCAAATCCTTGGCGAAAATGGTCAAATCCCTGTATTACTGGCGGCATGGGCGCCACCAACAGCAAGTGTTCTGTTGGCTCTCGGACTGTTGTTGCATATGGAGGACGGATGACGATCTCTCCGCGCTTCTTATGTCCTGTTCTGACAGCAACCGCTCTCATTTTGGGCCTATCCACAGAGGGACAGGCGCAATCCCCCTCCTCCCAGACCGGCCCTACACAAACACCACAATCTGAACCTCAGAATGTGGTTCTGGTCGCAGATTCAGTGAACCTGACGCCAGATGGTCTGTTGATCGCCCGCGGCAACGTGGAGGCTTTGTCTGGTGACGTGCGTCTGACGGCGACAGAGATTGTCTACAACAACGACACCGGCGAGATTTCCCTCAAAGGCCCGATCCATATCAGTCAAGGCGATCAAGCCACAGTTGTTGCTGACGCCGCAGAATTGGACGCTGATCTGCGCAATGGCCTGATTCACAGCGCCCGCCTTGTGCTGGCGGATCAGGTTCAACTGGCTGCCACCCGCATGACACGGGTTGAGGGGCGCTACAGCGTCCTGGATAAAACAACTGTAAGCTCCTGTCATGTATGTGAAAATGGCGAGCCGCCTCTGTGGCAAATTCGCGCGCGCCGGGTGGTACACGATCAAGTTGAAAAGCAACTTTACTTTGATCACGCGAGCGTTCTGGTGCGCGACGTTCCCGTTTTCTACTTCCCGCACCTGCGCATGCCGGACCCGACACTTGACCGTGCTCAAGGTTTTCTGATCCCAGAGTTCAATCACTCCTCGCTGCTGAACTATGGCATCAAGGTTCCGTATTTTGTGCCAATTGGGCCAAATCGCGATATCACTTTGACGCCCTATCTGTCATCAGAAACCCGTACCATGGAGTTTCGCTACAGGCAGGCCTTTGACAAAGGTGGCATCGAGCTGGAGGGTGCCATATCTGACGATGATATTCGGTCTGATATCGTCAGGGGTTATCTCTTTGCCGGTGGTCTGTTCCAACTCGGCAAAGAATATAAGCTTACGTTTGATTTGAAAGCCGTGTCAGATGACACCTATCTGACCGATTACGACTACTCTGATTATGACCGGCTCAACAGCGACATCACCATCGCGCGCGCCAGTCGAACTGAGAACACCCGGTTTGCCGCGTATCATTATCAGACGTTGCGCGAAGATGAGGACAACGACGAAATCCCGTTTTTGGTTCTCAAAGCGGAGACCGAGCGTCGTTACCTCAACGTCTGGGGCGGCGAGTTGCGCACCAACGTAGAAGCCCATGGCCATCAGCGGCGCTCAACCATAGATGGGGATCCCGGCCGTGATGTCGGCCGTGCCAATGCCAACGTGCAATGGCTGGGCGATTGGACGCTCGGAAACGGCGTGCGCAGCGGCGTCACCACCGCCTTGGCCTTTGACGCTTACCGCACTGAAAACGACAGCTCTGTCAGCACATTTGACAGCGGGCTGGCCCCATCTGTTGCAGCCTATTTGCGCTACCCAATGTCCAAAATCGGCAGTGATGGCGCGACTTACATCTTAGAGCCGTTGGTCCAGGCGGCCTGGACCGGCGGCGACACGCTTGATGTGGCAAATGACGAAAGCACCCATGTGGAGTTTGACGAGGGCAATCTTTTGTCCCTATCGCGCTTTCCGTCTTATGACCGTCGCGAGCGTGGCCTGTCATCCGCAATTGGTGTCAATTGGTCCCGCGTCAGCACCACCGGTTGGCGCGGAAACCTGACATTTGGTCAGATATTCAGACAGGACAAACAAACCGATTTCACCAAGAGTTCCGGCCTGTCTGGCACATCCTCGGATGTATTACTCGCCGGCCAAATCGGCAACCAAAGTGGTTTGGTGTTCACCGGTCGCGCGCTCGTGGACACACGCGGCGATCTAAACAAAGCCGGTGCGCGTTTGGGCTGGGCCAACGACAGGCTGTGGCTCGACGCCAGTTACATCTGGTTGCAAAAAGACCTCGCTGAGTCCCGCCCAAATGACATTTCCGAATTGAAGTTCGACGGCAGCTACCGCCTCAACCGCCATTGGACCGGTCTCATGGACTGGCAGTTTGATGCAGTCAGCGGAGAAACCTCGGAGGCAGGGGTTGGCCTTGAGTACCGAAACGAGTGCCTGCGCATGGAACTTTCACTCTCGCGCCGCTTCTCAACATCCTCTACCGTGCAATCGAGCACTCGGGTGGGCTTTAACGTTGCCCTGCTTGGATTTTCGGTGAATTCAAATGACAAGAGCTATGACCGCAAATGCGGCTGACCTACAGGAAGACAACGTGAAGATGACGCCACGCACACTGATCCGCTCCGCGCGCCGCGCATTTGCCAATACCACGGCCGCCTGCGCCGTGTTGGGTCTGTTTTCACTCCCAACACTTGCACAAAACGCATTTAGCCCAGCCGTTTTGGTCAATGATACGGTTGTCACCCATTATGAAATTGAGCAGCGTGCACGGCTGCTCGTGATTATGAGCGCCCCCGGCGATCCGCTTGAATTGGCCCGTGAGCAGCTGGTTGAGGACCGCCTTAAACTGCAGGCGGCTCAACAGGCTGGAATTGTACCCTCCGAGGAAGGCGTCACCGCTGGTTTGGAAAACTTCGCGAAACGCGTGAACATGAAGCCCGACGACATGCTCAAAGCACTCGAGGCAGAAGGCATCTCCGCAGAAGCGCTGCGCGACTTTATCATCTCGCAGATCGCTTGGGGTGGCGTGGTGCAATCCCGATTTGGCGCAAACGCGCAGGTCAGCGAAGAAGAGATTGACCGGGCCATCGCGCAAAACAGCGGCCAAGGTGGTGTGCGTGTCTTGTTGTCGGAGATCATTATTCCGGTCACGCCTCAAACCCGTGCGCAGGTTGATAGTCTTGCCGCGCAAATCTCAGACCTCAAAAGCTTTTCCGAATTTGAATCTGCTGCGCGCATCTACTCGGCTTCTGGCACCAAAGAAAAAGGGGGCCATGTCGATTGGATGAATGTCACCAACCTGCCCGCGCCGCTGCGTCCGGTTGTGACTTCCCTTCGCAAAGGCCAGGTGTCTCCACCGTTGCAATTGCCAAACGCAGTGGCTTTGTTCCAGCTGCGCGGCATTGCTGAAACGGGGCGCAGCGCCCCACGGTACTCCGCTGTGGACTACGCAAAATTCTATATTCCAGGTGGCCGTACCGAAGACACCCTACTGGAGGCTGCGAAAGTGCGCGCCTCGGTCGACAAATGTGATGATCTCTATGGCGTTGGTTTTGACCTGCCCGCCGAACGTTTGTTCCGAGAAACCCAAAAACCTAGTGAAATCCCCCGCGACATCGCAATCGAACTGGCCAAGCTCGATGACCATGAAATCTCGACCAATCTGACCACCGCTAATGGACAGAGCCTCATTGTTCTGATGTTGTGTGGCCGCACTGCGGAAATTGGCGAGGAACTCTCACGCGAAGACGTCGCCCAATCCCTGCGCAACCTGAGACTGGAAAGCTATGCAAACAGCTATCTCAGCCAGCTGCGTGCCCAAGCCCGGATCATCGAAAAATGAGCCGTGCGCCGATTGCTCTGACTTGCGGCGAACCGGCTGGTGTCGGTTTGGAGATTGCTGAAAAAGCCTGGTTCGCGCTGAAAGATGAGCTGCCTTTCTTTCTGATTGCCGATCCTGCACACCTGCCAGGGTCCGTGCCTCATAAACTCCTGCAAAGCCCGCTGGAAACCGTGCAAATCATGGCAGATGCCTTGCCAGTTCTGCCACATCCATTTGCCGCGCCGCGCACCCCAGGCACCGCACAGCCTGAAAACGCTGACGGCGTGATTGATGTGATCGCCCACGCGGTGGACTTGGCGATGAGCGGTGAAGCCAGCGCCGTCTGTACGCTTCCCATCCACAAAAAAGCTCTCAAGGACGGGGCCGATTTCCCCTATCCCGGTCACACAGAATACCTCGCCGACCTTGCTGGCGTCGACAATGTTGTGATGATGTTGGCCTCTGAGATACTGCGCGTGGTTCCGACCACCATTCACATCCCGCTCGCTGACGTGCCCACGGCGCTCACACCAGGGTTGCTTGAGGAAACCATCCGCATCACCGCCATAGGTCTTGAAACTCAGTTTGGCATCAACTCCCCCCGCATCGCCGTCGCGGGACTCAATCCGCACGCAGGAGAGGGCAGCGCCATGGGGCATGAGGACGCCACGGTAATCGCACCTGTCTTGAACAAACTGCGTGCCGAAGGCTTTGACATCGCAGGCCCGCTTCCTGCCGATACCATGTTCCACACCGCCGCCCGCGCGCGCTATGACGTGGCTGTTTGCGCCTACCACGATCAAGCCCTGATCCCGATCAAGACTTTGGACTTTGACGGAGGCGTGAACGTCACCCTTGGCCTGCCATTTGTCCGTACCTCACCTGATCACGGCACCGCTTTTGATATCGCTGGCACCGGTAAGGCCAACCCGTCCAGCACCATAGCCGCCTTACGTATGGCCGCCCGCATGGTACAAAGCGCTTGACCCGTCATATGGTCGCAAATATCCCCGCGAAAAGCATGTCACCGCGGCGCAGCCGCCAAAATCTAAGAGTCGACCCATGAGCGCCATTGATGATCTTCCTTCGCTGCGTCAAGTGATCGACACTCATGGCCTCTCTGCTCGCAAATCTTTGGGGCAAAACTTCCTTTTGGATCTCAACCTGACCGCCAAAATTGCCCGCCGTGCCGGTGATCTTTCCGACTGTGACGTTCTAGAAATTGGCCCCGGTCCCGGTGGATTGACGCGTGGTCTTCTCGCCGAAGGGGCACGTCGCGTTCTGGCGATTGAAAAAGACGACCGCTGCATTCCGGCGCTTGCTGAAATTCAGGCTGCCTATCCCGGTCAGCTGCAAGTGATCAACGGCGACGCGCTTGAAGTTGACCCGCTGTCTTACCTCACACCACCAATCCGCGTTGCGGCCAATTTGCCATACAACGTTGGCACCGAATTGCTTGTACGTTGGCTCACCCCCAAAGAGTGGCCGCCGTTCTGGCAAAGCTTGACCTTGATGTTTCAGCGCGAGGTGGCCGAACGCATCACCGCGCAGCCGGGTTCCAAAGCGTATGGGCGGCTGGCTCTGCTGGCCCAATGGCGCGCCAACGCCAATATCGTGATGTCCTTGCCACCCGGCGCGTTTTCCCCTCCTCCCAAGGTGCACTCCGCCGTCGTGCATCTCACAGCTTTGCCTGAGCCGCGTTATCCAGCGGATGCTAAAACTCTGTCTCGTATTGTCGCCGCAGCGTTCAATCAGCGCCGGAAAATGCTGCGCGCCGCTCTGAAAGGTCAAGCACCGGATATCGAAGACCGTCTAATTGCCGCTGGCATAAAACCCACCGACCGTGCCGAAGTGGTGAGCCTGGAACAATTCTGTGCCTTGGCACGTGAAATGAAAAAGAGCTAAGCCCACTCAGCATTGTCCCAAAACTCTTGCGTCGACCTGTCTTCAGGTTGGCCAGTGTTGCTTGCTTGAAAACCTGCTCGAACAGAAATTTGCCTATGGCGTGAATTCACAAAAAAATGGTCAGCTTTCAAAAGTCAAACCGGTCAGCGGCCACCATATTCCCTATAGAAACAACCTGCCTGTCCACCTTAGGGCTTCTGAGGTGGATCTGTGACGCACCGCGCAATGTCTAGATCTGCCTCCCACTTCTGACTTTTCCCCCTGCCAAACTTTGGTGTTGGCAGCCACTTTCTATTTCACCGGATCTCCGACGGTCCGTCTTGTAAAATACGAGGACCCCTTGGCCCAAGATATGCCGCCACACAAGCGACCTACAGTTGCGAACTCGGAACTGGTCCACAGCACCCGCTTGGCCCGTTTGGTTAAGTTGGCCGGCAGCGACGGTTCCATCGCGAGGTCGCCGCTGTTTCTTCTGCCCGGTCCAACATGGCAAGATGCGGTGGCAACGACATCTCTTATTGGGGACTTGATGCGCGTCCGCCCCCCGTTCAGCCCCCCGATTTATCTGCTCCAGTGGCAAACCTTGTGGCCAGATCAAGGTCAAGCTCGCTTTACGCCCCTGATACGGGCCCTGCATGACATACTGGCCCCGCTAGCCAGACTACATTTGTCGCTGAACCAATTGACAATCGGAAGTGGCGCATTGCTCCTCATGCGATCTGGTGACCTACCCGTAACCAATACATTGCCACTCGACAGCCTGAGTTTCTACAATCCAGAGCTTAATCTGCAAAATCGCCGCCCCCGGCTTCAAACGCCGCATTTTCCAACTAAAACAAGCCTCATCTGCCTTTCCCAAACCCTTCCCGACCTTCCGGTATCATTTCTGAAACGCATCGCCATCCGCCGCCCGGATCTTTTTCTCTATGAAGACCCAACATGGTTTGCACGCGACAAGCTCGTCTCTCAATACGCCGACCAAATCAAAGGACAGCGCCATAGCTTTGCAGGCTATTGGTTGCGCAGCTGGCTTGATTGGCTGGAGGAAACGTAAGGTCTAAATCAGGGTCGATTGGCCTCTTGAAACACACTGCGCCAAGCTGGGGTCGCCAAAGCTGCTAACGTGTCCCTGAAGCACGAGAATCCCGCCCCATACACCCTCTTTGACCCCCAGTGTTTGCGCAAAACGTGTGCCACGCTCCAGTGCAGTGGCAATCTCTTCCCGCCCAAGTACCGGCACTTCAACGGTGACCAACTTGCAGTCCAGATCACTGTCAATTTGCTGACTATGCGCCATCTCTCGCACAATTCCCGTGTGGTCGGGGAGGTCAACCTCGTTGCCAATCAACGTAGCTGCCACATCTGCCAACGCCGCCGTCGACCCCAAAACCGTGACAGCATCCGCAATGCCTAACGAAAGACTGCGTCCGCGCCAACCAGAGGTCGCTACGCCACGCACGCAACCACTTCCGTGTATGGTTGCCCTGGCGATCCCGCCCCCGATGTCGGTCACCATGACTTCGGCCTCGTTCATGACCAGCGCAACATCCCCACCGTTGTTCACATAGGCTTTGGTCACGTCTGGAACTTTGGAAATAACCTTGGCAATTTCATCCGCAACGGCACCGGCGACAGCCGCCATTGGTGTCACAAATTCCGGCAGGTGAACTTCCACCGCGTTTTGCATGTTGCGGGCGATGCTGCCGTTTAATTGGGTATTGGGGGTGGCTGGCTTCTTTAGCTTTGGTAATTCTTCCACCAATTCCTGTAGCACCGTTTGAAATCTCAATACGGCAGCCCTGTACGCGACAGCTCGTCCGGTTCCAAATATCTCAAGGATGAGGTCAATCGGCCCATGGTGCAAATGCATCCGTCGACCGTCTGGCAGCCAACTTATTTCAGCGGCCCCGGTCATGGGGCTTTTGCTTTGGTCGGGACCACATGCACACTGCGCACATAGTCCCCGCCCGATTTCAAAATATCGGTCACATCCCGAACATGGTCATAATGCCCACCAAGACGTGTGTACGTGTCCCGCGAAACAGTGAACTCCAACGGTGCAACCACTGCTGGGGTGGGCACCATCCCAAACGCGCCGTCCGGCATTTTGGTCACGTCCGCCATCACCGTGATCCCGCCGCCCGGCCAAACGTACGACGGCGCGCCACCAACAGTCACCGTGGCTTGTTGATTTTGAACGGCTCGGGTGAGTTTTACCGGATTCTGGGTAACGCCAGAACGCAGCGATCCACCAGCCCCGCCCATAAACATAACAGTGCACAACGAAGGTTCACAGTTTTCCGCAATCAGTTCCACGGTCGGCAACAAAGCCTCCGGCATGGCCCGTTTCTGAGGCTCAAGATTTGCATCCAATTCATAGTAAGCCGCATGTTCACCGGTCGTACTCACCATCAAAAGGCGCAATCCCTCCCGCGCCCCTTTCTCCGACCGCCACGGGCCCAGGATCACCAACGGGTTGTCAATATCTGTCCCCCCCCAACCCAATCCAGGACCGGCAACCTGAAAATACCGTCCCGGTGTGCTGCGTCGCCCTTTGATGCGAATGCCTGTTTCCGGCCAATCAATAACTTTGCCTGCCTGATGTTCGCTCACCACACCTGTAATGTGATCATCCACCACGACAACTTCGTCGACTAACCCCCTCCACTGACTGGCAAACATCCCAATCGTCGCCGACCCACATCCAACCCGCATGCGTTCTTGTTTTTGCCCATCCACAATCGGCGCAACCCCGGCTTGAACCACCACTTCTGCACCGTCGTCAACATTCAAAACCACAGGCGCTCGGTTCAACAACTGCACCAAAACATCACATGTCACGCGCCCCTCTGCTTTGCCGCCACCAGTCAAGTGATCCACGCCGCCAAGGCTCATCATTTGACTGCCATACTCACTTGTCACCATCAGACCAACAGCTTCACCTTGCGAGCGCACCACCGCGCCTTCTTCGCCCAAATGTCGGTCTGTATCGATTTTGATTTTCACACCGCAATAGGAAAAAATCGCCTCGGTGACGATCGTGACGAAGTCGACTCCATCAATTTCTCGGCTGACCAAAAATGGCGCGGGTTTGAAATCTGGATAGGTTGTGCCAGCCCCCACTGCGGTGACAAAAAGATCATCAGTAGACAAGCCATCATGCCAATCCCGCCCCAGAAATGGCCGTACCTCTTTTCCGGCATCTATCGCGCGGTCCAAAACCGTCAACGGATCACAGCGAACGATTTCCCCGTTTATGTTGGCATAGCGATCGCAGGCGCCAATCCGCCCCTCCGCAATGAAGCACATCACCGGACAGGCATCACATCGGATTTTCTCCTCGCGCTGTCTCGGTGGCCGGTTCATGACATTGCCGCCTGAATCGCCGCCAACACGCGATCCGGCCGGGCTGGCAATTGTGTCAGCACCGCCCCGGTGGCATGTCGTATCGCATTCAGGATCGCCGGCGCAGTGGGGATCAACACATGTTCACCCAACCCTTTGGCCCCCATCGGCCCCTCTGGATCGGGCACTTCTATCAGATGTGACACCACTTCCGGCACGTCCCCAATTGTTGGGATCAGGTAATCATGCAGGTTCTCGGTCTTGCCCGGATGAAATTCCTCCATCAGCGCCATGCCCAGCCCCTGCGCAATGCCCCCCTCAATCTGTCCTTCAGCCAACAACGGATTGATCACCTTGCCCAAATCATGCGCCGCCGTGACTTTCAAAACCTTCACTGTTCCTAGCGCCAGATCGACCTCAACCTCGGCAAGCTGCGCCCCGTATCCATAAACCGCATAAGGGGCGCCCTGCCCGTTCTCATCCAAAACCTCGGTAGGCGGATCATATGTTTCCTCTGCCCATAACACGTATCCATAAGCCGCTTGCGGCAACTGCCGCAACGAAATGTCCCGCCGCGCCACGCCTTCAATCAGTGTCAGCACGCCACCGGACAAGGAAATCTCAGCCTCTGATCCCATATTGGCCATTTGCAAAATTTTTGCCCGTAACGCCGTCGCTGCCAAAACGGCCGCCTTGCCACTCACCACCGTTTGACGGCTGGCAGACGTCTTGCCACAATCCGGCGTCACAGCGGTGTCCGCGTCAATTAATTTGATCTGATGCACCGGAACGCCGAGCGCATCTGCGGCCAGTTGTGCAATCACCGTATTGGCCCCTTGACCAATATCCATAGCCCCCTGGTGAAGGCAAATAGTCCCTTCTGCCGAGATCCCAATCCGCATGGTTGACGGGTTTGGCAGAGCGGTATTTCCGCATCCATACCAACAGCTTGCAACGCCAACGCCCCGTGCCTTACCCTCCGTCGACGCATTGAAACCAGCCACCGAAATCAACGCCGCATCCCACCGGGACTGCAACGCCTGCAAACAGGCCCCAATGCCGACACCTGACAGCGCCTGACCACAAACAGTCGTCACCCCATCGCGCAACGCATTCTTTTGTCGAAATGCCAATCGGTCCATGCCAATTTGATCTGCCAACTGATCAAACAACTGCTCCTGCAACGCCGCAGCCTGCGGCACACCAAACCCGCGGAAGGCACCAGATACAGGCCCGTTGGTGTGAATAGCGCGCGCCTCTGCGCTGTAGTTTGGCACCACATACGGCCCGCTGGCATGCACAGGCACCCGCACAGCCACCGTTGGGCCCCAACTCGCGTAGGCCCCAGTGTCAAAATCGCCATCAAACACCATCCCAACCAGCTGCCCATCTACATCAGCGCCGACCTGCGCATGCATCTGCGCAGGATGGCGTTTGGTGCTGGCCACCATGCTTTCGCTGCGCGTGAACACCATCTTACTTGGCTGACCGGTCAGTAAAGTCACCAACCCAAGCAACGGCTGCACTGACAAATCCAACTTCGCGCCAAATCCACCACCTGTTGCCGCAGGTCGTATACGCACCCGCTCCACTGGCAATCCCAAAACCTTGGCCGTCGAATCTCGATCCAAGACCGGTGCCTGTGTACACGCGCGAATGTTGAGGACATCTCCCTCCATCCAGGCCAGCCCGGCCTCAGGTTCGATATAGGCGTGTTCCACATGCCCGGTCCGCAAGCTGCCTTCCACGACATGCGCCGCTTCCGCCAATGCCACCTTCACATCCCCGCGTTTGACCACCCCGGCGATGAGCTGGTTATCACCTCGTGACTTATGCAACACTGCGGCTCCACTGGCCGCTGCGTCTTTTAGGCTAAGATGCGGGTCTTTCACGGTCCAAATCACTGGAAAGTCTTCAAAAGACAGCGCTGCCATCACATCTTCAGAACCCGCAACCAGCGCCACTGCTTCTCCAGCCATACGGGCGTTCGTCTCGGCCAATGCGGGTTGATCGGCAAAACGCTCAATGACGCCAAAGCAATTGATGCCAGGAATGTCTTTGGCCGTAAACACCCGCACTCCCCGTGCCTCTGCCCATTGCTCCAGATTGCCAAATGCAAAACTCGCTGCGGCGTACGGGCTGCGCACGGCACGTATAATAAGCGCACTTTTTTCGACAACATCTGCCCCAAATGCCTCGTTGCCCATAACCTTGGCCGCACCATCCAGCCGCTCAACCCGTGCGCCGACTGCGCATCCGGCGCTCGGTTCTGGACCCGTGCCACGTCCTGCCGCGTCCAACACCGCATCAATGATCTTTGTGTAACCCGTACACCGGCACAGCACGCCCCCCAAAGCGGTTTCCACCGCCGCTCGATCCGGCTTGGTATTGCACCGCAATAAGGCTTCCGCCGCCATCACCATGCCCGGCGTGCAAATCCCACATTGCGTTGCACCATGCCGTAAAAAGGCCTTCTGAAGCGCAGTTGGGCCCGTTTTGGCAAGGCCCTCGACGGTTTCCACCGCCCTCCCAGCCACTTGCGCCACTGGTGTCAGACACGCACAAATCGCGTCCCCGTCCACCAACACGGTGCAGGCCCCGCAGTCACCAGAATCGCAGCCCACTTTGGTGCCGCGCAGATTTAGCTCTTCCCGTAAAACATGTGACAATCGGCGCCCCAACGGTACATCCACATCTTGACTTACACCATTGACCGTAAAGGAAACCATCAGATCTCCCCCGCCAGTTGGCGTACCGCTCGTCGCACCAATTCCACCGCCGCCTCACGACGATATCCCGCATCGCTTCGCACATCCGAAATGGGTGCCAAGACCTCCTGCAGAAACACCGATCTTACCAATTGGTCAGCTCCTTCAATGTCAGCGCCAACCAGCGCCTTCTCCACGGCAGTTGCGCGTTGTGCCACAGGTCCACAGGCCCCGACAGCCACCGCAGCCTCTCTGATCTGTCCGGCAACAACGTCCAACCGCACCGCCACCATCGCAATGGAGATCACCAAATGTTTGCGTGCGCCCAATTTGAGGAATCGGCTTCGTCCCACCGCACGGGCTTTTGGTACCAAAATTGCACTTACCAACTCATCGGTGTGCCGGATACTCTGACGTGGCCCGGTCACATAGGCTGCCAAGGGCACTTGCCGCACACCATGTGCAGACACCAGTTCGATCTGTGCATCCAACGCCAACAGCGGCGGCATCCCATCCGCCGCCGGGGATGCATTGCAGATATTGCCCGCAACAGTGCCGGTATTCTGGACCTGCACACCGCCAACTTCACGGGCCGCCTCTACCAACATGTCAAACGCCGATGGAAGGTCCGCAAAACGCACCTCGCGCCAGGTTGTTGTTGCGCCAATGCGCCAGCACTCTGCGGTCTCCGAAACCCCCCGAAGCTCTGCAATATCGGTGAGATCAAGCACGTCTCCGGCCAGCTCCTGCGCCTCTGTGGTCGCAAAAACATCTGTGCATCCGGCCACCGGCCGTGCGCCCGATGACGCCAAAACCGCGAGCGCATCTTTCAACTTGTCGGGGCGATGATAAATCCCCATGGTGACCTCTCAAATCGTCAGGGCGCGGCACTACAAACTTGTATGTATACCAATGGATTTTGCGGCAAGTTTTACATCTCTGTCAACAAATCGCGTCTTCGCCCAGAATAAGGCAACCCGAGATGACTTCCAAAACTTCGCCACTGTCCCCATCTGATGCTGCTGCGGGCTATTGCTTAGACACACAGGTTGGCTTTCTTATGCGCCGCGCCAATCAGCGGCATCTGGCAGTCTTTGCCGAGGAGATTTCTGATCTGACGCCAACGCAATTTGCCGCCCTTGCCAAACTCTGCGAACTTGGAGCCGTTTCTCAAAACGCTCTTGGCCGGGCCACCGCCATGGACGGCGCCACAATCAAAGGCGTCATTGACCGGCTGCGCACAAAAAGCCTGGTGGCAAGTTCGCCTGATCCGAACGATCAACGCTGCCTTCTGCTCAAACCCACTGCGGCGGGTTGGGACTTGTTTGAATCTGTGGCACCAGCCGCGCATCAAATCACCAAAGACACCCTCGCGCCGCTGAATGAAGCGGAGCAAACCATCTTCCTTTTGCTGCTCGAAAAACTCACGTAAGGGGCGCGTTTCAGGCAATTTTTGCACCTCCGCAATACTGCCACCATACCGACGCAGTACTGACGTGGATTTGGGATCCATATATCACCGATCACACGCCAAGCAGGTGCGCCAATTTCTGTGGGTCAACCGCAACCTCTTCGCGTGTTAAAACCGCCCGTAAGCGACCGTTTTCAAGCAAGGCCACCTGATCGGCGAGCGCCGCAATGGCGTCCAATCTCTGCTCCACCAGAACCACAGCCACACCGCGATCCCGCATCTGAGCGGTGGCATCACGAATGGCGGTGATCATCGACGGTTGCAGCCCTTCGGTTGGTTCATCCAGCAACAGAACACTCGGCCGCAAACACATCGCCCGCCCCATGGCCAGCATCTGTTGTTCACCGCCGCTGAGTGTATTTGCACGCTGCGTGTAGCGTTCTCTAAGCCTTGGAAAAAGCTCAAGAACATCATCCAGAGCGTGCAAGTCCTTGCCATTCGTAAAGCGCCCAATGTCGAGGTTTTGCCCCACCGTAAGGTCGCCAAACAATCGTCGCCCCTGCGGCACATATCCAATCCCTGCGCGCGGCACCTGATGCGGCGGTAAATCGGACAAAACGATCTGCTTCCAGGTCACGCTCCCTCCCATCAATGGCAGCAAGCCCATGATGGCTTGCACCGTGGTGGTCTTCCCGGCCCCATTCCGTCCGGCCAAACAGAGGATCTCGCCCGGTTTTGCGGCAAAGGACACCTCTCGCAGCACTTGTGCCCTCCCATACCCCGCCGACACATTTTCAAGCTGCAGCATCATCACCTCCCAGGTAGGCCGATTGTACCTCCGCGCTTGCCTTAACTTCGTCAGGAGAGCCTTCAAACAACACCCTTCCGGCTTCCAAAACTGTCACAAAATCAGAGACTTGCATCACCACATCCATATTGTGTTCGATCAATAGAACCGTGGTTTCACCGGACAGTTCCGCGATCAATTCAATAAACGCGGTCACTTCCCCTTCTGCCAAACCTTGCGTTGGTTCATCCAAAATCAACAGCTTAGGTGCTTGAGCCAAACCCATGGCAATCTCCAATAAGCGTTGGTGCCCGTAACTGAGATCACCCGCGTCCTCGGCCTGACGGTCCACAAGGCCAACGCGGCTCAGGGAAGTAGCAACCACCTGTGAAACAGAGGCCGGTGTTGAAAGAGCCCGCCGCGCAGCTAAGGCTACGTTCTCCCAAACACTCAAATTTGGGAAAATGGACGTGATTTGAAAAGTGTAGCCTATACCTGATGCAATACGTTTATGTGCAGGCCAGTTGGTCACATCGTCTCCGTCAAAAGTGACACGCCCCGAAGATGGCACGATACGACCCGACAGCATTCCCACCAAAGTGGTTTTTCCGGCCCCGTTGGGTCCAATCAACGCCCGAACTTGTCCCGGTGGTACTTCAAATGTCACATCTTCAACGGCAACCAAACCATTGAAATGTTTTGACAGCCCCTGAGCTGTGAGGGCGCTCATGGCAGCCACTTCCAGACCCGACGACGCAGTTCTCCCAATATTCCCTGCGGAGCAAATACTGTGAGGAGCACCAAAACAACGCCCGCGATCAACATATACGCAGTGGTTATGCCGGAGCTTAGGTCGATTAGATAGAACATGAACAACGTCCCAATCAACGGCCCCAACACCGTTCCAGCGCCGCCCAAAAGCACCCAAAGCAAAGGGAATATCGAATACTGTACCGAAGCAAAGGACGCGCCCACATAACCAAACAGAATCCCGTACGCAGCCCCGGCCAAAGCAGAAAGCGAAGCCGATAGGACCACGGCCGAAAACTTATATCTGGTCACATCATATCCAAGCATCTGCGTCCGGTCTTCATTTTCTCGGATCGCAATCAACACCTTTCCAAACCGCGACTTCACCACGGCCAGACACATTATCAACGCTATGCAAAATACTGTAAAAGCAGCGAAAAAACGAACCGTCGGATCGGACAAGTCCAACCCCAAAAGCACTCTGTCAGGCTGGGCAATAACAAACCCTTCATCTCCGCGGGTGTACGTCCCAAAATACAATATTGTGAGGTATCCCGCCTGTGCAAACATCAGCGTCACAATCATAAACGCCACCCCTTCGGTGCGCAGCGCTAACATGCCAATCACCGCACCAACCAGCGTTCCAGCGATCACCCCACAAACAAGCGCAGGACCAGCCCCAACATCAAATTGCGACATTGCCAAACCCATTCCATAGAGACCAGCGGCAAAGAAAAGTGCATGACCTAAGCTAAGCAAGCCTGTGTAACCAAACAACAAATTGTAACCCATTGCATAGCTAGCCAAGATCATGACGCGTGCTAGATTTCCGTGGTGATAAGCTGGCAACACAAATTGAGAAGCAAACAGAACAGCCAATACAGCGCCATGCAGAAGCAACGATTTCTTGAGGTCAGTTGTCATCCTCTACGCACCCCAAAAAGGCCGTGTGGTCGAAACACCAATACAAACGCAACCAGTAGCGTGGCGAGGATTTTGGCCAATGTAGGAGAGAAGAAAACCGAGATAATGCCATCCGAGAGACCTATGAGGAGCGCTGCCAAAACCGCCCCGGGCAAGCTACCCAATCCGCCTATGATCACCACAATAAAGCTGAGCAAAAGCGGATCTCCGCCCATCAGGTAGTGCGCCTGTTGAATGGGCACAATCAAAACTGCTGCCAGGGCCGCAAGCGCCGCTCCAAGGCCAAAAACAAAGGCATAGACTTTCTCCACCGGAATACCAAAAGCCAACGCCATGTCCCGATCCTGTTCTGTTGCGCGCATCATCAGACCCAACTTGCTGCGTGTCATCACCAACCAAAGCGCCAACAGTATCACTCCGGCCGAGGCGATCACCGCAAGTTTGTAACTGGTGATCGACAGCCCCCACGGCCAATAAAGGCTGAGCCTTCCGTCCACAAAGTCAATCCACGGCAAAGCAATACGTGTGTTGAAAGGCGGCGCGACCGGACGAGCATCTGGCCCGTAGGTCATCAAAGTAACTTGCTGGAAAATATAGAGAATACCGATGGTAGCAACAATTGTTCGTTCCGGGTCATAGCTGATACGTTTGAGGATCACCATATCGGTCAACGCTGCCAGACACCCAACCAAGACCGGGACCACGCAAAGTGCAATCACAAACCCCATAACCGCAGATCCCCCCAGCATTTGGGTCACCCACCACGCCAAAACCGCGCCCAACATGAAAAATTCACCATGCGCCACGTTCACCACGCGCATCACGCCAAATACCAGCGCCAAACCAGAGGCCGTCAGCGCCAACACCGCCGCTGTTACCGCGCCCTCCAATGTGGCGAGCATCAAATAGGGTCCAAAATCCATCTACGTCCTGCCTCAAATTGGGCGCGGCACAACCACCGCGCCCAAACCCACAATCAAAGCGCCTGCGTGGTGTAATCCACTTCATCCGGATAGAACGTGTCTTCAATCGACGTTGTGTGCACCAGCAGCAATTTTCCATCCACCACTTTGGTGATGTATTGGTGGCCAAACACTTGGTGCGTCTTGCCGTTGAAAATCTTTGCCCCCTGCGGATGTGCATTGGAATGTGGCAAGCCCGTCATGGCTTCCACCGCTTCAATCAGCGCCGGACGATCCTGTGGCCCCTGATATCCAGCTGCCTCCATGCCAGCTTTGACAACGTGCAACGTCTCCCAACAGCCAAACATGTGGGCATAGGTCGAAACGTCTTTGGAATCGCTCACGGACGCACCATTGGCATCCACCCCAACCCGTTCTCGGAAAAACGCGTCATAGTCGGATTGATTGTCCTGCGCATAGCGAGGATTGCCCTCCCAAAAATATGTGCCATCCAGGAACTCTAACCCTGGGCTGCCAATATTTACGGCTTCAAGGCTGTCGATGAAGCCAAACATCTCAGGCCGCTGCGGTCCAAAGAACTCTCCCAACTCTTTCACAAAGGTAAGCACAGCTGGTCCGACCATCACGTGATAGATCACTTCCGTGTCACGAGGGATTTTGGGGAAGTATTTCGTGAACGAGGTCTCTGTTGGCGGGATTGCAATGTGCTCAAGCACTTCGCCGCCCTGCGCCTCAATCGCTGCGGTGAAATAGTCCCGGTGGTCATGTCCAAAAGCGAAGTCCGGGAAGATCATCGTAACTTTCTTGCCCAGATTATCCGCCACAAACGGGGCCATGGCCTGAACTTGGCTTTTTACATCCGTGATACCCGGCTGAAGCGTGTAGCGGTTCAACATACCGCTCGCGACATGATGGCCCTCGGACACAACAAAGTACGGTAACTTGAGCTCACCCGCACGCGGCGCGGATCCAATCACCACATGAGAGAACAATGTGCCAAAGCCAATGTCACAATTGTGCTGTGTCGCAAATTTCTCGATTACCTCAGCACCGCGTTTTGGATCTGTTCCGTCATCCTCGGCCACAATTTCAAGCGGGCGTCCATTGATCCCACCTTCTTCGTTGATCAACGCCGCAGCCGCGGTAGTGGTTCGATCGTACCAACGGCCATAAGCGGCACCGATGCCAGTCCTGTGCACCTGAAAACCCACTTTGATCGGTTCTGAAGTCTGCGCGCCCGCATAGCGTGCCCAGAGTGGCAACGCAGCAGCTCCCCCTCCGATTGCCAGCGTTTTGAGCGCTTCCCGGCGCGTAGGATGGGCGCCTTTAACTGGTGCAGTCTTGGATTTGGTCATCACTTTACCCCCTGTGTTCACATGGTCTGTGACCGAAAATTCCGTTACTCTTCACGCTTGTTAGAGTGCGAATGAATGACGGTTCTGTCTAGAGGGGGCGTGTTGTGTCAGAAGCCGCGCGGTGATGCAAGCAACCAAAGGCCAAAAAAGGTGTAGAAAATCATAAAGATAGCCAAAGGCAATTGAGAAAGGAGTGCTCCGCGTTCCACGCCAATGTGCCGTATCGCAACGGCATGTGCCAACAACACAGCCAAAATATGGCCCGCCACAACGGTACCCGCTTGGCAGAGCCAAAGCAGTCTCACACTGTCTTGCGTGTTGAAAAAACCGGTCGTCACATAAAACTGCCCAAGCCCCAAGAAATCGCGCCCAGTTGCCCACGGGTCTGAAGCTGCGGCAATCGCATATTGGACATCAACCAGAAAGCTCGTGAAGTAATGGGCAAAGTGATACCCAAGTGCGATTGGCAAGACCGTAGGTGCAAAAAGACAAAATGCGCGAGCCAAGCTCAGTGTGGTCACGTTTCCCAATCGGAGCCCCAACCAAAGTGCGCTTAGAAATATGGTGACCAAGGCCAAATTGCCAATCACCAAACCGGTCAGCGTTGGCCAGATCACCTCTGATCTCCCAGGAAACTCCAGAGGATTGATACCAAGCTGCGCCAGCCACCAAAACGTCTCGTTCACACCGTCAAAACTACCGCTGCCCAACACCAATAGGCTCAGCAACGCAAGTCCAATCGGCGGTGCTTTCCCAGCCTCAATTTTCCAGCCCCATAACCCGAAAGCACGGCGTCCGGTTTTTTTCCCAACTGGCGCCAGCGATCCGTAGAGCCGCATCACCATCGAGATGCCTTCTGCACGGGCCTCCCATCTGGGACCAAACACCAACATTCCAAACAAATGACAGAGCCAGTACACCACCACTACGCGTGCCAAACGGGAGGGATCTGCGGGCGCCACATCGGCCAATAGAAACCCCACAAACCCGAGAAACGAAACCAAGCCCAAGCTGTGCCCCAGCATCACGGGAAACTTGACGTCGGCACGTATTCCCAACAGCTTTCGCAGCACCCAAACAGGTCCAGTCCAGGGGTTAATCCACCGCCAAATGTTGCCAACAAAACCTTGAAGAAACACCAACCCAACCCACCAGAGCGTCCACACAGTCAACGGCAGCGGATTGGCCAAAGGGTCTCTGGGTCCATGCAATCCGACAAACACCAGCCACATCAAAAACCCACATGAAAACAAACTGGTAACGAGCGGCAGCTTGTTTGGACGTACACGCCACAGGCGAATTGGATCAAACAGGCGCCGTATTGCGTTTTCCGGTAGAAACACCAACAAAACAACGGTCAATGCAACAGCCAAAACCCCAGAGGCAATGTAAATATCTGTGGGCAGCAATAGCACAAATCCGCCTTCTGATGTGTGCGCATATGCGCCGCTCGCAACCGTTGCTACACCTGCAAACACGATCAGAAACAAGAACAGCCGAAGCTTGAATGGCGGGGCTGTCTGGGACATCGTGGCTTTCATGCGGGGACTATAACGATGGGAAGACGAGATGAAAGCGCGAAAGAATTTAGGGGTTTTGGCGCTCATCGGGCTGATAGCATCAATAGGCATTCTGTTCCTGAAACCAGCTCCATCGTCGCAAATTCGGCTGAGCAACGCCACTGCAACTCCGCTCAAAAATACGCCCAATCAGGTAGCCGTCTTTGTGACCATGGAAAACCTTGGACCACCTGAGCAGCTCATTGCCGTCTCCGCCCCCGGTGTGACTGGCGCTGCATTGAGCGCCGGAACTCGCGTCCTGTCCCTGCCCGAAAAAAGCACATCTTCGTTGGCGGCGGATGGGGTGTTCCTGCTCCTCAAAGGCGTGTCTGGTGACCTAACCGACGGGCGCACCCTGCCAATTTCGTTGGCGTTTGCTCTCTCCGGCACCGTGACAACGCGCGCGCGCCTGGTTGCACCACGAAGCGAGGGCACAGCGAACGAATATGGCCTCTTTGGCATCGGCGACATTTGCCAAGTGGATGATGGTGAGCCAGCACCAAATATTGTCCTTACAGCCAAGAAAACAGAAATGGGGTGGCAAATTGACGTTGGCTCGGAGGAGTTCGAATTCACACCAGATCTGGCCGACGGTCCCCATGTGCCGGGCACGGGGCATGGCCACATTTATGTAAATGGGTTGAAGCTAGGGAGGCTCTATTCTTCAACCACGACAATCGGGCACTTACCATCCGGTCAGCACGAGATTCGGGTCACCTTATCGACCAATGACCACCGCGCCTATGTCGTTGACAACAGACCGGTCACCGCTTCGATTCGAATTCACAGCGATTGACAGACAAATATCTCCCCGGCCATCATTTGTAGGCAAATGAATTTGCACGGAGGATGGGCGTGACCGAATCTGACAATCGAAAGACCAGCACAATCGTGGGCGTTGATGTTGGTGGCACATTCACCGATCTTGTTGCTGTGAGCCCAAATGGGCTGCATCTCGCCAAAGTGCCCAGCACTCTTGATGATCAATCCAGTGGTGTTCTGGCGGCTTTGGACGCCGCTGATTGCGAAATTTCAGCGCTTGATCTTATTGTCCATGGGACAACCACAACCACCAACGCCGTTCTTGAGCGCAAGTTGGCCCGTACCGGGCTGATAACCACCCAAGGATTTCGCGACATTCTAGAGCTTGGGCGGCGCACGCGGCCCCAAGCCTATGGCATGTATGGCCAGTTTACACCGCTCATCCCTCGCAACCTCCGCATAGAAGTCCCTGAAAGGATGGACAGTGACGGACATGTCTTAACGCCGCTTGATGAGACTGCCGTGAAAGACGCAGCAAAGGCCTTACTGGACCATGGATGCGAAGCCGTTGTTGTGCACTTCCTGCACGCCTACGCCAACCCAACTCACGAGCGACGTGCAGTCGAAATATTGCGGTCCGTTTGGCCCAATTCCTACATCACCGCAGGACATGTACTACTTTCCGAAAACCGTGAGTATGAGCGTGGGGTCACAGCGGCGGTGAATGCATCCGTTCAGCCCGTGCTCAGCAAGTACATTGACCGACTTGTTCTAGCGCTCACAGACCAAGGTTACGCACGGGATCTTCTGGTGATGAACGGCAACGGCGGCATGGTTCACGCTCAGAGCGTAGCCAAAGAAGCGGCCAAAACAGTGATGTCCGGCCCTGCCTCTGGTGTCATGGCGGCTGCATTCACGGGACGTGCGGCAAGTGAACTCAACCTGATCTCCTACGATATGGGGGGCACGTCCACTGATGTGGCGCTCATCCGCGGCGCAACCCCCTCGATCTCAAACGAAATTGAAGTTGAGTATGGCATGCCGATCCATGTGCCTATGGTGGATGTACGCACAGTTGGGGCTGGCGGAGGGTCCATTGCACGTATCACATCGGGCGGACTTCTCGACGTCGGACCAGACAGCGCAGGCGCTGATCCCGGCCCGGTGTGTTATGGTCGTGGCGGGACACAGCCGACGATCGCTGACGCCAATTTCCTTCTAGGCCGTCTGCGCCCATCAGATTTATCCTCAAGTGAACAGACAAATCGAGCCAAGAATGTTCGCCACGTCTTCACAGAAAAACTTGCCTCGGAACTCAAGTGTTCCGCCGTCGAAGCCGCCGCTGCGGTTGTGAAAGTTGCCAACACCAAAATGGCCGGTGCAATCCGTATGGTCTCGTTGTCATTGGGCGCAGACCCGCGAGATTTTGCTTTGTTTGCGTTTGGAGGTGCCGGGCCTTTGCACGCTGCCGCATTGGCACGTGAACTCGATCTGCCACGTGTTGTCATTCCCGCCCGCCCCGGCCTCACAAATGCTCTGGGTTGCGTGGTCGCGGACCTCCGTCACGATTTTGTGCGCACGATCAACACGCCATTGGCTGAGCTTTCATGCTCTCAAATATCCTCCGTTTTTGAACACCAAGTTCGCAGGGGCAACGCACTGATATCAAATGAAACTGTTGACTTGGAATGTGTGGATACCATCTTCTCTCTGGACATGCAGTTTATTGGACAAACTCATCTCCTGCGCGTTCAGATCGACGATCCAAATATGTCTGCCATCGACTTACAAGCGCTGTTCGAGAAGGCCTACTTTGACCGCTTCCATGTCGCGCTTCAAAACATTCAAGCCGCGGTGGTCAATGTAAACTGCTCGGTGATTGGTCGACGACCGCCTCTCGATCTTTCTCTTTTGTTGGACAAAGATATCCGCGCCAAAAGCGTGATTGAAGCGCAAACGGACACCCGCAATGTCTTCTTCGACAACACCTGGATGCAAACGCCAGTCTTCAGTCGCGATGCTTTGCCGACAGATGCGACTTTACGAGGCCCCGCTATACTGGAGCAAATGGACTCTACAATTGTGATCCCTCCAGATGACAAAATGTCGACGGACTCGATTGGCAACCTGATATTGCACATTGGAGGGGCGACATGAGTTTGGACCCGATCACCCTAACCGTCATTCAGGCAGGTTTGCAGCAGGTCTGCGATGAGATGGATCTCAGTTTTTCGCGCGCTGCATTTTCTCCGGTTATCGCGGAAGCCAATGACCGCTCAGACGGCATCTACGCTGCGGAAGACGGCGCTCTGATCGCTCAGGGCGTGGCGGGTTTGCCCGTCTTTGTTGGCACCATGCAGTATTCCACCCGCACGCTCATAGAGATGATCAACGAAGGTCAAGTAGATGCGCCAAATTCCGGCGATATTTACATCGTCAACGACCCATATTTGGGCGGCACGCACCTCATGGACGTGCGGTTTGCTAAACCGTTTTATAGGCAAGGTAAAATATTCTGCTGGTTGTCCAATACCGGCCATTGGCCGGACACCGGCGGCGCTGTACCTGGTGGATTCTCCGCCTCTGCCACAGCTGTGGAGCAAGAGGGATTGCGCTTACCACCCGTCAAGCTCTTTAAGCAAGGCGTTATGGACAAAGAGATTTTTTCGATCATCCAATCCAATATCCGGGTGGCAGAACAACGCATCGGAGACGTGCAGGCCCAGGCTGCCGCATTGTTGGTTGGCGAAACGCGATTTTCCGCGCTACTGGATCGATATGGCGACGCCACTGTTTCAGAGGCGATTGGTGAATTGAAACAACGCGCCGCACAACAAATGCGAAGCTATCTGCAAGAAATCCCAGAAGGCACTTACACGTCTGAGGCCTATATAGACAGTGATGGCGTGATCAACGAACCGCTGACAATTTGTCTGTCGGTAACAAAGAGCGACGGTTCTCTTTGCTTTGATTTCAGCAGCAGCAGCGCTCCCTGTCTGGGCCCAATGAATTCCGTGCGAGCAACCACCCACAGCGCGGTGTATCTCGCCATGCGCCATATTTTCCCTGACGTGCCGATGAACGCCGGCGCGTTTGAACCTTTCGACATCAAAGGCATCAAAAACACGTTTCTTGACGCGCAATACCCCCGACCTGTGTCCGGCTGCGCTGCCGAAGTCTCCCAACGGATCGCAGAGGCTGTCTTTGCCGCCCTGGTGCAGCCCTTGCCCAACAGAGTCACCGCTGCTCCCGCGGGAACCAGTGGGAACTTTGCGCTGGGCGGGCACGATCCCGACCGCGGGCGTGACTATGTCATGTATCAGATTTCCGGTGGCGGATATGGTGGCAACGCAGATCACGACGGGCTTTCCAACGGGTGCTCTACCATAGGCATCTCCAAAGCCCCCCCTATTGAGATCATGGAGCAGGCCTACCCGGTGCTCTACCATCACTATGCCTTACACGAAGGTTCAGGCGGAGCAGGCAAACATCGAGGCGGCTTTGGCTTAGACTATGAAGTTGAGCTCCGAAGAGGCCACGCCAAGGCCAGTTTTGTAATGGATCATGGGCGGTTTGGACCCCAGGGCGCATGTAACGGTGGTGATGGAGGTACAAACAAGGTCGCGGTGTATCGTGACGGTCTGGCCTACACACCGGACCACCTGTCCAAAGAGCAAGACATTGATTTGTCACCAGGTGACCGTGTTCATGTTCAAACCCCCGGTGGCGGTGGCTACGGTGACCCTCTGGATCGCGCGCCAGATCTTGTGGTCGAAGACGTAAGTCTTGGCCGCTACTCTCCTGCACAAGCAGAAACCCTGTTTGGCGTGGTCTTCACCGGATCACCTCCGGCTTTTGATGCACAACTTACCGAAGCGTTGCGCACAAAAAAACGCGCGGTCAAGGACCGCGCGCATTAACTTCCTGCCTTAAGTCACTACCCTAAAAGAAGGATTGAAGCCCGGTCTGTGCGCGCCCAAGGATCAGAGCGTGTACGTCATGTGTGCCTTCATAGGTATTCACCGTCTCTAAGTTCACCATGTGACGGATCACTCCAAACTCCAAGCTAATGCCGTTGCCGCCGTGCATGTCACGGGACAGACGTGCAATATCCAGCGCCTTGCCACAGTTGTTGCGCTTGATGATCGACACCATCTCAGGTGCGGCCTTCGCCTCATCCATCAACCGACCAACCCGCAGCGCGGCCTGAAGACCCAAGGAAATCTCCGTCTGCATATTCGCCAGTTTCAATTGGAACAGCTGTGTCTGCGCCAATGGCTTGCCAAACTGCTTGCGGTCAAGGCCATATTGCCGAGCCGCGTGCCAGCAGTATTCGGCCGCGCCCATCGCGCCCCAAGCGATGCCATACCGCGCGCGATTCAGACAACCAAACGGCCCTTTCAGGCCTTCAACATTTGGCAGCAGCGCATCTTCAGACACTTCGACATTTTCGAGTACAATCTCACCAGTGATCGACGCACGCAGCGACGCCTTGTGCATGATCTTTGGCGCGGACAGTCCCTTTGTGCCTTTGTCGAGCACAAAGCCCCGGATCTTACCGCCATGCGCATCCGACTTGGCCCAAACCACAAACACATCCGCTATCGGAGAGTTGGAAATCCACATTTTAGCGCCGTTCAGCACATAGCCGCCGTCGACCTTTTTGGCCGTGGTCTTCATGCTGCCCGGATCGGAACCTGCGTCAGGCTCAGTCAGGCCAAAGCAGCCAATCCATTCCCCAGACGCCAATTTTGGCAGATATTTCTCACGCTGCTCTTCTGAGCCATAAGCGTAGATCGGGTACATCACCAAGGAGCTTTGCACCGACATCATCGAGCGATAACCGCTGTCTACACGTTCCACTTCGCGCGCCACCAAACCATAGGTCACATAACCCGCGCCAATGCCGCCATATTCCTCAGGAATGGTCGTGCCCAGAAGGCCCATCTCGCCCATCTCGGCAAAGATCGCCGGATCGGTTTCTTCCTGCTCAAACGCCGCAGTTACACGAGGTGCAAGCTTCTCGTCACAATAGGCGCGCGCAGCATCCCGTATCATGCGCTCGTCTTCTTCAAGCTGGCTTTCGATCAGAAATGGGTCTTCCCAGTTGAACGAACCCAATTCCGGTTTGGACTGTGGTGCCAGATCCTTGGCCATGGTCTCTCCTTCCGACAGCCTCACATAGAGGCGCAAAACATCAATTTCCGTTGTAGCCCAAAATGTCCAACACTGCCCCAGCGTCAAGGCACCCCGCATCAAACGCCGCTACGTCGCGAAAACTTTCTTGCCTTCTATTGCGCAGAATATTGAGCATTGCTAGACCCAATTAATCAGAGTTTCGTTGCGTCCTGTTTGCACAGTATACCACAGCAACCGGCGCAACTCGGAGGACCTTATGAGCGATCCGTTTGACGTCGGAGACCGCCTTAGAAAATTACGCCTGTCGGCTGGATTAAGCCAACGGCATCTGGCGCAATACGCCGGTGTACCCCACGGGCAAATCTCAATGATCGAAACCAACCGTTCCAGCCCCTCTGTGGCCAGTTTGCGCAAGATTTTGGGCGGAATGGGCATGTCCATGGCCGAATTTTTCGAGCCAGAATCCCACGCCCCGTGGCTAGTTTTCTTTGGCGCCGAGGCCCTGTCTGACCTAACGTCACAACTTGGCTCTGAGGCTTCGAAGCTCACTCTGAAACAGGTAGGCAATGCCAAAGACCACGGCTTGCAAATCCTCAAGGAACACTATGCCCCCGGCGCGGACACTGGCGAAACCATGCTGTCCCATCCCGCAAATGAAGGCGGCATTGTACTCTCCGGTGAGATTGAGGTGACCGTGGGCACCCAAACCCAAATCCTGCGCGCCGGGGACAGCTATCTGTTTGACAGTCGCCAGCCCCACCGCTTCCGCAATATCTCTGACACTCCGGCCGAGGTGATTTCCGCCTGCACGCCGCCCTATCTCTGAAGGCTTCCCATGACCCCACTCAAAGGTCTCAAAGTTGTAGAACTTGCCCGCATTCTCGCTGGTCCATGGATTGGCCAATCTTTGGCTGATCTGGGCGCCGAGGTTATCAAGGTAGAAGCTCCTCAAGGTGACGACACCCGCACCTGGGGACCCCCCTTTATTGAACGAGATGGCGACAAAACCGCCGCCTACTTTTACGCCGCCAACCGCGGCAAAACCTCGGTTGTCGCAGACTTCCGCACCGATGCAGGTCGCGAGCAGGTTCTTGAGTTGATCAAAGATGCCGACATTCTGATCGAAAACTTCAAAGTGGACGGGCTGAAGAAATACGGATTGGACTACGACAGCCTGTCCAAACTCAACCCACGTTTGATCTATTGCTCCATCACCGGCTTTGGCCAAACCGGGCCCTATGCCAAACGTGCGGGCTATGACTTCTTGCTGCAAGGCATGTCTGGCCTGATGTCGATCACAGGCGAGCCAGAACGTCAGCCGCAAAAAGTTGGCGTCGCAGTGACCGACGTGGTCACCGGGCTCTACGGCACGATTGGTATCCTTGCCGCCGTGGAACAACGCCACACCACCGGCAAAGGCCAACACATCGATATGTCTCTATTGGATTGTGCCACAGCCATGCTGGCCAATCAGGCAATGAACTACCTCGCCACAGGCACAAGTCCCAATCGCAAAGGCAACGCCCACCCAAACATCGCGCCATATCAAGTTGTGCCCACCGCTGATGGTCACATCATCATAGCAGTGGGCAACGATGGGCAGTTCCAACGCCTCTGTGGCGTTCTTTCGCGTGGCGACTTGGGAGTTTCTCCAGATTACGCAACCAACCAGTTGCGCGTCGCCAATCGCGACCTTCTTACCGAACAGATCGAATTAGAAACCCGTAAATCGCCCTCGACGGATCTGCTGTCCGCTTTGGAAGCCGCCACAGTCCCTGCTGGCCCGATCAATTCAATCGAACAAGCGCTCACCGATCGGCAAGTCGAAGCCCGTGGCATGGTGGTAGAGGCCGAAGGTGTGCGCGGACTACGCGGCCCTTGGGTGTTTTCCGACGCGGAACTGTCTATCAACCGCACCGCGCCGACGCTGCCAAGCCCAAAGGTTTAGACGCCAAGATACCGGTCGGTCTCCTTAGGCCCCAAATCACCAAACGCCCCGGTCCAGACCGTGCGCCCTTTCTCAAGGATTACCGCACGGTCAGCCACCTGCCCCAGTTCTTTGAGCGACTTGTCGATCGCAATAATCGCCATGCCGGTCTCTGCTTTCAACTTGGCCACGGCCTCCCAGATTTCCTGGCGGATCACCGGTGCAAGCCCTTCGGTGGCCTCATCCAAAATGAGCAACTTTGGATTGGTCATCAGCGCCCGTCCAATAGCCAACATCTGCTGCTCCCCACCAGAAAGCGAGGCCGCAGACTGATCCCTCCGCTCTTGCAGACGTGGGAACAGGCGGCACACCGCCGCAAAATCCCAAGCCCCCTTGCGCGCTGCGGCAATCAAGTTCTCATACACCGACAGATTTGCAAAACACCGCCGCCCCTCTGGCACCAAACCAATCCCCAAGCGCGCGGCCTTATAGGAGGGTAACCCTCCAATATCCTGCCCGCCAAACTGCACTGCGCCATCCAAGTTCTTCAGCATCCGACACATAACTTTCACTGTGGTAGTCTTGCCCATACCATTGCGCCCCATCAGGGCCAGCACTTCGCCTTCACCAACACTTAATGACACATCAAACAGCGCCTGACTTGGGCCATAAAACGCCGAAACATTTTTCAACTCAATCAAACTCATGCCGGTACCTCATCACCTAAATAAGCCCGTCGGATTTCCGGATTCACTTTGATTTCCTCTGGCGTGCCTGTGGCAATCACCTCGCCATAAACCAACACGCTGATCCGATCTGCCAGCGCAAAAACCGCATCCATATCGTGCTCAATCAACAGGATTGGCGCTTCCTTGCGCAGATCTGTCAAAAGCCCAATCATCTGCTGTGCGCCTTCAAGACCCAAACCCGCCATTGGCTCATCCATCAGGAAGGCTTTTGGTTTCAGTGTCAGCGCAACGGCCACCTCTAGCTGCCGCCGTTGCCCATGGCTCAAATCCGCCGTGCGTGTTGCAGCGAATTCCGCCAAGCCAACCTGCGCCAAGGCAGCCTTGGCAGCTGACACAAGTTGCGCATCTTTCATCACCGGTTTGAAAAACGACATCACATTGCCACGCTGCCCCAGCGCCCCAAGCACCGCATTTTGCAAAACCGTATGCTCCATCGCCAACGAAGAAATCTGAAACGTCCGCCCCAACCCTTTACGCGCACGCTCTGCTGGTCCAACGCTGATCAAATCCTCATCCATCAGGCACACTGTTCCACTGTCAGAGGCCAAGTGTCCGGTGATTTGCTGGATCAACGTCGACTTCCCGGCCCCATTAGGACCGATCAGCGCATGAATTTCTCCTTTGCGCAAATCCAGCGACACATTATTGGTTGCCTTCAAGGCGCCAAAATTTTTGAAAAGACGCTCTGTGCGCAACACCACATCAGTCATGGGCTTTCTCCCGACCTGCAAGGGCACCAATCACGCCACCTTTTGCAAAAAGTACGATACCAAGCAGCAACGCGCCCAAGTAGACGTGCCAAAACTCCGACAACCCACCAAGCGTATGTTCCAGCAGGATAAAAATCATCGCGCCAATCACCGGCCCAAACAGCCGTCCAACACCTCCAATGATGATGAAAATGATGATCTCACCCGACATCTGCCAACTCAGCATGGTGGGACTGACAAAGCGGTTGAGGTCCGCAAAGAGCGCCCCAGCTAGACCGGTCACCGCGCCGGAAATCACAAAGGCGACCAACCGCAAATGATATGGCTTCATGCCTACCGACAACACCCGCGTTTCATTCTGCCGCGCCGCACTTAGTGCCAGTCCAAAGGCTGATTTGTGAATGGCATTCATCAGCACCAGCGCCAGACATAAAATTGCAAAACACAGGCCAAAGAACTGCAGCGGCACCAGCGTGTTCAATCCCGGAAACCCGTTGCGCACATAGATCGACAGACCGTCCTCGCCGCCATAGGCGGGCCAGCTGATCGCGAAATAGTAAATCATCTGACCAAAAGCCAAGGTGATCATGATAAAATACACACCAGACGTGCGCAGGCTCAACATGCCAATCACCAGCGCGACCAGCGCGCTGGTCACCATCGCCACCAACCAGATCACTGGCATCGATTTGGTGCCCTCAATCAGAAACGGCGCTTCCATGATGGGGGCATAAGACTGCGCATGGCTTGCCAATATGCCCATGGCATAGCCGCCGATCCCAAAAAATGCGGCATGTCCAAGGCTGACCAAGCCGCCCGTCCCAAGCGCGAGATTCAACCCAACGCCTGCCAGCGCAAAAATCGCCGCGCGCGTCGCCAAAGTAATGATAAACGGCTCATCTGCCATCACCGCCCAAAGCGGCACCCCAAGCAGCACGGCCAAAGCGGCTCCATTAATCCAAGTTTCTCGTTTCATCTCAGGCCACCCCATAAAGTCCGCGAGGGCGGAACACCAAAACGCCCGCCATAAGGATGTAAATCAACATCGACGCCAGAGCGGAGCCGACGGACACCGCCGCGGAGGGCTCCAAAAACAACCCAAAAACCTGGGGCAACAAAACACGCCCCATCGTGTCGGTGAACCCAACCAAAAGGGCACCAACAAAAGCCCCTTTGATTGAGCCGATGCCCCCAATCACAATCACCACAAACGCTAAAATCAGCACCGGCTCGCCCATGCCAACTTGCACAGATTGAATGGCCCCTACCAAGGCACCTGCAAAGCCGGCCAAAGCCGCGCCAAGCGCAAAAACAAAGGTATAAAGCTTGGCGATATCCACGCCCAAGGCGGCAATCATTTCCCGATCCGCCTCGCCTGCACGAATGCGGATGCCAATCCGAGTGCGATTGATCAAGCCAAACATGCCAGCGGCCACTACCAACCCAATCACAATGATTGACAAGCGGTAAGCCGGGTATTGAATGCCGCCAGGCAATGTCACCGGACCAGCGAGCACGGACGGGACATCCAAGAACAAGGGGAACGACCCAAACATCCAACGCGTGCCTTCCGAGAAAATCAGAATCAGCGCAAATGTTGCCAGAACCTGATCCAGATGATCCCGGTCATACAGTCGCCGAATGATTGTCAGCTCGATCAATGCGCCGGCCAGCGCCGCCGCTGCCAAGGAGGCCATCAGGGCCAGCACAAACGAGCCAGTTGCCGCCGCAACCGCCGCCGCCGCAAAGGCCCCAACCATATACAGCGAGCCATGTGCTAGGTTGATCAACCCCATCACACCAAAGACCAGCGTGAGCCCCGCGCTCATCAGAAACAGCATCACACCAAACTGCAGACCGTTTAGCATTTGCTCTATGAAAAGTAGTGTTGTCATTGCCCTCATCCAGCGCCACAAAGGCACCCCTCCGCCAAAACATCAGCGCAGAAAATTCTGTTTATTCAGGATATTGAAGATCAAACATCATACACCCATCCCGCCTAGGTGCATGGAATGGGAAGGCTGCATAGCCTTCCCATAGTCACTTACATTTTGCAGTCGACTGCATAAGCATCGGCGTGGTTGGACAGGCCCGTCGCAATGATCTTGTTGGTGTATACGTCACCTTCTTTGATCACTTCACGCACATAGATGTCCTGCACCGGGTGGTGATTGTCGCCAAAGGCAAAGTCACCCCGTACCGAGTCAAACTCCGCCGCTTTGAGCGCTGCACGGAAGGCATCCGCATCAGCCACATCTGCCTTAACCATCGCAGAAATCAGCAGGTTGGCTGTATCAAACCCCTGCGATGCATACAGCGACGGCAAACGGCCATACTCAGCTTGGAAAGTGTCCACAAACGCAGCGTTTGTTGCGTTGTCGATGTCTTTGTTCCACTGGCTGGTGTTTTTTACACCCATCGCCGCATCGCCAACAGCCTGCAAAATACCCTGGTCAAAGCTGAACGCAGGTCCAACAAGCGGCAGATCCACACCGCTGGCCGCATACTGTTTCAGGAACGAAATCCCCATGCCGCCTGGCAGGAAAAAATACACGCTGTCTGCACCGGACGCCCGGATCTGTGCGATCTCGGCTGCGTAATCTGTTTGACCCAATTTAGTATAGAGCTCGCCAGACAAGTCGCCTTCAAAGAAGCGCTTATAGCCGGTCAATGCGTCTTTGCCTGCTGGATAGTTGGGCGCCAGAATGAAGCTATCTTTCAAACCTGCATCATTGGCATAGGCACCAGCTGCTTCGTGCAGATTGTCGTTTTGCCACGCCACATTGAAATAGTTCTCGTGGCAGCCCTTACCGGCAAGCGGCGATGGACCCGCATTTGGTGACAGGTAGAATTTGCCCTGTGCGGTTGCGGCTGGCACCACGGCCATCGCGAGATTGGACCAGATGATGCCTGTCAGAACGTCGACTTTTTCAGACTGAATCATTTTGTCAGCCAGCTGCACGGCAATGTCAGGCTTGCGTTGATCATCTTCGATCACCACGTCCAAATCATCTCGGCCCGCTTGTTTCACCGCCAGCATAAAGCCATCCCGCACATCGATCCCAAGACCAGCCCCACCACCGGACAGGGTGGTGATCATGCCAACTTTTACATCCGCCTGCGCCGTTGCACCCGTAAGTGCCATCGCCGCGGCCAGTGCCGCGCTCCGCAATTTCATCATGTCGCTCCCTGGTTCATTGTATTTTTCAACATGAACTTTGGGCGTTCTTATACCCGTCCGTCAATAAGCTGAGCGAATTTTTTTTAAGCTTAAAATATCTTCAAGCATGAAAGGTATTTTTTCGTACCTTTTCATGATTTTGGCAGCTCATTTTAATGTAACAAAAGCTGACATATGACATCGTTTCTGCGATTGCACGATCAACCTTAAGAAAAGTCGATGTCATATTTCGGGATATCAAAGGCGCATAAATTGCCCCTTGCCCCACAACGAAAAGCGCCGGGGATTTCCCCGGCGCTTTCTATCTATTACCCGCGAGACCACCATCCCCGGCGTTTTGGTTTGGGTGGGGCTGCGGGTTCTGGAGCCGCGTGCACAACTTCCGGCTCAGCCACTTCAAGCTCAAGTGACGCTGCAACCTCTGGCGCAGCTTCCGACGTTTCCTCAGCCATCTCAGGCTCTGGTGTGACCTCATCTTGCTGTGCCGGTGCTTGCTCAGCACTATCATCCGTCGCGTCCGATGGTTGCGCCACCTCTGTGACCTCAACCACTTCGGTTGGTGTCACATCTTCAGCCTTTACACCTTCGGCATCCGCAGTAACGGCAGCAACCTCTTCTGCTGGTGCCTCCACGGCCTCTTCGACCTTCTTACGGGACCGGCTACGACGGCTGCGACTGCGCTTTTTAGGTCTTTCTTCGGTCTCGCTGGCATCGCCAGCGTCCTCAGAAGAATCTGTACTTTCCGACTTGTCAGATTCCGCCCCACTTTCGGTACCATTTTCAGTGTTACCGTTTTCCTCATTTTCAGCAGCGTCGGACCCACGACGACGACGGCGGCGACGGCGGCGTTTTTTCGGCTTATCCTCACCTTCGTCATCCGCAGGTTTCTCTTCCACGGACGTCCCTTCGGCAGGAGCGGCTTCGGAGATCACCTCAGCGTCTTCAACTTCGGCGTCATCAATTGCATCCATGATCGACATGTTACCAGACACCACAGGCGCCGCAGGTTCGGGCACAACCCGCGTCGCGGTCTTAAACTTCTCAATTGTGAAGTCTGGCGACACAAGAGAAGGGTCGGCCTCAATCCGCACTGACAGGCCATAGCGCGCTTCGATCTGCGCCACATGTTCCCGTTTCTGGTTCATCAGGTAGTTCACAATCGCAACCGGTGCTTTGACAAGCACCTCACGAGAACGGCCACGTGTGCCCTCTTCTTCGATTTGACGTAAGATCGACAGCGCGAGGTTGTCGTCAGACCGGATCAAGCCGGTGCCGTGACAATGTGGGCAAGGCTGTGTTGTGGCCTCGATCATGCCCGGACGCAGGCGCTGACGGCTCATTTCCATCAGTCCAAAGCCCGAAATCCGGCCCACTTGAATGCGCGCGCGATCGGTCTTCAACTTGTCCTTCATCCGTTTTTCAACGGCGCTGTTGTTCTTGCGCTCATCCATGTCGATAAAATCGATCACGATCAGACCGGCAAGGTCGCGCAATCGCAACTGGCGTGCCACCTCTTCAGCGGCCTCCAGGTTTGTCTTTAGCGCGGTTTCTTCGATCGAGCTTTCTTTGGTGGCCCGGCCAGAGTTCACATCAATTGCCACCAGCGCTTCGGTCACGCCAATCACAATGTAGCCACCGGATCTCAGTTGGACCGTTGGGTTAAACATGCCCGACAGGTAGCTCTCCACCTGAAAGCGCGCAAACAACGGCAGGCTCTCTTGGTAGCGTTTCACGTTTTTGGCGTGCGACGGCATGATCATTTTCATGAAGTCTTTGGCAATGCGATACCCGCGCTCGCCTTCGACCATCACCTCGTCAATCTCACGTGAATACAGGTCGCGAATTGAACGTTTGATCAGGTCGCCTTCTTCATAAATCTTCGCAGGTGCAATTGATTTTAGTGTCAGCTCGCGGATCTGCTCCCACAGACGCTGCAGGTACTCATAGTCGCGCTTGATCTCTGACTTGGTGCGCTTGGCTCCCGCCGTGCGCACAATCAGCCCTGCGCCCTGCGGCACGTCGATTTCGCTGGCAATTTCTTTGAGTTTTTTGCGATCTGGCGCATTGGTGATCTTGCGAGAGATGCCACCACCACGGGCGGTGTTTGGCATCAATACACAATAACGCCCTGCCAAAGACAGGTATGTTGTCAGCGCTGCGCCTTTGTTGCCCCGCTCTTCTTTTACCACCTGCACCAGCAGGATCTGGCGCACTTTGATCACTTCTTGAATCTTGTAGCGACGCGCGCGCGGTTTACGCGGTGGACGGATGTCTTCGCTGTCGTCCTCATCGGCCACGGATTCGATGCTCTCGTCTTTCTCAGACGCATCAGAACGCTTGCCCCGACGACGCGAACGGCGGCGACCAGCTTTCTTACCGTTGTCGTCATCTTCATCTGTAGAAGGGGCCGCGGCTTTGGAGGCTTTTGCGTCAGCGTCAGCTGCTGCCTCTGTCGCTGAAGTATTATCCTCTGCGGATGTATCTTCGGCGGACGCGCTCTCGTCTGTCTTGACCTCAGCCTCGGGTGCATCAACTTCCTGCTGAGAATCCTCCGCATCACCGGTCTCAACCGGCGTTTCATCCGCAACCACAACAGCTTCAGCATCGTCAGCAGTCTCTGCTGCGACGGCGTCCGCACCATCCTCATCAGAGGACGTTTCTGCAACAGGTTCCACCACAGATGCTTCGTCTTCGGTTTCCGCTACAGCAGGGTCCTCTGGCGTGGCTTCACTAGTGTCACCCTCGTCACCCTCTTCGGCACTCACAGCTTCGGAAGCGGTAGTGGCGTCAGTTTCGGTCTCTTCACCGGTTTTGGGATCTTTGCTGGCGACGGCGTCTTCGCCCTCTGTATTCGCAGCAATGGTCTTAGGACCATCATCTTTGCCTGTGTCGGTTTCTTCAGCAGAAACTTCTTCCTCAGCAGAAACGTCAGTCTGATCTTCGTTTTCCGACGCACTCTCTTCCGCAGCAACTTCATCAGTCACCACATCAGCTGTATCAGAAACTTCTACCGCAGGCGTTTCCCCCTCTGGAGCCGCCTCGGTCTCGGCAACTTGTTCGGTTGCTTCGGATTCTACAGGTTCCTCAACAGGTGTCTCCTCAACCAGCTCCATCGGAGACAGCCCTTCGGCTTCCTGTTGGCCGGCGTCTTCGACCAAATCGATGGTCTCCATGCCCGAAATCTCAGCCGCAGGCGTTTCTGAGCCCTCTGACTTTTCTGTGGATGTCTCCACGGCGCCCACCTCAGTGCCCTCAGTTGAGGCCTGATCGTCGGTCTTCTTACGGGACCGGGAACGGCGACCGCGCGACTTGGGCTTCTCGTCTTCTTCATCGCGTGACTTCAGCGATTCAGCATAGGCGCGCTCTTCTTCCAAAAGCGCTTCGCGATCTGCAACCGGGATCTGGTAGTAATCCGGGTGTATTTCAGAGAACGCGAGGAAACCATGGCGGTTTCCGCCATAATCCACAAAAGCCGCCTGAAGCGACGGCTCAACCCGTGTTACTTTTGCGAGATAAATGTTACCGGCGAGTTGCCGTTTGTTTTCAGATTCAAAGTCGAACTCCTCAACCTTGTTTCCGTCCACCACCACAACGCGGGTCTCTTCCGCGTGGGTGGCATCGATGAGCATTTTCTTAGCCATGTTATCCGTTTGCACCCGCGTAAGCGCCGCCCCACTCCCGGGGGATCGGGTCGGTGAACTTTTTGGGGGTGTCTTGTCTGAGCGAGGGGATGCGCGCCGCCGACGGGGCCGCTTGCGGTCCTTGCTCGGTCTCTCAAATCAATCGCGCGCTTCATCGCGTTTCTTCTCCGACGCGGCAATCGGTAGCTTCCGAGCCTGCGCCTGTTCTAAGCCCTCCGCCATGGCGGTGCGGGCGTCTCTACCGGCTCATTTTCATGAACCCAATCGGTCTGAGCATCTCGCCCGGCCCTCTGCCCCTTGGGGTCCTGTGGGCCGTCTGATACGCTACACTCAGCGAAACTCATACGGTGGGCAAACCCTGCGCCATCCGTTCCCCCACATAAAACCACTCCTGTGGAAAACACAATGGGGAATCGTCTGACGGATACGGCAGTTAAGTTAATGCACTGTCAAAAAGCCCAATCTGCACAGCGGCATGGCTCAAATCCCTGGCGACGATCTGACCCAGATCAGGTAGCGGTTTGTGCAGCGGGCGAATATCCGGAATTTGCACTGTGAGACACCCCGCACGCACCGCCGCCGTCGTGCCCAGGTCACTGTCTTCAAACGCCACACAATGGCGGCTATCAACCCCCAAACGGCGGGCGCCCTCTAAGTAGGGTTCCGGTTCTGGCTTGTTTGCAGTCACCTCATCACCGGCACAAACCGTCTCAAAAAACGGCAATAGACCAGCTGTTTGCAAATGGTGTTTCGCCGAGGCCGCATGTGTGGACGTCACAACGGCCATCGGCACACCTGTGTCACGGACAGCCTGCAGGATGTCCAAAACAAACGGTTTTGTGGGAACGCCATGCACCACGTTTTTGGCATGCACGGCGCGCCATTGATGGTCGAATTCGGCAACATCGGTTTTGCGCGGCAGAAAATCATGCAATCGCGCGGTGGTCACTTTGCTCGACGTGCCAACCAAATCCGCAAAGAAAGCTTCTGCTTCCCATTTCACAACACCCAACTCTTCTGTGAGCGTGAGAAACGCTTGTAAAAACATCCGCTCCGTATCCAGAAGCAAGCCATCCATATCAAACAAATACGCAGCCGGTGCCTTTAACAATGTCATCACTAGGTACTCCACAACTTTCCGTTAGCGCCAACGATACTGCACCGTGCCACCAAACAAAAAGCGCCGCAAGCCTATCGAAAGCTTGCGGCGAACTGGTTGTCTATCTGATTTCCATCAAAGGTAGTCAGCCCTCTGCAAACCGTATTTTGCCATCTTCTCGTTGAGTGTCCTGCGCGGCAGGCACAGCTCTTCCATGACACCGGAAATCGAGCCGCGATGACGCCTCATGGTGTTGTCGATCAACATCCTTTCAAACGCTTCCACATATTCTTTCAGTGGCTTGCCTTCAGTGGTGACAACCGGCTGCATATCCTCGTGATCACTCATCAACAGCGACGCAATGGTGCCCTCACCCCGGCGGCTCTGCAGTACGGCACGCTCCGCCAAATTGATCAACTGACGCACGTTGCCTGGCCACGGTGCCTGCAACAGCTGCGCGGCTTCCTGCGCACTGACCTTGGGCGCGTCACAGCCATATTCTTCGCTGAACTGCTCCGACAAACGGGTGAACAGAGTTAGAATATCTTCGCCACGCTGGCGCAAAGGTGGAACCGTGATCCGCAATGCGGCCAAGCGGTAGAACAGATCTGAGCGCAACGCATCCTCACAGGTCCGGTCCTGCTCTTGCATATTGGAGATGGCAACAATCCGCGTTTCCGCAGGTGTGCCTTGTTCGTTGATCACATTGAGCAGCTTGGCCTGCAACGCATCACTCAGACTCTCAATGTCCTCAAGCACGAGCGTTCCGCCCCGCGCTTCTTCAACGGCGGGCAGCTGTGAGTCTTCCGGGTTCATCGGCCCAAACAGGCGTTTGGCCAGCGCGTCTTCTTCTAACGCGCCACAGCTCACCAATACAAACTTCTTCCCAGCCCGGCTGCCAACCGCGTGTAACGCATGCGCCACCAACGTCTTGCCGGTGCCAGTCTCGCCATCAACCAACACATGGCCGTCCGCCTGTCCCAGATCAAGAATGTCCTCCTTGAGGCGCGCCATAACCGGGCTTGCTCCAATGAGCTTGTTCATAATCTGATCGCCGTCCGACAACTCCCGCCGCAACGCCCGCGCATCCAACGTCAAACGCCGCGCATTTGTGGCCTTTTTGGCCAGCTGTGTCATGCGGTCCGGGTTAAACGGCTTCTCAAGGAAATCAAATGCACCCACGCGCATGGCATCCACGGCCATCGGCACATCGCCATGCCCGGTGATCATGATCACCGGCAACGAACTGTCCGCCCCCATCAGCTTCTTGAGGAACTGCATCCCGTCCATACCCGGCATCTTGATGTCGGAAATCACGATCCCCGGATACTCGGCGCCAAGCGCTTTCAGCGCATCCTCGGCGCTGGAAAATGTTTCTGTGTCATAGCCCGACAGTGCCAGCCATTGGCTGATCGACTGCCGCATGTCCTGCTCGTCATCGACGATTGCGATCTTCATGCTTTGTGCCACGAATTTACTCCGCTGCTTCAATATCTTCGTTCAAGATAGGCAGCTGAACTTCAAATACAGCCCCCTGCCCGTCGCCATTTCGTGCTGTCAGCCTCCCACCAAGGTCACTGACGATGCCCGAGCTGATTGCCAACCCCAATCCAACCCCTTCTCCAGGCTGTTTTGTGGTGAAAAACGGCTCAAACAAATTGTTCAAATCATCAATGCCCGGTCCATTGTCATGCACCGTCAAAGTGGCCGTTTCCCCTGCTGCCAAAAGGATTTCGATCTCTGGATCCGGGACAGCCAAGGTTGCGTCCAGCGCATTTCGGAGCAGATTGATCATCACCTGTTCGATACGCAACCGGTCGCCCATAACACGCACGGGATCCGTCGGCACAATCTTGCTTATGCGCACCTGACGCTGGCGCAATTGGGGCTCCATCATCGACAAAGCAGAGGCAACCGCCTCCGCCATATCCACCACATGGAACTCATCGCCACCTTTTCGCGCATAAGATTTCAGTTGCTTGGTGATGGCGCCCATACGCTCAATCAGGTCATCAATCCGCTGAAACGAAGTTAACGCTTCGTCCGGCCGATTGCGTTTCACCAGAAGCTGCGCCCCGGCGAGATAAGTCTTCATCGCGGCCAATGGCTGGTTCAGCTCGTGGCTTACCGCCGCCGACATCTCCCCCAATGCGGCCAGCTTGGAGCTCTGCGCGAGACTCTGCTCGGCAATATCAAGGCTCTGCTGCATCCGCTCTCGCTCGGCGATTTCCCGCTGAAGACGGAGGTTCAGCCCACGCAGCTCCACGCTTTCGCGCTGAAATAACGCCATGCGCAGCGCACTTTTGCGCCCCAAAACGTAAAAACCCAACGCCATAAGGATGGCAAATCCCATGATTTCCAGCGCCAGAACCGCATTCACCTTCTCGCGCACACCCGCATAGCTGGTGAAACTGGTCATTTGCCAGCCTCGGAAAGGAATACGCGCGCCCATGCGCATCACCGCTTCACCGCGCAAATAGGCGTCTGCAGGATCCTGCGCCCAATCGGCTGTTACCTTGATGGCCCGCTCGATTGCGCCCAACGCAGGCTGCCGTGCCAAAGCCTCTTCTTCCGTCAGGCCACGCCAGCGTGGCTCGCTGCTCAAAATGATGGTGCCTTCACTGTTGGTCACCAAAACCGCATCCGAAATCCCGGCCCAGGCCAGCTCAAATTTGTGCAGATCAACCTCAACCGCAATCACGCCAAGCGTACCGCCCCCGCTTTCCAAACGCCGTGAATAGATAAACCGATAGGATCCATTCTCGTCTTTTGCCGCTGTAAACAGCGTAACATTGGACCGTAATGCATTGATAAAGAACTCTTTATCTCGATACAGGGTTCCCAGGCGCGTCCGGTCTGTTGCCGCCACCGTGCGGCCCGTTTCGTCCAGCAAAAGCAAAGACGCCGCGCCAATTTCATCCACAAAGCTGATCAAGCGTGCTGTGGAGCTGGAAAAATCTTGAGAGTTCAGCGCCCCGATCAACTCGGGGTCTTTGGCCAACAGCTGAGGCACAACCGCGTTGCGGCGCAACTCGCTCAACAGGTTGCCGGAATACAGCGCCAATCGGAGCTCTGCCCGGTTGCGCGTATTGGCTGTAAACCGATCTGTCAGAAAACTGTTTGTGACCCAGATGGTCACCCCCGCAACCACGACAATCAACGCCAAGGCCAAGCGCGCCCGCCAGCTTGTTGTTGCCGGGCGCAATTTTTCGTTGGTGTCAGAAGCGTGTTGCGTCATGTAACTTTAGTACGCTGACGCGCCGTCACGCTCAAGTCATGCCGTGGCAAACTGGTCCATCAACGCGCGGAACATTGCCACCCCATCGGTCCCGCCGTGGCCGGTATCCGCCGCCCGCTCTGGGTGAGGCATCATGCCCAGCACGCGCCGGTTCTTGCTGACCACACCCGCGATGTCCGCTACCGACCCGTTTGGGTTGTCGGTGTAGGTAAACGCTATCCGGTCTTCATCCTGCAGCTGCGCCAGCTTTTCGTCTGTGACAAAGTAGTTACCGTCGTGGTGCGCGATTGGCACGTTCACCACGTCACCTTTGTTGTAGCCCGATGTAAAAGCGGTATCCGCGCTAGCCACTTCCAAACCCACTGTGCGGCAGATATATTTTAACCCACCATTGCGCCGCAGCGCTCCCGGCAACAGCCCGGTCTCAGTCAGGATCTGGAAACCGTTGCAAATCCCCAGTGCATAGCCGCCGCGTTCCGCGTGTTTGATAAGCGACTGACAAATTGGCGAGTTGGCCGCAATCGCACCACAGCGCAGATAGTCACCAAAGCTGAAACCACCCGGCACACCAACCATGTCGATGCCTTCGGGCAACGCCGTGTCTTTGTGCCACACCATGGTGACATCGGCTCCAGCCTGCTCAAACGCCACCGCAAGATCGCGGTCACAGTTGGAACCCGGAAAAACAATGACCGCTGCTTTCATCAGCCCATCTCCACCCGGTAGCTTTCGATCACCGTGTTGGCGAGCAGCTTCTCACACATTTCGGTCACCGTGGCTTCGGTTGCGCCTTCAGCCAGATCCAGCTCGATCACCTTGCCCTGACGCACACCTTCCACACCATCAAAACCAAGGCTGCCAAGCGCGTGACGCACGGCCTCACCTTGTGGGTCCAGAACGCCGTTCTTCAGCATGACATATACGCGGGCTTTCATTTGGTCTCTCTCCAATTGGGCATGTGGCGGGACTGTCCCGCTTTTCTTGCCAAAAATCTTCCAATCTCCAGCACCCGTTGTTTGGGCGCAGGAGTTTCAGGTCAGGATCAGCTTACAAGCGTTGGCTTGGGGCCGGTGCCTTTGGGCAGTACCCCTAGGCGGCGCGCCACTTCGGCATAGGCATCGGTCAGGCTGCCAAGATCGCGACGGAACACATCTTTGTCGAGCTTACGCCCAGTTTCAATGTCCCAAAGGCGACAGCTGTCCGGGCTGATCTCGTCAGCCAAAACCAACCGCTGGAAGTCCCCTTCATACACCCGGCCAATCTCGATTTTGAAGTCGATCAGACGGATACCAACACCAAACATCACACCGCTCAGCCAATCGTTCACGCGCAGCGCAAGGCCAAGAATATCGTCCATATCTTGCTGGCTGGCCCAACCAAACGCAGCGATATGCTCTTCCGATACCAGCGGGTCACCCAAGCTGTCGTCTTTATAGCAGTATTCCACAATTGGGCGCGGCAGCTGTGTGCCTTCTTCAATGCCCAAGCGCTTGCTCATGGAGCCAGCAGCGAAGTTGCGCACGATCACTTCCAATGGAATGATTTCACAATTGCGTACCAACTGTTCGCGCATGTTCATACGCTTCAGAAAGTGGGTTGGCACGCCAACCTGAGTGAGACCCGTCATGAAGTATTCGCTTAGGCGGTTGTTCAACACGCCTTTACCGTCAATGACGTCTTTCTTTTCCGCATTAAACGCAGTGGCGTCATCTTTGAAGTACTGAACGATGGTGCCCGGCTCTGGCCCCTCAAACAGGATCTTGGCTTTGCCTTCATAGATTTTTTTGCCGCGGGCCATGGCTTCATTCCTTTTCTTCCGGGATGAGTCCCGAATTTGATCGCTCTCTTAAATGATGGATGCCTTTGTCGCAAGCATGCCGCTAACTCTTGCGGCAAAGGCATCGGATGGCCATATTTGATACTAACGCCACTTGGTTTATGGAGGATCACAAAAATGAACACTTTTGAAGAACGTGAAACCGCATTTGAAGCCAAATTTGCTTTGGACGAGGAACGGCAATTTTTGGCCCGCATGCGGCGCAACCGGTTTGTCGCCGTCTGGGCCTCCACTCTCAAAGGCGAGACCGTGGAACAAGCACGCAAATTTGGCCGCGAAGTGGTCAAAAAGGACCTCAAAGAAGTTGGTGATGATGATGTGGTTGAGGTGGTGCTTGCTTACCTTGGCAACCTGTCCGACGAGGCCACTGTGCGCACCAAACTATCAGAATTCATGGCCGAAGCCAAATTTCAGATGATGCAAGAACTCTGATTTTCAATGATATGAAGGTCAAACGCGCGGCTCCCGTCCCGCGCGTTTTTTAGCTCCAATTGTCTTTGTTAAGGCGGCCTAAACCACGGGTCGGATACCGCTTCTGGTTACTTGGGATGGTAACTATTTGGGGCGGGAACCTTGAAAACATCAACAATGATGAAGACTGCGCAGAACATCCTGCGACGTGTCTGGCCGTTTGGAATCGGCGCCGTTTGTCTGTGGATGCTATCAGAGCAAATCGAAGACGTTGAGTTTGCCACCCTATGGACCTCCGTGATCGCCGTCGCCCCTTGGCAATGGGGCTTGGCACTGGCTGCGTCCGCCGTCAGCTTCTTGGCCGTTTCCCGTTACGACGTGATTGCCCAACGTCACTTCCAAATGCATCGCAGCACTTCAGAGGCCATGACCGTGGGCGCCACCGCCATTGGTCTGGGTCAAACCCTTGGTGCAGGCGCCGTGGTGGGCACCTTTGTGCGCTGGCGCATGATGCCAGACCTGTCCCTCAAAGACGCCGCGCGCATCACCGCATTTGTCACGGTCACCTTTCTCGCCGCCATGGCCGTGTCCATTGCCATTGCCGCGCTGTTCCTGCCCACACCACACGTTCCTGCCATACTGCCGCCGATTATACTGGCTGTGGCCTTTTTCGTGGTGGTGCTGGCATTTGTCTTCCCAGTGTTGCCACGCCCAGGCAGTCGTTTGAGCCTGCCAACCCTGCCCGCCATGGCCGCCCTGTTGGCGCTGTGCCTAATCGACACTGTCTTTGCCGCGTTGGCCCTCTATCTGCTTCTTCCCCCTGAGCTAACGCTCAGCTTCGCCATGCTTTTGCCGGTCTTTCTGATCGCGCTTGGGGCCGCGATCTTCTCCGGTACTCCGGGTGGTGTTGGTCCGTTTGAGCTGACTTTGCTTGCGATGCTGCCACATCAGCCTGATGCCACTCTGCTGGCAGGCACTTTGGCGTTTCGCGCAATTTACTACGCCCTGCCTGCCCTGCTGGCAGGCCTGGTACTTCTGCGACACCTCGCCCGTCCACGACCAGCCCGCATGCCACGTCAGCACCGCGCGTATGAAACCTACGACACCGCGCCGCTCTCAACCGTCAGCCGTGCTGAGCTGGGTGTGATCCGTCAAAACGGCGGCGCGCTGCTCTCCTGTGATGCCGGCCGCTATGGTGCAGTACGCATCGGCCAAACATTGGTGGCTCTGTTTGATCCAATCGAAGGCGACGCGCACGCTATGGCGCGCCCGCTCAAACACGCCGCCCGCGCACAAAATCGCATTGCCTGCAAATACAAGATTTCTGCGCGCCAAGCGGTAAAATCCCGCAAAGCTCGCTGGGCCGTCGTCCATATTTCAGACGAAGCTGTGCTCTCGCCTGCCAAGCACAAAACCAGCGGGTCAACCTATCGCCAATTGCGCCGCAAACTGCGGACCGCAGAAAAAGCCGGCGTCACAATCTCCCAACCGGAGACACACATGCTGCCGCTTGGTGACATGGCGCGTGTCTCAACCGCATGGGAAGCCAAGCACGGTATCCCCAAGGGCCTAACCATGGGCCGCTTTGACGATCTTTATATCGGCTGCCAATCCGTATTTCTAGCTTATCAGGACACACGGCTTGTGGGTTTTGTCAGCTTCCACGCCACTGCCCATGAATGGTGCCTGGATCTCATGCGTGTGCTGCCAGATGCGCCGGACGGCACCATGCACTCTCTTGTACAAAAGGCCGTCGAAGCCGCCGCCGCTGCGGACGTGCCCCGCCTGTCTTTGGCCGCGGCGCCCGCGTTGCCTGAGGGCAAAACCGCACTGGAACGCAAAATCCGCGGCTATCACTTCAAACACGCCGGCGGCGCAGGCCTGCGCCAATTCAAAGCCTGCTTTGCACCGCGATGGGAACCTCTTTTTATGGCTGCACCTGGTCCGGTCCAGCTGAGCCTGGCAGCTCTAGACCTTACCCGCGCGGTCAACCTGCGCAGTACCCCCGCCACACCGATTGCCTGCCACCACTCAGCGCCAAACCAGGCACAGCTGTCCTCCACCTCATAATGGTCTTGCATCAAATTGAGTTGTGCCCAAATGCTACCCGTGGCACATCGCTGCGCAAACGACACGCGGTCCCCCGCGCCTTAAGGAGTTTCTGATGACCAACGCCCTCTCCAAGCTTTTGGAAACCCGTGACTGGCTCATGGCCGACGGCGCCACCGGCACCAATCTGTTCAACATGGGCCTCAGCTCTGGCGATGCGCCAGAACTCTGGAACGCCGATGAGCCGCAAAACATCAAAAAACTCTACAGCCTTGCGGTCGACAATGGCTCCGATATCTTCCTGACCAATTCCTTTGGCGGCAACGCTTCTCGCCTGAAGCTGCACGACGCCCAAAGCCGCGTGCGTGAACTCAACCGCCTCGCCGCCGAGATCGGCCGCGACGTGGCGGATGCCGCCGGGCGCCCCGTGATTGTGGCAGGCTCTGTTGGCCCAACCGGAGACATCATGGAGCCTGTTGGCAGCTTGTCGCACGCCGATGCAGTGGAAATGTTCCACGAACAAGCCGAAGGTCTGAAAGAAGGGGGCGCCGACGTTCTCTGGTTGGAAACCATTTCCGCACCAGAGGAATACAAAGCCGCCGCTGAAGCCTTTGCTCTCGCTGACATGCCTTGGGTTGGCACAATGAGCTTTGACACGGCAGGCCGCACCATGATGGGTATGACCAGCGCCGACATGGTGCAAATGGTTGGTGCGCTGCCCAACACCCCTCTGGGCTTTGGCGCCAACTGCGGCACCGGCGCACCGGACCTGCTGCGCACCGTGCTAGGCTTCTCGGCTCAGGGCACAGAAACCCCCATCGTCGCCAAAGGCAACGCCGGCATCCCAAAATACGTTGATGGCCACATCCACTACGATGGCACGCCGGAACTGATGGCGGACTATGCTGTGATGGCGCGTGACTGTGGCGCAACCATCATTGGCGGCTGCTGTGGCACCATGCCAAACCACCTCAAAGCGATGCGCGAAGCGTTGGAAACCCGCCCACGTGGTGAGCGCCCCAGCCTAGAGCTGATCGCCGAGAAACTTGGCGGCTTCTCTTCCGCTGGCGACGGCACCGGCGATGACGCCGCTGCCCCCGCGCGCGAGCGTCGCGGCCGTCGCCGTCGCAGCTGACCACTACTGTTCGTTTCCGTCGGTGACGTCCACGTCCACTGATCCCACAACAGTAATACCACTTTGCGCTGGCCCCGTAAGCGGCCAGCGCGAACTAAGCAGGCGCCCTTTTGGCATTCGCTTGATATTTACGGAGTTGGACTGGTTCCCGCCGAGACAATGCAAATGAGTTGCGTCTTCCCCTGCGTAAAAGCCGACGTGTCCCAGTCCTGATGTTTTGCTCTTCCGCCAAAACACCAACACTGCGCCAACCTGAAGCTCACACTCCTCGCCAAATCCCTCCCATGCCCTGGCCCTCAAAGGAATGTTGGGAAGAAATTCAAACGGCAGGGTTGATCCTAGACAATGCGCAACAAACAAGCCGCACCAGGGGATGTCATCGTCCGCATAGGCAATGTCCAACTGCTTCGCAAAATCCAGGATATCCGGATTGCTGCCAGGGCCAACAATTTCTTTGGTTCCAATCAACCTGTTGGCCTCATCAAACCACGGCATAGTGTCAAAGCTTGGAACCGATGCGCCTTCCGCATCGCCAAACAGTTCTGCATGGGTCAGCGGGCCGACAATCCCATCAGCAACCAACCCTCTGCTTTGTTGAAAATTGCGCAACGCGCCTATGGTCATTCGTCCGCGAATACCGTCAATGGGACCTGGATTAAATCCTAGCAAAACGAGCCGTTTCTGGACTCTTTTCCATTCAAATGGGGTCATAACACACCTCAAAAATAACAAACACACTCAAATCAAAGTGAACACAACCTATCACATTTTACCGCTATTTAGCAGTGGCATCCTCAAAACAGAGCCAACTGCCCATCTCTCTCAAATGGCACCTGAAACAAATCACACCGCAGTTCTGGCACTTCTTTGGACAGCCCAAACCGGATCCGCGCTTTCTCTACGCGCTGCGCAATCATCTCCGCATAAATGCCGTCACCGCGCATCCGCCGACCAAACTCGGAGCTGTAAAGCTCCCCCTCATGCATCTCCCTCACACGGGCCAGAACCTTAGATGCACGTCCCGGATAGGCCGCTTCCAACCATTCCTCAAACAAAGGTGCCACCTCTCGTGGCAACCGCAGCATGATCCAGCTGGCCGCCGTCGCCCCAGCCTCTGCCCCAGCCTCCAACAACGCCTCTATTTCGTGATCCGATAACCCCGGCACCACAGGGGCCAACATAACGCGTACCGGTATTCCTGCATCTGCCAACCGACGAATGATCTCCAACCGCCGCTTGGGCAATGGGCAGCGAGGCTCCATCGCGCGCGACAGGTCACCGTCCATAGTGGTCAACGAAACCCCCACATGAGCCAATCCATTGGCTGCCATATCTCCCAATATATCAATGTCACGCTCAACCAACGTGCCTTTGGTGGTTATCGCCACTGGATGACGAAACCGGTGCAAAACCTCCAACACAGTGCGCATCACACGATACTGCCGCTCTATTGGTTGATACGGATCGGTGCTGGTGCCAATCGCGATGGGGGCCACGTCATAGCGCTTGCTGCGCAATTGTTTTTCCAAAACCTCAGCCGCTTTTGGCCGCGCCACCAGCTTGGTTTCAAAATCCAATCCCGGCGACAATCCCAAATACGCATGGGAGGGCCGCGCAAAACAATACACGCAGCCGTGTTCGCACCCCCGATATGGATTGATTGACCGATCAAACGGTATGTCCGGCGACTGGTTCCACGACAGAATACTGCGCGGCCGCTCTTCACTCACCTCGGTGGCAAAAGCAGCCCGCTCTTCTGGGATGTCCCAACCATCCTGTATTTCTTCTCTCTGGGCTTCATACCGGCTTGCGGCGTTGCTCTGTGCCCCACGCGCCCGCCGCCGTTCCGTATCAATTTTGAGCTGTTTTACGTCCGACATGTGCATTTTTAGAACAAACCACGAACACATGCAACAAACCCCATGATCTGGATGAGAAATTTTCATCGCATTCATGATTTTTGCCCCTACACGTCGCACCCGGTTCTGGCTATGTCGCTAATCAGACAGTTTGCCCGCTGAAAAAGTTTGAAAGCTGGGTTATAACGAACAGCAACCGGTGCCCACTTTGGGCCCCCGCCAGGGTATTGGAATACGCGCATGTCAGAAGAAGACGACATCATCCTGTCCGAACTTAATGACGAGGAACTTGTCCAACAGATGTTTGACGACCTCTATGACGGTCTCAAGGAAGAGATCGAAGAGGCTGTGAACATCCTTTTGGAACGGGGTTGGGAACCTTACCGGATCCTGACCGAAGCCCTTGTTGGCGGCATGACCATTGTTGGCGCCGACTTCCGCGATGGCATCCTATTCGTGCCCGAAGTGCTGCTAGCCGCGGGCGCAATGAAAGGTGGCATGGGCATTCTGAAGCCGCTGCTGGCCGAAACCGGTGCTCCACGCATGGGCTCTATGGTGATTGGCACCGTCAAAGGCGACATCCACGACATCGGCAAAAACCTTGTGGCAATGATGATGGAAGGCGCTGGCTTTGAAGTGGTCGACCTCGGCATCAACAACGCTGTTGAGGGCTATCTCGAAGCGCTCGAGGAGCACAAGCCTGACATCCTTGGCATGTCCGCACTACTGACGACCACCATGCCTTACATGAAAGTTGTGATCGACACGCTGATCGAAAAAGGCCAGCGAGACGACTACATTGTCTTGGTTGGTGGCGCGCCGCTGAACGAAGAGTTTGGCAAAGCCATTGGCGCAGACGCCTACTGCCGTGATGCGGCTGTGGCCGTAGAGACCGCCAAAGAGTGGGTCGCCCGCAAACACAATCAGATGAGCGCCTGATCAGGCCTATTTCTTTTTGCTCACTCCCCGAGCAATTTGGTCCGGCCCGCCCTTCACAGGCGGGCCGTTTTTGTTCAAGGTACCGATATGTCCGGACTTTACTCCCCAGATCTCGCCCGTATCCATTCCGAGGGCTACAACGACACCTTTGACGAGGCGCATGACTGGCTCGCCGCGCAAATCCTGCATGGCCCCAACAACGCCCGTCTGTTTGACATCGGCTGCGGTGATGGCACATGGCTCTCCGTGGCCGAAGACCGCGGTGTTATGGGCGAAGGTGTCGATCTCTCCCCAGCATTTGTGGAAATTGCCCAAGCCCGGGGCCTATTGGTGAAACAAGGCAACGCAGCCGACATTCACATCCCCGAAGGCACCACCGCGGTGACCTGCCTTGGCGAAGTCCTCAGCTATATCGACACCACAACCAAACGCGACACGCTCTTGCCTGTGGCACAGGCTGCGTTTGACGCTCTGCCCAGCGGTGGTTTGCTGTTAGCCGACCTAATTGGTCCCCGTTGCCTGCCTCATGCCCGGCGCAATACCGGGGCAGATTGGCAAATGCGCATCGAGGTCACTGTCGAACGCGAACGCCTCACCCGCCGCATTGAAACGCAAGTTGATGATCGCTTGGACACTGTGATCCATCAACAGTCTCGCCGCCATCCCCACAGCACCAAACGTGCACTAGATGCCATGGGCTGGTGCTGCGAAATCCTGAACAGCTATGGCCCTGCCGGGCTTTTGCCAGGCCGCTTTGCCATCAAGCTGACCAAGCCATGACAAAACTGCCAGACGACAGCACGTTGGCCCAGTCAGGCCTTTCCCCCACAGGATCTTCCGGCCGCATTCTCCTGCTTGCCTGTGGCGCCCTCGCGCGCGAAATCTTGGACCTGATCAAACTCAACAACTGGTCCCATATGGATCTCACCTGCCTACCTGCCATCTTCCACATCCACCCAGAGAAAATCGCTCCCGCCGTGCGCGACGCCGTAGCCAAACACCGCGATACCTATGACGACATTTTTGTCGTCTACGCAGACTGTGGCACGGGTGGTCAATTGCAGAAAACTTGCGATGAATTGGACGTGCAAATGGTCGCGGGCCCTCATTGCTACAGCTTTTTTGAAGGCAATGACCGCTTTGCGGAGATCTCCGAAGACGAGTTCACCGCTTTCTACCTGACCGATTTCCTAGTCCGCCAGTTTGACGCTTTCATCATCAAACCCATGGGTTTGGATCGCCATCCGGAACTGCGTGACATGTATTTCGGAAACTACGAAAAACTGGTCTACCAAGCGCAAACTAACGATCCGGCCCTGACCAAAAAGGCACAAGACTGCGCGGACCGTCTCGGCTTGGACTTTGAGCGACGTTTCACTGGATACGGCGACATGGCCAAGGCTCTGAAAGCCCTCTGAAAAGAAAGGCGCCCCAAAACCGGAGCGCCCTCAGAAGTCTCTTAGGACAACCGCCGTGTTGGCTTGACACCACCTGCTTCAACAGACGTCTTCTCGCGTCGGTTCTTCTCAAGCAGAGTTTCAAACGCATCAAATATGCGGTTCATGTGCTTGCTTTTGTACGGAAAAACCTCTTCGTCATCCATATCATGCACGATCAACGCGTTGTCCGCTTCAAACACAACCAGATTGCCATCCGGATCTTCGGCGCAGTCCACGCCAAAGTAATCCAGATCAATCGCGTCGGTCAGCGCGCCAAAACCACCTTCGTGACGGTTTGCAAATGTGCTGTCAAAATTGTCCATCCACGCGGCCTCTTCGGCGCGTTTTTCGGCAAACTCTTCCATGCGGGCGTTTAGGTACCAAAGGTCCCATTGATCCGCGATTGCCATGTGGCACGGGAACGGCTGCCCATCCACAAAGATCACGCGGTACTTGCGGTAAAAGCCGTCTTCTTGCGTGGCATAGGGAATGAACTCGGAGACATAGAATGTTGCCTCTGCACGTTCTGCCAAATAGGCCGCAAGCGCGTTTTGGCTTTCGATCAGAACCAGACCTTCGCCCGCATGGCTGCCCACAGGCCGCACCACATAAGGATAGTCTCCAAGCGCAGCCAAGCGCTCCTCGCCCACTTCGCCCTCCAATTCTACACGGTCGAAGCGCAGCGTTTTGGGAAGTGTCAGCCCACCTTTGCCAGCAAACATTTGTTCAAGTGTATCACGCTCCAAATCCACCTGACCAACTGGTAAGTTCACCACTTTGGTGCCCGCCGCTTCAGTCAAGGTCCGGACCTTGGCTTGGAAAGCCTCCGCTTTCACACTGTCTGCAGGGGCGGCACAAAACGCCACATCATGCGCGGGCAATTCAATCTGCGCGTCGCTGTCTACGTTCAGGTAATAGGTGAGAATCTCGACATCCGCGTCCTGCAACAGGAACTCGATGGGCGTGTTGCCGCCAATGTGGCTTGGCTCCGCAAACACCAGCAATTTGGTGCGTGCGCCGTCACTTTTCTTAGTGCTGAAAATCTGCTGCCGCTTGAGCGCTTCGTCCTGCCAAGCCATCCCTGCCGCGCGATTGCCTTGCAGCTGATCAATCACCGACAGATCCATAAAGATGCCATCCGCATCTTTTCCGGTGAACACTTTACTCAGCAACTCGTTGCGCAGGGGCTGAAGATCAACGCCGTCAAACGCCATCTTTGTCAGGCTCGCAAGCCCGATTCTTTCTTGAGGTTCCATTCTGGCTCCAAATGTAAGTGCCCTTCTGGAATGCCCCAATCGTTGTTAAAAATACGTGCAATCAATCATTACAATTTTCGCTATCTACAAAAACCGCGTTTTTTGGCGAAAATTGATCTAAAACACTTGCCCAACCAGAGATTTACGCCAGCGACGTCACCCACAGGATTGTCGCGTCATCCGCACTCACCGAAACCACATTGTGACCCATGGATCCGTCATAATAGGCGCTGTCACCCCGTCGCATTTCCACAGGCTCGTAAAACTCGGTGTATAACGTGACAACGCCGGTCAACACATAAAGAAACTCTTCGCCGTCGTGGCGCACCCAGCCGTCAAATTCTTCCATCGACCGCGCCCGAACCCGCGCCCGATACGGCAGCATCGCTTTCTTGCGCAGCCCCTCTGCCAACAACTCATGCTCATAAGTGGTGGTAACCTGACGCGTGCCCTCACCAGACTTCACCAGCGCCATACGGCCGTTGACCTGGTCTTTGATCGGCGCGGTAAACAACTGCGGCACTGAGATTTCCAACCCCACCGCCAGCTTCTTCACCGCATCATACGTCGGGGACATTTGCCCGTTTTCAATTTTGGACAGGGTTGAGCGCGCCAGTCCAGCCTGGCTCGCCGCTTGCTCCAGTGTCCACTTACGGGCTTTGCGCAACTCGCGCACACGTTCACCGAGGTCCAGCGGTTCCACATGATCATGCCCGCCGTTTTCACGCGCGATTTTGATCAACGATTTTGGGTCTTTTGAGCTCATATCGCGCTTCTACCGCGCGCGACCATACACTGGCAACCGCCACGTTTCCCTTGCGTCCTTTGCGTTTGCTGCCTACCCCAGCCCTATGAGCTCAATCTTTGACCAAGGTCCGCCACCGCCCTGCCCGTCGCCCTTCAACATGGCCGCACATGTGCTGCGCCATGCTGATCGATTGGCAGAGAAAGAGGCCCTGCGTGTGCTCACAGACAGCACCCCTGAACGCTGGTCCTATGCTGCCCTCAAAACCGCCATCCTCGGCACTGGCACAGGCCTGCTTCGCTCTGGCCTCAAGCCAAACGATCGAGTGCTGATGCGCCTTGGTAATACGGTTGAATTCCCAATTGCGTACCTCGCTTGTATCGCCGTCGGCCTGATCCCCGTACCAACCTCTCCGCAGCTCACAGAGGCCGAAGTCACCAAAATGGTGGCGACCTTGTCTCCAGCAGCAATACTGTATGACCCAGCGGTGAGCGCGATCTCAACTCCATCATGTAAGATACTGACAACCGATCACCTTTTGGAAATGAAACATCTCCCGCCGGCCGGATTTGATTTGGGGGACCCCAACCGCCCTGCCTACATCATCTACACCTCAGGCACCTCCGGCAAGCCGCGCGCCGTGGTGCACGCCCACCGCGCTATCTGGGCGCGGCAAATGATGTTTGACGGCTGGTATAACCTGCACGAAGATGACCAGCTCCTACATGCGGGCGCCTTCAACTGGACATTCACCTTGGGCACTGGCCTCATGGATCCTTGGACCAAAGGCGCCACTGCTCTGATCCCCGCTCCGGGCACGACACCAGAGACCTTACCTCAACTCCTACGTGACAACCGCGCGACCCTGTTCGCCGCCGCGCCTGGCGTGTACCGCAAAATCCTCACGACAAGCGATAATCCAGCGTTACCCAACCTGCGCCACGGCCTCTGCGCAGGCGAAAAACTCTCCGAAACCCTGCGCGCACAATGGAATGCCGCTACCGGCACCAAACTCTATGAAGCCTTTGGCATGTCCGAATGCTCCACTTTCCTCTCCGCCAGCCCGGATCACCCGGCCCCCAACGGCACATTGGGCCGCCCCCAAATTGGTCGTCACATCGCCATTTTAGATGAAACCGGCCCTGTCGACCTTAACGCCCCCGGCATCATCGCGGTGCACAAATCAGACCCCGGCCTGATGTTAGGTTACCTCGAGGCACCAGAGGAAACCGCCGCCCGGTTCCAAGACAACTGGTTCCTTACCGGCGATCTCGGACAAATGGACGCCCACGGCCACATCACCTACCTGGGTCGCGCCGACGACATGATGAACGCAGGCGGCTTTCGCGTCTCCCCGCTCGAAGTCGAAGCTGCATTCCTGCCACACCCCGACATCACATCCATCGCAGTGACTGACGTGGAAATCAAAGCTGACACCCATATCATCGCAGCGTTTTACACTGCGGATCACGATCTTGTGGAAGACGAGCTGAAAGCCTTTGCGGAGACCCATCTCGCACGTTACAAGCAGCCTCGGCTTTACAAACGCCTGCCCGCGTTGCCCACCAACGCCAATGGCAAACTCAACCGCCGCGCTCTGCGCGCACAATTCAAGGCTACCACATGATCAAACTCGACATCATCTCCGACCCGATCTGCCCGTGGTGTCTCATCGGCAAAACCCGCCTGATGAAAGCTTTGGAAGCTGACGGGGATCATCCGTTTGTGATTGAGTGGCACCCGTTCCAACTTAACCCGGACATGCCTGCCGAAGGCATGGATCGCCGTGAATATTTGGAAACCAAATTTGGCGGCAAAGACAACGCTGTAAAGGTCTACTCCGAAATCGAGCAACACGCACGAGACGAAGGTCTGGAGATCAATTTCGCGGCCATCAAACGCACGCCCAACACCATCAATGCCCATCGGCTGATCCATTGGGCTGGCGTTGAGCAAAAACAAAACGCCGTGGTGGATGCGCTGTTTGCCGCCTACTTCAAAGACGGCCGCGATATTGGTGACAGCGATGTGCTTGCGGATATCGCCGACAGCGCCGGTATGGACGCTGCCGTGGTGCGCAAACTACTGGAGTCTGACGCGGACATCGACGATATCCGGAAACGCGACGCTCATAGCCGAGACATGGGTGTGACCTCGGTTCCTACGTTCATTGTCGCCAACCAACATGCGGTTCCCGGCGCACAACCAGCAGAGCTCTGGAGCCGCGTGATTGCCGATCTGCGGGCGCAAAACGCTGCGGAGTGAACCCTGAACCACCGTTCACTCTTCACTTGTGAAGCAACGCACCTCACGTTAAACTGACCTGATCAGCCCGCCCTTTTGTTGCGGCCTGACCACTCAAGCACGATCACCCGACTGGTGTGGGCCAGAGTAAGAACAGCGACGCACCCGCGGGCTGTCCTCTCGCCTGCATGACCCTACTTTCTGACGGAGCATGTCATGACCAAAGACAATCTGCCGATATCGCAGGTCGAGTTCATTGCCCTGTGCGCGATGATGTTTGCCACCATTGCGTTCTCTATTGACGCCATGCTGCCTGCGTTGCCGGAAATTGCTGCCGAACTCAGCCCGGGAAGCCACAACACAGAGACCCTGATTGTCATGTCCTTTGTGCTGGGCATGGGCGTTGGCACTTTTTTCACCGGCCCCCTATCAGATCGGTTTGGCCGTAAGCCGGTGCTGATAACTGGCGCCGCAATCTATACGCTGTGCGCCTTTATCGGCTGGCAAAGCCAAACACTGGAGTGGCTGCTGGCCGCCCGCCTATTCCAGGGTATGGGTGCCGCCGGCCCACGGGTTGTCACGTTGGCAATCGTGCGCGACTTGTTTTCAGGCCGCGAAATGGCCCGCATCATGTCCTTTGTGATGATGGTGTTTACGCTGGTTCCAGCCATTGCCCCCCTGTTGGGGCAGGTCATCATCGATCTTTCCTCTTGGCGCGGCATCTTTGTGGCGTTCATGGCGTTTTCCATGATGTCCGTGTTGTGGATTGGCATCCGCTTACCAGAGCCCCTGCCCGTTGATCACCGCCGCCCCTTCAGCCTTGCCAAGCTGATGGCAGGCCTGCGCGAAATGTGGGGCATTCCGGCTGTGCGTACCTCCATTCTGGTACAGTCTCTGATCATGGGCAGCCTGTTTGCCCTGATTGGCACGGTGCAACTGGTCTATGATCAAACCTATAACCGCGCGTCTGAATTTCCTTATTGGTTTGCTGGAATCGCTCTGATCTCCGGTACCGCCAGCTTCCTTAACGCCAAATTAGTGATGAAACTGGGCATGCGCTTTTTGGTCACCGTCGCAGTCGCCGCCAAGGTCTTCTTTGCCACTGTGATGGTTATCTGCCTGGCACTGCCGGACTTGCAGATGCAATTCTACGCGTTTGCTCTGTGGCAACTGACCGTGTTCTTCTCCATCGGCTTGACGATCGGTAATCTCAACGCCATGGCCATGGAACCGCTTGGCCATATGGCGGGCACTGCCGCCTCCGTCATGGGAGCATTGTCCACCATCTTAGGCGTGATGCTTGCGGCCCCAATCGGTTTGGCATTTGACGGGACGCCACTCCCCCTTGTGGTGGCTGTTGGTGTGTTGGCCTTTGTTGCCTTCCTACTGATGATGCATATGCGCCGGATGGAAGCCCGCGTCTTGCCGGCCTAAAGCTGCTTGCACATCTGCTGGCTGTGCGGAACACTCCCCGCATGGCCAGCACGTTAATCCTCCGCAATCGCAATTACCGCCTTCTCTTTGCCTCCGGCGCCCTGACCAATCTGGGTGACGGTTTGGTCATGTTGGCGATTCCTTGGCTGGCCACGTTGCTGACCCGTGATCCCGTCGCCATCGCCGCTGTGGCTGCCGCCGGACGCCTGCCGTGGTTATTCTTCGCTCTGCCCGCCGGTGTGATTGCTGATCAAGTGGACCGCCGCAAACTCATCGCGCGTGCGGATCTTTTGCGTGCCACGCTTGTCGGGGCCATCTTGTGGTTGGCGCTCAGTGCGCCGGGTGCAGGTGCCATCTGGCTGCTCGCCGCGCTCACCTTCCTTTTAGGGGCCGCCGAAGTCCTGCGCGACAACGCCGCGCAAACCATCTTGCCAGACATCGTAACACCCTCTGATCTCGAAGCCGCCAATGGCCAGATGTGGAGCGTGGAACAGCTCACGGGCCAGTTCATCGGCCCACCACTGGCAGGTTTTTTGATCGCCTCCAGCGTGGCGCTGCCCTTTGGCCTCGATATCGCTGCGCTTGTATTGGCGGCTGGCATGGTTTGGATGATCAGCCTCGCACCACGCCCCAAGATACAACAGAACTTTTTGGGTGCGCTCAAAGAAGGCATTGCCTTCATGCGCAGCGACCAACTTTTGCTCCGTCTTGCCATTGTGCTGGGCTGTGCCAATTTCATCGCCATGGGCACAATGACCGTGCAGGTGCTTTTTGCCCAAGACGTGCTCACGCTCACAGCCACCCAATACGGCTTCCTGCTCTCGATCGCCGCCCTTGGCGCCATCACCGGCAGTCTCACCGCGCCCAAGCTGGTACAGTGGTTTGGCACACAACCCTGCCTCTACGCCTCCATCGCAACCTGGAGCCTCGGCAATGCCACTATCGGCCTCAGCAGCTCTGCAGTCCCAATGGCCCTTGCGCTTTTCTCCGTGATGGCCGCCTCAATGCTTTGGAACGTGATCACCGTCTCATGGCGTCAACGCCGCATTCCAACCGATCTCCTGGGCCGCGTGAACAGCATCTACCGTTTCTTTGGCTGGGGCAGCATGCCACTTGGCGCCTTGGCGGCTGGCGCAATGGTTGCACTTCTGGAACCATCTCTCGGCCGGGAGCTCGCCCTGCGCGCGCCGTTCTTCACCGCCGCAGCACTGTGCCTCTGCCTGTTACTCTATGCCATGGCACGCCTGCGACTGGACTGACCAGGCACATTCATTTTCCCCAAAATATCCCGGGGGTCTGGGGGCAGCGCCCCCATGCAAATCACCACAAAACGCACCTCCGCAAAACAGCTACAATACAGACGCAATACCGATGGTCTATTTTGCGGCTTTTGCTTTCTTGCGTTTCTTCTCATCAACCACTTTTTGCGCAAGATCACGGGCAATCGCGAAAGCCCCTTTGATCTTATCAGACGCCTTCTGCCAATCGCGACGGACAACAATCTTGTTGTCTTTAACCTTGGCCAGCCCTTTCTGATCTTGAATGAACTCCACCAAGCCTTGTGGTGAGGCAAATTTGTCGTTGTGGAACTGAATGGTCGCGCCTTTTGGTCCGCCATCCAGTTTGGCAATGCCAGCCTTCTTGCACATCTCTTTGATCCGCACGATCAACAGCAAGGTGTTGACCTCTTTGGGCAATTTACCAAAGCGATCGATCAATTCAGCGGCAAAACCTTCAAGTTCCACTTTACCTTGCAAGCCGCTCAGACGACGGTACAGACCAAGCCGCACATCCAGATCCGGCACATAGGTTTCCGGGATCAGGACTGGCACACCCAAGTTGATCTGAGGCGCCCACTGATCATCCCCGGCGGACAGGCCTTCCAACTCTCCAGCCTTGATTTTGGCAATCGCATCTTCCAGCATCGATTGGTACAGCTCATAGCCCACATCGCGCATCTGACCCGACTGCTCTTCGCCCAACAGGTTTCCGGCACCGCGAATATCAAGATCTTGAGAAGCCAAGGTAAATCCAGCTCCCAAAGTGTCCAATGACCCCAAAACCCGCAACCGTTTTTCCGCCGCTGGCGTCAATTTCACCCGTGGTTTTGTGGTCATATAGGCATAGGCGCGCGTCTTGGATCGCCCGACCCGCCCCCGGATTTGATACAGCTGTGCAAGGCCAAACATATCTGCCCGATGCACAATCATTGTGTTGGCCGTTGGAATATCCAAACCGCTTTCGACAATAGTGGTCGCCAACAGCACATCATATTTGCCGTCGTAAAACGCGTTCATGCGATCATCAAGCTCACCCGCCGCCATCTGCCCGCTGGCAGTTATGAAGCTCACTTCCGGCACATGATCCCGCAAAAACTCTTCGATTTCAGGCAGGTCACTGATCCGAGGCACCACATAAAAACTCTGACCACCCCGATAGTGTTCCCGCAAAAGCGCCTCGCGCACGGTGACGGCATCAAAAGAACTCACGTAGGTGCGGATTGCCAGGCGATCCACCGGCGGTGTGCCAATGATCGACAGGTCACGCACACCAGACAGGCTCAACTGTAACGTACGCGGGATAGGCGTTGCTGTCAGCGTCAGCACATGCACATCGCTGCGCATTTGCTTGAGGCGTTCTTTATGCGCCACGCCAAAGTGCTGTTCTTCATCAATGATCAACAACCCGAGGTCACGGAACCGTATGTTTTTGGCCAAAAGCGCATGCGTGCCCACAACAATATCAACCGTGCCGCGCGCCATGCCGTCACGTGTTTTCTCAGCTTCTTTTGCTGAAACAAATCTCGACAAGGTCCTGACTTCCAAGGGAAACCCACGGAAACGTTCGGCAAATCCCTTTGCGTGTTGACGCGCCAGCAACGTGGTAGGTGCAACCACTGCCACCTGCTGCCCTGACATCGCCGCCACAAAAGCCGCACGCATTGCCACTTCGGTTTTACCAAAACCGACGTCGCCGCACACCAAGCGATCCATCGGGCGCCCTGACGCCAAATCACCGATCACATCTCCAATCGCGCTGAGCTGATCCTCGGTTTCCTGATACGGGAATCGCGCAGAAAACTCTTCCCACGCGTGATGCTGCGCCTCCAGCACAGGTGCCCGACGCAATTCGCGCTCTGCCGCCACGCGTATAAGCCTGTCCGCCATCTCGCGGATACGTTCTTTGAGTTTGGCTTTCTTCGACTGCCAAGCACCACCGCCAAGGCGATCCAAAAGACCTTCGTCATGGCCATATTTTGACAGCAGCTCGATATTTTCTACCGGCAGGTAAAGCTTTGCATTCTCAGCATATTCCAAGGCGATGGTCTCATGCGCCGCGCCCGCCGCCGTGATCACCTCAAGCCCCAAATAGCGCCCGACACCGTGGTCCACATGCACCACCAGATCACCCGGACTCAGTGACTGGGTCTCAGTCAGAAAATTTTCTGCCCGCTTTTTCTTACGCGGCGCGCGGATCAAACGATCTCCCAGAACATCCTGCTCCGAGATCACCGTCATGGACGGCGTTTCAAAGCCGTGTTCCAATGCCCAAACCGCCAAATACAGACCGGTTTTGCCAATGTTTTTGGCGTCATTAACGTGGATGGTTTCCGCCAACCCTTCGTCTTCAATCAATCCACTTAACCGCTCTCGCGCGCCTTCTGAATAGCTCGCGACCACCACCGGACCATCTGTCCGTTTGGTGCGTATATGATCGGCCAAAGCCCCAAAAAGGCTCACATTTTCCTGCTGGCGTTCAGGCGAAAAATTGCGCCCAATCCGGCCACCTGCATCGATGACACCGGGGCCTGTCGCCTGCGGCAACGCAGAGAAATGCAGAACACGTCGCCCGCCGATCACCCGGTCCCAGGTCGCATCATCCAGATACAACAATTCTGGCGGAACGGGTTTATACACCGTGTCCAGCCGCGCTTTCTGTGTCATCGCATGTTGGCGAGTCTCATATTGATCTGCCACACTTTCCCAACGTGCGATACGCGCTGCATCAGATTGATCATCAACGGAAATAATCGCATCTGGTAGGTAATCAAACAGCGTTTCCAAACTCTCATGGAAGAACGGCATCCAGTGCTCGACACCTTGATGTTTTCGCCCCGCGCTGATCGCTTCATAAAGCGGATCATCGGTGCCAGCCGCGCCAAATTCAATGCGATAGTTCTGCCGAAACCGGGTGATGGCCGCGTCGTCGAGAATGACCTCACTCACCGGAGCCAGTTCGATCATATCAAGTGTTTCGGTTGTCCGCTGTGTCGCCGGATCAAACCGGCGCACACCGTCCAGCACATCCCCAAAAAAATCCAATCGAACGGGCCCGGTGTCGCCGGGTGGGAAGATGTCAATGATCCCACCGCGGATGGCATAATCTCCTGGTTCCATCACCGTTGGGGCTTGGGTAAACCCCATACGCACAAGAAATTGCCGTAGCGCCTCCTCGTCGACACGTTGGTCTACTTGGGCGCGAAACGCAGCCTCTTTTAGCACTTTCCGCGCAGGCACGCGCTGCGTCGCCGCGTTCAGAGTGGTCAGCAGCACAAACTGGCTCGGCATGTCGTGCACCAGCCCCGCCAAGGTTGCCATGCGTGTTGCTGAGATATCCGCGTTGGGTGACACCCGATCGTAAGGCAAACAGTCCCATCCGGGGAACACAATCACTGGCATATCCGGCTGGAAAAACGCCAATGCTGCCTTGGTGGCGGCCATGCGCTTGTCATCGCGCGCCACGTGAATCAGCGGCCCACCAATTTTGGCCACCTCTTTCAGGATCAGCTGAGCGTCAAAGCCTTCTGGAGCCCCGCCCACGGAGATGTGTTGCGCGTCTTTCATTGGGTAAACCGTCCAGTTTTAATGTGTTACAAGGGTAACTTCACCCAAGTGGCGAGATTTGAAAGTTCTGAAACATGCCCCAGAGCGATGTTACAAAAATCGAGATCATCCCGATAAACTGCACCCAAAACCGATGCCGTCCAAGGCGTTTTCGCAGCTCTTCACCAGTTGAGGCGTCCGCGCGAAGGGACCGTGCTACCCGCACACTCAGAATGCTCACCAAACTCATTGGAAAAAGCAGAAGAAACACGGCCTGAGCGAACTCCACATTGTAGCCAAAGCCAACACCAGCCAGTCCTGTGAAGATAAAAAACGTAAAGCCGATCAGGAACAATCCGGACACATCAACAATATGCAGCAGCCGGTTACAGTTGATCCGCACCAAATCTTCCAGGTCTTTTTCCGCTTCCATGCCGCCCCGCTTGGCGCGCAAAACTGAATCCCACGGCACGCCAAGAACCCAGTGACTGGCTGAGGACCAGAACACCGCCAATGCAATCCAGAACCAAAGGTTGCTGAAACTGCGCATATCGATGAGTTCGAAAAGTGTTTGGCTCAGGTCCAACGTCTTTACTGCCCTTTAGAATTTCATTTCACATACCGCGCTCCTGCGGCAATTCCTAGCCTTGAGGTGCGGTAAAATCCGTGGCACCTCTGATGTTGCAAATTTACGGAGCTCCTCATGACCCACACGCCTGCGCCATTCCCAACCGCGCGCCTGCGCCGCACCCGCCAATCCACAGCTGTACGCGGGCTTGTGCGACAAAACACGTTGACGGTTGATGACCTAATCTGGCCAGTGTTTGTGCGTGACGGTGAAGGGGTTGAAGAGCCCATTGCCTCGATGCCGGGTGTGTATCGCCGCTCCGTCGACAAAATTGTCGAGGCCGCTCGTGAAGCCTCCGATCTTGGCATTCCTGTGATTTGCCTCTTTCCTTACACGGATCCCTCATTGAAAACCGAAGATTGCGCCGAGGCCTGGAACCCCGACAATCTTTCCAACCGCGCCACACGTGCAATCAAAGAGGCGGTGCCCGACATCGCTGTGATGACCGACGTGGCGCTGGACCCGTATAACATCAACGGCCACGATGGTTTTGTGGTCGACGGAGAAATCGTGAACGACGAAACCGTCCAGGCCCTTGTCAAACAAGCGCTTTCTCAGGCCGAGGCCGGTGCAGACATCATTGGCCCGTCTGACATGATGGACAACCGGATTGGCGCCATCCGCACCGCACTCGAGGCCAACGGGCACCAAAATGTTATGCTGATGAGCTATGCGGCCAAATATGCCAGCGCCTTTTACGGCCCCTTTCGGGATGCCGTTGGCGCGTCCGGTGCTCTCAAAGGGGACAAAACCACCTATCAGATGGACCCAGCCAATGCTGACGAAGCCCTGCGTCTGGTGGCGCGTGATCTCGCAGAAGGTGCCGACATGGTCATGGTCAAACCCGGCATGCCATATCTGGACATCTGTCGGACCGTGAAAGACAAATTTGGCGTGCCCACCTTTGCCTACCAGGTCTCCGGCGAATACGCGATGATCACTGGTGCGGCGCAAAACGGTTGGATTGACGGCGACAAAGCCATGCTGGAGAGTCTGATGGCGTTCAAACGCGCGGGATGTGACGGCATACTGACCTATTTTGCGCCCGCCGTGGCCCGCAAACTCACGGGCAGCTGATCCTCAAAAACCAACAAAACTTAGCTTCTGGGCGCAGATTTCGTGACATTGCGGTCTGCGCCATCTATACTGGCCGCAACCCGGATCAAAAACCGGCGGTATGAGCAGACACAAACAATACGGGCACTAGACCATGAGCAATTTAACACGGCGCGGCTTTGCGCTGACCGGACTTGCAGCTGCGGGCATGACCGCAGCCTGCGGCAACGGCGTAGGCTCCAACGCCTCCAACGAAATTGACGCACGTGTGGACACCACACTGGATTACCTATTCACCGAATACCCAAACACTTTGGATTTGAAAGCCAAATCCACCGGTATGTTGGTCATGCCATTGATCACTGAGGCTGGGTTTGGCTTTGGTGGCGGGTATGGTCGCGGCGCACTACGGATCGACGAAGCAACGGTTGATTACTATTCCGCCACGAAGGGCAGTGTTGGGCTTCAGCTTGGCGCCCAACAGCACGCCCATGTGTTGTTTTTCATGACCGACGGTGCATTGACGGAGTTCCGTGAGTCTAATGGCTGGGCGGCCGGCGCAGGTGTGCAATACGTGGTTGCCAACGAAGGCGCCAACCTCTCTGCGGAAACCACCAACCTGCTGGCGCCTGTGATTGCGGTAATCTTCGGCCAAGCTGGCCTGAAAATCGGCGCCACGCTTGAGGGCATCAAATACACCCGCATCATCCCCTAAGTCTCTGACTTATAAAGGTGTGTTGCGTTGAGTTAGCAATATTCAAATCGAGCGCGAGGAGCAAAATCTCGCGCTCGATCTGTATCTTCCCACTGGTTCCCCGCCTTCAAGGCTGATGATCTTTGGCCATGGTAGCGGTTTCAGAAACGGCGATCTTGGGGGTCAGTCTCAGAAAAGCTAGCCGGAAAATTGGCCGAGAGTCGGACGCGCTGTTTTTAACGGCACCCCGGACGGGACGCCGTATTGGGACAGGACTCTCACACTCAGGCAAAAATAGCCGCGTATTTACCCCATCGCCCGCAGGCGTTTGATCAAGCTTGAGGTGTCCCAGCGTCCACCGCCCTGCTTCTGAACATCTTTGTAGAACTGGTCCACCAGGGCGGTAACAGGCAGGCTCGCGCCAACTTCATCCGCAGTCGACAGGCAAATCCCCAGGTCTTTACGCATCCAATCCACCGCAAACCCATGCTCAAACTCATCGTCAATCATAGTTTCATAGCGGTTCTGCATCTGCCAACTGCCAGCAGCGCCACCTGCGATCACATCAACAACTGCGCGGCCGTCCAGTCCTGCTTTCTCGGCAAAATGCAGCCCTTCGGACAATCCCTGCACCAATCCGGCAATGCAAATCTGGTTCACCATTTTGGTCAGTTGCCCCGCACCACTTTCTCCCAAACGTTTGATGGATCGCCCATAAGCCTGCATCACTGGCTCCGCCGCATCAAAGCTGGCTGCGTCGCCGCCACACATGATCGAAAGCACGCCATTTTCGGCACCGGCCTGACCGCCTGACACCGGCGCGTCCACAAAGGCAATACCTTGCTCTTTTCCAGCCGCATATAGCTCCGCTGTAACCTTGGCCGACACGGTGGTGTGATCCACAAAGATCGTCCCCGCGCCCATGCCCTCAAACGCGCCGTATTCGCCAACACAGACCTGACGCAAGTCATCGTCATTGCCAACACAGCACATTACAAACTCTGCACCCGCAACCGCCTCTTTAGGCGTGGCTGCAAATTCACCGCCGTGCTCCTGTGCCCAAGCTTCTGCTTTTGCGGTTGTGCGATTGAAAACAGTCACTTCATGACCTGCTTTGATCAAATGACCGGCCATTGGATAGCCCATCACACCCAGACCCAAAAAGGCTATTTTCGCCATTGTCTTTTCCCCAACTGTCTATTGTCGTAATACTTGTCTCGCCTGCGCAGGCAGAAGGCAAGAACAAACAAAGGCAGCCCCATGACCACCTTCTTTCAATGGCTATTGCGCGTCGCAAGCGGCCTGGTGATTCTCTGTGTGATTGGCGTGATGCTGGTCTATTTCCTCGCCTCTCGCAGCCTGCCGAGTTACGATAAATCCCTGACCGTCGCTGGCATTGCCGCCCCGGTGGAAATTGTGCGCAACAACGCCAATGTGCCCCACATTTTTGGCCAATCCGATGAAGATGTGTTCTTTGGTCTCGGCTATGCCCATGCTCAGGACCGCTTATGGCAAATGCTGACCATGCGCCGCACTGTACAAGGCCGCCTGTCCGAGGTTTTTGGCCCACGCACGCTTGATATCGACAAACTCATGCGGCGCTTTGATCTTGCCGACGCGGCCCGCCAATCCGTGTTGGTACAGGATGACGAAACGCTGGCTGCTCTGGAAGCCTACGCACGTGGTGTAAACGCCCGTATCACCGAGATTAACACCGAAGCTTTGGGCCGTGGCGCGCCTGAGCTCTTCTTGTTTAAGCAGAGCTTCGCCCCGTGGCGGCCAGCCGATTCCATTGCTTTGCAAAAGCTCATGGCATTGCAACTCACCGGTCATATGCAATTCGAAGTCTTGCGCGCGCGCACCTCTCTTACGCTCCCTGACCAAGCCCGCCTGGCCGATATCCTGCCAGATGCCCCCGGCTCCGGCGTCGCTGCTCTTCCAGAATACGCCACGCTTGTGCCCAACACCCCCAAATATGCCAAAAGCACCAAACTGCCCGAGCACGCGCTTTCGCCTTTCTCGGTGCCCAGCCTCTCCGGCGCGTCAAATGCCTGGGCTGCAGCCCCCAACCGAAGCGCCTCTGGCGGCACCCTTTTGGCCAACGACCCACACCTTGGTCTCTCTGCACCAGCGATCTGGTACCTTGCCCGCCTAGAGCTCTCCGCTGGCGGCGTGATCGGCGCCACCATTCCCGGTATCCCTGTGGTGCTCGCCGGTCGCAGCAACGATCTGGGATGGGGCGTGACCGCCGCCTATGTCGATGATCAAGACGTGATGATCGAGGAGCTTGATCCGACCAATTCTGAAAACTATCGCACGCCAAATGGGTTCAAACCTTTCCAAACGCGCAAGTCGATTATCACCATCAAAGACGCCGAACCGGTTACGCTCACATTGCGTTGGAGCGATAACGGGCCTGTCCTGCCTGGCTCTGCCTTCAACCTTGGCACCATCACACCGCCAGGTCACGTCGCTGCACTTGCCTGGACCGCACTAAGCCCACGAGACACCTCAACCAGTGCACTAATGGCCCTGATGTTTGCCAAAACTGTGAAAGACGGCATGGAGGCCACCAATGGCCACATCGCTCCCGGCCTGACACTGACCCTCGCTGATCGCGAAAACATCGGTATGAAACTGATCGGCGCCCTTCCCAAGCGCGCTGCCAACCATCAGAGTCAGGGCCGTCTTCCTGCCCTTGGCTGGCGCACCGAGAACCGTTGGCAGGGCACGTTTGACGGCTCCGCCAATCCGTCGTTTGTGGAGCCAATTGGTGGCCTTGTCGGCAACACCAACAACAAACTTGTCGACCGTCCCTTTCCGGCCCACATCTCCCACGTCTGGGGTGACAGCCAGCGCGTTCAGCGCTGGACCCGCCTGATGCAAAGTCGTCGTGTGCACACTCGCGACAGTTTTGTTGAGGCACAGCTCGACACCGTGAGTTTCTCTGCCCGCGCTCTGCTCCCCCTTATTGGTGCCGATCTCTGGTTTACTGGCGAGGCCGCCCCCGAAGGGACTCGCGAACGCCAACGTCAACGCGCACTGACGCTGTTGTCCGAGTGGAATGGGGAAATGAACGAACACATGCCGGAACCGTTGCTTTATTCAGCCTGGACCCGCGCCCTTCAAGAGCGCCTGATCCGTGACGAACTTGGCCCAATGGCGGGGGATTTCACCCATGTTGAACCACTTTTCATTGAACGCGTGTTCCGCAACGTTGATGGCGCAGCTGAGTGGTGTGACGTGCGCCAAAGTGCGCCCAAAGAGACCTGCGCAGACATGGCCCGCCTTGCACTGGACGACGCGCTGATCGCCATCGAGGAGCGCTATGGTCGGCAATTGGAAGCCCTGCGTTGGGGGGACGTGCATCAGGCAACCCACGACCATCAGGTCTTGGGGAAAGTTCCCGTGCTGCGGTTTTTTGTCAACATCCGCCAATCGACCTCCGGTGGCGACAACACTTTGCAACGTGGCAAAACATCCGGCACTGGCGACAACCCATTCCTGAACGTGCATGCCGCAGGCTATCGCGGAGTCTATGACTTCGCAGACCCAGACAGCTCGGTGTTCATCATTTCCACCGGCCAATCTGGCCATTTCCTGTCGCGGTATTATGACGATATGGCGCAACTCTGGCGTCGCGGTGAATATATCCCAATGTCATTGGACGAAGAGCTTGCACGCGCCGCAGCTGTGGGGGTGACCACGCTCACACCACGCGTGCAATAATCTCTTAAAGGCCTTCGAACTGAGCCCGTTGTTTGGGTGTCCACAGAACAGAGAGCTCAAACCCGTCTTCGGTCTGCTCCTCACCTTCCACAACACCTTCCTTGAACAGCCATGCCCGGCCTTTACCGTCTGCAAACGACAACTTCAGAACCTCACGCGTTTTGTCACCTGTGAGAGCCTGCGCTATGGCGGCAAACATCTGCTCCAGCCCCTGCCCGCTCACCGCAGACACGGCAAAAATAGAGTCTTCACGTTCCGCTTTAGCGAGCACCGCGTCTCGGTCTTCAGGGCCAAGTAGATCAATCTTGTTCCAAATCTCGATCTGCGGCGTGTCCTCGCTCAGCCCCAGTGTTTCCAAGATGGTTGATACATCTTCAGCCTGATGCGCGCTTTCTGGATGCGCGATATCGCGCACATGTAGCACCAGATCCGCAGCCAGCACCTCTTCCAGCGTGGCGCGGAAAGCTGCCACCAACTGTGTTGGAAGATCACTAATGAACCCCACTGTGTCCGAGAGGATTACTTCGGGCCCATTGTCCGGCAACTCAACCGCGCGCATGGTTGGGTCCAATGTGGCAAAAAGCATGTCTTTTGCCATCACATCTGCACCCGTTACGCGGTTGAAAAGTGTGGATTTTCCAGCGTTGGTGTAGCCCACAAGCGCGACAATCGGGAATGGTACTTTGGCCCGCGCTTTGCGGTGCAGCTCACGGGTTTTCACCACTTTGGACAACTGCCGCCGCAGCCGCACCAAATGGTCATCAATGGCCCGCCGGTCAGCCTCAATCTGGGTTTCACCAGGGCCGCCCACAAAGCCAAGACCACCACGTTGACGTTCCAGGTGGGTCCAGGCCCGCACCAGCCGTGTGCGTTGGTAAGACAGCGCCGCCATCTCCACCTGCAACACACCTTCGCGCGTACGTGCACGATCGGAGAAAATCTCAAGGATCAACCCGGTCCGGTCCAGAAGTTTGACCTTCCACTCTTTCTCAAGGTTGCGCTGCTGCACCGGCGTCACAGGCCCATCAATCAGGACCAGCTCCACTTCATTGGCTTTGAAAAGCGCCTTGAGCTCTGCAATTTTGCCCGTGCCAAAGAGCGTGCCCGGCTGTGCCCGCGGCAAGCGCACCACATTAGAGCCAACCACTTCGAGCTCCGGCAAAGCGTCCGCAAGCGCAATGGCCTCTTCCAATGCGAAAGAGGCCTCACGCCGGACGTCGGCGCCGTAAATATCGGGATGCAGGACCCAAGCGCGGGTCACCTGCGTGTCATGCTCCATCAAGAGGCGTCTTCACCCTCGTAAAGAGAAATCGGCTGAGCCGGCATGATTGTAGAGATCGCGTGTTTGTAGACCAACTGGCTCTGACCATCACGGCGCAACAACACACAAAAATTGTCAAACCAGGTGATAACACCCTGCAATTTCACACCGTTGATCAGGAAAATTGTTACCGGAACTTTGGTTTTCCGGACGTGATTTAAAAATGCATCTTGGAGATTCTGTCGATCCGAAGCCATGTCGCGCTTGCCTTTGTTCTTGTTTACGCATCGGGTAGTCGTGCGGTGAGAGTATGGAACGTGGATTCGTGACTTACCAGCCTAAATTGTTAAGTTTATGTTCTCGCCCCGCGTAAACCGCATCATTTCTGCCACAAATCCGGTGATATCAAGGCGATGATCGCCAATGCCTCAAGCCTGCCAAAGGTCATGGCGGCACATAAAATGAGCTTTTCTGCAACCCCAAGCGAAGAGATCGCAATCGGGAACTCACCGGCAATTTGGGTCAAGGGGCCGGCTGTGGTCAGCGCCGCAATGGCCAAAATGGTCGCCTCTTGAAAATCATTCCCCAATAGCGCCAGCGCTACTGTCACCGTCGCAATCGACAGGGCAAACAACATAAAAAACACCCAGGCGATCACCGCACCTTTGCGTCGAATACGCCGCGCCCCGGTTCGGCGTCGACCGAGCACCACGTTGGGATGCACCAGTCGCTCCATCTCACCCAGCCCTTGCACGTAAAGCGCATAGACCCGCAATAGCTTAACGCCGCCTGCGGTTGTGGCAACACCCCCTCCAACCGTCGCCAACGCCATGAGTATAAGCCCCGGAGCAGACAGACCACTCCATTCCCGCGCCAATTCCCACTCGCCGCTTTGAAAGCCAGTTGTGGTGAGAAAGCTCATCACCGTGAACGTTCCGCCCCATGCTGCATGTAGCGCCGCCAGGGGGTCCCGCACTGCGTCTTCCTCAAATGCCCCCACCCAATGGCGCATAAACAACGCCGTTGGCACCACCATGACAATCAAGAATCCCAATCGAAGTTCAGGGTCTTCCCACAGGTTGTTGCGCCGCACCGCACCGGTGTCTGAACTAAACGTGCCACGAGACAACGCAAACAGCAGAAACAGAAAAATCACCATCTCTCCCGGAATTCCGCTGTTGCTATGGCCGACCCCACCCACAGCGGAAATTCCGCTGGTCGACATGGTTGCCATCGCGTGCATCGAAGCTACAAACGGACTGTCACCCAGCACAATCAACATCACCGCCAATGCAAATGTCAGACCAGCATAAATTGGGACCAGAGCCTGTGCCGCCTTGCTCCAACGTTTCATGGGTTGGGCCCTCTGCATATGGCCCAAGCCACCGCTCACCTGACCCGGTTCCCCCAACGCGGTCACCTCAAAGCCCCCAAGGCTGAGAGGGGCCAAAACAGCAGCGGCTGCAATCCACATCAACAGCCCGCCAAGCCAGCCCACCATGCCACGCCACAAATGAAGCGGATCTACCAACATGCTGGCCGGTTCATAGACCGTCATTCCTGTTGTGGTCAGGCTGCTGACCATCTCAAAATACACATCCAAAAAGGGCACCACATCCAACGCCTCATACATCGGCCAAGCCAAGACAGCTGGCAAAAGCGTGACCGCAAAAAATAACGCTTTCAGATTGTCGGATGTGCGAGACCGCCGCTTGGTGCCCTGAATGGATATCGCAATGAGCACACAGGTGAACAGCACCAAAATGCCGCCATAAAAGAACATCCGCGCGACAAAATCCTGATTGTGATAGCTGGCAAACGCTGCAGGCACCAACATCAACACGCCGGAAAACAGCACCATCTGCACAAAGAGCGGGATTTGGGAGAGGCTCAGCTTCATGGGCTCAGAAGAAATCGATGGAGACCTGCAGCAGCCGCTCCACTTCCGGAACATCTGCGGTCAGCGAAAACAAGACAATCACGTCGCCTTCATCGATGCGGGTGCCACCTCTGGGCTTGATCACTTCGGTGCCTTTATAAATGGCACCAATCAAAACCCCTTCGGGGAAATCCACGTCCCGCACCATTTGTCCGGAAATTGGCGAGGTCGACAGCACCTCTGCCTCGATAATTTCCGCCTCGGTGTCCCCAACGGAATAGACATCACGCACCCGCCCATGCCGAATGTGACGCAAAATCGAGCTAACTGTTGTAGCCCGTGGGTTGATGAAAGCATCAATCGCCAATGGCGTCATCAACGGTGCCAAAGTTGGATCGTTGATCAGAGAAATTGCCAGCGGACAGCCTGCTGATTTGGACCGCACAGAAGCCAGCATATTGGTCTTGTCATCATCAGTGACCGCCAAAACCGCATCTGCCCGGTCTACCCCAGCTTCTGCCAGCAAGGCCACATCCATACCATCGCCGTTGAGAACAATTGTCCGCTCAAGGGCTTCGGCAGCGCGCTCCGCAACCTTGCGATCCCGTTCAATGATTTTTGTGCGCACACGAAACGCGCTGGTTTCAAGTCTCTGCGCGACCATCAACCCAACATTACCCCCGCCCACGATCACTGCGCGCTCTTGTTTTTTCTGTTGTTTGCCAAATATTTCCATCGTGCGAACCACGTCTGTGGACAGCGTAAAGACGTAGATATCGTCGCCAACAAACAGCTGATCTCCCGGCTCCGGCGCAAACAATGTCCCGCCCCGTCGCACACCGACAACAACAGCACTCAGAGTGGAAAACAAATCCGTCAACTGCCGCAGCGGTGTGTTCACCACCGGACAATCCTCATCCAACGTCAAACCCAACATCTGGACCTTGCCTTCCAGAAAAGTCTCCGCGTCAAATGCTTTGGGTGTCGCGAGGCGCTTCAATGCGGCGTCCGCTACTTCGCGTTCAGGCGAAATCACCACGTCAATGGGCATATGATCGCGACGATACAGATCGGAGTACAGCACATCCAAGTAAGACTGGCTGCGCAGCCGTGCAATCTTGCGCGGGACCGAAAACACCGAATGCGCCACTTGGCAGATCACCATGTTGACTTCATCGGAATAGGTCGCGGCAATCACCATGTCTGCATCCCGCGCGCCGGCACGGTCCAACACATCAGGATAGCTTGCAAAGCCGGCAATGCCTTGAACGTCCAATGTATCCGTGGCGCGGCGCACCAGTTCCGGGTTGTTGTCGACAACGGTGACATCGTTGTTTTCACCGGACAAATGGCGGGCAATCTGCCATCCGACCTGACCGGCCCCACAGATAATGACCTTCATGTGCTTCCCTCTTGGGTTTCGGATGACAGGCATGCCAGAAGGGGGAAGGCAGGTCAATTGTTACCATTGACCGCCGCGACCAGAAAAGCTTTGATTGACTTAAGTTTCAAGTATTTGCGTCAGAGGTGAGTCTCATGCGGACAGCGGCATTTTTTGCAATTTTGGGCCTTTCCCTAGCGGCATGTAGCCCAACCTCCTATTCCGGCTTTGCCAAATCAAACGTGTCACGAGAGACCGCATCCCGCGATGATACGTCCTGTTCCGTAGAAGCCAATCGGCTATTCCCCTCTGCAACCTTCACCACCACGGTCTATGGCGGCTATCACGGCGGATATGGCGGTTACGTCGGCGGCTATTGGGGCGGCTACCCCGGTTATTATGGTGGGAACCACATCCAAACCCGAGATGTGAACGCAGGTATGCGAGCCGAACACCGCCGCGACTGCATGTCGCTCAAAGGGTATAGCGCGGTCACCCACCCGGTCTGCACAGAGCAACAACTTGCGGGGCGGCAGTTCAAACTGGTGAAAGGCGCGCCCAAACCCGCGCCCAATATCTGCGCCATTCGAGCTCAGGGCGGCGGCGTTGCACTTGTGGACCTCAACAAACCGGTGTGATCCAGGATCACCAAGGAGACATCTATGAAATACCCCTTTCTGACCGGATACCTGCTACTGGCATTGTCAGGCTGCACCGAATTCTCCACCATGTATCAACCGGGTAAAACCAAAACCGAACGCAATGTGGATCAGGCACAATGCAACCGGTTTGCATCTGACAATTACCCGCCCCGCATCGTCACCGACTGGTGGCCGATTTATAACGCCGAAGGCAGGGTGATTGGTCAACGCCCCGAAAGCTATGACATCAACGAAGGGCGCCGCTACACCGCTGCCCGCAACTGTATGCAAGAGCGGGGATATGCCCGCGTCACCATCCCATATTGCAAAGATGAACAGATCGCAGGCCGCTCCTTTGCACCGATCACCGTGGCGCCTCAGCTGGCCCCCAATATTTGTGGCTTGCGCACTGAAGATGGCGGTCGCGTCTTAATCGACTTAAACAAGCCCCTCTAAGATCTTGAAGAGAGGCCGATTTAAAGCTGGCTTCAACCGACTTCGCGCGCTTCTTCTTCCTCGCTGGACACATGTGCAACACGTGTGCCTGCTTTGTTGGAGGTCACAACACCCAGTGACTTAAGCTTGCGATGCAACGCACTGCGCTCCATGCCGACAAAGCTGGCAGTGCGGCTGATATTGCCTCCAAACCGATTGATCTGCGTGAGCAGATACTCCCTCTCAAATGCCTCCCGCGCCTCCCGCAGCGGCAAGGTTGCCAAGGCACCGGACAGCACCACACGTCCCTCTTCCGCCGGGGTGTCAGATTCCCCTGGCAACTCACGGCTCTCAATCAGACCTTGCCCATCACCAAGGATCAAAACCCGTTCGATTAGATTTTTAAGCTGGCGCACGTTGCCCGGCCAAACCATGGTCTGCATCAACGCCGCAGCATCCACACTCAATTCGCGCAACGGCAAGCCTTGGGCTTCATGCATCTGGGCTAGGAAGTAGGCCGCGAGCGCCGGAATGTCTTCGCGCCGTTCTTCCAATGATGGCACCGCGATCGGCACCACGTTCAACCGGTGATACAACTCTTCTCGGAAATCACCCGCATCAATGGCTTGTTTCAAATTGCGGTTGGTTGACGAGATCACCCGTAAATCCACGCGCACTTTTTTGGATCCGCCAACCCGCGTGAACTGTTGATCCACCAACACCCGCAGAATTTTGCTCTGTGCCGCAAGCGGCATATCTGCCACCTCGTCAAAGTAAATCACGCCGCCGCTGGCCTGTTCCAAAAGTCCCGGCTCAACACCGCGCTCATTGCTTTCACGGCCAAACAAAATCTCTTCCACCCGATCCGGGTCCATACCGGCGCAAGAGACCGTCACAAACGGCGCGCTAGCCCGATTGGAATTGGCATGAATATACCGTGCGGATACATCTTTCCCAACACCGGCAGGTCCGGTGAGCATCACCCGACCGTTGGACCGTGTGACTTTATCCAACTGAGAAACCATGCCCCGGAAAGACGCACTTTCCCCAATCAGGTCTGTCGGTTTGCTGTCTTGTCGCTTGAGCTCAGTATTTTCCCGCCGCAACCGGCTGGCTTCCATTGCCCGCTTGATAACCACCAACAACTGATCAATGTTAAATGGCTTCTCGATGAAGTCATAAGCACCCTGTTTGATTGCCGCGACAGCGATCTCAATGTTCCCATGCCCCGAGATGATCACAACCGGCACTTCCGGATAGTCGTTTTTCACCGACTTCAGGATGTCGATGCCATCCATATTGCTGTCTTTGAGCCAGATATCGAGGATCATCAGCGCCGGTTGCGCGTTTGCGACCTCCGTCATGGCATCATCAGAGTTGCCCGCAAGCCGTGTGGTGTAGCCTTCGTCTTTCAGAATATCCGAGATCAACTCCCGGATATCACGTTCGTCATCTACGATCAGAATGTCACTCATAATACTCGCTCGCTCTCTTTGGGTTCCATCGCCGGCGCAGCCTGCTGAGACAGCGGCAGCCGAATTTCGGCCATCGCTCCGGCGTGGGAATTGTTGTCAAACACTGGCGCATCCAGCAGCGTGAGCTGCCCGCCATGTTCTTCGATGATCTTCTTTACAATCGGGAGACCAAGCCCCGTGCCTTTGTCACGCGTGGTGACATAAGGCTCAAACAAACGCGCACGATCCGCTGGCAATCCGATGCCATTGTCGGCAATGCGCACAACAGCCTCATTCGCTTCTTGAATCAAACTCACGTGAATCTCCGGGGACAACCTCTCTGGCGCGCCCTTTTCCTGCAAGGATTCAATGGCTTCTCCAGCGTTTTTGATGAGGTTTGTGAGCGCCTGTGAAATCATTGTCGCATCCAAATCCGCTGCCAAAGGCCCCTCACATATGTCGCGTTTAAACCGTACAGTTGGTTGCCCGGCTTCCTGTAGCAACACAGCGCCGGACACCAATTCCACCACCTCCACGGATGTCCGCACCGGTTCTGGCATCCGTGCAAATTTCGAGAACTCATCCACTATCCGGCGCAGGTCGTTGGTTTGCCGTACAATAACTTCCGTCATCTGCTCAAGCTGATCGCTGTCTTCACCCACTTTGCTGGCAAATTTGCGCCGAATGCGCTCTGCACTCAGCTGAATAGGGGTCAGTGGGTTCTTGATTTCATGTGCAATGCGCTGCGCCACGTCCCCCCACGCTGCCATTCTTTGTGCGGTCACCAGATCTGTCACATCGTCAAAGGCCACCACATACCCCTCAAGGGAGCCGTCATCCCGTCGCCGCGTCGACATCCTGACAAGCAGGTTTTCTTGACGTCCAGCGCGCGCAACCTTGATTTCTTCCTGTGCAACTTCCCTGTTGCTTCCTCTCAGGCTTTCAAACAACGGTCCAAATTCTGGCACCGCCAGCCCCAGCGGCATGTCCTGACGGTCTTCATCCCAGTCCAGCAACCTTTCTGCGGATCGGTTCACAAAGGCCACTTTGCCATCATCGTCCAAGCCAACAACGCCAGAGGTGACCGAGCTCAGAACGGAGTCAAACATGCGCCGTCGCCGATCAATCTGGCGCGTATTGTCCAGCAGTGTTTGCCGTTGCCCCTTAAGCTGGCGGGTCATCTGGTTGAAGTATCGGCTGAGCATGGCAATTTCGTCATCGCCATCCTCTTCCATCACACGCACGTCCAGATCCCCTGCCCCAACCCGCTGTGCAGCCCCGGTCAAACGCCCCACCGGTCGTGACAATCTCTCAGCAAACCACATGCCCATCCAGATTGCCGCCAGAACAAGGATCAGCGCAAAGCCAAGGTAGATCATGGCAAACTCAAACAGCCGCTGCCCACGTTCACTTTCAAGCTGGGAGTACAGACGCGCGCTGGCCTGCGTGTCGTCGAGGAGGTGAAAAATCTCCGCATCTACGTCCCGGCTGATGTAAAGGAACCGATCCAAAAACGCGTCCAACCGCACAAGCGCGCGCATTTCATTGTTGTCCAGATCGCGAATGATCACCGAGCCGTCTTCGATCGCCTCTTGCATATCTGCGTCGGATGGCTTCTCAAAATCAAACAGGTAGGAACGTTCGCCGCGGGCGCGAATGTCACCAGCGCTGTCGATCACAAACGCTTCTTTTAAGCCCCGTTGGATCTGCACCTGACCCGACGCCAAAAGCACCCGCACTTCACCTTCATCAAGGCCAAAGCTGCGCCTTTTGTTCTCGTTCAGGAAATCCGCCAGCAACCCTGCGTCTTCTTCTAACCCTAGGATGTGCTCTGCCTCATAAGCTTGAGCCGCAGCTAGCGAGTTGCCCACAACCTGACGCACACGCTCACTGAACCATCCCTCAAGACCAATATTCAGCGTCAATCCGGCAAATACAGCCACCGTCACCGCAGGCACCAGTGCAAGAAGCGCAAATGCACCTGTCAGGCGCAAATGCAAACGCGACCCTACGGATTTGGCGCGTCGTGACGAAATTGCGCGCACCACGTTCTGAAGCACCAGAGTCGCCACCACGAGCACATATACAAGATCGGCCAGAAGAATCGCTCTGAGGCCGCTTGAGGAGGCCCCCAAATCAAACGGGCCAAGCACCAAAAACGTCGCAAGCGCCAAAATGGGCCCGAGCACCACCAACCCTAAAGTCGCGGCATTCTGGACACGCCTTTGCCGGCGTAAGCGCTGAAAGCGCGCCCAATGACTGGTCACTGTCCGGCTCGACAACCGACTTCCTCAATTGATTTGGTACCGCTCTCGCGGACCACCGCCATATTCTGTGGTGCGTTCTAGGCCCCGACTCTTTTTAACAGAGTGCGGCCTGCGCGCCACGCTTATGTGGCCTTTTTACATCAATTTGCGTCGGCGTGTCACGTGAATATCCAGATCAGTGATTTTTTTACGAAGTGTATTTCGGTTAATCCCCAATAAATCAGCACATTTTGCCTGATTTCCACCAGTCGCATCCAGCGCGATCTCTATCAGCGGCAGTTCAATCTCCCGTAGGATTCGCCCATAGAGCCCCGCCGGTGGCAGCATATTGCCGTGCAGATCAAAATACCGCCGCAGATGCCGCGCCACCGAAGCTGACAGTTTTTCGCTGTCATCCCCCCCGAGAAGCGGCCCTGCTTGCGGCTGCGCCCCAAGCATCATTTCCGCTTCTGCACGGGTCAGTTCCTCTGCCTGCGCCGTCAGCACCAACCGCCGCACCGCATTTTCCAACTGCCGCACATTGCCGGGCCAACTGTAAGCCCGAAACAATTCCATTGCCTCTTCGGAAAACACCCGCATTGGTGCGCCTTCGCGCTCCGCACGGTTCAGGAAATGCTCCACCAACAGCGGAATATCATCGACTCGCTCTCGCAACGCCGGCACATGGATCGCCGCCCCGTTGAGGCGATAGTACAAATCCTGCCGCACGCCTCCCTTCTCCATGGCCGCGTTGAGATTCACCTGACTGGTGGCCATAAAGCGCGGGTTTTGATCACCCGGCGTATCCATCATCCGTACGATACGCGCCTGCACCTCGTCGCCAATGTCCCCAATCTCGTCAATCAAGATGGTTCCACCTTTAGCTTTTGCCAAAACCCGCGCCGGGCCTTCCAGGTCGCTGAGGTCCGCGGCATTCACCACCACAAACGGTAGATTTCTACGATCCGAAAAGTCGTGTATCTCCTTGGCAATCAGAGATTTACCCGTCCCGCTTTCCCCGGAAATCAACACTGGTAAATCGGTATTCATCACCCGCGCGACCAGCCGATACAACGCCTGCATCGCCGCTGTACGCCCCACCAGCGGCAACTCGTCCGGCCGTTCGTCCTCAGCTGCGGGCGTCATCGGCGCACGCCGCTTTTGTTCCAACGCTTTGCCTGTGCGTTTCATCAGATCCGGCAAGTCAAACGGCTTGGGCAAGTAGTCATAAGCCTCTGCTTCTGCTGCCTGGATCGCCGTCATGATGGTGTTCTGTGCCGAAATCACAATCACCGGCAATCCCGGACGGTCTTCAGCAATTTTTGGCAACATCTCAAGCCCATTGCCATCTGGCATCATCACATCGGTGATCACCACATCACCTTTGCCTTCCCCAACCCAGCGCATCAATGTCGTCAGCGAAGAGGTGGCATGAACCTTACAGCCAGCGCGTGTCAGGGCCTGCGTCAATACAGTGCGAATTGTGCGATCATCGTCTGCAACCAGAACCGTGCCATCCATCAGTGGCTCTCCTCATATGTTGTGAGTGTTTCTTTGCTTGCCCGCGGCAGCGAGAGCTTGAAGACCGTGCGCCCGGGCACGGAGTCTACCGTGATCATGCCGCCATGATCCGAAATGATTTTGCTGACCAACGCGAGGCCCAGCCCGGTGCCGTTTTCTCGCCCCGACACAAACGGATCAAACACGTCGCCTTTGAGGTCGTCTGGCAATCCCGGACCGTCATCAATGATCTCGACTTGCAACGGCAACGGTTGCCCTGTGCCATCTGAACGACGCAGTCGGAAACTATGCTCATAAAAAGTTTTGATCCGGATTATACCTTTTTCTCCAGCTACTTCGCTTGCATTCTTCAAGAGGTTTAACACCACCTGAAGCAGCTGATCACTGTCGCCTTCGGCGGGTGGAAGCGACGGATCATAGTCCTCAATAATCTGCATATGCGCGCCGTAGCTCACCAAAGCAGACCGCCGCGCACGATCCAGTACATCGTGAATGTTTACCGGTTTCTTTTGCGGCAACGACAGATTGCCAAACTGCTCCACCTGCTCCAGCAGCTTCACAATCCGACGGCTTTCCTCAACGATCAGATCGGTCAGTTCCAAGTCTTCTGAGCTCAGGTTCATCGACAACAACTGCGCCGCGCCAGTAATCCCTGCCAGCGGGTTCTTGATCTCATGGGCCAGCATCTCCGCCATGCCAATCGCAGATTTTGCAGAGGATTTTACCGAATGACTGCGCGTCATGCGACCCGCCAACTCTCGACTGGAAATCAGGAACACCATCTCGCCAGGCGCTTCGGCCAATGGCGCAATCTGCAAATTGCACTGCACCGGCGGCCCCTCTCCGGTGCCCACATCCGCATCATTCACAAACAACGGCGTGCCATGTTCGCGCGCGCGATGAAACGCCTCCTCAAGCGGTGCATCGATCATCACCTTGTCCCAGATCGGCTGCCCTACCATCGACTTGGCAGAAGCATTCAAAAACATCTCCGCCGCCGGGTTGATGCGCAGGATCACATCCGCTTTGTCCACCACCAACGCGGGCACAGGAAGGCTGTTCCAAAAGGGCGTTTCCACACTCATGCTGCTGCTCCGTTGTTTGGGGTTTGATCCTCAAAAATCAAGGCATCTACCAAAAGCGTCATCACCTCATCCGTGTCGCGGCTGGTCTGAACCCGCCGGCGCAATTCTGCCTCTGTGCCAACGCCGTCCATGTACCACCCAAGATGTTTGCGGGCGACGCGCAGGCCCAAATCCTCGCCGTAAAACGACAACATCGCCGCGTAGTGCCCTTGCACCATCTCAACCAATGCCGCCCCTGTAGGAACCTCAGGCGCATCGCCGCCATAAAGCTCCGCCGCCATCTGCGCCAAAAGCCAGGGCTTGCCCTGCGCCCCGCGCCCAACCATCACGCCATCCGCACCCGATGCCGCCATCGCCGCTTTGGCGGAGGTCACCCCCACAATATCGCCATTGGCAATCACCGGGATCGACACCACGTTTTTTACACCTTTGATCGCAGCCCAATCAGCGGCACCTTTGTAAAACTGACATCGTGTGCGCCCGTGGATCGTCAACAGCTGAATGCCGGCGCGCTCCGCCCGCTGTGCCAGCTCAGCCGCGTTCAGCATATTGTCGTCCCATCCCAGTCGCGTCTTTAATGTTACCGGGATCTTCACCGCCCCGACCACGGCTTCGATCAGCGTCAACGCATGATCCAAATCTTTCATCAAGGCTGAGCCACTGGCCCCCGCCCCGCCCGCACTGGTCACTTTCTTGGCCGGACAGCCCATGTTGATGTCGACCAGCGTGGCGCCGTTGGCCTCCACTTGCCGCGCGGCTTCCGCCATCCAATACGCCTCACGACCTGCCAGCTGAACCGAGGTTGTCGCCTCACCAAAGCCAAGCTCTGCACGCTCGCGCACCCCCGGTTTGGCTTGCACCATCTCTTGGCTGGCCACCATCTCGCTCACAACTAGCCCCGCGCCAAAGCTGCCCACCAAATCGCGGAAGGGGCGATCGGTGATTCCGGCAAGGGGCGCCAAGAAAACGGGTGGTGTCAGAGTGAGATGAGCGACTTGAATGGTCACATGCTTAATCCTTGTGCAGTGCCTCTGGCGTAACTGACCACCTGATCAAACTCAAACAAATCGCTGGGTCAATTGGTCATTAATGTAGCAGATTTTTGCATATGCTCAAAATTTGAGCAGACCTCAAGGGTCAATTGCCACTTCGACAAGCAAGTTCTACACAGAAGCCATGACAAAATCCGCTTTCAAAACCGCCGCCGTGATTGTCGCCGCGGGCCGGGGCACGCGCGCAGGTGCAGGCCTACCCAAACAGTGGCGCCCACTGGCTGGCAAACGCGTGGCCGACCATACAATAGCCGCCTTCGTGACCCATCCTCGCATTGATCACGTACTGGCCGTGGTCCACCCGGATGACACCCCCCACACAGATGGCCTCGACATTCCGACAGTCCTCGGCGGTGCCACCCGCGACGCCTCGGTACAGGCGGGGTTAGAAGCCCTTGACCACCAAAGCTTTACCCACGTTCTGATCCACGATGTGGCCCGCGCTGGCATAGATGCCACCACCATCAACGCCGTTCTGAATGCGCTGCAAAACGGGGCATGCGGCGCGGCCCCCGCCCTGCCCGTCACCGATGCGCTGTGGCGTGGTGAAGACGGCGTGGTCACCGGCACCCAAAGTCGCGACGGCTTGTTTCGCGCCCAAACCCCGCAAGGCTTTGCGTTTGACACCATCCTTGCTGCCCACCGCGCCCATCCGGGCAACGCAGCTGATGATGTGGAGGTTGCCCGCGCCGCAGGGCTTGACGTGGCCATCGTTGCGGGCAATGAGCGCAACCTAAAGATCACCACACCAGACGATTTTGACCGTCTGGAACAGCACCTGCAAAACGACCAAAGGGCCCCCATGGATATCAGACTTGGCAACGGCTACGACGTGCACGCCTTTGAAAACGGCGATCACGTCATCCTCTGCGGCGTCAAAATCCCGCACAACAAAGCGCTCAAAGGCCACTCCGACGCAGACGTTGGCATGCACGCCGTGACCGACGCACTCTATGGCGCCATGGCCGAAGGTGACATTGGCCGTCACTTCCCGCCCTCGGAGGCAGAGTGGAAAGACATGGACAGCGCGGTGTTCCTCAAACACGCGGTTGATCTCGCCGCCTCCAAAGGCTTCACGATCTCCAACGTCGATTGCACACTGATCTGCGAACGCCCCAAAGTTGGTCCGCACGCCGCTGCCATGATGGCCCGTATGGGTGAAATCATGGGTCTCACATCTGACCGGGTGTCGATCAAAGCCACAACAAGTGAAAAACTCGGCTTCACAGGCCGCGAAGAAGGGATTGCCGCAATTGCAACGGCAACTTTGGTGAAACCATGATCCGCATGATCACAACATTCTTTGGCGTTGGCCGCCTGCCCATCGCCCCTGGCACATGGGGCTCGTTGGCCGCACTGATCATCGGCTGGGCCGCCGCGCATTTTGTGGGTGTCTGGCTACTGGCCATCCTCACCGCGCTCGCCATCGTGATTGGCATGTGGGCCTGCATCCGCGATCTGGCAGACCGCCCCACCGAGGACCCCTCCGAAATTGTGATCGACGAAGTTGCCGGCATGTGGATCGCCCTGCTGTTTCCGGCTGTGGCTTTTGCGATGCGCGACATGTCGATGGTCTGGCCGGGCCCTATTGCGGCTTTCCTGTTCTTTCGCCTGTTTGATATCAAAAAACCTTGGCTGGTGGGCAAAGCTGATCAACGCCACGATCCGATTGGCGTGATGCTTGATGACATCTGGGCCGGTCTGTTTGCGGGCCTCGCCACTTTGACCGCAGCTGCACTTTATCACATCGTGCTAATCTGATGGTGGACGTCGCCAAACTCCTGCAAGCCTGCCGCACCGCAAACCTGCGCGTCGCCACCGCCGAAAGCTGCACCGCAGGCATGGTCGCCGCCGCCCTCACTGACATCGCGGGCAGTTCTGACGTGTTTGAACGCGGGTTTGTGACCTACACCAACCTCGCCAAGGTCGAGATGCTAGGCGTACGCGAAGCCACATTGGCCGCCGTCGGCGCGGTCAGCGAAGAGGTTGCCCGCGAAATGTCGCTGGGTGCGCTGGTGAACTCCGACGCGCAACTTGCCGTATCGATCACTGGCATCGCGGGCCCCGGCGGGTCCGAGTTCAAGCCCGAGGGCCGCGTTTGCTTTGGCATCGCCACGCAAAGTGGGTGCTCCACAGAAACCGTCGAGTTTGGTGCTTTAGGCCGCGCAGAAGTGCGCGAAGCGGCGCGGAATCACGCTTTGGCGCTGCTTTTTCAGGCCGCCTGCGCAAAGTGACGCCCAATTAGGCGGCACCACGTATTTACCGCCTATTTTTTACGCAGCTCGCAAAATGCCCTGATTTAAGGCGCTTTGAGACCACGCGAGCCTTTGTTCTGTGCAGGTTTTCCGCTCTTTGACGGGAAAACCACCACTCATGGGACAAAGAGGAAAAAAATATGAACGCAGCGGACACCGCATGGATCATCGTGGCAACAGCCCTGGTCCTGTTCATGACATTGCCGGGTTTGGCGTTGTTCTACGGGGGCCTCGTACGCGCCCGCAATGTGCTCAGCGTCTTTATGCAAACTTATGCCATTGCCTGTTTGATGAGCGTTCTGTGGCTTGTCTTTGGCTACTCCATCGCCTTTGGCAACGACGGCGGCGCCACTTCCGTCTGGGGCGGCCTCGGCAAAATGTTCCTCTCGGGCGTTACCGTTGACAGCCTTTCAGGCACCCTGCCCGAAGTTCTGTTCTTTGCCTTCCAGATGACCTTCGCAATCATCACGCCAGCGCTGATTGTTGGTGCCTATGTCGAGCGCATCGGCTTTGGCTTTGTGCTGCTGTTCTCCGGCCTCTGGATGCTGCTCTGCTATGCGCCGGTTGTGCACTGGATCTGGGGCGGCGGCATGATGGCTGACGGCGGCATCTTTGGTGAAATCGGCGTGCGTGACTTTGCAGGCGGCATCGTGGTGCACGAAACCGCAGGTCTGGCCGCACTGGTGATTGCCGTGATGCTCGGCGCCCGCCGCCACCGCACCACACCACCCCACGCGCCTTGGATGGTGATGATTGGCGCTGCCATGTTGTGGGTGGGTTGGTTTGGCTTCAACGGTGGCTCTCAGCTCGCCGCAGACGGTGGTGCGGCCATGGCTCTCACCGTAACCCACATCTCCGCCGCTACTGCCTCGCTCACATGGGCCCTGTGGGAGCGCATCAAATACGGCAAAGCCTCCTTGGTGGGTCTGGTCACCGGCACCATTGCAGGACTGGCCTCGATCACACCAGCCTCCGGCTTTGTTGGTCCGGTTGAGGCGCTGGTGATTGGTGCCATCGCCGGTATCCTGTGTCAGGAAGCGGTGAACCTGGTGCGCAACAAAGCCAAAATCGACGACACATTGGATGTATTTGCTGTGCACGGCGTTGGCGGCATCTTCGGCACCATCATGATCGCGATGTTTGGCCAAGGCACCTGGACCGCACAACTTGGCGCTCTAGCCATCGTCGGCATCTTCACCGTGGTTGTGACCTATGTGCTGGTCAAGCTGGTCAGCCTGATCACACCACTGCGCGTCGATGAGGAAACCGAAGTCTACGGCCTTGATCTCGCCGTCCACGGTGAACGCGCCTACGACATCGCTTCCTAACGCAATTTGAAATCACTCCGGAACTGGGCGGCCGCACGTGGCCGCCCTTTTTTTATGCGACAGGCGCCAGCAGATAAACGTCTTCCGTTCCCATCCCCCGAATTTTTGGAGGACTGATGATCGGGTCGCTCTGCAGCAATCTGCGCGTCACATTGCCCCCATAAAACTGATCCACCATATCCGCAGACACCGAAAACGGTGGCCCCTGCATCTTGCTTTGGTCGTAATCAAAACTCACAAGCAATGTCGGCACCTTTGGGCACAGACGCTTTAAGTGATCAACGTATGCCTGACGCTGCTCCGGCGCGATGGCCACCAAAGCCGCCCGATCAAAAACCGCCGAAACCTCCGGCACCTGCGCTGCCGTCAAGGCAAAGAAATCCCCACTAAATAACGTGAGATCTCCTGCCGCATACCGGCGCAACTCCCCGATTTGCGTGACCTCCGCACGGCGCCCCAATCTCTCAAAAACTTCTTGCACGGCCGCTTCATGGAACTCGATCCCAACCACCGGATGCCCCTGCGCCAGAAGCCAATCAATATCCAACGACTTGCCACACAGCGGCAGAAAGACAGCAGCCCCCATGGCCACAGCCAAAGCCTCAAAATGCGCAATCAAGCGCGTATTTGGCGCCGGTTCGTGAAACCCAATTTTCTGGTTTTGCCACCTGTCTTGCCAAAATGCTTCTTCCATTGACGCCTCCTGCTCAGCTGTTGCTTAGTGGTGATACAACTTCAAGCTCACTTTAGGTCAAGCCCATGAACGCAAAAACCTTGGACATTCGCGACGTGGCCGACTCCGCTGGCCTGCCTCCGTCCACATTACGTTACTATGAAGAACTTGGCTTGATCCGCTCCACCGGGAAACACGGGCTGCGCCGACAATACGATCCAGATGTGCTGGAGCGCCTGTCCTTCATTGCGCTCGCACAGGCCGCACAATTCTCGCTCAAAGAGGTATCCGCCATGATGCCAACGCCTTCGGTCATCAAAATTGACCGCGGCACTTTTGTTCAAAAAGCAAATGACGTGGACCGCAAAATCGTGGAACTCACCGAGTTGGTCAGCCTGCTTCGCCACATCGCAGACTGTCCGCACGAAAACCAGTTTGACTGCCCCACGTTTCGCAACTTGTTGAGTACATCACGTCGCACTCGAAAGGATCAGTCGTAAAGCGCCTTTGCACGTGTTTCAAACGCCGCCACAATCCGGTGCATCGCCTCATTGAAGACCAAGCCAATGGCCTTTTGCAAAATGATGTTCTTGAATTCAAAATCCACAAAGAACGTCACGTCGACGCCACCGTCAACATCGGCAAAATCCCAGGTGGATTTCATGTATTTGAACGGCCCGTCCAAATACTCTGTGTCGATGTGTTTGACCTCAGGATACAGTACAACCCGGCTGCCAAAGCGCTCCCGAAATACTTTGAACGAAATCACCAAATCCGCCAGCATCTCGTCGCCAGTGCCAATCTCGGTCTGCACCGGCGTCACCGAGCGGATGCGCGCTGCAGCGCACCACGGCAAAAACTGCGGATAAGACGCCACATCCGCCACCAGATCATACATCTGTTGGGCAGTATACGGCAGCGTGCGGGTCTCAGAATGCGTCGGCATGTCATCTCATTTTGGCGTGACAGTGCACCGCGTCCCCGCTATGCACAGTTCTGGTGGCGCACATAGCGGCGCAAGATAGAGAAAATCAAGAGGGTCTCATGTCAGAGCGTCCATATGTCATCGATCAAATGATCTCCGCCAAGTCTATTGCGGCCCGGATCGAAGACCTCTCAAGCGAAATTCAGGCCGAATATAATGGTACGGATAAGCTGATTGTGGTCGGCCTGCTGCGCGGTTCTTTTGTCTTCATCGCGGATCTGGTGCGCGAGTTGGACTTGCCCGTTGAGGTCGACTTCCTCGAGGCCTCTTCTTATGGAAACGCCATGGAAAGCAGCCGGGAAGTGCGCATTTTCAAAGACTTGCGCGGTGAAATTGAAGGGCGTGACGTGTTGGTGGTCGAGGACATCGTCGACACAGGCCACACCTTGACCCACGTGCTGCACCTTCTGAAAGCCCGCAACCCCGCCAAGATCAAAACCATCGCGTTGCTGGACAAACCCTCCCGCCGCGAGGCTGACATTGCCGCCGACTGGATTGGCTTTTCCATTCCTGATGAATTTGTTGTGGGTTATGGCATCGACTACGCCCAACGCAATCGCAACTTGCCGTTCATTGGCAAAGTGCGCTTTGTCGAAGACACGTAATCTGTTGAGTTCCGCGATGCCACAAACGGCTCCGCGGCTTCCCAAAGGCGCTTAGATGAATTTCCGCCACCTCCTGCGCATGAGCAAATGGTCTCGCAACCCGCCCTCGGAAAAGCGGGTCAAACTGGTGCTTGGCGTCGTGGCAGCCTGTATCGTGCTGGTGTTGATCGAGAAGTTCATTGGCTGGCCCGAGTTCCTTACGCTAGAGCCTCAGCGGCGCAATCCGGTGAAGTTTTAGCCTAAGGTGCGCTCTGCTCAGTCTTGGCTTGTCGCCTTCTCCATGAAGTCGCAGGACAATGACGATCCAAGGTCACAGCCTTTTATGATCGCTTGTTTTGCGGGGGCCATGATCTCGTTGTTGTTCGCGATAATCATTGTCACGCCAAGGAAACCGCAGGCATCAGCATGTGTCTCCTGACAAGCAAAGGTCAGCAAGTCGTTGATACGTTTCGGATCGTTGGAACGCGCTTCTTCATGAAAATGCATGGTGGCGAGTCGGAAACAAGCACTTGGCAATCCCTGCTCACAAAGGCGTTCAAACATTGAGGCCGCTTTCTCTGAATTTTGAGGGACCCCCTTTCCGTGTTTCAAAAGCACCGCCTGACTCTGACAACCATCCAAAGACCCGCCTTCGCAATGATCGCGGTATATCGCATAAGCGTCCTCAGCAGTTCCCCCCACACCTTCTTCCATTGGAGTGGCCTTGGAAAGGCACGCATGATCAAACCCAAGCTCACATCCCCGAGACAAGGCGTCAAAGGCTTCCTCTTTGCGGTCTGTTGACTCCCAAAGCATCTGCCCCAACTCGTGACATCCCTCTGCGTGATTTGCCAAACAGGCTCTACCTAGCACTTGCGCGGCCGTCTTCAAATCCCTGTCGACCCCGGTGGCCTGCGACAATACACTTCCAGAGTAGACACAACTTTCAAAATCGTCTTGCTCACATTTTTCCACCGCCTGTGGAATCACGACACGTTGAAACGTCATCAAGTGAGATCGACCTTCCATCCTGAATATGGCGCACATATGCGTGTCATCCGGTACGCATCGCCCAGCATCTGTTTCCGCAAATGCGACCTGCCCAGAACCACACAGACCAATACTCAGCAAAAGACCTTTTAACCAACCCACCTTCAAAACCCACCCCCTCAACCAATTTACCCTCGGGCCAAACTCTACTCAAGATTGTGTCTCTGTTAAGGCGGCAGCACCGTTAACGTCTTACGCCCTAAAAAAACGCACCTCCGTAAAACAGCTGCGATACAGACAAAAAACCGACGTCCTAAGACGCCGGTTTTCCACGTTAACACTTACGCCAAAGGGCGTCAGTTGATGGTGTCAAACGCCGCCGACACCGGCGCCATGGCCACGGTGCCAGCGCGGTCTTGCAAAGCCCACAGCAGCAGCGCAGAGATCGCCTCATCGCGCAGACGACCCACCATCACGACGCTCTGTTCCTGCCCGGATTTAAACGCTGCCCCGTCCAAAAACCGGCGCATCACAACGGCGGATTGGCCCTTATCATCGAAGTCACGGAACACTGTCGCTGAAGGCACGCCCTCTTTGGCCGCCAACTTTTGCGCGGTGTTCAACCCGTTGGCAAACATCAACAATCCGTGGCCGCTGTCCAACAACGCCACTGTCACCTGATCGCTGATTTCTTTGCTGCCTTGCAAGCCATCATCCAGTCCCTCCATGACACCAACAAAGACATCGGACACCGACATATGAGCTTGCAATGCCTGCTCCACATCACTTGCGCTGGCATCGATAGGCATATTCATCATCGCCAGGACTTCAAAGCCTCGCGCACGGTAGTCCGCTGATTTCTCAGCCACATTTGGATCCAACGTGCTCACGGCAATGCTCAATGGATAGGGGAAACTTTCCAACGCTTCCATGTCAAAGCTCTGCTCACCCGTGTCGATCAAAACAATCGCCATGACCGGCTTTTCTTCTGCATTCTCAAACGGTTCTGCATTGGCTTCCACCGGTCGTGAGGCCATGGCATCCATGTCCGCGCCATCGTCACTGCCAACTGTTGGCAACCGCGAAGAGGTGCGTTGCTCAAAAGTCTCATTCAAATCAGTCGCTGGTTTCAAAAGGCTCTCGCTTGCGCTGTCCTCAGCCAATTCCTCTGCCGCTTCAGCATTGGGTGTGATGTCCTCAGCCTCTTCAATTGGAGCCGCCTCAGTCACAAGGTTTTCAACTGTATCCGTGGCCTCGGAAGTCGCCACTTCGATCCCCTCATCTGTCGCCGAAGGCGTTGGAAAGGCTTCTGTTTCTGCGACGTTTGGCGCGGCAGGCTGTGGCGGGTTAGTGGAAATAGACAACTCGGAATCTGGCACAGGCGCTGCGGGTGTTTCCGCCTGTGGGTTGGGCAGAACCGGCGTTTCTTCGTTCATTGCCACCGCACCGTCAGTTGCCGTTGCAACGGGCGCCGCCAAAGCCGCTGTTTCTGTGCCTGTCTCGGGTTTTGGCGCAGAAGCTGTGTTGCTCAAAGGCGGTGCATCGCTGCCATCAGTGGCCGGAGCGTCCCCGGCTGTCACCTCTTCCACCGCGGTATCTGCCTGCGATTTCGTCTCAACCGCACCGGTATCCTGCGGTGTGTCAGTTGTCGTTTTTGGCGCATCAGTGTTGGTCTGAGGTGTCACCGTCGCCGGCAATGGCGACAACAGCGACGTCGCTGCCAAAACGCCCCCCACCAGGATCGCGCCCCAAAACACACCTGACAATAATCCGCGCAACATAGCTGCCTGCCTCTCTTTTACGTCCATTTTTCTAGGGCGACCTGCTCCTGCCCCTCTTGACCCTGTGCGCCAAGCCTGAACATGTATACCGCGAGCAGGCCCTCTGCCTCCACCCCTTTTGCATCTTTAGGGAAAGAACCGACAAAATGCTGCTTCTGATCGATAATTACGACAGTTTCACCTACAATCTTGTGCATTATCTGGGCGAGATGGGCGCTGATGTGCAGGTCTGGCGAAACGACGCGTTGACCGTTCAGGACGCCATGAGCATGAACCCGTCGGGAATCCTTCTGTCCCCCGGTCCGTGTGACCCGTCTCAAGCTGGCATTTGCTTGGCGCTGACGGAGGCCGCCGTCGAAACACGCATTCCGTTGATGGGCGTGTGTCTGGGCCACCAAACCATCGGTCAGCATTTTGGTGGCGACGTTGTGCGCTGCCATGAGATTGTGCATGGCAAAATGGGCACCATGAAACACACTGGAAAAGGCCTGTTTGCCGGACTGCCCAGCCCGTTTGAAGCCACCCGCTACCACTCTCTTGTAGTGGATCGCGCCACACTGCCGGACTGTCTGGAGATCACCGCCGAACTGGACGATGGCACCATCATGGGGCTGCAGCACAAGGAGCTGCCCATCCACGGCGTGCAATTCCACCCGGAATCCATTGCATCCGAGCACGGCCACGCCCTGCTCAAAAACTTTCTGGACATGATGCCCGCCAAAGAGGACGCCGCCGCATGACTGCCGACATTAAATTTCTGATCGGCGCCGCGGCTGATCGCCCGTTGACACGCGACGAGGCCGAAGACGCCTTTACACTTCTGTTTGAAGGCGAAGCCACACCAAGCCAAATGGGCGGGCTGTTAATGGCCCTACGCACCCGTGGCGAAACCGTGGACGAGTACGCTGCCGCCGCTGCGGTGATGCGCTCCAAATGCCACGCGGTGAAAGCGCCGGAAGGCGCAATTGACATCGTGGGCACCGGCGGAGATGGCAAGCACACGCTCAATATCTCCACCGCCACGGCCTTTGTCACCGCAGGCGCGGGCGTCGCGGTTGCCAAACACGGCAATCGCAACCTCAGCTCCAAATCCGGTACAGCGGACGTGCAAACCCAAATGGGCATCAACGTGATGGTTGGGCCAGAAGTGGTTGAAAAGGCGCTAAATACCTGCGGCATCGCCTTCATGATGGCGCCCATGCACCATCCGGCAATTGCCCATGTGATGCCCACCCGCGCCGAGCTTGGCACGCGCACGATTTTCAACATCCTTGGCCCACTGACCAACCCGGCTGGTGTGAAACGCCAACTGACCGGCGCCTTCACCCGCGACCTGATCCGCCCGATGGCGGAAACACTAGGCCAATTGGGCAGCGAACGCGCCTGGCTGGTGCATGGGTCTGACGGCACCGACGAGTTGACCATCACCGGCGTGAGCTGGGTCTCTTCATTGGAGTGCGATGGCTCAGTAAAAGACGCCGAGCTGCACCCAGAAGATGCAGGTCTGCCGGTGCATCCGTTTGAGGACATCATCGGCAGCACGCCAGAAGACAACGCCAACGCTTTCCGTGCTCTGCTAGATGGGGCCCAAAGCGCCTACCGTGATGCCGTTCTGCTCAACTCCGCCGCTGCACTGGTGGTGGCCGACGCGGCCAGTGATCTGCGCGAAGGTGTTGAAAAGGCCCGCGAAAGCATCGACTCTGGTGCTGCGAAAGGCAAAGTCGCCGCATTGGCCAAAGTCACCTCGGCCGCATGAGCATAGCGATACTGCCCAACCAATGGGCGCACCTGCCGTTTTTCACGGATCGCTGGCCAGACATCGAAGCAAAGCTCCAAAACGGCCCGCGGGAGATCCTTCCTCCCGCGGGCCAACGCTTTGCCGCGCTTGAAGCCGTGGCACCAGAAAGCGTGCGCGTGGTCATTCTAGGCCAGGACCCATACCCAACGCCCGGTCACGCCCACGGCTTGTCTTTCTCCGTGGAACCCGACGTGACCCCACTACCCCGCTCTTTGAACAACATTTACAAAGAGTTGCAGAACGATCTTGGCGCAACCCCATCAACCGGCGACCTGCGCTTCTGGGCCAAACAAGGCGTGCTTCTGCTCAACACTGTATTGTCTGTCCCCGCTCGCGACGCCAACGGCCACAAAGCACTCGGCTGGCAAACCCTGGCCCATCAAGTGCTGGCCGATGTCTCCGCCCGCCGCCCTACGGCTTTTGTCCTGTGGGGAAAACAGGCCCAAGCCCTTGCACCTCACATCACATCGCCTAAAGATGGCGGCCAACACCTGATGATTGAAACGGCGCACCCATCGCCGCTTTCCGCGCGTCGCGGATTTTTCGGCTCCCGCCCGTTTTCAACCATCAACATATGGCTCGCCGATCAAGGCGACACACCGATAAATTGGACTGACGCATGACCGAAACCGTTCTGGACAAAATCAAAGCTTACAAGCTGGAAGAAGTGGCCGCCGACAAGGCTGCCAAACCTCTGGAGGCAGTTGAGGCCGAAGCGCGCGAAGCCAGCCCAACCCGCGGCTTTTCCGACGCGCTTCACAAGGCCGCCCGCGAAGGCTACGGCCTGATTGCCGAAGTAAAAAAAGCCTCTCCTTCCAAGGGCCTGATCCGCGAAGACTTCAACCCACCGGAACTGGCCAAAGCCTATGAAGAAGGTGGCGCAACCTGCCTGTCTGTCTTGACAGACACCCCAAGCTTTCAAGGCCAAAAATCCTTCCTGACCGAAGCTCGCAACGCGACGAACCTGCCTGCGCTGCGCAAGGATTTCATGTATGACACTTATCAGGTGTCCGAAGCCCGCGCGCTTGGCGCGGACTGCATCCTGATCATCCTCGCCTCCGTCAGCGACGCACAAGCGCAAGAGCTCGAAGAGGCGGCCTTTGGCTGGAACATGGACGTGCTGCTGGAGGTGCATGACCGCGAGGAACTGGAACGCGCCAGCCAGCTCAAATCCCCGCTGATGGGCATCAACAACCGCAATCTCAAAACCTTTGAGACCACGCTCGACACCACCCGCACTCTGTCCAAACTGGTGCCGGAAGACCGGCTGATTGTCTGCGAAAGTGGCCTCAACACACCGACGGAACTGGCCGACATGGCCCGTTACGGCGCCCGCACCTTCCTGATTGGCGAAAGCCTCATGCGCCAGTACGACGTAGCCACCGCCACCCGCACCCTTCTGGCCAACCCGTTAAACGCCATGGGGGGCATGTGATGAGCGACACGCACGCCTCCGGCCTCACCCATTTTGACACCAAGGGTGACGCTCATATGGTGGATGTCTCTGAAAAAGCAGTCACTTCGCGTGTCGCCACGGCTGAAGGCTGGGTCAAAATGGCGCCTGCCACCTTTGACATCATCAACGAAGGCCGCGCCAAGAAAGGTGACGTGCTGGGCGTTGCCCGTCTTGCAGGCATCATGGGTGCCAAAAAATGCGCGGATCTGATCCCGCTATGTCACCCGCTACCGATCACCAAGGTGGCCGTTGAGCTGGCACCTGACGCTGATCTACCGGGTGTACGCATCGAGGCCACCGTAAAAACCACTGGCCAAACCGGCGTGGAAATGGAAGCTTTGACAGCGGTCAATGTGGCCGCTCTGACGGTATATGATATGTCCAAAGCCGTGGACAAAGCCATGGAAATTGGCGGCATCCGCGTGATCCTCAAAGACGGCGGCAAATCAGGGCGTTACGAAGCAAAATGATCTCGGTTTCTGACGCGCTTGCGCAACTCTTCGCGCTCACCAAACAGCTGCCGGTGGAAACCGTCTCGCTGTCACAAGCTAACGGCCGCACGCTGGCGCAGCCGGTAAGTGCAAACCGCGATCAGCCCCCGTTTTCCGCTTCCGCCATGGACGGCTACGCCATCGTCGCCGAAGGTGCGGCACCGGGCAAATCTTATGACGTGATTGGCGAAGCCGCCGCTGGACATGCCTTTGATGGCACCGTGTCCGCAGGCCAGGCCGTGCGCATATTCACCGGCGCGCCAGTGCCCGAAGGCGCAGACCGCGTGATCATCCAGGAGGATGTAGCACAAGACGGCGATACTATCACGCTCTGCGAAAACCTCGACAAAGGATTTCATATCAGACCCTTGGGTGGCGACTTCAAAGTGGGACAAACCATCGCGCCCCCCCGTGTCCTGCGCCCATCGGATGTGGCGTTGATGGCCTCCATGAACATCGCGGACGTGCCCGTGACACGCCGCCCCAAAGTGGCCATCCTGTCCACGGGAGACGAGCTGGTCATGCCCGGCGAAACACCCGGCCCCAATCAGATCATCGCCTCCAACAGCTTTGGCCTGCAAGCCATGCTGCGCGATGCTGGCTGCGAAGCCCGCCTGTTGCCGATCGCGCGGGACACCCGTGCCTCTCTAAAAGTCGCCTTTGACCTTATTGACGATGCAGACCTGCTGATCACCATTGGCGGTGCCTCCGTGGGAGACCACGATCTGGTGGGCGAGGTGGCGCAAGATCTGGGTATGCAGCGCAGCTTTTACAAAATTGCAATGCGCCCCGGAAAACCCTTGATGGCTGGCACTTTAGCCAACGGCGCGATGATGATTGGCTTGCCGGGCAACCCGGTGTCGGCCATGGTTTGTGGCCATGTCTTTGTGCTGCCGGTGATCCGCGCTTTGCTGGGGCTGAGCGAAGCCCCAACTCCACGGCTCCCGGCAACTCTCGCCGCAGCAACGCCCCCAAACGGCCCTCGAGAGCATTATATGCGCGCCCGCGTTGAGCATGGAAAACTCTCATTTTTTGACAATCAGGACAGCTCCCTGCTGTCAGTTCTGTCAGATGCCAACGCACTCCTCGTTTGCCCCCCAAACGCCCCGGCACGTCCCGAAGGCACCGCAGTGGAATACATCCCCATCTAAGACCTTCTCTAGGCCCAATTGCCTCACGTTTCCGGTATGTTCTACAAAAGTTTTGACACAAAACAGGAACATGCGTAGAACGGGAGTAAGGTAATCTCAATTGGGGGTCCGCGATCATGTTGACCAAGAAGCAACTCGACCTACTGGAATTCATTCACACCCGCCTACAACGGGACGGGGTGCCACCCAGCTTTGACGAAATGAAAGACGCGCTGGATCTGCGGTCCAAATCAGGCATCCACCGCCTAATTACAGCGCTGGAAGAGCGGGGTTTTATCCGCCGCCTCGCCCACCGTGCCCGCGCGATTGAGATTGTAAAACTGCCGGAAAGCATGGGGGGGGCACCGTCTGCACCCACTGCAGGCTTCCAGCCAAAGGTGATCGACGGACCACATCCATCACCCGCGCAGCCGGCCAATGTGACGCCTGATGAGGTGCAACTCTTTGCGCGCGAATTGCCGGTCATGGGCAAAATTGCCGCTGGTGTCCCAATCGAAGCCATCAGTCATGTAGACCATCATGTCGCTGTGCCCGGCCAGATGCTGTCGGTAGGCCAAAACCACTACGCGCTTGAGGTCAAGGGCGATTCTATGATCGACGCTGGCATCAACAATGGGGATGTCGTGGTCATCTCGGAAACCACCACCGCCGACAACGGTGATATTGTGGTTGCCTTGGTGGAGGATCAGGAAGCCACCCTGAAGAAGTTCCATCACAACGGCAGCTCAATTGCGCTGGAGGCCGCCAACCCGGCTTATGAAACCCGTGTGTATCCTGAGGACAAAGTCAAAGTTCAAGGCAAGCTGGTTGGCTTGATCCGTACCTACTGACCCCGCACCTCTGCATCGTTCCACAACCGACGGCCTGCCACCTCGCGGGCCGTTATGTGTTGAGCTTTGCCCCCCTCAAAGTGCAGGGCCACAGCGCCATGGAATTGCAGATCAGAGGCATCCAAACTCTCGCACGGTAAGTTTCTCTCAAAAGCAGTTGAAAAAACAACGATATCTTCCGGTGCGCACCCATCAAACATTGCTTTTCCGGTTTTGCCCTGCACATGAATCAATCGCCCCCCGCCCGTCAATTCGACAAATGGAACGCGGCTTTCCTTACCAGGCCACAGACTCGCGGCTCCTGCTTGATCACGCTTGCTGCCGTCGTTCTCTAACCAATTCTCCGCCACAAATCCCTGCCCCTTAGCTTTGGACAGCGCGCGCCCCTCCTCTGTCATCACACCAACAAGTCCACCGGTATCTGAAATCAAGACATCTGGACGCTCTGCTTGAGTCCAAAGCCAAAACCCAGCCATCATCACGACCACGCCCGCAACCCGCGCGCGTCCTTGCCATAAGAATAGCCAAAGCCCGCCCAATGAGATCAAAGGCAACACCCACTGACCGCCATTTGGCACGGTGCCACGCGCCCCGTCTAAGTCACTGACAAAGGTTGCCACTTGCAAAATCCAACGCAATCCCTGCCCCATCATCCAGAGTGGCGCCGCGTCCAATCCCAGCGGCGCCAAAACCGCCGCAACCACCGCTGCCGGAACAACCACCAGACCCATCATCGGCACCGACACCACATTGGCCAGCAAACCATAATGCGCTACTTGGTTGAAATGCATCGCCGCAAACGGCGCCGTGGCCAGACCAGCCACCAAAGACGAAACAACAACGGCGGACAGCGGCCGCAGCCATCGTGGCCCCAAATGCCACCGCATATCCCGAAGCCAGCCAAACACGCCCACCAATGCGACGGTTGCGGCAAAGGACATCTGAAACCCTGGTCCCATCATCGCCTCTGGCCTAAGCAAAAGCACAACCACAGCCGCCACTGCAACCGCCCTTAGCGTTAGCGCGCGCCGATCCAGCAATACCGCGAACAGCACAACCACAGTCATCACAAAGGCCCGTTCTGTGGACACGGCCCCTCCGGACAAAAACAGGTACCCCGTCGCCGCCAACATAGACATCCAAGCCGCGATTTTCTTGCCATCCACACGCAAGGCGAAAGTTGGGACCAAAGCAATGCAAAACCGCACCGCGCCAAAGACAAATCCAGCCAAGAGCCCCATATGAAGCCCAGAGATGGCCAACAAATGCGCGAGATTGGCCCCGCGCAGCGCCTCCGTGGTGTCTTGTGCGATTCCGGAACGATCCCCAGTGGTCACCGCCGCCGCAAACCCGGCAACATCCGGTGGCATCCGCGCCTGAATCTCCGCTGACAACCGCATGCGAAACCCATAAACTCCGCCTCCAGTGTCTGATGTCGCCAAGGCAACCACCGGCACGCGTGTGTAACCCACTGCGCCAATCTGCTTGAACCAGGCATGTCTTTGAAAATCAAACCCTCCGGGCTCCACTGGTCCCGACGGAGGTGACAAATGCCCCGTGGTCCCCACCAACTTGCCAGCCGTTGGCGCGGTCCCAACTTGATCCCCGTGCAAAGACACCCGCACGCGCGTCGGTGTTGCTTCAGGCGCCATGCGCTCCAGCACCACATCTTCCAACGTCAACCGAACTGCATCTGATGCGGAGCGATCAATCGCTACAATTCGCCCCTCAATTGGCCCGTAGTAGCGAAAACCCAGAACGGGGCCCGCCACCATTTGTGCCCGAGATCCGGCCAAGCTTACCCCAACCAAAATCAGAGCCATTGCCCACAAAAGCGCTGCACCATCCACCTCTTTGCCTCGGGTCTGGCCCGCAAACACCAAAGAAATCAGAGCGATAACAACCAGTACCGCTACGGTGGGCTCCACCGGCAGGGAAAAAAATGTCCCAATCCCCAAACCCAAGCAAACCGGCACCCAACAAAACAGATGCCCGCGTTGGTGCAAAAGGGAATGGCGCAGAGATGTGACCACGCGCAAGCCTTGTCCTCCCGCAACCGTATCGCTAGACAGTGCTTCAACGCTAAAACCCCAATGGTTACTGAAAGGTTAAGCCCGCTATGACAGGCCAGGTCGTCACTCGTTTTGCCCCATCGCCCACCGGCTATCTGCACATCGGCGGCGCACGCACGGCGCTGTTTAACTGGCTTTATGCCCGTGGCCGTGGCGGCAAATTCCTGCTGCGCATCGAAGACACCGATCGCGAACGCTCCACGCCAGAGGCCACTGCAGCCATCCTGCAAGGCATGTCCTGGCTTGGGTTGGATCATGATGGCGCGGCAGTAAGCCAATTTGACGGTGCCAAGCGCCACGCCGAAGTGGCACTTCAGCTCCTGGATGAAGGCAAAGCCTACAAGTGCTTTGCCACTCAAGACGAGATTGCCGCCTTCCGTGATCAGGCCCGTTCTGAAGGCAAGTCCACTCTCTATCGCAGCCCTTGGCGGGACGCCGAAGCCACCAGCCACCCCGACGCGCCATATGTGGTGCGTATCAAAGCCCCGCGCGAAGGTGAAACCATAATCCGTGATCAGGTGCAGGGCGACGTCACCATTCGCAACGAGCAGCTGGATGACATGATCCTGTTACGCTCGGATGGCACTCCGGTCTACATGCTGGCTGTTGTTGTAGATGACCACGACATGGGTGTGACCCATGTGATCCGCGGGGATGATCACCTCAATAATGCGGCGCGCCAAATGATGATCTACACCGCAATGGGCTGGGACCTGCCGGTCTATGCCCACATCCCGCTGATACACGGTGTGGACGGCAAAAAATTGTCCAAACGCCACGGCGCCCTTGGCGCGCAGGAATATCAGGCCATGGGCTATCCGGCGGCAGGCATGCGCAACTATCTCGCTCGTCTGGGCTGGAGCCATGGCGACGATGAGTTTTTCAACGACGCACAGGCCAAAGAGTGGTTTGACCTGGACGGCATTGGCAAAAGCCCTGCCCGGTTTGACACCAAGAAGTTAGAGAACCTCTGCGGGCAACACCTCGCCGTGGCTGATGATGCTGCGTTGCTGCAAGAGATTGTGAGCTATCTTGAAGCTGCGGACCAGCCGGCGTTGAGTGAGACACAGACCGTATTACTACGGGATGCACTGTACTGTTTGAAAGATCGCGCGAAGACTTTCCCAGACCTTCTTGAAAAAGCACACTTTTCCCTGACCTCTCGTCCTCTTGATGTCGATGCCAAAGCCGCAAAAAATCTCAATTCAGTATCCCGTGGTATACTGAATGATTTGACGCCGCAGCTGCAAAATGCTAGCTGGTCGCGTGAGGGGCTTGAGGCTGTAACGAGCAGCTACTGCGAAGCCAATGAAATCAAGTTCGGCAAGATGGCTGGTCCGCTCAGGGCGGCACTGGCTGGTCGGGCTGCGACCCCCAGCGTCTTTGACATGATGCTGGTGTTGGGACGCGAAGAATCTCTCGCGCGTCTGAATGACGCTGCCAACGATGACGCGACGGAATAGCGGCCCTTAATCCGGCCTTAAGACGTCGCAGACACAACGCGCCGGGGCGATCCGCGTCCCCGGCTATATAGGAAGGAAAACTGCCATGTCCGAGGCCAAGAAAACCGCAACGCTTACGATTGACGGTGCAACTTACGAGTTGCCGATCCACTCGCCAACCTGCGGTCCGGATGTGCTCGACATCCGCAAACTCTACGGTCAGGCTGGTGTGTTCACCTATGACCCAGGTTTCACCTCCACCGCGTCCTGTGAATCCACTATCACCTTTATTGATGGTGAAGAAGGCGTTCTGACTCACCGTGGCTATCCAATCAGCGATCTGGCAGGCAAATCCCATTACCTTGAAGTGTGCTACCTGCTGCTCTATGGCACGCTGCCAACTGCGGCTGAGCTGGAAACTTTTGAGACCACAATCACCCGTCACACCATGCTGCACGAGCAAATGGCAACCTTCTTCCGTGGGTTCCGCCGCGACGCGCATCCAATGGCCATCATGGTTGGCGTCGTTGGGGCCATGTCTGCGTTCTACCACGACAGCACCGACATCAACGACCCGCGCCAGCGTGAGATCGCCTCTCACCGCCTGATCGCAAAAATGCCAACCATTGCTGCGATGGCCTATAAATACACTATTGGTCAGCCGTTTATCTCCCCGCGCAACGATCTGGACTATGCCTCCAACTTCCTGCGCATGTGCTTTGCCGTGCCTGCGGAAGACTACGAAGTGAACCCGATCCTGTCCCGCGCCATGGACCGCATCTTCACTCTGCACGCCGATCACGAGCAGAACGCATCCACCTCCACAGTGCGTCTGGCGTCCTCTTCCGGTGCCAACCCATTTGCTTGTATCGCAGCTGGCATCGCTTGCCTTTGGGGCCCTGCCCACGGTGGCGCAAACCAGGCGTGTCTGGAGATGCTGAAAGAGATTGGTTCTGTGGATCGCATCCCGGAATACATCGAGCGCGCCAAAGACAAGAACGATCCGTTCCGTCTGATGGGCTTTGGTCACCGTGTTTACAAAAACATGGACCCGCGCGCGACTGTGATGAAACAGTCTGCTGACGAAGTTCTGGAACTGCTGGGTGTCGAAGACAACCCACTGCTGCAAGTCGCCAGCGAGCTGGAGCGCATTGCGCTCAGTGATCCCTACTTCAAAGAGAAGAAGCTGTTCCCGAACGTCGACTTCTACTCCGGCATCATTTTGGAGGCGATGGGCTTCCCAACCTCGATGTTCACGCCAATCTTTGCGCTTTCACGCACCGTTGGCTGGATCTCTCAGTGGAAAGAGCAGCTGTCCGACCCGGCCCACAAAATTGGCCGCCCACGTCAGCTGTACCTTGGCGAAGACGTGCGCTCTTATACGGACATCGAAAACCGCTAAACCAAACGGATATCGAAAATTCAAACGCGTCGGAGTTACTCCGACGCGTTTTTTTTGCCCAAACGAGACCTGCCCCAATTTGACCCACTAAGGCTTGGAGTTCGCCCAAATCTAGACACGTTTAACGTGCAAACATGATTCCAATTTTTGAATAATTGGAAGAGTTGAATCTGCCTAGGGATTGATATGTGCCGTATCCAATCGGCTAAAGTCATTTTTCACCCGTCGGCGACGCCACCTTCCCAAATATCAATGTGTGAATTTTACGCCTCCTAGGCACAACAATCTGGAGATGAGTTATGTGGTTTTTGGGTCTTTTGATGATGGGTCTTGCTGTGGGTGGTATGGTTTCGACCGACACTGAGGATGACGACGATGGCCACGCAATCGAACGCGACGGCGAAGAAGGTCGTCTAAAAGAAGGGGACGACGGATCCGACACCCTCACAGGCACCGGCGGACCTGACATTCTATCGGGCGAAGGGGGTGATGATAGCCTAAGCGGCGGGGCTGGCGACGACGCATTGCTGGGGGGGAACGGCGACGACCTTCTCTTTTCAGGCGATGGTGCAGACTACCTGACCGGTGGGGCCGGCAATGACGCGCTCAACGGTGACGAAGGTGATGACACATTGCTGGGATATACCGGCGAAGACACGCTAAATGGCGGCGATGGAGACGATTGGCTCTATGGCGACGATGTCACCAGCCGTGACCCAGAAGTTGGGGACTTCTACATAGGTCGTGAAACGTCGTCAGACATCGAAATTCAGGAGCCAACAGACGCACAAGATGACACTCTCATCGGAGGAGAAGGTAATGATTACCTACTCTTAGGGGAAGGGGACACTGGCACCGGTGGCGCTGGCTTTGACAAATTTGAAATTGGAAACTGGGTCGAAGATGATGCGCCGGTCATCACCGATTTTGACAACGACGAAGATGTGATCTCAATTATTGTGCCGGGGTCAGAGCCCACGCCAACCATAACCGTCGAACGTGTGGCCGGGGAAACCCATGTGTTGGCCAACGATGTTATCATGGCGCGCATTGAGGGCGCCGCTGAAGGCTTTGATGCATCTGACGTGACCTTTGTGGGCCTTTGATCCTCTATCCTACAACAACAGTCGGCACTTCCTCCAACAAGGTTGCCGTCACATGCGCCGAAAAAGCGACGCACCAAATTTCAGACGCGCCGATGATTACTCCTGCGTTTTTGATCTGACTTGAGAGCCCATGGAAACAATCCTGTTCACGACCAAGCATTGGCTTCACTTCGGCGCAAAATTCTTTCAAATTCTTGACACGCATGACGTGTTAAGCCAGCTTGAACACAACACGGATGGGAAGCCGACTTAGGCGCTTAGAAGATGCCTTAATTGTAATTTTAGAACCAATAATTTTGGACCTTCTGATTTCTGCACGAAAGAAATGAAGGGGGTCACTTTGAGGCCTCCCGAATATATTTCTAATTACGTCGCACAATTTTGAGACGTAAAGAGGAGACTGCAAAATGATGTTATTGGGTTTGTTGATGGCCGGCGTTGCCGTAGGGGCGCTCACCGGGGCTTTCGAAAGTAGCGGATCTGACAGTGGCGGCGAACCGTCGGTAGATGAGCTGTTTGAAACTGTTGAGGGCGACGAAACCAACGACACGCTTGTCGGGTCCACCACGCATGACTTGATCGGTGGCGATGGTGGCAACGATGACATCACTGGGCGCGCCGGGGATGATATTCTGTTTGGCGGTGAAGGTGACGATTTGATCAAAGGCCGGACTGGCGAAGACTTTCTAATTGGCGGCAATGGTGCGGATGTTTTGCTAGGCGGTCAGGGCGACGACTATATTCTAGGCACTGGCGATGATGATACGCTCTATGGGGCGGAGGGAAATGATACGCTGGTGGGCGCAAACACAATTTCGGGAAATCCCGACCCAGAAGATTTGTACGTTCAAGATGGGATCCTAGTGCTCGACAATTCATCTTACGCCCCCCCCCACCGAACCGGAATCCAATGAGCTCTACGGTGAAGAAGGTGATGATCTTCTTTTGCTCGGTGAAGGTGATATTGGCTCCGGCGGCTCTGGAAACGATGCGTTTGAGATTGGCGAATGGGTCGACGACGAAAACAACGTTCCCGCCATCATCGATTTCAACCCAAATGACGATGTTCTGGTTGTGCGTTACCAGGACGGAACACCTGAACCAACCATCACAGTCAACGAAGAAGACGGAGAACATAATGTATATGCGGATGGCAGGTTGGTTGTGCGTGTTGAAAGTGACACCCCTTTTTCTGCGGCCGATGTCCTGACTTACAGCGTTCAGGTTGCATAAGGGGTAGCGACGCCCCCCACTGACGCAGGCATGGATGAACTCAGCTTGCGTCAAAGGGGCATAAAGTCTAAATACGGCGTTATGGGTCCGCAGTTCACCCAGGCGCCGCCGGTCATTTTGACTATGCTAAACCTGCGAGACATATTTGACAGCATGCTTTTGCACGTGCCGTCGATAAGGGTGGCCATCGACCCCGGCTTCGGGATGCACAACATCAAAAGGATGCCCTCATGTCACAAGACGTGATCCCACTCTACGTGGCCGACGTTTCGGCCTTCACCAAAACCCTGCGCAAATCTCTGTCAGATCAAGACAAACTGCCCGGCCATGCGGCCATGATGGCGCTTGTCGCCAAAGCCGCAGGCTTTCAGAACCACCAACATCTGAAGGCAGCGCAACCGACAAAAGAGGCTGCACTGGACGAACTGGCTCTTAAGCGAGCCTTACGTGTGTTTGACGAGACAGGCCGCATGTTTCGCTGGCCCAAATGGACCAAGGTACAAGGCCTGTGTCTTTGGACCTTCTGGGCGCGTATGCCTGCGCATCAAGATCTGTCTGAGAAAGACGTGAACACAATCCTCAAAGACGGTCTGAGCTTTGACGACCACGTGCTGCTGCGCCGATCATTGATTGATCACAAACTGGCGGACCGCACCATCGACGGACGTGTCTATCGCCGCATAGAGCAAAGGCCAACGCCCGAAGCGCTGGCCCTTATGAAACGGCTCAAAGACCTGTAAGCGCCTAGATCAGCGCCCCTCGTATTTCGCGGGGCGCTTTTCCAAAAACGCCACAACGCCTTCTTGGAAATCGCGGGTTTTGCCCAACTTTCCTTGACGCTTGGCTTCCTGTTCCATCTGCTTGGTCCAGTCGTTGCCGTAGCTCTCCTGGATGGCACGTTTGATCTCTTTGTAGGCCAGCGTTGGACCATTTGCGAGATGCGCCGCGCGCGTCTTCACTGTGGCCTCATAAGCGTCATCTGCCACCGCTTCCCAGATCATGCCCCAGTCGTCAGCCTGACGCGCAGTGATCTTGTCGGCAAACAGCGCGGCGCCCATGGCTTTGGCCGCTCCCATGGCGCGTGGCAGCTCATATGTGCCGCCGGCATCTGGCATCAGGCCAATGCGCGAAAACGCCTGCAGGAAGTAAGCGCTCTCTTTGGCAATCACCACATCCGCTGCCAGCGCAAGGTTGGCCCCTGCCCCAGCTGCTGCGCCATTCACGGCGCTAATGGTTGGGATCGGGCATTCCCGCACCGCACGGATCAGCGGCATATATTCATCCCGCAAAGTACGCTCCAGATCGAGGCTCGCAGCGTTAGAGCTGTCCCCCAAGTCTTGGCCAGAGCAGAACGCCTTGCCTGCGCCAGTCAAAACGACCACCCGCGCCTCCTGACCTGCTGCGATCACCGCATCAGTGACTTCCGCGCGCATCTGCTGGGTCATAGCGTTTAGTGTTTCGGGCAGGTTCAGCGTCACCGTGGCCACACCGTCGGTCACGTCATACGTAATTGTTTGATAGTCCATAAGGTCCCTCTCCGCGTCTTCCCCTCTTCGCATCCCAGCGCTTGTGCTCCAAGCGGGACCCGACGTCATTTCTTAAGGATTTCCTGAAGCCGCGCCTCTTCCTCTTCGCTCAATGTGCGTTCGGTTGGTGTGCGCGCCGTTGCGCGGCGCCGTGTATAGCCAAATCCAACAATCAGCGCGAGGATCAGCATCACCGGCCCTGCGCCGTAAAGCACCATATTGGTGCCGCTGATACGCGGCCGCAGCAATACATACTCGCCGTAACGGTCAACCACAAAGTCGACAACCTCGTCGTTGCTGTCCCCATCGGTCAGCCGCTCACGCACCAAAATCCGCAGATCTTTGGCCAACTGCGCATTGCTGTCATCGATGCTTTCATTGCGACAGACAAGACACCGAAGATCTTTGGAAATCTCCCGCGCCCGCTCTTCCAGAACCGGATCATCCAAAATCTCTTCGGGTTGCACCGCCGCGCTTGGTCCCGCCAGCAACAGCGCGACAACGCATGCCGCGCCCCAGGTCTTTAGAGATGTCTTCATGTCGCTCACTCCGCGGGAACTCCAGCATTTGGTGCCTTGCGTGCGCCCGCCGCAATCCGATAGCGGCGATCTGTCAGGCTCAACATTCCGCCAAGAGACATCAGAAAACATCCAAACCAAATCCAGTTGGTCAGCGGTTTAATGTAGGTCCGCACCGTATAGGCGCCGCCCGGCTGTTCGTCGCCAAGCGCCAGATACACATCGCGCAAGAAGCGGTAATCAATCGCCGCTTCCGTGGTAGGCATCGCCGCCACCGGATACACCCGTTTCTCGGGATGCAGCATGGTCACGTCTTTGCCATCCTTGCGCACACGGATGTCTGCCATGGTGGTCAAATAGTTTGGCCCTTCGGTTTCACGCACACCTTCCAGCGTGATTTCATACGCCCCAACCATATACGGCTGGCCAAGCTGCGCCACGCGAATGTCCTCTTGCTCCCAGGCCATCAGGCCCGCAATGCCAAAGATCGTGACACCAAATCCGGCGTGCGCCACCGCCTTGCCCCAATCGGCACGAGGCAAACGTGACAATCGCTTTATACGATCCCCAAACGCGCCACGACCGGTGCGCGACATTAGGTCGACAACCGCCCCCATCAGCAACCAAGCTCCAAGGAATAGTCCAACCGGCCCCAAAAGTGACCGACCACCCTGAATGGCCCAGGCCAGGCCGCCAAGCGCCAATGCGAGTACAAAGGCTGGCACAAGTGGTTTGACCACTTTGCTAAGCTTTGCCCGCTTCCACGGCAACATGGCCCCAATGGGAAGCACAAGGCCCAAGATCACCATAAACGGCGTGAAAGCCATGTTGAAGAACGGCGCACCCACACTGAGTTTGCGTTCAAAGAACATCTCACTCACCAACGGCCAAATTGTGCCGATGAACACCACAAAACAGGCAACTGCCAACAGGATATTGTTGAGCACAAGCGCGCTCTCACGACTGACCACACCAAAGACCCCTTTGGCCTCCAGCGCGCTGGCACGGGCTGCAAACAACGTCAAACCGCCACCAGTGAACACCACCAGAATGCCTAAGATAAACACGCCGCGCTCAGGATCGTTGGCAAACGCATGCACCGAGGTGATCACACCAGAGCGCACAATAAACGTCCCGATCAACGAGAAGCTAAACGCCATAATTGCCAATAGGATGGTCCAACTTTTAAGGCTTTCACGTTTTTCCACAACAACCGCAGAATGCACCAGCGCAGCCGCCAGAAGCCATGGCATAAATGACGCGTTTTCCACCGGATCCCAGAACCAGAATCCGCCCCAACCAAGCTCGTAATAGGCCCACCATGAACCCAGCGCGATGCCGATGGTCAGAAACACCCAGGCTGCCAATGTCCAAGGACGCACCCAACGGCCCCAAGCTGCATCAACACGCCCTTCAATCAGTGCCGCAACGGCAAAAGAGAAGGCCATCGAAAGCCCCACATAGCCAAGGTACAAAAACGGCGGATGCAGTGCGAGACCAACATCCTGCAACAGCGGGTTCAAGTCACGGCCATCAAACGGCACTGCATCCATGCGCTCAAATGGGTTAGATGTGAACAGAATGAAGGCAAAGAAAGCCACCGCGACGGCGCCTTGCACCGCCAACGCCCGCGACCGGATACCGGGGGGCAAATTGTCGCCAAACCAAGCCAGACAAGCGCCAAACAACGTCAGGATAAGCACCCACAACAGCATAGAGCCTTCGTGGTTCCCCCAGACGCCGCTGATCTTATACAGCATTGGTTTCAATGTGTGAGAGTTGCCAGTCACCAATGACACGGAGAAATCCGAGGTCACAAAGGCGTAGGTCAGCGCCGCAAAACTGAACGACGTGAACAGAAATTGCAGCCCTGCAGCCGGTTCGGCGACGGCCATCCAGCCGGGCCAACGCATCTGCGCGCCAACAAGTGGAACAATTGCCTGCACAACAGCGGTGACGGCGGCGAGGATCAGGGCAAAGTGGCCAAGTTCTACTATCATGCCCTCTGTATACGCCGCCGATGGGGCGGGGCCAATGCAAATCGACCCCGCAAATTGATCACTTTGTCGCGCCCCCACTGGACTGTTTGCGCCACTCAACAAGCGCTTGATTGTCCTTGTCTTCCATTAGCGAATTGGCGTTCTTTCGGGTATCTTCCTTGAGCCTGTTTAAATCCTCAATGACCTCGATGACCTCTGGAACACGCTTGAGGTTGAGTCCCATAGTGCGCTGAAATTCCTGTCCTTTTGCCTGATGGCGCGCACCAAAATGGAAGCTCACAACCACACCGAGTAGCCACCACAACGGCTCCGGCACCAAAGCGATGCCACTCATGCGCGCCGCCAACCAAACCGGATCCACCATGGCACTTACAAACAGCGCCAGACACCCCAATGCCATTGCGGGACGTGGCAGGCGATTCACCGCATCCATCACCCGATCAAACCGCCCGCGATCCTGGGCACGAAACTCTGCCGCATGGCCCTGCATCGCTGCGATTTGTACATCCTGCGCCCGCTGCGCCCCGGCGTCTGCGTTTTCGCGAAACACCTCCACTGTCTCCTTGAGCACATTGCGCCCGCCACCAAACACAAAGGAGAGTACCTTCTCAATCACCCCCATGCCGCCACCCGCTTGTCAAATTCGGGCTGTGTCATGTGGTAGCGTGGCGAAATAAATTCCTCGGCCCGCTTGATCCAACCACCTTTCTTGCCAGCACGGGACCGCGCATATTTTCGAGATTTGGGCCGCAGGTCTGCCAGGCGAAAATAGTAGTTCCGTCGCGCCACCCCATAAGCATCCGCCAAATGATGCGGGGCCGCATGTGCGGCCACTTTGCTCGCGGCAATGGTCTGCGGCCCAATCTTGCCATCGACGGTGACCTGTTGCCCCATCTGGCCCAGCAAGCGCTGCAATATCTTCACCGCATTGCTGCCCGCGTTGACATACATGTCAAATACCGAGGCCTGCAAAACCTCGGGCAGCCGATCCACTTTTGGCCCCTCATAGTAGTGGCGCAAATACACTGCCTCCGCATCCTCAGGCGTCAGCTTTTTCACATCGGCCACATCCACATCGCCATCGCGATCCTTGTCCAACCCCAATCGACGCGCCGTGGCCAAAGTAACCCCCAAATTGGTCGCCCCACCAGGATCATCCGGGTCATTCACAAACCCACCTTCACGCGCCACAATCTCTTTGGCAACTTGCCGTACATCCAACATTTCAACCTCCTGTGTGCCTCCACACACAGGCTGCCGCCCCTCTGTTAAACCGCCGCCACCCCAGCGCCCGCTGCCCGTTGCCGCCAAAGAAAACCCCGCAGGCCTCTCGGCCTACGGGGTCAATTTTCCACCTTCAGAAGAACCTTAACTTTCGGGCTCAGGCTCCACGTAGACGCCCTGCTCTTTCAACGCGTCCACCACCTCTTTGGGCATATAGGTCTCGTCGTGTTTCGCGAGGATTTCGGACGCGACAAACACACCTTCAATATACTTCCCGGTGCCAATCATACCCTCGTTTTCTTTGAACAGGTCCGGCAACACGCCAGTAAATGTCACCGGAATGGAGGCCCCGCCGTCGGTCACAGAAAACCGAACGGTCTCACCATCTCCGCGCACCAAGGTGCCCTCTTCAACCAAGCCGCCAATGCGGAAAGTTTCAGAGGCTGCTGGCGGCTCTTCAGCGACCTGTGTTGGGGAGCGAAAATAGTTGATCCCGTCTTGCATGGCCCAACCAATCAGGCCGGTGGAAATGATCAGGGCTACGAAGGTCAGGATGATCACCTGAACCCGGCGTTGCTTCTTGAGGCTCTTCATTTTTCCTCTCCAGCGCTTGCGCGCAACTTACGGGAAACAAGGCGCCAGCATCAGGCCAGCAGTCTCTTCTTCTCCCAACATCAGGTTGGCGTTCTGCAACGCCTGGCCGCTAGAACCTTTGGTCAGGTTGTCCAACGCCGCAATTACAATGGCCCGCCCGTCGATCCGATCGCCGGTCACACCGATATGGCAGAAGTTGGAGCCACGCACATGCCGCGTGCTCGGCGCTTCGCCAAAAGGCAACACCTCGATGAAAGGTTCCTCAGCATAGGCTTTTGCCAACGTGGCATGGATCACCTCTGCGTTACCCTGCACATACACGGTTGCCAAAATCCCCCGGTTGGCTGGCACCAGATGCGGGGTGAATTGTACTTTCACCTCGCGCCCCGCCACTTTGGAGAATTCCTGATCGAACTCTCCCAAATGCCGGTGTGTGCCGCCAATTGCATAGGCGTGGTTGCCTTCACTCAGCTCCGCGTGCAGGAGGTTCTCTTTCAAGGACCGCCCTGCGCCGGACACTGCACATTTCAGATCCAGAATGATTTGATCAAGGTCAATCACATCCGCTTCAATCAGCGGTTTGAGCGCAAAAAGTCCGGTTGCCGCATTGCAGCCGGTTCCGGCCACAACCCGTGCGGTCTTGATGTCTTCCCGATAAAACTCAGTCAGGCCGTACACAGCCTCTTTCTGTATCTCGAGCGCGTCATGCTGCCCGCCATACCACTTGGCGTATTCCTCAGGATCGCGCAGCCGGAAATCCGCACTCAGATCCACAACCTTAACATCAGACGGCAATGCCTTGATAACACGCTGAGACGTGGCGTGTGGCAAGGCGCAGAAACACAGATCCACACTGGCAAAATCAATCTCATCAATCTTGCACAGGGTTGGCAAAGTCAGGTGACGCAGATGCGGGAACACAGCCGACATTTCCAAACCCGCCTTACGATCCGCAGACAGGGCAACGATGTCCATGCTGGGATGGGTGGCGATCAAACGCACAAGCTCTGCTCCGGTGTAGCCGCTGGCGCCAAGAATTGCGATTTTATGGGTCATGTTGTCGACCTCTTCCCTTCTTTTGGACGCAGCCTTCGCGCGTCCATCCCCGTCACTTGCGGGGTAGATAGTGAATTGTGATGAGAATTGCGAGAGCCTGCGCCCCCACGCCGCACTTAGGCGGCCTGAAAGGAGATTTGTCGTCGCAAAAACTGAGTCGCGCGATCACTCACTTTGCGAGGATCACCCGTGGTCAGGAACAAATTGTCTGTACCAAGCCCAATCATTTTTGGGTGCCGCTCCAAATAGTCTGCCAACGAATCTGCAACCAGATTGGCTTGACTATACACATTTACGTCTGCGCCCAAAGCCGCTTGAAACGTGTCATGCATAATGGGGTAATGTGTGCAGCCCAATATCGCGGCCTGCGGCTCTGGCATCTTGCGTTTCAACGCGTCCACATGCGAGCGCACCAGAGCCTCAGCCAGGATCATGTCGCCATCTTCAATGGCATCAACCACGCCACCACAGGCCTGCGCCTCCACATCCACACCAATCGCACGGAATGCCAATTCACGCTGAAATGCACGGCTGGCCACCGTGGCCGGCGTCGCAAACAGCGCCACATGTTTGACTTCAACTTCCCGAGGTGGGCTGTTGTCACCCCAGCTGCGCTCGGTCATCGCCTCAATGAGCGGCACAAACACGCCCAACACGCGCTTGTCCTTCGGGATCCAGCTTTCCTGCATCCGCCGCAACGCCGCCGCACTGGCTGTGTTACAAGCCAAGATGATCAGGTCGCACCCAGCCTCCCACATCCGCTCTACCGCAGCCGTGGTGAGATTATAAACGTCATCAGCGTCGCGCACCCCATAGGGTGCATGGGCGTTGTCGCCAAAATACACCAACGGCACATCCGGCAAGCGCTCGCTCACCGCATCATAAACCGTCAGCCCACCCAAACCACTGTCAAAGAGTCCAACTGCCACGACACACCTCGATCTACCTGTTTTCGGCCTTCTGACCGTCAAGCTTATGTTTTTCTTCAAACTCAAAGCCATATCCCATTTTGGTGATCGGCTTTGGGGACAAAGAGTAGGTGCGTTCCCGCAGGAAGTCCATGAGCTCCCACGTGTCACTGGCGCGGCTCTTGATCTCAGCCGGCTCCACCGGCTCGCCAATCACCACACGCACAGGCGTATCGACCCGTTTCTTAAACTCGCGGATCAGGAATCCCATGCGCAGCGTGTAATGCAAATGGCTGGCCACCTGGAACAAACGGCTGGTATGGCCGTCATAAAACACCGGCACCACGGACGCCTCAGATTTGGCAATCATACGCGCGGTAAACCCACGCCAGTATGGATCAAACGGGCGACCAAACGGTTTGTCCGCCGTCGACACCGTACCGCCCGGGAATATCCCAATCGCTCCACCCTGCTTCAGATAATCCAGCGACACTTTGCGGGTCTGCAAATTCAACTTCACTGCAGCGCGGTCTTCGTCAAAGCTCACTGGCAGGATAATGCGCTCGAGATCTTCGGCCTTGCGGAACACCTGATGCGCCATCATGCGGAAATCACCGCGTGTCTTGCTCAGCATGTACCCCATCATCAATCCATCCAGAATGCCATATGGATGGTTGGCAATCATGACCACCGGCCCGGTTTTGGGGATGTTATCAAGCGATCCGCCGATCACATCAAGCGTTAGACCATAACGCTCACGCATCACTTCCCAAAAATCCCGACCTGCCGCAACTTCGTCTTCATAACCCGCAGCCCGTTTGATCAATCGCAGCCGGCCAGTAGAGTTTTCCAACATCCGGATCATAGCTTTGCCGCTACGTGTCTCCGCCGCATAAGCATAGCTGATGTCACGTGCATTGTGGATCGCGTAGGTCATAGAAGCTCTCGAGTCATAGTAACACAGCCGCTCTATGACAGATTTGCGAAGGAATTTTAACCCCCTTCCGTAGCGTCAGGAGGCCACATCCAAAAACAAGAAAACCTGCCCAAAACAGACAGGTTTCTTGTTTTCACATTTAAGAATTGAGGCGATTATTCAGCCGCCGCCTGCGTCGCATCCCCGCTGCGCAATGCCGTCAACAACTCTTCCCGTCGCTTCGCGGCTTTGGCTTCGCTTGCTACCTTCACAGGCCCAAAACCTTTGATCTGCAAGGGTAATTCTGCCAAAGCTACAGCCGCATCCGACGCCTCCGCTCCGTGATCCGCAATCAGCCGCGTCATATCAGCCTCATATTGCGCAATTAGCGCCCGCTCCATTTTGCGTTCTGGATGGCGACCAAACGGATCAAGCGGTGTTCCGCGCAGCCCCTTCAGTTTTGCCAAAATTGGGAACATCCGCATCATGTTTGCCCCGTATTCGGTCTTCAATGGGCGGCCATTTGTCCCCTCTTTTGCCAACAGAGGCGGCGACAAATGTACTTTCATGTCAAAGTTGCCCTCAAACACCTCTTCGGCCTTGGCCCGTGTCTCCAGATGCAGGCGCGCAACCTCGTATTCATCCTTATAGGCCAGCAGCTTATGATACCCCAACGCCACAGCCCGCTTCAGCCGTGTGTCTTCAATGCTGTCCACCAACTTAAGGTATCTGTTGGCCAGCCCTTTGCCTTGGTACTTGACCAAATGCTCTGCACGGAAGGTAATTTTTTCCTCCAGAGACTTGGGCAATTGCAACACTTTGGGGCCCAGCATACCCGCGGCCTCTTGGGGATACAGCACTGCCCACCGGCCAATCTCAAACGCGCGCAGGTTTTTCTCTACCGCCGCACCGTTGAGCTCAATTGCGCTGACAATTGCCTCATGGTTGATCGGCACCAGCCCCTTTTGCCAAGCCGCGCCAAACACCATCATATTGGAGAAAATCGCATCTCCCATCACAACCCGCGCCAGCTCAGATGCGTCAAACAACGCCAGCTTCTCGCGCAACCGGGCCTGCAACGCGATCTCCAAGCGGCCCGTTGGCAGCTTGAACTCGGTATCCTGTGTGAAGCTGCCAGTGATGATCTCGTGGCTGTTCACCACCGCGCCTGTCCGCCCTTCAGAGGTCAACCCCAAGGTCTTTGCTCCGGCACTCACCACCAGATCACCACCGATCAGCGCATCACACTCACCTGTGGCCACACGCACCGCGCTGATCGCCTCAGGGGTCTCGGCCACACGGCAATGAATGTGCACAGCACCGCCCTTTTGGGCCAATCCAGCCATCTCCATCATGCCCGCTGCTTTGCCATCGATCTGCGCCGCCTGGGACAAGATCGCACCAATTGTAACAACGCCCGTACCACCAACGCCTGTAATCACCACATTATGCGTGCCCTCAATTGGCTTGATTTCCGGCATCGCCATTTGCGGCAATTCCAATGCAGCCGTCGCGCCTTTTCGGATCTTGGCACCCTCAACGGTGACAAAGCTTGGACAGAAACCGTTCAAGCAGCTGAAGTCCTTGTTACAGCTTGACTGGTTGATTTTGCGCTTGCGGCCCAACTCGGTTTCGGCTGGCTCAATCGAGATACAGTTGGATTGCACCCCGCAATCGCCGCAGCCTTCACAAATGTCGGTGTTGATAAAAACCCGACGATCCGGATCAGGGAATTGCCCACGTTTGCGACGGCGGCGTTTCTCACTGGCGCAGGTTTGCACATAAACAATACAGCTTACCCCACTGATTTCACGATACTTCTTCTCAACCACTTCTAGATCGGCGCGTTCATGAAACGTGATACCCGACGGGAACACAGACTGGTCCACATCTTCTTTTTCGTCATAGACCACCGCTACATTTTGTACGCCCATGGCGCGCATTTCGTCGGCAATCTTCTGCGGGCTCAACCCACCATCATTGGCCTGCCCGCCGGTCATTGCCACTGCGTCGTTGAATAGGATTTTGTAGGTGATGTTGGTTTCTGCCGCCAAAGCCGCGCGAATGGCCTGCACACCGGAGTGGTTGTACGTGCCGTCACCAAGGTTTTGGAACACATGTTTGGTCTTGCTGAACGGCGCCTCGCCAATCCAGTTGGCGCCTTCACCGCCCATATGGGTAAAGCCGGTGGTCTCGCGATCCATCCACTGCACCATGTAGTGACAGCCAATCCCGGCATAAGCCCGGCTGCCTTCCGGCACTTTGGTCGAGGTGTTGTGCGGGCACCCAGAACAGAACCACGGCGTGCGCACCGCGATGTCTTCGGCATTGTCCGCTCGCTGCGCCTCTTTCAAGGTGTTCATCCCGGCCTTCACCGCATCGGTGCCCCGGCCTTCCTCAACCAAGATATCGCCAAGCTTTTCAGCGATCATAATCGGGTCCAGCGCGCCGCGGGTTGGGAACAACTCTTGGCGACCAAGGCTGCCGTAGCCGCCTTTGTACCAGCCGTAGACCCGCCGCCCGCGCCGGTCATCAAAGATCGCCTCTTTGATCTGCACCTCAATCAGCTTGCGCTTTTCTTCAACCACCACAACCAAATCCAGGCCCTCGGCCCATTCACTGAACGAGGTCATGTCCAACGGGAAGGTCTGTCCGACTTTGTAGGTAGTGATGCCAAGCCGTTCTGCTTCGCTTTCATTAATGCCTAGCAAGTCCATGGCATGGATGAGGTCCAACCAGTTTTTACCTGCCGCAACAAATCCAATCTTTGCGCCCGGCTTGCCCCAGACACGTTTGTCCATCTTGTTGGCCCGCGAAAATGCCTCCGCAGCAAAGCGCTTGTGGTCTATCATCCGCGCTTCCTGCGCGTGTGGCGTGTCATGCAAACGGATGTTCAGCCCACCCTCAGGCATCTCAAATTCTGGCACCACAAAATCCAACCGATGCGGATCGCCATTCACCACCGCTGTGGCCTCAATGGTGTCCTTCATGGTCTTGAGTCCAACCCAAACCCCGGCAAACCGGCTCAGTGCCAAACCATACAAACCGTAGTCCATGACCTCTTGAACGCCCGCTGGCGACACAACCGGCATATAGGCGTCGACCAGCGCCCATTCGGACTGATGCAGCACCGTGGAGCTTTCCCCAGTATGGTCGTCGCCCATGGCCATCAGCACGCCGCCATTCGGGCTGGTGCCCGCCATATTGGCATGGCGCATCACGTCCCCGGTGCGATCCACCCCCGGTCCTTTGCCGTACCAAAGGCCAAAGACCCCATCAAATTTGCCCTCACCGCGCAATTCCGCTTGCTGACTGCCCCACAGCTGCGTCGCCGCCAGGTCTTCATTTAACCCGGTCTGAAACAACACGTCGTGATCGGTGAGTTCTTTCTCTGCCCGCATCATCTGGCTGTCCACCGCGCCAAGCGGCGAGCCCCGGTATCCGGTCACATATCCCGCGGTGTTGAGCCCAGCCTGCGTATCGCGAGCCTTCTGCATCAACATCAACCGAACCAAAGCTTGGGTGCCGTTAAGCATCACGCTGTCTTTGGTCAGGTCCAATCTGTCGTTTAAGGATACTTTTTGGATACTCATCTTGCGCTCCCCCGCTGGACGGTCATTCCCTATATAGGCACTTTATTAGGTCGCAATACCTGACCTATGCAATGGTTTTTTTGAACAGGTGTTCGATTATAAACCCATCTACGTCCCGAATTCTCACACACTATCGCACAGGCCACTGAATTCAAAAGGAAACCCGACGTGCTGGAAATCAGCACGCCGGGTCAAAAACTCAGAATTGTTTGGCCATGCCTAAACGGTTAGGCCCGCTTAGGCATGGCCAAAGGGGCTGTTGGCAAATCCACCCACTTGGTTTTCAACAATTCTTCCACTTGTTTCGCAGGGACCGCCTTCTCAAACAAAAAGCCCTGTGCCCGCTGACAATCCAGGTAGCTGATAAACGCCAAATCTTCGACGGTTTCGATACCTTCGGCAGTCACTTCCAACCGCAAACCCTGCGCCAAAGACACGATACCAGAGACAATTTTTTGGCTCTGCGGTTGTTCTGAAATGTCTGTTACAAAACTGCGATCAATTTTAAGCCGGTCAAATGGCAGGTTTTGCAAACAGGCCAAGCTCGAATAGCCCGTACCAAAATCATCCAACGCAATCGCCACGCCAAGCGCCTTGAGTTCCTCCAATTTTTCCCGGGCGATCGAGAAGTCATGGATCACGGAGCTTTCGGTGATTTCCACAATCAATCGCTTCGGATCAAATCCCGTTTCTTCTAGAACAGCCTGCAGCGAGGAAATCAAAGTTGGGTCTTTGAATTGCACGCCGGACACATTGAACGAGACCGACAAGGACTGTGCCCAGGTGTTTGCTTGCAGACAGGCCTGACGCAAAATGCTCAACCCAAGCGCACCAATCTGCCCGCTGTCTTCCGCAATTTCGATAAACACACCTGGCGGAATGAACCCCCGCTCAGGATGGTTCCAGCGCGCCAAGATTTCCACACCGCTCACCCGGTTGTCATCGATTTCCACAATCGGCTGGAACCACGGCTCAACCTGATCATTGGCGATGGCTTCTCGCAAGTCGGCAGTGATCTTTGCCCGGTCCAGCGACTGGCGATCCAATTCCGCATCATACCAAGCAAACCGTCCACGGCCTTCAATCTTAGCCATATACATGGCTTTGTCCGCACGCCGCATCACTTCGCTCACATCATCGCCATGACGCAAAGCCACCAGACCAACCGAGGCGCCAATAAACACGCCCGCATCCTCGACATAAAATGGTTTGGCAACCTCATGCACCATGCGTTGGGCGGCGCGTTCCGCCTGCTGAGAGTCCACCATAGGATCCAGCAACATCGCAAACTCATCGCCCCCCAAACGGGCTACCGTGCCGCCTGCGCCCATTTCGCTCTTCAGCCGTTCCGCCACTTCCACCAATGTGGCGTCGCCTACCGCGTGGCCATGCAAATCGTTTACCGGCTTAAACTTGTCCAAATCCAGAAGGGCAACATACCGCGGCGCGGCTTCGGCGGTGCCATTTCTGCTCAGCCCGTCGATCACTTCCTTGAAGGCTCGACGGTTAAACACGCCTGTCAAGGGGTCGTGGCGTGCATTGGATTCCGCACTCTTGCGCATCGCTTCGCGTTCCCGCGACATGCGGCGCAAATGACGCGCCTGAAAGACCACCGAAAAAAGCAACGCGACAGTGAGAAGCAGCACCAACACCGCAAGCTCGTCCAGCTCCCAGTCTTCGTGCGCACGGCTGTATTCATGAAACGCTTCAAACAGCTCGTATTCACCCAAGATGGGCCAAAGCACCAAGGCTGTCAGGAAGATTCCACCGTGGACCGCATGGTGCCAGCGAAAGTTGGCTTTGAGCCTAAGTAGTGCCTGCATGTCTGCCCCGTCACATATTGGATACAAAACATGTGACAGCAGCCCCCTAACCAAAGGTAAACTATCCTCGGTGTAACCCTCTATTTTTGTGTAAATCTTTTGACCCTTTTGATCAAATACACCATGGTACACCAATGCATGCAGCGAATTGCGTTTGATCAAATTTACGCAAACCTATGCTGTTTTTTTGTGCATCACCTCCTTAGGTGAGGATCCGTACCCCAAACGGGTAGGTCCTGGCTCAAACAGCTGATTTTTCTCAAAAACTTCACTTTCCCTCTATAAATTATGGGAGTATGACCGCGCCTCCATCTCTCCCAGCGGACAGTTTTTCTTTGACTGAGAACTAACCGCATGACACAAAACAAAAAAATGGAGCCGACATGGATTGGGACAAACTCAGGATCTTTCACGCGGTTGCCGACGCGGGCAGCTTGACCCATGCCGGGGACGTCCTGCATCTGTCGCAATCCGCCGTGTCCCGCCAAGTCCGTGCGCTTGAGGAGAGCCTGAACACCACCCTGTTTCACCGCCACGCACGTGGGCTCATCCTGACAGAGCAAGGCGAGCTGCTGTTTGACGCCACCACCGCGATGAACAAACGCCTGGACACGGCCTCTGCCCGCATCCGCGACAGCGAAGAAGAGGTGTTTGGCGAGCTGCGCGTCACCACAACCATCGGCTTTGGCACGCTTTGGTTGGCGCCGCGTCTCGCCAAACTCTATGAGCAATACCCGGACCTGAACATCGACTTGATGCTGGAGGAGAAGGTGCTCGACCTACCCATGCGTGAAGCAGACGTGGCGATCCGCATGAAGGAGCCCAGCCAGGCTGATTTGATCCGCAAACGTTTGATGAGCGTGCGCATGCGCCTCTATGCCTCCCAGAGCTATCTGGAAACCCACGGCGAGCCGCAGAACCTGCAAGACCTGACTGAGCACCGCTTGATCTGTCAGAATGTGACCTCAGAGCAAGTTGGCGCCGGGGCCAGCTTTGTCACCAGTTTGCTGGCAAACGACATCACAAAGATGCTCTACGTGAACAACTATTTTGGCGTGCTACAGGCGGTGAGCCATGACCTCGGCATCGGCGTCTTGCCAGACTATCTGATGCAAGATTTCCCGGACTTGGTGCGCGTCGGCTCGGAAATTGAATCAGCCGAAGTCCCTGTCTATCTGGCGTTTCCCGAAGAATTGCGCCAATCCAAGCGCATTGCCGCCTTCCGTGACTTTGTGCAGGAAGAGATCATTTTGCACCGCAAGCAATTGCGAGAAAAAGACATTTCCTAAGCTATGCAATACGCGCATAGCGGGCATGCTGCACCTGCGACAGAATATCTCTTGAAGGTTCACAAACTGACTACTAATTCATCTCATGAAGGCGATGATTGCTTATACGCTCATCGCTTTCACCTCCCTGTTGGACTAAGGCCGAGCTTAATGCTCGGCCCTTTTTTTTGTCATTTCATAATCTGAAATCATCTGTTCGCAATTGCTTTGTAAGGCGAACACTCCTTGACCTTCTCCCGTAAAAGTCATCTCTTTGAAACAATCCTTTTTTTGATCGTAGAGTTCCTTATGAGACAAATCGTTTCGAGCATTCTTCTAACGCTATCCTTATGCGTCACGACTATGACAATGGCACAGGCTCAAGGCGTGCCCCTCACCACATTATCCTCCAGCCCGCCCGAGGCAGCAGAGATCAATCCCGAGGAAATGACAACCGACGCCATCAACGCGATGGTGGCACGCATGTCTGATGACCAAGTCCGCGCGGTGCTCTTGGATCGACTGGACGCCGTCGCTGCGGCGGAATCTGTACAAGACGCCCCCAAGAGCCTCGTGGAGCGTGGCACTGCCTTGTGGCAGGCTTTCTCCCAACCGCTTCTGGGCGCCGTCCGCCAGCTCCCAGCCCTGATACCTGCGCAAGTTCAAGCGTTCAAAGCCTTTGGTGAAACCCACGGAGGTCTGGGCGGTGTACTGACGCTCTTTGGGCTTACGGCTTTGTTGCTCGCTGTTGGTCTTGGCGTAGAATACGCAGTGCGGACATGGATCATCAAAGTGCGCAACCCGGAAGCTGCCCAGGGTGACACCACGCTGCGCGAAGCCATCACATTCTTATTCAAGCGCTTTCTTCGGGAAATCTTTGGTCTGGTGATCTTCTATATCACCGTCCGCACCCTCGGCCGTACTATTTTGGACGCACAGCAAGTGACCTTTGTTGCGCCGTTCATTGGCTACATGATCTGGATGCCACGCATCGCCGCCGCCGTTTCGCGCTTCCTTTTGGCGCCTAATCGTCCGGACCTGCGCCTTGTCAGCATCAGCGATCAATGGGCGGCCTTCATTCACCGCCATATCATCGGCATTGTGATCCTTGGTGGTGCGACAATCTTTGTTGTCCTATTCAACGGAATGAACGGCGTAGCGCCCGGCGAAACGCGCATTGGTTTCTGGCTCGACTCCCTGGTTTATGTCTACATCGCTTATGTCGCCTGGACCGCCCGCGAAGGCCTCAGCGACATGATGCGTGGGGACGACCCAGACCGCACAGAGTTCGATGAGGCCGTGGCGCGGTGGTATCCTTACTTTGCCATGGGCGTGGCCGGCGCAACTTGGGTGCTTGTTTCGACCCTGATCGGCCTGGGCAAAGTCCAGCTGCTGCTGGGTGGCGCACATTACACCACCATGTTCTGGCTGCTGATCGCTCCGGTGATCGACACTGGTATCCGCGGATTGGTGCGCCATGTGGTGCCGCCAATGCAGGGCGAAGGCAAAGTGGCCGAAGAGGCCCATATCGCCACCAAGCGCAGCTATGTGCGCATCGGCCGTGTGATCGCCGTTGGGGCCGTCTTGATGATCATCACCCGCACTTGGAACGTGTCGCTTATGAGCTTGCTGCAAGAGGGTGCTGGCATCGGCGACAACCTGTTCAGTTTCGCTATGACTGTGATTGTTGGGTATGTGGTTTATGAGGCAATGAGCCTCTACATCAACCGCCGCCTCGCCGCAGAGATGACCGCACTTGGCATGACCCAAGATGACGCCGGTGGCGACGAAATGGGCGGCGCTGGCGCGTCCCGCCTTTCGACCGTTCTCCCACTCGCCCTGGTCACTGCACAGGGCGCGATTATTGTGGTCTTTGCGCTCTTAGCTGTCGGTAATCTCGGCGTAGACATCACACCGCTCTTGGCTGGTGCTGGTATCGCCGGTCTGGCCATTGGTTTTGGTGCCCAGAAATTGGTCACCGACGTGGTGTCTGGCGTATTCTTCCTGGTGGATGACGCCTTCCGCGTGGGTGAGTATGTCGAAATCGAAGGCACAATGGGCGCGGTGGAGAAAATCTCGATCCGCTCCATGCAACTGCGCCACCACCGCGGTCCGGTGCACACCATTCCCTATGGCGAAATTCCCAAGCTCACAAACTACTCGCGTGATTGGGTGATTATGAAACTCAAGTTCACCGTGCCATTTGACACCAATCCCAATCAGGTCAAAAAGATCTTCAAAAAGATTGGTCAGGAAATGCTGGTGGAAGAGCTCTACAAAGACGACTTTCTACAGCCATTCAAATCTCAGGGTGTGTTTGACTTTGATGATGTGGGCATGATCATCCGAGGTAAATTCATGGCCAAACCCGGCAAGCAGTTTATGATCCGCAAAGAGATCTACAACCGAGTGAAAGCCGAGTTCAACGCGGCTGGCATCGACTTTGCCCGCCGCGAGGTGCGTGTGGCCTTGCCGGACGGCGCCAAGGATCTGCCTGAGAAAGATCAAGCCGCCCTCACCGCCGCCGCGGCTGCAGCCGCGCAGCAGCAAGAGGAACAAGCCGCCTCCGCGCCTGCCAAAGGGCCAGATTGATCCGGCTAACAAAGGACAGACTATGACGGCACGACTTGCCACCACACGCAAAGTAGCCGCCCGGATTTTTTCGGGCGCTGCGCTTATGGCCTTCCTGTCGCTGACCCCGGTGCAGGCGGATCCGTTTTCTAACGACATCCTCAACGAAGGCCTCGATGACGCCCGCGAACAGGAAACCCCACTTGGCTTTGGCAACGGCTCCATTGTGGTTGCGCCGGTGCCGTTCAAAAACGTCCTGATTGGCGCCGGTCTAGTGCTCGGCGGCGGCTATCTTTTCAACATCGATGAAGGCAGCGACACGTCCATCCTTGGCCTTGGCGTGATGCGCTCTGACAATGGCACCAACGCCTATGGGCTTGGTGGCAAATTTGTTTGGGATGAAAACCGCTGGCAGGTCAGCGCCAGCCTGGGCCAAGCCGAAGGTTTCTATGATCTCTACATCGGCGGCACCCCGGTGCCCGTGCGTCAAACCGGTGACATCGTGAATCTCAGCGTGCTGCGTGGCCTGAACTCCGACCTTCTGTTTGGCGGCTCCATGCGCTATCTGGACACCACTTTGGGCTATGATAGCTCCGGCACGGGCCTTCCGCCCTTGCCCGAAGGCCACCTCGAAGTAGGTACGTTCAGCTTCTTGGCCAAATGGGACACTCGGGACGACGATTTTTCGGCACGCAACGGCCACCTTCTCGACGGCGCCTTGACCTACGGCCAAATCCTAAACGCCAGTGGCCGTGACTACAGCAAAGCTGTGCTGACCTACAATCACTACCTGCCAATTGGCGACACCAACAGCGTCGCCATGCGGTTTGCCAGCTGCGCCACAAGCAACGACACCCCCTTCTTTGATCAATGCTCCCTTGGCGGTACCGACGGCTTCCGTGGTTTCAGCCCCACGGAGTTCCTCGACGATGCTTTGCTCTCCGCACAAGGTGAATACCGCCACCAATTCAGCAACCGCTTCTCTGGCGTTGCCTTTGCTGGTTTTGGCAACACCGGCAGCAGTCTGGGTGCCATTGGCGACACCGATGTGCGCTACGCGGGCGGGCTTGGTCTGCGGTTCCAACTCTCCAAAAAATTCAAAGCTGTGTTCTCCGTTGACGTCTCCTACAACGACCGCGAAGAAGACCTCCTGTACATCTATGTGGGTCAACGCTTCTGATCCCCGCGACGCGACCCACAACCAATAAGACACGCCTCTTTCCGGACATTCCGCCACCCTTGTCACAATTCCCCAGTCTTAAGCCTTCCCCTTTTGCCCTGCCTGGCCTAAAAGCCCCCCAATTGCTGTTTATTTGGGGACTCTCGCGACATGCAGGAACCGGCCATCACCACCGATCTCATCGAAGCTCATGGACTGAAGCCTGACGAATACAACCTGATCCTAGAGATCATTGGCCGCGAGCCAACCTTCACAGAGCTGGGGATTTTCTCCGCGATGTGGAACGAGCACTGCTCTTACAAATCTTCCAAAAAGTGGCTGCGCACCCTGCCAACCGAAGGCCCTCAGGTGATCTGCGGCCCGGGCGAAAACGCGGGTATCGTGGACATTGGTGACGGCGATGCCGTTGTTTTCAAAATGGAAAGCCACAACCACCCGTCCTACATCGAACCTTACCAAGGCGCCGCCACCGGTGTTGGCGGCATTTTGCGGGATGTCTTCACCATGGGCGCGCGCCCTGTGGCAGCGATGAACTCCCTGTCCTTTGGTGAACCGGACCACCACAAAACCACACAACTGGTGAACGGTGTTGTTGAAGGCGTTGGCGGCTATGGCAACTGCTTTGGCGTACCAACCGTGGGCGGCGAAGTCCGCTTCCACCCGGCTTACAACGGCAACTGCCTTGTGAACGCCTTTGCAGCCGGTTTGGCCAAAACCGACAGCATTTTCTACTCCGCCGCCTCCGGCATCGGCATGCCAGTGGTCTACCTTGGCGCCAAAACCGGCCGTGACGGTGTGGGCGGCGCAACCATGGCGTCCGCAGAATTTGACGACACCATCGAAGAGAAGCGCCCAACCGTGCAGGTTGGCGACCCCTTCACCGAAAAACGCCTGATGGAAGCCACGCTGGAACTGATGCAGACCGGCGCTGTGATCTCGATCCAAGACATGGGCGCCGCGGGCCTGACCTGTTCCGCCGTGGAAATGGGCGACAAAGGCAAGCTGGGCGTGAAGCTCAATCTCGAAGACGTGCCACAGCGCGAAGCCAATATGACGGCTTATGAGATGATGCTGTCTGAATCTCAGGAACGCATGTTGATGGTTCTGAACCCGGAGCTTGAGACTGAGGCCCGCGCCGTGTTCACCAAATGGGATCTGGACTTTGCGATTGTGGGCGAAACCATCGCAGAAGACCGCTTCCTGATCCTGCACAACGGTGAGGTCAAAGCCGACCTGCCGCTGTCCCCGCTGTCTGGCCGAGCGCCAGAGTATGACCGCCCGTGGGTGGAAACCCCGGCGGCGGAAGCACTCGCGGACGTGCCCCAGATCGACGCGATTGACGGTCTCAAAGGCCTGATCACCTCGCCAAACTACGCGGGCAAACAGTGGGTCTATGAGCAATACGACACCACCGTGATGGGCGACACCGCCCAGCGTCCCGGCATGGGCTCCGGCGTGATCCGCGTACACGGCACCGACAAAAAGCTGGCCTTCACCTCTGACGTGACCCCACGCTACGTGAAAGCCAACCCCAAAGAGGGTGGCAAACAGGCTGTGGCCGAAGCCTTCCGCAACCTCTCCGCTGTAGGCGCCAAGCCTTTGGCCACAACCGACAACCTGAACTTCGGCAACCCCGAAAAGCCAGAGATCATGGGCCAGTTTGTCGGCGCGATCAAAGGCATCGGTGAAGCGGTTGCCGCACTGGACATGCCCATCGTCTCCGGCAACGTGTCGCTCTACAACGAAACCGACGGTTCTGGCATCCTGCCCACCCCAACCATTGGCGCTGTTGGCCTGATTGCCGCTGGTGAAGAGCCCATCTTGGGCGAAGCCCGCGACGGCCACGTTGCCCTGTTGATTGGCGACACCGAGGGCCACCTCGGACAATCCGCTTTGCTGGCCGAAGTCTTCAACCGTGAAGAAGGCGACGCGCCACACGTTGATCTTGAGGCAGAACGCAAAAACGGCGAGTTCATCCGCAACAACCGCGATTGGATCAAAGCCTGCACCGACCTCGCAGACGGCGGTCTGGCTCTGGCGGCCTTTGAAATGGCCGAAGCGGCTGGCGTCGGTGTTCAGATTGACATGGACGACACCCCAACCCTGTTTGGCGAAGATCAGGCCCGCTATCTGGTGGCCTGTAACTTCGATCAGGCAGAAGCACTGATGATCAACGCCCAAAAGGCTGGTGTTTCAATCACTTCCGTGGGTAAGTTCACCGGTGACAGTGTGAAATTTGGCAGCTCTGAAGCCTCTCTGGATGAGCTCTCAGCCACCTTCCGCAGCAGCTTTGCCGCCGCTGTCGCCTAAATGAAAGCCAACGCGCCGATCTTCTACATCCTGTCGCAGATCGGCGTGTTTTGCATCGTCTACACACTGCTTCTGGCGTCACATCGGACATCTTTTGCGATCGATTTCTGTGCGCTGGACTACGCCAACAAGACGATCCTCAATTTGGCAAAAGTCACGCTTTTTGTCGCGCTGATCCACGCCCCAGGTATCGTCATCGCACATAGGTTTGCGGATATACCCTGGCCGGTCGCCACACTGCCGCTGATCTGCGCCTTGGGCTTTGTCTTTGCGCATTACGCCAATGACATCCTGCTTGGAGCAGGCGATCAGTTCCGCTGCGAAACAGGCTTCGCCAAATCTGACATGCGTTCAATTTTTCGTCCAATTTGGACCCATCACGTCTTATCATGGGGAGCTGTTGCTGTCGCTTACGTATGGGGTCTGAGCTCCTTGTTTGTGCTCTACAAAACCTCCAATGTGCCCTCGGACCTTTATGAAGACTGACGCAGGCCCTTTGCCATGACATTGCCCGTCACCCTGCCCAACCTGGCCGATGATTGTTCCCGCTGCGCCGCGCTCTGCTGTGTTGCTTACCCGTTTGACGCTGACGAAGACTTCGCCCTGCTCAAACGCGCGGACACGCCCTGCCCCAACCTCTCTGAGACCTGCCTGAACTGTGCCATTCACGCCGACCTGCTGCCCAAAGGTTTTGGCGGCTGCGTCGCGTATCAATGTGCTGGCGCTGGTCAGCGTGTCACCCAAGAGCTGTTTGATGGCGAAACCTGGCGCGACGACCCCGACCTGCTAGAGCACATGACCTACGCCCTGCGCGTGCTGCGTCCAATCCACGAGGCCTTGCTTCTGCTGCAAGAGGCCAGCCGCTTGCCCATCCCAGAGAGCGCCAAACGCCAAGGCACCGGCTTGACGGCCGCCCTTTGCCCGCTAGATCCTAAATCCATCCATGATTTTGAGGATGACAAGGTGCAGGACGCTCTCGCGGACGTACCCGCCTACCTGCAATCGCTTGCGCCTTTCGTCTAATCCCGCTTGCAGACCCGCACCGGGGCACTTACATTTTCGGCAACGACACAAAGGAATAGCCGACCATGCCAATGACCGCCCATGAAATCGAGGAACTGCTGCGCGAGACCTTTCCGGACGCCGACATTCAAGTGGGCGGCACCGACGGCGTGCATATGTCCGCGATGGTGATTGACGAAAGCTTTCGTGGCAAAAACCGCGTGCAGCAACAACGGGCTGTCTATGCAGCACTCAAAGGCAAAATGGACGGCTCCACAGGCGAGTTACACGCTCTTGCACTGACCACCAAAGCCCCCGAGTGATGCCGTCAATTGCCACCATAACCTTTGGCATCATTGGCCTGGTGGTGGTGGCCATCGCCGCAGAGATCTATCTCAAACGCAACCGGCGAAAATCCCTTTCGTCGATGAAACCGAAGTCCAGCGACGTGCGTCACCATGCAACAGAAGATCATAGCATGACTGCCTTAGTTGCCAAAAATGACCGGCTGGAAAAAGAAAACACCAAGCGCAGCAAGCCGCGCTGACGCCACAAAGGACACAAAGATGACTGACGACGTAAAAACCCGCATCGACGAAATTGTAAAAGCCAACGACATGGTGCTGTTCATGAAAGGCACCAAAGACATGCCACAGTGCGGCTTCTCTTCACGGGTTGCGGGCGTTCTGAACTACATGGCGGTGGATTACGCTGACGTGAACGTGCTGGCCGACGAAGAAATCCGTCAGGGCATCAAAGACTACTCTGACTGGCCAACCATCCCCCAGCTCTACGTCAAAGGTGAGTTTGTCGGAGGCTGTGACATCATCACTGAGATGACTCTGTCTGGCGAACTCGACACGCTCCTGACCGATAACGGCATGTCCTTTGACAAAGACGCGGCCGACAAAATCCGCGAAGCCAACGCCTAAACTTCACTCTCTATCCAATTGAAAAGCCCTGCCAAATTGGCAGGGCTTTTTTGATGCGCCAGTCCTCTGGCTCTAGAGCTCAAAACGTTCGGGCTCAGCCTGCCGCTTTTTCTTCCACCAAATCAGCCAGGCTTTCCGCCCGCGCCGCCATTTCGGCCAGCGTCTGCGTCACTTCCTCGGGAATGGTGGGCACTTCCACTTTCGCAGGCTCGGCTTTTGGGGCCTCATGCAACGCTTGGATTTCCTTGTCACGTGCTGCAATCTTAGCCTCGGCATCGCGCAATTGATCTTCCAGACCCGCGGTCTTATCCGCCAACATCAGGCCAGACATCAACAACATACGCGCCTCGGGAACGCGCCCAGCCTGTGCAACAAGCACCCGCGCCTGTTCATCCACCATCTGTGCTGCTGCCCGCAGGAAATGTTGTTCGCCTTCCTGACAGGCCACTTCAAAAACCCGGCCGCCAATCTCAATCTGTACTTCAGGCATTAGGCGTCTCCCGTTTCGTTGATGTCTTCAGCTACGGCCACGTCCTCAACAGGGTCCGCACTCTCGGCCGCCTCTGGGTCAGCCGCAGCACCCCCCTGCACCAAGGGACGCAACTCCGCCAAAATCACCGCTGTTTCAGCGTTCTCCGCTTCACGCAACGCCGCAAGCGTATCCAAATCCGCTTTTAGCGCCTCGTTCACGGCGGATGGATCCACCATGCCGTCTTTCTCAACTTGATCTCGCAACACCTGATTGGCCGCGCGCTCGCGCCGCGCCATCTGACGCAACCGACGCAATCGCTTACCCATTTCGCCAATAAGTGCTTGATTTTCTTTGATCGCATCCGTCAAGACTGCGGCTTCAGCTTCCGGCGCGACTGTCTCTGTGGCGGTATCTTCCGCCGCATCTGCCGCCGCTGCCGCTGCGGTCTCCGCAGCTTCGGCCCGCGCTTCTGCCGCCAACAACGAAGCAGCCGCCTCTTCAGCTTTGCTTTCCGTCGCTTTAAGCGCGTCGTCGACGTCTGATTTGGCGCTCTGCGCCGCACCAAGCTCTTCCTCAAGCTCGGTCTGCCGCGCAGTCAATGCCCGCACACGCTCTTCCATCTGTGCCGTGACAAGTGCTTCATTTTCCAAAGCCCGACGCAACGCCTGTACGTCTTCGCCCTCTTCAGGTTCAGAAGCCACAGCCTGCATGCCGTCAACGCCACGCGCTATGCGTTCCAGCGCAGCGGTCAGCCTGCCTTCCAGTTCGCTGATGTCGCTCATTTGCCTCGTCCTTTCCGGTCCGGTTCTTAGTGACCCGCGTTCTTTTGCGCGCCCTTCTGTCTTAACGAATCAAAGAACGGCACTCAATGGTCTGATATTAGCTGCTGAAATTGCAAATTGCGCCCCCAATCGGCGGGAATTCATCAAGCGAAATCAGCTCCAATTTACCGCTAACAAAGCTTGCTAGCTTGCTATTGGCCCCGAAACTGCTATTCACCCGGCAACACAACCCCCTAACCCGAAGGAGCGCATCCGTGGACATCGCCGCCCTGCGTGAAAAGAACCCAGAACATTGGATGAAAGCCGCCGCCATTCGCGCCCTGACGCTGGATGGGGTTGCTGCTGCCAACTCCGGCCACTCCGGCATGCCAATGGGCATGGCTGACGTGGCCACTGTGCTGTTTGAAAAGCATCTGAAATTTGACGTGGCCGCGCCAAATTGGCCGGACCGAGATCGTTTCATCCTGTCCGCAGGCCACGGCTCGATGCTGATCTACTCCCTGCTCTATCTCATGGGCGACAAGCAGGTCACCCACGAGCAGCTGAAAAACTTCCGCCAAATGGGTGCGTTGACCGCAGGCCATCCGGAAAACTTCCTGCTGGACGCCGTGGAAACCACCACCGGCCCACTGGGTCAGGGTATTGCCAATGCTGTTGGCTTCGCCATGGCGGAAGAGATTCAGCGGGCGCAATACAACCGCAAGCTGGTGGATCACAAAACTTATGTGATTGCGGGTGACGGCTGCTTGATGGAAGGCATCTCCCAAGAGGCTATTGGCCTTGCCGGGCGCCATTCCTTGGGCAACTTGATTGTCTTCTGGGACAACAACAACATCACCATCGACGGCACCGTGGAACTGTCCGATCGCACCGATCAGGTCAAACGCTTCAAAGCCTCCGGTTGGCATGTGCAGGAAATTGACGGCCACGACCCAGAGATGATCGACGTCGCCATCGAAGCGGCCAAGAAAACCAAAAAACCATCGATGATCGCATGCAAAACGCACATCGCGATTGGTCACGCGGCACAGGACACCTCCAAAGGCCACGGCGCGCTCACCGACGCGGATCAGATGAAAGCCGCCAAAGAAGGCTACGGCTGGACCTCTGCTCCATTTGAAGTGCCCGCAGACATCAAAGCACAGTGGGAAGCCATCGGCACCCGTGGCGCTGCGGACCGCGAAGCTTGGGAAGCCCGCTTTGCCGAAGCTTCGAAACAGAAACAGGACCGTTTCAACCGCGCATATGCACTTGAAGCTCCAAACAAACTCTCTGCCACGGTCAAGGCGCTGAAAAAGCAGATCTCTGAAGACCTGCCAACAGTGGCCACACGGAAATCTTCCGAAATGGCGCTGGCTGCGATCAACCCGATCATGCCAGAAACCGTGGGTGGCTCGGCGGATCTGACCGGCTCCAACAACACGCTGACCGCTGATCTGGGGGTGTTTGACACCGACAACCGCAAGGGTCGTTACGTGTACTGGGGCATCCGTGAGCACGGCATGGCCTCGGCGATGAACGGCATGGCGCTGCACGGCGGTATCCGTCCTTACGGCGGCACCTTCTTCTGCTTCACCGATTACGCGCGCCCTGCCATGCGCTTGGCCGCCCTGTCCAAAATCCCAACCGTGTTTGTCATGACCCATGACAGCATTGGTGTGGGCGAAGATGGCCCAACCCACCAACCAGTTGAGCATCTGGCAATCTGTCGCGCGACACCAAACACCTATGTGTTCCGCCCTGCCGACTCCGTGGAAACCGCCGAGTCTTGGGAAATTGCTCTGACCTCCAAAGACACCCCATCGGTGATGGCGCTGACCCGTCAGAACCTGCCAACGCTGCGCACCGAGCACAAGCTGAAGAACCTGACCGCCCAAGGCGGCTACGTTCTGGCAGAAGCCGAAGGCAAACGTCAGGCCATCCTGATCGCCACCGGCTCTGAGGTCTCCACCGCGATGGAAGCCAAAAAGCTGCTCGAAGCCGAAGGCATTGGCACCCGCGTGGTCTCCATGCCCTGCATGGAGCTGTTTGCCGCTCAGGACGAAGACTACCGCCGCAAAGTTCTGCCCGCTGGCGCTGCTGTACGTGTCGGTGTCGAAGCAGCCGTGCGCAACGGCGGTTGGGACCAGTGGCTGTTGGGTGAACGCGCCCGTCCAGGCAAGTCCGACTTTGTTGGCATGGACGGCTTTGGTGCGTCTGCGCCTGCTGGTGAGTTGTTCGAGAAATTTGGCATCACCGCAACAAACGTGGCCCAAAAGGTCAAAGACCTGCTGTAAGGTTGACGCATATCTCTTTGAAAAGGCGCTCTATTTTGGGGCGCCTTTTTCTTTTCTGCGCGCAGACGCGCGCAGATTTTGCCTCCGGCGGGGATACTTACGGTAAGAAGAAGTAACCTTTCATTAACCATGAATGCACAAGCTTAAGCTGCGGTGCAGGCTGGGAAGCCGATGGCCGCGCAAGGAGAAGCCTCATTGAGGTTCCTACCGGGGGTGGCCCCGCGCCGCGCCCACCTTCTTCTTGCCAAAAGTATCCCGGGGGTCTGGGGGCTGGCCCCCAATTTTGGCCTGTGTCTGGGGGCTGCCCTCCAAGTTGGTCCTGCATCCGCGGATTGACCTCTGCCCTGTCGTGCCCCGGCCTACCTACCCCATTTCCCCCTATCCTTACCCGTCGTAACCCTCTATTTGGCTTGCAACACGCACCACCGCAGGACCTCCCATGCTCGCCACCTTTGCCAAGCGCTGCCTTCTGGTCCTCACCGGCCCGTTCATCTTCCTGTTTGTGGCTTTCATCCCCACGCTTTGCGGCAAACGTCCCGGCTTTCGCGGTTGGTTCTGGCGCACCGTGTCGCGCTGCTGCTCCTGGCTGCTGTGGTTTCTCGACGTCAAAGTCGAGATTTCCGACGCCGCCATTGAGGCCCTGCGCACCGACCAAAACTCCATTATCGCCGTGAACCACCGCAGCCATCTTGATGGCTTCTCGATGTTGCACGTGATCCCGGATGAAAAATGGGTCACCTTTGGCGCCAAGAAAGAACTCTGCGAAGCGGCGCTTTTAAAACGAGGATTTGACGGCGCAGGTCTCTTGAAAATCGACCGTCAAAAAGGCCGCGACGCGCTGTCTTCTTTGACCGACGCGGTACAGGACATGCCCAAACGCCGATCGCCAATCCTGTTTGTCGAAGGCACCCGCGCAACCAAACCCGGCTTGTCACCCTTCAAAGCCGGCGCCGTGTTGATCGCCCAGCAAACCGGCCGCACCGTGCGCCCTTTTGTGATCAGCCATTCCGACAAACTCTTGCCGCGTGGCAAATTTTTCCCGTTCAAAGGCAGCATCCACATCGACGTGTTGGATCAAATGACCTTTGACGCAGACGAAAACACCGACGCGGCTGTGACCCGTCTGCGCACCGCCATGGCTACAGCCTATGATGCGCAAACCGGCGAAGTGACCGAACAGCCTTAACACCGACTGACGGTGCAAACAGTCAGCGCCGCATGTCTTTCCAGCGCCGCAACAGCCAATACCATTGATCTGGCTTGTCCAATATCCGCGCCGACAGGTTATCATTAAACGCCTGGGTCATGGTGCGCGGATCACTCGGCGCAATCGGCGCCTCAAATTCCACATCAATGTCGCTGCTGTCGTCCCGCCGCGTGCCAAACACCGGCATCAACGGCACGTCATATTTCAACGCCAACCGCGCCGCCGCCAAAGAGGTCAGCGCGTCAAACCCCAGAAACGGCATCATCTCGCCATCCACGGTTTTCTCGTCCAGTAGGATCGCCACAAATCCGCCAGCCCGCAGGTGTTTGATCATGGCTTTGGTGCCATTGGGCCCGGTGGTCAGCGCAGGTTTGCCGCCCTGTTCAATGCCCCGCTCCAACAGCCGCTGGTAGTGCCGGTTGCTCTGACGTCGATACACGCCAGCGGTTTCCATGCCCCGGTGTTTGAGCACCGCGCGCACCGCTTCCCATTGGCCAAAATGCCCGGACACCAGAATGGCGCCTTTGCCCTCGGCCCGCATCTTTTCCAAAACCTCCAGCCCCGGACCGGAGATGTGAAAATGCTCTTGCCCAGCCTGAAACCCGGTGTTGTGAAACACCTCAAACAAGGTGCGCCCCATGTTCTGGCCCATTTTACGGCTGAGCGCCAATCGCTCTGCCCGCGCCATATCGGGGTAAATCCGCAGGATCTCCCGGTCAAACCGCCGCCGCGCAATGGGGATCCACCGCATGACCCAGCCAATCAGATAGCCCAAACTGCGCGCGCGCCCATCAAATCCACGCCACTTGGAATAGGTGAGCGCAGTCCACAACGGTATGTAGCGCAGGTGCTGCCAGATGTATTTGAAAGGGCGTGAGAGCATGCGCCCTATATGGGCATGTTTTAGGGCATGTCCACCGCAATGTGTTTGGTGGCCGGGGAAATTTGAAATGCGCGTTTAAAAATTCTCCCGATCAAGCGAGCCGTTTTGAAGGGCTGAATGAAGAGTATTCGCATCCCAATTCTCCGGGCCTTGAGTTGGAGCTTGGTTCCGGCAAACCAAACAGATGCAAATGCCTTAGCGCATGCATTGGACGACGCTCCGAGACCAGTCTGGAAAGTCGGCCATTGGCTAATAGTGCCGGACGAATACTCCCGTGTGCACCACGAAAAAACTACCCTCGCGCCACGTCTGCCTGTTCCAAAACTTTAAGCGCCTCCCGCGCCACATCCACGCGCAGGTCATAACGCGCATCCATCTCGGTGAGATCATCTACTTCGCCACCAACGACTTGCAGCACATCCTTCAACTCACTCTCAGACATCCTTAGATATTCGGGTTTTTCACCAGACTGCACATTATAGAGCCTTCCCACACAACCTATGGACCTGCCTTTTGCTCGTTCGACAATCTTCAGGCGCAAATTTAAGAAAACCAAAAGCTCTCTCCGAGCGCGCGGCGCAAGAGACATACGTTGTTCAAACGCGGATCGCGCAGATGGAACCGTGATAAACCGCATGTGGCGCTCGGGATAACTGAATCGTGTGCCGATCCATTTTTGGTACCACGGACGCACTTCCCGGATCACCGGCAGGTCGACATCAACACGCACTCAATGCGCCGCCTTCTTCCCTGTAACCGCCCCCCAAATCGGCGCAATCACCTTGGTGGCCACTGGGATCAACACCAATCCCAACGCAACCCCAAACACGCCGTCCAGCGCCGCTTTGGTGGTCCAGGCCACAAAGCCCTCATAGGCCGCTGGCACTGCGTGCCCTACCAGATGCGCGATATCGTGGATATGATGACCCAGCCAGCCAAAGCCCAGCTCTTCCATACCGTGGATCACAATCGAGCCACCCACCCACAGCATCGCCGCCGTGCCAATGATGGTCAGCAGCTTCATGAAATACGGCATGCCCCGCACCAGCCAACGCCCCAATGTGCGTGTCAGCGACAAGCGCCCACCGGCATACATTGCCAGACCCACGTCATCCATTTTCACAATCAGCGCCACGGAGCCATAGACCGCCACGGTAATGCCAACACCAGCCAAGGCCAACGTCGCCGCTTCCATCCAGAAATTGCTCTCAGGGATACCCGACAGAATGATGGTCATGATCTCTGCCGACAGGATAAAGTCGGTCTTGATCGCCCCGGCAGCTTTTTTCTCTTCAAGATGCGCTGGATCGTCGGACACCTCAGACACTTCTGAGGGATGCGCTTCATGTGGCACCAAAACGTGGAATATCTTCTCGGCCCCCTCAAAACACAGATAGGCCCCGCCAATCATCAACAGAGGTGAAATCAGCCACGGCGCAAAATTGGCCAGAAGCAGCGCCGCAGGCAGCAGGATCAGCAGTTTGTTTTTGATCGAGCCTTTGGCAATTTTCCAGATGATCGGCAGCTCACGCTTGGCTTCAAAGCCTTGCACGTATTTTGGTGTCACTGCCGCGTCATCAATCACCGCACCGGCTGCTTTGGCACTGGCCTTGGCCGCACCCGCCGCCACATCATCAATCGAGGCCGCCGCCACTTTGGCAATTGCTGCCACATCATCCAACAACGCCAGCAAACCGCCTGCCATCTTACGCACTCCCATTGCCTCAATCTGAGGCTATCTGTCCTGTTGGCTCTTCATGCCTCACCAGAGCAGATTTGCAAAGAGCTGTTGCACACCAAGGCGTTGCAGCGTGCGGCGCGGTCACACCTGTGCGCGCAAAATCGCACCGTTCAAAAACAGTCGCGATACAGACAAAATACCGACGTTATTTTTGACCCGAAAATTTGGCGTTAATGTGCGTGCCGCAGCTTAGGTTTTGCCCAACCGCTCGAGCAGCGCAGCGTTCACCGCTGGCGTGACAAACTGGGACACATCCCCATCCAACCGCGCAATCTCTTTGACCAACTTGGAGGCAATGGCCTGATGTTTCAGGTCAGCCATAAGGAACACAGTCTCAATGCTGCTGTCCAACGCTCGGTTCATGCCAACCATTTGATATTCATACTCAAAGTCGGTAACCGCGCGCAATCCACGCACAATGATTTGCGCCCCAACTTCTTTGGCACAATCAATCAGCAGGTTTTCAAACGGATGCGCAATGATCTCAGTGCCGGTCTCTTTGGAGAGCTTGGCACATTCGCCTTCGATCATCTCCACCCGCTCTTCAAGATCAAACATCGGGCCTTTGTCACGATTGATCGCAACCCCTATCACCAACCGATCCACCAAAACGGCGGCCCGGCGGATAATATCTATATGTCCCAATGTGATAGGGTCAAACGTGCCTGGGTAAAGTGCGGTGCGCATATCAGCCTCCCCCGATGAGTCTTGTGGTTCTATGCGCACGCAACATTATTGCGCAGCCATTTGCAAGGCATCATTAAGCCGTAGGTAGTACTGCGGGGCAAAGACGTGACGGAAGGGCATTAATGCCCCATGATCATACCTTCAAGCGCGTCTTTCTCCATGGCCAGTTCTGACAACCGCGCTTTCACGGTATCGCCCAAGGAAACAAGGCCCACGAGTTTGCCGTCTTCCACAACCGGCATGTGGCGGAACCGCCCTTTGGTCATCCTTTCAAGCACCCAAACCGCATCATCGCTGCGACTACAGGTCACAAGTTCGGTGGTCATGTAATCGTCGATCTTGTCCGACATGCATCCCGCGCCGCGTTTGGCCAATTCGCGCACAATGTCGCGTTCTGACAAGATGCCCGCCAAAGTATTGCCGTCGGGCGAAACCACAACCGTACCAATTCCTTTGTCAGAAAGGATTTTGGCTGCTTCCTCCACCAAGGTTCCCGGTTTAACCGTCAAGACTCCTTCAGAGCCTTTGGACTTGAGAATTTGGTGTACGAGCATGGCAACCTCCGCTTTGAACTTGTTGTAGCGCTCCCAGTGATCAGCGTCGCCGCATCCTAAGCGCTTGTCAAGTTTGACCTTCTAGGTGCGCCACCTCTTGCCGCATGCCCTCACACAGCGCCTCCGAAAAGCGATTCAACCGCTCAAGACGCCGGTCGTCTGCGTGGCGGATGAGATAGAAACTGCGCGTCAGGCTGACTTCCTCCTTCAAAACCTTGACCACGCCACGTCCCCAAGGAATCGCAAAGTCATGCACGACACCAATGCCCGCGCCACTGCGCACCCAGTTGAATTGCACCGATGCCGAGTTGGAGGCCAGCCGCACACGATCAATGCCAATTTCGCTGAGGTAGTCCAATTCTTTGTCAAAAATCATGTCCGGAATATATCCTGTTACCAAATGATCTTTGAGGTCTTCAACACAGGTGATTTTGGGACGGTTACGCAGGTACCATCTCGCAGCTGCCAGATGTAATTTATAGTCGGTAATCTTCTGCACGGTCAGCCGCCCCGCCGTTGGTGCGCTTACAGCCACAACCAAATCTGCTTCCCGACGCGAAAGGCTCACAACACGCGGCAAGGCCACAATCTGAATGTCCAGGTCAGGGTTCTCTTTCGCAATCCGCCCACACACCGCTGGCAATAAATAGTTGGCCACCCCATCCGGCGCGCCAATGCGAATTTGTCCCGACAATCCAGAGCTTTGACCCACCATCTCTTCGGTGGCTTCCTGCAAACTCTGTTCAACCCGCAGCGCATGCCCCATCAACCGTTGCCCCGCATCCGTTAACGCATAGCCAGTAGGGGATTTGACAAACAAAGGCGATTCAAACGCCGTCTCCAATCGCGCCACTCGCCGCCCCACAGTCGCAGGGTCCACCTGCAAGCGCCGACCAGCTGCAGACAAGCTCTCTTCACGTGCCACCGCCAGAAATACCCGCAAGTCATCCCAATGTGCCGCCATGCTACCCTCACATATTTTTGCAAAGCCGTTTTGAACAGTTGCCTCTTTTCCGTTGATTTTTGCAAGCCTATTCTTTCCGCAAATGTCATAGGAGGATGCCATGCAAGAGTTGACTCATTTCATCAACGGCGAACACGTCAAAGGGACGTCGGGCCGTTTTGCCGATGTCTATAACCCAGCAACGGGTGAAGTTCAGGCCAAAGTGCCTTTGGCCAACAAGGCTGAGATGGACATCGCCGTCGCCGCCGCACAAGCTGCACAGCCTGCTTGGGCCGCCGTAAACCCTCAGCGCCGCGCACGCGTGCTGATGAAGTTTGTTGATCTGCTGAACCGCGACATGGACAAGCTGGCTGAGGCACTGAGCCGTGAGCACGGCAAAACTTTCCCGGATGCCAAAGGTGACATCCAGCGCGGTCTGGAAGTGGCAGAATACTGCATCGCCGCACCGCAGATGTTGAAAGGTGAATACACCGACGCAGCAGGCCCCGGCATTGATATTTACTCTATGCGTCAGGCGCTTGGCGTGACTGCGGGCATCACCCCGTTCAACTTCCCTGCGATGATCCCAATGTGGATGTTTGCCCCAGCAATTGCCTGTGGCAACGCCTTCATCCTGAAGCCTTCAGAGCGTGCCCCATCCGTACCGCTGATGCTGGCGGAACTGCTCGAAGAAGCCGGTTTGCCAAAGGGCATCATTCAAGTTGTGAACGGCGACAAAGAAGCCGTGGACGCGATCCTCTATGATCCAATCATCCAGTCCGTCGGCTTTGTGGGCTCCACCCCAATTGCCGAATACATCTATGGCACCGGTTGTGCTCAGGGTAAGCGCGTTCAGTGCTTCGGTGGTGCGAAAAACCACATGATCATCATGCCGGACGCCGATCTGGACCAAGCTGCAGACGCACTGGTTGGCGCGGGTTATGGCGCCGCTGGTGAACGCTGCATGGCAATCTCCGTGGCCGTGCCTGTGGGTGAAGAAACCGCTGACAAGTTGCGCGACAAACTGATCCCACGCATCGAAAAACTGAAAATCGCGCCGTACACCGCGGGCGACGATGTGGACTACGGTCCTGTTGTAACCAAAGCCGCGCAGGAAAACATCCTGCGTCTGGTACAGACCGGTGTCGACCAAGGTGCAGACCTTGTGGTTGATGGCCGCGACTTCAGCCTGCAGGGCTACGAAGACGGCTTCTTTGTGGGTCCACACCTGTTTGACAACGTCACCAAAGACATGGACATCTACAAGACCGAAATCTTCGGCCCGGTTCTGTCCATGGTGCGCGCGCAGTCTTATGAGGAAGCACTGGGTCTGGCGATGGATCACGAGTACGGCAACGGCACTGCGATCTACACCCGCGATGGCGACACCGCCCGTGACTTTGCCAACCGCATCAATGTCGGCATGGTTGGCGTGAACGTGCCAATCCCTGTGCCACTGGCCTATCACACCTTTGGTGGTTGGAAAAAATCTGCCTTTGGTGATTTGAACCAGCACGGACCGGACTCGTTCAAGTTCTACACGCGCACCAAAACCGTGACCTCCCGCTGGCCGTCAGGCATCAAAGAAGGCGGCGAGTTTCACTTCAAGCAGATGGATTGATCCAGACCCAATTCTGTGATCATTTGCATACAAACGGGCGGCTCCGTGTCGCCCGTTTTTTTGGTCAGAGGAGCATGCCATCTTGTCAGTGAGTTTTCGGATCATCCCCTCCATCGGATTGGTCTATGTCCGCTACGACGGTCACGCCAAAATGTCTGACACGTTGCAAGCTTTTGCATCCTATGCCCAACACCCAGAATTTCGCCCCGGTCAAAAACAGTTGGTGGATCTCAGCAAAGTGACCGGCTGGGACGAAGACTATCTCGAACTGATGAAAGCCCAAGCTTTGAAAGCTGAAGCTTTTTCCGGCAACAATGCACAAACCCTGATTGTCTACCACGCGCCAACGGAAATTGGCAAAAGGCTGGCCCAACTTGCCTTGCGCAGCTGGGAGCCATTCCCCTCCGTCGTGCCAATTATTCAAGACAGCGAGGAACAGGCGTTGTCGATACTGGGCTTGCCGCAATCAACCCTTGACCAACTGCTCAAACATGCCAGCTGACCACTGATGTTGCGTCCCACGGTTAGCGCGTTCAGCAAAACGTTGCGACACAACTAAAGTTTGATCCAATTCCCGTTCATTTTGCGAGGGCCATTGCTGGCTATCTTGATCTTGGATTAAGCCGCACTTAAGTCCTCTGCCTCATTACTTCTCAGGCGCAAAAAGACGAGATCCAGGACCATGCACTTCAGGCTTGCACATGTATTTTCTCACGCCGTTAAGGTTGTGATTGCGTGTGTTTTTCTGTCGCTTTTGAGTTCTCCTGCGGTGCATGCGGAGCAAAGTACCCCGCCGGTCCAAAACCTCTCAGAATTTCCGTTCGACACTCATAAAAAGGCCATACTGCGCGGAGACTGGTGGTTCCAATTTGGCACACGCTTGTCGCCTTCCGAGGCGGTCAAAGCCGCCACCAGTGATCAATTGGGCACCCAGCAAGTCCCCCTTGATTGGGGACTCGTCGTGGAGAACATTGAGCAGAACCCCTATGCCCATGGCTACGCAACCTATGTCATTCAGCTCACGCTGCCCTATTCCAAAGATGTCTCCCTTGTGGTCGCCTTTCCTCGCGTGGCTGATGCCTACGATGTTTTCTGGGTGCCAGCCAACAGCCCAGACAAGGCTGAGAAGATAGGCGGCAGCGGCGAAATGACTGGCCCAATCCAGTCCTCGACCACCAAACTCGCCTACCCCCTAGACTTTCAGGGTGACGGCTATCTAGTGGTTCATGTGCGCAAAGAAATTCAAAGCTATGGTGGCATCTTGCGAGCCCCTTTCATAGCGAATGCAGAAACCTATCAAACCGACATCCAAATGGAACACATCCTTGATGGCCTCGTCATGGGCATCACGCTGTTTGCGGCCATGTTGAACTCGTTTCTTTTCCTAGCGCACCGCAAAGATCCCGCCACACTGATCCTGGCCATCGCCGCTTTTGCCTTTTTGCTGCGGTCTACGATCTTGGCTGGCATGTTCGAAATACAATTTGGTCCAGAAGTTCGCAGTTTCCGCGTCCGATTGGAATATGCAGGTATACTGTTGATTGGGTGGGCCAGTTTTGCCTTACACCAAACCCTTTTGTGGCGTCGATTTTCCGACCTCAGCGGCCCGCTTGTCGCGGGTGTAATTGCCATGCTTGGTTGTGCAATCCTCTTCACCGCCCCCCTGCCTGTTGTCACGAACAACCTTGTCTACGTTCAGCTATACTGTGTGGTCACATTTGTTCTGATTTTGGCAACCAGCTTCCGGGCAATCGTAAAGCGGCAGGAGGATGCTTGGTTCTATACGCTTGGCTGGCTGGTACCGTTGTTGGCTGCGCTAAACGACATTGTGGTCAGTCAAACTTATTCCGGCGTTTACCTTGTGAACTATGCTTTTGTCCTCTTCATCTGTGCCTACAGCGTGAAGGTGGGTCGCCGTGTCACCGGCGCAATTGGCCGTGCGGAACTGCTGGACCGAGACCGCGCCACTCTTCAGCAACTGCATCAAGACGCGGTCGACACGGCAAGTCGAGACCACCTCACCGGCCTGCTCAATCGCCAAGCCTATGACAACGAAGTGTCGCTCGCTTGGCGCGAGAAAGACTTCTCTGACCAAGGCATCTCATTGGTTCTATTTGACATCGACCACTTCAAAGCTGTCAATGACACCTATGGCCATCCGGCCGGAGATGATGTGCTACGGGCTGTATCCGAGCTCGTACAGGGTGCGCGCCTGCGCCGGTCTGACCGCGTCTGCCGTTTTGGTGGCGAAGAGTTTGTCTTGATCCTACCTGATACAACTTGCGAAAATGCTATGGTTGTCGCGGAGCGCATCCGCCACCGCATCGCAGCCATGACAACCACCTGCTCCAACAATGTCAGCCTGCGTGTCACCGCAAGCTTCGGCCTCACCTGCGCCGCTCCCAATTCCGATCTGGACCCGACCGTTGTGCTTCAACGCGCGGAAGAGGCTCTGCTTCACGCCAAGAACACAGGCCGAAATCGGTCGGTCAGCTATGACAAGATGCTGGAAGAGCGGGATACTGTGCCACCTCAAGACCTCAAGGCGGCCAGCTAGCCTGATAACTTCAAGGCTTCACCCCGACAAATTTGCAAAACCAATATGCATTATCGCGGCGTGGTAGCGCTATTTTTGCGCCTTTCTCGCTTTGCAATCTTGATGCAACGATGGTAATTTAACACATGTTCAATTCGCGGAGGGGAGGCTGCGAATGGGCCCACGCCCCCTGCCCCTCATCTGCACCCGCTTTGGCTCGGCCCCGCTGACGCCGCGATCTTGAAGGATGAGACATGGATTTTGCACTGAGTGACGAACAGACCCTGATCTTTGATATGGCCAAAGGTTTTGCCGAGGAGCACATCGCGCCACACGCACAACAGTGGGAGTCCGAGGGCAGCATCCCGAAAGAGCTCTGGCCACAAATTGCTGAGTTGGGTCTGGGCGGCATTTATGTCTCCGAAGAATACGGTGGCTCTGGCCTGTCCCGTCTCGACGCCACCCTGGTGTTTGAAGCTCTCGCCATGGCCTGCCCCTCTGTGGGTTCTTTCCTGTCGATCCACAACATGTGCGGCGGCATGATCGACAAATTTGGCTCTGAAGAAACCAAGCAGAAGTGGCTGCCAGACCTCTGCTCCATGACGAAAGTCTTCTCCTACTGCCTGACTGAGCCGGGCTCTGGCTCGGACGCTGCTGCGCTCAAAACACGCGCAGACCGTACCAATGATGGCTACTCTCTGAACGGCACCAAAGCATTCATCTCCGGTGGATCTTACTCTGACGCTTATGTCTGCATGGTGCGCACCGGCGAAGACGGCCCCAAAGGCATCTCCACTGTGGTTGTGGAAGACGGTGCTGACGGGCTGTCGTTCGGCGCGCTGGAAAAGAAAATGGGCTGGCTCAGCCAACCAACTTCACAGGTCCAGTTTGACGACTGCAAAGTGCCAGCTGACAACCTGATTGGCGAAGAAGGCAAAGGTTTCAGCTATGCCATGGCAGGTCTGGACGGTGGCCGTTTGAACATCTCCGCCGGGGCACTCGGTGGCGCACAGAAAGCGCTGGATCTGACTGTTCAATACATGTCTGAGCGCAAAGCCTTTGGTAAATCCATCAACCAATTCCAGGCGCTGCAATTCCGGCTGGCGGAGTATGAAACCAAACTGCAAGCTGCGCGCACATTCCTGCGTCAAGCAGCTTGGAAACTGGACAACGGCGACCACGACGCGACCAAATTCTGCGCCATGGCCAAGTTGATGGTCACGGACGTGGCCTTTGACGTCGCCAACGGCTGCCTGCAGTTGCACGGCGGGTATGGCTACCTCGCAGACTACGGCATTGAGAAAATCGTGCGCGACCTGCGCGTGCACCAGATCCTCGAAGGCACCAATGAAATCATGCGCCTGATCATCTCCCGCCAGATGATCTCCGTGTAAGAAATAAGGCTGTGGCGGCCCACGGGTCGGCACAGTCCAGCCTGCTGCTGGGCAAAAGGGACCATTCCGTGACCAACGACATCTCCATCCGCAAATCCGGTCAAACCGGCCGCATCACCTTCACCCGCCCCAAGGCGCTCAACGCCATGTCTTATGACATGTGCATCGCCATCGAAGACGCGCTTGATGCTTGGGCCATTGATGACGCGGTAAAAATGATCGTCATCGATGCGGAAGGCGAAAAAGCCTTCTGCGCCGGCGGCGACATAGCCGAGCTTTATGACACCGGTACCAAAGGCGACTTTGCCTATGGACGCAAATTCTGGGCCGACGAATACCGCATGAACGCAAAACTCTTCGAGTTCCCCAAACCGGTGGTCAGCTTCATGCAAGGCTTCACCATGGGCGGCGGCGTTGGCGTGGGGTGTCACGGCTCCCACCGTGTTGTCGGCACCACAAGCCAGATCGCCATGCCGGAGTGCGGCATCGGTCTTGTCCCAGATGTTGGCGGCTCTCTGATCTTGGCGCGTGCACCGGGCCGTTTGGGTGAGTTTCTCGGCCTCACCGCGGCGCGCCTGACTGCCGCAGATGCGATCTACGCGGGTTTTGCCGATTACTTCATTCCCGAAGACCAGTGGCCCGCGTTGATCACGCAACTAGAAGAGACAGCCGACTGCGCTCTGATCGACACAGCAGCTTCAGAACCTGAGGCAGGCCCGCTCACCACCCAGCAGGCTGACATCGACGCCCACTTCGGCGGCGAGACACTCAACGACGTGCTGAACGCGCTAAAATACTCTGACAGCGAATTTGCGGCTGGTGCCCTGAAAAAACTATCCCGCAACTCCCCCATCGCCATGGGGGCCGCATTGGAGATCATTCACCGTGTACGCCAACGCGACGACATCCGTTTTGCATTGGATCAGGAATACCGCTTCACCTTCCGCGCCATGGAAGACGGCGATTTTCTGGAAGGTATCCGCGCACAAATCATCGACAAAGACCGCAATCCGCAGTGGAAATACAGCTTGGACGACCTGCCTGCTGGCATCGTGACCAAGATGGTCCTGCCACTTGGGGCGGATGCGCTGACATTTGAAAAGGGAGAGTAGCACCATGAAGATCGGATTCGTCGGACTGGGCAATATGGGTGGCCCCATGGCCGCAAACCTCGCCAAAGCGGGCCATGACGTCACCGGCTTTGATATGGCAGACGTGACCATCGAGGGCGTCACCATGGCTGACAGCGGCGCAGCTGTCGCCACTGGCGCGGACGTGGTCATCACCATGCTGCCCAACGGCCAAATTCTACGGGCTGTGGCCAATGAGATCATCCCGGTGATGTCCGCTGGCGCCGCCTTTGTGGATTGCTCCACCGTGGATGTGGACAGCGCCCGCGTCGTGGCTGAACAAGCCACCACCGCAGGTCTCCTGCCTGTGGATGCGCCAGTGTCCGGCGGCGTTGGTGGTGCGGCAGGCGGCACACTGACCTTTATGGCCGGTGGCTCAAAAGACGCCTTTGCCAAGGCGGACCCGCTGTTTGACATCATGGGCCAAAAAGCTGTGCACTGTGGTGACGCGGGTGCAGGTCAAGCCGCCAAAATCTGCAACAACATGATCCTTGGTGTGACCATGATCGCCACCTGCGAAGCCTTCGCGCTGGCCGACAAGCTGGGTCTGGACCGTCAGTCGATGTTCGACGTGGTCTCCACCTCATCTGGGTACAGCTGGACCATGAACGCCTACTGCCCGGCCCCCGGTGTCGGCCCGCAGTCTCCGGCAGACAATGACTACCAGCCAGGCTTTGCCTCTGAGCTGATGCTCAAGGACCTTCGTCTGTCACAACAGGCTGCTGAAAGCGCTGATGCCGATACCCCGATGGGGCAAGCCGCCGCTACGCTTTATGAGCAGTTTGTGGAGAATGAAGGCGGGCTTGGCACCGACTTCTCCGCAATGTTGCCACGTTTCGAAAAACGCGGTCGCAGCTAAATTCGAGGCACTACTGCCTTAAAACAAAGGGCCGCGCCACATCTGGCGTGGCCCTTTTTGCTGCCTGTCGCATTCCCTGACACATTCAATTTTAATTAATCTTTCCTTACCCCAGCCCCGTTCACGCCACGTTTGCCCAGCAGTTTTCAAGGTGAGCGAGACCCCAAAGAGGGTCCGCGATTGGACAAGAGCAGAACGCACTGGGGTAGACCATGCCAACGGCAACGGAACTCAACATTGACACAAACGCCACCGCAAGCGCGATGGCCAATGAAATCTTTGGAGATCCCTCCCGTATCCTTGGCGCCACCTATACCGGCGACGCGGCTTCTTCTGGCATCTACACAGGTGCCGACACCACAAGCGCAGGCGTTGCCCCGGCAGACAGCGGAGTGATCTTGTCCACCGGCCACGTTGACGACTTTACCAATAGTGATGGCACCACCAACACCAACCAATCCACATCCACGTCAACCAACACCTCCGGCGAAGACAACAATGCGCTTTTTAACGCAGCAGCAGGCACCAACACCTTTGATGCCTCTTATCTGACCATTGATTTCAACGGCACTGCCGGTGAATTGCTGACCATCGACTTTGTGTTGTCCTCGGAAGAATACCCCGAATACCTGAGCTACAACGACGCCATAGGCGTGTGGGTCAATGGTGTAGAAGCCCAGATTTCCGTCGGCAACGGTGGTGCAACCGTTGGCAACATCAACGACGCCAACTCCAATATTTACAACGACAATGCCGGTGATCAATACAACACCGAAATGGACGGCTTCACCGTCACTTTGACCTTTGTGGTACCTCTCCAGGACGGCATCAATGAGCTCGTGATCGGAATCGCGGATGCCACAGACACTCAATATGACTCCAACCTGCTGATCGCAGGTGGCTCCGTACAAACCGCCATTGTGGCGCAAGACGATGACATGCGCATTGCGTACGGCAACAGCAAAACCCTCGATGTTCTGGGCAATGACAACTCATCCGCTGGCCCTACCCTGACCATCACGCACATCAACGGCACCGCGGTCAGCCATGACGGAAGTGGTGGCCTGCCCAACAATGTGACCCTAGCCACCGGGCAAGTGGTGACACTGAACGCGGACGGCACGCTCACCGTGGACGCGGACACAGACAACGAGACCGTCTATTTCAACTACACCATCGAAGATACCGCAGGAGAAACGGACACCGCTCTGGTCGAAATCGAGCAGCACGCACCATGTTTCACCGTGGGTACCTTAATCCGCACCTCCGAAGGCGACATTCCAGTTGAGGAGTTGCGGGCTGGCATGCTGGTCGACACGCTCGACAACGGCTTCCAACCTATCCAGTGGATTGGCCATTCCCATATGCCACCCCGCTATGAGTCCCTGCCCATCCGTATCAAAGCCGGTGTGCTCGACAACGACCGCGATCTGATCGTGTCCCCACAACACCGTGTGTTGCTGCAAGGCTACCGCGCTGAATTGCTGTTTGGCTGTGACGAAGTGCTAGTGAAAGCCAAAGATCTGGTCAATGGCCGCGATGTGACCCGTTGTGAAACTGACGGCACCATCACCTATTTCCATATCCTCATGCCCCAGCACGAGCTGCTGTATTCCGAAGGCCAATGGTCCGAAAGCTTCCTGCCCGGCCCGATGACGCGCTACAGTTTTGATCCCTTCGCCAACCGCTCTTTGCGGCAGGTGATGCGTAAGAAAAATATCAGCTTTGAGGACATCGCCGCCCGCCCAAGCCTGCGCAGCTATGAGGCCACTGCGCTTCTCGCAGCGTAAGTTTTTCTGGATCACTTGAGGTAAGTCAAATCACATTCCAAAATTGAAATGTATAGTCACCTCATCTCAAGGAGGGACACATATGTTTTCGAAAAATGTTGGTGGTATCGACAAGGTACTACGTGTGGTGATTGGTCTGGCTTTGATCGCAGGCGCGCTCATGGGCTACGGCACATGGATGTGGATTGGTGTCATCCCATTGGCCACCGCCCTCTTGGGGTCCTGTCCGCTTTACACCCTATTGGGCAAAGGCACCTGCCCCTTGCACAGAAAATGATCACGCTCCGGCCAGCGCCTCCAATGCGAGGCGCGTGGCTTCATCTGCCGGAAACATCATCTCGATACGCAATTCGCTGAGCGCGATATCCTCGGCGGAGCCAAACTGGCTGATGGTCGAAAAAAACGACATCTGCATTCCGCCAAATTCATACACCGCCGGAATAATCGCGGGCTTAATTCCGTCCACCTCAAACACCGCTTCGCCAAGCCGCTCTTCCATGCGCGCAATGCCGTCTTCCAGCACCGGATCATGCCCGAAATGCGCGCTTTCGACACGCAATCTCGCAATCATGTGACGCAGAATTTCTTCATAATTGACAAGCGCTTGCCGGACGCCTTTCGAGTCAACCATCATATCAATCAGGCTGTCGCCAACCTGAACATCAAATCCGGCCAACAACCGCTCCGACACCGCATTCATCGCCACCAGCTTCCAGTGCCGATCTAACGCCATTGCCGGATAGGGTTCATGCCGTTTTAGGGTCCATTCCATTGCCGCCCGCATCGGCGCCATATCCACCTCTGACAGGTCCCGCTCTGCATACGCCGGGCTCATGCCCGCCACTGTCAGCATCCGATTGCGCTGTGCAATAGGTACCTCCAATTCATCGCAGAGCCGCAGCACCATGCCCCGACTTGGTCGGGATCGGCCAGTCTCCAAAAACGAAATGTGCCGCGCACTGACGCCAGCAGACAATCCAAGGTCCAACTGGCTCACCCGGCGCACCTGCCGCCACTCTTTCAGCACGCCACCAAAATCTACACCCATGTCCCGCTCCTTGCTGTCTCCGGCACCATAGCTGATCTCCGGCGCAAAGCACTTACCTCACAGGTAATTGTTTTGCCTCAACTAAGCCGCGCATGTTGCCCACATAACTTCAGTGGGAGACAACACATGACACAGGATCGCGCGATCTACCTTTTGAAACTGACCTCTTTTGGCACGGTGATTTTTGGCCTCATTCCGCTCTTTGCCTTGATTGGCGGATTTCACGGCATCGTTGGATGGTTCATGGACCTGACACACCTGCCACTTGACGGCGCACAGAGCTTCGGCGGCGACAGCGAGAAGGTTCTCGCGGCCATTGGCGGCGGCCTCATGGTTAGCCTTGGCGTCATAACCTGGCAAGTCACCATCCGCATCTACGCCAACGACCCGGCCACCGGCGCCACCATCATCAACTGGGGCGTTTGGAGCTGGTATCTCGTGGACAGCGCTGGCTCCGTCCTTGCAGGTGCCTGGTTCAACGCCGTCTTAAACACCGGCTTCCTACTGATGTTTGTGCTGCCGATCACGCTGGCAAAACCGCGCCAAGCCGTCACGGCATAACGAAAACGGGCGGTGGGTTTCGCAACCACCGCCCGCCTACCTTATTCTGCCGCCACTTTTTTCTTCGACACCAACATGTCTTTCAGATAATGCCCGGTGTAGCTCGCCGCCACCTTGGCAACTTTCTCTGGCGTACCCTTGGCGACAATCTTACCACCACCATCCCCGCCTTCGGGACCAATATCAATAATGTGATCAGCGGTCTTCACCACGTCCAGATTGTGCTCAATCACCACGACGGAATTGCCCTGATCGACCAATTCATGTAGCACTTCCAACAGCTTACGCACATCTTCAAAATGCAGCCCCGTGGTGGGCTCATCCAGGATATAAAGCGTTCGGCCTGTTGAGCGCTTCGCCAATTCCTTAGACAGCTTCACCCGCTGCGCCTCACCACCAGACAGCGTTGTCGCCTGCTGCCCAACCTTGATGTAGCCAAGACCAACCCGCATCAACGCGTCCATCTTGTCGCGAATGCTTGGCACCGCTTTGAAGAATTCCTGCGCCTCCTCAACGGTCATATCCAGCACGTCAGCAATGCTCTTGCCCTTGAATTTGATCTCAAGCGTCTCACGGTTGTAACGCGCACCTTTGCAGGTCTCACATTCCACGTACACATCCGGCAAGAAGTGCATTTCGATCTTGATAACGCCATCGCCTTGACAGGCTTCACAACGCCCGCCTTTGACGTTGAAACTAAACCGTCCCGGCTTATAACCCCGCGCTTTGGCTTCCGGCAGACCGGCAAACCAATCGCGGATCGGCGTAAACGCCCCGGTATACGTCGCCGGGTTGGACCGCGGCGTACGGCCGATAGGGCGCTGGTCAATGTCGATCACCTTATCCAGATGCTCGAGCCCCTTGATGGTCTCACAGGGCGCAGGCGTCTGCCGCGCCCCATTAAGACGCATCGACGCTGACTTAAACAAGGTCTCAATGGTCAGCGTTGATTTTCCGCCACCCGACACACCAGTCACACAGACAAACTTGCCAAGCGGGAAGTCCGCTGTGACCTTGCGCAGGTTGTTGCCCGTCGCTTTCACCACCGTCACAGACTTACCATTGCCTTCGCGCCGTTTTGTTGGCACGGAAATTTCGCGCGCACCACTCAAATACTGACCCGTCAACGACGCTGGGTCAGCTGCGATATCTTCCGGCTTGCCTTGCGACACGACCTGCCCGCCATGCACACCAGCCCCCGGGCCAATGTCGAACACATAGTCCGCCTCACGCACAGCCTCTTCGTCGTGTTCCACCACGATCACTGTATTGCCTTGATCACGCAGGTTTTTCAGCGTGGTCAGAAGCCGGTCATTGTCGCGCTGGTGCAGGCCAATCGATGGCTCATCCAGCACATACAGCACCCCTGTCAGCCCAGACCCAATCTGGCTGGCCAACCGGATACGCTGGCTCTCCCCGCCAGACAGCGTGCCACTGTTGCGTGACAGAGATAGGTATTCCAACCCAACATTGTTCAGGAATCCAAGCCGTTCGCGGATCTCTTTGACAATTGCCTTTGCGATCTCTTGACGCTGGGGTGTCAACGCCGCCGGCACGCTTTCAATCCAAGCCAACGCCTCGCGGATCGACAGCTGCACCACGTGCCCCGCGTGTTTGTCCGCAATCCGCACTGCCAACGCCTCTTCGCGCAGCCGGTGACCGCGACAGGCTCCACATGGCCGATTGTTCTGATAGTTCTCAAACTCTTCACGGATCCAGTTTGAATCGGTTTCCCGATACCGCCGCTCCATGTTTGGGATCACACCCTCAAACACCCGCGTCACCTGATAAACCCGGCCACCTTCATCATAGCGGAATTCGATCTCTTCCTCGCCAGAACCATAAAGGAACACCTGCTGCACATGTTTTGGCAGGTCTTTCCAAGGTGAGTTTTTGTCAAACTCGTAGTGTTTCGCTAATGCCTCAATGGTTTGCCGGAAATACGGTGATTTGCCTTTGCGCCACGGCGCCAAAGCCCCGTCGTAAACCTTCAAAGTCACATCCGGAACCACCAACCGCTCGTCAAAGAACAACTCTTTGCCAAGCCCATCACAGGTCGGGCAGGCCCCAAACGGTGCGTTAAACGAGAACAGCCGCGGCTCGATCTCAGGAATGGTGAAGCCACTGACAGGACAGGCAAATTTCTCACTAAAGGTAAGTCGCTCCGGATCACCCTCTTTGGGTGCAGTCTCCAAAACCGCAATGCCATCCGCCAGATCAAGTGCGGTGCGCAGACTGTCCGCCAAACGGGTCTCCATACCCTCACGCACCACAAGCCGGTCAACAACCACGTCAATGTCATGGCGGTATTTCTTGTCCAGTGTGGGGGGCTCATCCAGCTCATAGAAGGCCCCATCCACCTTCACCCGCTGGAAACCCTGCTTGCGCAGCTCCAGAAACTCTTTGCGGTATTCCCCTTTGCGGTCCCGTACAATTGGCGCCAGGAGATAGCCGCGCGTGCCCTCCTCCAAGGTCATGACCCGGTCAACCATGTCCTGCACCTGCTGCGCCTCAATTGGCAGACCTGTGGCCGGCGAATACGGCGTGCCCACACGGGCGAACAGAAGACGCAGATAATCATAAATCTCCGTCACCGTGCCCACGGTCGAGCGCGGGTTTTTAGAGGTGGTCTTCTGCTCAATCGAAATTGCCGGTGACAGGCCGCTGATGTGATCCACGTCCGGCTTTTCCATCATATCGAGGAACTGCCGCGCATAGGCGCTCAGGCTCTCAACATAGCGACGCTGCCCTTCCGCATAGATCGTGTCAAACGCCAATGAGGATTTGCCCGAACCCGAAAGACCAGTGATCACCACCAGCTGATCGCGCGGGATATCCACGTCAATGGACTTCAGATTGTGCTCACGTGCACCACGCACTTCGATGTTTTTCAGCTCGGCCATTCAAACCCCCAACGGATACGGCGCCAGACATAGGGGATCCCCTCCCCTCTGCCAACCAGATATCGCGAACATACAGAGAACATTTTAATTCGCCAAGTCAGAAACTGCAGCTACCTCAATCGATCGCAATTTTTGGACATAGGTATCAAAGACCACGTTTTGAAGGCCAATCTGGAGCTATATCAAACCTACCCACCTTTCGCCATGCCATCATTCACCCAAGTGGTTGACTGACCGAAATCAACATGTTATTCACCCATATGGTTGAACGAAGTGACACAGACCAATTGAGCGCCATTCTCAAGGCGGCATCGGAACCAAACCGGCGCGCGATTCTAACCCTTCTGGCCCAACACGGCCCCATGAAGGTTACGGATATCGCCGACCGCTTTGATCTGAGCCTGAACGCAATCTCCAAGCATATCAAAGTGCTGGAGGCCGCAGGACTGGCCAGTCGCCGGACCGAATGGCGCGAACACCTCATTGAGGTGCAAATGGCCCCATTGTCACAAATTGAAAACTGGTTTGCCGACCTGCGCTCCATCTGGGCGCTGCGGTTGGACGCCCTCGAAGCTGCCCTATTGGAGGAAGACAACAATGACTGACCTAGCGCTGGAAGTGTCCCGCTTTCTACCTTTCCCACCAGAACGTGTTTTTGACGCCTGGCTTAACCCAAAAATGATGCAGAAATTTTTGGTACCTGCCCCAGAAATGACCGTGCCGGAGGCCAGCAATGATCCCGTGGTTGGTGGCCGATTTCGCGTGGTGATGCAGGCCCCTGATGTCGAGGAAGGCTGGCCTCATGAAGGCGAGTATCTGGAAATTGACCGCGCAAACCGCCTACGATTCACATGGGTTTCCCCTTATTCTCAGGAAGATAGCGAGGTCACCTTAATCTTGACAGCCGCCAATGACGGCACCAACCTCACCCTCAAACACGTCCGCTTCCCGTCGCAAGAGAGCCGCGACAACCACGAAGGTGGCTGGACACGCATTTTGGAAGCATTGGAGTCCACCCTATGAATTGGATCGCATTTATTGTTGGCTTTGTCGCTTCAGCCGCCTTTGGCTTTTTGATCTACGGCCCCGTTTTGGGCCTGCAAAAACGCTGGGCTGAGGGAAGTAACATCGACCCAACGCCGCCCGAGAAGATGCCCATGGGGCCGCTGGTCACCAACTGGATTGCGATCGCGCTTTTGGCCTATATCGTCGCGCTGACCGAAACGACACAGAATTTGACAGTGGCCTTGCTCGCCATTCTCGCTTGCGCCGCATATGTGGCCAACACAGGCGCCTGGATCAATAAATCTCGCTTCGCCATCACCGTGGATGTCAGCTACGTGATTGGCTCCGGCATCCTAATGATCCTCGCCCACGCCATTTTGTAAGCACACAACAAACCGCTCAAAGCCCCGCCATACTGCGGGGCTTTTTGTGTTTTAGGTACGCGCACGTGCCCGTTGCAACAGCCCATGTGACGCCGCACCAATCAGCAGAAGCGTCGCCGACACCAACATCATGCCACCATAGCCGCTCAGCGCGACCACCGCCAATAGGATCGGTGTGCCAATGGTGTTTCCCAAATTGCCCGCCTGCGCAAACACCCCGTTTGCATTTGCCCGATCCGCAGCCGTATCATTCAACTCCGGCACCAGCGCAAAACTCGCCCCTTGGATCAGCCCCAAGGCGCCGGCCAAAACCAAACACACAAATGTCGATCCAGGCACCAAGATCAACACAAGGGCTGCACCTGCGGAGATCATAAACCCAGTCTGGATCACGTGTACGATGCGCCAATAACGTAACAGCCAAACACCGAGCGTCATCGAGCTGATCATGCTCATCAACGGCATCGCCCCAACCGTAAACGTACGCCACTCCGGTGCGATGTAAGGCGGTAAAAGCGTCAGCAGGCTGACAAAACAAAAGGTGTAAAACAGCCACCCCACCGCCGCCGCGTTCATAAATGGCGAGCGATAGACCACCCAATGCTGCTTGAGCACACCACCAAGGGTCAACGATGCACCCGTAGTTTCAAACGCCCGCTCATCAGGCAAGCCAATGGTCGCCACGCCCAGCACGCTGGCAGCCATCCACGCCCCATGTGCAAAATACATCGCATTCAGCCCATAGGCCGCCACCAAAGGCCGTCCTGCCCAGGCAAACAGCGCAAAAGCCACGCCAAAAAACGTGCCCCATAGCGTCAGAGAAAAAGCGCGTTTTTTCGGAGGAGACACCTTGGCAATCAGCGTCGGTGCGGCCACCACAATCGCCAGATGTGCTAAGCCTTCGATCACCCGACTGAACAAAAACACATCAAACGACAGCCCCAATGCCTGCACAAAGGACACCGCAGCGCTAAGGCCAAGTCCGCCAATCAAGGTGCGACGCATGCCTATCTTGGACACCAGAACGCCCGCCACCACACCAAGGAAAATCCCTGCCAAACCCAATATGGACAAGGCAAAGCCCAACCGCGCACCGGCCTCCGGATACGCAGTTCCGACGTAGTCAAACGTCACACTGATTTTGGCAAACTGCCCCGCCGCACCAACGCCGGCCAGCCAAATCACCACAACCGGCAGCATACTTTTGTTTTCTGTCACCGAGTTACCTCAATGGCGCGCTCGGCCATCCGATACGCGCCATGGTCAAATACAGCCTGCTAGACGTGGATCACACGATCATATGCATCCAACACGCTTTCATGCATCATCTCGCTCAGCGTTGGATGAGGGAACACCGTCTGCATCAAGTCTTCCTCGGTGGTCTCTAGCTGACGACCGACCACATAGCCTTGGATCAACTCGGTCACTTCCGCGCCCACCATATGCGCGCCCAAAAGCTCACCGGTCTTAGCATCGAACACGGTTTTCACCATGCCTTCTGGCTCCCCCAAAGCAATCGCCTTGCCATTGCCCATAAACGGGAAGCGACCGACTTTCACGTCATAGCCCAGCTCCTTGGCTTTGGCCTCGGTAAACCCCACGCTCGCCACTTGCGGATGACAGTAGGTACAGCCTGCAATGCTTTCCGGCTTCACCGGATGTGGCTTTCCGCCCGCAATCAGCTCCGCGACCATAACGCCCTCGTGGCTGGCTTTGTGCGCCAACCAAGGTGCGCCTGCGATATCGCCAATTGCAAACAGCCCGTCCACGCCGGTTTGGCAATATTGATCCGTCACCACATGGGTCCGGTCAATCTTCACACCCAGTTTTTCAAGTCCAAGGTTCTCGACATTGCCAACAATACCTACTGCGGAAATCACCGTGTCAAAGTCCTGCGTTGTGACCTTGCCACTTGCTTCAATATGCGCGGTGACCTTATCCTTGCCACGATCCAACTTCTTGACCGTAGATTTCTCCATGATGGTCATGCCTTGTTTGACAAATTGCTTTTTGGCAAAGGCACTTATCTCCGCATCTTCAACCGGAAGAACGCGATCCATAACTTCAACAACCGTGGTTTCCGCGCCCAGCGTGTTGTAGAAGCTCGCAAACTCAATGCCAATCGCACCGGAGCCAATCACCAGCAGTTTTTTGGGCATATGTGGTGGTACAAGCGCGTCTTTATAGGTCCACACCCGTTTGCCATCGCCCTCGAGCCCCGGCAATTCCCTCGCCCGTGCGCCAGTGGCCAACACGATGTTCTTCGCGGTCAGCTCTTCAACGGCTTTTTCGCCCTTCACTGACACCTTGCCCTTGGCCGGCAAAGTCGCTTCTCCCATGAAGACCGCGATCTTGTTCTTCTTCATCAAGAATGCGACGCCAGAGCTCAACTGTTTGGCCACCCCACGCGAGCGCTTCACCACTGCGTCGATGTCATAGCCTATACCCTCGGCCTTCAGGCCAAAATCCTTGGCCCGCTCCATCAAATGAAAAACTTCCGCAGACCGCAGCAGCGCCTTGGTTGGAATACAGCCCCAATTCAGGCAAATGCCCCCCATGTGTTCACGTTCTACAATGGCCACCTTCAGGCCCAGTTGCGCGCCGCGAATGGCGGCCACATAGCCCCCTGGCCCTGCGCCAATCACAATCATGTCGAAGTTCTTGCTGGCCATGGTGTTCCCTGCCTCTCGCTTTGTCTTTTGGCGAGACTACTGGAACTCCGCGGCAGCTTCAACAAAGCGCACCGCCCGTTTTGCGCATAAACTTTAGCTGGCGATCACGCCAAACGAGGCGCACACTGCCCCGCATTGTCGAGTCGGGAACTGTGCCATGAAAACGATCAAAGATCTGCTTGTCGCCATGATCAATGCCACCCTAATTTTGGTGGCGATCTGCCTATTCTTCCTCTGGCGCTTATCAGACACTGCTGAACGTGTCGTCGCAAGATTTGCGCAAAACTTGCAAATTGTTCAGCCGCTAGCAACCAAGGTGGACGGTCTGCGCAATGAAGTAGCCAACCTTCGCAGCGACCTTGCGGGCATTTCACTCGACAATTCCGCGTTGACGACACAGGCAGCCGAAGTTCTTCAAACCCGCGCCAATGCACTTCAATTGGAATTGGAAGGTATCAACAGCAGCCTTGTCCGCCTTGCAGACACGCCAGAAAATTTGATGCAATCGGCACTGGATGATGTGGCCACCCGTGTGAGTGGCCGAATTGGCTCAGTCGCCAATTGCTATGCGCTCGACTCATCGCCGAACGCCAGCGCGCCTACAAACTAACAGACTACTCTGCTGCTTGAAGTTCTCGCACGGTCGCACCATAGCCGCCATCCGCGACATAAGCTGCCTCCACCTCAGTTGAGGCCCGCGCCAAGGCGTCATTTCGATAGGGAAAACGGCCAAACTTACGGATCACTTCACGATGGGCTTGTGCGTGCAACAGATTGCTCTCACCGTCCTCCATTCGTTGCAGGAACATACGCACACAGCGCTCCTGATCACAGAGATTTTCGGAGTGCATCAACGGAAGGAAGAAAAACTGCCGCGCCGGGCAATCGATTTTCTGATCCCATTTTTTGTCAATCGCTGCCTTCGCCGCCGCCAGCGCTTTGCTATCGCTGGCAAACGCCTGTCCCGTCCCCCGGAACATGTTGCGCGGAAATTGATCTGTCAGGATCAGATAGGCCAAAGTTCCGCTGGAATAGGTCAACCATTGCCCCAATCCACCGGCCTGCGCCAACTCCCATGTACTTAAAAACCGTTGTCGGATTTTGTCGTCCAACGCATCGGAAACCGCATACCATCCGCTGGGCCCAACCTCATCGAGCCAGAACGAAAGAACCTCATCGGGACCTGCTGCCATGTCCCTTCTCCTTATGCTTATTCAACCTCAAAAGAGGCTTTGTAATAAGAAGGTTACACACAGAAAATTAAGAAAGAATAGTCACAAAATGCAACATCCCGACATAGCCCGCGACCTTTTGCGCTAACACTGGCAAAGGTCTGCTTACCCGGCGGCAGCCTCTTGCTCCTCTTCCATCGCAATCTCGATTGCCACCTCTTGTGCAACCTCCACAGCAACCACCGAGGCCGTTGGCATAACCGCGGTGTAGCTGCCGGTCTCGTCAACAGGTGCGGCCGGACGACGAGTCGTGCGATAGCCCGCATAGATACCCAGCGCAGCAAGCGGTATAATCAGATAGATGAAGTACCCGCTGGGTCCCATGACATCCATCATCCACCCGGTGATCAACGGACCCGCAATCGCCCCAACGCCATTCACAAACACCAAGCCGCCTGAGGCCGCCGCCATATCCTCATACTCAAGGAAGTCATTGGCATGCGCAATCAACATCGAATAGAGCGGGTTGGAAAAACCGCCAATAAACAATGCGGCAACAAGCAGCATCGTGTAGTTTTCCCCGGCCATGAAGCCCAACGTCGCACCGGCTGCGCCAATCGCGGCGACAATCATGATCAACACCCGGCGGTCCACCCGATCGCTCATCCAGCCCAACGGATACTGAAACACCGTCGCACCAATGTAAAACGCCGCCACAAACAACGACAATTCACTCAAGCTCAAGCCAGCCCGTGTCGCAAACACCGCAGACATCCCAAACTGTGCTGAAAACACTCCGCCAAGAAGGAACATGCCCACCACACCCAATGGGGAATTGTGGAACAGCTCTTTCAGGCTCATCGGTTTGGTCGTGTCAAACGCAGGCGTCGGCGACACCGATAGCAAAATGGGCGCAAAAGAGATCGAAACCAACACCGAGGGGATCACAAACAGCAGGAATCCTGTCGCATCTGGAATGGTCAACATGCCCTGTGCCGCCACGATGCCAAACATCTGCACCATCATGTAAATCGACAGCGCTTTGCCACGTGTGTCATTGGTCGCCGCATTGTTAAGCCAGCTTTCCGCTGTGACATACACGCCAGAGAAACACAGCCCCATCAACGCGCGCCCGGCGATCCAGGCCACAGGATGCTCTAGCGTCGGATATAGGATCAACACGGCGGAGATCATCGAGGCCATCGCAGCAAACACCCGCACATGCCCGACTCGGCGTATCAACTCTGGCGTCATGCGACTGCCACCCAAGAAACCAACAAAATAGGCCGACATGACCATCGACATTTCAAAGGTCGAGAACCCCGCCGCCTCGCCGCGGATACCCAGCAACGTCCCGTGCATGCCATTGCCCACCATCAGCAACAGCATTCCCAACAGAAGCGGCCACGCGCCTTTTACAAACTGCCCCATTGAACGATCCTCACAACGACTCTTTCACAGATGAGCCGATATGCAAAACGCCACCGCCGCCATCGCACCCAATCGCGACAGCGCCTGGTCGTTTTGCGGCATCGTTGTAGAAAAGTGACTAGGGGATCAACAGAGAGGCATCACCGTAAGAAAAAAAGCGGTAGCCTTCTTTTACCGCATGATCGTAAACCAAGCGAATTTCGTCCTGCCCAATCAAGGCGCTGACCAGCATCATCAATGTGGATTTAGGCAAATGGAAGTTGGTCATTAACGCGTCGGCTACTTTGAAATCAAATCCAGGATAAATAAAGATATCAGTAGCGCCTTCCCAGGTTTGTATTTCACCAGAGTCCCGCGCTGCGCTTTCAATCAGCCGCAGCGCCGTGGTGCCCACCGGGATCACCCGACCACCCGCGGCTTTGGTGGCCGCAATCTCTGCGGCTGCCACTTCGGTCACACGGCCCCATTCGGCGTGCATCTTGTGATCTTTCACGTTGTCGACTTTCACCGGCAAGAACGTCCCAGCGCCGACATGCAAAGTCACATGTGTGAACTCTACACCTTTGGCCTTCAGCGCGGCCAACAAAGCATCGTCAAAATGCAGCGAGGCTGTAGGTGCGGCCACCGCCCCGGAGTGCTTGGCCCAAACCGTCTGATAGTCGGTTTTGTCTTTCTCATCAGCGGCGCGCTTGGCAGCTATATAGGGTGGCAACGGCATATTGCCTGCCAACTCCAAAGCCGCATCAAAATCCTCACCGTCGAGGTCAAATTGCACCAAACCCTGTCCGTCTTCTTTGGACAGCAGCCGTCCGGTCAAACCCGCGGCAAAGACAATCTCCTCTCCTTCACGGATCTTGCGCAACGGCTTGATCAGGGCGGTCCAAATGCCCCCGGCACGTGGCTCCAACAACGTCACGTCCATGCGCGACTGTGTTTCGCCTTCCGGCCCCTTCCGAACGCGGTACCCCGAAAGCCGCGCGGGGATCACCTTGGTATCGTTCAACACCAAACGGTCACCGGGCTGCAACAAATCAACCAAATCCGTGACCACCCCATCGGTGATCTGTCCAGCCTTGGCCACCAAAAGGCGCGCAGAACTGCGCGGTTCAGCAGGCCGCGTCGCAATCAAGGTGTCGGGAAGATCAAAATCAAAATCGGAAAGCTGCATCAGAAGTCGTGCCGTTAGTTACTCAGGTCCGGAGGTGGACGGCGGAAAATCTCTCTAAAGAAGCCCGGCGTCAAGGCCGAGAGTGGGTTTACAGAGATCACCGGCTGCTGCGACGGCCCCCGCATGGTGTAATTAAACCCAATCAAGCCTTCGCCGCGTCGCGAAAACGGCCGCCCAACAACATTTACCGCATATAACGGCGAGACGGTGCCTTGCATGTCAAACCACTCTTGCACGAAGCTATAAGTGCCGTTGGCTGATAGTCCCATTGACGGCCCGGCCGCGCTGCTCTCCCCAATCACCAGCCGGTCTGGAGTCAAACGGAATCGCGCAAACACTTCGCTAAACAAAATGCCAGGGCCGTTTAGCTGGTCAACCAAGCCAACCACACTGATCGCGTTGAGCAACTCCGCAACCAAAGGCAACCGCTGAACCTTCACGTTGCGCATTTCCATTACCCCATCATATTCCCCGGTGGCGGCTCGCGGCACCATCGACAGGGTCATTTGCCCCTGGCTGGCCGATTTCACGACCCCCATACGTTGCGCGATCTGCCCACCGTGATTGGACGTCAGCCGCAACTGCGTGCCGTTTTTATGAGGCGCCAATGTCCCAAACACCAGGGGCCCGCCGTTGAAATTCCCATTAAAACTGCCATTTAATCCGCCGCCAAAGCTGAGCTCTGCATTAACAGGCGCCAGCCGCATACTATCCGTGACAACCACCTCATCCGCTGTCGCCGTGATTGGGCCAAGACCGCCATTCCCTACGCCACCGCCACTTCTACTGCTGCCTGGCATCCGCCGCATGTCGAGTCGTCCGCTGGTCATCACCACCGCCGGTGGGGCTTTGCCTCGGCCAACCAACCGCCCTGTGCCACTGAGCCAGTTGCCCACCGCAAAGCTGTCCAACTGCGCCACGCCAAGCCCGCCGCCATCCGCAATCGAAATCCTACCGGCAGCGCGTAATCCAGGCGCTTCAAAGGCGATCCGATCTATGTTTGGGGTCGCGCCCAACGTCATGTCTACTTCAAGCGAACCAGCGGTTTTTCCCGCTTTGCGCCACCCCAATGGAGGTGACGCCATCCGCACCCCAACCAAATCAGACCTCAATCGCAGTTTCGGCGGCTCACCACGTACAATATCCATCGCGTAAGTCGCTTGGCCAACCTCAGACACCGTGCCTTTGGGCAGCCCCACCTCAAACGTGTCCAATGCGGCTGCGCTGAGCTCCGCTGTTCCGCTTAACCAACTTTCGCCGGCGTTCTCTTTGCCACCCAACATGTGCCATTTGGCCGTGACGGGAATACCGGCCACGTAGCCTTCCCCCCAGACCTCCACCCGCTCTGGTGTGGCTGTCACCTGCAGCTGCCCCCGCATCTCTTTCCCGGGCAAGAAATGGGTGCTGTTAACATTGTGCAAATCCCCGCGCACATCATAGACAACCTCTTCAATTGGCAGTTTGTCTTTCAGCACCAACTCAACGGTTCCGTCCAATATCGCGTCACCGGAAGCAAAATCCACCGGCAGTTTGGCTTTGGAAAACAGCTCAAGCGGCTTGCGATCAAGCAGCGACAACACGGCCTCAATTGGCCCCCGCGCCTGCGCTTGCACCACCGCGGGCGAGCGTTTCAACCGGGTATCGAGGATCACGATGCTGGAACCGGCCACATCAATGCGCCCGCCTTGATCCGCCTCAACGTAGCCCGCTTCCGCAGTGATGTGCAGCTGATGGTCCTTCAGCACACCAAAGCCAATACCATCGCGCACAGGTGGCATGGTTTTGACCGGTTTGATATCGACATCGCGGAATTGAAAATCCACATACACATCTGGTGGCTCCGCACCTTTTGAGCGCACAGCCAGATCAATGTCATGTAAATTGGCCTTGTAGATATTCTCATCCAGCCACTTGCGCAGCTTGTGTTTAAAGCTCTTCGGCCACAGCGCCAGCACATTTTCTGGCACCACCTCATCCATATGCCCATTCAGCGCATAAGCCCAGTTTTCGCCCTCCGTGGCCAACCGTCCGTCAAGCACAATCTGGTTGCCGTTTTGACGTACCAACAACTGCCCCAGCTCCAACTCAAATGGATCCAACCGCAACCGGAAGTCCGCATAAGACCGTTCCAATGCAACTGGATCATCGTCCAGATTACGCGGGTTTGCGCGAAACTCGTTGAGCGTCAGCTGCACCAGAAACTCTTCTGGCACCCCTTGCGACAACGGGCCAATAAACGCCTCACCGTGTGCATTCACCCGCACCATGTCACTGCTGAGCGACAACTCATCAAAGCGGATTGCGCCACGGCTGGGATCATAGGTCAGATAACTGCGCATACTTTCAAACGGCACTGGCCGGACCGCCCCATCCGGCTGCAATACACCGTCGGCAATCTGCAAAGTGGCGTTCACATTGCCGAGATTGCCTTCGCTGTCGATGCTGGCCCGAAGCGCACCTGAAATTGGCGCGCGCAGAATCTGCAACCAACTCAGCGCCACCGCTTGAGATGCGATATCCTCACTTGGCAAATCTTCGAAATTGACTCCAAACTCAGTTATTCTTGTGCCAAAGCGCGTGGTCAGAGACGCTTCAATAGTGCTGGCATAGCTGCGTTTGCCCAACAGTGTCATCTGGGATGCCAATTCCACCAGCTCACCCGTCCTCCGCAGGGTGATATGTCCGCCATCCACTGTCCAGGCCCGCTGCGCGCGCCGGTCCTCAAAGCGGAGAGTGACATCTTCGATCTGAAACAAATCCAGATACGCCAACAACGGCGCTTCCAAATACCGTTCGATCTGATCTCCAAACGTGGTGAGGTCGGTATCGGTTTGAAATGCGCCACCACCCTGACCAATGGAAATTTGCACCGTCCCGTTTGCCTGACGCACCAACAACAGGGTCACACCGGACACTTGCACGTCGCGCAGCGCCAACTGCCGATCAAGCAGCGGCGCAAAGGCCAAACGCGCCCGTACGCGTTCCAAACGCACTGGAGCACCACCGTCTTCCGGTACCACCTGAACCCCTTGTAGCTCTATGCTGGGGTCCCAATCGTCTTCGACCACAAGCGCCATACGCTCGATGGTCACATCTAACCCCACGAGTTGCTGATTGAGGGACACTTGTACCCGATCATGCAGCCACTTGGGCGCCTCTAACGGCTTGCCACTCACAACAAAAGCAACAACAGCCAAAAATGCGGCGGGCACCAAAAGACTGAACAACGCAATCACGCCAAACCGACGCGCACGCCGTGGTCGACGCGCCGGTTGCTCCGGCTGCACCTCTGTGGTCTCCGCTTCCGTCTCCAAGGTCGCCTTTGTCTCCAAAGAGGCTTCGGTGGTGTTGGACGTTGCTACAGGACCCTCTGATGCGGAGTTATGATCGCCGTTCTCAGCCAGGGTTGATGCCTCTGTATCTTCTGTTATTCCGGTGCTCGTATACAAAACTATACCCGTAAGAGGCGCCCGACCCAAGGCCAGATCACCGCTTTGGCAACATCCGACCACCAAGGAGCAAAATGATGATTGATGCCACCCAACCTGCCCCCGATTTTAGCTTGCCGTCCACGTCGGGTGACGACGTTACACTCTCAGCTCTGCGCCCTGCTCCGGTGGCCCTATTCTTCTATCCACGCGACAACACATCGGGTTGCACCAAAGAGGCCGTCACCTTTTCACACTTGCTCAACGAGTTTGCCAATGCAGGTGTAAAAGTCTTTGGCATCTCCAAAGACAGCCTCAAAAGCCACGGCAAATTTGTCGAAAAGCAAAACCTGACCGTCCCGCTACTGTCTGATGAAAACGGCACCGTCTGCGAAGACTACGGCGTTTGGGTTGAGAAAAAGATGTATGGCAAAACGTTCATGGGCATCGTGCGGTCCACCGTTCTGATTGACGGCACCGGTACCATTGTTCGCACTTGGCCCAAGGTGAAAGTTGACGGCCATGCCGAAGAGGTTTTGGTAGCCGCGAAAGCGCTCCAATGACCCAGTCCCTTGCAGAGATGGCGGCAGAGGTTCTCACCACCGCAGATGGCCGTGCCAAAACCGCGATTTCCAAGAAACACGCCGACGCATGGTTTGCGGCGCGTGAGGCTGGCGCGCCACTGCCCATCGGCACAGCCACCGCCCCCCTGCAACCGGCTCGCCCAGAGAGGCCAGAACTGCTAAATCCCCGCGACGTACCCCGTCGCAAGCCCGGCAGTCCACAAGGCCGCATCGCAATGCTGCACGCTGTCGCCCATATTGAACTCAACGCGGTTGACTTGCATTGGGACATCATCGCCCGCTTTACTGACGTCGAGATGCCGCTTGGGTTCTATGACGACTGGGTGAAGTCTGCCGCCGAAGAATCGAACCATTTCAACCTGATATGCGACAGCCTTGAAGACAAAGGCAGCTTCTACGGCGCTCTGCCGGCCCACGCAGGCATGTGGCGCGCAGCGGAAGACACCGTGGACGACTTGATGGGCCGCCTTGCCGTGGTACCCATGGTATTAGAAGCGCGCGGACTGGACGTGACACCAGGTATGATCCGCATTTTTGAAAATGCCAAAGACGAACAAACACTGGAAGCCTTGCGGATCATCTATGCCGAAGAAGTTGGCCACGTCGCTTATGGGGCCAAGTGGTTTAACTTTCTCTGCGGCCGACACGCGCTTGACCCCAAAGCCACATTCCACGGCTTGGTTCAAAAATATTTCCACGGTGCCCTCAAGCCTCCCTTTAACGAAGAGAAACGCGCAGACGCCGGTCTGCCACCTGATTTTTACTGGCCGCTCTCTGACGAAGAGCCACCTGCCTATGCCCGTTAAGCATCGGCGGCAAACCGCCCATCGCGGCAACACATCCGCGCCTTACCTGCCCAAAAAGGTCAAAAACCTTGCCGGACAGGACATGGCCCGCTAAACCCTTGCCCCAAGGCGCCTGCAAAAGGCGTTGGGGACAAGGAGATGCGCCGGGGATGGCGCATCTTGGGTTGGGACTAAACAAGGAATTCTTCCGTGAGAACACGACTCGCGATCCGCGCGCACGCGATCCTGGAACGCTTCTTTCCGGAACGCAGGCTCTTTCTTCGGTCGGACACAGACACCCGCTTCATCCGCCTGAAGCCAAGCACGCAACTCATTGCGTTTGTTGGATCTTCCGCGATTGTAGCTTGGGCCATCATCGCCACCGCCATATTGTTAATGGACAGCATTGGCTCCGGCAACTTCCGCGAGCAGGCCAAGCGAGATCAACTCACCTATGAGCAGCGTCTTAATGATCTCTCCTCGCAACGCGACACCCGCACTGAGGAAGCGTTGGCCGCTCAAGCGCGCTTCAACTCCGCGCTGACACAGATTTCGGACATGCAGTCCGAATTGCTCGCGTCAGAAATTCGCCGCAAAGAGCTCGAAACCGGCATCGAGGTGATCCAATCCACCCTGCGCCGCACCATGCAAGAGCGTGAGGCCGCCCGCGACGAAGTCATCGCCCGTGATCAGGCTCAAGCTGAAACGCAAACTGCACTGATTGGCTCGTCGCCACTTGGCAACGACATGCTGGACGTGCTCTCCACCGCGCTTAACGAAACCGCTGCTCAGCGGGATGAAGTGGTGGCTGACGCGCAACTGGCCCTGCATGCCGCTGAAGAAATGGAGCGCGAGCTCCTGTTGATGGAAGAGAAAAACGACAAAATCTTCCGCCAGCTCGAAGACGCCATGACTGTATCCGTTGAACCTCTGACCAAGATGTTTACCGCCGCTGGGCTCGACACCAAAAACCTAATGGAAGAGGTCCGGCGCGGCTATCAGGGGCAAGGTGGCCCTCTTATGCCGCTTAGCTTCTCCACAAAGGGTGGAGAGATTTCCGCGGAAACCCTGCGCGCCAACCGTCTTCTGGAACAACTGGACCAGCTGAACGTCTATCGCATCGCGGCGGAAACTGTGCCGTTTGACAACCCAATTAAATCCGCATTCCGTTACACGTCCGGTTATGGCATGCGTTGGGGCCGGATGCACAAAGGCACCGATTTTGCCGCCCGTTATGGCACCCCAATCTATTCCACTGCCGACGGAGTGGTCACGCACGCGGGCTGGCTGTCGGGTTACGGACGCCTGGTAAAGATCAAACATGACCATGGAATTGAAACCCGCTACGCCCACCAAGCGAAAATCCGCGTAAAAGTCGGCCAAAGAGTCTCGCGCGGCGACCATATTGGTGATATGGGCAATTCTGGACGCTCAACCGGCACGCATTTGCACTACGAAGTGCGCGTCAATGGGAGAGCTGTAAACCCGATGACATTTATCAAGGCTGGACGAGATGTTTTCTAAGAGCAAAATCAACGACCCCGCACCAACAACTGACACTCCGGCCAAGCCAACGGCCTCAGAATCCAAGGCAATCCCTGCCGCGCCGGCAAAGGCCAGCGAATTCAGAAGCGCCGCTGCCCCCAAAGCCAAGCCAGCTGCCTCTGTGCTGTCCACCGACTTGCACATCACGGGCAACCTCAAAACCACTGGTGACATTCAGGTTGAAGGCACCGTCGAAGGCGACATCCGCGCCCATCTGCTGACAATTGGCGAAACCGCCACCATCAAAGGCGAAATCATCGCCGACGACGTGGTGATCAACGGTCGCATCGTTGGGCGCGTGCGCGGCCTGAAGGTCCGCTTGACCGCCACCGCACGCGTCGAAGGCGACATCATCCACAAGACAATCGCGATCGAAAGCGGTGCCCATTTTGAGGGCTCTGTGCAACGTCAGGACGATCCGCTGACCGTTGGCAAAGCGGCTGCCCCAAAAGCGGCAGCGCCTGTTTCTACCGCCGCTTCCGCAGCGGTAGCGGCCAAAACCGCCAAATAAGCGGCATAAACGCCACAGAGACAATCAACCGCTGCGCGCCCGCGCGGCGGTTTTTCTTTGCGCAACCATATGAAATCACGTCACAATCCGCTCCACGTTTGGTCTACCTCCTTTCCAAACGACCAATTCACTCTGCGCCAATTCCCTTTTTTCTCCCCTAGGCAGAGCCAAATTCGCTTTCTAGGCTCCCGAAAGGTATATTTGGGAGTGATAAAATGTTTCAGAAATTGGGCGCAGAGTTCATTGGCACCTTTTGGTTGGTGCTTGGCGGCTGTGGCAGCGCGGTGCTCGCTGCAGGGGTCGCAGATGTTGGCATCGGATGGCTGGGCGTCAGCTTGGCCTTTGGTCTCACGGTCATGACAATGGCCTACGCTGTTGGCCATATTTCCGGTGGTCACTTTAACCCCGCGGTCAGCCTTGGCCTGATGATTGGGGGCCGTTTTGAAGCCAAAGATCTGATCCCCTACTGGGTGGCTCAGGTTGCAGGCGCCGTTGCCGCAGCCATTGTGCTCTATCTCATTGTCTCTGGCGCACCTGACTTCGCTGGGGTTGGCGGTTTTGCCTCCAATGGCTATGGCACAGCTTCACCGCAAGGGTATTCCATGATGTCCGCGCTGGTCATCGAGATTGTGCTCACCGCAGCTTTCCTCTTCATTATCCTTGGCACCACGTCCGCTGGCGCTCCAGCAGGCTTTGCGCCCATCGCCATTGGTCTTGGTCTGACCCTGATCCATCTGATTTCCATTCCGGTCACCAACACATCAGTAAACCCAGCCCGCTCAACTGGTGTGGCCCTTTTTGCAGACGGTCCGGCCCTGTCTCAACTTTGGTTGTTCTGGGTAGCACCTTTGATTGGTGGCGCGATTGGTGGCATTCTTTGGAAAGTCATCGGGTCCGAAGACTAATTCATGTGTAAACTGTGCGAGGGCGTTCAGCCCTCGCATCTCGTGTCATTTGACTTGGAACCGATTACTCCAAAGCAATTTGCCAACTCAGGAGACACGTTATGAAAACAGCATCACTTGTATTTGCCACTACAGTTGTCTGCGCAACTTCCGCAGCTGCAGAAGATCTGCAATTCCTTCTGACAAATGAGTCCAGCTCAGATGTGACCGCATTTCACGTGAGCACGTCCAGTTCTGACAGTTGGGAAGAAAACCTGATCGACGGCGGTATTTTGGCGCCGGGTTATGAAATCAACGTGTTGATCTCTGACGGGCAAACCACCTGTGTTTACGACGTCCTGGCGGAATTTGCCGACGGCGCTACGCTTGAAGACTACAATCTCGATCTCTGCGAAATGGGTAGCTACACCTTCTCCGATTAAGCTGAGCACTAGCCCGCCTCACAGCACATTGTAGTGCTCCACGGCGGGCTCAAAAACTTTAGCGTCTTGAAGAGAAAAAGCCTCAAAACCCTCAATTGCATTCTGTATCCGATCACAACGAAACGTGCGTGGCGCGTCTCTTAGATGATCCCAAGCCAGCACGTACCACACCGGCGAACACAGCAGCAGGTAATGCGGCGCAATTGTGCGTTTTGATTTTGCCCCGTCCTCCCGCACATACTCAATGTCCACCAGCTTCTGATTGAGAAACGCCTGATGCAGGGTCTGAACCACACGCGGCTTTGGCTCCCCCATCGAGGTCTGCACCGGCAGCGAAGCCCGCTCCGCAATCAAAATCCGTTTCTTGATACCTTGCACCGCTCGCCGTTTCTCTTTGGAAAACGAGGCGATCAACTGCCGCCGGATCGAGCCCATCTTCGCCAGAAACAGCGGCGAGTTCATCTGCTCCGCTACCGCCAGGCTGATCAACAGATCAACGCTCTCCGCATAAGACAGGTTCAACCGCCCCACACCCCAGTTCACATCCATGCGCACGCCGCCACCACGGCCACGTTCCGCCTCAATCGGCATCCCCTGCGCCCGCATGATCTCTAGGTCCCGCGCAATGGTGCGACGGCTCACCCCATGGGCCGTTGCCAAATCGTCCACGGTGCACGGTTCTTCACCTTTGAGTCGAACCGCGATTTGATCGAGCCGCATCATTCGGGTTTGTGCATCCGCACGAGTACGTTTCTGTGTCATGCAACAAATAGGACATAAAACGACGCATTACTCAATATCCCATCCCTGTCACATGTACAGGAGACTCCTAATGACACCCATCACCGTTTTGGCCCCAATCAAACTGGCCCCCAACAAAACTGAGGCCGACCTACTCGCGGCCTCCACCAAATTCCAATTGGATTTTGTCACCAAAGAGCCCGGCGTGCTGCGCCGGGAGTTGGTGCGCGCACAAGATGGCACCTATCTGGACATCGTTCAATTCCGCAGCGAGGCGGACATGGCCGACGTCATGGAAAAAGAGATGCAATCCCCTGTCTGTGCCGAGTTTTTCTCCGTCATGGACCTGACCGACTTTGACCCGGACGCCCCGATGGACACCTATGTGTCGCTAGAAACTCACGCGGCATGAATCAGCTGAACACAAGTGCTTTCACAGGAAGCAAGATTGCCATGGCACGGATCACCACCGCGTTGGTTACACCCAGCCCGTCAATCGCCTTATACATAAAGGCATGAAGGCCGGTGAGCCCGTTCTCTTCAATAAACGGCGTGTGATCCGTGAACCCAACGCCGGTACAGCGGCTTCCCGGAGGCACACCCTCCACTTTCTCAGGGAAGATCGGCTCCATGATGGCCAGTAGTGTGCCTGGCCGCACGCGGTCCTGAATATCAATCAAATTGTCGCCGGGCCGAAACTGTCCGGCGGCAATGGTGTCTTGCACCTGCACCACCCGCATTGGGATCACCGTCAAGGGTTTTGCCGGGCAAGTCATCTCGATCAGCATGCCTTCTTTCACAATGCCCGCAGAGATCTGGCGAAACCCAGCCATAAACCGCCGCGGCCCTGGCATGTCCGCCACCAAGATGCCCGCCGGCCGCAGGATTGGGTTGATGATATCGCCAGGTTTCAACTGAAACTGCGTCACCGTCCCGCTTACCCCGGCATAAACCGTGGACAAGGCGATCTCCGTCTCAGCCTGCGCCAACGCCGCCTCCGCGCTGTCGCGCTGCGCTGGCAGAGTGTCACTCACCCGCAGAGTTGCCGCCTGCACCGCCGCAATTGCTGCATTGCGCTGTCCCTCGGCCACATCCACCGCATTGGACAGTTGCTCCAATTCCTGCTCCGTCACCACAGTGCTGTTACGCTCCGCAATGCTTTGCCGGCGCTGCAAGTCATCCCGCGCTTGCGTGAGTTGCGCCTCAGTCGCATCCAACTGCGCCTGTGCCCCGGATATCTCCGTCGCCCCCAACAGCAGCGCCGCGTCCACCTCAACCATCTGCCGCCGCGCTGTCTCCGCCGCCGCTTCTTGGCGTGACGTGTCCAGCCGGAACAGCGGGTCCCCTTCTTCCACACGCGTGTTGTTGGCCACATAAACCTCAGCAACGCGCCCTCCGTCCTCTGACAGAATAGTGACCGTGCGAAAAAACGAGGTGATCTTGTCTGACGTGGGGTGGAAATAGAAAATCAGCGTGATCAAGGTCACAGCCAATAACGCACAGGAAGTAATGCCCCAGCGGAGCTCATACCAGATGTTGAAAAACGTGATCTCGTGGCCGATGCGCTTACCCTGTGCGTAGCGGCGATACAGGATATCTGGCACCAAGGTGACAAAGCAACTGAGCATCAGTTCAAGCATTGTTTTGCGCCTCTTCTGGTGTCTTGCCTTCATATCCATCAGAAACGTCCACAGCCGGTTCCACATCTTCCTCTGGCGGATCAAATGCATTGGTTATGGTTGCAAAATGCTCTGGGAACAGCTCATGGAACGGGATTGCTGCCAGCAGGATCCCGGCGATCCAAAACGCGTTGTTCATGGTGAACAACGAGATCACACCCAACAGGCCCACCAACTGCATTTGTATTTTGTGACTTCCCGACGCCATCCGGTCCGGAATGGTTTGCACTGTAAAATACAGGGTGCCCACACCCAACAAAACGGCAACAAGGAAAATCCCTATCACCAACATCAACACGTCAGTGGATCCGGGTTGTGTCACAAAAAATGGTAGCTCGGCGTCCATGGCGCGCTCCCGCTAAAGCTATTGAAATCACAATAGCTTCAACCGTAACGCGGAAAGTCGTTTTTAGTCAACGGTTCTCGGAAATTAGCCAGACAGGCACCGCCTACTTCCCCAACATCCACTGCCCCTGCGGCCAAAATGCATGAAAGGCAAAGGCAAACATCACATCATGTGGCACATCTTTACCTGTAGCATCTTTCACCCGAATGCTGCCCACATCTTTGCTTTTGCCAATAGTGGCCCCGTCCAACGCCGAAGCCTGCCCCTCTTGCCAAGAGATTGTGACACCGGCCTCCGTAACCGCGCCAGCCCCCGCCAGCCGGGTTAACGGCCAAGCCCGCTCTCCGACACGCACCACCCGCACCAGCGGCGGCACCCCATGTGGCGGGTTTTCTCCGCTGTACAAAAATGGCCGCACCGAGCTGTCATAGCCTACATAAGGATTGCGCCCATAAGGCCGACCATGCGCGGGTTCGGCCATCACCAGCCCATCAGGATGGCGCGCTTTATACTGCCCCCAACTCTCCATCCAGGTCGGCAGAGCTTTGAGCTTCACCCCAGTCATCTCACCCACAATCCCGGTGCCAATCGCCTGCTGCCACCAACTCTGGGTTTCCCGGTCGTACATCACCATATCGCTGTTGCGCAGCTTGCCAGACACACCAAAGCTCAACACCCGCCCATCCACAAATCTATCAAATGTGATTGCCGAATTGCACAGCGGGCAAAACGTCACTGCAATTGGTGTGGTGCCCACCGTGTCGTTCACAATCTCGTGCCAAGTCAGATAGCGGATTGGGTACGCCCGCGGCAGCTCCCCTGCCATTTCTACAGTCACAACGGGCTCACGATCCCCAATTCGGCCCTCATCATCCACGCGAATGAACTGCGGATCACTGATCGCAGGAATCCCGTCTTTTGGTGGCCCGCCACTCAAAATCTCCACCCAGTTTGTAACACTGTGTTTAGAAAAGTCCGTCTCCGGCCACTCGTGTTTCCAGAAACTTGGATCGGCTGACACACCACTTGCCAAAACCGCGATTGCAGCGGCAACCACCCACTGTTTCAATTGCCTTACACGCATATCCAAGACCTCCCGTGCTTCCCCTTAGGCTGCGCCGAAACCTGCGCCCAATCCAGTCCCCACACGCAGATGTGAGACGCCTTTACCAATCCTCAATCCCTCTGCCGCATAGCTAGGTCCGCAGCATTTGCCTCAAAAAAGGAAGATTAAAGTTGTTAGAAGAACAACCCTCTGCCGCTGACTTGGATCTCATTGCCGAGTTCGAACCGCGTTTTGAGATGTTAGACGCCAACAGCCTTGTGGCGCTTGCTGAAAACGCACCCTTGGGCGACGGCGGTGTACATGCCTCCAATCTGCTGGCCCAAGCGCTAGCGAAAGACCCGCATCATCACACAGCGCATCTCCTGAAAGAGCAGTTGCATCAGATGTTTGTGCCCCGCTGGCACTTCCCCATGCTGGCTGACACCGTGCGCAATCAGGCCTACGCCAAGGCCATTGCTGCCAAGGTGCAGCCGGGCGACATCGTGCTCGACATCGGCTGTGGCGCTGGCCTCACCGCCATGCTGGCTGCGCGCGCTGGTGCCAAACATGTCTATGCCATCGAAGGCCAGCCCCTCATTGCCGCCGCCGCCAAACAGGTGATTGCCGACAATGGCCTTAGCGAAAAAATCACTGTTCTGTCCAAATGGTCCCACGAGTTGATCATTGGCGAAGACCTCCCGGAACGCGCCGACGTTGTGGTCTCCGAAATTGTAGACAGCAACCTCTTGGGTGAAGGTGCCTTGGCCACGTTGACCCACGCGATGGAACACCTCGCCAAACCCAGCGCGCGCGCTGTGCCTGAAAGCGGCACGCTCAAAGCGCAGTTGGTGGAAAGCGCTGCGCTACGGAACCAATACCGCCCACTGGAGGCCGAAGGCTTTGATCTCAGCGCCTTCCACAAATTTGCCAATGTGGCGCAGGTCACCCCCAACGACTCCGCCGCCTGCGGCTTGCGTCCCCTTGGCCCCACCAGCGATCTGTTCCACTTTGATTTCACTCGTCCGGACATGACCCACGGCAAGATCACATTGCCGCTGTTCTGCACCACCATAGGCACGGCCCACGCCGTTGTGGTCAGCTTTGACATGGTGCTGGCGCCAGGCATTTCCGTCTCAAACGACCTGAACACCGACGGCCACTGGGGGCGCTTCTCCTATCTTCTGGAACAGTCTACCCCGGTCACTGTTGGCTCACAGGTCACCATCACAGCCCAACATGACGCCACCAAACTCAGCGTTTCAATCCACGACACCGCCGCAGCCGAGCGTCCAATCATCTGGCAGCGGGGTGTGAACAGCCGCAGCACCTTTGCACCGGTGCCTGAGGCCACCCCCTCATGGTATGTGCCGGATACACCGGACACACCCAACCCGGATCGCCAAATGCATTAACCCAGCATTGCGCACCATCCCCAAAAGAAAAGGCCCACCGCAATCCCTGCGATGGGCCTTTTTTCATCCATCACGCCACAGACGCGATGCCGATCACTCCGTCACAGTGACCTTTTTCATCAAGTCCGGCTGGCCAATCACGGCACCGTTTTGGCCTTTGCCCAGCTTGATCGCATCAACAACGTCCATGCCCTCGGTCACATGACCAACAACAGTGTACTGGCCGTTCAAATGTGGCGCCGGGGCAAACATGATAAAGAACTGGCTATTGGCGGAGTTTGGGTTCTGGCTGCGCGCCATACCAATCACACCCCGATCAAAGTTCTTGTCGGAAAACTCCGCCGGCAGGTCCGGGCGATCAGAGCCGCCCATTCCGGCGCGCGCCATGTTACCGCCGTCTTTGCCAAACTTCACATCACCCGTTTGCGCCATGAAGCCGTCAATCACGCGGTGGAACACCACGCCATCATACTGACCTTCTGCCGCCAAAGCGGTGATTTGTTCCACGTGTTTGGGGGCCACATCTTCGTACAAGTCGATGGTGATGACACCATTGGCCTCACCTTCCACCTCGATCTGAATGCCGGTGGCCAACGCAGGGCTGGCCATCACGGCAAAGGCGGCTGCAAGCTTAAGCATCGACATCGGCCGCCACCTTCACGCTGATCATACGGTCCGGGTTCGCAGGCGGCTCACCTTTCACAATCGCGTCCACGTGCTCCATGCCGGAGGTCACACGGCCATAGACAGTGTATTGGCCGTTCAGAAAGTGGTTGTCTTTGAAGTTGATGAAGAATTGGCTGTTGGCAGAATCCGGCATCTGGCTGCGCGCCGCGCCCAATGTGCCACGATCGTGAGGCAGCTTGGAGAATTCCGCTTTCAGATCTGGCAACTCAGAGCCACCGGTGCCTGCGCTGCGCAGGTTGAAATCTTTTTCCATGTTGCCGTTGGCCACGTCGCCAGTTTGCGCCATGAAGCCGTCGATCACGCGGTGAAAACACACGTTGTCGTACTGACCAGAGCGCGCCAGCTCCTTCATGCGTTCCGCATGGCCTGGTGCCACATCCGGCAGCAGCTCGATGACAACCGTACCACCGGTCAGTTCCATCAGGATTGTGTTCTCAGGATCTTTGATCTCAGCCATGTCGGCGCTCCTCAATGTAAATACTTGCCCCGTAGTTAAACATCCCATCGGTGAATGCCAAGAGAGCGTTGACCCTATGTCCCAGTGCGCTAGGAATGCGGCAACGGATTTTCTTTGGAGATTGAGACCATGGCGTGGAAGACCCTCGATGAAATGCAGCTAAGCGGCAAAAATGTGCTGACCCGCGTGGACATCAACGTACCGGTTGCCAATGGCCAAGTCACCGACACCACCCGCATAGATCGCATTGTGCCCACGGTGAAAGACATTCTTGCCGCTGGTGGCAAACCAATCCTGCTGGCGCACTTTGGCCGCCCCAAAGGCGAACGCGTACCAGAAATGTCTCTGCAGCAACTCGTCCCCGCACTTGAAGCGGCCTTTGGCACCAAAGTGATGTTTGCCGCTGACTGTGTTGGTCCCGCCGCCGAAGCCGCTGTCAATGCGCTGGCGGAAGGTGATGTGCTGCTGCTGGAAAACACCCGATACCACGCGGGTGAAACCAAAAACGACGCCGACCTGACCGCCGCCATGGCCCAGCTCGGCGACATTTTCTGCAACGACGCCTTCTCCGCCGCCCACCGCGCCCATAGTTCCACCTGCGGCCTGGCCCACGCCCTGCCCGCCTGCGCCGGCCGCTTGATGCAGGCCGAACTCTCAGCCCTGGAAAGCGCGCTTGCTGATCCGGTACGCCCGGTGACCGCTGTTGTTGGTGGTGCCAAAGTCTCCACCAAACTGGAACTGCTTGGCAATCTGGTCGACAAGGTCGACAACATCGTGATTGGTGGCGGCATGGCCAATACCTTCCTCGCGGCGCAAGGCATCGACGTTGGCAAATCGCTGGCTGAGCACGATATGACCAACACTGCGTCCGAAATCCTCACCAAAGCCAAGGCTGCTGGCTGCACCATTGTCCTGCCCACCGACGTGGTTGTGGCCCGCGAGTTTGCTGCCAATGCCGCCAATGAAACTGTTTCTGCGGACGCCTGCCCAGCCGACGCCATGATCTTGGATGCAGGTCCCGCCACGGTGACTGCCGTGGCGAAAGTGTTTGAAGCCTCCAAAACCTTAATCTGGAACGGTCCGATGGGCGCCTTTGAAATCGAACCGTTCAACGCTGCCACCGACGCCGCCGCCTTACAGGCAGCAGCACTGACCAAAGCGGGCAAACTGGTTTCCGTCGCAGGCGGTGGTGACACCGTGGCCGCGCTAAATGCCTCTGGTGCTGCGGCTGATTTCAGCTACATCTCCACCGCCGGCGGCGCATTCCTGGAATGGATGGAAGGCAAAGAACTGCCCGGTGTGGCGGCACTGAGCCAATAACACCAAATTTGCGCAAACCGCGCAAAACAAAGGCGCTAATTTAATCCGACCCTCAAATTAATGAGCGGTAGCGCCACCATAATTGCACCCGTTGTCCGGCTCCTCTATGAGCAAGGGCAACGGGTCTCTAACCCTTTATTCACAACCATTTTTTTGATGGGGACAGATATGTCAAACCAAGCTCAAGCAGAAAAAATCTCCAACGGCCAAGGCTTCATCGCGGCGTTGGATCAATCCGGCGGCTCCACCCCAAAGGCGCTTGGCCTCTATGGTGTTGAGGCCGATGCCTACAGCAACGATGCGGAGATGTTTGACCTGATCCATGGCATGCGCTCCCGCATTGCCCAGGCCCCCGCCTTCACCGGCGACAAAGTTGTTGGCGCAATCCTGTTTGAAATGACCATGGACCGCGACATCGACGGCATGCCAACCCCGACTTACATGTGGGAACAGCGCGGCGTTGTGCCCTTCCTGAAGGTCGACAAAGGCCTCGAAGCTGAGGAAAACGGCGTTCAGATGATGAAGCCAATGCCGGAGCTCGACACCCTGTGTGAACGCGCCGCCGCCAAAGGTGTGTTTGGCACCAAAATGCGCTCCGTGATTTCCGCCGCCAACGCCGACGGCATCCGCGCAATTGTGGCGCAGCAGTTCATGGTGGGCGAACAAATCATCCGCCACGGCCTGATGCCCATCATCGAGCCAGAAGTGACTATCTCCATCGCCGACAAAGCAGAGGCCGAAGACATCCTGCTGGCCGAGCTGACCGCCGCACTGGATATCCTGCCAGAAGACCAGCAGGTCATGTTGAAACTGACCCTGCCCAACAATGCCAATCAGTACAAAACCTTGGTTGACCACCCACGCGTGATGAAAGTTGTGGCGCTGTCTGGCGGCTACTCCCGCGAAGAAGCCAACGCCAAACTCACCGAGAACACCGGCATGATTGCCAGTTTTTCCCGCGCCCTGACCGAAGGCCTGTCCGCGCGGCAAAGCGACGAAGAGTTTGCCGCCACCATCGCAGACAGCATCGACGGCATCTATCAGGCGTCTATCGCAGGCTAAGCCCGAGCGATCACAAAATAAACAGAACTACAAAGGCGCTCCAATCAGAGCGCCTTTTTTTCTGGATTGAGGTCGCTTTCGGCTCCAAAAATATTATCAAGCCACGCTATGGCGCCTCAAAATGGCAGCCCAGCCTCAGTCCTACAATTGAGAACATGGGACCGCCGTTTCACCGATTGCGATCAATCAAAAACTCGCCATGCACTCCTGTGCTCTTTCGATCGCGTTTTTGGGTGTTTTGAGTTTCACCGTGATAGCCCGAGGTGAGCCTTGGAACGCCACAAATTCGCGGGCTTTCTCAAGATCGGTCACAAATGCCGGGTTGTCAAAAACGATGTATCCGCCTTTGAAACCACCGGCCAACGATTGGGACACAGTGGAGGCGCTGCCGGTATAGAGATTGCCATTTAACACAATGGCGATGGCTTTCTCTCCTTCAGACGGCTCAACACCTTTCACAAACGCGCCCAGATATCCGGCGTCTTGCGCCTTCGTTAAGCCGGCTTGAACCACGCTGTTATCACTGCGCCATTCAATGAAACAGGAGTGCCGCGAGTTGTTTTTAAAGACTGTCCAGAACTTTGAACTCAGATATGTCTCAACGCTGTCGTCCGTGGTTGGCAGGACGTTTTCATCCGAAGCGTAAACTGCGGAAGCTGCAAACATCGCAATTGCTACGGTCATTCCGGAAATCAGAGACTGAACGGGTTTTAAGTTGGTCATTGGTAATATTCCTTCCTCAAATGAGATACAGGCCGTGTATTTGGCCAGCCCTTGGTTGATGAATTTCTTGTTAAGGTAGAGCATACCTTCTACTTGGTCTATCATTTAACAACCTCCACCGTGTTGCCTGCTGAAAGCCTCATCCAGACAAAATGTAACCCAGTCCCCCAGAAAACCTCGTTTTAATCCGTCTAACCCTCCGCCCGCTGCATTCACAAACGCAACACCTCACGCGCCCAAAACACGCACCTCCGCAAAGCAGCCATGATACCGACGCAAATTTTCGCACAAATTGGCTGGTTAAAATCCTACCCCAGCCGCGCAATGATGGCGTCAACGTCCATGCCACCCACAGCACCGGGAAACGCCCCGCGATCCCTTGCAACCCGCGAGCTGACATACCCTTCCGCCACTTCGGACGGCGCGGTTTTCATCAGGCTGGCTGCTGTCAAAAGCACCGCCAAACTCTCAACAAACCACCGGGCCTCTGCCTCCATCGGAAGCCCTGGCCAGCGCGCCAAATGCGCCTTTAAAGCCGCATCGTAACGCGCATCAGATCCGGTCATAGACAACAACACATTCATCAGCGCGTCACCCGCCTGTGGCTCCTTCACCAACGCCCGCAAAACATCCAGACAGATCACATTGCCGGAGCCTTCCCAAATGCCGTTGAGCGGCGCCTCCCGATAAAGCATCGGCATCGGTGTCTCCTCGACGTAGCCCATACCGCCCAGCATTTCCATCGCCTCAGCAATCACGCCAATACAGCGTTTGTTGTTGAGGTATTTCGCCAGCGCCACGCCAATCCGCGCCAGCGCCCGGCTCTCTGCATCATCCCGATCAAACGCGCTGGCCAGGAACATGCCCACCGACAGGGCCGCTTCTGTGTCCACCGCCAGATCAGCCAGCACCGACCGCATCATCGGCTGGTCAATCAACCGCTTTTGAAACGCCGAGCGCGACGACACCCACCAATGCGCCTCTTGCAAGGCCGCGCGCATCAACCCTGCAGGAGCCAGCACCGTGTCCAACCGCGTGTGATGCACCATCTCAATAATCGCCCGAACACCTGCGCCCTCTTCGCCTATTCGGTAGGCCAGCGCATTGTGGTATTCGATCTCAGAACTGGCGTTAGCCTTGTTGCCCAACTTGTCCTTAAGCCGTTGAATGTGAATGCCATTGCGCTCTCCGTCCAGCCAGCGCGGCACTAGGAAACAGGTCAACCCGCCCTCCGCCTTTGCAAGCGTCAGGAACCCGTCACACATCGGCGCGGAACAGAACCATTTGTGCCCATTCAGGCGATACGCCTCACTATCCCGGCTGGCCTTGGTGGTGTTGGCCCGCACATCGGACCCACCCTGCTTTTCGGTCATCGCCATGCCCAGGGTCGCGCCCCGCTTGGTGGCAATTGGCGTGCTACTCGGATCATAAACTCCAGACGTCAAACGCGGCGTCCAAACCTCGGCCAACTCCGGCTGATGGCGCAGCGCAGGCACTGCCGCATAAGTCATCGTCAATGGACAAGCCACACCCGGCTCCAGCTGCGCCATGTAGTAAACCAGCGCGGCGTGGGTCGCCTGTCCACCGGCCTGCCCATCCCAAGCTGACGATGTATAGCCCGCTTCCAATCCGGCCTGCATCACCGCATGGTACCCGGGATGAAACTCTACCTCATCCACGCGCCGCCCCGAGCGATCAAACATCTTCAATCGCGGCAAATCCCGACGCGCATCTTCCGCTGCTACACGCAGAGTCTCTCCCCCCCACTTGGCGCCGACCCGCACTAACTGATCACCCCGCCCTCCGGCTGCAATGGCATGTTCTCTCAGCGCTTGATCTTGCCCCCAAAGATCCACCGCCCGCTGCGGTTCAGGTTGGTTAAAAACCTCATGCGATCCTAACTGTGACACCGGCTGAGATGTGGTCATATCTGGTTCCTCCCGCGCCCAGCCTGACCGGAGAAAAAGGCCCTGCCAACATTCCCGTCGCGTCACAAAAATAATTGAAAAAACTTGTCGTTAAGGGATTCACACAGCGAATCACCTAAGATATAAAGAAACCAGACGCCGCAAAGGCGCTATTTGAGGCAGAAATGACAGCATCTTCTACCAGACCAGCCCTTGGCGCACTTGCGTTCTTTGGCATCGCTTTCACGCTGGCAACCTATTTCACGTTCGCCGCCGTGCAGGGGGATTACGGTTTGTTTCGTCGTGTGGAAATTCTTGCCGAGAAGCAGCAGCTGGAAGCTGAACTTGCTTTGGCACAGGCCGAAGTGGCCCACATGGAGAACCTGACCCGCCGCCTTTCCGACAGCTATTTGGACCTTGATTTACTGGACCAACAGGCCCGCGACGTGCTGGGCATGATCCGCGCCGACGAACTTGTCATTCGCTAAATCCACTCGCATCCTGACCATACAGACCTTTTTCCACTCGCAACCCATGATGTGATCCGCTACCCTTCGTGCAAGTTTGGTTTAACGCTAAACCATTTTGTCATTGGGAGGAGCCACCATGGCGGCAAAACGCGCTGCAAAGAAGCCCAACGTCTCGGGCGAAGAACTCAGGCAATACTACCGCGACATGCTGTTGATCCGCCGCTTCGAAGAGAAGGCTGGCCAACTCTACGGCATGGGGCTGATTGGCGGCTTCTGCCACCTATATATCGGTCAGGAAGCGGTGGTTGTGGGCCTTGAAGCCGCCACCGAAGAAGGTGACAAACGCATCACCTCCTACCGCGACCACGGCCACATGCTGGCCTGCGGCATGGACGCCAACGGTGTGATGGCCGAGTTGACGGGCCGCGAGGGCGGTTACTCCAAGGGCAAAGGCGGCTCCATGCATATGTTCTCCAAGGAGAAGCATTTTTATGGCGGCCACGGCATCGTAGGCGCACAGGTTCCCCTTGGTGCAGGCCTCGCATTTGCTGACCAGTACAAAGACAATGGCCGCGTCACCTTCACCTATTTTGGCGACGGCGCGGCCAACCAGGGGCAGGTCTATGAGACCTTCAACATGGCCGCGCTTTGGGATCTGCCGGTGATCTTTGTGATTGAGAACAACCAATACGCTATGGGCACGGCTCAAGCCCGGTCCACCTCTTCTCAGGACATTTACAAACGCGGCGAAGCGTTTGGTATTCCAGGGGAAATGGTAGACGGCATGGACGTTCTTGCCGTTAAAGACGCCAGCGAACGTGCAGTAAAACACTGCCGCTCCGGCAAAGGTCCTTACATCCTTGAGGTCAAGACCTACCGCTACCGCGGCCACTCCATGTCCGATCCGGCCAAGTACCGCACCCGTGAAGAAGTGCAAAAAATGCGCGAAGAGCGCGACCCGATCGAGAACGTACGTCAGATGCTGCTCACCGGCAAACACGCCACAGAGGACGACCTGAAAGCCATCGACAAAGAAATCAAAGCTGTTGTGAACGCGTCGGCTGATTTTGCCAAAGAGAGCCCCCTGCCAGATGAAGCAGAGCTCTGGACCGACATTTACGCGTAACCACTGGACGAGAGGAAACCCAATATGGCTACTGAAATTCTCATGCCAGCCCTGTCGCCCACGATGGAAGAGGGCACTTTGGCCAAATGGCTGGTCAAAGAAGGCGACACGGTACAATCCGGCGACATACTTGCCGAAATAGAAACTGACAAAGCGACAATGGAGTTTGAAGCTGTCGACGAAGGTGTGATCGGCAAAATTCTTGTCTCTGAAGGCACCGAAGGCGTCGCCGTGAACACCGCCATCGCTATTCTTGCCGAAGAAGGCGAAGACGTGAGCGCAGTGGAAGCGGCCCCGGCCGCTGCAGAAAGCGTGGCTGCACCGATGACACAAGCTCCGGCCCCCGCTCAAGCCGCGCCCGCCGCTCCGGCGCCGGATCTGAGTCCGGATTGGCCCGAAGGCACGCCAATGAAGACGCAAACGGTCCGCGAGGCCCTTCGCGACGCCATGGCAGAAGAAATGCGCGCTGACGAAGACGTTTACCTGATGGGTGAAGAAGTCGCGGAATACCAAGGCGCCTATAAGATTAGCCAAGGTCTTTTGGACGAGTTTGGCAGTAAGCGCGTGATTGACACACCAATCACCGAGCACGGATTTGCTGGGATTGCTGTGGGTGCATCATTTGGTGGTTTGAAGCCAATTGTTGAATTTATGACCTTCAACTTCGCCATGCAGGCCATTGATCAAATTATCAATTCTGCTGCAAAGACACTCTACATGTCCGGCGGGCAAATGGGCGCCCCTATGGTATTCCGTGGACCCAACGGTGCCGCCGCGCGCGTCGGCGCACAGCACAGCCAGGATTACGCCGCTTGGTACGCACAAATTCCAGGCCTCAAGGTCGCGATGCCCTATTCTGCCTCCGATGCCAAAGGCCTGCTGAAATCTGCGATCCGCGATCCAAACCCTGTGATCTTTCTTGAGAATGAGATCATGTATGGGCGCAGTTTCGAAGTGCCCGACATCGACGATTTCACCATCCCGTTTGGCAAGGCCCGCATCTGGCGCGAAGGCTCTGATGTGACCATCGTGAGCTTTGGCATCGGTATGCATTACGCGCTTGAGGCCGCAGATAAGCTGGCCGAAGAAGGGATTTCTGCCGAAGTCATCGACCTGCGCACCCTGCGCCCAATTGACTACGACACGGTTCTGACGTCTGTCATGAAAACCAACCGTTGCGTGACCGTAGAAGAAGGCTGGCCTGTGGGCTCCATCGGCAATCACCTCTCTGCCACCATCATGGAACGCGCGTTTGACTATCTGGATGCTCCGGTAATCAATTGCACCGGCAAGGATGTGCCAATGCCATACGCAGCCAACCTCGAAAAACTGGCGCTAACGACAACGGATGAGGTCGTCGCGGCAGTGAAACAAGTGACCTATCGCTGAGGAGATACGGATATGCCTATAGAAATCCTCATGCCCGCCCTTTCGCCTACAATGGAGGAAGGCACATTAGCCAAATGGCTGGTCAAAGAAGGTGACGAAGTTGCCTCTGGCGACCTGCTGGCAGAAATCGAAACCGACAAAGCCACCATGGAGTTTGAGGCCGTTGAAGACGGTGTGATCGGCAAGATCCTTGTGCCGGAAGGCTCTGAAGGTGTCGCTGTAAACTCGCCAATTGTCATTTTGCTCGAAGATGGTGAAAGCGCGGATGATATTGGTGCTACACCAGCTGCGGCACCTGCTTCTGATGTCAAAACCACCGCTGAGTCCGCACCAGATGTAGCTGCCGAAGCGCAAGCACCGGTGTCCCTCTCTGCACCCGTTTCGGCGGATGGCAATCGCATTTTTGCCTCGCCACTTGCCCGTCGGATTGCCACCAACAAAGGTCTAGACCTCGCCACCGTTCAGGGTTCCGGCCCACGCGGACGCATTGTGAAGGCGGATGTGGAGGGCGCAACCGCAACCCCAGCGGCCAAACCAACAGCGGCCGCTGCACCATCTACCGCGCCTGCGCCAGCGGCCAGACTACCGGCCGGCCCAGATACAGACACCGTTCTGAAAATGTACGCCGACCGCGACTTTGAAGAAGTTGCGCTCAACGGCATGCGTAAAACCATTGCTGCGCGCCTAACAGAGGCAAAACAGTCGATCCCGCACTTCTATCTGCGTCGCGACATCAAACTGGATGCCCTCTTGGCCTTCCGCGGCCAGCTCAACAAGCAGCTGGAAAAGCGCGGCGCCAAGCTCTCGGTAAATGACTTCGTCATCAAAGCCTGTGCGCTGGCGCTACAAGAAGTACCTGAGGCCAATGCCGTTTGGGCCAACGACCGCATTCTAAAGCTGTCACCATCCGATGTGGCAGTGGCTGTGGCGATCGAAGGCGGCTTGTTTACCCCGGTGCTCAAAGACGCCGAGATGAAGTCTCTTTCTGCCCTATCCGCAGAAATGAAGGACCTCGCCACCCGCGCGCGCGATCGCAAACTGGCGCCGCATGAGTATCAGGGCGGCAGCTTTGCCATTTCCAATCTCGGCATGTTTGGCATCGACAATTTTGACGCCGTGATCAACCCACCACATGGCGCGATCCTGGCCGTTGGCGCTGGCACCAAAAAGCCGGTTGTGAACGCCAAGGGTGATTTGGATGTCGCCACCGTGATGTCCGTCACACTGTCGGTGGATCACCGCGTGATCGACGGCGCATTGGGCGCGCAGTTGTTGAGCGCGATTGTCGACAATCTGGAAAACCCTATGGCCATGCTGGCTTAAGCCAAACACCCAAACAACAAAAAAAGGACCACTTAAAGCGGTCCTTTTTTATTTTAAATCAGCACCGTATTAGCCTTTGTTACAGTCGCCAATATCCTGATTCATATTCACAGCCGGCTGATCACATCCAGCTTCACCAACAACTTTGGCGGGCACTCCGGCAACGGTCGAACAAGGTGGCACTTCTTGCAGCACTACTGACCCAGCAGCCACACGGCTGCAGTGCCCCACTGTGATGTTGCCGAGCACCTTGGCGCCAGCACCAATCAGCACGCCATCGCCAATCTTAGGATGTCGGTCCTCTTCTTCTTTGCCGGTCCCGCCCAAGGTCACCGAATGCAGCATCGAGACATTGTCACCCACAACCGCAGTCTCCCCAATGACGATGGAATGTGCATGGTCAATCATGATGCCTTTGCCAATTTTGGCGGCCGGGTGAATATCGATGCCAAAAATCTCGCTTGTGCGCATCTGTATGAAATAGGCCAAGTCTGTTCGACCCTGACGCCACAACCAATTGCCAATCCTGTAAGCCTGTACGGCCTGATAGCCTTTGAAGTAAAGGATCGGCTGTAGCAGACGATGGCACGCCGGATCCCGATCATAGATCGCGCTCAAGTCAGCCCGCGCCGATTCCGCTATTGCTGGGTCAGAGTCGAAGGCTTCATCCGCAATCTCGCGCAGGATCACCATCGACATCTCGTTGGACGAAAGTTTTGCGGCAAAGCGATAGCTCAGGGCGCGCTCTATTGTGCGATGGTGTAAAACACAGGCATGCACCAAGCCGCCCATAAGAGGCTCTTCGCTCACCGCCTCCTCAGCTTCACGTGTGATGCGCTGCCAGACCGGGTCGAGTTCGGTCACCTTGGGTTGCGTTTCGGCCATCTTGATCCCCTTTTCTCCTCACCACTGTACACCACCTAAGCGAAGCGCCGCAAATTCAAAGGCGTGAAGACAATAAAAACCAAATCAGATGAAACACAAACCGGTGAACACAAAAGAAAACCGTTCACAGGCTCAATTGGATTGACCGAAACGGGCCGGGCCCAAACACCGCAGATATCTGAGCAACATCAACCTCTGTCCCATCAATCCCGCCATTTTCCGCTTGGTTTCCCGCTGTATACAGCCATGATGTCAGGGACACCTGCTCCTCATGCAATGCTTGTGCCCCACGGCGGACACGCACCAGATAGCTTTCGGTTTCTTCCCCAAGAGGTACATCAAGCCCGTCCCAGGAATCGGCATCCATCCGCGCTCTTCTGATCCAACTCACCCTGATATTGCCAGCGCCGTCTGTCTCGCGCACCAGATGCACAGGCGCATAAGGCCTCAAACCAACCCCCAGAAACGTCGCCTCACGATGACTAAAACTCGGGTCCTGCAGGCTTCTTTGCGCAGGGCCAATCCGGTAGTGCCGAGCATAGCCACGAGTCTGCCTTGAAAAAGGAAGCTGTGTTACCTGCGGCGACATAAACACCACCCAGCTTCCTTGAGGCCAAATCTCTGGTAACAATGCATCTGTGCCCAGTTGTCCGCGCAAACGCTTGGACAAGGCGTACCGGTTTTCACCAATCAATCCAGCCTCTTGAAACTGAAATGCCTCCCAACAATTGGCTTGCCCATCGCCGATAAAGGCGAGGTTCTTGCCATTGAGTATGTCATTCTCGGTCACGCTCATGAGTGTACCATTCACAAGTCGAACCTGTAGAGCTTCACCTTGATCCCAGATTCCCGCTTCAGCGCGCTCTAGTGAATTTTCTGTGATCCCTATTACTGCGCTGCCCTCAACAAGACCCGCTGGCAGATACCCGTCGTCACTGTCGCTGGAATATACGGCAACGTTGCCCGGCCAGGGATGACCAAACACAGCAATATGTGGTGCATGAGGCACCTCATCACCGGTCATCAATGGCAGATCCAAAAACAGGCTTTTAACCGGTACAGGCGGCACAAACTCACTTTGTCTCGCGATGTCCTGGGTCATTTCCGAAGGTTGGTATAATGCCATTTCGGTGCGTGCGCCCTCCAGAACTTGAGCACCCTCCTGTGTCAGCCGGTCCAGTCGAAAATCTTGTTGCAAACCTGTGCCAGAGCGCAGCGCAATGTGATCTCCTGCACCTATGTGGAGACAACTCGGGGGAAGCGCCAATTTCACCCGATCCCGCGCCACACGAGATTCCGCGAGCCAACGCTCGGCCGTTTGTCGCCCCTCCGCCCGGGTGAGCACTTCTTCCACCTCGCTCTGAGCAACTGCAAATGTCGCCTCATCATGCAGTACGGCCTCCTCTGAAGCTGGCTCAAAATCTCGCTCGGCCTGCACAAAATTCAATCGCACCCGCCCCGCCAATTCCGCGTCGGACTGGCGGCTAAATTCCACGTCACCTTCAACCTCATCTGATGCTGCCAACCACTCTTGTTCGACCGGGAAAATGGCCTGATCTGATCGCATCACAAAATTCAGCACGCCATCACGCTCAACCGCGTCAAACCCGTGGCGCAACATCAAAGGCTGCAAAGCCTCACGCCCGTCTGACACCGCATTTTGTAAAAATCCTCTCACCACACCGCGCAATTTGGACACATCATAAGCGGCTATCCCCGCCCCTACGCAGATTTCCTCAACAACCGAGGCCAGTGTCCGGTTGCTCACACGTCCGTTGATCCAATGCCCTTTGGCGTAATTGTCGCCGTCACTCCAAAGGTCTCTTTCATTGGGAAACGTTGGAAAAGGCCGCACGTCCCAAGCCCAGGCAAACATGTGCTCGCGATCCACCATCGCCCCATCATATACATTTGAACTTGGATTAAGCTGTTCATCTCCATAATGCTCGAAGAACGCTTGATAATAGCGCTGCTGAACCTCGTCATCGCGCAGACCATTTGAATAAAAGGCGCGAGCAGATTCCGATGATTTTTCATCGAGGAATTTGTTTGGCTGATTGGACCCTTTATCTATGGCGGCGCAGCCTATTTCGGTGAACCAAATTGGCTTGGATTGAGGTTGCCAGGCTGTTGACTGAGCTTGGCGAACACCGCCAACGCGCTCATGGTGCGCCCGCCCCCACCAATTGCGGAGATCTTTGTAACGAAATACCCACGGTTCGTGATAAGCGCCGTCCGTGATTTCAGTCCGCGTCTGTGTGTTCCGTGCCTCCCTACCGGCGTAATACCAATCAAACCCTTCCCCACCTTCAATATTGGACTTCAGATAATCGACATCCTGTGGACCACGCCAGATGTCTCTGTCCAAATGATCCGCCGTATCACGCCAATCCGACAGCGGCATGTAATTGTCGATCCCAACAAAGTCGATTTCCGGATCGGCCCACAACGGGTCCAAATGAAAATACACGTCGCCGGATCCATCTTGCGGGTGATAGCCAAAATACTCCGACCAATCAGCGGCGTAACCAAGCTTCACATCCGGTCCCAGCAACGTACGAACCTCTTGCGCCAGAGCCCTCAAAGCTTCAACCGCCGGAAACCCAGTGGATCCACGAACCTGCGTCAGCCCGCGCATCTCGGACCCAATGCAAAAAGCCTCCACGCCACCGGCCGCCGAACACAGCGCGGCATTGTGCAAAATAAACCGCCGGTAGGACCATTCTTCAGGCCCTGTGTATGTGACACCATCGTCTGTGACTTGAAAATCCGCTGCGGTGGCCGTCCCAAAGAAAAGCGCCACCTCCGCATCGGCTTGTGTTGTCCCGTCAGGTGCACCATCCCGTCCCGCCGCAACCGAAGCCGTGATCCGCCCCCGCCAGGGCAAGACCGGCTGATGTGGTGCGTCGCTCCATGGGTCTGGCAGAGAATTGCCTGCCATCTGCTCCATGAGAATGAAGGGATAGAAGGTCACCTTGGTACCCACACTACCCATATGACGAATGGCCTGCATCACCGCTTGATCAGTTGGCGTACCCCCATAAATGGGACGATCGTCGAGCTGTCCTATGGCGTGGGCCTCACCACGCGAGACACCACAAACGCGCCACGACATGTTGTCCCCATCGACAGCAACATCCTCAACCTTCGGGCGCAATTCACACTCTGACATACGCAGATCATTCCCAAACCAACTCACAACCAACGATGCTGCTGTGCAGTTGGGTAGCTCTTCTTGCAGGTCCTGAAGTGACGTGACAAAATTGCTGAGCCCGGACGGGGTTTGCTCATTGGCAACCCGTATTTCCCCATTTGTTTGAGTGCAATACACGGGTGATGTGGCCAATGAATACTCACCTGTCCCGGGCATAAGTGCCACTGCGCGCACGGTTTTGCTGTAATCCGACGCCTGCTCAGCCAGATGTTCCGGCGTTGCACGCACCACCTCAAAGTTAAACTGCGGCACACGGTTGCCAAACCGCCCAAGCTCCAAATCCTCTATCACCACATAAGCGGTCCCTCGATAGGCGGGCACCGTCCCGGCCCCTTCAACTGCTTCTATCTTGGGATCCGGCATCTGATCCGCCACCCCGGTGTAGACACGCAAGTTGATCTCTTCTCGCCCGATCTCAACACCATCAGCCCATATTCGACCCACTCGCAAAATTTCCCCTTCACACAGGGCAATTGCCAGCGACACCGAGTAACTAAAATTTCTGGTCGTTGGCTTTTTCGGTGCTCCTTTTCCGCCGCCGGATTCAGTTACTGTTTCCAATAACCGTGTCGCCCAGATCACCTGTCCAGCGATGCGCACCCGACCAAACACCCGCGTCTGCGCCGCGCCTTCTGCAGATCCTGTAAGCCGGAACCGATTGACCCTTCCGGTTTCTATGGCGTCGGCCCCCACTCCCATGAGGCTTTGGTCGATCAGCCGCCCCAAAGTCGCCCCTGCGAGCTGCCCAATCGCAGCCGAAGTCACGCCTGCCAAACCACCTCCAACGGCCCCACCTACGGCCGCACCAGCGGCTGCCAAAATCACTGTCGCCATAACTCGTTATCCTTGTTTGACTTTCGCGTGTTAGCTCAATTCGGGAAACGCAAACCGCGCCACAATTCGGCGCCTCCAAGGCGCGCTCAAGGGGCTTTCGACAACCGCATGTCCGCCGTAGGCGTGGATTACGGTTCCCGCCGAACCGGTTTCCCCAACAATGCCCAGATGTTTGGCCACCGCTCCGGCCTTCATACGAAACAACAGCACGTCCCCGCACATGTCGTTCGCCACATCCTTGGCTTCCAAATTGCGGAGCGCCGCATGCCAAAGCCTCTCAGACCCATGAGCTTCAGACCAATCTTGGGTATAGGCCGGCACAACCTCTGGCTCCGCGCCATTCAGCTCGCGCCACACCCCACGTATCAATCCAAGGCAATCTGTCCCGCCCCCCTTACAGCTCGCCTGATGCACATAGGGTGTGCCAATCCAACGCCGCGCTTCAGATACAACTTGGACACCCCGCGCGCAGCTCATCGCAAGCTCCCTCCACTGTTGCCCGCACTTTGCGTTGGATAACTGGTGACCCAGTCTTCACCGGGCATGTCTGGAAAACCTTGAAAGTTGCGATGGTTGAGAAACTTTTCTCTGCAGCTCGAAAACCGCTTATCACATCCGGCAATCAACAAAATCTCGTCGCCCACCGAAACGTCAATCTGCAGACCTTCCCACAGTTCAATCTGACGTGCACCATTTTCAGAAATCCAATCCCGCTTTATGAGGCCCTGCATTCCTTGAGCACTGCCGGTCAACACCTGCAGTTGTCCGCGCGCAAACCACCCCTGCTCAAATCCGTCCACCACCCCAAAATCAAACAAGCGTCGCTCTGTAATTTTCGCGGCAACCGCCTGGATCTGAAACCCAGGTGACGCCACATCGAACCGACAGGACACATCGCCAAGAACCGCTGAGCAAGGCCGCTGATACACCCGCCCCCGTGGGATGTTTAAGCGCTCTGAAAGGCCGCGCAGCTCTGCAATGAAAGCCCCGCCAGACCGCCGTATCTCCCCAATGGAGCCGCGAAATATCACGCTGCGCTCAGCAACATCCGCCCAGTTCACCATCCATGCGATCACCTCCGCGTCGTCCAGGCGCCCGGCCTCGATGTCTTCGTCAGTAACCGCTGCATCGCACAACATGCCAACAGCCTCGGCATTATCGACCGACAGGCCAGTGCCTTGCTCAATTGCGCTTGCGGTCAAACCAGTTTCGGCTCGAAAATCAAATCCCTCAAACGCCAGATCGCAATCATGATCCGTGAAACCAAGCTTAACGCCGTCTTTGCGTGTGATGCCCCACGCGCGCGCCACCGTGGTTTCCCCACTCTGCAAATGCACCAATAGTTCAGCTTGAAACCCCATCAGATCCGCACCTCGATCACCGGCACATTGGGCAAATCTCCGGCTTTAAAGCCCGCCAGGCTTGTTTGAATGCTGTCGGCGTCAAATCGCACCGGCACATCAAATTCATACCCGGCAGTGATCTGCGCACCGAACGCTGGCGGACTGTTGAATGTCACCACGCCCGTCGTCAGCTCAACATCATAATCCTGACCTTCTTGCTGGGCTTCATTGTCCAAGCCAATGGTTACCGACCCATCCACCGGTTTTCGGATCGGCCGCTCATAGATGTGCTCACCCGAATGGTAGGTTTTAATAAGCTGAAACACGGTGGTGACATCGTCGCCCTGCGCTATCACCTGATCGCGATAGTCCACGCCCTTGGACGCCGCACAGGATTTATGATCTGCCCAGTCTTTCCAACGGAAGCCATGTAACTGCCCTCGGCGCGCCTCAAAAAACGCAATCAACGTTTCTACATCGTCAAGCGATCGCATGCCCATGCCAGCATCATAGCGCCGCCGCGAATGGGCCCAAGGCGTGTTGCGTTCTTCAAATCCGTTGACCAACGTGACAACCTCAGTCCGCCTCTGCGGCCCCCCCAAAGACCCAAAACTCAACGAGGCTGGAAATCGCACTTCATGAAAACTCATAACTGTCTCCTATCGGTTGCGGTTGGACCGCCCCAAAGCACGGCTCATCTGAGTTGCAATCTGACTTTGAGATCGGCGAAATCCTTCGACATCCGGTGTTGTGATGTTCATCACCACCTGTACGGAACCGCCATTTCCCTCGCTGCGCACCCCTAGCTTGCCGTCAGCCCCGCGCGACAATGGCAAGATCGCTTCTGGCCCGGCTTCACCCATTAGCCCACGACCGCCCCGCATTGGAAACGTCACCGGACCACTCACCACGCCACCATTGGCAAACGGCATCACCCGCCCCTGCGTAAACGGCGCGCCATCCCCAAACGGCAACAGGTTTTCAACCAGACCGCCAATCCCAGACGTCAGCACTTTTCCAAGTTGATCAGTCACCGGCTTCATCGCCGAATTATACGCCGCATTGGCCACGGTCTTCGCCACGTTCTTCAGTGCATCCGATAGGGTCACGCCGTCAAAAACCAACCCATTAAAGGCTTTGCGCAAATCTCGACTGAAGCTTTTCTCCAATGTCGCCACATCTTGACCTGTCGCGCCCAGCACCTTTTGCATATTGCGCAATTCGCCATCAAACCCCGCCACCATCTCGGCAGCCTGCCCCAAACTCGCCTCCAGCGCGTCCACTTGTCCTTCAAAAACATCGATTTCATCCATTATCTGACCCTTCCACTCCGTCGGGGAACGTCTGCATCAAACGCTCAAATCCGCTTCTCGACAGACACATCTCCTCAAAACCAGGCCCCATCATCACCTCTAGCTCTGCGGGTGTGAGCTGCCAAAACTCCGCAGGTTTCAGGCCAAGTTGATGAATCCCAGCCCTCAAAAGGTTGGGCCAATCAAACGTCGCCATTGTTTGACACCTTCAATGGCCCAAACGCGCGCGCCAGCAGCTGTGCCGCCACCTTAGCAGCCTGTAGAACGCCGCCCTCAATCTCCGCCTGCAGCAGATCGCCGGCCGCACCCTGCCATCCGCCACCGCGCAACCCAGCCACAATCAGCGCCAGCACATCGCGTGATGCAAAGGCCCCGCTTTCAAAGCGGGCGATCAATAACACCAAAGTGTCCTCACCCAGTCCGGCCTCCAGCTCCGCCAGCGCCCCAAGTGTAAGCTTGAGCACATGCCGTTGCCCGTCGATTGTCAGCGCAACTTCGCCTGCATACGGATTGGCCATGCTCACACCGCCGTAAAGCTCAGTGCCCCTGCACTGGCCATCGCCATTTCATAAGTTGCTTCGCCATTGTGGCTGCCGGCATAGTCAATCGAGGTAATCTGGAACGCGCCTTCTACAACACCGAAATCCGGAATAATCACTTGAAAATCAGGTGTTTCGCCGTCAAAGAATATCTGGCGGGCCCGTTCATCTGTGTTGGTATCCTTGAACACGCCAGACCCGCTGATCCCGGCTGATTTCATACCCGCCCCAGACAACAATTCTCGCCAGCCGCCTTGGCTTTCCAGCGACGTCACATCTACGCTTTCCGCGTTAAAACTGATCCGCGTCGCCCGCAGGCCCGCCACGGTTTCGAACTGACCCGCCCCTGTCAAATCCACCTTAATCAGAAGGTCCTTGCCATTTTGCGCACCCATGAATTCTCTCCAAACTAGCTATGATTGTCTTCTACCCGCGCCGCAAACCGCAGATCCACCCGGCGCAGGTTCTTGCGTGTGTCACGCTTGGCGACCGCCCGATCAAATCGCAGATACACCAGTCGACCCCGGCTCAGTGTCAGATCTGCATCCACCAGAATATCGCTCACCGCCGAAGCCGCGCTCTTCACTTTGGCAAACCCGCTCGCATCACCGATCACCGAGATCACAAACCGATGCTCTGCTCCGCTCCCGTCACTGTCGGAGCGATCCGAAACGGTTTCGGCCCCAATCGAAACAAACAATGACGGGACCTTACCGTTTGGTAACTGATCAAAAATATTCATCCCCACCAGGGCATTGAGTGCCTCATCCGCGGTCAAAGCCGCATAAACCGCGGCTTGCAGCGCTGCGCCTGCCCCGTAACTCATACCGCCACCTCCTCGGTTGCATGGCAAACCAAATAGCGCCCAAGCACATCCCGTTCAGTCACCGCATCGATAAAGAAAATCCGATCCCCCTCGCGCAACCGACAGTCCGCTGTAGGACGTCGCTCTGCGCCAAGGGGTGCACCACGCAACGTGATCCGGTATTTTCTGGCGGACAGTGATATCGCCCCACCATCGGCCGCCCGCCCACTTCTGGCGACGACCTCTGCCCATACAGACCCGAGTGTCTCCCATGTCAGTGCAAACCCGCCTGCCCCATCCGGCGCCGACACGGGCCGTTCAAGCAGCAAGCGCCGCGACAATGTCACCGCACCGCTCATGACACACCGCCTACAGTCAGGCGCAGTGCACGGTACCGTTCCAGTAAGCTAACTACCCCAAACGGCATACATCCCTCGCTCAACGTGGTTTCTTGCCGAAACTCGTAGAAATGCGCCGCGAGGAGCAGCACTGCCTGACGTAGATCCGCAGGAACACTCGCCCAGGTCGACCCAAATCCAGCGACAAAGCGCACAATGGCGCGGCCGCCGTTTGGGACCATAGGCAAGGCACCGGAAATGCCTCGCAAACATGGGCGATGGCCATCTCTGACCAATTGGTAAGCGCTTGGTGCGACCGTCACTGATCCGTCCTGCGCATCCTCCAACACCACATCCACAATCTCGTTGACCGGTGCAACTGGCAGTCCCTGCGCCACTCCGTCTTGCCAGCCGTACACTGTCCACACAAAAGACTGTTGAAAGAGTACCTTGCCGGTGCGCGCCTCAATCGCGCTGATCGCTGCGCGTAGAAAGCTCTCCAATACGCTGTCCTGCAACGTGTCGTCGGAAAACCCGCTGCCCAACCTTAAATGGTCCCGGAACTCTTGCACCGGCAGCGCCTCTGTTGGCACCGAAGTCTCTTCGACTAACATCATGGAACAACTCCAAAATTTTCGATGGTCTTTGTTGGACGCGCGTCCTCACGTTGCTTCAACGGAGGGGACAGGCCAAACAACGTGACGTAGTCCGACGCGCGCCCGGATGACGGCGCCAAAGCGCCCCACCCACCCAAGTAATCAGCTCACTGCGAAGCGCAGAAGTTTGATTGCAGCAAAGTCACTCACATCGCCACCAATGCGTTTGGTGGCATAGAAAAGAACATGTGGCTTGGCGCTGAACGGATCCCGCAGCACACGCAAATCCGGACGCTCCGCCACCGTGTAACCTGCCGTAAAATCACCAAAAGCAATCGCATCCGCGCCGCTGGCAATGTCTGGCATGTCCTCAGCAATCAGCACCGCATAGCCGAGGAGCCGCGCAGGTTCTCCCGCTGCCAAACCGTCGGACCACAAGAACCGTCCGTCGCCATCTTTCAGCTTGCGCACCGCGCCCGCTGTTTTTGAGTTCATCACAAAGCTGCCGTTGGCGCGGTATTGCGCCCCAAGCGCATAAACCAGATCCACCAGCGCATCTCCGCCGCTGAATTCCCCCTCCACGCCAGTCACCACATAGCCGATATTGCCCCAACTCCAGCTGGCCTCAGCCACTGTCGGGTGGGTCAAAATTCCGGTTGGCTTATCCACGCCATCGCCTGTGATGAACGCCGCCGCTTCTGCACGGGAAAATTTGTCCGCAATACGCCCAGCCAGCCAGCCTTCAATGTCAAACGCGCTGTCATCCAACAGACGTTGAGACGCCTTCGGCAGGGCTGACAACTCATGCAAAGGAATGGCGATGCGCTCAATCGTTGGCGTGCCGGTTTCCGTAGTTGCGCTGGTCTCATCTGCCCATCCCGCCCCGGTCTCTGAGCTGTCGATCAGCACGTCATACGAGCCCGCCTCAACCGTCACCACATTGGCAATTGCACGGATACTCGCCGTGCTGTTTAGCACCGATTTGATGGCCTCCGCCGTTTGCGGATCAATCAAGTAACCGCCATCACTATTTACCGACGTAGACATGGCTTTGCCTTCCAGTTCCAGCCCGCGAAGCCCATCGTCTTCGCCGGTGCGCAGGTAGTCATCAAAGGCTTTCTGATGTGGAGCATCAAAGTCGGTTGCCGCCGCCAGATGCGGGCGCGCCATTTGTGTTGATGTGCGTTCAAGCATGGTCAATCGCTCTTTCTGTTGTTTGATTTCCGCGTGAATATCACCCCGAAAGGCCCTGAAATTAGACACAAACTCTGCCACAGCAGACTTCATTTCCTGGACCGGAGACACGCCTTCTCCGATCCGAGACTCGGTCTCGGTCTTACCCATCATCCTGTTCCTATTCTGTCGTTTTAGCGCTTACAGCGCCGTCATCTCGCGGCTCGCGTCTCGCAAAGTGGCCGCAACCTCCCGAAAGGGCTGCATCCCATCCTCCTTAGCCGCCAACCGCGCACTGGCCAGCATTGGAAAGGTCACAAGCGACACCTCCCAGAGGTCCAGTTCCATCAAGAGCCGCTGGCCTTTGCTGTTCTTGGTGGCCTTTTTTGTGCGGTAGCCAATCGACAGCCCGTCAATTGCCCCCGCCGTTATCAAGGCTGCGGCCTCACGCCCTTTTGCAATGCTGTCCAACAACCGCCCCTTGACCCAAAGCCCGCGACTGTCTTCGCGCACCTCTTGCCAAAGTCCGATGGGCTGCGCGGGATCATGTTGCCATAACATCTTAACCTGCCGCCCCTCTCTAGAGAGCCGTTCCAACGAGGCACCATAGGCGCCTTTCTGAACCACATCACCACCTTGATCCGCCGCGCCAAACACGCTCGCATAGCCGGCAATCACCTGGTCATCTCCAATGCTCAGCCCGTCGCCAAACCGCGCAAACTTGCGTTCCAATCCGCTGTCTTGCATCACACTCTCCTCACTCATGGTGCCACGCTCAGGATGGATTGCACCGCCTGTGCCAGGATCACCCCAACAACGCCATAAACCGCCAACCACAAGCGCCGCTCCAATCGCTCAATCAGCAATTCGATTTTGTCCAGACGTCGGTTCAATCCATCAAACTGCAATTTTGCCACCCTTTCATGCGCTTCCAGCCGCAGCCCCGGCGCACAATCAAAACTCTCAAACCCAAATCGCTGATCACCCATCCGCAGCCTCATCCGGCGCGGCCGGCAAGCCCAACAACTGCCGCTTCTCAACCTCGGACAAAAACGCCGCCCCGGAGACCCGCGCCCATTGGGCATCCCGTTCCGGTGCCAACGCAGGCACCTGATCCAAATCCGGCTTTAGCGTGATCTCTTCCTGTACAAATTTGGCCAGCCAAGTGCCCACCGCCGCTGTCACCCGTGAGGCCAAGGGCAGTACCGTCAGACGATAGAATGCCCTATGCGCTTCCTGATAGTTCGCATAGGTCGCGTCCCCCGGTATGCCGAGCAGCATCGGCGGCACTCCAAAGGCCAGAGCGATCTCCCGCGCAGCGGCATCTTTGGTTTTGTGAAATTCCATGTCACTGGGCGAATAGCCCATCGGTTTCCAATCCAGCCCCCCTTCCAGCAGCATCGGCCGCCCCGCATTGCGCGCGCCCTGATGATGGCTTTCCATCTCACTTACCAGTCGGTCATATTGATCAGAGGAGAGGCTGCCCTGCCCTTCATGGCCTTTGTAAACAATGGCTCCGGACGGCCGCGCTGCATTGTCGAGCAGCGCTTTGGACCAACGCGACGCGCTGTTGTGCACATCCATCGCCATGGCGGCTGCTTGCATCGGGGATAGCCCATAATGGTCATCTTGTGGGTGGAAGGTTTTAACGTGGCAAATTGGGGAGTACCCCCCAACCGCAAACCGATGTTTGCGTGCACCGACCGCATATTCGTACCCCACTGGCCAGCCATCCGCGCCGGGCACCACGCTCATGCGATCAGACCGCAGCACGTGCAATTCCACTGGCGTACCCGCGTCGCCGCCAACGGCTTCAACATACCCATCCCCGGACAGCAGAATCTGCCCATAGAGCGCCTCAAAGAGCTCCGCCTGCCCCTGCGCCCCATTGGGCGCCCGCAGCAACGACAACACTGGATGTGTGTCATACCGTTGACGCTGATCTTGCAACACAAGTGGCAAAGCGGCAGCGGCTTCTGCAACCATGCGGACAACCCGAAACCCAACGGGATTGCTTGCAAAACCAGTCCGTGTCAGCGAAACTGTGTCCCGCGGGCTCCAGGCCACGCGCCCTGCACTTTGGTAGGCCAACACTTTACCTGTCGCACTGGCCTTCAACTGCGGAACCGTCTCTGGTGCCTTCCCTTGGAAAATCTTCCCTAGCATGCTTTGCCGCTCCCGGATCTCTGCGCCGCATTTTGCAGCCCGCTCGTCTCACTCTGTCCGCTTTGGACACCCACAGTTCTGAAGTATTTGTCTTAAATTGAAACTTGTGGTGCGTGCGCTGCCTGTTGCGTCACAGCTCCCGCAACTGCGGACGTCGCCAGTGCGCCGACGGCTCCACGATCAGCTCGTGCAACGCCCAAACCAACGCATCCACACGGTCCGGGCTGTGAGAACCGACATAACCCTGCGCTGTCATCAAACACATCTGATCTTCCAAATCCCCCAATCCGGCGCGGTGGCGCACCCGGCCTTGCTCATAAAGTGCCGCCACAGGTTCGGCCCGGGCTGCTTTGCCCCGGCTGGCCCGCACCGCCTTGAAGGGCACAAGCGGGTCCACTTGGTTGATCACTGATTGTACCAGATCGCCGCCCTGATTGACCTCTGCAACCAAACGATCCGCACCCCAACTCTCCATCGCTGTGAGCGCTACACGCGCCCACCCGTCTGGCGTGGCGGCCCGCACACTTGCGTCATCCAGCACATAGGCGCACCACTCTTGCACGGGTCCTTTGGTGACCGCTCCAACCACCACGATCCCGCATTCATCGCTGCTCGCATGGCCCGTAACCGGTGGGTCCACCGCCACCACTATCCGATCCAATTCCAGCAAATCACCACATCGCAATCCGTCGAGCTGTGCCCGCGTCCAAAGCGCCCCTTCCGCATCTTCCAGCAACACGCCTTCCAACTCTTGCCGCCCAAGCCGCGTGCCGGCATATCTTGCTTCCACTTCGGCCAAAAAACTCTCTGCAAGATTGGCGCGATTGGCCTGAGTAGGCGCAGAGGTTTGCACTGTACTGTCCACCTTCAAGAGTGCCTTCAGCACCCCCACATTACGCGGTGTTGTGGTCACCACCTGTTGGGGGTTGTCGCCAAGCCGCAGCGCAAATTGCAACATGTCCCATGTTTCTTGGCCATTGCGCCACTTTGCCAGTTCATCAACCCAAGCCGCATCAAACTGCGGCCCGCGCAAACTCTCCGGATCATGCGCTGAAAACGCCTGTGCCATCGCCCCATTGGGCCAGACCAGTCGCCGCCGCCCCGCTTCCCAAACAGGCCGCCGATCCGGCGGCGCGCAGGCAATCAATCCGCTCTCTCCAAAAATCATCACCTCACGCACCTGGTCGATGGTTTCTCCCACCAAAGCCACCCGCCGCACGCGGCCCGCATCCAGCGGTTTTGCTCCCTCAACAACACGGCGCACCCATTCAGCCCCCGCGCGCGTCTTTCCGGCGCCACGGCCTCCCAAGATGACCCAAGTCTTCCAGTCGCGCTCCGGAGGCAATTGATGTGGCAACGCCCAAAACTCAAACAAAAAGGGGAGCGCCAAGAGCTCCCCTTCCGTCAGGCTGTCCAAAAACTCAGTCTGTACCGCGTGCGGCTCGGAGGCGATCCAAGCGGCGCCCGATCGCAGATCGCGCGGCATCGAGATCAAGCGGGGCATGCCCCGGTTCCCTGTTGTTTGTGTTGCGCTGGTCAATGTCTCTCTCCATCATAAGAGCCAGTCGTGTGCACTGCCGCACCTGTGCCAAAACCCGACCTCCGGCCTTTGTTGCTTTGGGCCCATCGCTTTGCAGCGCAAACCTCAATTGCTCCAACTCGCCAGTCACCTGTCGCAACATCATCTGCAACGTGTCCAGTTCCCGATCCAGTGCGCGTCCACCCGAAGGCGTGAAATGTTGTGTCATTGCTGCTCTTAGCCTCTCATGCGCAGTTGTCCCTCCGCACAAACCCCACGCGACAGGTCTTCTACCCGCCGGTCGCACTACCCGTCCAACGTGTGGGTTTAGCCAAGGGCATCTAACACAATTCTGTCAAAAACATCAATATTAACATAGTTTTCAATATGTTAACCGTAAGACCTCTGATGTTGCACCACACCGAAACGCAGTGTTTCCAAATCGGATCTCTACCGCCCAATTTGTGCCCTTATCAAAACCTAAACCTTTATGTGGTGGGGTAAAGTTGGACTATATAAGGGGAACTTAGATGCGTGTTTCTGCCAAAACGACGCCATCTTGGTCCATTAGACTGTCACTTGCCGCTGCGTGTTTCTTCGGCACGGTTCAGGCAGGCCCAGCTTCTGATGGCACCAGATCAACGTTTCAATTGCCGTCCACAATCCTCACTGAGGTTCTGCCCGACTAGGGCTTTGTGGGCCAACAAACACCAACGCAAACAAAAACGCGGCGCTCAAAAAGCGCCGCGTTTTGTGACTCAATCAAACATTTGCTTACTGATTGGCGCGTTCCGCCTCAATCTTACGCCATGCCGCAACATTCTGGTTATGCTCGGCAAGGGTTTCGGCAAACGCGTGACCGCCTGTGCCATCCGCCACAAAGAAGATATAGGGCGTTGTATCCGGGTTGGCCGCCGCCTCCAGGCTTGCACGACCTGGATTGGCAATGGGCGTTGGTGGCAGCCCTTCGATCACATAGGTGTTCCACGGAGTTTCGCGCCGCAACTCACTTTGACGCAAACCACGCCCCAGCACGCCGACGCCTTCGGTCACACCGTAGATCACCGTTGGGTCCGTTTGCAGGCGCATGCCTTGGTTCAAACGATTGGTGAACACGCTGGCCACCTGGCGCCGCTCTTCTGCCACGCCGGTCTCTTTCTCGATGATCGAGGCAAGGATCAACAATTCGTAGGGCGACAGCAGTGGTACATCTGTGGACCGGCTTTCCCAAGCAGCCGCCACAAGAATCTCCTGCGCATCCGTCATCCGGTCAAGCACGCTTTGCCGTGTATCTCCAACCCGCACCTCGTAGCTATCCGGCGCGAGGCTGCCCTCCTCAGGCCGCTCTATCTCACCTTTCAACAACTCAATGCTATTCAGCGTGTCCATCACTTGCCAGCTGGTCACACCCTCAGCCACCGCAATGCGATAACGTGTGTCAGCCTCTCCCCGCACACGGGTATAATCCGCCGGTGTTTCGTCTTCCGCTGGATTAAACGCCGCCACTTCAACAAATCGGCCGGTTGCCGGATCAAGCTCGCGCACCTGCACGGTTTTGCGCGTCACACCAATGCGGTACACCACCTCAGTACCGCAGGTGCTTGCGCCGCCGCGCGTGACGATGTCGACAATCTCTTCCATCGACGCCCCGGCTGGCACAAGGAACGCACCCGCCTTTAACTTGTCGGCTTTGTCCGCGTAATCTGCGCCCAAACGGAACAAGATGCCGCTGGCAATTGCCTCTTTGTCTTCAAGGTATTGCGACACGCGGCTCATGTTTGAACCAGACTGGACCCGCACGCAAACAGGCTCGTTCAAAGGCCCTTCGGCGCGATAGGTTGATTGTCCAAAAAGGATGACGCCCCCCAATAGGAAGAGCGCCACAATCAGTAGAGTAAGTGCGTTAGACGCAACTGCACGCCACATTAATCAACCTTTCCGAAGATCACAGACGCGTTGGTGCCACCAAAGCCAAAGCTGTTGGACAGGGCCACATTGATTTCGCGCTCAACTTTCTTGTTTGGCGCCAGATCAAGTTGCGTTTCCACCGCCTGGTTGTCGAGGTTGATCGTGGGTGGTGCGACTTGATCACGGATCGCGAGGATCGAGAAGATCGCTTCAATTGCACCCGCCGCGCCTAACAGGTGACCGGTCATCGACTTGGTCGAAGACATGGTCACTTTGCTGGCGTGCTCGCCCAACATCCGCTCCACTGCGCCCAACTCGATGGTGTCCGCCATCGTCGAGGTGCCGTGCGCGTTGATGTAGTCGATGTCTTTTGGCTCAAGACCCGCCTTTTTCAGCGCAGCCCGCATAGAGCGCTCGCCACCCTCACCAGTCTCGGACGGCGCGGTGATGTGATAGGCATCGCCGGACAGGCCGTAACCCAGCACTTCGGCGTAGATCTTCGCGCCACGCGCTTTCGCATGCTCGTACTCTTCCAGCACCACAATGCCGGCGCCCTCGCCCATAACAAAACCGTCACGGTCCGCATCATACGGACGGCTGGCTTTGGTTGGGTCATCTGCACACCCTGTCGACAACGCCTTACAGGCATTAAAGCCTGCAATGCCAATCTCGCAAATCGCCGCTTCACCGCCACCGGCAACCATGACATCTGCATCATCGGACGCAATCAAACGGGCCGCATCACCAATCGCGTGCGCACCGGTGGAACAGGCGGTCACAACCGAGTGGTTAGGGCCTTTAAAACCGTATTTGATGCTCACCTGACCTGAAATCAGGTTGATCAGCGCGCCGGGAATAAAGAAAGGAGACACACGACGCGGGCCTTTTTCCGCCATCAACAGTGTGGTCTGTTCAATCGATTGCAAACCGCCAATGCCGGAGCCGATCATCACACCGGTACGCTCAAGAGACTCGGTGTCTTCGGGCATCCAGCCACTGTCTTCCACGGCCATTTGCGAAGCTGCGGCACCGTAAAGGATAAAGTCATCAACCTTGCGGCGCTCTTTTGGCAGCATCCAGTCATCTGGATTGAAGGTGCCATCGGTGCCATCGCCATACGGCACTTCGCACGCATATTTGGTGGTCACACGCTCGGGATTAAACCGGGTGATTGTGCCCGCGCCGGACTGACCGTCCAGAATACGAGACCAGCTTTCCTCCACACCGGAAGCCAAAGGAGTAACGAGCCCAAGCCCGGTGACAACAACACGACGCATTTTCTATGCCCTTCCTCAGAAGTCTTTTGCGGGTTCATACCCCGCTTCACCCCCAAGGGGCAAGAGCGGCCAACCCACACTTCGGCCCGTTACGCGCATCTGCGCTCAGTTTTGGGCCCTTTCTCAGCGGCAGCCTCCCGCCCCGCCAAAGCAAAACGCCCGCCTCACCAAAGAGACGGACGTTTCGTATCCTCACTCACCTGCAAATTGCAGGATCTCCGGCTTAGGAAGCTTCGGAGATGAACTTGACGGCGTCGCCGAAGGTCTGGATGGTTTCGGCTGCATCGTCCGGGATCTCGATGCCGAACTCTTCTTCAAAAGCCATAACCAGTTCCACGGTGTCGAGGCTGTCTGCGCCCAGATCGTCAATGAAGGAAGCTGCTTCAACAACTTTGTCTTCTTCCACACCCAGGTGCTCTACAACGATCTTTTTTACGCGGTCTGCGACGTCGCTCATGTCAATTCCTCATTCGTATTGGGCGAATTGGCCCGTTTGAATTCCTGCCCGCGCGGGCAGGTTCGATTTGTGCCCCACAATGGGACGGTTTTGCTCCGGCTACACCGGAAGGTCTCCGTCCACCCCTCAAGGCACCCGGAAAATACTCGCCGCCTATAACACATCCGCTTCACAACGCAAACGCTTTCACCGGCAACAATTGCGGCGCCCCATGGGACGCCGCGATGGCTTACAACATGGCCATGCCACCGTTCACATGCAAGGTGGAACCGGTCACATAACCCGCTTCCGGGCTGGCCAGATACAGAACCGCTGCTGCGATCTCTTCAGAAGAGCCCATGCGCGCTGCTGGAATCTGCTTATTGATGGTCTCTTTCTGATCATCGTTCAGCTTGTCAGTCATCGCTGTGGCAATGAAACCAGGCGCAACTGCGTTAGCGGTGATGCCACGGCTCGCCACTTCATAAGCGATCGATTTGGTCATCCCGACCAGACCCGCCTTGGAGGCGGCATAGTTTACCTGACCAGGGTTGCCGGTTGCGCCAACAATCGAGCTTACATTGATGATCCGGCCCCAACGGGATTTCATCATTGGACGCATCACACCACGACACAAGCGCATCGCGCTGGTCAGGTTCACGTCAATGACGCTCTGCCACTCGTCGTCGCTCATGCGCATGAAAATCTGGTCCCGCGTGATACCGGCGTTGTTCACCAGAATGTCGACGCTCCCCATAGCGGCAATGGCTTGCTTTGGCAGCGCATCCACCGCTTCACCGTCGCTCAGGTTACACGGCAACACATGCGCGCGTTCGCCCAATTCGGCCGCCAATGCCTCAAGCGGCTCAACACGTGTGCCAGACAGGCCCACAGTTGCGCCCGCAGCATGCAGAGCTTTGGCAATCGCGCCGCCAATGCCACCCGATGCACCGGTGACCAGTGCGGTTTTTCCAGTCAGATCAAACATATTTGTCTCTCTCAGTTTTTCACAACAGGCTGCGTCAAAAGCCCGTATTTTTCAATTTCAGCGGCGGTCATCACATGGGTTTCCTGCACCGGCGCCGCCTCAAGCGTGAACCAATAAAACGCATCGCTACCCAGCATCCGCTTGGTGTAACTCACATAAGCTTCATGCTCCGGATCCGTTTTAGGCAGATCACGCCCCTGCAGATTTCCGACAGCCCAGCTATGAACGCCGATGATCGCACCGTCTTCCATGCTGCGCTCCACACCAGCCAAAAACAGATCCGATCCACCGGAATGAATCTCACTCTCCGCCGTCACATGGGTATCCAACCCCAAGTCCCGCACGCGATGGCCCAATTTCAGATTGACCTCATCATCAACTGAACCCGGAATTTCCAACAACACCAAACGTGTCACATTTGGATTTTCGGAAATGGCCTGCTCAAACGCCACCAGACTGCGGCTGTTGAGCGTGCCATTCACCAACAGATCGCCGCCGTCCGCTTCAAACTCAATGGTGTCGGTGGCATTGAGATACGCCACCTCCAATTGCACACAGCCCGCAAGCGCCGCCACACCAAGGGCCGCGACACCGCAAACTGCAACAAAGCGTCGGTTCAAGACATGCTCTCCACCGCCGCCTTCACATCCTCTGGCGTACCAACGGCCCGCACCGCGTTTCCACGATCAATCTTGCGGATCATGCCGGACAACGCCTTACCCGCACCAATTTCCCAGAATTCCGTAATGTCATGCGTGCCCATGTGCAGCACCGATTCGCGCCAACGCACCGACCCGGTCACCTGCGCCACCAAAAGCTTGCGGATTTCGCTTGGGTCATTCAGTCCCTCAGCGATGACATTGGCCACAACCGGTACCGCCGGCTTGGCGATGTCCACCCCCGCCAGGGCAGTTTCCATGACATCAGCTGCAGGCTGCATCAACGCACAGTGGAAAGGCGCACTCACCGGCAACATCACGGCACGGCGAGCGCCTTTGGCTTTGGCAATCTCCGCCGCCCGTTCCACAGCCGCTTTGTGACCGGACACCACAACCTGGGTTGGGTCATTGTCGTTGGCGGCCTGACAGACGTCGCCCTGTGCTGCCTCTTCGGCAACCTCTTGCACGGCAGCAAAATCCAGGCCCAGAATGGCCGCCATCGCACCGACGCCCACAGGCACCGCTGCCTGCATCGCTTCGCCACGGGTGCGCAGTAAGCGCGCCGCATCCGCAATACTCAGTGCCCCAGCCGCCGCCAGTGCAGAGTATTCGCCAAGCGAATGCCCGGCGACGCAGGCTGCGGCCTCAATGGTCACGCCTTCCGCTTCCAGTGCTTTCATTGCTGCCAGCGACGTTGTCATCAGCGCGGGCTGCGCATTGCGCGTCAGGGTCAACTCTTCCTGGTCACCTTCCCAAATCAACGTGCTGAGTTTTTCCCCCAGAGCAGCGTCAACTTCATCAAAAACCGCTTTGGCCTCTGGATAAGCGTCGGCCAATGCCTTGCCCATACCAATGGTCTGAGCACCCTGTCCCGGAAATACAAATGCACGCCTCATGATCGGCTCCCCTATCTTTTCTTTCGCCCGGAATAACGCGCACAGCCCCCGCACGCAACGTCAATAGACATACAGACCCCTTCGCACCTATACCCCATCAACGCGCAGACATCCGCCCAAAATTCACTGACCTGCGCATCACTGCACAATGGGAGTGCACCTCAGCCAGTTGCCTTGCCCCCCCACAAACCCCAATGTCTTCTCAACACTTTCAAGAGGTTTCCTATGCCCCGCAGCAATACAGCCCTTCGCTATGGCTCCGTCGCCAAGACCTTCCACTGGCTCACCGCCCTGTTGATCCTATCGGCGCTGATACTGGGCTTCATTGCCTACCGCGCCCCTTATGAGGACAGCGCCCAACTGGCGTTCAAAGCCACGCTCTTCTCTGTACATAAAACCGTGGGCCTCACCGCCTTTTTCACCGCACTTCTGCGTATCCTCTGGGCCTTCACTCAGCCGCGACCCAAACTGCTCAACGGCGATCACGGACTGGAAGCTTGGGCCGCCGAAACCGCCCATTGGGTGCTCTATGGCTCTATGGTGCTTGTCCCGCTCACCGGCTGGATGCATCACGCCGCCACAACAGGTTTTGCGCCAATCTGGTGGCCTTTTGGCCAGTCCCTGTTCTTTGTGCCCAAAGATCCAACCATCGCAGCCATCCTTGGCGGTGCGCACTTCCTGTTTATGATTGTTCTGGTCCTGACCCTTCTGGCGCACATCGGCGGCGCGCTCAAACACTTCGTCATTGACCGCGACAAAACCCTGCAACGCATGTTGCCCGGTCAAACCGATCTCCCCGAACCTCCAGCTGACCAACCTGGCCACCTGCGCCCAGCCTTAACAGCTCTGGCCGTCTGGGCTGTCGCCCTTGTGATTGGCGCCAACGCTGGGCTCTTTGCCTCCGAAGAACGCGCAGAAACCGCCGCGCTCGCTGAAGTCTCCTCCGAATGGCAGGTGCAATCCGGCACGCTGGACATCGCCGTGCAACAGTTTGGCGCGGAGGTCACTGGCACCTTTGCCGACTGGACCGCAGAGATCGCCTTCTCAGAGGAACCAACAGACGGAAAACACGGCACCGTTACCGTGACCATCGCGATTGGGTCCCTGACGCTGGGGTCTGTAACCGACCAAGCCCTTGGTGCCGACTACCTCAACGCCACCGCCTTCCCCACGGCCACTTTTGTGGCGGATCTGTTACCCGCCGAGTCCGGTTATCTTGCCAAAGGCACACTCACCATAAACGGCCATGCCGTGCCCATCGACCTACCTTTCATACTGGCACTTGAAGGCGACACGGCTGACATGTCAGGCACCGTTTCTCTTGACCGCCGCGTCTTCCACGTTGGCGACGACATGACCGATGAAAGTTCGCTGGGGTTTGGCGTGGATGTGAATGTGTCGCTGAATGCGACGAGAGGCGAATAGCCCCTGTCCTTAGTTGATTGAGGCGGCGTTGATCAGCCGCCTCGAGGCGTTTCTACTGCATGAATTCCTTAAGCGCAAAGAACGGCGCCATCGTCACACCAAATGCCAAGACCGTATAAAGAAAGTTCTTGAGCAAAGTTCGGTTGGCATGTGCATTACGCTCTTCGCTAATGACGCGCCACATTGGCAACAGACCACCTGTCACAAAATACTCGCCAGGAGCGCGTCGCAGACTTTTGTTAGTTGTGGTGATAAGTCTCAAAAAAGACGCCATGAATTTCAGAAAAAAATGATCGTTGCACACAGGCCGATGCTTCCGTAGGCGAAAGCCACGACAAAAATGGTATCTGCCAAAACAACCTCTCCAGCACATGAAAAATGCCAAACCTTCGGAACGGCTGCCTAGAAAGCTAATTTGTTTGGTGCCCTTAAACAAGGCGCTCACAACAGCGAGAATTGAACCTCGGTCACAAAAAAAGGGCCGCCCAACCGGGCGACCCTTCTCCGTGAGTGATGGGCGTTAGGCTTACTCAGCCTTCATCGCTTCAACAGAAATCTGCACGGTCACATCGTCGCCTACATACGGCGCAAAATTGCCCACATCAAACTCGGTGCGCTTCAGTGTGGTGGTGGCATTGAAACCAGCCCAAGGCTTCTTCGCCATTGGGTGCTCACCCGACGTGTTCAGCTGCGCGTCCAACACAACCGATTTGGTCACACCGTTGATAGTCAGATCGCCGGTGATGTTGGCGGTGGATTCACCGGTCACTTCAATGCTGGTGGAGGTAAAGCTCACCATTTCATCATCAGCGGCGTCAAAGAAATCCGGGCTCATCAGGTGCGCATCGCGCTTTTCCCAACCGGTCCACATGGATTTCACCGGCATGGACACAGAAACAGAGCTGTTGGCTGGGTCTTCCTGGTCAAACATGATTTCGCCCTCAAAGCCAGAGAACAAACCCCAGGTCGTGGAGTAACCCAGGTGGTTGTAGGAAAACAGGATCTGGCTGTGGCTGGCGTCCAGCATGTATTTTTCTGGCGCCGCAACAGCGGTCGTGGCGGAAGCAGCGGCAAATGCCAAACCAGCGGCAAGAAGGGTGCGTTTCATTGGGTGTCTCCTGAAGACATGTTTAATTTCTGATAGAACCAATGTGCCCATTCAACGCTGTGCAGCAATTCGCAGTAAACCCACATATTCTGTGCATCCGTGAACAATTACGTGATCTCACACAAAAAAGGCCGCCCATTGGCGACCTTCCGTATCAGCTGCGCAAGTTTTTGCTCAGCTTGGTAAAATTGACTGGCTACGCAGCTGTGCAATAGCGTCAAGACGTGCGTGGTTGCCGTCAATGGGCAGCGCAACTATGATTTCTCCCGCCTCGTCCATCACCTCAAGCGCCGTATCGCTCACGTCCACACGGCCGATGTCTTCGTAGTTGACCGCCTGCAGTACGTGTGTGCGCCCGCGTGGCAAACCTTCATACACCAACAACTGTTCGTTGCGCTCGTCAAAGTGCAGTTCTTTGCGGGGTTTATCAGTTGCAATTTGGGTCATGCCCACACCACCCGTCACCAAAAGGATCGACACCCCCATCTTGGCCAGCAGGATCATCGGCGTCAGATCCATTCCGGGCATCAACCACAGCCCAACCCCCGCAAGAATAAACGCAACCCCAAACACCATGGAGGAAGCACGCACCGACAAGGACGCACGTTTGCCCTCAACCCGCGTCACGCAAGAGTGTGTTTCACCCGCAAAATTGGTCAGCGCCACCATTGTCCCAGTCTCCCTTTGGCCGCATCAGGCCGATATTCCAACGGGTTCTCCGCCGGTTGCTCAGACCATCGGTTTGAAATCAGGCAGGAATGCGGCGGATTAACGTTAACCTCGTGCCCATTTGCCTTGTCGAGAAGGCAAATCCACGTCACACATCAATGCGAGCGAAAACCTTGGTTAACCTTACAGACAAGGCTTGTGCTCCCCCCAAATTCGGCTATACAGCGCCATCCTTTTGCAAAAGCTTGAACCGCGCAGTCTCTCGTGGGTGGGGGCAAAAGGACTGAGAAGCCCCGCTCTTTGAAATGCGCCTATACTTTGAATGGAGAGCACATGCCACTGTATGAGCATGTTTTCATCTCGCGCCAGGACCTGTCCAATGCGCAAGCCGAAAGCCTCGTGGAACACTTCAGCACTGTTGTGGCTGACAACGGCGGGTCCGTTGTTGAGTCCGAGTACTGGGGCGTGAAAACCATGGCCTACAAGATCAACAAGAACCGCAAAGGCCACTACGCCTTCCTGAAGACCGACGCGCCAACCGCTGCGGTTCAGGAAATGGAACGCCTGATGCGCCTGCATGACGACGTGATGCGCGTTCTGACCATCAAGGTTGACACACACCCTGAAGGTCCGTCCATCCAGATGCAGAAACGTGACGAGCGTGACAACCGTCGCGAACGCCGCAACTAATCACTTAGGAAAGGACAATAAGTTATGGCTGCAAAACCATTTTTCCGCCGTCGCAAAGTCTGCCCTTTCTCGGGTGAGAATGCGCCGAAGATCGATTATAAAGACACAAAGCTGCTGCAGCGCTACATCTCTGAGCGTGGCAAGATCGTGCCGTCCCGCATCACAGCCGTGTCCGCAAAGAAACAGCGTGAGCTGGCCCGTGCAATCAAACGCGCGCGCTTCCTCGCTCTGCTTCCATACGCCGTGAAGTAAGGAGATACTGACATGCAAGTTATCCTTCTGGAACGTGTGGCCAAGCTGGGCCAAATGGGTGAAGTTGTTGACGTGAAGCCGGGCTTTGCTCGTAACTTCCTTCTTCCCCAAGGCAAAGCGCTGACCGCCTCCAAAGCGAACATCGCCTCCTTCGAAGCGCAAAAAGCGCAACTCGAAGCGAACAACCTGGAAACCAAAAAAGAAGCCGAAGCGATGGCAGAGAAACTCGATGGACAGCAGTTCATTGTGATTCGCTCCGCGTCTGACGCTGGTGCCCTGTACGGCTCCGTCACCCCACGTGACGCCGCTGATGCCGCCACCGAAGCTGGTTTCACCGTTGACAAGAAACAGGTTGTTCTGGCCAAGCCGATCAAAGACCTGGGCCTGCACTCAGTACACGTACTGCTGCACCCAGAGGTCGACGTGACCATCGATCTGAACGTGGCACGCTCTGAGGAAGAAGCTGAGCTTCAGGCCTCCGGCAAATCCATTCAGGAACTGGCCGCGGAAGCAGAAGCTGAAGCAGAATTCGAAATCGCTGAACTGTTCGACGATATCGGTGCTGCAGCGTCTGACGACGACGATTTCGCTCCGGCTGCTGCCGAAGCTGAAGAAGCGCCTGCCGAAGAGCAGTAAGCACTTCACAGCGAAGAATTCGCAGAGCCGCGCCCGGGTGCACCTGGGCGCGGCTTTTTCTTTACGTAATCCGCAAGATACCGCGCATCACCTATCACGCGCTTTCTTTCTGGATCGCATCCGCCATACTGTCGCCAAACAGTATTCAGGACGCGCCATGACCCAGTTGATGCCTCGCCGCACCGCACTTCTTATATTCGCCAGCCTCCCGATCGCTGCCTGTGCCGGATCGGAGCCTGATGCATCTCCCTTCGATCCTCCGCTCTATCCCAATGAAACACCAGAGCTGCGGGCCCTGATCGACAAATGGGCTGATCATTACGAGGTGCCGCGCGATCTGGTGCACCGTGTGATCATCCGCGAAAGCACTCACCGCCCGTGGGCTGTGAACGGCCCCAACATCGGCTTAATGCAGATCCAACTGCCCACAGCCCGCGGCATGGGCTACAAAGGCGGCCGCCAAGGCCTGTTGGATGCGGAAACCAACCTCACCTACGCCGTAAAATACCTGCGCGGCGCTTACATGGTCGCCAAAGGCAACTACGACCGCTCCGTGTTCCTCTATGCCAAAGGCTACTATCCAGAAGCCAAGCGTGCGGGATTGTTGAAAGAAACCGGTTTACGTCCATAGCAAGCTTGGCAGAAGGTGCGCCACCGTTTACGCTTTCCCAATAGGTTAACCTAATTTGAGGAGTGTTGCCGTGGCGAATAACGCAGCCGCCGAATTGCATCCGATGGCCCCACATTTCATTCCGGGATGGATGCCCGATCCGGCCACAGGCGATCCGTTTATGACCGCCATGGCATTTTTTGTCGTTGCCTTGTTTGTCGGCCTCGGCATTCTCTATTTGCGTTTACATGCCTTGCCCGAGCAAATGGCACATGGGGTTGGCGCGGCGCAAATGCAAATCGTCAGCGTTCTGGCCCTTCTGGCGCTCTTCACACACAACAATCTGTTCTGGATTCTTGCCCTTCTTTTGGCAGGTATCAACCTGCCTGATTTACTTGAGCCGCTGCGCCGCATTGCAAGTGCTCTGGAGAACATAAGTGGCCAGAAAAGCGCTCAACCAGTGCAGGACGTCGCCACCCCGATGCCACCTGCCGAAAAGGAGGGCTGATCCATGCTGGAATTTCTGTTCTGCTCGATGATCACGATCTTGCCTGATTGGCTCTACCGCCGATTTCGCCAAGGCAAACGCTGGGGCCAGGAAATCACAATCTACACCCTGTGGTACGAGCTGCGCTGGGGGCTGACCACTTGCCTTCTCTTGACGCTGAGCCTGATCACCGTGGTGTTCTATTTCCACCCCTCCACCACCAATGTGGTGTCCTACTTCCGCACGGTTACAGTTGTCTCAGAGGGGGGCGGCCGCGTAGCGGAAGTCTACATCAAGAACGAGCAATATTTGGAACGCGGCGACCCCATTTTCCGCCTCGATGGAGCCAGCCAAGAGGCCGCAGCCGCAACGGCCCGCGCGCGCATCGCTGAAATTGATGCCCTGATTGCGGTGTCTCAGTCGGAGTTAGATTCAGCCGAAGCCGTTGTGGATCAAGCTGAAGCCGCTCTGGAACAATCCTTGGATGAACAACGGCGCAAGGTCACTTTGTTCAAACAGAATTCCCCTGCGGTGACCGCACGCGAAGTGGAGCGGTTGGAAAACACCGTTGCCGAACGAGAAGGTGCCCTCGAAGCCGCCCTCTCCAATCAGCATGCTGTTGAAACGCGTATCAACACCCAATACCCGGCTCAAAAAGCCAGCGCAGAAGCGTCTCTCTATCAGGCAGTGACCGAAATCGACAAGCTTACAGTTGTGGCTGGGGTCGATGGGCAAATTCAGCAATTTGGACTGCAGGTTGGCGACTATGTGAATCCGCTTCTGCGCCCGGCAGGTATCCTGATCCCCAAGGGGTCGGGGTTGAACCGGTTCCAGGCGGGCTTTGCTCAGATCAACCGCCAGGTCATTCACGAAGGCATGCTTGCCGAAATCACCTGCCTTTCTTCTCCCATGCGGATTGTGCCTATGGTCGTTGTTCTTGTGCAAGACGTGATCCCAGCCGGTCAATTCCGGCCAACTGATCGCCTTGTCGATATTCAGGAGTACGCCAAACCTGGCACGGTCACCGTGGCACTGGAACCATTGTACCCCAACACCACCGCGCATATTCCTCCGGGCAGCAAATGTATCGCCAATCTCTACACCAACAACCACGATCGCCTCGACGATCCGGACCTTGGAACAATGCAGTGGATCGCCCTACACGCGGTTGACGCGGTTGGTATCGCCCATGCGGCCATCCTGCGCCTTCAGGCGTTGCTGCTTCCCGTCAATACGCTAGTGCTGTCAGGACACTGACCCCATAACACATAAAACAAAAAGCCCCGGCCAATCGCCGGGGCTTTTTTATGCGCCAAAATTCCCGCCCAAATCTTTAGGCGCCATCCGGATCAACCGGCTGTCTTCCACAGCTGCCTGGCGATGCTCCACCGCCGCGCGGTATTCCGGATACTTATGCATCGAGGTGAAGGCTTCCACGCTGGGATATTCGGCAATAAAACACAGATCCCAGTGTTTCTCGGGCCCTATCAGCATCTGCTCCATGTCGCCGCGCCAGATGATCTTGCCGCCCAGTTTGGCAAAGGTTGCCGCGCTCTCGCGCCCATAAGCCGCATAAGCCTCCGCCCCGGTTGCCACGCGTCCATCCGCGTACTCCGCCTGCGCGCGCAGCTTAACCAGGTTCAGCATATGCACCACCCCGTCGCGGTCATTGGCTTTGAACGCGTCATATCCAGCTTTGTCGAATGTAGTGTAACCCATAGATGCTCTCCTCCTCTTAAGGATATGCAATCCCTACACCACTGCAACGTCAACTCTGTCGCCCCGTCACTTCGCACAACAAAAAAGGCCGCCCCAATCTGGAGCGGCCTCTCACTGTCCCGTTAACGGGGGTTGGACTTATTCGTCGTCCAGTGCCTCTACGGCTTTTTGCAGGTCGTCTTTGGAGACCTCTTTATCTGTCATCTCAGCCAGTTCAAAAACATAGTCGACAACTTTGTCTTCAAAGATTGGCGCACGCATCTGCTGCTGCATCTGCTGGTTCTGCTGAACAAACTCAAAGAACTGACGCTCTTGACCCGGGTACTGACGTGCCTGGTTCATGATCGCTTGGGTCATCTCTGCGTCGGTCACTTCAACCTCGGCTTTCTGACCCAGCTCTGCCAGCAGCAGGCCCAAACGCACGCGGCGCTCGGCCAGTGCATTGTGCTCATCTGTTGGTTCGATTTCTGGGTGGTCGTGGCCTTCCACCTCAGGGTTTTCTTCGTGCCACAGCTGGTGTGCAATCTGGCCAGCTTCCGCTTCCACCAGGGATGGTGGCAGATCGAAGGAGACCAGCTTGTCCAGCGCGTCCAGCAGGCCACGCTTGGTTACGGCACGTGCCGCACCAGCGTATTCAGCTTCCAAACGCTCAGTCACCTGAGTTTTCAGACCAGCCAGGTCTTCGGCACCAAACTTGGTGGCCAGCTCGTCGTTGATTTCCGCGGCAACCGGCTCTTTCACTTCTTTGATGACGCAAGAGAACACAGCTTCTTTGCCAGCCAGGTTTTCAGCGCCGTACTCTTCTGGGAAGTTTACGGTCACGTCTTTTTCTTCTTCGGCTTTCACGCCAACCAGCTGCTCTTCAAAGCCAGGGATGAACTGACCCGAGCCCAACACCAGTGGGAACTCTTCGCCGGCACCGCCGTCAAAGGCTTCGCCGTCGATGCGGCCCACGAAGTCCATCACAACCTGGTCGCCGTCTTTAGCTTTGGAGCCTTTTTTGCGGGCTTTGAAGTCCTGCGCTGTTTCGGCCAGGTTGGCCAACGCTTCGTCCACATCCGCTTCGGCTGCTTTCACAACCATTTTTTCCAGTTTGATGCTTTTCAGGTCAACTTCTGGAATCTCTGGCAGAGCTTCATAAGACATCTCGACTTCAACGTCGTCGCCTTCTTTCCAGTTTTCGCCGTCTTTCATTTCGACTTTTGGCTGCATCGCTGGGCGGTCACCGGACTCTTCAAAGTGCTTGTTCATCGCACCGTCGATGGTTTCCTGCATGGCTTCGCCCAACAGACGCTCGCCAAACTGCTTTTTCAGAAGTGGCATCGGCACTTTGCCTTTGCGGAAACCTTTCATTTCGATTTCCGGCTGCGCTTCTTTCAGCTTTTCGTTCACAGTCGCGGTCAGCTCAGCAGCTTCCACTGTGATGGAATAGCCGCGTTTCAGACCTTCGTTCAGCGTCTCGGTAACCTGCATCAGGAGTCCCCATAAGTAGCGGCGCGCGGCACATGACAGCCCGCGCGCAATCCAGAAAAATTTGTGCTCTTCTAGTGCCCCCCGCGCCCCGGTGCAAGGGCAAACGCTCCAAAAGTGCAAGCATGAGCGGGATGTGACGGCACCTCCAATCCTTTGCCCACAAAGCAACCTGCCAAGGTTACCAGAACCAACGCCCACCAAAGGCCCAGGCACCAACATCCTCAAAACTTGCACCTGGCTGGTCATAACTGTGCTGACGATAAGCAAGATAGAGTTCTGCGTTGGCATTTTCGATCACCTGCGTCGCCTGAAGGCCCCAGGTAAATCCGTCATCCCCAGCCAGAACACTGTCATTGCCCCAGAAGAAATCCGCCGAGAGCCGGGTTTCGCCTGCCTGCCACCAATCTCTGCGCACACCCAGCTTGGTATAGACATAATTGCTGCCCAGCCCGCTGTTATCGCGCCACCCCGCGCCGATCTTGCCATTCAACCCAGTGGACACGTTCAAAACACTGAATGATCCCACCACAGCAGAGTTATCTGCATTGCCATTGCGCCCATCAACCCACAGCCCGCCCAAACGTGCGTCATATTTCATGGCGCCATTGTCTTGAGAAAAACGCAGTGCCAGATCGTAGTTGATATCATCATTGCCCGAAACGAGGATGTTCTCCCCCACCGAGGCCCCGACCGAAAATCCCGGTCCAAACGTTGGTGAATCATAGCGGATACGCCCCAATCGCCCGCCGTCAAAATCGCTAAACACCGCGCCAACCGTCGGCCCTGGCGTCCCTGATCCTGTCATCCGAAACGTATACCCGCCCGACACATCGGCCACAGCGGATGTCGAAATATACCCGGTTCCGGAATCATCCGCCCCCGTCATCCCATCGGCGGCCATACTGCCCTGACCTGCATAAATCGTGCCAAAGTCGCCGCCCCAACTGAAATCAACTTTCCGCAAGCTGGTGCGGGAGTAATTCACAAAATCCGGGTCCTGATTGGTCATGCTCAGCGACGACGACCCGCGCAGCCCCATTGCGGTTTCGAAATTGAACTTCAACGTGCCCGCGCCTACGGGGTTTTCCCACCATAGCCCAATCCGGCTTGGCGCATTGGAGTTATCAACCAATTTGGTGTTGGTCTGAAAACCGTCGTCCGTACTTGTTCCGATCAGGTTGAAAAACCCGTAGAACCGCGCGTTGTTCTCTTGAGCAGCGGCGCCAGTGGCCGCGACACCGCCAGCAAGCCCCAAACTCAGAACCACGGCACCTTTGCTTAAAAAAACACTTTTCATCTCAAACACTCCCTCACCAACGGTCCAAGCCGTCAAATATGCACATCAGAAGTCATATTGCGCCCAACGGCGCACGCCGGACCAACCAAATGGCCGTCCCAGCAATCAATTGCACACGGCCCAATCCGCGCAAAATTCTATCCGAAGCATGTTGGCCAAAAGCAAAATTGCGCCTTGCCGCGTACTCCTGCCCACACCGTAACACGATTTGCCCTGTAGCAAAAATCCGCAGTGCCAAAACAGTACTTGCCTCAGGACCCGCACGTAAAAAAGGCGGCCAAAACGGCCGCCTTTCTCATCGCTCATATATAGTCCTTCAGGATCAGAAGCTCCAGCGCGCACCCACCATATAGGCGTCGATGTCATTATAGGTTGTGCCTGTGGTCACGTCGTACCCATGTTGGTGATAGCTGAAAAACAGGTCCACATTGGCGTTGTCGATCTTCTGCACCGCCTCGATACCGTAGCTGACAGACTTGTCGCCAGAGGCTGACATATCGTTGCCGCGATAGGCGTCAACGGACAAGTGGGTGCGGCCGAAGCTGAACCAATCGCGCTGAAGGCCAACCTTGGCATAGACATAATCGCTCTTCAGCCCGCTGTCGCGATCGTTTTGACCCAAGCTCACCGTCCCACTGATGCCAGTTGGATTGTGCAACGCCCCTACCGAACCCAATACGGATTTTGCGTCATCCGCTGCACCCTCAGTCTGTGCATACGCCAACGTCGCCCTAAAGGTGGTGTCGCCAAAATCAGAGCCATAGCGCAGTGCCACGTCATAGAAATTGGTGTCATCATTGTCCTTCAGGATTTCGGTCCCAGCAGATGCGGAAACAACAAACCCACCAAAGCTCGGCGTGTCATAACGCACGCGACCTTTCCGGCTACCGTCAAAGTCTTTAAATACGTCGCCGATGCTCGGCCCCGCCGCTCCGCCACCTTTCGGCTGGAACGCAAAACCACCCGCAGTATCGGCCACCGCCACTGTGCCGCTCAAATCCGTGCCAGACAGGTCAGTGCCGCCAGAAATCCCATCTGCCGCCATAGACCCCTGACCAAAGTAGAGTGTCCCCGCGTTTTCGGTCTCATAAATGGCCTCAAACTTACGCAAGTCTGTTTTGTCCCAGTCAAAGAAATCATCACTGGAATCCATGCTCAAGCTAGACGTGCCTCGAAATCCCAATGCGGTTTCAAAGTTGAACTTCAGCGTACCGTTGTTCGTCCCCATCTCGTACCACGCACCAATCCGGCTTGGTGCGTTGCTGTTGTCGCTGAACTCGTTGCGACGCTCAACGCCATCATCCACGCTGGTGACGGCTCCGTTCAGGGACCCGTAAAACCGAAAACCCTCCTGCGCTGACGCCGCAGACGTCATTGCAACACTGCCCGCCACCAATGCTATTGGTGCGACCCATACAGATTGTTTCAATCCAACCATAGTCTGTCTCCATTTCCCCACATTTGGGGGGACTGTTTTGAACCCAAACCGCGCCGCACGACCAGCCCAGTTCGGATATCCACTCAAGTGTCCTCAGTCGCTTTAAAACGGGCCAACGCCCCTCCGGCACGCCATCCCAGACGTGTCCTGACAACCAAAGACATCTGGCGTCTAAGGCGCTCACGCCCAAATGACAAACTCGTTAACCGGCTGTTATCAGCCGAGAATAAGCGTCTTTTTGCGTGTTGGCGCGATTGCTCTGGTCTTTGTCCACTTTCCCGCCTCGACGATACCCGAATTTCTTAACCTGAACGTCCAAATCATCAATTTTTGGACGCATTCACAATCACTTACATTTCAAGTGCTGATTGCACATTTGTCGCACTGGCTTTGTCGGCCAATTTCCGCCAGACCTTTCACCGACGACCCCACCCGATGTCGTCCATTTTTGTAGGCGCTGATCAGCTCACCGGCCCAGGTCAAGGGGGAATTTCCTGACCCCACATCCAAAACCCGAAAGACAACACTACCTATGATTGTGTAATTTCGGCCGCATCTCAAACATGCCTACTATTTCAGCACTGCCACAAAGTCGCCCCAATCTTTGTAGGTTCCACATCCAATTGCCACTAATCCTTGAGCCACGACCAAGAATGCTGCCGTTTTTCCCAACACGTACTGCCGCTTAGGCGCAACACTGTGGTAATGCCGCCCAAAAACTGCGAAAACCCTTAGTTTTATACAAATGTGGCAAAAAAGTGATTGGCTTACGTACCCGTCACATTTATAGTCACATCAAATCAAACAAGGGCATAAGCCTGATCAACCTAGAGCGGTAATCCAATGAGTAGTTTTAGTTATGCCGTCCGCGGTACGGACGGAGTTGTTGTACGCGGTCAAACTGCAGAAGCGACCAATGGCGTTATAACCTCGCAGCAGGCCTCGCAAATCTCCCTAAACCTCTCCCCAGCTGACGTTGCCGGATATGTGAACGACGGCGGCGATTTGGTGATACACTTGGTATCCGGCGAGACAATCACGCTTGAAAATTATTTCTTGGGTGATGCGCGTGAGTTGTTCCTGTCCAAAGATGGGCAGTTCCAAGCCGTTGAGCTTGGTGACCCTATCAACGACCAGTATTTTGCTCAGTACGACACGCTCTCCATGACCGACAAATGGAGCGAATACGATCAGCTGACCTTCCTTGATCTGGAACGCGTCGAACCCGTTGTGGCACCTTTGGTGGCCCCAGTCGCCGGTCTGGTACCAGGTCTGCTTGGCCTCGGCGGCGCTGCAGCAGTTGCCTCAACTGTCGGCGGTGGCGATGGTGACAGCGGAGATGGTAGCGATGGCGACAACGGAGATGGCGACAACGGGGATGATGGCGACGGCGACAATGGGGATGGCGACAACGGCGATGATGGAGATGGCGGCGACGGAGGGGATGATGGCGACTCCACAATCATACCAACCGTTGATGATGCCGACATTACACGTTTGGTTGGCGGCACAGGTGACGACACCGTAACCATCACCGGCACGGGTGAACCTGGCTCAACTGTAATTGTGACCATTGGTGGTGAAACCGGTACCGGTACAATTGGCGACGATGGCATCTATGCGGTGGTCTTCGACCCGACCGCCTTGCCAGACGATGGCGCTTATGACGTCAACGTCACCGTGGAAGCGCCTGATGGAACAGTCTACAATCTGGACGGCCCATCGGTCGACATTGACACCACCCCACCGGACGTCTCCGTGAATGACGGCACAGTCTCCACCGGCGACATTGTGAATGAAGACGAGCACACCACCGGCCATGTGATCAGCGGCACCGGAGAGGCTGGCGCATCCCTGACCGTAGAAATCGACGGTTCGACCCAAACCACCACTGTTCTGGACGACGGCACTTGGTCGGTGACCTTTGACTCATCTGAGCTCTCCACCGGCGAGTACACCACCGATATCACCATCACTTCCACGGATGATCGCGGCAACGTGACCACCGTAACCGACACGCTGCAGGTGGACACAATTGCCCCCGGTGTGGATATGGGGATTGTCGAGGGTGACAACATCATCAACGCCGCAGAAGCCTCTGACGGCGTGGTGCTTTCCGGCACTGGCGAAGCTGGGTCTTCGCTGTCGATCGAGTTCGAAGGTGTGACCCAAACCGTGACCGTTGGCGATGACGGCACATGGACCTCCTCGTTTGATGCTTCTGCCATTGGCACCGGCACCTACGACAGCACCGTGTCGATCACCGCAACCGATCTCGCAGGCAACAGCCAAACCGAGACCTTCACGGTGCACATCGACACCGACGGCCTGGCCACCATCACTTCACCGATCGCGGGGGACGATATTGTCAACGCCGCGGAGGCCGCCGCAGGTGTAACCTTGACCGGCACCGCTGAGGCAGGTTCCTCGGTTGCTGTGACTGTGGAAGGTGTGACCCACACCGTGACCGCCGCCGGGGATGGCACATGGAGCGTCACCTACGCCGCTGGTGAAATCCCGCAGGGCACGTACGACACCTCCGTCTCAGTGACCGCAACCGATCTGGCCGGCAACGTTACCTCCACCTCCGACAGCTTCCGCGTGGACACCGAAATCTCTGCCGCGATGGATGCCAGCCAATTGGGTGGCGACAACACCGCCAATGCAACCGAAGTGGCCGGTGGTTTCACCCTGACCGGCACCGCAGAGCCTGGCTCTTCCGTGGCCGTGACAATGCAAGGTGTGACCCATACTGTCACCACCGCCGCAAACGGTGCTTGGGCGGCAACTTTTGCTGCTGGTGAAATCCCACAGGGCACCTACAACAGCACCGTTTCCATCACCGCAACCGACGCCGCTGGCAACAGCGCCACCACCACCGGCACCGTGGCCGTGGACACCGAACTGTCCGCAGCCATCAACACCGGCCAAGCTGGCGGAGACGATATTGCCAACGCAGCAGAAGTTGCAGGCGGTGTAAGCCTCACCGGTACCGCTGATGCGGGTAGCACTGTTGTTGTGCAGATCGCAGGGGCCTCTCGCACCGTCACTGCTGCAGGCAACGGCACTTGGGCGGCCAACTTTACGGCCGCAGACATCCCGCAAGGGGAATATGACGCCCCGGTGACCGTGACCGCCACGGACGCGGCTGGCAACACCGCCACCGCATCCTCCACGCTACATGTCGACACTTCAACCGCCATCAATGTGGATCTATCTTCTGGTGTATTTGCCACCCCTGTGAACGCCGCACAAATGCAAGGCGGCGTGGTGCTCGAAGGCACCACCGAAGCCAACTCCTCCGTGGTTGTAACGGTGGATGGTGTCGTGCGCACGACGACCTCGGACGCGTCAGGCAACTGGTTTGTGACCTACGAAAACGGCGCCTTGCCCGAAGGCACTTACACGGCTAACGCCACGCTTGCCGTGACCGACGCCGCTGGCAACACAGCCACAGCCAATGCCACCTTTGCCGTGGACACAGAGATCACCAACCCGGTGGTTCAGTCGGTGACCTTTTCGGATGACGATGTGACCTCCCTGTCTCTCAGCACAGAGAACCAGGATTATGAGGTGCACGCCCTCAACCAGGATGGCTCCACTGCGGAACTCGCGACAACCGAGGTGGCCTTGGGCGGCGACGAGTCCCTTTATGTGCTCAATCCCAAAGCCTCTGATGGCACCCACCTTGTGATCGCCTCCACCGATGATGCCGGCAACCAGTCTGACACGCTTCTGGTGCTGGATGACAATGTCACCAACGCGGGTACACTCGATCACGCAGCGGCGGGCAACTTCAACATCGAAGGCATAGAGCTCGACTACGCCTCGGATGCAAACCTGACGCTGACCGAAGCCCAGATCAAAGATCTGTCAGACACCTCTGACACGCTCACGATCCACGGCGGTGCGGATGACCAAATCACGGTCACCGACGCCACCAAGACCAACCAAACTGTTGATATAGAAGGCGAATCTTATGATGTCTACACAGTGGGCAATGACGGCGTGACCCTGATTGTTGATCAAGACATCAACGTCATCATCTGATGAAACTTCGGGGCGGCCACAGGCCGCCCCTCTCAAATGTAATGCCCCGGATTATCGCTGCCACCATGTCCCGCCGCACTCTCACTACCAGCCTGCCCCTGCTTCTGGGCGCGACGCTCCTGAGCGGCTGTATGGCCAATATGAGCGAGCACCTGCCGGATATGAGCAAACCCATGGGTCTGCTCAAAGCCAAACCTGAACAAGCAGAGGCCGCCGCCGAAGTCAGCAAGCGCACCAGCTTTGAGCAAGACGCAGACAAAGACGCACAAAGTGAAATTCTCAACACACTCTTGGCCCGGCGATCTGTGGTGCCTGCCGAAAGCGCCCTAGGCCATGTGGCTGACGTGGCCCTGACCTCCTCGCGTCGCTCCGCCGAGGCCCAGCTGCAAACCGCCAAACTGCGCGCCCAAGCCGAAAACAAAAATTGGCTGCCAACCTTAAGCCCGGAGATTTCACTCAACACACTCAGCGACGTGATTGCCGGTCTGGTGTTTGAACAAGTGCTGTTTGACCATGGGCGTAAAAAAGCAGAACGCGAATATGCGGCCGCCGATGTCGAAGTTGCCGCCGTGACCCTCTCTGAGGACCTGAACGAGCGCACCTACACCGCTTTGGCCCTCTATATCAAAGGCTTGCGCGGCCAAGAGAAAGCCCAGGTTGGCAATAGAGGCTTGGCACAGCTTCATCATTTTGATCGCATCGTGCAGGGCCGTGTTGATGGCGGCGTCTCCAACAAGGGTGACCTGCGCATGGTGCGCAGCAAGATCCAGACCTTGGAAACCAAAAGCGAAACCGCCTCGGAAAGTGCCGGCACTGCACTTGCCGAACTCAAGGCCATGACCGGTACCGCCTTTACCCTGAAACCGGCGCCTTCTTTCTCCGCGCAATCCTATCCGGCTGTGGAACCGTTGGACGTCCTGCGCGCCCGCGCCGAGGCAGAGCGCTCCGTGGCCCAGGCCACTGTGGAGCGCGCCGCCCAGCTGCCTGGTCTCAAAGCCTCAGCCCGAACCACCAACAAAGGCAACAGCGCTGGCCTGAACCTTTCAAACGACGTTGGTCTCGGCCTTGGCACCGGCGCGCGTTTAAAAGCCATTGAGGCGTCAAAAGACATTGCCGCCCGGCAGGTTGATGAGGCCCGCGAAGACGGCGCCCGTGACCGCAAGCGTCTGGAAAGCAACATCCAAAGCCTGGAACGCCAGGAGCGCGAAGCCAACCAACTCGCCCGCGAGGGCCGCGAAACCTACAAGCTGTTTGAAGCCCAGTTCCGCGCCGGTCAGCGCTCGGTTCTGGAAGTGGTCGACGTTTACGAACAATCCGTGCTGCGCTCTCTTGACGGCGTCGACGCCAAATACGACAAGCTGCTGGCGCAACTAGAGCTCGCCCGTGATTTGGGTCTGCTGGCAGACGGAGACGCGATTTGAGCGACGGGACTTCCAAAGGCAAAGCACCAGTTGTGCTCTCCATTGCGGCCGTAAAATCCACCAAAGCCGCCAACAACGCTCCTGCGCCTGCGCACTCCCCCACACCGACTCCCGTGGCGCAAATCACACCACAAACCCTAGCGGTTCCGGCGGACCCGAAACCCGCTGCAGCCCCAGCTCCAGCCGATGCGATCCACGATCTGGTTGAGGCCACTGCCACCCGCATACAACACCGCGCGACGCTGATCTCCACATTGGCCTCGCTGAACGGCGTGGACGTGCCGGTCACCGATGTGGCTGAGCACATGTGGACCAACGCACCGGGCGATGTCTCGATCAAAGCCCTGTCTGGTGCGCTCGCACATTCAGGTGTTGAGCCCAAAATTCATCACAAAATGAAAGTCACAGCGGCCGCTTGGCCAGCTGTTGCCTTGATGAACAACGGCCAAGCCATTCTGGTGCTGTCTCAAGACGAAGACACGCTCTTCGTCTATGACGACAGCTGCGCCGACAACCGCGCCGAAGTGCCTGTCACTGAGTTTGAGCCCTTCTTCTCCGGCACCGCTCTGCGCGCCAAAGTCTCCCTGCGCCAATTGGCCGAACGCCACGTGCCGCAAATTGCTGACGGCATGTCCGGCCACTGGTTCTGGGGTGAATTTACAAAATACCGCCGCCACATGGGCGAGATCATGTTGGGCTCGCTGGTCGCCAACCTTCTGGCCGTGGCCGTCGCGCTCTTCTCACTGCAAGTCTATGACCGCGTGATCCCGCACCAGTCACAGGCCACGCTCTGGGTGCTGGCGGTTGGCGCAATCTTTGCCATCGGTCTCGAAGGCCTGCTCAAACTCGCCCGCGCCAAGATGAGCGACGCCGCTGGCCGCCGTATGGAACTCTCCATTCAGCACCGCCTGATGAAGCGCCTGCTGGGCATGCGCTCGGACCGCCGCCCCCTGCCCCCATCCGGCTTGTTTGCTGCCATGCGCGACTTCGGCTCCGTACGTGACTTCTTCACCTCCACCACCATCTCGGTGCTGGCGGACATGCCGTTTATTTTCATCTTCCTCGCGCTGGTGGCCTCAATCGCTGGCAACCTTGTTTGGGTGCTGATGTTTGGCGGCGTGCTTATGGTCCTGCCCGCTTACGTCTTGCAAAAACGCATGATCAACCTCTCGCGTGAAACCCAGGGCGCCTCCGCCAAAGTGGGCCGCCTGCTGCAAGAGGTCATCACCGAACTCGACACCGTAAAAACCCAACGCGGCGAAGACCGCGTGCTGCGCCTCTGGGATGAACTCAACGCCGTCTCCAGCCATTCCTCCGCGGAACAACGCCGCCTCAGCTCCGCCCTGACCTACTGGTCTCAAGGCGTGCAGCAGATGACCTATATCGCCACCGTGGTGATCGGCACCTATCTGGTGTTTGCTGGCGAGTTCACCGTCGGAACCATTATTGCTTGCGGCATCCTCACCTCACGCACGCTGGCCCCGCTGACCCAATTTGCCGGTACTCTCGCGCGCTGGTCCAACGTCAAAGGCGCACTGGAAAGTCTTGATGCCATTGCCCTTTCTGAGCAAGAGAAAGACGGCGAACGCAAATACCTGCGCCGCGAGAAACTCGAAGGTCAGTTTGAACTGCGCGAACTGTCCTTTGCCTATGACGAAGACAGCGGCGCTTCCCTTGATGTGCCCGGCGTGGTCATCAAACCCGGCCAACGTGTCACCATCCTCGGCGCCAACGGTTCTGGCAAATCCACTTTGCTGAAGCTCATGGCGGGTCTCTACGGCCCGACCAAAGGCCGCGTGCTGCTGGACGGCACCGACATGGGTCAAATCGACCAACGCGACATCCGCCGCAACATTGGCTATCTCAGCCAAGACGTCCGCCTCTTCGCGGGCTCCCTGCGCGACAACCTTAATCTGACACAGCTCGAACGCGACGACGATCGCCTGATGCAGGCGCTTGATTTTGCGGGCCTCGGCCCCTTCCTGCGCAACCACCCGCAAGGGCTAGATCTACAAATTCGCGACGGCGGCGAAGGGCTTTCCATTGGCCAACGCCAATCCATCGGCTGGGCCCGTCTCTGGCTGCAAAACCCCAGCATCGTGCTGCTTGATGAACCCACCGCCGCGCTCGATCAAACCCTGGAACGCACCTTGGTCAGCCGCCTCTCAACCTGGCTCGAAGGCCGCACCGCGCTCATCGCCACACACCGCACGCCAATCCTTGCGCTCTCCACCCGCACATTGATCCTGCAAAACGGCCGCCTCGTGGTCGATGGCCCACGTGAACAAGTCCTCGCCCACCTCGCCGAAGGCGCCGCAGGATGACAACATCCGAGTTTGACAACGAAACCGGCCTCGATGAGCAACTCAAAGCCTCCCGCCTGACCATCCGCCTGATTGCCGCCGCAGTTGGGCTGTTTGTCATCTGGGCCGCCTTTGCTTGGGTCGATGAAATTGTGCGCGCGGACGGCCAGGTTGTCTCCTCCTCGCGCTCCCAATCGGTGCAAAACCTCGAGGGCGGCATCCTCGCTGATCTCGCCGTGAAACAGGGCGACCTGGTTGAATCCGGCCAAATCCTCGCCACCCTCAGCGACACCCGTTTCCGATCTGCCTTTGACGATCTGCAAGACCAAATCGACGCGCTGGAGCTGCGCCGCCTGCGCCTTGAGGCAGAGATCGACGGCCAGTTCGCATTTGACGTGCCCGAAGACCTCGCCAAACGCGCCCCGCGCATTCTGGCCTCCGAAAAAGCTCTGATCGAAGCCCGCCAAACCGACATAGACAGCCGCCGCGAAGGCGCGTTCACCCAGCTGGAACAGGCCCAAGAAGAGCTTTCCAACATGGAGCGCCTCTACAAGAAAGAGTTCGTTGCCTTGTTGGAGGTCAACAAAGCCCGCGAAAAAGCCTCTGAGGCCGAAATCCGCTACATGGACATCCTCACACAGGCTGAACTGGCGCTGGCGGAAGAGTATTCCGAAACCCTCAAAGAGATCACCTCTTTGCGCCAAGAAATGCGCCTCGCCCAAGACCAGCTGTCGCGCACCGTGATCACTGCCCCTATGAGGGGCATCGTCAACAACCTCGCCGTGACCACCATCGGCGGCGTTGTACGTCCGGGCGAAGAAATCTTTGAAATCATCCCTTTGGGTGAAGAACTGTTTGTCGAAGCGCAAGTGCGCCCGGAAAATATCGCCAACGTCGAGCCTGGCCAGGACGCCTCCATCAAGCTCTCCGCCTATGACTACACCATCTATGGCTCGCTCAAAGGCAAGGTGGATTTCATCTCCGCCGACACCTTTGAAGACGAGCGCGATCCCTCCGCGCCGCCTTACTACAAGGTAACCGTAAACGTGAACGCGGATGCTTTGACCGAGCGCCAAAAAGCCATCGAAATCCGCCCCGGCATGCGCGCCACGGTCGAGCTGCACACCGGCTCCAAAACCGTGCTGCGCTACCTGATGAAGCCGCTCTACAAAAGCAAAGAGGCATTTCGGGAGCCGTAGGTTAGACAGCATTCCCTAGGTAAAGGCCCGATCTGTTGTACAAAAGTGGCTTTCACTGCGCAGCGCGCGTTGGCCGCTTGCCGCACATTGCGACCGCAGAACAAAGCAGTAAAAGGGAAGTCAGAAGTCGCAGCCACCGAGGCCATTTACAAAGCGCGCCACGCAACTAAGACCAGTGGCAACACAAAAAGGGACCATTGTGATGACTTTTCAAAAAATTGGTGGGCTCTGCGGACTGATCGCGGCCGGGACCTATTTGTTTGGAATTGGATTGTTGCTGGGCGTTCTAGAGCCAGCGGGCTATGACGGAACAGACATGGTTGCGCAGGCCAAGTTTCTCTCTGAAAACCAGTTCATCATGTATATCTGGAATCTGGTGATATGGATTCTGAATGCCATCGTATTGGTCATCCTCGCCCTCGCCATTCACGACAGCTTGAAGCAAAAAGCGCCCGCTTTCAGTCAAGTGGCCACCTCTTTTGCGTTGATTTGGGCGGGCTTGGTATTGGCCAGTGGCATGCTTTCAAACATCACCTTGGGCACGGTTTCCACGCTCTACGCCTCGGACCCAGTGCAAGCTGGCGCATTTCTGCAAAGCCTGACGGCGGTCGAGGAAGGGCTGGGCGGCGGCAATGAGCTTGCCGGTGGGTTGTGGGTGATGATCCTGAGTTGGGGGGCCTTGCGCACCGGATCTTTTTCGAAGCCCATGAATCTTTGCGGCGTGCTGATTGGTCTTGCCGGACTAAGCACGCTATTCCCAGCCATTGCTCCAGTCTCGGGTGCCATATTTGGCCTGGGTTTCATTGTCTGGTTTGCATGGGTGGGTATCTACCTGCTGCGAAACTGAAATCGAGAGAGACACACCGCTCTATAAAACACCATTGGTTGACCTGACTCGCCTTCAAATGCCGGCGTTGTGACATCCACTGTCACCGGCTGGCAGATGGTTGGGATGCGGTTACAGTGTCAATCGGGTTGATGAAGACGTATCGTCCCCTCTTTCCTCGATCAATTGGATCCAAAATGCGTCTGCGCCGGTTCGCGCGTCTTGCAGCGTCAGTCTCTATGAGTTCCCCACGACCTTCGACGCTCTCATGGGGGCCCTTACTATTGAATAAGTGACACCCTTCAGAGGTCTCGCCCCCCCGCCACAGTCTTGCCGCACAAATTATCAGTACTGCCTGTGCCGCAAGCCTTTTCCCCGCAACTATACCGTGACTTGGCCGCCCCGCTCCCGTACGTCTAACGCACAACAACAGGAGCCGCCCCAATGGACCTCACTCACATCCTTACGTTCAACCTCGCCCTGGCCGCTGCCATTGCCAGCCCCGGTCCGGCCTTCCTGATCTCCGTAAAAACCACCCTCACCGGCGGTCGGCGTGCGGGCCTTGCCGTGGGTGCTGGCCTCGCGCTGGTTGCTGCGCTCTGGACCTTGGCGGCTCTCTTGGGCCTCGAAGCCATCTTTGCCGCCTTCCCATGGGCTTACATTGCCGTGAAATCCATTGGCGCGCTCTACCTGCTCTATATCGCCTACGGCATGTGGAAAGGCGCACGCGCGCCGCTGGCGCCCACCGAGGTCAAACCTGCCCGTCACGCCTTCTGGCAAGGCGTCGCCATTCAAGTCATGAACCCGAAGTCCGTGCTGTTTGCCGCCGCGGTTCTGGTGGTGATCTTCCCGCCCGGCATGACACTGGCGCAAAAAGGCTTTGTCTTTGCCAACCACTTGATGATCGAGCTGATCTTCTACAGCCTACTGGCCTTTGGCATGAGCACATCCACCGCCCGCAACGCTTATTTGCGCGCCAAACTTTATCTCGACCGCATCGCCGCTGTGGTGCTCTCCGCCCTCGGTCTGCGTCTGTTGTTTGGCAAATAAGTCATCAACAAAAAAAAGGCGGCCCCAAAGGGCCGCCAAGTCAAGGCAGGTGAGCCAGAGCAGGAGGCTCTACCCGCCGGCAATCATTTGTTTGAGCGTGTCAGCACTCAACATCGTGCCTACAGATACATTCTTTCCACCCATCGCAGCCTTGGCGGACACCACGGACACCACCGCAGGATTGCTGCCATTGGTCAGCGCCAGAACCGGGGCACCAGAGGCGCCAAAGTTCACTTCACAGCTCATCACCAATGTTTCATCCTGACGGGCCAATACGCGGCAGGGGTATTCCAAAATGGGATCGGTACGGCTGTTGATGGTGTAGCTCAACACGCCGAGCATATCGCCGCTGGCCAAATTGGCCCCATATCGCATCGGCAGCACGGAATTCTTTGAAATTGGCTTGTTCAATTTGAGCAACGCAATGTCACTGCCCACTTGGGCTTTGCCTTTGTGGCGATGAATGTAGTCCGGATGCGCCGTGGCCACAGAGACCTGGCGTATCGCTTTGGCTTTACCGCCCTTCAATCCAGCCTGAAACTCCATCTGACCGGGTTTCAGCTTCTTGCCGGTGCGTGGGTTGTACAGGCAATGCGCGGCGGTCAGCACAAGAACCGGTGAGATCAACGCCCCCGTACACATCGCTTTGCCCGACATCATCAAGCGTCCCACAGCGGCCTCTCCCGGCAGTTTTCCCCCAATGGAGGTTTCACCATGCACAATGCCCGGAAGCAAAGCTGCAAGTATGGCTATTAGTCTCATGGCACGCATGGTGTCTCCCTCAAATCCTTGAAATCACTTGAACAAGCATCTGGGGCAGCAATCGGACCAAATCGGCGCCATTTGCCGCCCGTTTCTGGGGCGCGCGGTGTTCGACATGCGGCCAAAACAAGGCAGCCCCAGAAAACAGGCGCAGACAATTTGCGTAAAAAACGATGTATATATATGGAGAGCGCGCAGCCCGTTGGGCACAGGGATTTTGTGAACGTGAAGGCAGATCAAACTGACACTTGCGCCTGCCCCAATTTCGGCCCATTGCTGCGCTATGGTGCGCGACATGAGAGATAGCCTGCAAATGACGGATGAAACTTTTGCCCCAACGGCTGAGAACCAGCGCCGCTTTCGTGACGCGCTTGGCTGCTTTGCCACTGGTGTGACCGTTGTCACCGTGCCCACCGCGCAGGGCCCGCTTGGCATGACCGCCAACTCATTCTCTTCGGTGTCGCTGGACCCGCCGCTGGTGCTCTGGTGTCCCGCACGCAATTCGGAACGCCACCCGTTTTTTGCCGGTGCCAGCCACTTTGCCATCCATATGCTGCGCGACGATCAGAAAGATCTGGCGATGGATTTCGCCCGTAATGGCGATCCGTTCGCAACATTGGAACACAGCACCAACAGCAACCACGTGCCACTGCTGCCGGACTGCCTCGCGCGCTTTGAATGTCGTACCTATGCGGTGCACGATGGCGGCGACCATGAAATTGTGGTTGGCCAAATCGAACGTCTCTGGATTGGCGACGGCAAGCCTTTGATCTTTGCCCAATCCAACTTCGGCTGCTTTGACGCCAACGCCTAAGCCCTCACAATTTCAAACATTTAGACCACCCCTCTCTTGGTGACGCAGGGTTGCGCTTTGCGCATGGCTTTTCCCCACTATTTTTGTTGTGAATCAAAGTGAGCGCTCCATATTGGAGGGATAACGCGCAAACACATTACTCTTATCGAGCACTGGAGCCTCCCTTGGAACAGTCCGCCCCCCACGTGAACAGTTTTGACGCCATGCTGGCCGCCACCGCGCCGCTGGACCCGATTGCAACCGCCGTTGTGCACCCCTGTGACGCCGCCTCTCTGATAGGTGCGCTAGAAGCCCGTGACAAAACCCTGATCACCCCAATTCTTGTGGGTCCGGAAGACCGCATCAAAGCGCTTGCCGCGGAGGAAGGCCTCAACATTGACGGTCTGGACATCATCGACGCCAAACACAGCCACGCCAGCGCCCAGGCAGCCGTGCGTCTCGTGCGCGAAGGCAAAGCGCAGGCCCTGATGAAAGGCGCGCTTCACACTGACGAGGTTATGAGCGCCGTGGTTGATAAGGTCACCGGCCTGCGCACCGAGCGCCGGATGAGCCACGTCTTTGTACTCGACGTGCCCACCTACCCCAAGCCCTTGCTGATCACCGACGCGGCGATCAATATCTTCCCTGATTTGATGGTCAAAGCCGACATCGTGCAAAACAGCATCGAGCTGGCGCACGCGATTGGCGTGGAAGAACCGAAAGTCGCCATCCTCTCCGCGCTGGAAACCATCTACCCGAAAATTCCGTCAACCGTCGAAGCCGCAGCACTCTGCAAGATGGCCGACCGCGGCCAGATCACCGGCGGTGTGCTTGACGGCCCCTTAGCCTTTGACAACGCCATCTCACGCAAAGCCGCAGACGCCAAAGGCATCAAATCCCCCGTCCCCGGCGAAGCTGACATCCTTGTCGCCCCTGACCTCGAGGCTGGCAACATGATCGCCAAACAGCTGATGTATCTCGCCGGTGCCGATAGCGCCGGCCTAGTGCTGGGCGCCCGCGTGCCAATCATGCTGACCTCCCGTGCAGACGGCACACTCTCCCGTCTGGTCTCCGCCGCTCTGGCGCAGCTCATGGTGCATCACAATTTGGGTCAGGATTTGATGTGATGGCAGACCAACAAGACGCCTTTCTGGTCCTAAATGCAGGATCGTCCTCCATTAAGTATGCCGTCTATAATGCTGATCTAAAACAGATATTACATGGGCAAGTTGATCGCATTGGTTTGGATCCACAGTATCACGGCGGCGCAAAACATATCGACGTGCCGGTGGCGGACAACGCCACCCACGCCGAAATTCTCGACTGGCTGCTGACCCACATTGCAGGCCTGTCTGACAACCTCAAAATCATCGGTGCAGGCCACCGTGTGGTGCATGGCGGCCAGGACTTCGCCGCGCCCGCCCGTGTCACCGGCGATGTGATTGCCAAACTGCGCACCCTTGCGCCGCTGGCACCCGGCCACCAGCCGCACAACCTCGCAGGCATCGAAGCTGTCGCCCGCCGCTGGCCCGACATTCCCCAGGTCGCCTGCTTTGACACCGCCTTCCACCGCACCCAGCCGCGCATCGCGCAGCTTTTTGCCATCCCGCGCGCTTTCTCTGATGATGGCGTGCTGCGCTACGGCTTCCACGGGCTGAGCTACCACTACATCTCCACCCAGCTGCCACACTACCTCGACAATCCCAATGGCAAAGTGATTGTGGCCCACCTCGGCAACGGCGCCTCCATGTGTGCGATGCAGAACATGAAATCTGTCGCCACCACCATGGGGTACACCGCGCTGGACGGTCTGGTCATGGGCCGCCGCTGTGGTGAGCTTGACCCCGGCGTGATCTTCCACATGCTGCGCGATCGCGGCATGTCCGTGGCCGAGATCGAAGACACCCTTGGCACCAAATCCGGTCTCATGGGCGTCTCTGACATCAGCTCCGACATGCGCGACCTACTCGCTTCTGACAGTCCTGCCGCCGCCGAAGCCGTAGACCTGTTTGTCTATCAAGCCTGCAAGAAAATCGGCGCTCTGGCAGCCTCTTTGGGCGGCGTCGGCTCGCTGGTCTTCACCGGAGGCATCGGCGAAAACGCTGCCGCAATCCGCGCGCGTATCTTACAAGGCTGTGCTTGGCTTGGCGCAGATCTCGACGACACCGCCAACACCGCTGGCAAATCGCGTATCACCACCGCAGACAGCCGCCTGTCTGCCTTTGTCATTCCAACTGACGAGGAAGGCATCATTGCAGGCGAAACCAAACGGTTGGTTGGCGGCTAAACATCCTCCGCCGTTTGCGCGGCGGGGGCACGCCAACTCACGTGATGACAACACCCTAAAACGGAAATAGCCTGCCTCCATGGATATCTTTGAACGCTTTGTCACCCTCTGGGTTGTGATCGACCCAATTGGCACCATCCCGGTTTTTATCGCCGTCACGGCTGCGATGACTGCGCCGGAACGCCGCAAAACGGCGCTTCTGGCTGCCGCGGTCTCCGCAGGGGTCCTGCTCTTCTTCTTGGTCTTTGGCCAACTGCTGATCGACGGCCTTGGCATCAGCCTGTTGTCGTTCCAAATCGCTGGCGGCATCGTGCTGTTCCTCTTTGCCCTCACCATGATCTTTGGCGAAAGCAAACCGGAGAGCGACAAACATGCCGCTGATGCTGACGCCGAATTGGCCGAAAAACCCTCACCCGCCGTCTTCCCGCTTGCGGTACCGTCCTTGGCAAGTCCCGGCGCAATGCTGGCCATCGTGCTGCTGACGGACAACAACTATGTCGCCATCCCGGATCAGGCGATCACCGCCGTGGTCATGTTGGTCGTGCTGGCTATTGCCTACCTCTGTATGCTCGCCGCTGGCCCGATCATCCGTGTGATCGGCAACTCCGGTGCGGCCATTGTCAGCCGTGTCATGGGCATGATCCTCGCATCTGTTGCGGCCGACCTTGTGATCGGCGCTGTCCTGGAAATTGGAAAGTCAGGCTTGGTCTAACAAAAATAACGGCCAGCGCCTCTCAGGATGCTGGCCGATTAACCAATTGCCGATAAAAATACGCACCTCTGCAAAACAGCCGCGATACCGACAGAACACCGACGTCCTAAACGGCGGTATTTCCGTCAGTTAACGCACCGTTCTAAAGGTCGATTTCAATCACCCCGCCGGCCTCTTTTGCGCGGCTCTGACAGAGGATCACAGCACCCTCACGCTGCTTGTTGGACAGCACAAAATCACGGTGTTCTACCTCGCCAGACACCAGCCCGCATTTGCAAACCCCACAAATCCCGTCAGCACATTTCACATCCACATGCACGCCGTTTTCCAGCAGAACATCAGTTGCAATTTTATCCTCCGGAACAAGTAGTTCCCGCCCGTCCTTAAGCTTCAAAGTGAAGTCAAAGTTCTCATACTCCGGTTGCTCCGGCACATTGAAATACTCCAAATGCCGCGCCTCTTCCGGGAAGCCCTGACGCTCTGCCGCCTGCATCACACCCTCCATGAACCGATCCGGCCCACAGGTGTAGACATGCCAGCCATCTTGAAAGCCACTTAGCACCTGATCCAAATCCGCCCGTGTGCCTTTGTCAGAGAAGTGGAACTGGACCTTATCCGCCCAGGGCATCGCCTTGAGATCATTGATATATCCGGCCCCATCTTCACGGCTTGCCGAGTAATGCAACGCAAAATCACAGCCCATGTCATGTAGGCGATGGGCAAAGGCAATCATCGGCGTGATGCCAATACCACCGCCCATCAGGAAGCTTTTGGTCGCATCCTCAACAAGCTCAAAATGGTTGATCGGCTTAGACACAAACACCTTGCGTCCTTCGCGAAAAATCCTGTGTAGGAAAGCACTTCCGCCCCGCCCCTCGTCTTCGCGCAACACACCGATCTGATACTTTGATCGATCTTTAGGATCTCCTGACATGCTGTACTGACGCAAAAACTCCGGCGCGACCAACACATCCAAATGCCCGCCAGCTGTCCATTCCGGCAACGGTGTACCGTCCAAAGTTTGGAATTCATACTTAGTCACATCCGCCGTCATCGGCTCCACATGGGAAATCTGCACCTGCACCACCGGCGCATCGTCTGCATCCGGGACCACATAGCGGTCGATCACACTGTCATCGCCCGAGGCCACCCGCGCCTTATACTCATCCGCAGAAACCATTGATTCATAAGCCTGAATCCCTGATTCTCGATCCATAGGGAACGGATATGGCCATGGATGTGGCGCCAGCGCCGCCGGGTAAACCGCCAACGTCTGATCCTCATATTTTAGTTTCAGATCTTTCTGCAAATCTCGTCGGTTCAGCGGGTGTTGCGTTGGCCGATACGCCCCGTCTTCCTCCAACTCAAGATCCCACCACCATTTCTTGGTGTCATTCAGACCGCCATTGCCCACCGCGTCATCCAACTTGGCCAAGGGTTTGGCAAGGCTTGGGAAATTACTCGCCGCCCAGCGGAATGGCGCCTCGGCAAACAGACCTTCAAGGTTCCATGGGCAGGTTTTCATACAGCGCCCACACATCGACCCGCCCGGAGTGGTGATCCGATAGGTCGCACATTTCTGACTGTCCGACTTCCAGATTTCATAGCCGTTAAACATCAACTTTGGACCAGCCGTGATCGCCCCAGAGGGACACTCCCGCGCACATTTGTTGCAGTTCTCACAGAAGTTTTGCAGCCCAAAATCAATTGGTTGGTCGTGATCCATCGGCATATCCGTGGTCACCGCCCCGGATTTCAACCGCGGTCCCAGATACGGGTTCAGGATCACCTCGCCAATCCGGCTCACCTCGCCCAGACCGGACAACAACAGCAAAGGAGGTTGCAGCACTTCGCCGTCCATCACCGTATGCGCTTTGGCCTTGTACCCGAGATTTCGAATTTGCTGCGCAATCACACCACCCAGCAAGGAAAACCGTAAGTAAGCCCGCATGGACTGCGCCACACTGATCCAATCATCCCCGCTGGCGCCCTCCATGGTTTCATAGCCCTGATCGACAATCATACTGATCGCATTGTCATGAATTGGATTGATCGGCGTACCGGTGGCATCGTGGCTATACCACGCCCACTCCGGACACCGGCTAAGGCCAACAGCATCTACCCCTAGGAAGTAAGTTGCCGCTTTGAGGTTCGCGGCATTACGTTCTGAATCCGTTGGTTTTTTGACCTCTGCGCTTGCGCCATCTTGCAACAGTACAAACGCGCCAAGGGCCCGCCGCTGCGCCATGCTTGGCGCGGCTTTGCGCACGTAGTAGCCGCCCTTAGCTGCGTCTTGTAGCGACTTACCCATGTCGCCAAACTGCGCCCGCGCAAACAGGTCCGCCCGCTTGGGCACCCGCGCCACATTGGCCTCATCGATGTAAGTTGTGGGCGTCTTCACCCGCTTCAATCGTTCAAATGGCTGCGCGCCCTTTACATAGTCCCGGTTGCGGAACGGGTCTTGGGTCATTGCCGATTTGGCAAATCCTTTGCCGAGCCACCAGGCCGGCCCTTGTGTCTTAAACCACGGCTGCGCAGCCATTGGAGCAAGCACCCCATCATGCGCCAATTCCATGTCTGTGGTGATCACCGCCACCCCATACCGCGTGCCCAGCCACGGGGCCACCAACGTGCCGTCTTCACAAGACACCAAACCAGCGGACAGCGCCACTTTGCCCAAGTCCACATCAGACGACGTGGCTGTATGTGCTTTCGCCCCAAAGCCCAACAGCCTGATATAATTGGCAATAACGACGGCACTTTCCGTGGCGCGCAGACAGGCCCGATGATCTTGCGCACCCAGAATCCAGTCGCTGCCCGCCTCGCCGCGCTCAGGATCTCGGTGATGCTCGATCAAAAACACCAACGCGTGTTTGTGGTCTTCAATCGAGCTTGGCGGCATCTCCATGCTGTCTTTCAAATCCGCCATGATCAGGTCGATACCCGCCGCCAGGGACTTGATCTGCCGCGTCCGCAGCGCCTCTGCCAACCGGCCGATATCTGGGTTGCGCCGCGGCACCTCAAGCCGCGCCTCATCTGTCAGCGGCCCCACCCCAACCATCGAGACATCATTGAAATACCCAAAAGATTTCAAGTGGTTTGCCCGTTCCACCGGATCGGTCGGCACCTCGGATTGCACGCCATTCACCATGCCATCGCGCAGCGCATCCATCATCGCCTGGAACTCGCCCATGGCGTTCACAATGCTCTCAGGTTGCTCCGGCCGGTGAAAGCTCATCACGGGATCATCTGGCACATTGCGCCAGGCAGCAGTGTCCTGCCGCTTTAGTCGTTCCAATGGGTACGGCCCCAGATGTACCGGCCGCGCCTTGTCGGAAAAAAACTTGATCCCCATGGTATCCCTTCTTACCTGTCCACGCGCCATCCCCGGCGCCTTGGTTCTTAACAGGTTCAGTACGTCAGCTTTTTGTAACCATCAACGCCAGTTCGACCGGCGCGAGCCCGTCAATTGTGCCGTGAACTGTATCTCCAGCCACAACCGCGCCCACACCAGACGGCGTGCCTGTCATCACCACATCCCCCAGTCCCAGATGGTAAAATTTTGACAGATGCATCACAATTTCAGTTGGCGACCACACCATGTCACGCAGACTTCCGCGCTGACGCTGATCTCCATTTACACACAATGCAATCTCTTGATCCGAAATCGTAAATTCCGCCACACGCGTCATCTCTGCAAACACTGCTGAGCCTTCAACATCTTTGCCCAACGACCAAGGTCGCCGGTGGTCTTTTCCGTCCTGCTGCCGATCCCGTCGTGTCATGTCCAGCGCGCTTCCATAGGCAAACACGGCGGCTGCAGCTTCCGCCTCAGTGGCTTCAAACGCCTCCGCGCCAATGACAAATGCCAATTCCATCTCATGATGATAATTTGCCGTCCCCGGCGGATAGCTCAACGCTGCGCCACTCAAAACGGCATGGGCAACAGACTTGGTGAAATACCACGGCGCCTCTCGATCCACCTCACCGCCCATCTCGGCGGCATGGGCCGCGTAGTTACGTCCGACACAAAAGATACGGCGCACCGGATAAGTGGCCTCCTCACCCTTTACAGGGATCGAAAAAATCTCTTGTGGGTCAAACAAATAGCGCATGAACTTCCTCCCAGATCGCTCCGCCATCTAGAGGCGAACCACATCGTTTTAGCGCTATCACACGCCGGAAGGAAGCGGCCTCACAAGGCTGTTAGGCAAATAGGAAGTTACGCGGATCGGCCACCTGCGCCAGAGACAACTCACTTTGCAGCAACAAGCCGCCATGATCACCGACATAGATCACAATTCCCTGCTCCACTTCAGAAATCGTGAGGTCATCAATCGAGGAAATGTCATCATAGTCCAACGAGATTACATCTTTGCCGGGCTCAAAGTCGGTGATGATATCGCCATCCATCATATCCTCAAGCTCAAACGCAAAGGTATCTGCCCCATTGTACCCCGTCATGATGTCTCGTCCGTTGCCACCTTTGAGAGTGTCGTCCCCTTGCCCGCCATTCATGCTGTCATTGTCATCGCCACCACGCAGTAGATCATCACCTTCATTGCCCAAAAGCGTGTCTGCGCCTTGGTTACCAGAGATACTATCGTTGCCTTCTCCAGCCTTCAGACTGTCGTCACCCGCATGACCATAGAGCGCATCATCACCCGCGTCACCGAAGACTGAATCGTCCTGTTTTCCAGCCTCAAGGCGGTCGTTGCCTTCGCCTCCACGCAGGGTATCAAACCCTCCATTGGTCACAATGTTGTCGTTGCCTGCCAGGCCATCTACTAAGTCGTTCCCATCACCGGTTATCAACTCGTCACCTTCAGGCGTCCCAACCAAATTCTGCCCTTCTTCGGCAGGCGGCGGTGGCGTATCGCCAAACTCAAAGACCAGCTGCACCATCTCATAAGGATTTAGCGACAGAGACACATCCGCGCCATCAACGTCTACATCTGTCACCGTGGCCCGCACATCATACTCGTTGAAGTAATACGGCTCACCATCAATGATCGTGCTCTCCGCTGAGATATACTCGCCATCATCGCGATAAACGCCGTCCGAGCTGTCAGCGGAGCGGTCATACCCAACTTTCACGCCATAGGCGTTCTCATATCCGGACACCAAAGTCGACAAATCCAGATCCAAGTCGACAGCCTCGCCGGTACGCGATGCAACCTGCACCACAACCTTGCCACCTTCTTGATACGCCTGAACTTCCATGCGGCCATCATCGTTAGAAAACTCGGTTTCCAAGAGCTGCATGCCCACCAATTCGGAGGACATCACGTCAAACGTTGCACCCCGAACTGAGTTCACAACCCAGCCATCGTCATTCAGGATTGGCATATCAGACCGAGTGCCAGCCAACATCGACGTGGTGTTATGCACCACCGGCCATCCATGCGCCGCATCCGCACCCCAGCTGACCATATACTCCATCATTTCCGGCAGAATGCCTGCCGAGCGAATGCCGTTCTGCTCAAGGTTGGTGGTGCGGATGTTCCACTCGGTCACATGTAGATCGAGCTCTTTGTCAAAGTTGGCTTCCCAAATTTCATAATCATTGGGGATAAAGCCCTGCTCATTACCGTCTCCGGTGAACTCATCATAGTCACGGCGGTAGTAGTAGTGCTCCACCACACCATCGATGGCTTCACGGGCCTCCTCCGAAAGTTGATCAATGATCTGCTGATTGGCGTCATCACGACGTTCACCAAAGGGGCGGTCATCCACAGATGTGTGGTATTCGCTACCTTCATTGGGTGTGGCCATTTGCACAATGATGCTTGGTTGATCGTCCTCATCAACACCAGCCCGCTCCATACCTTCTGCAAAGGCTCGGGCTGCGATGTCGGCTTTCTGACCGTAATTTGTCTCGCCAATTGCCCAATACTCATTGCCAACCTCAAGCGCGTCGATCTGATCGGCATAATCCGTAACCATGATTTCTGCAAAGCGGGCAATGTCGTCATATTTCGCTTCAAATTCCTCAACGGTGTAAAGCTTGGTCGCGATCACCATGGTGACTTTCACGTCCGACCCGTTGTCATGCGCCGCAATCGCTGCGTCCAAGGCGTTGCGCACCTCTTCCCGCAACACCATCTCGCCATCTGCGTTTTCTTCCAGCTCAATTACATTGAGCCAGTCGATGCCTTCATTTTCCCCATCCAGAGAATCCCCCTGACCGGCCGGGAAACGGAAGTTTTGGATTTCCAACGCCCGCGCACCTTCGACATAATTGTCCAACGGTACGCCCATATCGGTGTTCACACTATACACCGCATTGGCCCCAAACATTTCCTGTGACACCACCATTCCGGTGCCGGACGAACTTTGCAGGGTCATCGACATCTGAGTGGCGTCGTTACCACCGCGCGTTGACGCAACATCCGTGGTCGGCGCCGGGTCGAAGTTTCCGATCCATAGCGTATGATCATTGATCAGATCGGCATCAATCCCATGCATCACCGCCGTCATGCGGCCATCATATTCCAATATCGCATCGGTGCCGTTTTCATCCTGATAAATCACAAGATTGCTGGCCACATCCTCAGCGCTCAGAGGAGTTCCGTCCGCCCCCAAAAGCGTCAGGAATTCGACCTCTTGGTTTTCGGTCGAGAACTCATATCCATAGATTTCAACGGGTGCGGCACTGTCTTCGGTTGGCACATAAATGTCGTAGGAGTCACGCCCGTCTTGCCCCCCGATCAGATCCCCGCTGTCGGCAACAAAGTGATCGTCTCCTGCACCACCAATCGCCAGATCTTGCCCGTCCTCTCCAGCCACGCTGTCAACAGTATTGATGACGTCGTTGCCTTCACCACCTTCCAACGTATCCGCGCCGAGACCACCGATCAGCGTGTCATCTCCAAGGCCCCCATGCAGGTCATCATTGCGAACCACATCTCCAGCGTCGCCTTCCAACAAATCGTCACCATCCAAGCGACCAGTGAGTTCGGGGGAAAAGTTGCCAAGCCAGTTTGAATCCGAGCGGAAGTCCTCTGCTTCGTGGCCGTCAAGGATTGCCACGATCTGGCCCCCATAAAAGACATCGACACCGGTCCCGTCTTCCCGATCCTCCAGCCGACCGCCGTTTTCGATAATAGCTGTGCTCGGGATCAAGTCTCCATTTTCATCCAAAAGGGACAAGAGATCGGTCGCCAACTCGGAACCAGGCGGGTGGAACAGCTGGAAATCCGTGATGGTGACTGGCGCGCCGCCCACAACAACACCAAAGCGATTGACGCCTTCCCCACCCGTCAGAGTATCGCCATCGTCCCCGACCAGCCGATCATTTCCAATGCCGCCCAACAGGGTGTCTGGCGCGTCCTCCGCAGACAGGTCGTCCAGCCCAACCAGCAAGTCGTCCCCCTGATCACCACGCAGATAGTCGGCGCCGCTCCCGCCAACCAAGACATCATCCCCAGGGGAGCCAATCAACGTGTCATCGCCCGCCTCGCCAAACAGGAAATCGTCGCCCTTGCCACCTTTGACCAGGTCGTTGCCGTCATTGCCGTTGACCACATCAACACCGTGCCTGCCCAAAACCACATCGTCGCCAGCATCGCCGTCAATCAGGTCGTTGCCGGAAGATCCGTCCAAGCGGTCATTCCCACCCGCACCGGACATCGTGTCGTCGAGCAAAGTGCCGATCAGCGTGTCATCACCCTCTGTGCCGATAATTTCGTCTCCTGGGGCAGCAACAATCGGCTCGTCATCAGCCATGTCTCCACCCCAGCCCAAGTCGTCCAAAATGTCCTCAATGGCGCGCACAACATCCCCTGTGGTATCATCAGAGCCATCGCCGCCAGTCACGGTGTCATCGCGCGTGTCCGGTGTGCCGTCACCAGAGTCATCATCAGTCGGCGTTGACGGATCCACGACGCCAGCTGTCAGCCCCGCCAACAAAGGTAATAAGACGCTCAAAAACAACATAGACTGCCCCCACAGGTTTTGCCGAAATTTCAAAAAATTTAGTCGGAGATAGTACCAGAACTTTCAGCCTATCGCCAAAATTGTACGAGGGTTAAGAAAAATTTAATACTAACTGTTTCCAAATTCGGAACAGTCGGGTGCAGAAGGTTCATTTACTGCACAAACCAACCAAACCGCACGATACTCAAGCGGCAACAATCGTTCCTGCCTGCCCCTGCTCATCCGAATCCAACCCGCTTTTTGGAGCATTTTCGCGCACAACCGAACAAAACGAACATAGCCAGAATCGCAAAATTGACGGTAACCTGTCTCCAAAACGCCCCCTGACGCCAAGTTAAAGTTTGCAATTTCACAATAAATTGCAATTACTTAAACTCACATAGCGCAACAGCGCCCCACATCTACTAAATTATTAGTTGACTGAAAAAAGCGCATTTGACACCTTTAGGCATCCGGCTCTCGGGCTGGTCTACAAACAATTGGGAGGACAAGATGCGTAAGTATCTTATCTCCGCCGTTGCGGCATCTGCCGTGATTGCGGGTACACAATCGCTACATGCCGACGACGCGGCAGCCAAGCGCTGGATCGATGCAGAATTCCAGCCATCTTCGCTGTCCAAAGACGAGCAAATGGGCGAAATGCAGTGGTTTATCTCCGCTGCGCAGCCCTTTGAGGGTATGGAAATCAACGTGCTGTCGGAAGGAATTCCGACACACGGTTATGAGGCCGAAGTTCTGACCAAGGCCTTTGAGGAAATCACCGGCATCAAGGTCAACCACCAGATCCTTGGTGAAGGCGAAGTGGTGCAGGCTGTGCAAACACAGATGCAGACCAAGCGGAACCTCTATGACGGTTACGTCAATGACTCCGACCTGATCGGCACCCACTCACGCCTGCAACTGGCGTATAACCTGACCGACATGATGGCAGGCGAATGGGCAGGCACAACCTCCCCAACCCTCGATCTGGCTGACTTCATGGGCACCCAGTTCACCACTGGCCCAGATGGCGATCTCTATCAGCTGCCCGATCAGCAGTTTGCCAACCTCTACTGGTTCCGCAAAGACTGGTTTGACCGCGCCGATCTGCAAGAATCTTTCAAAGCCAAATACGGCTATGACCTTGGCGTGCCTGTAAACTGGTCCGCGTATGAAGATATCGCTGAATTCTTCTCCAAAGACGTGAAGAACATCGACGGGGTCGATATCTACGGTCACATGGACTACGGCAAACGCGCGCCTGACCTTGGTTGGCGTATGACCGATGCGTGGCTCTCCATGGCGGGCGCAGGCTCCAAGGGTGAGCCAAACGGTGTGCCAATCGACGAATGGGGCATCCGCATGGAGGAAGGCTCCTGTAACCCGGCTGGCGCATCCGTCACCCGCGGTGGTGCCGCCAACGGTCCAGCAGCGGTCTACGCGATCCGCAAATGGGACGAATGGCTGCGCAACTATGCCCCTCCCGGTGCGGCGTCTTACGACTTCTATCAGTCGCTGCCCGCTCTGGCACAAGGCAACGTGGCCCAGCAGATCTTCTGGTACACCGCCTTTACCGCAGACATGGTGAAGCCGCAGTCTGAAGGCAACAACACCGTGGACGGCGACGGCAACCCATTGTGGCGTATGGCACCAAGCCCACACGGCCCCTATTGGGAAGAAGGCCAGAAGGTTGGTTATCAGGACGTCGGCTCCTGGACCTTCCTGAAGTCCACCCCATCTGAGCGCGCACAGGCCGCATGGCTTTATGCACAGTTCGTGACCTCCAAAACTGTTGACGTGAAAAAGTCCCACGTGGGTCTGACCTTCGCGCGTGACAGCTCTGTGAACCACGAAAGCTTCACCGAACGCGCTCCAAAACTGGGTGGTCTGGTCGAGTTCTATCGCTCACCTGATCGTGTGGCTTGGTCCCCAACTGGTGTGAACGTGCCGGACTATCCAAAGCTTGCCCAAATCTGGTGGCAGCAGATTGGTGACGTGAACTCCGGTGCCTTTACACCGCAGGAAGCGATGAACCGTCTGGCCGAAGAAATGGACATCACCATGGCCCGTATGCAGCGCGCAGACGAAGCCCAGAATGTCTACGGCGGCTGCGGCCCACGTCTGAACGAAGAGAAAGACGCGGAGTGGTGGTATGCCAACGGCGGCGCCAAGCCAAAGCTGGACAACGAAAAGCCACAGGGTGAGACCGTCAACTATGACGCCCTCGTTGCCCGCTGGAACTCGAACTAAGCGTTCCTCCAGACCATTCACTCCCCGTGAAATTGGTCGAACAGGCCGGGGCTTTCCCTCAAAGCCCCGGCCATCCTGCCCACTTCCCTCACCAACAGGGCCCCTCCTCCACAGGGCGACACAAGGATCAATAGGTGCATCCATGGCACTGGAAATAAATAATATTACAAAGGTCGTGCAAGGTGTGACACACATCAAACCCACGACCCTCACGTTGAGAAAAGGCCACTTCAACGTGCTGCTGGGCGAAACCGGCGCTGGCAAAACCTCTCTGATTAAGATGATGGCCGGGCTGGACCCGATCGCCTCCGGTCAGATCCTCATGGAGGGCGAAGACGTGACCGCCCTCTCCACACAAAAACGCAAGATCAGCCTCGTGCACCAGTTCTTTGTGAACTACCCGCACATGACTGTGTTTGAGAACATCGCTTCGCCTTTGAAAGTGGCTGGCATGGCCAAATCCGAGATTGCCGACCGTGTGGCTGAAGCTGCCGATATTCTGCAACTTGGCCCCATGCTTCAGCGTCGTCCACATGAGCTCTCCGGTGGCCAACAACAGCGCTGCGCCCTGGCCCGCGCCATTGCCAAAGAAAGCCGCGCAGTGTTTCTTGACGAGCCGTTGGCCAACTTGGATTACAAACTGCGCGAAGAGCTACGCGAGCAGTTGCCAGAGCTTTTTGCCGGACGCGGTGCCGTGGTGGTCTACGCCACCTCTGAGCCCGAAGAAGCGCTTCTGCTTGGCGGCGAAACCGCCCTGATGGTCGATGGGTCCGTGGCCCAGTTTGGCACCACAGCTGACATCTACCGCGCGCCGGCCTCCCTGACAGCCGCCAGCGTGTTTTCCGACCCGCCCATCAACCACGCCCCCGTCACCAAACGCGGCGACGCGATGTTCTTAGGTGATCTCAGCTGGACCGCATCAGGCGAGGCCGCAAGCCTCAGAGATGGCGATTACGTCATGGCCGTGCGCCCGCACCACGTCTTGCCACATACCCACGACGGCGCGGATGTCTCTTTGACAGGCCGGATTGGTGTGACCGAACTCTCCGGTTCCGAAAGCTCCGCGCATTTTACGTTTGGCGGCAACAACTGGGTCAGCCTCGCCCATGGCACCCACCCGTATCAGATTGGCGAAGATCACAATTTCTTCCTCGATCCCACCACCTGTTTCTATTTCGCGCCCGACGGCGCCCGCGTCGGCTAAGGGGCATTACAGAATGGCGAAAATCACCCTCAAAAACCTGCGGCACTGTTATTATCCCAATCCCAAGGGACCCGATGACTTTGCCCTCAAAGAAGTCGATCTGGATTGGCAAGACGGCGGTGCCTACGCCCTGCTTGGCCCGTCTGGTTGTGGCAAATCCACCCTTCTCAACATCATCTCCGGTCTGCTGGAACCATCCGAAGGGCAAATCCTGTTTGACGGTCAGGATGTCACCAAACTGCCGCCGGATCAGCGTGACATCGCGCAGGTGTTCCAGTTCCCGGTGATCTACGACACCATGACCGTGCGCCAGAACCTGGCGTTCCCGCTCAAGAACCGCGGCGTTGATCCGACCACCATCGAAAAACGTGTTGCCGAGATTGCCGAAATGCTGGAAGTCACTGACATTCTGGACCGCAAGGCCGCTGGCTTGTCGCCTGACAACAAACAGAAAATCTCCATGGGCCGTGGCCTTGTGCGGGACGATGTGAACGTGGTCATGTTTGACGAACCGCTCACCGTAATCGACCCGCACCTGAAGTGGAAACTGCGCACCAAGCTCAAAGAGCTGCACCAGCGCGTCTCCCACACCATGATCTACGTGACCCACGACCAGACCGAAGCGCTGACGTTTGCCGATCAAGTGGTGGTCATGCAGCAAGGTGAAGTGGTGCAGATCGGCACGCCTGAGGAATTGTTTGAACGTCCCGCACATACCTTTGTGGGCCACTTCATCGGCTCCCCCGGCATGAACGTGCTGCCAGCAACCATCAAAGATGGCCAAGCGTTGTTCAACGGCACCCCCATCGCGCTGGAAGGTCCGATCGATCCTGACACCAAAGGCACGCTGGAAATTGGCATCCGCCCGGAGTTTGTGGCGCTTGGGGACACCGGCATCGCCGGCACGGTCACGCGCGTCTCCGATGTGGGCCGCCACGCTGTGGTGCAAGTCACGATAGCGAACACCAAAATCTCTGCTGTGGTCAACGGCACACCACCCGCCACAGGCGACACTGTACACCTGCAGTTCACGCCTCACCAAACCCGGCTCTACGCCAACGGCTGGATTGCTTCCACGCCCGCGCAAAAGGAGAGCGCAGCATGAAAACCGAAAACCAAAAAGCCTGGTTCTTCGTAGCCCCGGTGCTGCTACTTGTGGCCTTCAACGCCATCATCCCAATGATGACAGTGGTCAATTACTCGGTGCAGGAAACCTTTGGCGACAACCTGTTCTTCTGGGAAGGCCTCACCTGGTTTGAACAAATCCTGCGGTCGGAACGCTTCCACGCCGCACTGGGACGTCAATTCTTCTTCACTTTCATGATCCTGATCATCGAAGTGCCGCTGGGCATCGCCATCGCCCTTGCCATGCCACGCCAAGGCTTCTGGGTGCCGGTCTGCCTTGTGCTTATGGCCCTGCCCATGCTGATCCCATGGAACGTTGTGGGTGCAATGTGGAACATCTTTGCTCTGCCCGACATTGGCCTTCTGGGTTACTTCCTGAACCACGTGCTCGGCATCAACTACGACATGACGCAGGATCCGGTCGCCGCATGGATCACCATCATCGGCATGGACGTCTGGCACTGGACCTCGCTGGTGGTGCTGCTGGCCTACGCCGGTCTCGTTTCGATCCCGGATGCCTATTATCAGGCCGCCAAGATCGACGGCGCCTCCAACTGGTCCGTGTTCCGCTACATCCAACTGCCCAAGATGAAGAACGTTCTGACCATCGCCATCCTTCTGCGCTTCATGGACAGCTTCAACATCTACACAGAACCTTTCGTTCTGACCGGCGGTGGCCCCGGCAACTCCACCACGCTCCTGTCCATCGATCTGGTGAAAATCGCTTTGGGTCAGTTTGACCTCGGCCCCGCCGCCGCGATGAGCCTCATCTACTTCGCAATCACCCTCTTTGTGTCCTGGCTGTTCTACACGCTGATGACCAAAGACGACCTGAACTAAGGAGAGCGATCATGCGAAAACGATCACTCGTTCCAATTCTTTACATCTTCTTCCTGATGCTGCCGATCTACTGGCTAGTAGCGATGAGCTTTAAAACCACCAACGAGATCCTCTCCGGGTTTTCGCTCTTCCCCCAGACCTTCACGCTGGAGGCCTACATCACGATCTTCACCGATCCAACATGGTATTGGGGCTACATCAACTCGATCATCTACGTGTCTCTGAACACGGTCATTTCCATCGCGGTGGCCTTGCCTGCGGCCTACGCCTTTAGCCGCTACCGCTTTCTGGGCGACAAACAGCTGTTCTTCTGGCTGCTCACAAACCGCATGGCCCCGGCTGCCGTGTTCGCCCTACCCTTCTTTCAGCTTTACTCCGCTGTGGGCTTGTTTGACACGCACCTCGCCGTGGCGCTGGCGCACTGCCTGTTCAACATCCCACTCGCCGTGTGGATTTTGGAAGGCTTCATGGGCGGCGTACCAAAAGAACTGGATGAAACGGCCTATGTAGATGGCTACTCCTTCCCACGCTTCTTCCTGACGATCTTCATCCCAACGATCAAAGCTGGCGTCGGCGTGGCCGCTTTCTTCTGCTTCATGTTCTCATGGGTGGAGCTGCTCTTGGCCAAAACCCTGACCGCTGTGGCCGCCAAACCCATCGCCGCCACGATGACCAAAACCGCCTCAAGCGCGGGATATGAACTGGGCCTGCTGGCCGCCGCCGGCACGCTCACCATCATTCCCGGTGCAATCGTGATCTATTTTGTACGCAACTACATCGCGAAGGGCTTCGCGATGGGGAGAGTTTGATATGCTGAGTTGGATGGCATGGACCTGGCCCACGGCCGCAATTTTCATTGTGCTCTTCAGCGCAATCGGAACACTGATTGTGATTGAGATCAAACATCCCGGCGGGGCCGAACGCAAAGGCGTACTGGGTCTGGTCACCACCCGAGGCGACCGCTTGTTCCTCACCTGTCTGGGGGGAAGTTTCATCTTCCTCGCCTGGCTGGGGCTGATGGGTGAGCCGCTCTGGTGGCCGCTTGGTCTGGCAATGTGCTGGGGCACTTTCTGCTTCTGGAAAGTCTAACCCAAAACACCGCAAAAAAATCAATGGGCAGCGCCAGCCACAGCGCTGCCCTTTGTGTTTGCGCAAGAGCCGTGCCTTCTGTTCCGGGCCGCAAACACAGATGCTTCCGGCGGGGATATTTAAGGTAAGAAGAAATCTAGGACCTCTCTCTTCTTCTTGCCCTAAATATCCCGGGGGAGTCGCCAACGGCAACGGGGGCAGCGCCCCCATGACTTAACCACCGGAAAGAACTCTTAACGCGGCAGTGATCCCCAAAGACCTACCTCCGCAAAACAGCCGCGATACAGACGCTTTACCGACGTTGATTTCAAAGGTTAACGGCCCCGCCACAAAGCACTGTGACGAGGCCGTTTTCTAAGTTTCTGACAGTTTTACCAGCTGCGCTGCGCCAGCGTGTTGAGCTCGTTTAATCGATCCAAATTGGCCACCGTGCTGAGCATGATCCTCTCATGGCTCCAGTCCTCTGGCTCGGTCAAAGACACCGCCCCAAGCAGCACCACACCGGCCATCAACACCGACATGCCCGCGCCTAATACCAAGGCTTCCTTCGCCGGATCATCCTGATCTCGCGCAATCTCCTCGATGCGATCTTTCAACATAGACCGACGTGACAAAAACGGAATTTTGCGCCCCACCAAAGGCACACCAAAAGCCGTCGGCTGCGCCTTGGCTTGCGCTTGAGAATACCGCGCAATGTCCAACAGCCGAAGCGCATAGCCATGCGCGTCAAAGCCTTTACGCGCCAGATAAGCCCGGTCACAGGCCAGTTCACCCAATTTACGCAAGCGACTGGAAAGGAACCAAAAACCCGGATTGAGCACCGCCAAAGGTGAGATCAATGACAGCAGAACTTCCGCATCCACATCCCCTTGACGAATGTGCTGCATCTCATGGCCCAGTGCCATCTCGACACCCGCGCCATCGCGGAACAACGACTTCGGCAGCACCACATAGTAGCGCAGCAACCCACGTGTCGAAAACGGCACGTTCACTGCAGGCGACACAACAACAGACACCCATTTGGTACGTTGTACCACACGCCCGGCTTCGATGGCCCGACGAATGCGTCCAATATTGATGGCCAAGTAGACGCCACGCACGACAAAGCCGATAGCAAAAGCCGCAATCAACACCTGCGCGACAATTGACCCGCCTGTGGACATCTGATCCAACCACTGCGTTTTTATCGCCAACAGCGCGGACATTTCCTGGGCGGAAAGCGCAATATTTCCGCTAAGCACCTGAGACACCACAACATCTGTAGCGTTCACGGAGGCCGCATAAGACGTGGTCATCAGATACGGCGTAACCAACGGCACCAACGCCAGACAGGCGATGGCCGCCATGCCCAAACGTCGTCGCGTATGGAAGCTGCGCCGTCCTCCAGACAGCACAAAAAGGCCCTCAAAACAGGCAAAAACACATGCGGCCAACAGGATCAAAAGCTGAACCCAGATCGCCCCCCCTACGATTTGATCAACCGTCATCCTTTCTGATCCTTGTGTCGATGATCTCTTTGATTTCCTGGATCATTTCGTCTGTCAGATCCTCATTATCCACCAGTCGCGCCACCAGCGCAGTCGGGGTTCCTCCAAACAAGGTTTTTGACAGGTTTTTCAGGCTGCGACCTTCATAGTCGCGCTTCTGAACGGCAGGGGAATACACCAGCGCCCGGTCCTTACGGTCCGAAGTCACAAACCCCTTGTCGTCCAGAATTTTCATCACGGTAGCCACCGACGTATAGGCGCGCTGCTGATCGTCCTGAAGCACTCCCATAATGTCACGCACAGACCCTGTGCCGATTTCCCAAAGGGCAATCATGAATTCAAGCTCAACATCCGTGAGCATCTCACTGCGTCGACGTGCCAACCTGGCCACTCCGTGTTTGATTACTAGAAAATTAGTACTGCATCGTGAGAATTGGGGGAAGTGTTTTTTGCTCCACGCCGATCAGCCCACAACAACAGAGATCGTTTGGGCGCGCCAGAGGCAGGAGCCTCTTGCAGATCTTGCTAATTATCAGAGAGTTATCATGGTGCGGGTGAAGGGACTTGAACCCCCACGCCTCGCGGCGCCAGAACCTAAATCTGGTGCGTCTACCAATTCCGCCACACCCGCACGATGGGCGCGTCTTAGCAAAGCTTTTTGTGGGATGCGAGCGGAAAGTGGGCAGAAATGTCATTTCCGTCAAAACAATTCAGCAGCCTCGCAGTTGGCACCACTGAAGATTATCCATTCACGTGAATTGCCTGCACTTCCATCCGCCGTGCCAAAGGGCGGGCCAAAGTCCCAATGTCACCGCGCGCAAGCTCGGGAAACAACGCCACCAGCTCGGCGCGGCTTTCCTCCGGCAAACCTTGCAAAGCCCCCGGCCCTGCAAACAGGCTTTCCGTGAAAAGACCCTCACTGTCCAAAATCTCATGTTGGTCAAATTGCAGATGAATGTAGGTTACAGGCGCGTCCGGCCGCACCACTCGCACACCGCTGTCATTTACCAGATGCACCGCTGCAGCCAATACTTGAGGCTCGCCACAAAACAGTTCAGCCCGCCAGCCAGCCAACAGAATGCGATGCTGTGGCGATACCGTGAGCGCGCGGCTTGGCCGCCCAGTCCCAAAGGCATTTTTTTTTATCCGCACCGGGTGGAAACTTGGGTTTGCGGCAAGTTGGGCAGCTGACAGCGTGACACTCCCAATCCACCGCACGGGTTGAAACCCGTGATCCAGCGTCTTGACCAAATCCCCCACTTGAATGGTCTCCACCGGCGCCTGCCCGCCGCGCACGCGGATCAGCGTCCCCGGCGTGAAACACGGCGGCGCCGCGATATCGGACTGGTCAACAGAAGCCCCTCCGGCGGGCCCTTCCTGCGCTGAGATGACAGTCAGAGCAACGCCCACCGGCGGAAACTCATCCACAAAAGCCAGCCCCTCAACTGTGCCATACGTGGGCGACGAGTTGTTGAAATTCACCGATAAAACGCGGTAGGTCAGCCCGGTGTTGGGATCAAGCAACACAAACTCATACTCTGCCTCGATCCGTGTTCTGTTACTGTAGGTTGTGCCGTCAAACGTCTGTGTGCCATCCAATCTTTGATTACCGTCATTGTCATCAAAATTGGTATCGCTGTTCCTGTCGCGAACGAATATCTGCTCCCAGGCATTGCTATTGAGCGTGATGGTTTCCCCCACAAGGTGACTGCCATCACCCTGTGTGATCCCGTCCAGTGACACGCCACCGGAAACTGAGACGTGAGATTCCCCCAACGCCCAAAATGAGTAATTCGCCATAGAACAGACCTGCCCGACCTGCATTTTTGTTTATTGGCTTCAGGATACCTCAATTTTTGCTAAATGGCCAGCTAAGCCGCCATTAGAATTGCTCGTTCTCCAGAGACTTCAAAACCTGCGGCAGCATTTCTGGCAAATCTTCGGCGATCAGCCCGGCTCCAAAGGTCCGCGCGCATTCGACGTGCAGCCATGCTGCAGCCTCTGCCGCATGTTGCGAGGAAAGCCCACGCGCCAAAAGTCCTGTGATGAACCCAGCCAGAACATCCCCCGACCCTGCCGTCGCCAACCAAGGTGCGGCGCGGTCATAAACCGCTGCGTTCACAGCACATACACCATCAGGCGACGCAATCACTGTATCTGGCCCTTTGAAAAGAACCGTGCACCCCGCCCGCGCTGCCGCTGCGCGTGTGGCATCCACCTTGGAATAGGCCGGGCCTTTGGTGGGTGTTTCTGCCAACGTATCGGCAATATCCGGGAACAACCGCGCAAACTCCCCCCCATGTGGTGTTAGAACAACGTGTTCATGCAACAGTTCAAAAAGCTCACGCGGATTATCCGCAAAGGCACTCAACGCATCCGCATCCAGCACCGTCGCACGTTTTGTGGCCAACGCCACTGGCACCAGCTGCCGCGCCCGTTCATGCCCCATTCCTGGCCCCAAACACAACCCGTTTAACCGCTCATCTTGCAAGACAACCTCAAGCGCCTTGGCATCGCCCACCCGCTCCATCATCAAAGCGGTGATCTGACACGCGACTTCCTGCTGCGCATTGGGTGGAACACCCAACGTGACCAGCCCTGCCCCAATCCGCAAAGCCCCCCGCGCCGCCAACCGCGCCGAACCGGTTCTCCCGGAGCCTCCTGTGAGAATGAGAGCGTGCCCGTGGGTGTACTTATTTGTTTGGTAACCCTCCGGATTGAAAATCCCCTTTTTAAGTCCATAGATAACGTCGGAACAATCAACCAAATCGACATACTCACCTGCGAGGCGGATCTGCTCGTTGGGATCAAAACCATTCAAGCCAATGTCAACGACAGTAACCTTGGTGTATAGATTTGTAAGTCTCCCCACATAGTGACCAACTTTGGCTTTGTGAAACGTGACAACCAAGTCAGGCATCGGATCTAACTCGTCAGGCTTTGCAACAAGATACTTGCCGCTGTCTAAATCGACCCCTGTACACCCATCTATAGCAATCAGTTTCGTTCTGGGCGGACCGACTAGGGAAGCTAAAGAATCCACCAGCTGACTGTCGATGCAGCGCGACAAACCGGTTCCAAAAACAGCGTCGATGACCAGATCACAAGCTTCGCACGCCCATAAAGATTGATCGCTTAGATCACCATTCACCTGCCCCAAATTGCACCACCGCTCATAATTCACCCGTGCGTCCGGCGGCAGCTTCTTGGCATCCCCGTAAAGAAACACCTCCACGTCCCAGCCCCGTGCCTGCAACAGACGCGCCACAACAAAACCATCGCCGCCATTGTTCCCCGGCCCACATAGAACAACCGCCCGCTTCTTCTGACCCAAAATACTCCGGGGGTCTGGGGGCTGGCCCCCAGCCTCTTTATCCCCAGCACCCAGTTCCGGCCATTCTTCAAAAATGGCCTCAACCACACCCTGACCAGCCCGCTCCATCAGCTCCAGACCAGTCACCTCGCCCGACTCAATCGCCGCCTGCTCGATGGCGCGCATTTGGGCAGCGGTTAACAATTCGCTCATTTGTGAAACATCCTGCGATTCAATTCAGCGCAGTTTTGCGCCACTTTGCCTAATTTTTAGGCACACCCCGAAAATCCGCCCACAGAGAGTGTCCTGCGTCACCCTATCCAATTGTGACCCGGTAATGAAAGTGGTCTGTCGGATTTCAAGAACGCACCTGAGGAGGAGCTCCACATGAAAAAGATCGAAGCCATCATCAAGCCGTTCAAACTTGATGAAGTCAAAGAAGCCCTGCAGGATTTTGGCATCCAGGGTCTGAGCGTTGTCGAAGTCAAAGGTTTCGGCCGTCAGAAAGGCCACACAGAGCTGTACCGTGGCGCGGAATACGTTGTGGACTTCCTGCCCAAAGTGAAAATCGAAGTTGTGCTTGAAGCTGATCAGGTTGACGGCGCGATTGAAGCCATCGTAGGCGCGGCCAAAACCGACAAGATCGGCGACGGTAAGATCTTTGTCTCCCCGGTGGAGCAAGCCATACGCATCCGTACCGGTGAATCCGGCCCGGACGCGCTGTAATTTCATCCAATATCTAAAGCAATCAGAAGGACCAAGGGAATGAGCGTAGACGCAGTTCTCCAGCTGATCAAAGACGAAGATGCCGCATATGTGGACATCCGTTTCACCGACACACGTGGCCGCTTGCAGCACGTGACCGTGGACGTGGACCTTGTTGACGAAGACTTCCTCGAAGAAGGCTTTATGTTTGACGGCTCCTCCATCGCTGGCTGGAAATCCATCGAAAACTCCGACATGAAACTGATCCCGGACACCGCGTCTGCCTACGTTGATCCGTTTTATGCAGAGAAAACCATCTGCATCCACTGCTCCATCGTTGAGCCGGACACCGGTGAAGCTTATGAGCGTGACCCACGCGGTACTGCTGAAAAAGCCGAAGCTTATCTGAAGTCTTCTGGCATCGGTGATGTGGCCTACATGGGTCCAGAAGCCGAATTCTTCCTGTTTGACGACGTACGTTTCGAGAACAAAATCAACAAAGTATCTTACGAAGTTGATGCGATTGACGGCTCCTGGAACTCCGACACCGAATACGAAATGGGCAACTCGGGCCACCGTCCTGGCATCAAAGGCGGCTACTTCCCGGTGAACCCAACCGACGACGCTCATGACCTGCGTTCCGAGATGCTTTCCACCATGAAGCGTCTGGGTATGAAAACCGACAAACACCACCACGAAGTGGCGTCCTGTCAGCACGAGCTGGGCCTGATCTTTGACAGCCTGACCAAACAGGCTGACGAGCTGCAGAAGTACAAATACGTGATCCACAACGTGGCGGCGTCTTACGGCAAATCTGCGACCTTCATGCCTAAGCCGATTTACGGTGACAACGGCACCGGCATGCACGTGAACATGTCGATCTGGAAAGACGGCAAGCCGCTGTTTGCAGGCGACAAATACGCCGACCTGTCTCAGGAAGCGCTGTACTTCATCGGTGGTATTCTGAAGCACGCAAAGACCCTGAACGCCTTCACCAACCCGGCGACCAATTCTTACAAGCGTCTGATCCCTGGTTTCGAAGCCCCAGTTCTGCGCGCCTATTCCGCAAGCAACCGCTCTGGCTGCGTGCGTATCCCATGGACCGAAAGCCCAAAAGCCAAGCGTGTTGAGGCTCGTTTCCCTGACCCAGCCGCCAACCCATACCTGTGCTTCGCAGCACTGCTGATGGCTGGCCTTGACGGCATCAAAAACAAAATTGATCCCGGCGAAGCCATGGACAAAAACCTCTACGACCTGCCTGCTGAAGAGCTGGCGGACATCCCAACCGTTTGTGGTTCGCTGCGCGAAGCCATGGAATCTCTGGCTGAAGATCACGACTTCCTGCTGGCAGGCGACGTGTTCACCAAAGACCAGATCGACGGCTACATCGAGCTGAAGATGGAAGAGGTGGAGCACTACGAGCACACCCCACACCCTGTTGAGTTTGGCATGTACTACAGCTGCTAAACCACCTGTTGTGGACAAGAACAAAGGGCGCCTTGTTGGGCGCCCTTTTTTTGTCCGGACTTTGGTAACGTCGTTCTAAGGGCAACGCCGAGCATGTTTCCGGAGCAATTCTTCCGCAATCTCTTAGTCATTTGTGGGTTGATGCAACGCCACACCAATCATGACCAAAATCACACCAATCGCCTCAATAGCAGTGGGAAATTGCCGCAACACCACGACACCAACAAGCGTGGCCGTCGCAGGCAACAACGCCAGTAAAAACGCAAAACTGGCACGCGGAAGGCGCGACATCGCCAACTGGTCGCACACATAAGGTATCACCGAAGAACACAGGCCAACCCCGATCCCGGCGAGGACCAACTGACCAATGCCAAAAACCGCCACGGCTTGCAAAAGCCCAATGGGCATAACAAACACAAACGCGAAACACATAGCGGCCCCAAGGCGCTCAACACCACCAGACGCGCCACCTTGGGAAATCTTGTGGCCAAGAACCACATATACGACAAACAGCGCCCCGTTCAGCCCAGCCCAAAACAATCCGACGGCATCAAGGGGCACATTCTGTGTGTGGTCAATGAACAGTGACGGAACGCCGAGCAACAGGCCAACACCAAGCACCGCGAACCCGAGAGCAGTAAGATTTCGACCTCCCCGCCTGCCCCAAAGGGCAAGCCCAATAGTCCCAACAAACTCAATCGCCGCAACCAACGCGATGGGAAGGCGATCCAGCGCCAGATAAAACGATGTGTTCATCATCGCAAGGCACAGCCCCAATCCCAACAACAAGAGACGCTCGCGGGGAGATGCATTGTAAATAACGCGCCAAGGTTTTGTCATAGGTGCAAAGACCAGAGCAGCGGAGCTGATCCGAAACCAGGCCACGCCCAATGGCCCAATGACTGGAAATAGCAAAACAGCAAAGGCCGGGCCCAGATAGTGAAACACCGCAGAGACGCCAAACCACACCTGAGGGGCAACGGCTTCAGACAGTGATGTGAACTTGGCTGGTCTCGCGCCAGTGGTACGATTTGAAATTTGACTATCCATACCTCACAATAGGAGGCATCTCGGCAATTCCACATGGCCATACCCACAGAATCGCCTATTATCCACCTAGTGATCGAAGGGAAAATGAAATGAACACCTCCGAAACGAAGTCAGCGAACATTGACATCATTGATGCAAAAATTCTCGCACTTCTAAGCAAAGATGCGCGCCTTTCCCGCGCCGAACTGGCCCGTCAAGTTGGTTTGTCCGCCCCCAGTGTCGCTGACAGGGTACATCGGATGGAAGACATCGGCGTAATCACTGGCTATACAGCAACGATAAATCCAGCCGCGCTTGGCTATGGATTAACGCTCCTGATCCGCGCTCGCCCGATACCTGGCGAAATGGGAAATCTCATTTCGGCCATTCAGGACACACCACAAATTGTTCGTTGTGATCGCGTCTCTGGAGAAGATTGCTTTGTGGCCCGTGCCCACGTACGCGACGTCGCAGAAATGGAGGCCGTGATCGACCGTCTCCTGCCATTTGGAGCAACACATTCTTCGATTGTGCAATCATCACCGGTGCCAGCTCGTCTAATACCGCTAAGCGACTGAGCCGTCTAAAGAACACCTTCACGCCCTTTATCTACGCGGTAATAGGCCCACAACAGCCGTGCAGCAACTGATCGCCACGGTGACCAAGCATCCGCCATTTGGCGCAAAACACGTTCCTTTGGACGCTCGTCAAGCGCAAACAACATGCGCGCGCTTTCCTGCAGCGCCAAATCCCCCGGAGCAAACACATCCGCCCGTCCCAATGAAAACATCGCGTAAATTTCCGCGGTCCAAATGCCAATACCGCTGACCTTGGTCAACGTCTTGAAAATCTCGTCGTTGGGCGCAGATCGCAGCGCCCTAAAGTCGATACCTTCTTCGGCCAAGGCCCGCGCATAGCGCATTTTCTGCCGGCTCAGGCCAGCACCGCGCAAATCATCCTCCGACGCAGCCACAATGGCCTCCGGCGACACCAGCCCAGCGTCCTGCATGCGCTTCCAAATTGCGGCGGCAGAAGCCACACTCACCTGTTGACTGACAATGGCACTCAAAAGCTGATCAAACCCATCCGGGCGCAACCGCAATGGCAAAGGCCCTGTCAGTTCCAACGCCCGCGCAAACCGCGGATCTTGGGCCGCCAGCCATGCCGCGCCTTCGGCCACGCAGTCTTCCGTTTTGATAATCCGTCCAACGTCCACAAGCGCCTCCAAAGTCTCACCGCACCTTAGTCGCGGTTTGGTGAAGTGCAACCACTGGACCTCAGCTGCTTAACAAGCTAACGCTTGCCCCATGACAGAAACTGCGACCCTCCCCGCTGACGACAGCCAAGCTAAGCGCAATGTGCTCATTCTGGTTTTGGCGCAGGCCTTCCTAGGCTCACAAATGCCCCTGATCTTTACGATTGGCGGTTTGGCCGGGCAGTCACTGGCCTCCAACATCTGTTTTGCGACATTGCCCATTTCGTTGATTGTTTTGGGCTCTATGCTATCAGCCACGCCACTCTCAGCGATCATGCAGAAATATGGCCGCCGTACCGGATTTGTTGTCGGCACCATGGGCGGTGCTTTAGGCGGTGCGGTCGGGGCATATGGCCTGTACCTCAACAGCTTCCCGGTCTTCCTCTTCGGCTCGCTTTTGACCGGCGTCTACATGTCCGCGCAAGGCTTCTTTCGCTTTGCAGCAGCGGACACAGCTTCTGAGGCCTTTCGCCCCAAAGCCATTTCCTACGTGATGGCCGGTGGCTTGCTTTCGGCCATCATTGGTCCGCAGTTGGTCAAAGTCACATCTGATTCCATGGTTGTGCCCTTCCTCGGCGCATATATTGCGGTGATCGCAATCAACGTCATCGGGTCTTTACTGTTCCTGTTCATCGACATTCCCAAGCCGCCAGCTCCCTCGCCAGACGCCCCCAAAGGCCGCACGCGCTGGGAATTGATCACCAGCCCCCGCATTGCGGTTGCTGTGATCTGCGCCATGGTGGCCTATGCGCTAATGAACCTGGTGATGACCTCGACCCCGCTCGCCGTTGTCGGCTGTGGCTTTGAGCAAAACGATGCGGCTGACGTGGTCACCGCTCACGTGCTCGCTATGTTTGTGCCCTCCTTCTTTACCGGCCACCTGATCGCAAAATTTGGCGTCGAGAAAATCCTCGCCACAGGCATTCTGATCCTTGGCCTGGCTGGCGGTGTGGCGCTTCAGGGCGTTGAGCTAGAGAACTTCTTCATCGCTCTGATCCTGCTGGGGCTTGGCTGGAACTTCGGTTTCATCGGCGCAACCACCATGCTGGCCGGCGCGCACACTGTTGAGGAGCGCGGTCGTATGCAGGGCATGAACGACGTGATTGTCTTTGGCGGCGTGACCGTGGCCTCGTTGGCCTCAGGCGGATTGATGAACTGCTCCGGTGGGGATGCGGTGACCGGTTGGACCAGCGTGAACCTTGCCATGGCGCCGTTCCTGATGCTGGCCGGTGGTGCGCTCATCTGGTTGATGTTCCGCCCCAAAGAAGAAATGGCCTAAGCACTCTTTGCGGGCGTTTACCAGCGCCCGCTTATGCCGCGCCACAACAAACCCACCCGCTTGCCAAACTCGCTCATGCCAAGCGCGCCTTGTGCCACACGCTCCGGTTCTGAAGCGGCTTGAGACAGCACGGTTTCCACCTGCCAACAGCTCAAAAACGCCTGCGCCGCCTGCGGCGACACTGCACTGCGATTGGCGCGTGCTTTTTTGAACCGTGCCAGACCTTCTTGGGCCAAGGCGCTAACCGCCTCCGGTCGCCCATCCACTAAGGGCACCCGCTTCTGCGCCTCCAGTGCTGGAATGGCCTGTAGCCAATTCGCAAGAGCCAAGGCATAGCCCGCATCAAGCGCGACGCTTTCCTCACAAGGCCCCAAGCTGCGCGCAGCCGCCAACAAAAGTGCGCCACCCGTATCTTGCAAATATCGCGTTTGGTGCGCCAGATCCTCAAATGGGTCTTTGTAAATGTCCCAGCGCCGCGCCTCGATCAGCCGATCCAGCACCTCTGCCTCTTCGACACTCAAAACCTTCGCCAATGGCGACACAACTTCATGCCGCCGCACCGGTTTGCCGTCGCGGATTTCATCCAACGCATCCCGCCACCATTGCAGGCGCATCTCGGCAATCATCGTCTCCTGCGTCACCCAAGGCGCCCGTGCGACCTCAACGTTAAAGGCATATATCGGCAGCAACACATCCCGCGCCGCAGGTTTGGCCGCAAGTACAGCGGCAAAGCGATCCGGATCACCACGTTGCACCAGATCGGCACAGGCATTTAAATTGTCCTGCGTCACGCAAAGGCTCCCGACGTACGTGCAACTTTTGTTCCAACATGCACCAGCTTCCAATTCAGCGCATCCAACAGCGCTTCAAAGCTGGCATCCACTATATTGGCAGAGACCCCCACCGTGGCCCATCGCCGCCCGGTGTCATCCTCAAAGTCTATTATGACCCGCGTAACCGCCTCTGTGCCGCCATTGGTGATCCGCACTTTAAAATCGACCAGACGCACATCATCTATGACCTGTTGATAGGGTCCCAGATCCGATTTGAGCGCCTGCCACAGGGCGTTTACGGGCCCCTCGTCGCTCATCTCGTCAGCGTGGTCATTTTTGAAGTAGCTGGTGGTTTTTTGACCGTTTGGCAGCTGCACCGTCACAACCGCTTCGCTTTCCACCACAAGATGCCCGCGCGCATTACGGCGGCGCTCCGAAATCACGCGGTAGCGCTCCACGTCAAAGAAGCTCTCACCCAGTCCCAAGGCATCGCGCGCCAACAGCTCAAAACTCGCCTGCGCCGTATCATAGGAGTACCCACGCGCCTCAGCGTCTTTGATCCGATTGAGAATGTCCCCAAGCGCCGGGTTACCTTTTTCGACCTCCAACCCCGCATCCGCCAACCGTTTGCGCAGGTTGCTCTGCCCGGCTTGATTGGACATCGGAATGACCCGCTCATTGCCCACCACCGCAGGATCAATGTGCTCATAGGTGCTTGGATCTTTCAGGATCGCACTGGCGTGTAAGCCAGCTTTATGGGCAAAGGCACTGGCCCCGACATACGCCGCCTGCCGCATGGGCACGCGATTGAGTATGTCGTCCAACATCCGGCTGGCGCGCGTGAGCCCTTCCAGCGTCTCAACACTCACCCCAATCTCAAGCGTGCTGGCGTAAGGTTCTTTGAGCAGCAGCGTCGGGATCAGCGTGGTCAGGTTCGCATTGCCACAGCGCTCACCAAGCCCGTTCAACGTGCCCTGCACCTGACGCGCGCCCGCATCAACCGCCGCCAAGGAATTGGCCACAGCGTGCTCCGTGTCATTGTGGGTATGAATGCCCAGATGATCACCCGGAATACCTGCCGCAATCACCGCTTTGGTGATCTCATAGACCTCACGCGGCAACGCCCCACCATTGGTGTCACACAACACAACCCAACGGGCACCAGCCGCGTAGGCGGCTGTCACAACCTCCAGCGCATAATTCGGATTGGCTTTGTAGCCGTCAAAGAAATGCTCCGCATCAAACAAGGCTTCTCGCCCCTGCGCCACCATATAGGCCACGGACTTAGCGACGTTTTCGGTGTTTTCCGCCAACGTGATGCCAAGCGCCTTGGTCACGTGGAAATCGTGGGTCTTGCCCACCAGACAGACGGCCTCTGTGCCCGCGTTCATCACCGCCGCCAGCACATCATCGTTCTCCGCCGACATGCCCGCGCGTTTGGTCATGCCAAAAGCTGTGAAAGTCGCTTTCAACTTGGGTTTGGAGTCAAAAAAATCGCTATCGGTTGGGTTTGCCCCCGGCCAGCCACCTTCGATGTAATCGATGCCCATCGCGTCCAAGGCCGCCGCAATCTGCGCCTTTTCACCGGTGGAAAACTGCACACCCTGTGTCTGCTGCCCATCACGCAGCGTGGTGTCGTAGAGATAGAGGCGTTCCTTGCGCATAGCTTGGCCTTCCGCTGTGTCTCAAATGCAGGCCGGATCGCCCACACGAAAAAGGCGCGCGCTTGCCTGCGCACGCCTGTTTGTCTTAGTCCAGCAGTCCTGCCAGCTTACTCTCGTCAAATCCCGCCGCCGGAGACAGTTCCACACCGGCTTTGCTCATTCGGACTTCGACACCGGCCTCAAGCAAGGCTGACTTCAGCGCATCCACCGGCGCAAAGTCCTTGCTCTCCATAGCTGCAACCCGCAATCCAGCCAGCTTGTCTGCCAAAGCGCTCAGATCGACGTCCCCGATTTTTACCCAGTCCGCCAATTCATCCGTCAACAGACCCAGCAACTGCGCCGAGCCCAAGAAAACACCTTTCTCATAGAAGCAATCTTTCTGCGGATTGGCAGCGATTTCTTTGGCCATCGCATGCAACCGCGCCAATGCCCCTGCAGTGTTCAAATCATCCGTCACCGCATCCAGCACCTGCTGATCCACGCCAATCGGCTCTGATCCTTCCACCAGGCCACGCCATTTGCGCAGCGTGACCTCTGCCTCGGCAGCCTTCTTCGCGGTCCAGTCCATCGGTTTGCCGTAATGCGTGCTCAGAAACACAAAACGGATCACCTCGCCCGGCACACCCGGATTGCCGTCATGTCCATCCAACAAGTCGCGCACAGTGAAGAAGTTGCCCAAAGACTTGGACATCTTCTTGCCTTCCACCTGCAGCATCTCATTGTGCAGCCAGTAGTTCGCCATCTGCTGCCCACCATTGGCGCAGCAGCTCTGTGCAATCTCATTTTCGTGGTGCGGGAACATCAAATCGTTGCCGCCGCCGTGAATGTCAAAATGCGCACCCAACAACTCGTAGGACATGGCCGAGCATTCGATATGCCAGCCCGGACGCCCCCGCCCCCAAGGGCTGTCCCAGCCCGGAATGGTGTCATCAGACGGCTTCCACAGCACAAAATCCATCGGATCTTCTTTGTAGCTCGCCACCTCAACCCGCGCGCCGGCGATCATGTCGTCCACAGACCGACCCGAGAGCTTGCCGTAGTCGTCATACTTGCGCACCCGGAACAGCACGTGGCCCTCGTGGGCATAGGCAAAGCCATCCGCAATCAGCTTTTCGATCATGGTGATCATCTCACCAATGTACTGCGTGGCACGTGGCATGTGGTTGGGCTCCATCGCCCCCAACGCGCCCATGTCGTCGAGATACCACTGTGTGGTTTCCGCTGTGATCTCGCCTATGCTGCGCCCGCTCTCCGCCGCCCGCGTGTTGATCTTGTCATCCACGTCGGTGAAGTTGCGCACGTAGGTCACCTGATCGGCGCCATAGACCACCCGCAGCAAGCGATAGAGCACGTCAAACACCACCACAGGCCGCGCATTGCCAATGTGCGCGCGGTCATACACCGTTGGTCCACAGACATACATCCGCACATTTTCAGGATCGATTGGCTCAAACACCTCTTTGCGGCGTTTCAGCGTATTGTGCAGCTTGATCTCAGTCATAAGTGGCTCCTCAGCACACGGTTGGTCCGTGGCGGGCTTACCAATTCTCAAACATGTTTGAAATAGAAGAACAGCCCGCCTGACAATGTCAGCAGGTAATGCAGCAAATAATGATGATGCGTGCCGTGTTCATAGGGGCGACCCTATGCGTCGGGCGATCTCTGGTCAAGCCTCTCAGCTTTGAATTGACCTTCGTAAGCGCTTGTCCCACCTTGCACCCATGAGCCGAGACACAATAAATGCCATTTGCACAAATTTCCCTGGCGCGGAGCTGTCTGATCCGTCCAGCGGAGAACACGACGCCTGGAAAGTGGGTGGGAAAATGTTTGCCTGCATTGGCCATGCCAACACCGGCGTGTCCGTGAAAACCGACAGCGTTGAGACCGCGCAGATGTTGATTGACTTGGGTATCGGCATCAAAGCCCCCTATTTCCACCGCAGCTGGATCCACCTCCCGCTTGACGGTGACACAGAAGAACTGCGCCACCGTCTGGCAGTGTCTTATGACATTGTGCGCTCAGGCCTGACGAAGAAGCTTCAGAACAGCCTGCCGCCGCGCAGCTAACAAAGTGGCCTGCTGGGGCACACGTTGCTTCTCACATGCATCCCCAATCCACAGTTTAGCCCGGGTCAACCGCCCCAGCGGGAAGGCCTTAGGTATCGCGATGGATCGCCCGGTCTGCGCCAGAATGGTCAAGGCAATGCCAACAGCCGTGACGCCTGCACCAAGCCAGCTCACAGGCCCGTAGCGTTCACCCAGCAAAGCCACGCCAACAATCAAACCCACAGCCGCTGCGACATAGCCAATCTGGCTCAACATCACCGGTCCACCGACCCGTTGCAGTTGGAAAAACGCCGGAATGGTCAAAGCCGCCGCCGCCATCTGGGCGGTTGCCGCCCAAGGAACCTCCGCCACGGTATGCAGCGCAATACCTTCACCACGTGCGACCATCACGACAACCAAGGCAACAATCGACACCATCTGGCTCCAAAACGCCAAGGCAATCGGATGTTCTCCCTCGGGCCAATCCAACGTGCGATAGACATTGCCAGCCGCCAGGATCACCGGAATGGTCAGCCCGACCAGAGACCAAAGCAACGTGCCTTCAACGCCGCCACGCCCAAAGGCCACCATCAGCGCGCCAACCAACCCAAACGAGATACCAAACAGCCCCAACCGCGAGGGCGTTTTGAGGCCAAACAAAGAGGAAACCGCCAAAGTGGCCACCGGTGACAAGGCAAACATCATACCCACCTGCCCCGCGCCCAATTTGGGCACCAAGCCAAAGATAATCACATTGATCCCCGCCGAGGTCACCAATCCGGTCACCAACACATAGCGCAGCAACTGCCCCCGCGGCAGGCGCAACTGCCCGCGCAATGCCACAAAGGGAAACAGCGCTGTACAAGTGCCAACAGACACCAAAAGCGCCCAGACCATGGGCGGCACGCCCGCCGCCGCGGACAGCTTGCTGAGCGGGAACCCCACGCCCAGCAAGGTGCCACACCAGATCAGCAATCCGATGGGGCCGGCTTTCTGCAACTCAGGCATAACTGATCACCTCGTACTCGACGGCATCCGGCCCATCGAAATAGAACCGCGTACCCGGCTCGTAGTCCGCATGGTTGCCAGGCACAAACCCTGCCGCTTTCACACGTTTTTCCACCATATCCAGGTCGGCAACGACAATGCCGATGTGGTTCAATCCACCCGCCCGATAATAACTTTCTTCTGCGTTTTGGATTTCTTTAGGTGGCGCATAAAGCGCCAGATAACTCTCGGTGTCACCCACATGCACGGTGTGGCCACCATAAATCGACTCGCCTTCCCAACGGACCTGCCAATCAAACAGCTCACACAGGATCGCTGCAGTTGCTTTTGGGTCCCGTACCGTCAGGTTTACATGCTCAAGTTTCATGGCTCTGGTCCTTCCTCAGAATTTCTCTATGGACTCAGACTAATTCCTCAAGTTAACTTCACCACAAGAAATTCTAATTGTTTAAATTCAGATAGATAATGAAACAGAAACCAAAACTTCGCCTACGCCCAACCGGTTTGACTATCGGATTTATCTCTGAGCGCACTGGGCTCGCCCCTTCCGCCATCCGCTACTATGAGGAAGAAGGCATTGTGCACCCGCATCGCACCGACACTGGACAGCGCCGCTATGAACGGGCTGATATCCGCCGCCTGTCATTTGTGATGATTTCGCAGTCTCTGGGTTTTTCCATCGCGGAAATTCGCATCGCTTTGGACAGTCTTCCCGCCCATCGCACGCCCACCAAAGCAGATTGGCAGGCCATCTCCGAAAAGTTCCGCAAAGACCTCGACGCCCGCATCGCCCAAATGACCAAACTGCGGGATCAACTTGATGGCTGCATTGGATGCGGCTGCCTCAGCCTGTCCAACTGCAAACTCTACAACCCGGACGACCGTGCCCGCTCCCGCGGCACCGGCCCGCGCTACTTGATGGGCGACACGCCATCGGACCTGTAGCCCCAAGTTTCTTCTTGCCTCAAATATCCTGGGGGAGTCATAGCCTGCTGCGACGGGGGCAAAGCCCTCTTTTCCGGCGGCCAAATCCGACACCCCGTCCTGCGTTTCCGACATCGCCGCGACGGAAATACCCCCTATCACGACATTGAATTTGACTTGTTCTCCTGCCCTCTGTCACCACGGACACAAAGGACAATAAGGAGTGCGGGACATGAATCTTTCGCAGCGCATCACCAATATCACAGAAGGCGGTTCAGACGGCTGGGAGGTGTTTTATAAGGCCCGACGTATGATTGCCAAAGGTGTCGACGTGACCGAATTGACCATCGGCGAACACGACATCCGCACGGACCCGGTGATCCTCACGGCGATGGATCAATCTGCGCGTGGTGGCCATACCGGTTACGCCATGGTGCCCGGCACACAAGAAATGCGCGAATCCGTCGCGGCCCGCCTGACCGAACGCACCGGCGTGCCCACAACTTATGAAAACATCCTGATCACACCAGGGGGGCAATCTGCCCTCTTTGCAGCCCATACCGCCACCTGCTCACCCGGTGACCGCGCCCTCTATATCGACCCCTACTATGCCACCTACCCCGGCACCATTCGCGGTGTCGGCGCGGACCCCGTTCCGATCCAAACCCATGCCTCCAATGCATTTAAGCCCAAGCCAGAGGAGATTGCCGAAGAAGCCGCCAAGGGCGCTGCGTCCCTTTTGATCAACACACCCAACAACCCAACTGGTACGGTTTATGGCCGCGACACGCTTGAAGGCATTGCGCAGGTTTGCAAAGAGCACGATCTCTGGCTGATCTCTGATGAGGTCTATGACACACAAGTCTGGGACGGCGAACACTTCAGCCCACGGGCGCTGCCTGGCATGGCAGAACGCACCCTTGTGGTAGGGTCCATGTCCAAGTCCCACGCCATGACCGGCTCCCGCATTGGCTGGATTGCCGCACCAAAAGAGGTGATCACGCATCTGATCAACCTCGCCACCCACACCACCTACGGCGTGCCCGGCTTTATTCAGGACGCCGCCGTTTTTGCGCTGGTACAAGGCGATGGCCTCGAAGAAGAGGTTGCGGCACCGTTCCGCAGGCGACGTGAATTGGCCCGCGAGATCCTTGCTGAACAAAACACCGTTGGCTTGATCCCAGCTCAAGGCGCAATGTACATCATGCTCGATGTGCGCGCGACAGGTTTGTCTGGCGAAGGGTTCGCCAATTCTCTGCTGGACACACATCACATTGCCACCATGCCAGGCGAGAGCTTTGGCCAATCCGCGCAGGGTCATGTGCGTGTCGCCATGACCGTAGCAGACGCCAGGTTCAAAACCGCCTTGCAAACGCTCGTTGGCCACGCGGAAAACCTGGCCGGACAAGCACAAACCTGATCTCAGCGTCGCCGTTTTGTTCAAAAACGACATCTGTCGCAAATGGACATGACGCAGCGCTGAGAGATTCGCACACTCCTTGTTAGAGGAGAGACCAATGCAAGGCGTGCGCTGTAAAATCAACCTTGTGTCCCGCACCATTGGTGCGGACCGCGGCCGCGCTGCGCGAGGTCGTCCGTAAGCACCATCAAAACTCGTTTTTGATACCCCTTACAGGACCTTACATCACATGAATGCACAATCTCCCCGCCGCTCCGGCGGCCGTTCCGCCCGTCGTGCTGCGCGCGCTGCACCTCTGTCGCAAGACATCCGCCCCGTGCGCGCGGGATTGGAAGGTGGCCAATACAAGCCGCTGACGGAGCGTGACATGCAACGCATCCACGAAACCGCGCTGGACGCCCTTGAACAAATTGGCCTTGCTGACGCGCCACAATCTGGCATCGACATTATGACCGGCGCAGGTGCTGTTTTGGGCGATGATGGCCGTCTGCGCTTCCCGCGAGCCTTGGTAGAGGACATGTTGGCAAAAGCCTGCAAAAGCATCACTCTACCGGGCCGAGACCCAAAAAATGACCTCAAACTTTCCGGCAATCGGGTGCATTTTGGCACGGCTGGTGCGGCGGTTCATATGGTCGACGTGCACGGACGGGAGTACCGCGACAGCAGCCTGCAAGATTTGCACGACGCCGCCCGTATCACAGATCAGCTCGACAACATTCACTTCTTGCAGCGTCCGATGGTGGCACGCGACATACTCGACAATCACGAGATGGATTTGAACACTGTCTACGCCTGCTGTTCCGGTACAATGAAACACATCGGCACCTCCTTCACGGACCCAAGCTTTGTGCCCGACGCCTTGGAAATGTTGCACATGATTGCCGGAGGAGAAGACAAGTGGCGGGAACGGCCCTTTGTCAGTAATTCCAACTGTTTTGTTGTCCCTCCCATGAAGTTTGCCACGGAAAGCTGCGAGGTCATGGAGGCCTGTATCCGTGGCGGTATGCCGGTACTGCTGCTGTCGGCGGGAATGGCGGGTGCCACAGCGCCGTCAACCATCGCCGGCGCCATTGTACAGGCCACCGCTGAATGCCTCGCCGGCATCATTTACGTCAATGCGCTTACACCGGGTCACCCAGCGATTTTTGGAACCTGGCCTTTTGGCCTCGACCTGCGGACCGGAGCCATGACCGGCGGGTCTGGCGAGCAGGCGCTGCTCTCAGCCGGTTGCGCTCAAATGCACAAATTCTACGGTTTGCCCGGTGGTGCAGCAGCCGGGATTGCCGACAGCAAATTACCGGACATGCAGGCTGGCTGGGAACAGATGTGCTCAAACGTCATGGCGGGGCTGTCCGGCCTCAATATGGTCTACGAAGCCGCAGGCATGCACGCGTCTCTGCTTGGTTTCTGCCACGAAAGCCTCATCCTCAGCGATGATATAATTGGACAGGCGTTACGCTGTGTACGTGGCATCGAGGTCGACGATGAAACCCTCGCACTGGACCAGATCCGAAGCGTTTGCCAAGACGGACCCGGCCACTATCTTGGCACCGACGCCACTCTCAGTCGCATGCAAAAAGATCATGTTTATCCAATGCTTGGCGACCGAACCTCACCCAAAGAATGGGCCGAAATTGGCAAGCCTGACCTCTTAGAAAAAGCCACGGCACGCAAACAGGAGATTTTGTCTCAGCGTGCAGAGGCTCGTTTTGCGCCCGATGTAGATCACGCCATTCGCACGCGGTTTAAAATCCATCTAGGCCAGTAACAAAAAAGCGCGCCGGTTGTCCGGCGCGCTTTGAACAATCTCTATCGCCTCAACTTACCCTTTGGCGAGCTTAGCCTCTCGCGCATCGCGCAATTTCGCAAAGTCGTCCCCTGCGTGGTAAGAGGACCGGGTCAGCGGCGTTGCCGACACCATCAAAAAGCCTTTGCCATACGCCGTGGTCTCATAACTCTTGAACTCTTCCGGCGTTACAAAGCGATCCACACCATGATGTTTTGGCGTCGGTTGCAGATATTGCCCAATAGTCAGGAAATCGATGTCAGCAGCACGCATGTCGTCCATCACCTGCGTCACGGCCAGCTTGTCTTCTCCCAAGCCAACCATAATGCCCGATTTTGTGAACATCGACGGATCCATTTCCTTAACCCGCTGCAACAATCGGAGCGAATGGAAATACCGCGCACCGGCGCGCACCTCAGGATACAAACCCGGCACTGTTTCAAGATTGTGGTTGAACACATCCGGCCGGGCCTCAACGATCACTTCCAAAACTTTGGGATCACACCGCAAAAAGTCCGGCGTCAAAATCTCAATTGTGGTTGAGGGGCTGCGATGGCGAATGGCGCGAATGGTCTGTGCAAAATGCTCGGCGCCGCCATCCTCAATGTCGTCACGGTCCACAGAGGTAACCACCACGTGATTGAGCCCCAACTTCGCAACCGCATCTGCCACCCGACCAGGTTCAAAGACATCCAGTGCCTCTGGTGGCTTACCGGTCGCGATATTGCAAAACGAACAAGCCCGCGTACACACTTCGCCCATGATCATCATGGTGGCGTGACCCTGGCTCCAGCACTCACCCGCGTTGGGGCATGCTGCCTCTTCACAGACCGTGGTCAGGTTGTTCTCACGCATGATTTTACGGGTCGCATTATACCCATCACCCGTGGGCGCTTTCACGCGAATCCACTTGGGTTTTCTCGGCTGAGCATTGTCCTTGCGGTGCGCCTTTTCGGGGTGGCGCTGCTCTGGCAGTTTCAAATCACGCAACTGATGGTCCTCCGGCCAACTTGGGTTTGGGCTGTGTAACATAAGTGTTCCCGCCCGCCACTACCAGAAATGCAAGGCAGCTATGCAAATGTCATCAATCCTTTGACACATAAGCGGTTTCCAGCATGCCCAAAAAGTGTTTCGCTTTTGCAGCATTGCGTCGCTTTTTAGAATCGTTGTAGATCACGTTCAGAACAATTCTGACCGAGGAAATCTTCAATGCAAGTTGGCGTAAAAGTCCCAAATGTTGTCTTCAAAACCCGTGTGCGTGACGAAGCTGTGGGGGGGGCAAACCCTTTCCGCTGGCAGGACATGACCAGCGATGACTATTTCAAAGGCAAACGCGTGATCCTGTTCTCGCTGCCCGGCGCATTTACCCCAACCTGCTCCACCTATCAGCTGCCAGGCTTCGAAGAAAACTTCGCCAAATTCCAAGAGCTTGGCGTCGACGGCATCTACTGCATGTCTGTCAACGACAGCTTTGTGATGAACAAATGGGCCGAAGCCCAAGACGTGAAAAACGTCAACGTGATCCCTGACGGCTCCGGTGAATTCACCCGCAAGGTTGGCATGCTGGTGCGCAAAGACAATCTCGGCTTTGGCCTGCGCTCCTGGCGCTACGCCGCTGTCATCGACGACGGCGTAGTAGAAGCATGGTTTGAAGAGCCAGGTCTCGAAGACAACCACGGCGAAGACCCGTATGGCGAGAGCTCCCCAGAGAACCTGCTGAAGTTCCTGGCAAACACCAAAGCAGAATCCGCAGCCTAAATTTGGCGTGTAAACTTCAGAAAAGGCCCGCCCACTGGCGGGCCTTTTTCCGTTTACCCGATATAATCTCCTGATCCGCCAGCATTGGCCTGATAGTGATCTCGCAGATGCATCAACGCAATCCGCAACACCACCTTGCCAGACCGAGCGGACCACCCAAGTTGCTTCTCTGCCGCTTCCAGCCCTTCCAACTGGCAACAACAACGCAGCGCTACATCACTCAATCCTTCACCAAGGCACTCGATGGCTGCCATCACCCGCACCCGCGCCGATTCCACCCCATCCAAGTTTCCAAGGTCACGTTCATATGACCCGTCATTGGGTGTTTCCAAATAGCTTTGCCATTGGGACTGCCCTTGCCCCATCTGCGCCAATTCGAAATCTTCCCGCAAACGTTCTCCCGCGCCAACAAGGTCGTCGTCCAAAAACGAATTGCCATCTTTGTCGCGCCGCCGCGCCAAAATGGTCAATGGGCTCTCAGCCACCATAAACCGACCTTGTTGTGCAAACTTGTGCACGGCCATATCTCGCGAACTCGACACCCCGTTGGGATTGCCGAACCCAACCTGGGACTCCGCAAACCCCTGCGCCTGTTCTTGGGCTCGGTTCTCCATCGCCGCCACCATCCGGCTGAGCGCAGTGCGTCCGTTTGGCGTGATAATATAGCGGCTCACCCGCCCCGCTTGCACACAACTGATCCACCCCTTGAGCGCCATTGCCTGCGCAATCTGACGGGACACGGTTGTTGTGCGCGTGACTTCGTCGCGCACCACCACCGCCGTGTCCATGTCGCTTGCCACCGCAAGCACAGCCCCGGTTTCACACAGCCGTCTGAGCACCCGCTCTCCTTCAGCCTGGACAAGCGCTTCTTTGGGCAGGTCATCCCCCCCCTCCAACAACGGCGCGCTGCAGCTCTTACTCTTTGAGGTGGTCCGAAACTTTCGCAACGCCGCATCCACCAAAGGGTCATCGCGCAGGGCTTCCAGCTTCCTGATCTGCCGCATCACGGTGGATGCATGACAGCCATCGCGCCGCGCCAGTTCCCGGATAGAAACGCCTTGTTCAATATGGGCAACATACCGTGCCACACTTTGCGGAAGCCATGTCGGCAGATTTGGGATTACTTGCTCCGGCTGCATCTCTCGTTACTCCTAACAAACACTTTGGGTCATAACCGCTGTCAGAATTATCCACAGGGTTATCCAGAAAGTTTTGCACAGCGTTTTTTGGCTGTGTAGGCGAGCGGACTTGTGGCCGCTGCTCTTAAGGATTGATTTGAAATTGTGAACAGCACTCTTTTTCAGCGAACGCAGATATCGATTTCACGCAACGCGTAAAATCTTGTGCTCCACTTGATGTTCGCAAAGTAGAAAGAGTGATTCCATGCAGGATGTACTTGGCCAAATGAGCCAACTTCGCCGCCCCCATTTCCTCATCCGCGCAGCCAAAGCAGGCGCCGAAGAATACACACGAGATCAACATCTTAAGAGGCTATTTGGAGGTAGAAAATCGCACCATTATAGCGCGGCGTTATCGGAGCTAATTGAGCTGGAGAAAGGCCTTGACCAGCAACGGCGTACAAGCGCCGCCGCGTATTCGATTGTGAAACATGTCGACCTCCTCACCGCCATGTTGGGCGAGGCCCAGCTGTTGCGGGCCACGCAATCTTCTTAAATCACATCAGACAAAACTGTCGGGCATTGAGGCTTTTTTCTCGGCCACATAGGCCCGCAAAGCCTTCTCGATTTCCGGGTCCAATGCGGGCTGCTGATACGCATCCAGCAGCGTTTGCACCCGTGCTGAAGCCAGCGCCTGCGTGTCGCGCCCGCCTTCGTCTGACCAGGTTTCAAATGGCTTATAGTCGAGCAACTCGGAGCGCCAAAACGCATCTTTGAAATTGGCCTGCGTGTGCGCACAACCTAGGTAATGCCCACCCGGCCCAACTTCGCGCACCGCATCCATGGCTTGGGCGTTTTCATCATACGCCACACCCGCCGCCATTTTGTGCAAGACACCCAACTGATCCGCATCCATAACAAACTTCTCAAAGCTGGACACAAGCCCACCTTCGAGCCATCCGCACGCATGCAACATGAAGTTCACACCACCGGTCAACGCCGCATTGTGGGTATGGGCGGTTTCATAGGCCGCCTGCGCATCCGGCATCTTGGAGCCACACAGCCCACCGCCCGAGCGGAACGGCAATCCCATGCGCCGCGCCAGCTGCCCTGCTCCGGAAAGGATTTGACTGGCTTCCGGCGTGCCAAACGTTGGCGCCCCGGAGTTCATGTCAATCGAGGTCACAAAGGCACCAAAAATCACCGGTGCCCCTGGGCGGATCAACTGGCTGTATGCGATCCCGGCAAGAACTTCGGCCAAGACCTGTGTCAGCGTGCCAACGACACTCACCGGCGCCATTGCGCCGCCGACAATGAACGGCGAAACGATGCAGGCTTGATTGTTCTTTGCGTACACCTCCAACGCGCCCATCATAATGTCGTCAAACGTCATCGGGGAGTTGATGTTGATGAGCGAGGTCATCACTGTGTTTTCCTGCACAAACTCTTTGCCAAACAGGATTTCACACATCTCCACGCTATCTTGGGCGCGGCTTGGTTCGGTAACCGACCCCATGAACGGCTTATCGCTCAGCGTCATATGCGCCAACAGCATGTCGAGATGCCGTTTGTTTACCGCAACATCGGTGGGTTCGCACACCGTGCCACCGGAATGATGCAGCCATTTGGACATATAGCCCAATTTCACAAACTTCTCGAAATCCGCCATCGTGGCATAGCGACGCCCGCCTTCGGCATCGCGCACAAACGGCGGGCCATACACCGGTGCGCAAACAAGCGTGTTGCCACCAATTTCAACAGTCCGCTCAGGATTGCGCGCATGTTGCACAATCCGCGATGGCGCCGTTTTACACAGCTCTCGCGCCAATCCACGTGGAATGCGCACCCGTTCGGCCTGATAGTCAACTTCTGCGCCTGCGTCTTTCCACCGATCCAGCGCCACTTTGTTGTTCACAAAATTGACGCCCACTTCTTCAAGCAGGATATCCGCATTGGTCTCAATGATTTCAAGCGCTTCTTCGTTCAGCACTTCAAACAGCGGCATATTGCGTTCGATGAACTTTGCGGCCTCGATTTTAACGCCAGTACGCTCTGCGCGTCGGGCGGCACCACCACCCCCTCGTCCGCGTCGCCGTGTCGCTGCTTCTGCCATGTCTCGTCCTCAAAGGCTGAATTGAATTCCCTGTCAAAGATCTACCTGCCCGTCAGGGACCACTGCAGCTGGTTAGCGTCCTTTGAAACATAAATGCGACATTGGCGACGGGTTTTGGATCAGTTCCACGACATCACCACTGCCCGGCAGCCAATTTCGTGCAAAAAGCCGCTTGGCGAGGCGCGAACGATCTTGCGAAAAACGCCACTCTTCTCTATGCGTCCGCCATGACCCAGACATCCCATGACCGCCTTCTTATCATTGACTTCGGCAGCCAGGTCACCCAGCTGATCGCCCGTCGCTTGCGCGAGCTGAACGTCTACTGCGAAATCCACCCCTACCAAAACGTCGACATGGACTTTGTACGTGCTTTTGCACCCAAGGCCCTGATCCTCTCCGGTGGCCCCGACAGCGTGACCCGTGAAGGGTCGCCACGCGCGCCGCAAGAGATCTTTGACTACGGCGTGCCCATCCTTGGCATCTGCTACGGTCAGCAGACCATGATGACCCAGTTGGGCGGCCAGGTGGACAGTGGCCACGGTACCGCCGAATTTGGCCGCGCTTTTGTCACCCCAAACAGCAAACTCGACATCCTCGATGGTTGGTTTGCGGACGGTGACGAGCAAGTATGGATGTCCCACGGTGACCACGTCAGCGCTATTGCGCCGGGCTTTGAGGTCTATGGCACCTCGCCCAATGCACCTTACGCCATCACCGCTGACACCAAGCGTCACTTCTACGCGGTACAATTCCACCCCGAGGTGCACCACACCCCCAACGGCGCAAAGCTCTATGAGAACTTCGTGAAAATCGCCGGCTTCTCCGGTGATTGGACCATGGGCGCCTATCGTCAGGAAATGATCGCCAAGATCCGCGAACAGGTTGGCGACAAACAAGTCATCTGTGGCCTCTCCGGTGGTGTCGACAGCTCTGTCACCGCAATTCTGCTGCATGAAGCCATTGGCGACCAACTGACCTGTGTGTTTGTCGACCACGGCCTGTTGCGCAAAAACGAGGCAGAAGAAGTTGTTGCCATGTTCCGCGACAACTACAACATCAAGCTCATCCATGCTGATGAACGCGATTTGTTCCTTGGTGAGCTCGAAGGTCAAAGCGATCCGGAAACCAAGCGTAAAATCATCGGCAAACTCTTCATCGACGTGTTCCAAAAACACGCCGACACCATCGACGGTGCCGAGTTCCTTGCGCAAGGCACGCTTTACCCAGACGTGATCGAAAGCGTGAGCTTCTCCGGTGGTCCTTCCGTGACCATCAAAAGCCACCACAATGTGGGTGGCCTGCCTGAAAAAATGGGCCTCAAACTGGTCGAACCTCTGCGCGAACTTTTTAAAGACGAAGTCCGCGCTTTGGGCAGTGAGCTGGGTCTGCCTGCCAGTTTCATCGGTCGCCACCCCTTCCCCGGGCCTGGCCTTGCGATCCGCTGCCCCGGTGAGATCACCCGCGAAAAGCTGGAGATCCTGCGTGAAGCGGATGCGGTCTACATCGATCAGATCCGCAAGCACGGCCTCTATGACGACATCTGGCAAGCCTTTGTGGCGATCCTGCCGGTGCGCACCGTGGGTGTGATGGGCGATGGCCGCACTTACGACTTTGCCTGTGCCTTGCGCGCGGTGACCTCGGTCGACGGCATGACCGCGGATTACTACCCATTCAGCCACGAGTTCCTTGGTGAGACCGCCACGCGCATCATCAACGAGGTCAAAGGCATCAATCGCTGTACCTACGACATCACATCGAAGCCTCCGGGCACCATCGAGTGGGAATAACAGCCAGCTGAGAAACACCCTAAATGCGAGATTGACCAATCTCGCATTTTTGCTTTTCCCTTCCCTGGCAATTGCGGCACTGTATCTCTGACATGAGGACAGAAACATGCGCTCACTTCTACCGTCGGTACTCTTTGCTCTAACCGCCTCCAATGTAGCTTCTGCACCGCCACTGGCCTGCGAGATGCGCAATTCCCAACTTGTCTTCACCGTCACCGACAGCGCCGTATACATGCGCACCGGAGAAAGATCCCGCACCCTCCCGGCGCAAATGCTTCCGCAAGACCACGGCGGCTGGCCGCGCGTGTGGCTGCTGCAAGAACCTCCAAGCGCCCACATGCTGCTGGTATCCGAGCGCAGCTGCCAAACCGATTACGGCACCTTTCCCCTGTCGGTCTCCCTCAACACCTTGGGGCTAGGTCAACGCACAGGCTGCTGCACCATTGCCGAATAACCAACAGACCTTAGTGCTGCGCCTCAAATAGTGCACATGTGCACTTGTCCCTGCGGGAAAGACCTGCGACGGTCCGCCCATGATCAAGTTGACCGGATATATCGATGTGCCTTCTGACCGACGTGAAACGGTCGCAGAAGCCTTACCCCGACACATCGCACTGACACGCGCAGAAGCGGGCTGCCTATCCTTTGAGGTCACCGAAGACGCAAAGCTCTCAGGCCGCTATCACGTTGCTGAACGTTTTGTAGACCGCGCTGCCTTTGACGCCCATCAAACCCGCACCAAAGCCTCGGTGTGGGCTACAGTGACCGATGGCCTCCCGCGCCAATATCAGATTGAAGATCTCTCAGAATGAACGACACTCTTAAGGCCGCCATCTGGATGAGCGGTGCTATTGTTTCGTTCACCTCCATGGCAGTCGCAGGCCGCGCGGTCTCCCTTGAACTCGATACCTTCGAGATCATGATGTACCGCAGCTTTGTCGGGATCATCTTTGTGGTGGTTGTGGCAGGGATGGCAGGCACTCTTTCACAGGTAAACCGCCGCAACATGGGGCTGCATTTTATCCGCAACCTCAGCCATTTTGCTGGCCAAAACCTTTGGTTCTACGCCATCACGGTGATCCCTCTGGCGCAGGTCTTTGCCTTGGAGTTCACCTCCCCAATCTGGGCTATACTGTTGTCTCCCCTCATCCTCGGAGAGAAACTGCGCCCCATTGGCCTGTTGGCTGCCCTTATTGGTTTCATCGGCATTCTGATCGTTGCCCGGCCCAGCCCGCAAACAATGGATATCGGACAAATCTCAGCCGCCTGTGCCGCCATTGGCTTCGCATTGTCTGCGCTCTTCACACGCAAACTGACCCGCACCGAAAGCATCACCTGTATTCTGTTTTACCTCACGGTGATGCAGGCCGGATTTGGCATTATCTTTGCAGGCTTTGATGGCGACATCGCTCTGCCGTCTGCCGCCAGCTTGCCGTGGATTGTTCTGATCGCAATCGCCGGGCTGGTTGCACATTTTTGCCTGACCACGGCGTTGCGACTCGCACCCGCATCGGTTGTTATGCCAATCGACTTCATCCGATTGCCCCTCATAGCTGTTGTAGGAATGACACTATACGGCGAACAGATCGATGTTTGGGTACTGGTTGGTGCCGCAGTGATTTTTGCGGGCAATTACTTGAACATATTGTCCCAACTGCGCCTCAGGCCTGCGCTAAAGTGACGCAAAGTCATTGCTAATCACAGCTTACCTTAACGTTGACTTAAACAAAGTTGCGCGACTAGCCTGACGGTCACAAATAAAAAAACACTCAAAAACCACGGGACACATCATCATGAAAAAAGCGCTATGGGGAGCCACTGCACTGACACTGGCCGCTAGCACGTCTTTCGCAGGCGGCATCGACCGCTCCGGCCAAGGGGTCAACATCCTCTTTGAAGAAGGCAATTTTGCCCAGTTCACTTGGTCGCACGCGAGCCCAAGTGTAGATGGAACAAGTGCATTGGCTGGCAATTCGAACGATGTTGCCAAATCCTACAACAACCTGTCGTTTGGCTACAAACATGAGATCAATGAAAACTGGGACCTCGCCCTGATTTACGATCAGCCCTTTGGCGCGCATATCCTTTATGACAACGGTCCTTTTTCCGCCGCAGGTGGTCGTCCGTTTGATGGAACAGCCGAAATCAACAGCGACGCGCTTACCGCTTTGGTTCAGTACAACTTTGGCAACGGCTTTAGTCTTCACGGCGGTGCACGCGCTCTAAAAGTGAGCGGCACAATTCAATCGGGTAACGGCATCCTGAACGCTGGAAGTGACTACGACTTTGGTGGCGTAGTTGGTGTTGCTTACGAAAAACCAGAGATCGCCTTGCGCGTTGCTTTGACCTACGCTTCTGCGATTAAGAGCGGCTTCAGCGGTACCAACGCAGCTTTCCCTGTCGGCGCACAAGATCGAACTTTCGATGTAGACTTTCCAGAAAGTGTGAACCTCGACTTTCAAACCGGTGTTGCCAAAAACACATTGGTGTTTGGTTCGGTTCGATGGGCGGGTTGGGGCGGCTTTAGCCTCGATACCTCACCTGAAGGGTCCTGGGTGGACTTTGATGACGACACGATCAACTACACCATCGGTGTTGGGCAGCGCATCAACGACAAACTGTCGCTCGCATTGCAGTTTGGATATGAAAAATCCGGCAACCGCCCCACCACCACGCTTCTGGCACCGACAACAGGCTCCAAGAGCATCGGTCTAGGCGCAACATATCAAGTCAATGAGAAGCTTTCCGTTTCTGGCGGTTTGACCTACGCAATGCCAGGCGACCAGTACTATGTCGTTGCTCCGGGAGTAAACGTCGACTTCGAAGACAGCTCCGCTTGGGGTGCAGGCCTCCGCATCGGCTACCGCTTCTAAGCACCACACGTTTCAAAGATCAAAGCCCCGTCAATCCGGCGGGGCTTTTTCTTTGCGCAGGTTTCGGAGTGATTGCCACCAACGTCGACGTTAGACCTTTTCTCATGAGCACACAAAAACACCTCTCGCCCCGCGTCTGGGCCGAACTCTTCCTTCTCGCAATCCTTTGGGGCGCAGTCTTTTTCTCCAACCGCATTGCGTTAAACGAAATTGGCCCGATCACACTTGTCGCGCACCGTGCCCTCTGGGCGGCGCTCCTGTTGTGGGGGATCATCCTGCTGACCGGGACAAAAATCCCGTGCAGCCCCCGACTTTGGGGCGCCTTTCTGGTCATGGGTCTGCTCAACAATCTGATCCCCTTCAGCCTGCTCAACTTTGCGCAACTGACCATCGAAAGCGGCCTTGCCTCGATCTTCAACGCCGCCACCGCGCTTTGGGGCGTTTTACTCGCGGCACTCTTCTTGCCCGACGAACGGCTCTCCCTGGCCAAAACCCTTGGTGTGGGACTTGGCTTCCTTGGCGTTGCAACCGCCATTGGCCTCAGCCACCTCACCACCCTTGATCCACGCTCCCTCGCCCAAATCGCCGCGCTCTTGGCAACCTTGTCTTATGGCTTTGCAGGCGTCTGGGCCCGCAAGACACTCTCTGGCTGCTCGCCATTGAGCGCCTCCGCAGGCATGCTCACCTGCTCCACGTTGCTCGCTGTGCCACTGGCCTATGCCACCGAAGGTCCCATCACGCTCACCGTGAGTCCCTCCACATGGGCCGCCATCGCTTATGGCGCCATTCTGGGCACTGCAGGCGCCTACCTGCTCTACTACCGAGTGCTGGCCGCCGCAGGCAGTGGCAACCTGCTTGTGGTCACGCTCCTCATCCCACCAGTGGCCATCCTTCTGGGCACTGCGTTTCTCGACGAAATCTTGCCAACACGTGCCTACGGCGGGTTTGCGCTACTCACACTGGGCCTGATTGTCCTCGATGGGCGACTGCTCGCCCGCATCCGAAACAAAAAACCGGTCTAAGTCTGCTTGCCAAGCCGCCTCCCGCTTGGCACCTTGCCTAAAAACAAAATCAACAAGGGAGGCCAGAATGGCCAAAGGCTACTGGATCGGTCGCGTCGATGTGGATGACATCGACACATATCAAAACTACGTACAGGCCAACGCCAAACCGTTTGCTGCCTACGGCGCAAATTTCCTGATCCGCGGCGGTCAGTTCGAAAACCCCGAAGGCTCTTCGCGCAGCCGCAATGTTGTGATTGAGTTCCCCAGCTATCAAGCCGCGCTCGATTGTTACAATTCCGCAGACTATCAAGCCGCCAAAGCCCTGCGTGTGCCTGTGAGCACCGGTGACATCGTGATCATCGAAGGCTACGACCCATGATCTGGGACCATCTGCTCGACCGCCTGCGCGGCAAACCCGACACGCCTCCCCTGCCCGAACCAGATGAAAAACTAGCCCTTGGTGCTTTGCTGGTGCGGGTTGCCAAATCGGATGACAATTACCACGCGCTGGAAATCAGCGAGATTGACCGCATTCTGGCCACCACTTTTGATCTCAATCCAATAGAGGCCGCCAAACTACGCGCGACCTGTGAAAAACTCGAACACAACGCCCCCGGCACCCCGGATTTCGCCCTGCTGATCCGCGAGAACGTGGACTACCCCCACCGTTTGGAGGTCACACAAAAGCTGATTGATGTGATTGAGGCGGACGGCAAACACGTCCCCGCCGAAGACGCCAGCCTGCTGGAAATCGCCGCACTGATGGGCATCAAACCCGAAGACAACCCTTATGGCCCCGCCACTTAAAGCGTCCTGCCAAAAACCTGAATCAAGTTTTTTGGCAGAACGCCCACCGCTTTGAGATGTTCCGCTGTGCCCAAGCTTTTCCCTGTCTCAAGTTAAAAGTTGGGCACGGCAGGCAGGGCCATAAAGCGTTTTTCTAGGCCAGGCTTGGCAACCAAAGCACAATGGCTGGGAACGCCACCAGAAGCGCAATGGTGATGCCGTCAGCGATGAAAAACGGCGTCACCCCTTTGAATACATCCTGCACGCTTAGGTCATCGCGAACCCCCGCTACCACAAAACAGTTCAGGCCAATCGGCGGTGTGATCAAACAGAACTCCGCCATCTTCACCACCAGAATGCCAAACCAAATCGCGCACATCGGCCCGCTCATACCAAAGGTACTGTCTGCAGCAGAGACAAGCTCACCGCCGTTTAGCGCCATCACTGCGGGGTAGACCACCGGCAGCGTCAACAAGAGCATGCCAATCGCATCCATGAACATGCCCAACACGGCATAGGCCAGCAGGATGCACACCAAAATCAACATCGGCGACATGGTCAGTGACACAATCCAATCGGAAAACGCGCTGGGAAGGTCGGCAAATCCCAAAAAGCGCACGTAGATCAACACACCCCAAATGATGGTGAAAATCATCACTGTCAATTTGGCGGTCTCCAACAACGCGTCTTTAAGCTGCGACCAGCGCATGCCGCGATACAGCGCCATCAGGAAGACAACAAAGGCCCCAATCGCCCCACCTTCCGTCGGCGTGCCCCAGGCATCGCCGCCAAACGGGTTGTAGACAAAGAAAATGATGGTCACGACTACAAACACAATTGGCAGGGCTGGAGGCAAAGACGCAAACCGCTCTTTCCAGGTAAAGCCAGTTACGGGCGGGCCAAACCCTTTGATGGTCATCGCCATGCCAATAATCAAAAGACCATAGATCACCGCCGAAAATGCTCCCGGAATAAAGCCCGCCAGCAAGAGCTTGCCCACGTCCTGTTCCACGATAATCGCGTAAATCACCAGAATGGCGGACGGAGGGATCAGCGAGGCCAGCGTGCCCCCTGCGGCCACAACACCCGCTGCAAAGCGTTTGTCATACCCAATTGCCAGCATTTCCGGGATCGCAATCCGTGCAAACACCGCTGAGGTGGCCACCGACGCGCCAGACACCGCCGCAAAGCCAGCGGTGGCAAACACAGTGGACACGGCCAAACCACCCGGCACCCAGGCCAGCCAGCGCTTGGCCGCCTCAAACAAAGCTTTGGTCAGCCCCGCGTAATACGCCAAATAGCCAATCAGGATAAACGTCGGGATCAGGCTCAAGGCCTGGCTCGACACTTTAGAGTGCGGCACTTGACCTGCCGTTTTTGCGGCGATGGTCAAAGCCTTGCCAAACCGGTCCGGCGCATAGCCAAACTTGGCCCAGAAAATCCAGATCAGGCCAATCATGCCTGCGAGACCCGCGGCAAAAGCCACCCGCATCCCCAGCACCACAAGCAGCAACATGCCGCCTGAGACCACCAATCCAATATCAATCGGTTCCATTGTTATTCGTCTTTCTTAGGAATCATGGCCGGAGACATGCTCCGCTTCCATCGCCGCCTGCGTGGCCGCATCAATGATGAGCGGCACTGCCACAGGCGTTGTGGCATTGGTGACAAAAGCTTTGGCATAGGCACAAAGCTGCAAGACAAGCCGGACACACAGCACCGAAAATGCAACCGGCGCCAAAAGCTTGGCGGGCCAGAGCGGCAAGGCAATATCCATCGAGCTGTCTCGGCTCCACATTGGTGCAGCAAAGTCAAAGCTGCGATCAAAGTGCGCCCAGGTGCCCCATACCAAGAGGATCATCAGAGTCAAAACAGCGAATGTGGTGATAAACTCCACAAAATAGAGCACACGTCCTTTCAGCTGCCCGACAAGAATATCCATGCGGATGTGTCCGCCATCACGCATGACATAAGAGACCCCCATAAAGGCAATCAGTGGCATGGCCTGCTCGATCCAGTCCACATATCCTGGCAATGGCGCATTGAAAAAATTGCGCCCGGAGACGGAACCCACCGCCATTACCATCAATGAAAACACGGCCAATCCACTCACCAAAGCCAGTGCTTTTTCAAGTTTGTAGAGTTGGGTGTCAATTTTGCTGAGGGTACTGCTGTCCGTCAGCACCGAAGTTGCGCTGGCCATGGGACCTCCCGCTGTTCTTGTGGTGAGCGCCTGCGGCGCACAGGTTTCGCGCATCTTGTGATGCGCCCTAGGCGAGGCGCTGCCTCGAGCTCCGGGATATTGTGAGACTGTGAATGCAGGCCATGCGACCCCACCATTCACTTTCACAAAATATCCCGGGGGAGTTTCACACCTTCTGAAGGTGTGAGACGGGGGCAGCGCCCCCGCCTTTTGAGGCAGCTTAGCTGCCGTTTGCGATCATGCCAGTCACAAGATCATAGAGCTCCTGCGCAGGCAGGCCACGCGCGGTGTTCTCTTCAATCCAGGCTTTGGCTGCTGGCGCTGCTGCGGCCTCTTTGAACGCTGCAAGTTCTGCGTCAGTAAACGCCACTTTGGCAATGCCGCGCTCTTCCAGAGCTGGGCCCCATGCATCCATGGTTTTGCCGTTGTAGGTGGTCACATAGTGGTCCAGCGATTCCTCAACAGAACCCAACAGCGCCGCGCGGTGGTCATCTGACAGGTCTGCCAGTGCATCAGAGTTCACCACAACCGGGCAGTTCACGGTGCCTGGGTTCAGGTTGGTGGTCCACCAAGTGGCATTTTCGATGGTACCATAAGACATGTGCGCGTGGGGGGCAAAGGCCACCGCTTTCACAACACCGCTGTCCATTGCCTGACGCACTTCAGTTGCGGACATGGAGGTTGGCACAGCGCCGACGGTTTCCATGGCTTTGCCAATACCGCCAGTGGCACGCACGCTCAGTCCAGCAAAGTCATCCAGCTTGGCTGGCGCATCACCCATGCCCACCAGGTTGTACTGTGGCAGCGGGGACGGCATCAGCAGCGTGGCGTTCCAGCGGCCCAGATCTTCGACAGCCGCCGGGTGCTGATACACCGCCATGGACAGTTCAATTTCCTGCTCCAGCGAGCTCACGCCCAGGAACGGCAGTTCCATCACAGTGATGGAGGGATTTTTGTCGCGGTGGTAGCCCGCACAGAACTGCGCCATTTCAAACGCGCCGATGGAAATGCCATCGAGGTTTTCACGGTTTTTGGACAGGCCACCGTAGCTGATGTTCAGGGTGAACTCTCCACCGGTTTTCTCAGACACCAGCTCGGCCAGCTTTTCAACGTGCTCGGTAAAGGCGCGGCGCTTGCCCCACAGGGATACATTCCACTCGGTTGCCATTGCTTCGGTCACAAAGGCCATCGACAGAGCAGCCACAGCCGTCCGGCTCAAAATCTTACGCATAATTTCCTCCCAATTGCGTTTTTCTGGCGCGAGCATGCCGCAAACACGCTGAAGATGCCAATGAGAGTTTTTGCGCAGGCTGAGCCCCTTGCCCTGCGGATTTCCGCAGAGCTACAACAACGCGCCTTTGTTGAGGCCTAGTTTGACAATTTTCTCGTTCAAAGTGCGCCGTCCAATGCCCAGGGCCTCTGCGGCCGCGTCCATGCGACCTGCGTGGGCTTTAATGGCCTTGCCAATCAACTCACGTTCAAAAGCCGCCACCGCCTCCCGCAACGTGTCGGGCACATCCTCTGCCCCAAGATCTCCCGCCAAAGCTACGGCCATGGAGCCGCCACCCCGCCGCGCCGCCATCACCCGGCGCGCGCAGACGTTGCGCAACTCCCGCACATTGCCGGGCCAGTGATGCGCCAACAGCGCTGCCATATCTTCGTGGCTGAGCTCCGGTGCATCCACTTCATGCATCTGCGCATATTCATTCAGGAAATGGCTCGCCAAAAGCGATATGTCATCCCGGCGCTGCCGCAACGCGGGCAATTGCACCACAAACGTGTTCAAGCGAAACAGCAGATCCGCCCGCAGCCGATCCTCTGCCACCGCGCGTTCCACTTCTTCGTTGGTGGCGGACACAATCCGCAAATCCACCTTCACCGGCACGCCCGATCCGACTGGATAGACCTGCTGGTCTTCGATCACCCGCAGCAGCTTAGCTTGAACCGTTGGCGGACAGCTGCCCACCTCGTCCAAAAACAACGTGCCACCAGAGGCGGCCTGCAAGCGTCCCTCGGCACCATGAACCGACCCAAACATCTCCGCTTCAAAATTGTCCGGGTGCAGCGCCGCGCAGTTTACCGCCAAAAACGGCCGATCCGAGCGCGCACTCAAATCGTGTAATGCCCGTGCCACCAGCTCTTTGCCGGTGCCGGTCTCGCCCAGGATCATCACCGCTCCGTCCAATCCGGAAAGATCCAACACCTCTTCGCGCAGCGCGGTCACCGACGGCGTTTGCCCCAACAACACCCGATCAAGACCGGACAAAGCAAACAAACGCGCTTTCAGACGCGCATTACTGGCCTTCATCCGACTTTGCTCCGCGGCGTGGGTCAAGATGGTCAACAATCGACGGGGTTCATAAGGTTTTTCGACAAAACTATACGCCCCCGCCTGCATCGCTTGCACAGCCATGGGAATATCGCCATGCGCCGAGATCAGCACCAAAGGCGGCGCCAGATCCCGATCCAATTGCGCCAATAGATCGAGCCCGCTCATGCCAGGCATACGCACATCCGACAAGATCACGTCCGGCTGCATTTCGCCGTGCTTTTCCAGGGCGCGATCCGCCCGTGGCACGGCCTCTGCTTGCCACCCGGCTGCTGCCATCAAGGCCAACAACGACTGCCGCATGGACTTGTCATCATCCACAATCAATAGGCTAAAGGGCTGTTCGTCACTCATGGTGTTTGCTCTTTGGTTGTTACATTCGCCAGCGGCAATTTCACCCGGAAAACGGCTCCGCCTTTGGCGCGATCCTGCGCACTCATGGTCCCGTCATGATCTTTGATAATACTGGCAGAAATCGCAAGGCCCAGCCCCATGCCTCGGCCACTTTCCCGCGTGGTCACAAAGGGTTCCTGCAAATCTGGCAAGCTTGCCGCGCCAATCCCGTGACCCGTGTCCGCCACGTCAAAAAACGCAATTTCTTTTGCTTGCCCAACAGTTACACACAGCCGTGACGCCGCAAGTTCATCTTCCATCGCATCACAGGCATTGCGCAGCACATTGGTGATCACCTGCTCCAATCGCAACCGATTGCCGCGCACCCAAACCGGGTCTTCTGCCTGCTTTAGATTTACAGTCACAGCACCTTTGTCGAGATTTGGTGCCAAGAGCGTCAAACCTGCCTGCATTGCGTCGCGCAGATCAAACACCTCAAACGCCTCTTCGCTACTGGTCGCAAAGAATTTCAGCTGCCGGGTGATGCCCTCCATGCGCCCAACCAGATCGCCAATCTCAGGCCCCAGCTGCGCGGCGTTCTTCGGGTTAAGCTCCGCTGCCGCCAGATGATTGCGCATCGCTGCTATGGGTTGCCCCAATTCATGGGTGACCGACGCCGACAACTGTCCTAAGGCGGCCAACCTGCTGGCCTGCGCCAGTTCTTTTTGCGCTTTTTGCAACCGCGCTTCGGTGGCTTTGCGCTCCGTCACCTCATTTTCCAGCTGCAAGTTTGAGGTGCGCAGCTGCGCCTCTTCTTTCTCTGCCCGCTTCAACGCCCGTCCAACACGCCGTGCCCGCTGCACCTGAAACACAATCATCAACGCGCCCGCCAAAAACACCACCGCGGCGGTGGCCAGCCAACTGCGCGCCACCGCGCGGCCATCGTCTGCAAAGTAATGCAACTGCCAACCATCTGGCAGGTCATCTGCGACCAAGTGCATGTGCTCAGCGCCGCCAATCACCGCTCGGTTTGGGGCCTGCACACGCCAGTCCAACGGATTTAGTGGTTGACCCGAGAACTGCCGCACCGCGCCTATCTCCGCCTTCTGCGCCACGGTCAACGGTTTCAAGGCCCGATACCGCCACGCCGGATCAGAGGCCAAAAGCACAACACCGTCGCGGTTGGTCAGGATGACCTGCTCACCCGCGCGCCGCCAACTGTCCTCCAGCACCGAAAAACCCTTTTTGATAGCGATCACGCCAGCCACCTCATGACCTTCCACAACCACACCGTCCGCCAGAAACAGACCTGGCAGGCCTGTGGTCATGCCAATCGCATAAAACCGGCCATGTTTGCCTTGCAACGCGTCTTTGAAATACGGGCGAAACCCGTAGTTGTGTCCAACAAAACTGGTCTCTGTGGCATGGTTGGAGGCAGCAATGGTCACCCCATTGGCATCCATAAGGTAAATCGCCTCAAGCCCCGATTGTTTGGCAAAATCTTCCAGCCGTGCGTTCAAGACACCTGTTCCTGCACCCGCCACCGCATCGGTCACAAAGGTGTCACGTGCCAATATATGTGTGAGGTGACTGTGTTGCTCCAACTCCGCGACAACGGTGCTGCGATAGAGCGAAAGTTGGCCCTGCGCTTTGCTCCACTCTTCTTGGGAGAAATAGTCAAACGCTGCTCGTTGCACGACAATCCCAACAAGCAGGGTCAAGAGAGCTGAGATGATCAGGGGGCGTCGTGACATTGGGGCCGCCAAAAATTGAAAAAGTCGGCGCAGGCTAGGCCAAAGGCGCGCGCTTGGAAACGGGTTTCTTGGGGGCCTTGCCCCCGCCGCCGCACACGGCGCCTCCCCCAGGATATTTTGGGACAATGAATGACCAGTTGCGAGTGAGCGCCGTGCAGCCTACATCCTAACTTATGTTTGCTGACTTTCTCAAACGCCTGACGGCGCCCGCCCCCGAGACCTTGAATGACGCTGACGCCCGTTTGGCGTTGACCGCGTTGCTGGTGCGCATTGCCCGCGCCGATGGTGTCTATGACCCTGCCGAAGCCACGCGCATCGAACGCATTGTGACCGGCCGCTATGCGCTGAGCCCGTTTGAAGCCACGGCCCTGCGCAAAGAGGCGGAAACTCTGGAAGCGGAGGCTCCGGACACCGTGCGCTTCACACGCGCCATCAAAGACGCTGTGGAACTGGAGGCGCGCATCGAAGTGATCGAAGCCATGTGGCAGGTGGTTCAGGCAGACGGCGAACGCGACGCCGAAGAAGACAGCGTCATTCGCTTGGCGGCCAACCTGCTTGGCATATCGGACCGCGACAGCGCACTGGCGCGTCAACGTATGGCTGCGCAGGCATGATCGCGGCCTTTCCCATGTATGACCGACCCGAAGTGGCGGCGTCATGGGACCAACTGTGGCTCCTTTTTCAGGAGGCATATGGCGATGGGCCGTCGACGCTGACCCGGAGCGGCGACCTCTGGGACCTGTGGCAAAGTCCAGATCTTTTGCTCGCGCAAACTTGCGGATTTCCCTATCGCACACGTCTCAAAGACAAAGTCGCCCTGATCGGCGCACCGGATCACGGCCTTCTGGAGGCCCCCGCCGGCCATTATTGTTCGGTGATTGTTGCGCATCAACGCAACGAGGGGCGCGGCTTGGATATTTTCGACAATGCCACACTGGCTTTCAACGAGCCGCTGTCGCAATCCGGCTGGGCCGCACTTTGGTGGCACTTTGACAAACGAGGATTGCGAATCGGCCCCCGATTGCAAAGCGGCGCGCATCGGGAATCAGCCCGCCTAGTGGCGCAGGGCGAAGCCAATTTTGCCGCTTTAGACATCATCAGCTGGAAATTGATGACACGCTACGATAATTTCACAAAGGACCTGATTGTTGTCGATTTGACCCCGCCGACACCAGCTTTGCCCTTTATTTCCACATGTTACCAAGATGTAGGCCGCATTCAAGCCGCGTTACATGACGCCATCCAGTCTCTGACGTCGGGTCAACGTGAAGAATTGTATCTCCAAGGTCTGGTGACGCTGCCACAAAGCTCTTATGAGGCTGTGCCAAACCCGCCAGCACCCTGACTTTTTGGCCAGATGAATGCACAAAATGTCACTTTGGGGGCTCCAGCCGCCCTTTTGAAAGTTGCAATTGCGCAAATTTTCATTCCTATTGGGCAACCAATGATTAACCCAATACTGATGGGGACACTGTGAGCGAAGCCACGCCCGTTCTGCAAATCCGCGACCTGCACAAGGCCTATGCCAACCTAGAAGTCATCAAGGGCGTGGATATCACCGCGCACCGCGGCGATGTGGTTTCTTTGATTGGCTCGTCCGGGTCTGGTAAATCCACAATCCTGCGCTGCGCCAATCTGTTGGAGCACAGCCAACAGGGCGAGATCCTGTTCAAAGGCGAGCCTGTGACCTGGAAAGGCACTGGTCATTCCCGCGAACCGGCAGATTCCAAGCAAATCCTGCGCATCCGCACCAACCTGTCGATGGTGTTTCAGCAGTTCAACCTCTGGTCCCACATGACCATCCTGCAAAACGTGATGGAGGCGCCAGTGACCGTGCTGGGCCGCGACAAGGCTGAGGCTGAAGAAGCCGCGCATGCCTATCTCAACAAAGTGGGTATTGCCGACAAACATGACGCCTATCCTGCGCAGCTTTCTGGTGGCCAGCAACAACGCGCCGCCATTGCGCGGGCCCTGGCGATGGAGCCCGAAGCGCTGCTGTTTGATGAACCTACCTCGGCGCTTGATCCGGAGCTGGAGCAAGAAGTGGTGCGCGTGATCAAAGCACTCGCCGAAGAAGGCCGCACCATGATAATTGTGACCCACGACATGAAAATGGCCCGTGATGTGTCTGATCACGTTGTGTTTTTGCATCAAGGCCTGATCGAAGAACAAGGCACGCCAGACGAGCTGTTTGGCAATCCAAAGTCCGAGCGTTTGAAACAGTTCCTGTCTTCAACCGCCGCATAACAATAAAACAAACAACCAATCCATAGGGAGCAAAACTATGAAAAACCTGATCCTGAGCACTGCCGCTCTGGCACTGACCGCAGGCGTCGCCATGGCTGACACCGTCCGCCTTGGTACCGAAGGTGCCTACCCTCCATACAACTTCATCAACGACGCTGGTGAAGTTGACGGCTTTGAGCGCGAGTTGGGCGACGAGCTCTGCAAACGCGCCTCCCTGACCTGTGAGTGGGTCACCAACGACTGGGACAGCATCATCACCAACCTGCAGTCCAGCAACTACGATGCCATCATCGCCGGCATGTCCATCACCGAAGAGCGTGAGGCCACCATGGACTTCACCCAGGGCTACACCCGCCCGTCGCCATCTGCCTATGCTGCGATGTCTGCAGACATCGACGTGAACAAAGCGGTTGTTGCGGCGCAAACCGGCACCATCCAGTCCAGCCACGTGGCCACAACCGGCGCCACTCTGGTGGAATTCACCACTCCGGATGAAACCATCGCAGCGGTAAACGGCGGCGAAGTGGACGCGGTTATGGCGGACAAAGACTTCCTGGCGCCGTTTGTGGCTGAAACCGATCTGACCTTTGTGTCCGAAGTCTTCCTTGGCGGCGGCATCGGCATGGCGTTCCGCGAATCTGACGACGAGCTGCGCGGCAAATTCGACGCAGCCATCGCCTCCATGAAAGCAGACGGCACGCTGAACGATCTGTTGGACAAATGGGAAATCGAAGGCAAATTCTAAGCCTTCCCCATGTGATGACCAACAAAGGGGGAGCACATGCTCCCCCTTTTTCCCACCTGGCGGGCCACACTTCGGCATCCATCCGCCCTTGAGACGACACGAAAGAGGCCAGCCATTTTTGCCTATTGCTCAGATCCTTCCGTCCTAGACGGTCTGCCCTGGCTCAGCTGCTATCTCACAACTGGGAAGCACATGGCCTTTTATGCCTCTTTTGGCACCGTGCTTCTGTTGCTGGCCGTCACGGCCCCCACAGCACTTCTGTTTGGCCTTGGTGGCGCTATGGCCGCCCGCGCGCGCTTTGCCCTGTTGCGCTGGTTTGGCAAAGGCTACATCGCCATTGTACGCGGCGTGCCCGATATCGCGTTTTTCCTTTTCTTTGTGATCGCCCTGGATCAAGGCATCGAATGGCTGCGTCACAAGGTCAAATGTCCAGATTGGACGGAACCTGTCCGCCAAGGCAGCGAGTTCCTCGTCTGCGACATCGCCAAAATGCCGCTCAGCTCCTCTCCACAATGGGTGCATGAAGTCTATGGTTTCTGGGTGGCCGTGTTCACCTTTGCCATCGTGTTTGGCGCCTTTGCCGCCAACGTGCTTTTTGGCGCCATGCAGGCTGTGCCACGTCCGCAATTGGAAACCGCCGAGGCTTACGGCATGTCCCCCCGCCAGACCTTTTGGCGCGTTCTGATGCCGCAAATGTGGATCTACGCCCTGCCCGGCCTGTCCAACCTCTGGATGGTCTTGATCAAGGCCACGCCCCTGCTGTTCCTGCTTGGTGTGGAAGACATCGTGTACTGGGCCCGTGATCTCGGCGCGTCCAAAACCGCCCGGTTTACCGCCTATCCCCATGGCGACTGGCGCATGTGGTATTTCCTCGCGTTGCTGGTTTTCTACCTACTGTTCACTCGGGTGTCTGAAGTTGTCCTGGCGCGCATCACTAAACGTCTGTCCCGCGGTCAGGCCACGCTGGACGGCGAGTCCCAACGCAAAAATGCGGGGAGCACGACATGAGCTGTATCGACACCATTCAAAGTTACGCCTTCCGGTCCCTTGGTTTTGGCGAGCGTATGCTGCCCCGCACGGACTTCACCCTGTGTGAGCACTTCACGCTGATCGGCTCCGGCATGATCTGGAATGTCTACTATGGCGTGCTGGCGATCCTCACCGGATTCCTATTTGCCAATCTTCTGGCAGTGGCCAAAAACTCCAACAGCCGCTGGGCACGCAAACCGGCGGAGTGGTTTATCTTCCTGTTCCGGGGCAGCCCGCTGTTTATCCAGTTTTTCTTCGGCTACTTCCTGTTTCTGTCGCTCAAGGGCGTGTCGCCCATGTTCAACCCGCTGACATCCGCCGCCCTTGGCGCCTTGATTGTTCTGTTCCTGAACACCTCGGCCTATTCCGCGGAAATCTTCTACGGTGCGCTGCGCTCTATTCCCAAAGGCGACGTCGAGGCAGCTGACGCTTATGGCTTCACCGGTTGGTTCCGCTTTCGTCGCATCATGTTCCCAACCATGATGCGCCTCGCATGGCCTGCCTACACCAACGAAGCCATTTTCCTGTTTCACGCCACAACATTGGTGTTCTTTTCCGGCTTCCCGGCATGGCGTCAAAAAGGCGACGCGCTCTATTATGCCAACTACTTTGCGGACAAGACTTTCAACCCGTTTGTGCCCTATCCGATCCTCGCCTTCTATTTCATCCTGCTGACGCTGGTCATCATTTGGATTTTTGGCGTGATCAACAAACGTCTGAACAAACACTTGCCGCAGGCAGCTGTCAAAAAGCTGAAGATCCGTCCAAATCTGATCCGCTGATCGCAGCTAAACCGACCAAACTTTTGCAAAACACCCGCCCAAAATTGGCGGGTGTTTCTGCATTTACGCCACCTCCGCAAAACAGTCGCGATACAGACGCAATACCGAAAGCCAACCGTTGCCCGTCATTTTCTTCTGGACAATTGATCCAGCCGCCTCGATAATTTGATCAAATTACGAATATGGTGATCCATGGACCCGGCACATAGCGCAACTTTCCGGATTGGCGCAGTTGATCTGAACGGCCAATTGCGCGGCAAACGTCTGCCGTCTGAACATCTCGCAAAACTCGACAAAGGCGGCGCGCGCTTGCCGCTCTCGGCCCTCAACCTCGACATCTGGGGCTGTGACATTGAGAACAGCCCGCTGGTGTTTGAAAGCGGCGACGCTGACGGTGTTCTAACCCCGTCCCCCCGTGGTGCCGTGCCCATGCCATGGCTCAAAAACCCATCACAACTTGTGCTGATGGGCATGACCAACGAAGACGGTAGCCCTTTTTTGGGGGATCCAATTCAAGCGCTTACGACCGTGCTGGATCGTTACACCGCGCGCGGCTGGACTGTTGTTGCCGCCACCGAAATGGAGTTCACCTTGGTGGACGACAGCGGAGCGCAGCTTGCGCCGCCAAAACATCCTCGCAATGGCCGCCAACTGGAAGCCTCCGAAATTCTCAGCGTCGCCGAACTCGACGCCTTTGATGACTTCTTCACCGACATCTACGACGGCGCAGCCGCCATGGGCATCCCACTGCAAACCATGACCTGCGAAGGCGGCGTTGGACAGTTTGAAGTCACGCTCAACCACCAGACCGCCATGAAGGCGGCTGACGATGCCTTGCTGATCAAACAGTTGTTGCGCGAAACAGCGCGCAATCACGGCTTTGCCGCCACCTTTATGGCCAAGCCTTATGGCGATGACGCGGGCAACGGCATGCACGTGCATTTCTCGGTGGTGGATGAAACCAACAAAAATGTCTTTGACGATGGCACTGAGGAAGGCTCTGATCTACTCAAGTCGGCCGTGGCGGGCTGCTTGGAGGCCATGCGCGCCTCCACTCTGATTTTTGCGCCGCACGGCCCGTCTTATGACCGCTTTGCCCCAGGCGCGCACGCGCCAACAACCGTGTGTTGGGGCTATGAAAACCGCACCGCCGCAATCCGCATTCCCGGCGGCTCAAATGCTGCGCGTCGTATCGAGCATCGTGTCGCCGGCGGGGATGTGAACCCCTATCTGATGCTGGCCGCCGTCCTTGGTGCTGCCATCGAAGGCATCTCTGACAGCCTGGTGCCCCCCGCTCCGACAACCGGCAACGCCTATGCGCAAGACTTGCCAGAACTGGCCAATAGCTGGGACGAAGCCATCGATTTGTTTGCCAGTAACGACTTCATCGCTCGCTGCCTGCCCAAGCCGTTGATCGACAATCTGGTAATGACCAAACGCCAGGAGGCGCAAAAACTCGCCGACATTGCGCCAGGGTCGCGCTGGAAAACCTATCTAGAGCGTGTATGACACGCTTGCGCGACATCTTGACCATCGCTACGTTAAATTTGATCAAATTCTGGTGAAATATGAAAATCGGTATCCTTCTAACCGGCCACGCCCCTGACGAGCTTGAACCGCACTACGGCAACTACATCGAGATGTTTAAGTCCTTACTTTCTGGGCAGGATTTTGAATTCTCAGGTTTTAAAGTGGTCGACGGCGAATTCCCTGAATCCGTCGCCGACGCCGACGGCTGGCTCATCACCGGTTCCAAACACGGCGTCTACGAAGACCACCCCTGGATCCCTCCGTTGGAAGACTTCATTCGCGATGCGGTTACGCAAAACATCCCACTTGTCGGCGTATGTTTTGGCCATCAAATCATCGCGCAAGCCCTTGGTGGCACAGTGGAAAAGTTCGATGGCGGTTGGGCCGTTGGGCGTCAGTCTTATGACTTCTCCGGCACTAAAATTGCCATGAACGCCTGGCACCAGGACCAAGTGACCGAATTGCCCCCCGGTGCGGTGGCCATCGCCTCCAACGATTTTTGCCAAAACGCAGCCATCCTCTATGGCGACCGCGCCATCACTGTGCAGGCACACCCTGAATTCTCCGCTGATTTTGTCGACGGGCTGATCAACACCCGCGGCCGTGGCGTTGTCCCAGACGAGATCCTTGACGCTGCCATCGACGAACTTGATGAACCCACAAACAGTCAAACCATTGCAGATCAATTTGCAGACTTCTTCCGACAGGAGCGCCCCCGATGACCGAATGGCTTTCAAAAACCACAGACGCCGCCCGTGCCTATCTTGAGGGCCATCGTCTCGACGAAGTTGAATGCATCATCTCCGACCTCCCGGGGATTGCCCGAGGCAAAGCAGTCCCCGCGACAAAATTCGCCCGACAAGATTACTTCCACCTCCCAGATTCCATTTTTTACCAGACACTTACCGGAGGCTGGGGCGAAGCTGCCGGTGAAGAAGGTTTCATCGAACGCGACATGGTCCTGCGCCCAGATTGGAGCACCGCCACCGCCGCGCCATGGACCGCAGATTGGACGCTGCAAGTTATCCACGACGCCTACAACCTTGATGACACGCCAGTGGAATTCTCCCCGCGCAACGTGCTCAAACGTGTTGTTCAACTCTATCGTGACAAAGGCTGGGAGCCAATTGTGGCACCGGAAATTGAGTTTTTCCTTGTGGCGCGCAACACCGATCCACGTCAGGAAATCAAACCAATGATGGGCCGCTCCGGCCGCCCCGCCGCTGCACGTCAGGCATATTCCATGACCGCCGTGGATGAGTTTGGCCCTGTCATCGACGACATCTACGATTTTGCGGAAGCCCAAGGCTTTGAAATTGACGGTATCACCCAAGAAGGCGGCGCAGGTCAGCTTGAAATCAACATGGTCCATGGGGATCCGCTCAAACTGGCAGACGAAGTTTTCTACTTCAAACGCCTAATCCGCGAAGCTGCGTTGCGCCACGACTGTTATGCCACCTTCATGGCCAAACCGATTGAGGATGAGCCTGGCTCAGCCATGCATATTCATCACTCGATAGTCGACATCGAAAGTGGGAAAAACATCTTCTCGGACCCACAAGGTGGTGAAACCGATGCGTTTTTCCATTTCATTGCGGGTCTTCAGAACCACTTGCCATCCGCCATCGCTGTTATGGCACCCTATGTGAATTCTTACCGCCGCTATGTGCGTGATCACGCGGCCCCAATCAATCTTGAATGGGCGCGTGACAATCGCACCACAGGCATCCGCATCCCAATTTCGTCGCCACAGGCCCGTCGGGTCGAAAACCGCATTGCGGGCATGGATTGCAACCCGTACCTCGGCATCGCCGCCTCTCTTGCCTGCGGCTACCTTGGCCTGCTGGAACAAAAGCGGCCCGGCAAGCAATTCAAAGGGGATGCCTATGATGGCGAAGAAGCCATCCCGCGTATTCTTGGCGATGCTCTGGATCTGTTTGACGAAGCCAAAGAGCTGCATGACATCTTGGGACCGGACTTTGCGCGCGTGTACTCCATTGTGAAACGTGCCGAATACGAGGAGTTCCTTGCCGTCATCTCCCCTTGGGAGCGCGAGCATTTGTTGCTGAACGTTTGATATCAAGGCGGTTGGCCGTCGGCCAACCCGCTGCCTCCGACGGGAATAATTCCAGAAAAAGAAGGCAAGGTGACATCATGAACCTGCTCGATGCCAACGATCACTCAGGTCAATACCCCGACAGTTGGTATGCGGCCACGGCCCGCCCTTTGCCTCCGTTTCCCGCGTTAGAAGGATCAAAACGTGCAGATGTGTGTGTGATTGGCGGCGGCTTCACCGGGCTGTCTACCGCGCTGCATTTGGCAGAACGTGGCTTTGATGTTGTGCTGCTTGAGGCACATCGGGTTGGTTTTGGCGCCTCTGGTCGCAATGGCGGTCAGTTGGGCTCCGGCCAACGGATGGAACAGGACGGGCTTGAGAAGCTTGTTGGTCAAGAAGACGCCGCGAAGTTATGGACTCTTGCTGAGGACTCCAAGAACCTTGTTCGGGGTTTGATCGAAAAGCACCGCATCACCTGTCATTACAAGCCGGGCATCGCCCACGCCTGTTTCACTGCCAAAGAAACCGGCGAGGAACATGAGTACGCCCAGCACCTGCAAGACCGCTACGGCTACACGCAGATCGAAATCCTCGATCGAGACGCACTTCAGGCAATTTGTCCCTCACCCAAATACGTGGGTGGCAGCTTGGACATGGGGGCTGGTCACTTGCACCCGCTTTCGTTTGCCCTGGGCCTCGCCAGAGCAGCATCCGACGCAGGCGCCACTCTGCACGAAACCTCCCGAGTGACCAAGATTGACCGAAGCGCCAAAGTGACCGTGCACACGGATGCAGGTAAAATTGAAGCAGATCATCTGGTTCTGGCTTGCAACGGCTATTTGGGGGATTTGGAACCCAAAGTAGCCAGCCGCGTCATGCCGATCAACAACTTCATCGCCGCGACCGAACCGTTGGGCGACGAGGTCGCCAAAGTACTGGCCCGCGATGTCGCCGTCGCAGACACCAAATTTGTGATCAACTATTTCCGGCTCAGCCACGACAACCGCCTGCTGTTTGGCGGCGGTGAAAGCTATGGCTACACGTTCCCAGCCGACATTTCCGCCACAGTGCGCAAGCCGATGGTGGAGATATTCCCACACCTAAAAGACGTGCGTATAGACTACGCATGGGGTGGCACATTGGCGATCACGATGAAACGAATGCCCTATCTGCGCCGTCTTGCTCCCAATGTGATCTCCGCCTCGGGTTACTCCGGCCATGGGGTTGGCACTGCCACACACACGGGCCAGTTGATCGCAATGGCATTGGCTGGTGAAACTGAAGGCTTTGACACCATGGCCCGCGTCCCGGCAACACCGTTCCCCGGTGGGGCGCGCATGCGCAGCCCGCTGCTGGCACTGGCCATGACGTGGTACGCCCTCCGCGATCGCCTCGGCGTCTGACCCCGCGACATTTTTTCACTCAACTGTCACACGTAAAACCCGTGTTTGCTCTTCCCTCCTCATGTGCATTGTTTTATATATTTGAAAACCCAACTTAAGAAAGTTGAAAACTATGACATTGCCTCCCAATGTGTATGACGCCGAACCAATTCCGGCGTCCGCCCGCGAAGAAATCGAGCGCCTTCTGCAAACCGGCGACTTGTTCCGCTATACGGCAGCCGAAAACGCACCCGTGGCTCTGCTGGAATCCGAGTTTGCCGCCATGCTTGGCAGCAAATACGCCTTGGCTGTCTCCTCCTGTTCTGCCGCACTATTCTTGTCCTTAAAAGCGCTGGATCTGCCACGCGACGCCCGTGTGCTGCTGCCCGGCTTCACCTTTGCTGCGGTGCCCTCCTCGGTTGTTCACGCTGATCTGGTGCCAGTACTCTGCGAGGTGGGCGACAACTACCGCATTGATATTGCGGATTTTGAAGCCCGTCTGGACGACAACATTTCGGCCGTCATCATCAGTCACATGCGCGGCCACACATCTGATATGGACGCCATCATGGCGCTGTGCGCGGCACGCGACATTCCTGTCATTGAGGATGCGGCCCATAGCCTGGGCACAACCTGGCATGGCCGCAACATCGGCACCATCGGCAAAATTGGCTGCTTCTCGTTCCAATCGTACAAGCTGATCAATGCTGGTGAAGGGGGCATTATGGTGTCTGACGACGCCAATCTGATAGCCCGCGCTGTGATTATGTCCGGCGCATATGAGCACAATTGGAAGAAGCACAAAGCCCCGGAAGGCGACAACACCGGAGAATTGGCGGACTCGTTTGGTCGCTGGCAAAATCGGCTGCCGCTCTACAACTTGCGCCTGTCCAACCTCTCTGCCGCAATCATCCGCCCGCAATTGGACGAAGTCCCGCGCCGTGTACGCGATGGCCGCACCAACCATGACTATGTGGCAGGGCTGCTCAATGCCTCCCCATGGCTACACGTGCCAGAGAAACTTGCACCGGAAGAACGCGCACCGGATTCCATCCAGTTCAATCTACACGGCATGGATAACGCGCAAATTCTGGCGTTCCAAGACGCCGCCAACACCCGTGGTGTGAAAGTTCAGGTCTTTGGACAATCCACTGACAACGCGCGTGCCTTCTGGAACTGGCAGTTTGTACCAGAGAAACAAGAACTTCCACAAACCCGCGCCATGCTGATGTCTGCTTGTGACGTGCGCCTTCCTGCGCGCCTTAAAACAGACGAGTTGACCCTGATTGCGGATGCACTGACCGGCGCTGCCGAAGATGTGATGGGCGATCTGAAAGCCTACGGCACCTAACAGACACGTAGAATTTTAAAGAAAAGCGGGCTGAACGGTCCGTTTTTCTTTTGCCCAGCGTAACTGCCCCTCTAGCTTTGCGCTCTCAGCTCTCTATATGGTGGAAATCCCGCCAAACTTGGAGCGCGCCATGATCCCCTATTCCCTGCTTGATTTGTCGCCCATCCCTGAAGGGGGAAGCGCGGCGGATGCGCTACGTCATTCGCTTGATTTGGCACAGCATGCGGATAGGTGGGGATACACCCGTTACTGGGTGGCAGAGCACCACAATATGCCCGGCATTGCGTCGTCTGCAACTGCGGTGTTGATTGGCCAAATTCTGGCAGCCACGCAATCCATGCGTGTTGGGTCTGGCGGCATTATGTTGCCCAATCATCCACCACTTATTGTGGCAGAGCAGTTTGGTACCTTGGCAACGCTCTACCCCGATCGGGTTGATCTGGGGCTAGGCCGCGCCCCTGGCACCGACATGAAAACCGCAACGGCCCTGCGCCGCGGCATGACAGGCGCTGACCACTTCCCGCAAGATGTCATTGATCTTCTTGGGTTATTTCAGCCTTCCGAAGCCGACCAATCTGTCCGCGCCATTCCTGGAGAAGGCACCGACGTGCCGATCTGGATACTTGGGTCCAGCCTTTTTGGCGCGCAACTGGCGGCGCAGCTTGGGCTGCCTTACGCCTTTGCATCCCATTTTGCGCCTGATGCATTGGAAGAAGCCGCGGAGCTGTACCGACACCAGTTTATCCCCGGAAAAATCCAAACGCCGAAGTTCATGATTGCCGTTAACGTGTTTATCGCCGACACCGAAGCTGAAGCAAAGAAGCTGCGGACCTCGCCTCAACAAGGCTTCCTCAATCTGCGCAAAGGCACCCCCAGCCCTTTACCAAAACCTGTGGATCGTTTTGAAGATGTCGCCAGTGCTGCAGAAGCCCGCTTGGTGAACCAGGCGCTGCGCGTGACCGCTGTTGGCACAAAATCCATGGTGGCTGACCAACTGCGCACCCTCATCGACACCTATCAGCCGGACGAACTCATGTTCACCAGCATGATCCACAACCACACGGCCCGCCTCAAATCTTTTGAGGTCGCCGCCGACATCATGAGGGAGATGACGGAGTGACAACTCTGTACTGATAAACACCGGCAGCTTCCGTTGAAATGCCGCCGACTGTCGATCTATCGCAGCACCAGCGGCTGTTCCATCCACTTGCGCAACGCCTGTGTTGTGGCTTCTGGCTGCTCCAAAGTTGGCAGATGCCCTGCCCCAGCAATGACTTCCAGTTCTGCGTAGGGGATAAGTTCCGCCATAAAGCTGTGCCGCTTTACTGGTGTAAGCCCATCGTGTTCGCCACACAGAACCAGCGCCGGACATTTGCACCGACGTAGCGCCCCTTGCTGATCCGGCCGCCGTTGCAACGCACGGGCCTGCCGGACAAGCACCTCTTCCCCCAAACTGCGGCCCATATCCAACACTTGTGCCAACACTTCGTTGCGCCTTGGCCCCGGTGCCAAATACTCCGGGCGCATAAATCCTGCCAAAACTTCGTCAAGCCGCCCTGCCCGCGCGCCAACAATCATCGGCTCATAACTCGCCGCACTGGCGGGCGTTTCTGCAAGGGGATTTGTATCCATCAATGCCACCCGCGTGATGCGGTCCGGTATTTTCCGCAAAAGCTCCATGGCAACGATGCCGCCCATACTGAGCCCCGCCAAAGCAAACTTTGGTGGCAAATGTGGGATCAACGCTGAGGCAATTTCACTGATGCGCTCGCCTTGGGTGATCGGCGCAACCGTCACCAGATGATCTTTGGACAAATCCGCAACCTGATGCGCAAACAGCCGCGCATCACACATCATCCCTGGCAGCAGAACGATAGGCTCCTGCATGCTCTACCCCTTATATACTCTTTTTGTTGTGCGTAACTGTGACAGGAAGGACCTCTAGGTCAAGCCATCCAGTCACAATCAGTCAATATCCACCCCAGCGGAACGCTCCATTTTTGTCCAACGGCGAGAACGGGTTATGTGCCACTTCCCAAACGTGGCCGTCTGGGTCACAGAAGTAGCCAATGAACCCTCCCCAGAAGATGTCGCCTGCTGGCTTTAAAATCCGCCCCCCGGCCTTTTCAACCAGCTCCAACAAAGGCGCGACTTCTTCTTTTGTTGGGACGTTGTGGGACAATGTCATGCCCGAAAACCCACCGATGGCATCTTCCGGAATACCCAAATCCTCTGCAAGCTTGGCCCGGGAATACAGGCCCAAAGTCTGACCAATCAGGTTGTAGGCCACCACCTCTTCAGAATCGTCGGACCCCGCTGCCCGCTCCCATCCCAACGCGTCGTAGAACTGTGCCGAGTGTTGGACATTTTTCACCGCCAAAGTGATCAGGCTCACACGCTGTTCCATCGTCAAATTACTTGAATTCACCACTAAAAATCCTCGATAGTTTCTTCAAACTCTGGCCTCCGGGCGCCATTGACCTACAACCAAGACCCATCGCTAAAGAGACCGAAAAAGTCCCTATTTTGACATTTCTGACGCCGAAATGACCTCATCTACGTTCGTTAATATCAAATTTAGACAAATTGGATCTGAAAAGCGGTGGTCCTTTCCTTTGACCATTTGCAACTGGATGTCTTCACCGTCCACGTGATCAAGCAACCGGTATGCCACCGCGCTATCGACCGCAGTGTCCTCAGTGCCTTGCAAGAACCGCGTAGGGAACGGCAGCGTCAAAGGACTGCGTAAAACCAGCTGATCTCGGCCATCCACGATCATGCGTTTGGTGATGATGTAGGGCTCCATGTAATCCGAGGGCAACGCCACCTGCCCCTCCGCCTCAAGTTGCCGTTTTTGCTCGGGCGTGAACCCAGCCCAATAACTGTCTTCGGTGAAATCCGGCGCGGCAGCTATGGTCACCATGCCCTGAATGCGCTCTGGCATCGCTTTGGCCAACAACAGCGCCTGCCACCCCCCCATCGACGATCCGACAACAATAAGCGGCCCGTCTGTCAGTGCGTGAACCGCTGCCACGGTGTCCTCATGCCAATCGCCAATGCAGCCATCCTCAAATTTTCCGTCACTTTCGCCGTGGCCGGAATAGTCAAACCGCAAAAATGCCTGCCCGCGCGCCTGTGCCCAAGCTTCCAGATGCACCGCTTTGGTGCCCTCCATGTCCGATTTCAAGCCTCCCAAAAACACCACCGTTGGTCCAGTGCTTCCGCTCTTGTGGTAAGCAATGCGCCGTCCCTGCGGCGTGTCAATAAACTGCGTGACGCTCATGGCTCAGAGTCTCTCCCTAATTTGCTAGACCTTAACCCTCTGCGCACGTGGGATAAACCCTGCTTGACTTGCCCCACGACAAGGTTCATGAAAGCGGCGAACCATATACCCGCAACCGGGCGTTCCGTGGGCGCCAAACTGACGAGGAGCTTGAGGCTGATGGCCCAAATTTCCCTTACTTTTCCCGATGGTAATGCACGTTCTTACGAGAGCGGCGTCACCCCTGCTGAGGTCGCATCGTCGATCTCGACCTCCCTTGGCAAAAAAGCGATTTCCGCAACTGTGAATGGCACCCATTGGGACTTGCAGTGGCCTATTGATGCAGACGCGTCCATCGCGATCAACACCATCAAAGACAGCAACGCCGAGGCGCTGGAACTAATCCGTCACGACTGCGCCCACATCATGGCGCGCGCCGTGCAGGAACTCTGGCCTGACGTGAAAGTCACCATTGGTCCAGTCATCGACAGCGGCTGGTATTATGACTTTGACCGCCCCGAGGCTTTTACACCCGAAGATCTCGGCAGCATCGAAAAAAAGATGAAAGAGATCATCAACAAGCGCGAGCCTGTGACCACCGAAATCTGGGACCGTGATCGTGCGGTGAAGTTTTATGAGGCCAACAACGAGCCTTATAAAGTGGAGCTGATCGAATCCATTCCGGGTGACGAGCCGCTACGCATGTATTGGCATGGCCACTGGCAGGACCTCTGCCGAGGTCCCCACTTGGCTCATACAGGTCAAGTGCCCGCGGATGCGTTTAAACTGATGTCTGTGGCGGGCGCTTACTGGCGTGGTGACAGCGACCGCGCGATGTTGCAGCGTATCTATGGCGTGGCCTTCAAAAACAAAGAAGACCTCAAAGCCCACCTGCACATGCTGGAAGAGGCGGCCAAACGCGACCACCGCAAACTGGGCCGCGAAATGGACCTGTTCCACATGCAGCCCGAAGCCCCAGGTCAGATCTTCTGGCACCCCAATGGCTGGCACATCTATACCCAGCTGCAGGACTACATGCGCCGCCAACAAGCGCGCGGTGGGTATGTTGAAGTGAACACCCCGCAAGTGGTGGACCGCAAACTCTGGGAAGCCTCCGGTCACTGGGAGAAGTATCAGGAAAACATGTTCATCGTCGAAGTGGACGAAGAGCATGCGCGTGAGAAAGCCGTCAACGCGCTCAAGCCGATGAACTGCCCCTGTCACGTCGAGATTTTCAAGCAAGGCCTGAAATCTTATCGCGACCTGCCGCTTCGTATGGCTGAGTTTGGCTCTTGTAACCGCTATGAGCCTTCTGGCGCATTGCACGGCATCATGCGGGTGCGTGGCTTTACACAAGATGACGCACATATCTTCTGCACCGAAGAACAGATCGCAGACGAGACCAAGAAGTTTTTGGATTTCCTGTCCAACATCTACAAAGATCTTGGATTTGAGAGTTTCAAAGTGAAGTTCTCCGACCGCCCAGAGGTACGGGCTGGCTCTGACGAGCAATGGGAGAAGGCTGACAAACTATTGCAAGAGGCCTGTGATGCAGCAGGTTGCGCCTATGATCTCAATCCAGGCGAAGGCGCGTTCTACGGTCCAAAGCTGGAGTTTGTGCTGACCGACGCGATTGGCCGCGATTGGCAGTGTGGCACATTGCAAGTGGACTTCATCATCCCCGAGCGCCTTGGTGCCACCTATATCGGTGCAGATGGTGATAAGCACACACCAGTGATGTTGCACCGTGCCACACTGGGCTCTTTTGAGCGCTTCATCGGCATCCTGATCGAAGAACACGCAGGCAAACTGCCGTTCTGGATTGCACCACGCCAGGTGGTTGTGGCTTCAATTGTGTCCGACGCAAACGACTATTGTGTCGAAGTTGCCGATGCGCTCAAAGCGGTTGGCGTTCGGGCCGAAGCTGACTTGCGCAACGAGAAAATCAACTACAAGGTCCGCGAACACTCCGTGGGCAAAGTGCCGGTGATCTTGGCGATTGGTAAGAAAGAAGTGGAGGAGCGCACCGTCTCCACCCGCCGCCTTGGCGAAAAGCAAAGCAAAGTCCAGTCTTTGGACGAAATCGTGAGCCAATTGTCACAAGAGGCAACCCCACCCGATTTGGCCTAACGGCTTTTGCAACATTTCAGCAGGCGCGTTACGGGAAACCGGGCGCGCCTGTTTCAATTTTGAAGGAAAACCAACCTTCCAGCGCTGGAATCTTCACGAAACCGTCACGCCATCTAACGCGTCTGTGACACACAGCCCCGTGATTGGCCTTTGAAGCGCGCTCCGACCTAATCTCTTCTCATGCCACCGAGCAAACGATCACACAGAGATCAGCAACGTGGCCGAGTTTTAGACATTCACAAGGGAAGAGAACCAATGTCCAACACCGTAAAAACCCTCGCCGTTGCAGGCGCAGTCGCCGCAGCCCTGTCCGCTCACGCAACCACTGCCGTCGCGGCTGAAAAAGAGAAATGCTACGGCGTATCCCTCGCAGGTCAAAACGACTGCGCCGCAGGTCCAGGCACAACTTGCGCCGGTACATCCACAACTGATTATCAGGGCAACGCTTGGAAACTGGTTGACGCCGGCACCTGTGCTTCCATGGAACTGCCAGCAATGGCAGACGGCAAAGCCCGCATGGGTTCTTTGGAAGCGCTGGAGCGTGACCTGCCAAAGTCCTAAGTCACACAAACGAAGCCCCGGTGCGCCGGGGCTTCACGCCAAACCTTCGCGTTTCCCCAAAACAATGAAATACTCACCCTGAGCAAATGTGCGTTCCCGCCAACGCTCTCGTTTCAGGACACAAAACCATGACCCAATCTATCAAAACACTCCCCCTCCTCAGCGCCGTCGCCGCGGCACTCGCCCTTCAAGTTACGCCGGCTGAGGCAGCAAAAAAAGAAAAGTGTTTTGGCGTCGCCAAAGCAGGTGAAAACGGATGCGCCGCAGGCCCCGGCACCACCTGCGCGGGCACCTCCACCGTCGATTACCAAGGCAACGCTTGGAGTTTGGTAGAGGCCGGATCCTGCCTCGAAATCGAACTGCCCGCCACGGCGGACGGGACCCCGCGCACCCCATCGCTTGAGGCCCTGCCTCGCGATCTACCGTCTTAAGGACTCCGCCCATGTATGATGCGTCACGTTCCCCCCAAGGCCTGCCCAACCTGCCCGGTGTGGGCTATAAACCTCAGCACTACAGCGACTTAATCGCCTCTCCCGGCACCGTCGGCTGGCTTGAAATCCACGCTGAAAACTACATGGGGGACGGTGGCCGACCGATTGCACAGCTTCGTCAACTCACGGAACGTTTCCCGATCTCAGTACACGGTGTGGGTCTCTCTATAGGAGGCGAAGGCCGTCTCGATCCGGAGCACCTTGTACGGCTGAAACATCTGGTTGGCTGGCTCAATCCAACAGTGTTTTCGGAACACTTGGCCTGGAGCACCCATGAGGGTGCTTTCCTCAACGACCTGCTGCCGCTGCCCTATACCGAGGACACGCTGACCCGCGTCTGCGATCACATCGACGTTCTGCAAAACACCATTGGCCGTCAGATGATGCTGGAAAACCCCTCCAGCTATCTGGCCTTTGATGAAAGCACTTTGTCGGAACCGGATTTCCTGCGCGAAGTGACCAAGCGCACGGGGTGTAGCTTGCTCTTGGACGTAAACAACGTCTTTGTCTCCGCCACCAACCTGAACTACGATCCTAAACAGTACATCGCGGACTATCCGCTTGAGTATGTGGGCGAAATTCACCTCGGCGGTCATGACGAAGACCAAGATGACCATGGCAAGCCTCTGTTGATCGACAGCCACGGTGCGCCCGTCGTGGCTCCGGTCTGGGCGCTTTTGGATCACACGCTCGCACTTTCAGGTCCGCGCCCAATCCTGATCGAATGGGACAATGATGTGCCTGAATGGCCAATCCTGCATACCGAAGCGGCGCGCGCCGAGATCGCCTTGTCCAAGGTGACCGCATGACCGTCTCGCAAACCATATTCCGCAAGGCCCTTTTGGACAGCCAGAAAGACCGTCCTGTTGGTCTATCGGACTCCAACGGCCATCCGGCTGGTAGTCGGTTTGATGTCTACCGCAACAATGTCGCGGTTGCTCTCTCCGAAGCTTTGGCTACGGGGTTTCCAGTTATTGCCAAGCTCATAGGCGAGGAGAATTTTGGCGCGGTTGCCGGCGTCTTCCTACGTCAATCACCGCCATCCTCCCCAGTAATGATGCACTACGGCGCCGGGTTTCCCGATTTTCTGCGCAGTTTTGAGCCGCTGAAACACCTCGGATACCTCGGCGATGTGGCTGACTTGGAGCTAGCCTTGCGTCGAAGTTATCACGCCGCGGATGCGACCCCGATTGCCCCCGACGCGCTCGCAACCGTACCACCGGAAGCACTTGGCGAGGTTTCCATTGGCGTTGCACCGTCTGTCATCCCCTTGCAATCCAATTGGCCAATCCATGCGATTTGGGCCTTCAACATGCAGAATGGACCAAAACCCGAGGCGATTTCTCAGGATGCCATAATCCTGCGCCCGGACTTTGATCCGGAGCCGCACTTACTCCCAGCAGGAGGCTTCACTTGTTTGGCCAGCTTGATGTCAGGCGAACCGTTGGGCGTGGCTGCTGCGAAAGCAACCGAATCGGACAAAGACTTCGATCTCGGCGCGACCCTTACATTACTTTTGTCGGGCAATGCCCTGACATCCATCACTATTCCGACCTAGCGGAGCCCCAAATGCCCAATATTATCACCACCTATCAAGACCTCATTGCGCGCCTGAACAGGCTCGACTGGCTGGTGCCAACTTTGGCACGCTTGACCTTTTTGGCTGTGCTTTTCTTCTACTTTTGGAACTCCGCCATGCTGAAGATCGACGGATCCATTTTCTCACCATCCGCCGGGGCATTTGGCCAAATCTTCCCCAAAGGCGCCGAAGCCGTGGTTTGGGATGTGACTCAAATGACCCTCTTTCAACGATTGGTGATCTTGGCCGGTACAATTGCTGAATTTGTTCTGCCCGTGCTTATCATCCTTGGCTTACTCACACGCCTTGCCGCCCTTGCCATGATTGGTTTTGTCGCTGTGCAAACCATCGTCGATGTCACCGGTCATGGAGTCGAGTTGGGATCCCTATTTGACAGCGCGCAGGCTCTTGTTGACCAGCGCTTGATGTGGATCTTTCTCTTTGCGGTGCTTGTGTTCAAAGGTGCCGGCCCGCTCGCTTTGGACACTTTGTTCCAAAAACGTGAGACCAGCTAAAGCCTCACCCAGAAAACCAAATTCCCGCGCTTTGTTGGCGCGGGAATTTTTATGTCAGAGCAGCTTGCGTCTCTTTAGTCCACCCCAGATACAACTGTCCGTCATGTTCAATCAGAGGCCGTTTCATCAAGGCCGGATGATCAACCAGCAGCTCCAGCACCGGCTTTGCACGCTCTTCTTCGCTCAAATTTCGCCATGTGGTTGAGCGATTGTTCGCCAATGCGCCTCCAAACTGCTCAAATGCGGCTTGAAGGGTCTCTGCTGGCATCCCATCCAAACGCACATCGATGAGCCTTGCACCATCCAATGTTTTCAGCGCCTTACGGCACGTATCGCAATTTCTGAGTCCATACAGCGTGGTCATTCGCATCCCTCTTTTCTGCTTCAAACCCAGACTTAACCCAGCTGATTTCAATTTTCACGGTGGTTTTTCTTGATTTTTGCCAGAGCCGTGCAATCCTCTGTCTGGGGCAATTAATTCGACCCCCTGAAGAACGTGCTTTTTAGGATTTTGGATATTGCCCCACCGGGCCCCAGCCCGGATTTGACTAAAGTGAATAAAGAGGAGAACGGTATGCCACGCGGTACCGTAAAGTGGTTTAACACCACCAAAGGCTTCGGGTTCATTGAACCGGAAGAAGGCGGAAAGGACGTTTTTGTCCATATTTCTGTTGTTGAACGGTCAGGTCTAAAAGGCCTGACGGACAATCAAAAAGTTGAATTTGAAATGACCCAAGGCCGAGACGGCCGCGATATGGCGGGTGAACTCAGGGTTCTATAATAAGATTGGGGCGCCATTTCGCGCCCCTTTCTGCATCAGGCGCGCGCCCCACCGGCGCGCGTTTCGTTGTGTAATAGGGCTTAAGAGCAGCCTTTGCTACCCGGTGGGCAGCTCATGCTGTAACTGCGTTTACGGGAGCCACCGGCGTTGTAGTACACTTCACCCGTGTTTGGGTTGCCGCAGCAAATCACGCCACCCATGGTCACTGGCTGCAAGCCGCTGGGGCAAAAATTGGCAGACGCAGGGTATGGGTGCATCAACATACCTTCAGGCTGATTCACAGGGCCAATCACCGGCGCATTGCTGCTCCAGGTTTGTGCCGAAAGTGGCGCGGCTACGGTCAAGGTCAATGCGGCAACAATAAGGGAAAAACGCTTCATAGGGCCCAAGCTCCAATGGCTGAAACAACGTGGTTAACTCATGCTAACCTACTGCCAAGACGTGGAAACTGTCAATTTGCACCTGCAAAACAATGTGTTTCAGCGCCAAATGGCGCAAAATCAACGCCGCAAATACTCACACACTTCACACTTCGGCCCCTCACCAGGCAGCACACGCGATGATCCCAGCCGCCATTGGGACAGATCCACATCCGGGAAAAATGTATCTGCATCAGGCACATCTACGTCCACTTCAGAGAGCAGCAGCCGATCCGCTAATGGTAACATCTCTGCATAAATACCCGCCCCCCCGATGCCATAAACCCGGTGATACCCTTCCGCATATGCCAAGGCGATTGCCTCGGTTACCGTAGGCACCACAATGTCTGCCGCATCTGGGTGAGAAGACACCACAATATTAAACCGGCGCGGCAACGGCTTTTTGGGCAAGCTCACCCAAGTCGCCCGCCCCATAATGATCGCGCCCCCAAGCGTTTCGCGCTGAAATGTCTTCATGTCTTCAGGAATGGCCCAGGGAATGTCACGATCCCGACCAATCGCCCCATTGCGTGCACGTCCAACAACCAATGAAATCATAATTACACCGCCACCGGGGCTTTGATCGCGGGGTCAGGCGCGTATCCGACAAACTCAAAGTCATCAAATTTAAAATCAAAAATCGAGTCCACATCTCGCTTCAACCGCACCTGCGGAAGCGCTTTGGGCGTCCGCGACAGCTGCAGGTTCACCTGGTCCATATGATTGGAATAGATGTGTGCATCCCCAATCGAATGCACAAAATCGCCGGGCTCATAGCCTGTCACATGCGCCAACATCACCTGCAATAGCGCATAAGACGCAATATTGAACGGCACCCCCAAAAACATATCTGCACTGCGTTGATACAGCTGCAAGTGCAGTTTGCCGTTGAGAATCTTAACCTGCCACATTGTATGGCACGGCGGCAGCGCCATATTTGGCACGTCACCCGGGTTCCAGGCGGACACAATCAAACGTCGGCTATCGGGTGATGTTTTGATCATTTCCACCAAATTGGCAATCTGATCCACGCCCTTTTGCACAAACAGCGGCTCACCTTCATGGGCGATGCCAGACGCCTGCAATGTTGGAAACGCGCGCCACTGATAGCCGTAGACCGGACCAAGGTCACCGTTCTCGTCCGCCCACTCGTCCCAAATCGAAACACCATTGTCCTTCAGGTATCTGATGTTGGTGTCGCCGGACAGAAACCACAGCAGCTCATGAATGATGGAGCGCAGGTGCAGCTTCTTGGTTGTGACCAACGGAAAGCCGTCCGCCAACGAATAGCGCGCCTGCATGCCGAAGTAAGAAATTGTGCCCGTGCCGGTGCGGTCGGTCGTCTCTTCGCCGTGATCCATAATGGTGCGAAGCGCGTCGTGATACTGCTGCAAGGTCTGCTCTGCCTTTTCTGTCCTGACGGCCCCATCGTGCCGCAACTGAACACCAGTTTCAATCTGATAGGTCTCACCCTCTCAGTATGTCCCAAGAAAAGGCTGATGTCGGGTCAAAGCATAAGGTCACCATCCTGAGAGGTTGGATTTCTTTCTGGATTCCCATCGCCACTCCATGCTTTGATAGCGCCAACACGAATAAAGGAAATTTTGATGCACGTGAAATACCTGCACACCATGGTCCGTGTTTCGGATCTGGACGCCTCCATGGCATTCTACGCATTGTTCGGCCTGAAAGAGATCAAACGCTTTGACAGCGAGCAAGGGCGCTTCTCTCTGGTCTATCTGGCTGCGGATGGCGACCATGACGCACCGCTGGAACTGACCTACAATTGGGATGGTGACGACGGGCTGCCGTCCGATAGCCGCCACTTTGGTCACTTGGCTTATGAAGTTGGCGATATTTACGCTATGTGCCAGCACCTTGCGGACAACGGCGTAGAAATCAACCGGCCTCCACGCGACGGGCGTATGGCGTTTGTACGTTCTCCCGACAACATTTCAATTGAGCTGCTGCAGCAGGGTGATGCCCTGCCTCCGGCTGAGCCTTGGGCCAGCATGGAGAGCACCGGTCACTGGTGATCGGCCGCGCGGCCTCTGTCGCGCTTTTGGGGATGGCCCTCTCGGCCTCCCCTCTCCCCTCTGCGGCCTCCACATTTGGGAATTGCCGGATTGCCCTACTTCTGGCGCTGGACGTCAGTTCCTCAGTGGATGAAAACGAAGATATGCTGCAACGGCGCGGCCTCGCCGCCGCCCTTACCGCCCCGGAAGTGCAAGCTGCCTTTCTGAACAGCGGGCAATCGGTGGCATTTTCCGTCTATGAATGGAGCGGCCGCACGCAACAGCGCACGTTGTTGGACTGGACAGTCATAGACAGCCGACAAACCCTCTTGGAAAGCGCGGCGCAGCTGGCTTTGTCCAAACGCTCTACCACAGAATTCCCGACTGCTTTAGGTCATGCTGTTGGCCATGCGGCACGGCTCTTTCGCGACGCACCAAATTGCGATTTTCAGGTGCTTGATGTGAGCGGCGACGGCGAAAACAACGAAGGTTTCACGCCAAAGCAGGCCTATAATGCGTTTCCTTTGGATGGCGTCATTGTCAACGCACTGGCCATTGAGACCTTTGGTGAAAAGGCAGCGGATCTTGGGGCGCAAAAAGGCGACATAGTGAAGTATTACAAACGTGAGCTTATCCGTGGCCACAGCGCGTTTGTAGAAACGGCACAAGGGTTCGAAGATTTTGAAAACGCCATGCGTCGCAAGCTGGCACGCGAACTCTCTGTGACTGTTCTCGGACAGTTGGATCTACGTCCTTGACCACCTTGATGGTCACCAGTTTCGCATTGGCCATAACTCTTTGCTTTACGAATGTTGCTCATGCCTCCTGCCGTCAGGCACTGACGCTTGGCTTGGATGTGTCCGGTTCCGTCGACGCAGACGAATATCACATGCAAATCAATGGCTTGACCTCAGCCCTCGAAAACAAAAGCGTCGTCAAATCGCTGTTGCGATCCAGCACTGCGCCGGTCTTTCTCTCGGTCTTTGAATGGAGTGGTCCTGACGCACAGAACCTACTGGTCCCCTGGACCGCAGTTGAGTCTGCGACAACTCTCGCAGGCATTACGGCTCAATTGCGCGAGACACCTCGGAAAAAAATGGATGTTTCAACAGGGCTCGGTCCCGCCATGCAGTTTGGCGCGGAGTTGTTACAAACAGTACCAGACTGCTGGCGTTGGACACTGGATATTTCCGGCGACGGCACAGCCAATACAGGCCCCCTACCGCGCGACATCTCAATGCCTCCCCATATCACCGTCAACGCGCTGGTGATTGGCCCTGGCGTGTCACGCCCCACAGGTGAGTCCCGCGAAGAAACCGCTGGGTTGGTTGCCTATTTCGAAGCGAGGGTCATCCAGGGTGCGGATGCCTTTGTCGAAGTTGCCAACGGATTTGAAGATTATGAAGCTGCCATGACCCGCAAGCTTCTACGAGAACTTCAGGGGCTGTCTATGGTGGGCGCGACGCAAAGCACGGCGTCTGACACCGTATGGCTCGCTCACAATTAGAAGACGCTACCCAGAAAAGGGAAACGCGCGCCGTGCCTTTCTAGGCTGACGCGCAAAAGCCGCGGATTCCCCGTTCTAGGGTGTCCGGGAATACTAGTAGATGTAGCGGATCTGGTCGGTCCAGTAACGCTCCACGCGGCGCAATGCGTGTGTAATCTGCTCGATACCATCTTCGCCCAGCACACCTTTGGATTGAAGGCCTTCGGCGTGACGTGCAAACAGCTTGGAAATCACATCGCGAATTTCGCGACCCTGATCCGTGAGACGCACCCGCACAGAGCGGCGGTCAATTTCACAGCGCTGATGATGCATATAACCCGCATCCACCAGTTTCTTCAGGTTGTAGCTCACATTGGAGCCCTGATAATACCCGCGTGTTTTGAGTTCCCCTGCGGTCACTTCATTGTCGCCGATGTTGAACAGCAACAACGCCTGTACCGCATTGATTTCAAGTACCCCAACGCGCTCAAACTCGTCCTTAATCACATCCAGCAACAGCCGGTGCAGTCGCTCTACAAGCGCCAGCGAGTCCAGATAATCAGCCATAAACGACTGCTCTGTCCCGCTTTCCATTGATGAATGAAAGCTCATCTTATTCTCCGTCAGCTTTGTCTGGCACCGAGACTGACGGAAAAAGCCCAACAAGTGGTTAAACCGCCCAAAAGACGTCACAAATTCGTGCTAATTTGGGCCGCTGATGGCTGTGGAGATGTCAGAAATCATGCCAGAAAAACGCTCAGGCGCAGTTTTTTGCCCCGTAACCCATTGATATAAGTCCTGATCATTCTCGTTGAGCAATGCGTCGTACAAATCGAGCGTTGCCCCGTCCATTTGAGACAAATTGTCCGCCGCATAGCGCTCCAAAATAATGTCCATTTCTTTGATCCCCCGCCGCATCGAGCGCATTGTCATGCGTTTCAGGCGATTCTCACGGGTCTCGTTTTTGGGATTCGGGGTCATTTTGGGCACGTCCATCATGCTCACACCTTATTGCGCAGCGCTTTTTCCAAGCGGGCCAATTTCTCGAGGTCACTTTTCATGCGGCTGCGGATCACCCGGATTTCCTGAACAATCGCCAAGAGGTCCGTATCCACAGTCTCATCGTCGCCCGGCATATCTACGCCGTCACCGTCACCAGTCAACAGCCAACCAACGGATACATTTAGCAATCCTGCCATCATCGACAATCGGTTGGCACGCGGTTCGCTCAGATCCCCTTCCCAATTGGACAATGTGCTGCGTTTGATGCCTAGCCGCTTGGCCAATTCACCTTGCTTCAGGCCCGCGGCGTCGCGCGCTGCGGCCAGCCGATCTCCAAAGGTTGCCACATCCTCGCCGTACCAGCCTTCATCAGACAGCGGCTCTACTTGGTCCTGTGACATATACTTTCCTTTGGTTTCTGCCTTGAACGGCAATCGTGCGCACCCTAAGACATGGAGCAAGTGATTACAAACGAGGCCCAAATGTCTTTCCTGTCCACCACCCTGTCCCGCGTAAAACCGTCCCCAACCATTGCCATGACAGCAAAGACCGCTGAGTTGAAAGCCGCAGGCCGTGATGTGATCGGCCTGTCTGCGGGCGAGCCGGACTTTGACACGCCGCAAAACATCAAAGATGCCGCCATGGCTGCCATCGCAGCAGGCAAAACCAAATACACCGCACCGGATGGCATTCCTGAGCTCAAGCAAGCCGTTTGTGCCAAAATGAAGCGCGATCATGGGCTGGACTACACTCCGGCACAGGTATCGGTGGGCACCGGTGGCAAACAGACGCTTTATAATGCCCTTATGGCCACGCTGAACGACGGCGACGAAGTCATCATCCCGGCACCTTACTGGGTCAGCTACCCCGATATGGTGCTGCTTGCTGGCGGCACACCGGTGGTTGTGGAAACCTCGCTGGAGACCAAATTCAAACTGACCGCGGATCAACTCGAAGCCGCGATCACACCCAAAACCAAATGGCTGATCTTCAACTCGCCATCCAACCCGACCGGCGCAGGCTATTCTCGTGAAGAGCTCAAAGCGCTTACCGATGTGCTGATGCGCCACCCCCATGTCTGGGTGATGACCGACGACATGTATGAGCACCTCGCCTACGACGGCTTTGAGTTTTGCACTCCGGCCGAAATTGAGCCAGGCCTTTATGAGCGCACGCTGACCTGCAACGGTGTGTCCAAAGCCTACGCCATGACCGGCTGGCGCATTGGCTATGCCGCTGGTCCTGTCGCGCTGATCGCCGCCATGCGCAAGATCCAATCCCAAAGCACCTCCAACCCTTGCTCCATCAGTCAATGGGCGGCGGTCGAGGCCCTCAATGGCACGCAGGAGTTTCTGGAACCCAACAACGTGGTCTTCAAACGCCGCCGCGATCTGGTGATCAAGATGCTCAGCCAGATCGATGGCCTGACCTGCCCCACGCCAGAAGGCGCTTTTTATGTCTACCCGTCCATCGCTGGCTTGATTGGCAAGACAACCCCCAAAGGCACCGTGATCGACACCGACGAGGCTTTTGCCAACGCGCTTCTGAACGAAGCCGATGTGGCCGTGGTCTTTGGCGCTGCCTTTGGCCTATCGCCCAACTTCCGCGTCAGCTATGCAACTTCAGACGAAGCTCTCAAAACCGCTTGCACGCGCATTCAGGATTTCTGTGCGTCGCTGACCTAATCGCGGATCAACTCACAAAGGTGGCCCATGAGCAGTGACCTGCCAGACTACTACTTCCGCGTCCGCGAAAACGGCGCCATGGTGTTCCGAGTTGATACGGAGAACCGTCAGCGCCGCATCGAAATGGACCAAATCGCGGTCATCAACATCAAAAACGGAGAGGTGAAGCCCCACGGCGGCACCAAGCTGTCCAAAGACGATAAGGCAGAGATTGATGCCTGGATGCAGGAACGCCGCGCCCTACTTGCGGAGCGTGACATCGACGACATTTTGCGTACCGTGGACCACCTCAACCTAACCTCACAGTGGGCGCAATCCAAAGCGGCTCCAGAGCAATTGGAAGAAATCACCGACACGCTGCTCTTGGCGATGCATGATCTGCGCTCTGTGCTGGTGCGCAAAAAGGCGGACCGTTTGCTGAAGGGCAAGAAATAGGGCGGGGCTTTGCCCCGTCCCAGCAAAGCTGTGACTCCCCAGGATATTTGTCGGCTGTGAATGAAGGGCGTCGGTGTTAAGCCGACGCCTTTTTCTCGGCGAACCTTTTACGCAGGCGGTTTAAGTCTGTGACCCAGAAGCGATACATCAGTAAAATACCCGCCGCCGTAAGGCCACAGACCAGGCCAAGCCAGACACCTTCGCCACCCAGCCCAAAGGTAAAGCCCAGCACATAGGCGCTTGGCACACCAATGCCCCAATAACTGATCGCTGCGATCACCATCGGCCCTCGGGTGTCCTGTACGCCGCGCAAAAGCCCAAGCGCCATGACTTGCGCCCCATCGGTCACTTGAAACAATGCAGCCACGTACAACAGCGTCACACCTGTTGCGATAATTGTATCCCGCTGCGGCTCCGCTGGATCAATAAACGCCCCCAATAGGTGCTCCGGGAACAACAGAAATATCGCCACAGCCACAAAAGCGATGAGCAGCGACGCCACGATGGCCACCCAAGCGCCTCTTGCCATATGTGCCGCATCTTTGCGCCCCATCGCATTACCCGCGCGTACAGTTGCCGCATTGGACAGTCCTAAGTGGACCATAAAGGCAAGGCTGGCCAGTTGCAGCGCAATGCCATGCGCCGCCAAGGTCACCGTGCCAAGCCACCCCATCATGATTGAAGAAGCAGAGAACAGCCCAACCTCAGCCAGGTTGGTCACGCCGATGGGCAGACCCAGACGGAATACCTTGGCAAACACTTCCCAATCCGGCCGCCAGATGCGGGCAAACAGCGTATGTTGTGGCAGTGCCTTCACAGCGTAAAGGATCACGCCGATGAGAGACACAAACTGCACGATGATCGAGGCGATCGCCGCTCCGCGCACGCCCAGTTCCGGCAAGCCCCAATTGCCAAAAATCAATCCGTAGTTCACCACCACGTTGACCGGAACAGCGGCCACCGTGACCCAGAACACCACGCGGGTGTGCTCCAACGCTGCAAGATAAGACTTCAGCACCATCACCAACAACGCTGGCACCAGACCAAGACCGGCAATTCGTAGATACGCCTGCGCCAACTCCGCCACATCGGGCGCCTGCTTTAGCGCCAGCAAGAGGGGCCCCGACATCATAAACAAGGGCTGAACAACAATGCCAAAAATCAGCGACAACCAAAGCCCCATACGGGTCACACGACGTAGCGCCTGTTCATTGCCTTCTGCATCCGCCTCCGCGACCAACGGCATCACCGCAATGGCGAAACCTGATCCCAGAATAAAGATGACAAAGAAAAACATGCTGCCCAACACCACAGCAGCCAGCGCTTCGACGGAATACCAGCCCAGCATAACGGTATCGGTCAAACCGATTCCAAACTGCGCCACATGCCCGCCAATGAGCGGCAGGCCAATACGCATAAGGGCGCGAACGTGATCAGACGTCCGCATTGGGGCGGTCATTTTTGATGGTGTCATGCCCAAGCAGTAAGCTTGTTAATTAGACAGAGCAAGAGCCGCCTTTTTATTGATCCGTTTTGCGCTCTCTGGCACCTTAGCCAAGTTCTCAGTTGATAGGTCTCACCATGTCCACCGATCCCTTTGCCACATTGATTTCTGACAGCCGCGGCTTCTTGAATGCGCTGGCCGACAACAATTCAAAAGAGTGGTTTTTGGAAAACAAGGCCACGTATGAGGGCCAGTTAAAAGCCCCGGCACTTGCTTTACTGGACACTGTGTCTGCGGCGCTTGAAAAACAAACCGGCACGGTTCCGTCGACCAAATTGTTTCGCCCCCATCGTGACGTGCGGTTTTCCAAAGATAAAACACCTTATCACCTGCATCTGCACATGTTGTGGTCCACCCCGCCCACCGGATTTTTCTTAGGCATTGGCCGCGACTACCTTTCTGTAGGCGGTGGCATCATGGGGTTTGACAAAGACAGGCTCACACAGTGGCGCGAAACCATGGACCGGCCCAAAGGCACAGACATCAAAGCGGCGATTGAGGAGCTGATAGAAACTGGGGCCCGCATGGATGAACCAGAGTTAAAGCGCGTGCCCGCGCCATATGACAAAGACCACTCAAACGGTACACTCCTCCGCCGCAAAAGCTGTGTGGTTTGGTATGATTTTCAGGCCCAAGACATCGCAAAAGGCGGCCTCATTTCGCAGATCGAGACCACCTTTCAAACGCTACAGCCGCTCAACAGGCTACTATCAACGCTTTAACGTCCTTGACGCGCATTTGGGTGCAATGCCGCCCCCAAAATGTGATCGGACTGGTGGATCACATGGCTCGCGGTATTCACAATTAACGGGTCCGCCTGCTCCACAATGCTGTGATCCTTGCCCGGATAGTCCAGCGACGCCAGGAAATGCCGCATACAGTTCAAACGCGCCCGCTTCTTGTCATTGGATTTCACCACCGTCCACGGCGCATCCGCCGTATCGGTATAAAAGAACATCGCCTCTTTGGCCTCGGTGTAGTCACTCCATTTGGACAGTGATGCCTTATCAATCGGGCTCAACTTCCATTGTTTCAAAGGATCGGTTTCACGGCTATTGAAGCGGCGTTTCTGTTCATCCTGTGTGACCGAAAACCAGTATTTATACAGCCGAATGCCCGAACGCACCAACATTCGCTCCAGATCCGGTGTCTGGCGCATAAATTCCAGATATTCCCCCGGCTCACAAAATCCCATCACCCGCTCAACGCCAGCCCTGTTGTACCAGCTGCGGTCATAAAGCACCATTTCGCCAGAGGTTGGCAGGTGGTCGATGTAACGCTGGAAATACCACTGGCCACGTTCCTCATCAGTGGGTTTATTCAACGCCACCACACGGGCCGAGCGCGGGTTCAGATGCTCGGTAAAGCGCTTGATCGTGCCGCCCTTGCCAGCCGCATCCCGGCCTTCAAACAGCATCACAAACTTCTGACCGGTGTCCTGCGCCCAAAGTTGTACCTTCAACAACTCCGCTTGCAGCTGCGCTTTCTGTTTTTCGTAGGACCGCCGGGACAGTTTGTTTGGGTAAGGATACTCCCCCCGTTCAAACGCGCGGCGCAACTCATCCGCTGTTGGCTCACTATCACCTTGCACCGTGGAGACTTCTTCTGCAGCATTCTCCGCCACATCAGATGCCTTCAACGTCTCTACTTTTACATCTTCATTCACTTGAGCCACACCGTCCAACTGGTCATCCATAAGCGTCTCCATACGTTTCATTTAAGATCGCCACTCACCTACCATTTTGCCGGACAATTTTCTTTGATGCACGTCAACAGATCCTTGTGAATCCCCCCTATTTTCTTGGGGATTTCAGGCATTTTTCGGCAAACCTCAGTACACAATCGCACACAATGACCCCGCGTCCTTTTTTCCCTTCAGAGTAGATCGCACAACTGGTCCCCTCTAGACTTCCAACAGTCATTGGAGGACGTTCATGTTTGTTAAGCCCTTAACCCATTTTTGGAAGATTGCTGTGTCTCTGACCCTCGCTGCCACACCGCTTGTTGCACAAGACCGCATCGATTTGATCCGGCCTGACGCCCCCGCACTTGCCCCCTACGGGGCGCTGCCCATTGGGGTCACAACGCGGACCTTTGAGCACAAAGACCAAATTGATGTATTAAACTCGACCGAGGACGCTCTGGAGCGCTACGACCGCCCTTTGACCGTGGAAATCTGGTATCCCGCCGCTGAAGGGTCACCGCAGGGTGGCACTTATGAAACCGAGCTTCGCGATCCCTCCATCACAGTCACTCTCACCGGGCGCGCGGCGCGTGACGCACCGCCAAAAGCGGACGACACCTACCCGCTTGTCGTGATCTCACATGGCTACCCCGGCAACCGTATTTTGCTGTCTCATCTTGGGGAGAACCTGGCTTCCAAAGGCTACGTGGTTGCTTCAATAGATCACACCGACAGCACCTACTCGGATCAGGCTGCCTTTGGATCTACACTTTTGAACCGCCCGATCGACCAAAGGTTTGTCATCGATAGCATGGCAACGCTTGAGGGGCCAATAGGCGCCATCACCGATGCTGACACCACGGGCGTGGTTGGCTACTCAATGGGGGGGTATGGGGCTTTGATTTTTGGCGGTGCCGGCTTGGCACAAGGTGTCGAGGCCTCCCCGTTTGCACCACCCCAAGGGACGCTCATCCACAATGTGGCGGGCACTGACACACACGAAGCACTGATTGACGACCGTGTGAAAGCGATCATCTCTATCGGCCCCTGGGGGCGCAATTACGGTTTATGGGATGACACTGGCCTTGCAGGACTGCGCAAACCCACCCTGATGATGGCTGGGGAAGTTGACGACGTATCGATTTATACCGCCATGCGCGAAATTTTTGACAACACCACGGGCACCGACCGTCACTTGCTCACCTTCGAGAATGCCAACCACAATGCCGCCGCGCCGATCCCTGCCCCAATGGCGAGTTGGCACCCTTCCGAAACTCTCGGTTTCCCGCCATTTGACCACTACGCCGACGCCGTGTGGGACACAGTGCGCATGAACAACATCACCCAGCATTTTTCGACCGCCTTTCTGGATTTGCACCTCAAGGGTGACGAAGACAAAGCCGCCTTTTTGGATCTGGTCACCAATGCCAAAGACGGCGTGTTTTCTGCTGACGAGGACGGCAGCCTCAAATCAGATCACACCTACTGGAAAGGATTCCCAGATCGCACCGGTGTGGGTCTCCGGTTTGAAACCAAAATCCAAGGAGACTAGTCCAATCCTGACAGAGGTGGCGTCCCGTGGCGCCACTTCTTACGTCACGGAATTGATAAAATTTTCGAAATTACGCATATCCCCACCACCCGAAACGATACCTGCATTTATATTATATTATATATACTTACAAAAATTTTGCATCCGAAATAAAACCCATTTCTTGCTAATCTGTCGTTAAGACTTGAGTGCCTAGGCTGCGTCAGGAATTGCGAGGAGGCTATCCCTATGAAATTTTTGACTGCCACGGTTTCCGCTCTTGCGCTGACCGTTTCAACCGGTGCGGCCATCGCTGACACCGTCACCATATTGGCCGCAGACTTGCCCCCTATGGTCTACTCCGACGGCTCCGGCCGCGAAGCCGAAATTGTGACCCAGGTCATGCAGCATTGCGGTCACGACGTGAACTATGTCGTGCAGCCTTTCACACGTCATTGGGCCACATATGAAGGCGGAACTGGCGACGCGGTTATGACCGTGCCACTTGGCATGCCCATGGACGGCGCCCAAAGCGCGCCTTACATCGTCTACCAAAATGGCGTGTCCTATCTGGCATCCTCCGGCAGCGATTTTGGCGCATTGGATGATCTTTCCGGTCTCAGCATTGCCGCCTTTGAGGGCGCTTCCGGCATCCTGCCAGGCCTGTCCGACGCGCAAGGCTCTTTTGGGTCTTATCGCGAGATGGCCGATCAGGAAACGCAGTCCAAATTGCTGTTTGGCGGGCGCGTTGACGGCATCTTGGGTGACGGCATGTTGTTTGCCGCATACGCCGCCAGCCTGCGCGACGCCGGTTCCTCCGCTGGGGTGGACGCCAGCCAAGCGCTGGAATTCCGCGCCATCTTTGAACCGTCAAACTATGCCATGAACTTCCGGGATCCGGACATGTCCGTGGCCTTTGACCGCTGTTTCTCCGAATTGGAAGCAGACGGCACCATCGCTGCGATTAACACCAAGTGGATCGACAAGTACCGCGACTCGCTGGCGGACAATTATCTGTCCATGTGACCGCCAACTTACGACATCACATCCCCATGTGATCTTGCGGTGTCCGGGTATACATATGTCCCTCCATCCGGGCACCGCATTTTGACTCTCTCCAACAAGCCGCCTGTTTTCCAACAGGCGGCTTTACGGTTCTTGCATCCTGCCTCTTCCCCCCGTCGCGCCGCCCTGCCATACTGCCCGCCAAACAACACCAACAAGAGCAGCCCGCGAATGCCCAACGACCTTCTGGCCGATACACAGCCGTCTGATTATGATGCCTCTTCCATCGAAGTCCTTGAGGGGCTGGAACCTGTCCGAAAACGACCGGGCATGTACATTGGCGGCACGGACGAACGTGCTTTGCATCACCTGGTGGCCGAAGTGCTCGACAACTCCATGGACGAAGCGGTCGCAGGCTTTGCCAACCGCATCGAGGTGGAGCTGCACGCGGACTATTCCATGACCATCCGCGACAATGGCCGGGGTATCCCCGTGGACCCACACCCCAAATTCCCGGACAAATCTGCGCTAGAGGTCATCCTCTGCACCCTGCACGCGGGCGGTAAGTTCTCGGGCAAAGCCTATCAGACCTCGGGCGGTCTGCACGGTGTGGGTGCCTCGGTTGTGAACGCCCTGTCCGATCTCATGGTGGTACAGGTCGCACGGGACAAAAAACTGTTTGAGCAAAGTTTCTCTCGCGGCATTCCGCAGGGCCCCGTAGAGCTGGTTGGCGCCGCCCCCAACCGCCGCGGCACAACGGTCACATTCCACGCCGATGAGCAAATCTTCGGCTCCCACCGGTTTAAGCCTGCCCGTCTGTTCAAATCGATCCGCTCCAAAGCCTACCTGTTCTCTGGTGTCGAAATCCGCTGGAAAACCGCCATCGACGACGGCGAGACCCCAGCGGAGGCCACCTTCCACTTCCCCGGCGGGCTTTCGGACTACCTCAAAGAAACCATGGACAAGGCCACCACCTACGCCGAGCAGCCCTTTGCTGGCACCGTGGATTTCCAAGGCCGCTTTGGCGTGCCTGGCAAGGTCGAATGGGCGATCAACTGGACGCCAAGCCGTGACGGCTTCATCCAGTCGTACTGTAACACCGTGCCCACCCCCGAAGGAGGCACGCACGTTGCCGGCTTCTGGTCCGCTGTGCTCAAAGGCATCAAGGCCTACGGCGAGTTGGTCAACAACAAAAAAGCCGCGCAAATCACCCGCGACGACCTGATCACCGGCGGCTGTGCGCTGGTTTCCTGCTTTATCCGCGAGCCGGAATTTGTCGGCCAGACCAAAGACCGCCTTGCCACGGTCGAAGCCCAACGTCTGGTGGAAAACGCCGTGCGCGACCACTTTGACAACTGGCTCGCCGCTGACACCAAATCCGCTGGCGCCATCCTCGACTTTCTGATCCTACGCGCCGAAGAGCGGCTCCGTCGTCGTCAGGAAAAAGAGACCGCGCGTAAGACTGCCACCAAGAAACTCCGCCTACCGGGCAAGCTGGTGGACTGTTCCGCCACCAACCGCGACGGCACCGAGCTGTTCATCGTGGAGGGCGACTCCGCGGGCGGCTCTGCCAAAATGGCGCGCAACCGCAAGACCCAGGCCCTGCTGCCCCTACGTGGTAAAATCCTCAACGTTCTAGGCGCGGCCGGTTCCAAGATCACCACCAACCAGGAAATCAACGACCTGACGCAAGCGCTTGGCGTTGGCCTTGGCACCAAATTCAACGTCGACGATCTGCGCTATGACAAGATCATCATCATGACCGATGCGGACGTCGACGGCGCCCACATTGCCGCGCTGCTGATGACCTTCTTCTACACCCAAATGCGCCCGATGATCGACGCCGGCCACCTCTACATGGCCTGCCCGCCGCTGTTCCGCCTCACGCAGGGGGCTAAACGCGTCTACTGTGTCGATGAGGCGGAAAAAGACATGTGGCTGGAAAAAGGCCTTGGCGGCAAGGGGCGCATCGACGTGTCCCGCTTTAAGGGTCTTGGGGAAATGGACGCCAAAGACCTGAAAGAGACCACCATGGATCCCGAAAGCCGCAAGCTGATCCGGATCACCATCGACGAAGACGAGCCCGGCGAGACCGATGGGTTGGTGAATGACCTGATGGGTAAAAAGCCGGAAAAACGCTTCCAGTACATTCAGGAAAACGCGCGGTTTGTGGAGGAGTTGGATGTTTGATTAGAACGGTGGATCCTCTTTTTCAGACAGCGCGTCCAAAACCGCATCAAGCTCTGCTTCCGCTCCAGAAATATTTCGCTTGATCAAAACCACCAAGTTTTCGACTTCGGGAGACCAATTTTTGCCACCCAAATTGACAATATCGTCTGCATCGAACGAGTCGACAACGCCCCCATGTGCGCCGAGAATTTTCAAAGTGAACGTTTCAAAAATTGAACTCCACTCAAGTTGAAGGAGGCGACTTCCTACTCTGGTTTGAAAAATTTCCGGGTCAGATGTCTCTTGCCAATCCAACTTTCCGTTAGAAGAAAGCCGAATGAGTGTTTCAACGAGCTGTTCCCACTTGCTTGACATTAAACTTCTACCTTCGCTTTTACTTCGCCGACGACCGAAGCCATTTTTTGAGACAGCTTGCCTAAAACAGCCTTGACTTTAACCGGGTCAACTTTGCTCTGATTGTGATAATGTTTATCTGCAGAACGCGACATAACAATCATCTGTGCTAGAACATCTGACATTACTTCTTGGGACTCCTCAGACATTTCAAGACGAGCAACCTCACTTACCCCAGAAATAGCCACACCAACATCCTCGGCAAGCTCAGATACTCTGTCCCATTCGTCCGCGTCAATTCTGACTCGAATCTCCTTAAAGAGTCTCAGAACTTTGCTACATTCAGTTATGACATCCAGCTTAGAGATGCTTCTCTTAGCACTCTCAGCCGCTTGCGCCGCCCTCTGAGCGTTCATGCTTGCGCGAACTGCAAACCCGATAGAGAAAATGAACCCTACTAGAGACAGGATAACGCCCCAGAAATCATACCCAGGCCAAGAATAGATGGTCGTCCAATCAATAGGTTGCAATCCACCCTCCAATTACCCGTCAGTTGTCTGCAAGTTATTACAGATTGTCAAACCATATTCCCGCTCCAAATAGCTTTGAAAAAGCTTCGGTTTTCCTGTTTATAAACAAGATCACTTCGACTGCGAAGGCCAACGGAATGCACGGCATTCCGCATTGGGTTGCGATGCACGTAACCGCCTGCCAAACTCCCCGCATGCGCCCTGCCCTTGCCCTGATCCTCGCCCTCATGCTGCCCGTCCCCGACGCCACAGCCCAAGCCCGCAAGGACTCCGCACGGCATCAAAACAATTTCATGTCCCCGCAAAGCCAACAGGCCCGCCCGCAAAAGCGCCAGACGCCGGACCTGCACCAGTGGCCACAAAAGCAACAGCGCACAGAGCTCTTCTGTGATCAATACGCCCGCGCCGCCACCGGCATGCGCGGCACCGAGCAAGGCAGCCGCACCGGCACCAATCTCGGCCAGGGCGCGGGCTACATTGGCACACGTGATCGCAAACAGGCCGAAGCTTATGGCATGATCGGCGGCGCGATTGGCTCGGCAGCAGGCGAAGCGCAGGACCAGAAATTCTACCAATTTCACTTCCATGAATGCATGAACGGCGGTCGTTTGGTCACCACCCCCAAGTAAGTCCGCTGCGACACGCAGCCGTGATCCCTGTTTCAACTGATCACCGCTAAGCTGCCCCCATGGCCGCGTTTTTACAAACCTACCAACTGCCGCTCATCCTCGCCTGCTTTCTGCTGGGCTGCCTCGGCGCATTCTCGTTGTTCAAACGCTCTGAAGACACCCGCGCCTGGCAAATTGCCGATGTGATCTGGGTGGCCTTGGGCGGGGTTGGCGCCGTGGTCGCCATCGCGGCGGGCATTTATCAAGAGGACAGCACCGCGCTCAATCGCCAGATCACCGTCGCTTACACCGCGTCCCGCGCCTTTGACACCGACGCCGCCCGCTTCCGCCTGCGCTACTGCGCAGAGACCAGTGACGCGGACCTGACCACGCTCTGCGAAAAGATCGAATTCCTCTCCGCTTCCTCAGCCGAAAACACCGCCCTGCCCCTGTTCCTCACCATCACGGAACGCGCCGCCCCGCTCGCAGGTTTCTCCCTGCTCTTTGGCAGCCCCCGCGCCCACGCCGAGATGTCTCAAGCTGCCGCCGAGCTGGAGATGGTCGAGTTCCTCGCCTTTGAAGCCCGCGACGTGCCCACCATCATGGCCGTGGAAAACATCGCCCACACCCGCCCGGAGATCGCCGCCGACTACCGCGTTTTGGCGCTCACCTATGACACATTGATCGAAGACATCACCGCCCTGCGCGACGCATGGCAACGCCTGCAATCCGGACGCGCCCTGTTGATCCTGCAAATCATCGCCCTCTGCCTTGTGGCCTTTGCGGCACCTTTCCGCTTGGGCCGCACAATCGACAGCCTTCTGTGATTTCCCACCTTGCCACCACAAGGCGCTTTGTTAGTGTCCAACCCATGCGCATCTGGCCCGTTTTTCTCTGTCTCGCTTTGGTCTCCTGTGGCCGGTCCCTGACCGAAACAGAGCAGGCGTTTACCAACGATATTCTGGGCGACACAATCGATACCAAACCGATCCGCATCACCAAAAACGCCCCCCTTGGCATTCAGACGTTTGAGTATGAAAAACGCCCTCGTTTGGCCTGTCGCGAACGCATCAATCCCGAACCCAAGACTGAGACAATCTCGGCCTCCGCCGCTGGTGTGGTGCTCTATGAACATCTCTACACGTCCAAAGATTGGTCTGTGCCCAACTACGTACCTAGCTACCCCGACAAGTTGCACCTTACCGCCGCGATGTTTTTTGCCCATGAAATGGTACACGTCTGGCAGTGGCAGAACCGCGAGATCACCGGCTACACCCCCACCCGTGCCGCACGCGAGCACAAAAACGGCGCTGACCCTTACCAGTTTGAAAGCGCCTCAGCAGACACGTTCCTGGATTATGGCTACGAGCAGCAGGCCGCCGTGGTCGAGGAATACCTGTGCTGTTCCCTGCTCGATCCCGAGGCCCCGCGCACCGCGCGGCTCAAATCTCTGCTCTCGCCGCACTTCCCGGTGGATGGTCTGCCGCGTCCAGATGCGGTGGTGCTGCCGTGGAAAGACGCACAGATTAAGAATATCTGCCGCTGACCGGTGCAAAAATCGCCACAGTCGTGAAACAGTTGAAATACAGACAGAATACCGACGTGGATTCTGCCCACAAAAAAGGGGGCCGAAGCCCCCAATTAATCACTCTGAACAGATGTTTACTTATAGCCAAACGCACTGTTTGGGATCAGCTGTCGCTTGCCACCCGGCGCTTTCCACTCGCTTTCAAGACAGGCGGTTCCCTCTTTTTGCCAGTATAACACCTTGAAATCATACCATCCTGCCTTGGGCACATTGACCTTCGGTCGTCCAGCACTGGCACAGGCCGAAATCTTGTTCAGCTTCGCCACCGACTTGCCGCCGATCCAAACCTGAGAGCCATCATTGCTAAAGAATTCAAGATCATAGACCCCAGGCTTATCAAACTTAATATACCCGTTAATGTCGGCAACCACCAAAGTTGGTTTGCCGGACGTCAACACCGAGGCGCCTTGCCCTTTGTCCGGAAAATTCAGTCCCGGCAAAGGCTTACCGGGTTTTGACCATTTGATCTTGGACTTGGCTTGCGACAGGTTGCGCACATTCCGCTCGCCGGTGAAATAGTTAACCTTCAAGCCCCGCTTGACCCCGGTTGGTTGCGGGCTTGCAGGTGTCAGGTCTATCACCTGCGCTGACACAGCCCCCCCAATCAAAATCGAAACAGCGGCCAAAGTACTGACAATAAATGATTTCACGCCCAAACTCCCTCGCATCATGCGTTTGCAGATAGCCTAATTCCATCCGCCCCTCTTGAGCAAGTCACAGATTTGATATTGCCACTAAGAGCGCGAAGAATGGCGCATCGTTCGCGCTATTCACCAATGATCTTCAGAAAGTCGCACCACTTTGAAAACCGAATATCATGGTGAATGTCATCCACGGGCATTTTCCGGTAGCCTTCTGTAAAAAAAGCAAAAGTCACCCCAGCCCGCTGCGCCGTCTCCGCATCAACTTCGCTGTCGCCCACATAAAGCACGTTCGACAAAGCGGTTTCGCCAATGGTTTTCAGAAGCGGCAACGGATCAGGTTTCCGTTTTTCAAACGTGTCACCGCCAACCACAGTGTCAAAGTACTGCGTCAGGTTCAGAGCCTCCAACACATGTCGCGCTGGTTCCTCCGGTTTATTGGTACACACCCCCAATCGCAGCCCTTTGGCCGTTAGCTCATCCAACACATCTCGCACCCCATCATAGGTCACGGTAAGGGTTGAGGCTGAAGTGCTGTAGATCGCCAACACCCGAGCGCTGAGCCGAGAGAACTCACTTTCAGCAATTCCAACATGCGCCATAACCAGTTTCACCAAGGTGGGTAAACCGTTGCCCACAAACGAAATAACAGTCACAATCTCTAACGGCGGAAAACCCTCCTCTGCCAACATTACATTCACAGACGCTCGAATGTCCGGCGCGCTATCTACCAGGGTTCCGTCCAAATCAAAAATCACGGTCTGCATTGCAAGCCTTCCAACATCAAGAGTTCTACAGTGTTTCAATCACGCAAACTGGACAATGAAAAGCGCCAAACATCCAACGACCTGTCGCTCTGGCGCTGCCGGCTTTTCTGGGATACCGTGAAATCTACAATCCAGTTTCAAGAAATGCCTGAAGATCACCATGTCCTATATCGACAATATCCGAACTTTTGTACGTGTTTATGAGCTAGGCAGCATGTCAGCAGCAGCACGGGATCAGCGAATTTCAGCGGCTGTGGCGTCTTCTCGTATTTCCCAGCTAGAAGAATATCTGAGTGTCCGACTGTTTCATCGCACGACACGGCAACTCAATCCAACTGAACAAGGCAACACGTTTTACGAGGGGGCCTGTAAGATCTTGGAAACGATTGATGAGGCCGAAGCAGCGGTCAATTCGATCACACAAAGTCCACGCGGACTTTTGCATATTGCGGCGCCTCTGGGTGTTGGACGGCGATTGATCGCCCCTTTGATTCCAGAATTCAAAAAGGAATACCCACTTATCGATCTGCGGTTGCGTCTTTCTGATCGAAAACTGGACTTAACTGCGGAAGGCCTTGATGTTGCATTCTTTCTAGGTGTCCCAGAAGACAGCACTTTGCGCATCAAAAAGATTGCAGATTGCCCGCGTGTCCTTTGTGCTTCACCCAAATACCTAGCGGGACGTGGAGCGCCAAAATCCCCTGAAGAATTGACAAATGGCGTCCACGATTGCCTAAATCTGCGATACCCCGGTGCACCAGAGTTCCAATGGCCATTGGAAACAACAGAGGGTCTGCGCCGTTTTGCCGTCAAAGGCCCCTTTGAATCAGATGACGGAGATGTCCTGACCGATTGGTCATTGGAAGGCTTCGGCATCACCCTCAAACCTGTGTTTGAAATCGCGGAGCACCTCACTTCTGGAGCTTTGGTGCCTGTACTTTCAAAAACTCCGCCAATGCCGATCCAAATGGCTTTGCTCTACACGCACCGCCGCCATCAAGACCCAAAAACAAGGCTACTGATTGAATTCATGACACCTAGGGTGCAGGCCGCTCTTCGGAAAAAAGAAGCGGTTGCAGATACATAGACCTCATTCGTGCAGTGATCCCAGTTTTCCAAAGCGACGTTCGCCGCAACAACTCTTTCAAGAAAAACTGGAAAGTCACGACGCGTTTTATAAGCTAAAACAAAGCAATCGCGGAACAGGGGAGATATGGCGTGATGCGGTATGCACGGGACATGCGGGGCTATGGCCCTAAGCCACCACACGCACAATGGCCCAATGACGCCAAAGTTGCTGTTCAATTTGTACTTAACTACGAAGAAGGCGGCGAAAACTGTGTGTTGCACGGCGATGCTGCCTCCGAAGCGTTTCTCTCCGACATTCCAGGCGCCGCACAATGGCAAGGCCAACGTCACTGGAACATGGAGTCGATCTACGAATACGGCGCACGCGCAGGCTTCTGGCGCCTGCATCGCCTGTTCACCGGCAAAGATATTCCTGTGACCATCTATGGCGTGGCCAGCGCGCTGGCGCGCAACCCTGAACAAGTGGCTGCGATGAAATCCGCCGATTGGGAAATTGCCAGCCACGGCCTCAAGTGGGTCGAACACAAGGACATGCCAGAAGAAGAAGAACGTGCCTCTATCGCTGAGGCAGTCCGCTTGCACACCGAAGTGGTCGGCGAACGCCCGCGCGGTTGGTACACAGGACGCTGCTCCGAAAACACCGTGCGGCTTGTTGCCGAAGAAGGTGGTTTTAACTATATCTCAGATACTTACGATGATGACCTCCCCTATTGGCGTGAATACGGGGACCGCGAACAGCTGATCATCCCTTACACTTTGGAAGCCAACGACATGCGGTTTGCCACCGCGCCGGGTTGGGTCACAGGGCAAGATTTTTTCACCTACCTGAAAGACGCCTTTGACGTGCTCTATGCCGAAGGCTCCGGCGGCGCACCAAAGATGATGTCAATTGGCCTGCACTGTCGCCTGATTGGCCGCCCCGGCAAACTGGCGGGTTTGGCGCAGTTCCTCGAGTACATTCAAGGCTTTGAGGGCGTATGGACACCGCGGCGTCTAGAAATCGCTGAACACTGGGCCACGACACATCCGCACAAGCGGATCGAACGCCCAAGCGAGATGGACAAAGCCCGTTTTGTAGCACTCTATGGTGGCATCTTTGAGCATTCCGCCTGGATTGCCGAACGTGCACATGCGCTGGAATTGGGCCCTGCACATGACTGTGCTGCGGGGGTTCACAATGTTCTGTGTCGTGCCTTCCGTTCAGCAAGTGATGAAGAGCGCCTTGGCGTCCTAAACGCGCACCCTGATCTCGCCGGAAAATTGGCAGCAGCTGGTCGTCTGACCGCCGAAAGCACCTCGGAACAAGCTGGGGCCGGGCTCGATCTTCTCACCGACGCGGAACGCGACCACTTCACAAAGCTGAATAATGACTATGTGGCCAAACACGGATTTCCCTTCATCATTGCTGTGCGTGACCACGACAAAGCCTCGATCATGGCCGCGTTTGATCGGCGCATTGGAAATGACAGCGACACCGAATTTACCGAGGCCTGCAAACAGGTTGAGCGTATTGCCGAGTTCCGCCTAATGGATTTGCTGCCGTGAGTAATATTGTCATTCAACCGCTAACCGCAGAGGCGTTTGCGCCGTTTGGCGACGTGATCACCCTCAAACCTGAGGCCGATAAGATCATCAACCAAGGCATGTGTGGCCGTCACCATGACCTGGCCGAGATGGACTTTGCCGATGGACGCGCGGGCATAAGCCTGTTTAACGCACAGCCGCGCAGCCTGCCCTACACATTGGAAATGGTTGAGCGCCATCCAGAGGGAAGCCAGGCTTTCATACCGATGACGGAACACGCATTCCTTGTTGTTGTTGCCAAAGATTTGGGCGGCAAGCCGGATAAGCCTATGGCGTTTCAGACGCAACCGGGACAAGCCATCAACTTCCATCGCAACACATGGCACGGCGTTTTGACCCCGCTTGCAGCCCCCGGCCTTTTTGCCGTTGTGGACCGCATTGGCGACGGCGCCAACCTCGAAGAATTTTGGTTCGACACTGCTTACCAAGTGGTGGCGGATCAAAACCAAGGGTCAGGTATCCCCTGACCAAACCGCCCGAAGCTGCTCGCCAAATGAAGCGCTAGGGCTTTACGACCGACAGGAGAAGGACATGGCTGACACTATGACAGCTCAGGAAACACAAGCGACCGGACAATACTCCGATCCAAACGTCACGCCCCCATTGGGGCAGGCAATCCCGCTGGGATTCCAACACGTTCTGGCAATGTTTGCCTCAAACGTAACCCCGTCTATCATTGTTGCCGGTGCAGCTGGTCTCGCTTTTGGTGGGGCTGAACAAGTCTACCTGATCCAGATGGCAATGTTGTTTGCTGGTATCGCAACTCTATTCCAAACCGTGGGCATTGGCCCGATCGGCGCACGCCTGCCTATCATGCAGGGCACCAGCTTTGCGTTTGTTGGTGTGCTCGCGGGTGTCGCAGCAACACAGGGACTTAGCGTCGCTCTGACCGCTTGTATCATTGGTGGCGTGATCCACTTTGCGCTAGGCTCTGTGATTGGCAAACTGCGCTGGCTGTTCCCCCCATTGGTTACCGGCCTGGTAATTTTGGCGATTGGTCTCTACCTGATCCCCGTAGCAATCAAATACGCTGCAGGCGGTGCCGCGCAGTTCCAAATGGAGGCCGAAAGCTTTGGCTCTTTAAAGCATTGGACCGTCGCCCTGACGGTTGTCATCGTCGCGCTGGTTCTGAAGTTTTTCACCAAAGGCACACTCTCTAGCGCTGCCATTCTTGTAGGCATGATCGCAGGTTACATCGTGGCCTATTTGTCCGGCATGGTGAATTTCGGTGCCGTTGCCAAAGCCTCTTGGGTGACAGGGATCACACCTCTGCCTTATGGCTTTGAATTCAGTCTTGGCGCGGTCATTGCTGTAACACTTGTGTCCATAGTTTCTGCCATTGAGACCGTTGGCGATGCCTCCGCAACCGCTAAAGCCGGCGCAGGACGGGATGCGACCGACGAAGAGATACAAGGCGCTACCTACGCTGACGGTCTCGGCACAGCCATAGCCGGTGTTTTTGGTGGACTGCCAAACACCTCCTTCTCGCAAAACGTGGGTATTGTTGGCATGACAGGTGTCATGAGCCGTCACGTGGTGACCATCGGTGGCATCATCCTGATCCTCTGTGGTCTGATGCCAAAAGTGGGTGCCGTGATTGCGTCCATGCCTTTGCCAGTGCTTGGTGGTGGTGTGATTGTGATGTTTGGCATGGTGGCATCCGCTGGATTGAACATGTTGTCAGAAATCCCGATGAACCGCCGCAATATGGTGATCATCGCGGTGTCTCTGGCTGTGGGTCTGGGTTTGAACCTTGTGCCAACTGCCGTGCAATACCTGCCGGGTGTTGTGAAAACGCTGATGACTTCAGCTGTGGCACCGACCGCGCTCTGCGCAATTGTGCTGAACTTGGTTCTGCCTCACGAAGACTAACAAGCCTTTCAATTCAAGTAACTTACAGGGACCTTCGGGTCCCTGTTTTTTTGCCTTCAAACTGCGCTACACTGGGAAGACTTACCGCTTAATCAGCTTTGCGCCACGCGCATGGGACCCATGCGCTCCACGCACTAGCACTATTGTTTAATATTAAACTATAAGAGTAAAAACGCGGATTTCAGTGGAGGAGACGCCGCATGGCAAATGAATTTCCAGACATCGACCCGGTAGAATCCCAAGAATGGCAGGATGCCATTGAGGATGTCATCGCGCGGGATGGACCAGACAGAGCGCATTACCTGCTCGACAAAGCGGTGCAACAGGCCCGTGCGGCCGGAGCCACCCTGCCTTTTTCGGCCACCACGCCGTATCAGAACACCATTCCTACCGATGACCAGGAAGAGTTCCCAGGTGACCTGGACATGGAATGGCGCATCCGCACCATCAACCGCTGGAACGCCATGGCTACTGTGGTGCGTCGTAACAAAGTGAGCAGCGAGTACGGTGGGCACATCGCCTCCTTCGCCTCCTCTGCGGTGATGTATGATATAGGTTTGAACCACTTTTGGCGCAGCAAATCTGCGATCCACGGTGGCGACCTTGTTTTCTTCCAAGGCCACGTGATCCCCGGCATATACGCGCGCTCCTTCATGGAAGGGCGCCTGACCGAAGAGCAGCTGGAAAACTTCCGCTCTGAAGTGGACGGCGGCGGTCTCTCCTCTTACCCGCACCCTTGGCTGATGCCGGATTACTGGCAGTTCCCTACTGTCTCCATGGGCCTTGGCCCGCTGATGGCGATCTACCAAGCGCGGTTCATGAAATACATGCACAACCGCGGCCTAATTGACATGGCCGACCGTAAGGTCTGGTGCTTCCTTGGTGATGGCGAGATGGACGAACCAGAAAGCCGTGGCGCCATTGACCTCGCAGCACGTGAAGGTCTCGACAACCTGATTTTTGTGGTGAACTGCAACCTGCAACGTCTGGACGGACCTGTGCGCGGCAACCACAAAATTGTGCAGGAGCTCGAAGGCGACTTCCGCGGCGCAGGCTGGAACGTGATCAAATTGCTGTGGGGCAAAGGTTGGGACGAGCTTCTGGAGAAAGACACCTCTGGCAAGCTGCGTCAGCTGATGGATGAAACCGTTGACGGGGATTACCAGACCTTCAAATCCAAAGACGGCGCTTACATTCGCGAACACTTCTTTGGCAAATACCCAGAGACCGCCGAGCTGGTAAAAGACTGGACCGACGAACAGATCTGGTCCCTGCGTCGTGGTGGCCATGACCCACAAAAGGTTTACACCGCCTTCAAACGCGCCAGTGACACCAAAGGTCAACCGACCTGCCTGTTGGTAAAAACCGTTAAAGGTCACGGCATGGGCACCGCTGGCGAAGGCCAGAACACCACCCACCAGCAAAAGAAAATGAACGAAGATCAGCTGCGCGCCTTCCGCGACCGCTTTGAGATCCCGGTCAGCGACGAAGATGTGGGAGATGCGCCGTTTGTGAAATTGAACAACGCGCAGAAAGCCTATCTGGCGGATCGCCGCAAAGCACTTGGTGGGGAATTCCCCAAACGTGAGAGCCAATCGCCTAAGCTGGAAATTCCAGATCTGGACAAGTTTGCGGCGCAACTCAAAGGCACCGGGGATCGCGAAATTTCCACCACTATGGCCTTTGTTCGTATTTTGACGACACTTCTGCGAGACAAGAAGATCGGGCAGAACATTGTGCCGATTGTGCCGGATGAAAGCCGCACCTTTGGTATGGAAGGCTTGTTCCGTTCTGTGGGCATCTACAACCCGGAAGGTCAGAAATACACGCCGCAAGATGCCGATCAGATGATGTACTACAAGGAAACAACTGACGGTCAGGTGCTTCAGGAAGGCATCAACGAAGCTGGCGCAATGTCAGATTGGATTGCGGCGGCGACTGCCTATTCCAACCATGGCGTGCCGATGATCCCGTTCTTCATCTACTACTCTATGTTTGGCTTCCAGCGGATTGGCGATCTGGCCTGGGCCGCAGGCGACAGCCGTGCGCGTGGCTTTATGCTCGGCGGCACCGCTGGCCGGACCACACTGAACGGCGAAGGCTTGCAACACGAAGACGGCCACAGCCACATCCTTGCCAGCACCATTCCGAACTGCATCACTTATGATCCCACTTTCCAACACGAAGTGGCTGTGATTGTGCAGCACGGTATGAAACGGATGTATGAAGATCAGGAGGATGTGTTCTTCTACCTCACACTCATGAACGAAAACTACGCCCACCCGGATATGCCGATGGGTGTGGAGGACGAGATCATCAAAGGTCTCTATCGTTTCAAAGAGGTCAAAAAACCATCCAAGAAACACGTCACACTGATGGGCTCCGGTACCATTCTGGTGCAGGCCATGAAGGCTGCGGAAATGCTCGAAGAAGACTTTGGTGTGACAAGCGAAATCTGGTCCGCCACCAGCTTCAACGAGCTGGCACGGGATTGTCAGGATGTGGCCCGCCACAACCGCTTGAACCCGCTGGCCACACCGAAGGCCTCGTTTGTGGCGGAACAGCTCTCCAAGGCCACTGGCCCAGTGATTGCGGCCACTGACTACATGAAGAACTACGCGGAGCAGATCCGGACCTGTGTGCCGGGCAGCTACACCGTGTTGGGCACAGACGGGTTTGGCCGCTCTGACAGTCGCGTGAACCTGCGCCGCTTCTTTGAGGTGGACGCAAACCACATTGCAGCTGCGGCCATGGTTGACCTCTACAAAGAGGGTGCTGTGACCAAGAAAGACCTTGAGGCCGCATTGGCCAAATATGACATCGACGGCGCCAAGCCGAACCCGCGCCTGGTGTGATCGGGAAGAGAGGAGATTTGAAAATGACAATCGAAGTCAAAGTTCCCGACATCGGCGATTTCACTGAAGTTCCAGTGGTTTCCGTTCTTGTGAGTGCCGGTGACGTGGTCGCGGCCGAAGACCCGCTGATCGAAGTGGAAAGCGACAAGGCCACCATGGAAGTGCCCTCCCCAGTGGCGGGCAAAGTGGTTGAGATCAAAGTGTCCGAAGGCGACGCCGTATCCGAAGGGTCTCTGATCCTGATGTTGGAAGCAGAGGGTGCCGCCGCAGCGAAAGCCCCTGCCCCAAAAGCGGAAGCCGCAACACCTGCTGCCGCGGCACCAGCCCCGGTAGCCGCACCCGCTCCCGCGGCGGTGACCGATGCGGGATTTGGCAAGACTCACGCGTCACCCTCTGTACGCGCCTTTGCGCGCCAGTTGGATGTGGACCTTGCCAAAGTGAACGGCTCTGGCCGCAAAGGTCGTATCCTGCGCGAAGATGTGACAGCCTTCCTGAAGAGCACCACAGCGGCCCCAGTGGCTGGTGGCGCATCACAGGGTGGCATGGGCATTCCCCCGATCCCAAGCGTGGATTTCTCCAAATTTGGTCCTGTCGAAGACGTCGAGATGCCACGCATCAAAAAGCTGTCTGGCCCTGCCCTGCACCGCAGCTGGCTCAACATCCCACACGTCACCCACAACGACGAGGCGGACATCACCGATCTGGACAAGTACCGCAAAGAAATGGACACGATGGCCAAGGAAGACGGCTATCGCGTGACTTTGCTGTCCTTTGTGGTCAAGGCTTCTGTTTCTGCTCTCAAGCAGCACTGGGAAGTGAACTCGTCAATCCATCCGGACGGCGACAAGCTGATCAAGAAGGACTACTACAACATCGGCTTTGCGGCGGACACGCCAAACGGGTTGGTTGTGCCAGTGATCAAAGATGCGGACCGTAAGGGCATTGTAGAAATCTCCAAAGATCTCATGGAGTTGTCCGGCAAAGCCCGCGCAGGCGAGTTGAAAGGCCCCGACATGCAGGGAGCGACTTTCACAATCTCGTCACTTGGCGGGATAGGTGGCACGTCCTTCACTCCAATTGTGAACGCACCAGAAGTGGCGATCCTCGGCCTGACCCGCTCCAAAATGGCGCCGGTCTGGAATGGCGAAGAGTTTGTGCCACGCCTGATGCAACCCCTGTCACTCAGCTATGATCACCGCGCCATTGATGGGGCTTTGGCGGCACGGTTCACCGTGACGTTAAAAACCCTGCTTGGTGATATGCGCAAGTTGATGTGGTAAGGAGAACAAAGATGGACGTCAAAGTACCTGATATTGGGGACTTTTCCGAAGTTCCTGTGGTCTCCGTTCTGGTCTCTGTTGGCGACACTGTCGCCGCAGAAGACCCGCTCATTGAGGTCGAAAGCGACAAGGCAACCATGGAAGTGCCATCACCCGCCGCAGGCGTTGTGAAGGACATCAAATTGGCCGAAGGCGACGCTGTTTCTGAGGGTAGCCTGATCCTCGTTTTGGAAGTTGAAGGTGCTGCTGAGGCGCCAACGGCTGCCGTATCCGAAGCCCCTTCTGCGCCACAAGCTGTTGCTGCAACCGGTGCCGCAACAGGCGCTGGTGATGTGCATGCCGAAGTGGTTGTTTTGGGCTCTGGCCCAGGTGGCTATACAGCGGCGTTCCGCGCTGCGGACCTCGGCAAAAAGGTTGTGCTGATCGAGAAAGACAGCTCGCTTGGTGGTGTCTGCCTCAACGTAGGTTGTATTCCTTCCAAAGCGCTGCTGCACTCGGCCAAAGTGATCACCGAGGCTGAGGAAATGGCGGAGCACGGCATCAGCTTTGCCAAGCCTGAGGTCGATCTGGATAAGCTGCGCGGCTGGAAAGAAAGCGTTGTTAATCAACTGACTGGCGGCCTTGGCGGATTGGCCAAGGCGCGTAAAGTGCAGGTTGTAAACGGCTACGGCACGTTCTCTGGGCCCAATATGATTGAGGTCGACAACAACGGCGAGAAATCCACCGTTAGCTTTGACCAATGCGTCATCGCAGCGGGGTCTGAGCCGGTCACCCTGCCCTTCATTCCACATGACGATCCACGCGTGATTGACAGCACCGGCGCATTGGAACTGGAAGATGTGCCAGAGCGCCTGCTGGTGCTTGGTGGCGGCATTATTGGCCTGGAAATGGCCACAGTGTATGATGCATTGGGCTCAAAAGTGACCATCGTTGAGTTCATGGATCAGATCATTCCGGGCGCTGACAAAGACGTTGTGAAACCGCTGCACAAGCGGATTGAAGGGCGTTACGAGGCCATTCTAACCAAAACCAAAGTCACTGCGGTTAATGCAACGGACGCTGGTCTTGAGGTAACCATGGAAGGCCCTAACGGCGAAGTGGTTGATACGTTTGACAAAGTGCTTGTTGCGGTGGGGCGTCGTCCAAACGGGGCGAAGGTCAATGCGGCGGCGGCTGGTGTGGCAGTGGATGAGCGTGGGTTCATTGCGGTCGATAGTCAGCAACGCACTGGGGTGCCTCATATTTTTGCCATTGGGGACGTTGTTGGACAGCCAATGCTGGCCCACAAAGCTGTGCACGAGGGCAAAGTGGCCGCTGAGGTGGCTGCGGGGCACAAACGTCACTTTGATGCGCGGGTGATCCCGTCGGTGGCTTACACCGATCCTGAGGTTGCTTGGGTGGGTGTCACAGAGACACAGGCCAAGGCCGAGGGTATGAAGGTTGGCAAGGGTGTGTTCCCTTGGGCCGCCTCTGGTCGTTCGCTGTCTCTGGGCCGCTCTGAAGGGCTTACCAAGTTGATTTTCGACGAAGATTCCGAGCGCGTGATTGGTGCGGGGATTGTTGGACCCAACGCTGGCGACCTGATTGCGGAGGTGGCTTTGGCCATCGAAATGGGCGCGGATGCGGTTGATTTAGGCCATACCATTCACCCTCACCCAACGCTCAGCGAGACCATCAATTTTGCCGCTGAGATGTTTGAGGGCACGATCACCGACCTGATGCCACCGCGCAAAAAGAAGTGATCTTCATCTGATCCAAAGACAACGCGCCGCAGGCCTCTGCGGCGCGTTTTTTGTTGGCGAATTAACCAGCAAATTTGACGCTGTTTTGACGTCGGTATTCTGTCTGTATCGCGACTGTTTTGCGGAGGTGCGTTTTTTCAGCTGCCCCAAACGCGCAACGGTAAACGCAACGCGCATTGCGTCACCTGTTAACGCCTTTAGAGCGGCCAGAAATACGGGATCAGCGCGGAGGCCAAAATACCAATCGACAGGTTCAGCGGAATGCCGACGCGCATGAAGTCGGTGAACTTGTAACCGCCGGGCCCAAAGACCAGCATGTTGGTCTGATAGCCAATTGGGGTGGCAAAACTTGCTGAGGCGGCAATCATCACCGCTACCACCAGTGGGCGCGGATCCACACCAATGGCCTGCGCCAGCCCTACCGCGATGGGGGTGACCACCACGGCAACCGCGTTGTTGGACACCAGCTCGGTCAGCACAGATGTCAGCAGGTAGATCGCCCAAATCAACAGGAATGGCGGCAGGCCTTGCAGTGCTGGCGCAAGACCGTTCACGATCAGAGACACCGCGCCGGAATGAGACAGAGCAGCCCCAATCGCAAGCATCGCGAAGATGAGCGACAGCAGGCGGCCATCGACAAATGAAAACGCCTCATCCGCGTCGATACAGCGGGTCAGCAGAACCACAGCCACTGCCAGAATGGCAAGATACAGAATTGGGGCCACCCCCATGCCTGCGAGGATCACAATGCCCATCATTGCGCCCAAGGCAATAGGCGCATGGCCGCGGCGGTATTCCCGCTCCGACGGCTGAGACACGTCCACCATGTCCATCTCACTGGCAAGACGTTGAATGTCTTCTGGCGCGCCCTCGAGCAGCAAAGTGTCACCCACGCGGACCACCAGCTGATCTAATTGTTGGCCGATGTTCTGGTTCCGGCGGTGCACCGCTAGCGGATAGACACCAAAGCGGCGACGCAGCCGCAATGCACCGAGGCGGCGGCCAACCATTTTACAGCCCGGCGTGATCAGCGCTTCCACCGTGGTGGTTTCCACTGCGCCAACCTGATCCAGACGCTTTAGGGACTTGTTACGCTGCAGGCTCAAGAGTTCGGTCATTTTGGTGCGCAACACCACACGGTCGCCCACTTGCAGGGTCACGCCGGCAAGGTTGCGGCGAAGAGATGTATCGCCCCGGATCACATCCACCAAACGCACGCCATCCCGTTTGAACAATTGCACCCCCGTGACCTCCCGACCAATCAGGTTGCTTTCCGGTGGGATCACCGCCTCGGTGAAGAATTTCATTTGGCTGCGGTTGGACAGCAAGTCCGCCATACTGGCGCGTTCCGGCAGAAGACGGCGGCCAAAAAAGTAGAGATATGCCATGCCCCAAGCCACAATGATCAGGCCCAGAGGCGTGACCTCAAAGATGCTGAACGGCTCCAAGCCTTGATCACGGGCCACGCCGTCCACAAGAAGGTTGGTGGACGTCCCGATGAGGGTCAATGTGCCGCCCATGATCGCTGCATAACTCAATGGAATCAGAAGCTTAGAGGCCGAAGCTCCCAAGGTACGCGCCAATTGCGTGAACACCGGGATCATCACCACAACCACGGGCGTATTGGAGACAAAAGCAGAGGCGATCACCACAAAGCACAGCAGGACCGAGATCGCGACCTGCGGGCGCTCCTGAGCCTGCCCGTCTGCCAAGGCGGTAAAGACGGACAATGCGCCGGTGCGCACCAAGGCACCCATGACAATGAACATCGCCGCGATGGTCCATGGGGCTGGGTTGGACAGGACACCAAGCGCGGCTTGATACGGCAGGACACCCAAAAACAAGAGCACTGCGACGCCGCCGATGGCAACCACCTCAGTGGGATATGCTTCGCGCAGAAACAGCACAAACATGCCCAACACGGTGAGAAGCGCCAAAACCGCCTGTGTGGTTTGCGAAAATGCAAAAAGATCCATACCAATCCCGTTGTTACCAGCGGCCAACGTTTAGCATGAAGGCCCTGTTGGGCAACAGATTTTAGGTAGATGCCTGTTGGGCAGGCGCCACACTTAGATCAGGTCCACACTTTTGGCGTCAACTGGGGCCACATTGGCTGAGACGGCCACCCTGACGGACCATCTCGATACGGGTCGCGGCGCCGGTGCGGTCGTCGGTCTCGACATAGACACCAGAGAGCGTGGCTTCGCCCAGCGCCGGCGTGAAGCGCGATTTTGGCATGCCGGTCACAAAGCGGCGCATCGGCTCTTCTTTCTGCATGCCAATCACCGAATTGTAGTCGCCACACATGCCGGCATCGGCCTGAAACGCAGTGCCGCCGGGCAGGATTTGTGTATCTGCTGTTGGGATGTGTGTATGCGTGCCCACCACAAGGCTCACGCGGCTATCGCAGTAGTGCCCCATGCCCATCTTCTCAGATGTGGCCTCGCAGTGCATGTCGACAATAGCCGCCTGCACCATACCGCCACGCGGATGGGCGCGCAGCACTTGGTCTATGGCGGAGAACGGATCGCTATAAGGCTGCTTCATGAACACTTGGCCCAGCGCTTGTGTCACCAACACTTTGCGCCCAGCGCGGGCAGTGAACACGCGAAAGCCTTTGCCGGGCACATCGCCCCGCGCAATATTCAACGGACGAATGACACGCGGCTCGTTTTGGATGAACTGCAACATGTCTTTTTGGTCAAACGCATGATCGCCCAGCGTGATGCAGTCCGCGCCCGCGTCCAGCAGCGTTTTGGCATGCGCGCCAGACAGGCCCATACCGTTGGAGGCGTTTTCGCCATTCACAACGACAAAATCCAGCCGCCACGCGTCGCGCAGCTTCGGCAGGCGTTCCACTACAGCCGCACGTCCCGCGCGGCCCATCACATCACCAAGGAAAAGCATTTTCATAAGCAATGGCCCTACCGCCGTTCCCGTCCTACCTCAAGTCAGGAAGTGAGGATTTTGGCGATTGCGCAGAAGAATGCTTACGGTCGGGCGCTGCTGTCTATGCCCAATTCAGACAGTAGAAACTCTGGCACTTGCACCTGTGTGAGCACAAAATAGGCAATGGCCAGGCCAGCCGCCAATCGTCCAAGTTTATAGACTCGTGCAGCACCACGCGCGACTTGCGCTTTGGCGCGCAGGCTTCTTGCCCCCACATCAGGCTGTTTGGTCAGATCTTGGGCCATTGTATTGCGGTCCCCACGCGCAGCGGCGTGAAGCTGTTGTTCACTTGAGGTGGTGGTTTTTAGGGTCACGCGACTTGGGGCATCTTCTGAGCGGCGCGTTAGAAGGATATACCCATCTGGCAACTGGGGAATGTCATTGTTGTGCTGCACCTCATAAACCGGCGCATCGGGAATATCAGACCCAAAGGTTTCGTTATCTCCTAGCAGACGTCCCATACTGCGGCAGTAAGTGATAAATCCAAGCATCATTTGATGATTGACCGCCCAGTCGATTGTGTCAGGCGCACAAATCACCATCTTGCCAAGCAGAGCCTGCGACCCCAAACCTCTGATACCAAGCTGCACCGCCCCATCTTCGAGTTGTTTGGCATCATGCGGATAAGGGCCAACATACAACAGGATGTTGAAGCCATCCGAAGCAAGCCGTTTGAACGTGCTGCCATCAAAGGCCTGATCAGATTGCCCCCAATGCACCGCGCTTGGCATCATTTGATCAACCATGGCACAGCCCACCGCCTGCGCGATCAAAAGCCGTTGCTCAAAAGATCCACGATTGGTTACACCGCCGAGCAGAGCATCCATCTGCGCCATCATGTCGTCGCCAAGCCCAGCCGCCGCAAAAGCTTGGGTGAAACCCGGCACACTGCCGGGACCAACCTCAATCAAAATCGCACGCTTGTGCTGCATAATGGCTTTGGCCACCTGGGGACGTGAATTGGTGATCAACGGGTTGCCCAAAACCGAGGCAAAACCAGGCAAGGGCATGGGGTTGTCAAACCGTTGAATGGTCACGTGTGTGTCATGCGACGCAATACCCAGCACGTTTGGGGTGCTGTAACCTTTGAGCAGGTTCCAGTCTCCGTGGTCGTGCAAGGCATCCTGAAGTTTGGACACCATGTTTTCCAGATGTTTGAACTGTTTGCCAAATGCGCGCGCGTTGTCAAAAACAAGCACAACTTGGATCGATTGTGTCGCTTCCTTGATCACACCAAATACCCTTTAACGTGTTTCCTCCTGTTCTTCACAACCAAATGTGTCAAAAAGTTGGGAGAACTGGGCAAATACGGAGAATAGCGCATTCAGCAAAGAAGGGCCTATGACACGAGTGGGTGCATGATGTCTCTTGTCCTGGAGGTATTGCGCGATATCTTATCAGGGAACACAAAACACAGGATGATTTTGATGAAATCAATTATGACTCTCACAGCGGTGGGCGCTTTGGCCACACTCTCTGCTTGCAGTGATTACTCCTCCCCCAACCAGCCGACAGATGCCGCCAACCCGGCAGCGACCTTCTGTATCAATCAGGGGCACGGTTACGAAATTCGCAAAGACGCCGACGGCAACGAATACGGTGTCTGTAAGTTCAAAGGTGGTGGCGAGCAGGATGCCTGGGAATATTTCCGGGCCAATGCCACTGGTGCCAATCCAGAATTTGACTCCTAAAACTCGATAATCCGGGTTTCGGTGATCATCATAGCAAGAGGCTGATCGGTGTCTTCCAAAGGCAGAGCGTCAGCCTCTTGTGCGTCAAAGGCCAGACCAATGGCCAAAGTGGCGCGGCGGGACCGCAGACGTTCTAGTGTGCGGTCATAAAAGCCACCACCATAACCAAGCCGACCGCCTTTGCTGTCAAAGGCCACAAGCGGCACAATCACAATCTCTGGGTCAAAGAAATCATCGATCACGGGCACTTTGGCACCAAACGGGCCGGCGCGGAGTGCGCCTTCTGGTTCCCAGCGGGAAAACTCCAAGGGCATGGCCTCGCCTTGAATGACTGGCACCCCCACGGGGCCATGGGCCGCGGCTTCGGCCATCGCGGCCAATGGGGAGATTTCTGTACGGATTGGCATATACCCCGCCAGCGGGACACCACGATAACCTGCAAGAACTTCTGAGAGATGTGCGGATTGGCCGGGGCCTGCGGTGGCAAACGCCTCCTTACGACGGGCGAAAGCGGCTTTTCGTGCGGCGGCTTTTTTCTCTGTGAGATCCATTGCCCAATCCTTTGGTTAGAGCAGCATATGGGCAGACAGACCCAGAAACAGGAAAAACCCCACCACATCGGTCACGGTGGTGACAAAGGGGCCGGACGCCAAGGCGGGGTCGATGTGCAAGCGTTCCAGGGCCATGGGGATCAGGATACCGCCCAGCGCGGCAGCAACCTGCGTGAGGAACATCGCCACGGCGATCACCAGCGCCAGCATGGGCACGCCAAACCAAACGCCCGCAACACCCGCCATGATCAGGCCAAACAGCGCACCGTTTAAGGCCCCTACCGACACTTCTCTCCGTATGACCCGCCAGGCGTTCTGCGCGGTGAGGTCTTTGGTGGCCAGCGCACGCACGGTCACGGTCATGGTCTGGGTGCCTGCATTGCCCCCCATTGAGGCAACAATGGGCATCAACACCGCCAGCGCGACCATCTGATCCACGGTGTCCGCAAAGAGGTTGATCACGCCAGACGCCAGAATGGCGGTCAACAGATTCACAAACAGCCAGGTGGCGCGGCCTTTGGCGGCATCAAGGATGGTGTCAGACAGGCTGGCCTCATCACTCACACCCGCCATACGCAGGATGTCTTCTTCGTGTTCCTCATCCAGCACCACCATGGCGTCATCAATGGTGATCACTCCTACAAGGCGCTCATCTTCATCCACTACTGGCGCGGAAATCAGGTGATATTGATTGAAGGCGTAAGCCACGTCTTCTTCATCCTGCGTGGCCGGGATCACCTGAAACAGCTCTTCCACCACTTTGGTCAGTGGCAACTCGCGATGTGAGGACATCAGCTTGCCCAATGTGACATTGCCAACTGGCTTCATTCGCGGGTCCACAAGGATCACGTGATAGAACTGTTCTGGTAGTGCGTCGGCATTGCGCAGATAGTCGCTGGCCTCTCCCACGGTCCAGTGTTCCGGCGCATACACCGTCTCGCGCTGCATCAAGCGGCCAGCGGTGTTCTCCGGATAACTTAACGCCTGCTCTACGGCGACCCGGTCCGCATCTTCCAGCGTTTCAAGGATGGCTTCCTGTGCCGGCTCATCCAGATCTTCGACGATGTCGACAATGTCATCGCTTTCCAGATCACGCACCGCATCGGCAAGGACGTCCGGTTGGAGAACCGCCATGACCTCTTCGCGCAGACCGTCGTCCAGTTCCGAAAGGATATCCCCGTCAAACTCTTCACCGTAGAGCTGCACAAGGCGACGGCGGTCAAACGGGTTGATCTGTTCCAGAAGGTCGGCGATGTCTGCCGGGTGCAGCGGCTCGGTCAGCTCGATCAGCGTGTGCCGGTCCTGTGCCTCCAGTGCGTAGAGCACACCGGCAATCAGTTTCTTGGAAAGCCTGTAGTCTTCGGTCTCTGCTTCGGGGGCGGTCTGCAACTCTGTGTTGGGCATGACGCGCTCCCTTATTGGCGATGGGCCAGTTTGTGTGGCCTTGGACTTGCCACGGACCATAGAGTAAATCAAAGCTAGGACTCAATGGGACACAACCGGTTGGTGCCGAAAAAAGACCCGCCCTCAAGAGATTGGAGAGAATTATGTGCGCACAGATCCTACTGCTTGGGCAGACGCTGAGCTTTACAGCCAATCCGTTTGAGGCAGGTGCGGAGGCGGCGCGGCATGAGACACATGGTGGGGTTGTTGTCGAGGATGGTCGCATTGTGGCGCTTGGCACCGCAGAGGCCATGCGGGCCGCCTACCCTTCGGCAGATGTGGTCGACTATGGCGACAAGCTGATCTCTGCGGGCTTTGTGGATGCCCATGTGCATTACCCGCAGACCGGCATCATTGCGAGCTGGGGTAAGCGATTGATTGATTGGCTCAACAGCTACACTTTCCCCGAAGAGATGCGGTTTGGCGATCGGGCCTATGCGGATCAGATATCAGCCACCTACCTCGACCTCACCGCAAAACACGGTGTGACCACCATGGCGAGCTATTGCACCATTCATCCGGAATCGGTGGATGCGTTTTTTGAGGCGGCACAAGCCCGGGGTCAACGGGTGATTGCCGGTAAGACCTGTATGGATCGCAACGCACCGGATGGTCTGCGCGACACACCTCAAAGCGCCTATGACGACAGTAAGGCATTGATTGAACGCTGGCATAGTGTGGACCGGATCAGCTACGCCATCACACCGCGGTTTTCGCCCACCTCCACGCCGGAACAGTTAGAGGCACTTGGTAGCCTTTGGGCAGAGCACCCGGACTGCTTGATGCAGACCCACTTGAGCGAACAGACCGACGAGATTGCCTGGGTGGCGGAACTGTTTCCCGAGGCGCGGGACTATCTGGACACCTACGAGCAGTTTGGCCTCTTGGGGGAGAAAGGTCTCTATGGCCATGCGATCCACTTGGAAGACCGCGAAAAGGATCGGCTGCGTGAGGTGGGTGCGGGTTTGATCCATTGTCCCACTTCCAACACGTTTATTGGCTCGGGTCTGTTTGACATGGGTGGTTTGATGGCGGCTGGGCAGCGCGTGGGACTGGCAAGTGACACCGGCGGCGGGTCCAGTTTCTCAATGCTGCGCACCATGGCGAGTGCTTATGAGGTTGGGCAGCTACGTCACAACCCGTTACATGCAGCCGAACTGATGTGGCTGGCCACGCAAGGCTCGGCACGCGCGCTGCATATGGAAGACCAAATTGGCAATCTGGCCGTGGGCATGGAGGCAGATCTGGTGGTACTGGACCTCGCCAGTACGCCGGAGATTGCACAGCGGTCCGTGCGGGCCAATGATCTGTGGGAAGCGCTGTTCCCCACCATCATGATGGGCGATGACCGCGCCATTGCGGCCACCTGGATCAACGGCAAAGCGGTTTAGAACAACCCATTGTCATTAGCTGAGGTCGCTGGGATGGTTTGTAACACATCCCAGTGCTCCACCACCTTCCCATTGTCATCAAAACGGAAGATGTCGATACCGGCGTAGTCTTCATCGCCGGGCCATTCCTGATGGCAGTGCAGCACCACCATGTTGCCCTCGGCAATGGCGCGTTTGAAATGCACTTTCTTACCAGGATACTCCGCCGCCATCCGTTCAAAGTAAGTGATAAAGGCCTCTTTGCCGTCGCCGACATGCGGATTGTGCTGGATGTACTCAGCACCAACGTAGGTCTCTATCGCTTCACGCGGTTTGTTCTGATTGAACATCAGATCGTAGAACGCCATGGCGTTGGCTTTGTTTGTGTCCACATCGGCCATGGCAGTCTCCTTTTTGTGCGGCTTTAAAACGCCTTAAACGTCAGCGTGGTCAGCGTGCGTTCGACGTCCGCGATATCCAGCATGTGATGGTTGATGAACTTGCCCACGTCTTCACCCTCAGGGATGTAAAGCTTCATCAGCAAGTCATACTCGCCACTGGTGGAATGAAGCTCGGAGTGGATTTCTTTCAGCGCAATCTCTTCGGCCACGCGGTAGGTGGTGCCGGGTTTGCAGCGGATCTGGATAAAGACGCAGGTGGTCATAAAAGCCCTCATGTCGGTTTGGGGGTAAGCTGGCACAAATGCCACCCTGACCACAATCGCAAACTGCGCCCCCTTGGCCCGCGCGGGCGGGCTGCCTATAAGGTGGCCGACTATCAGCGAAGGATGACCAGATGCGTCAGGCAAGCGTGACCCGCAGCACTGCGGAAACCAAGATCACCGTGGAGATCAATCTCGACGGGACCGGCACTTATGACAACCAGACCGGCGTGGGCTTCTTTGACCACATGCTGGATCAGCTGTCGCGCCACAGCCTGATTGACATGACCATCCGTGCTGAGGGCGATTACCACATTGATGACCACCACACGGTGGAAGATGTGGGCATTTCGCTGGGTCAGGCGCTGACGCAGGCGCTGGGCGATAAAAAAGGCATTCGCCGCTATGCAACCTGCCACTTGCCGATGGATGATGCGCAGGTGCGGGCCAGCCTGGACCTGTCCGCACGTCCCTTTCTGATCTGGAACCTGGAGATGCCCACCCAGAAGATTGGCACATTTGACACCGAGCTAGTGCGTGAGTTTTTCCAGGGTTTTGCCACCCACGGCGGCATCACCCTGCATGTGGATCAGATCCACGGGTTCAACAGCCACCACATTGCTGAAGCCACCTTCAAGGCTGTGGCCCGCGCGCTGCGCGAGGCGGTGGAAGTGGACCCACGCAAGGCGGATGCCATTCCCTCCACCAAAGGCGCGTTGTAAGTCAGTCAACTGATAGACTGAGACGTGAAAAAGCCCGCACTACGCGGGCTTTTTCTATTTTAGGCGGGTTGTGCAGAGTTTGGGGTAAGCTCCCGTCGGATCAGCCATTCCGCCACAAACATATTTGGCACCCAGCAGGCCCAGCAAATTAGCGGATAAGCGCTGTCCATGCCCACCGTGAGTTCGCCAACTGGCAGATAGAGGCGCAGGGTAACTGCTGAAAGTGTCAGTGCAGCCGAGCGGATCATCCACCGTCGGTGGGCCGGGATGTTGCGTTGGATGGCCAGGAAGATGGCCACGGCGGTGGTGCTCAGCCAAGCCACGGCCAGCGCCGCAAGGCCGGAGGCTGCAATTGGCCCCATCTCGGTTTGGAAGGCGAGGAAAAATCCGGACAGGCCAGAGAGCAGGATCATTACACCGTAGAGCCGCCCCAACCAACGATGCAGCCTTGGGCGGCGCAGGCGCAGCTTGGTGCTGAATTGCAATGGCAACAGCGCCAATGCGACGGGAGCCAAAGCGATATGTCCGTAAAGCAGGATCGGACGCTCCAGCGCGTGGTGCAACATAAACGGCATCACCAGGGCAATGTCGGCAATCAGGAACCGCATCGACGCCAAGGCGATGGCAATGGCAAGGAACCACAAAACGGGCAGGCTGCGCGGCAGCAGCGGGCGTTTGGGAATGGGGTACATGGGACACTCCGATGATTTTGACACTGTAAAGTTAATCTTGACACTGTAAAAATCAGATAAGCTTGACACTGTCAAGTCATGAGCTAGTTTGCCCACATGACCACAGCAAAAACCCGCCACCACCACGGAGACCTCAAACGCGCCCTGATCAAGGCAGGTATTGACTTGCTGGAGGAAGGTGGGCTGGAGGCACTGAGTTTACGCAAATGTGCCGCGCGCGCGGGTGTGTCCCATGCCGCCCCGGCGCATCATTTTGCGGGTTTACCCGGCCTCATCTCCGCAATTGCGGAAGAAGGTTTTGCTATATTTTCCAAATACATGACCGATGCAATTGACGCAGGCAAACAAACTGACCGCGAACGACTGCGCAGTACATGCCGGGGATACTTACAGTTTGGGTTGAGCCACAGCGGCTTGCTGAAGGTGATGTTTGGCGAACACGGGCTGGGCATTCATGCCCCCCGCAATAAGCGCGAGGAAGCGGACGCTTATCTGATCCTGCGCAGCGTCTGCGCGCCGTTTGTACCAGAAGGCGAAGACTCCCAAATTGTGGAGGCCCAAGTCTGGTCGCTGATTCACGGGTTTACCCTGCTCTACCTTGGTGGCGAATTTGGCTGCACAGACACACCCCTTGAAGATAGCCCGTTTGAAGCCGTCATGGCGCTGATTGATCGGATTGGCACACCGGCAAAAGCCTAAAGCGCGGCCCAGCCCCACAGCCTCTTGACCCGCGCGGCGTTTCGTTTCACTTGGGAGCGACACCAAAAACGGGACCAAGATCATGCTGACAGCGATCATCGACTATGAAAGCGGCAACCTACACTCTGCCGAAAAAGCCTTTCAACGGATGGCCGCAGAGGTGCATGGCGGTGAGGTTGTTGTGACCTCGGATGCCGACGTGGTGGCCAAGGCGGATCGCTTGGTGCTGCCAGGCGACGGAGCGTTTCCGGCCTGTGCGGCGGAGCTGCGCGGGCACAAAGGCATCTATGATGCGATGGTGGAAGCAGTGGAGGGGAAAGGCCGGCCGTTTCTGGGCATTTGTGTGGGCATGCAGCTGATGGCCAGCCGAGGCCATGAATATGAGCTGACGCAGGGCTTGGGCTGGATCGAAGGCGACGTTGAGAAGATTGCGCCAAGTGATGCCAGCCTAAAAGTGCCGCACATGGGCTGGAACAATCTGGTGATTGACCACCCGCACGCGCTGCTCGACGGCATCAAAAACGGCGACCACACCTATTTTGTGCACTCCTACCAGTTCCACGTAACCAAGCCGGAAGAGCGTTTGGCCCATGTCGACTATGGCGGCGACGTGACCGCCATCATCGGGCGCGACACCATGGTGGGCATGCAGTTTCATCCGGAAAAAAGCCAGGACATTGGCCTGCGGATGATTGGCAACTTCCTGAAATGGGCGCCTTAAGTAGCAATAAGAGAGGGGCCTGCCCCTCTTGCGCTAATGCGCAATTCACCCCGGGATATTTCTGGACTGATGAAGACTAGGCGGCGCGCAAGGCTGTGGGCGCCATCCCATGGGCTTTGCGAAATGCCCGGGTGAAGCTTTCCGGACTGTTGTAGGCATAGCGACGGGCAACCGCATCAACCCGGTCGCCGCGGCTGATGTCCTGATGCGCCAGGATAAGCCGCCAGCGACGCAGGTAGCCCATTGGGGTTTCGCCCACGGTTTGAGCAAAGAGTTCCGAGAACCGCGACAGGGATAGGCCCGCCTCTTGGGCAAGGTCAGCGTTACTCCAGACCCGTCCAGGAAAATCATGCATGGCGACAATCGCCCGGCTGAGACGCGGATCAGCCAACCCAGCCAGCAGCCCCACATCGGTGGTGCCTTGAGAAATCTGCTCACGCAGAAGACGCACCAAGAGGGCTTCGCCCAAGCGATTGATCACAGATTGCGCACCGCAGCGCTTGGCACTGGTTTCTTCCGCCATCAGACGCACCAAGGCACAGCTGTCCTCTTCGCCGCTCAGATCATATCGCACCTCATCTGGAAGGGCCGCCATCAAAGGGTTACTCAACCCCATCCAGTCCACATGCGCGGCAAACAGGACTTCGCCTGCGCAAGTGGTCGTACAAGTGCCGCGGGATAGGAACACCACTCGCGCCGGGGTGCCATCCTCGCCTGCTTTGGCGATCAGATTGGCCTCGGACAGCGGGGCGGGATGCACGCTGAGGTGAAACTTTTCGACAAGTGTGGTGAGGCGATCCATGGAGGATTCCGGATTTTATGCACGATCAATCGGATTTATTTGACATGAAATCCGACAATAAGTCCAGCAAGCATACAACAAGAGGACTCCCAAATGCTGATCCCCCGTCAAAAAACTCCAAACCTGACCCTGCCACTAGTGGGCGGCGGCACCTTTGATCTCTCCGTGGAAAGTTCTGAGCGCGGCACTGTCGTATGTTTCTATCGCGGTCTGCACTGCCCGATCTGCGCCACCTACCTCAAAGAGCTGGAAAAGTTGGTGGAGGCCTTTGCCGAGCGCGGGGTGACTTGTGTTGCGGTCAGCAGCGATGGCGAAGAGCGCGCCAAAGACATGGCGGAGAAGATTGCCGCCACCGGCCTGCGCGTGGCCTATGATTTGCCTCTGGATGTGGCCAAAGAATGGGGTCTGTATATCTCCACCTCACGCGGCAAGACCTCGATTGGCATTGAAGAGCCCGCACTGTTCTCCGAACCGGGCCTGTTTATGGTGAGCCCGGAGCAGGCTCTCTACTACGGCTCGGTGCAGACCATGCCGTTTGTGCGTCCGCACTTCAGCGAGCTTCTGGGTGCGCTAGATTTTGCCATCAAAAATGACTACCCGGCCCGTGGTGAATACACCGGCTCGGTGTGAACACTGGTCCAAACGAAAAAAGGCGCGGGATCACCGCGCCTTTTTGTACATTTCTGTAGCAGCGCGTTACTTGACGCGAGTCCAGCTGCCGCCACTGCGGCAGATGCCCAGCACACAGCCGCTGACCGCCAAGGAATTTCCAGAGAGCACCAGCTTGCCTTTGTAGGTCTTATCGCGGTCTGGAGAGTAGACCTTGCCGCCGCTGTAGTTGCCGCCGCCGTCCGCATTCATGTCCCAGATGATTTTGCGCCCATTGTTGGGGCTATCCAGCGCACTGCCGTCCGGATTGAACGATTTGGCCAGTGTGCCGCAAATTTTGCCGCCACAGGCCGCGACATTGATCAGCCCGTAGTTGCCATTGTCATCCGGAATGGTCTTCCAGGTGCCAAAAATTGGGTCCGCAAAGGCCGAAGTGGCCCCAATAAGCGTCATAGCCGCAGCCATTAGCATTTTTTTCATCATTTTCCTCCCGAGTATTTGCACAAACTCTGCGACAAGGCTGTGAGTCGCATCAACCCTGACTTTGGGTCAGGGAGTGATGTCTCGCCGCGTTGCAATTTTGACGGCACCATGCAAAACCAATCTTAACAGCCGGTTTCGGCGAGACATGATAAGAAGGCCCTGCCCCATGATCCTTTATCCCGCAATTGACCTCAAAGATGGCAATGCAGTGCGTCTGCTTCATGGCGACATGGACAAAGAGACCGTGTTCAACGAGAACCCTGCCGCACAAGCGTTGGAGTTTGTTGAGGCGGGCTGTGAATGGCTGCATCTGGTGGACCTGAACGGGGCGTTTGCCGGCATTCCCATCAACGCGACACCGGTCGAGGAAATCCTCAAGCAGACCAACGTGCCAGCACAGCTGGGTGGCGGCATTCGCGACATGGCGACTATTGAGCGTTGGATTGGCAAAGGTCTGTCGCGCGTGATCCTTGGTACAGTTGCGGTGGAAAACCCGGATTTGGTGCGGGACGCGGCGAAAGAATTCCCCGGCAAAGTGGCGGTGGGCATTGATGCGCGCAACGGCAAAGTTGCCACCAAAGGCTGGGCAGAAGAGACAGATGTGGACGTGATCGAATTGGCCAAATCGTTTGAGGACGATGGCGTCTGCGCAATCATCTACACCGACATTCTGCGTGACGGCGCGATGAAAGGGCCAAACGTGGACGCAACCGCAGCCTTGGCCAAAGCTGTGTCCATCCCAGTGATCGCCAGCGGTGGTGTAAGCTCTGTGGATGACTTGAAAGCGCTGAAAAACTGTGGCGCGGAGCTGAACGGCGCGATTTCCGGCCGGGCGCTGTATGACGGCGCAATTGATTTGGGCGAAGCGCTGAAAGTTCTCAAAGCGTGAGACTGCGCCGCAAGATTGCTTATGCCTTCCTGACACTTGTGTTGGCCGCATGTGTGTGGCCAGCCTATTTGGTATGGTGGGCGCAGCGTACGGCGGAGGCCCATGGCTGCAAATTTGGCATGGCGATGCACACCGACGGCTGTTTGGTAAATGGTGAAAACATCGGCGCGCAGCTCAATTCAGCATATTCCAATGCCGGTCTGGTGATCCTGACCATGCCGCTAGGCTTTGTGATTGTGGTGAGTCTGATTGTTATGGTGAGCAAAGACCTGCGTCGCACAGGTACGGACGTATCGCGCGAGGCGTGACCTTGTGACGCCTTGGGGTTTGCGGTTGCGCGCCTCAAGTTGGTAGCGCGAACAAATCAGGAGACGCAGATGTCCGTTTCATTCTTTGATGTCACCGCCACCCCCTTGCCCGAAAACAGTCAGTTACATGCCCGCATTGCGTCGGGCGATTTTCTGGATTGCTACTGTATCGACAGCGATATGCCACCACGCCAAGCTGCTGAAATTGTCACAAACTTTCCCGGTTGGGCGCAGATGCTGGCCAATCTGCGCACCGTTTTGGTGAGACCGTTTGGGCTGCGCACCGAAGCACCGAAAGATCAGGATTGCGTTGGGATTTTCCCGGTAGAGAGCGAAAGTGACACTGAGATTATAGCGGGTTTTGATGACAGCCACCTGAATTTTCGGGTGTCAGTGCTTTCTCAAAGCGGCAAGGTGTTTGTCGCCACATGGGTACACCGCAACAACCTGTTTGGGCGGCTGTATCTGGCCACTATCATGCCATTTCACATCCTGATTGCACGGGATTCTTTGGTTCGGGTGGCGCGGGCTACCTGAACCGGCCAACCCGAGCAGATTGCACGTTGCGCCCTGCCACGCTAAGGAGAGGCGCAACGCTTTGAGAAAGCTCCGATATGCTGAAGACCCGTATCATTCCCTGTCTGGATGTCGCTGATGGCCGTGTGGTCAAAGGTGTGAATTTTGTTGGCCTGCGCGATGCAGGCGACCCTGTAGAGGCAGCCCGTGCCTATGACGCAGCTGGCGCGGATGAGATTTGTTTCCTGGACATCCATGCCACAAACGACAACCGAGGTGTGATGATTGACATGGTGCAGCGCACTGCAGAGCAGTGTTTTGTGCCACTGACCGTGGGCGGTGGTGTGCGCACTGTCGCTGATGTGCGCAAGCTGTTGTTGGCCGGGGCCGACAAGGTGAGCTTCAACTCCGCCGCCGTGGCCAATCCGGATGTGATTGCCGAAGCCGCCGCGCAGTTTGGCAGCCAGTGCATTGTTTGTGCGATTGATGCCAAAACCATTGGCCATGACGAAGACGGCGTGCCCAACAAATGGGGCATATTTACCCATGGCGGGCGCAAAGAAGCCTTGGACAAAGACGGCAACCCCATTGATGCAGTAGAGTTTGCCAAGCTGGTGGTCGCCAAAGGTGCAGGTGAAATCCTGCTGACTTCGATGGACCGCGACGGTACCAAAGCGGGTTTCAACCTGCCGTTGACCAAAGCCATAAGTAACGCGGTCAATGTACCGGTGATTGCGTCAGGTGGCGTTGGCACTTTGGATCACCTTGTGGAAGGTGTGACGGAAGGCGGCGCAAGTGCAGTTCTGGCGGCGTCGATCTTCCACTTTGGCGAATTCACCGTGCAAGAAGCCAAGCAGCACTTGCACGACGCCGGTATTCCGATGAGGCTGACATGAGTGTTCTAAACGATCTGGCCACAACCATTGCGGAGCGCGCCAAAGCAGACCCGGAGAGCAGCTGGACGGCGAAGCTTCTGGCCAAAGGGCCGGAAAAATGCGCCGAGAAATTTGGCGAAGAAGCCATTGAAGCGGTGATTGAAGCTGTAAAAGGCGACCGTGAAAAACTGACCTATGAGGCGGCGGACGTGCTTTATCACCTACTGGTGATGCTAGAGGCGCGCGACGTGGCGTTAGACGATGTGTTGGCCGAGCTGGCACGGCGTCAGGGCCTCAGCGGTGTGGCCGAAAAAGCCGCGCGGCCCAAGGGCTAAGCAAAAGCTTTGGCATTTGCGCGGGTCAGCCTATAGTCGCGCAAAAGTCCAAGAGGCATCGAGTTGATGATTGCAAAATTGCGAGTGGGGCTGGCGCTTTTGGCGGCAGTGGTGTTGGTGGCGTGCGGCGCGCCTCAGGAACAGACACCGATGGATGTGCCGGGCCTCGCGCAGGCGATTATCAATCTTGACCCAAGTGTCGATCCCATGGAGGCGGCGCGCGCTGCGGAGATTGCCTATAATTACTCGTTGGTGTTGCGGCAGGAGTATAACGTCACAGACAGCGCGCTCCTCCATAACGCCAAGGTCAATCAGGGCCTGCGCCCTCGCGGGCTGTGCTGGCATTGGGCCGATGATCTGCAAACCCGGCTGCGCCAAGAAGGGTTTGAAACGTTAGACCTGCATCGCGCCATTGCCAACCACGACACCATCCTGATTGAACACAGCACGGTCGTGATGAGCGCACGGGGTAAAAAGATGCGTGAAGGCATTGTGTTAGACCCGTGGCGCTATGGCGGACATTTGTTTTGGTCGCCGGTACTGGAAGACAGCCGATACAACTGGGAAGAACGCCATATCGTGCAAGCGGGGAGAAACCGTTAAATTAACTGAGATTCCGCACTCAAAGTCTGACACCTACAGCAGACCTTTAGGCAAACTTAAGACTTTACGCGGCATCAAAGAACTCAAGGTAGCAACACTGCAGATGTCATGACCAACAACAACACCAAAGGTTTTGGTGCCGCGTTCAGAGAATACTTCTGGCCGGGACAGTATCGAGACCACGGATTTCAGGCCGCTCGCGCAAGGCTCTTGTGCGGGTTCTCTGGCATTCTGGGCGTTGTTGCCGGGCTTCACAATCTACACATGTTGAGCAGTGATCCGCAGTTTTCGAAGCTGTTCGCGATGATCACTGCATTGTTTGTTCTCGGCTACTTTCTGATCCCTCTGATCTGGCATCGTACCCACAACATGATCTTGTGCAATGTTGTGATGCAGTTCATCTACTTCGCGCATACCAATCTGCAAATGGTCTCAGACACCTCCTATGCCTGGCGGCAAGAGATCTTCCTTATTGGTCCGCCGGTCTTGGCGCTGCTGCTGGTTGGTCGACGCGCAGCGTGGATTGTCACCGGCATCGTGGTCCTAAACCTCCTGCTGGCGGCAAGTATATTGGAGCACTTGCCGCTAGGCGCCATGATTGTTGTGGCAGCTGTTTCGATTACGTTGATGGTGGGGCTGTCGCTGTTTCACAATGAGATCCAACGAAAAGAGGCACGGTTGATTGAGTTGCGCGACGAAGCCCAGCGTGCGGATCGGGAAAAGAGCGAGTTTTTGGCTAAGATGAGTCACGAAATTCGCACCCCGCTCAATGGCTTGTCCGGAATTCTTCAACTCCTAGACGAAACCGATCTCACCGAAGACCAGAAGTCATTGGTGGCCACGGGGCGCAGCTCCGGGCGTAGTTTGATGACGTTAATCAACGACGTGCTGGACTACTCCAAAATTGCGGCCCATGGCGTGACCATCGAAGCCATTCCGCTCGCAACCCGCGAGCTGCTGACATCTGTGTCGGCGGCACAATCAGGCTCGGCGCGGGCCAAGGGGCTGGAATTGGTGCTGGAGATTGCCGCTGATGTGCCCGCCTGGATCTCTGCGGATCCCACACGCCTCACTCAGGTGATCACCAACCTCGTGGGCAATGCGATCAAATTCACCCAGAATGGCACCATCACCTTGCAGCTGTCTGTGAAAGATCAGATGCTTTATGTGGCGGTCATTGACGAGGGTATCGGTCTGACCCAAGAAGCACAGGCGCGGGTGTTCAACAAGTTTGAACAGGCCAGCTCCGCCACCAACCGCCGGTATGGCGGCACAGGGCTGGGCCTGTCGATTTCCAAAGAGCTGGTGGAGTTGATGGACGGCGAGATTGGTGTTGAGAGCACGCCTTTCAATGGCAGTACCTTTTGGTTCAAGATCCCATTGGTGCGGGCCGAAGCAGCAAGCGTCCCTGCGCCTCCAACCGCCAGCTCTGCAATCGTGAGCTTTGATGGCGTGCACGCGTTGGTGGTTGAGGACAACCGCACCAACCAGATGATTGTGCGGCGTTTCCTAGAAGGCATGGGGGTTGTTGTCGACATGGTGGATGATGGCCGCCCTGCCCTTCAGCGCTGTGCCGCCAAGCGCTATGACATGATCCTGATGGACATTCAGCTTCTGGATATGGACGGGGTGGAAGCCACCGAGATTTTACGCGCCCATCCTGGCCCCAATCAACACACTCCAATAGTGGCGCTTTCTGCCAATATTTTGCCAGAACAGACCAATGCCTACCTCAAAGCGGGGATGAATGCCTGTCTGGGCAAACCTTTCCGCAAAGACGAGTTGGCAAAGGTGATGGGCGAATTGATCAGGCAGCCCAAAGCCGGAAAACCTGCGGCTTAGAGTTTCGACGAAATCACGCCAGTGTTGAACCCACCCATGCGCAGTTCACCAAACAGACGCTGATACTCTATTTTGGGGCAGCGGTTTTGCACCACATCCACACCACGCGCCTCTGCCACGGATGCCGCTTCAGCGTGCTCAACGCCAATCTGCATCCAAATGGTTTGTAGCTCCGGAAATTGTGCCAGCGCCTCGTCCACAATTGGCGGCACGGCCTCTGAGCGCCGAAAGATATCGACCATGTCCACAGGGGCCTGAACAGCACTTAGGCTCGGCTGGATGGTCGCACCAAACAGCTCTTTGCCAGCATGACCTGGATTTACAGGAATGACCTTGTACCCCTTCAGCGACAAGTAACGCGCGACATAGTAGCTGGGCCGCACCGGGTTCATCGACACACCAACCACAGCAATGGTTTTGGTGCGTTTCAGGATGTCGCGCAAAAAGGGGTCAGGGTATGTCATGGTGAGTTGTCTTGTGCTGAGAGGTGCGATGTCTCCGCCACCCTACAGAGACATCTCCAGAACTAAAGCCAAAAAAAAGCGCCCAAGAGGGACCTTGGGCGCAAGTACGGAACGAGGGACAGTGAAGGGAAACACGGACGCTCCGTAGTCCGTGTCTCTTACATCACTACGTATGTTCGCAGAATTGGATGTAAAGAGCGTGCGAGATTCTCATGAACAAGTGGTTAATAGATTGGGCAAATTTCCGCTCAATCAAAGATATCTTCGATCACGTCAAACACATCTTCAAACAGCTCTTTGGCCCATTTGCCGCGCTTCTTTTTGCTCTTTTTTTTCCGAGGCTGTGGCGCATCTGACCAATGGGGTTTGGGTTTTGCCTCGCGTTTCTCCGATTTATGCCCGACTTTTCCCTTGGACTTGGGTGTGCGGATGGGATGGGAAAAATGCGCTGGGGCCTTATGGGCGGCTGGCATCGGCATTTGTTTTAGATTGTGCAGAGGGGCGCCACAGTTGCTGCAAGCCAATTCGTGACGTGTCTTGCCGGACAAAACCAAGGCCGCCCGCGCGCCACAATAGCAGCACGTGGCTATTTTGGATGGATGTGGAATGACATTCTCCCTCAGATATCGGTCTGCCCAACTCATGTAGGCACGCGGCGGCCCTGTTGGGAGCCTCCGGCGGGGATATTTGTCAGAAAGTGAAGGGGCGCGTCAAACCTTCCGCGGTAACGAAGCGTACAGCGCTACGGCAGCAGCATTGGAGACATTGAGGGAGCCGAAGGCCCCGGCAAAGTCGATCTTCACCAGCTGGTCCACGGTTTCTTTGGTTTTCTGGCGCAGCCCCGGCCCTTCAGCCCCCAACACAAGCGCAATGGGCGCGTCATGGCGGTCTGTCAGCGCGGTTTCGATAGTAGCATCGGCCTCACCATCCAGACCAAGAACGATGTAGCCCATTCCCTGAAGTTCGGTGATGGTGTCCGCCAGATTGCGCAGGCGCAGGTACGGTTGACGTTCCAGCGCGCCGCTGGCGGTTTTGGCCAAAGCGCCGGTTTCAGGGGCGGAGTTGTGACGGGTGCCAATCACGGCCAACGCACCAAATACTTCGGCGGAGCGTAGAATGGCGCCAACATTATGCGGGTCGGTCACACGATCAAGCAGAATGAGCCGTTGGGGACGATCATCATCCGCGATAGCCACATCCACCAGCTTTCCCCAATTGAGCGGTTTCACTTCAAGTGCGGCGCCCTGGTGCACAGATTGCGGATCAAGCGGTGCGTTGAATTTGCGCGGATCAACCACCTCTGGCGCCATACCGGATGCAGCAATGGCATCTGCCAGCTTGTCAGAGGCATTTTTGGTCACGATGAGTCGCAGTTTTTCACGCTTGGGATTGGCCAGAGCATCGCGCACCGCATGCAGACCAAACAACCAGACGGTTTCAGCCGCATCTTTGCGTTTCTGCTGTTCTTTTTGCACGACCCATTTGGGTTTTTTCATCGCTCTGACACCTTCAAAATAAAGAGGTTTCACCAATGGGCAAAAGAAGCGCCCTGTGCAAGGTATTTTCTAGTTGACGGCCCCAGCACATGCCAATAAATACCCCTCACACCGAGGCCAGCGCGCCTCAGGAAAGTGGGCGACAGGCCGCAAGGTGTGGCAGGGGACTGTAACTCCCTCGCGGAGACGCACGCCTGGTTCGATTCCAGGGTCGCCCACCACTTTCCCTTACGAGTTCATATGATATCCGAAATCTTATACGTGCATTTGTCGCCTGATTTTCGGGCGCCAAGGCGCAAGCGCACTCAACGTCTCCCTCCCTTGCCATTCGCTACGACTTGACCGCTCGTTCCATCACCCAGTTATACAGCTTTGGTGACACGCGTATCATAACATCGGATAATTTCGCGGCACGGCCAACAAAGATGTCCTGTTTACCGCGTCTTAGACCACGCAGGATAATGGCCGCAGCGCGCTCTGGGGTCACAACATCCACCGCATCCTGCGCAGCCCCCGGACGGGACAGGCCATCGCCATCTTCACAGGCGTTGCCGACATTGGTGGCCACAAAGGCTGGCGCGGCAATCACAGTTTTCACGCCATGGGCCGCTTCTTCCACCCGCAGTGACGCAAAGAAGCCTGTCATCGCATGTTTGGAGGCAGCGTAAGCGGCGCGGTGGCGCAGCGGGGCAAACCCAGCAACAGAGGTGATGGCCAGATGCGTTCCCTTGGAGGCACGGAGGGCTGGCAAGAAGGCTTTTGCCATCGCAACAGCGGCAAAATAGTTGATGTCAAACAGGCGTCTGTGCGCTTGATCTTGCACCACCTCGATGGGCGCAATCGCGGTCACACCGGCCCCGTAGATCACCAGATCGATGCTGCCCTGGCAGGATAGGATTTTGGCGCAACAATCGCGCAATTCCTGTGGATCGGTGATGTCACATTGCATTGGCACAAGTGTTGCGGACGGCGTCAGGTGATCTACATTCAGATCCAACACAACAACCCGCCAGCCTTCGGCCTGCAGCGCCATAGACAAGGCGGTGCCCAGCCCACCGGCCCCGCCGGAGATGACGGCGGTTTTCGGTAGGTTTTCAGGTATCCTATTCATGTATCTTGTGCCTCCAGCCAATACTCAAAAACCTCCCGGCTGGTTTTTTCTGGGGAATAGCCAAAATCACGCTTAAGCGCGTCATTGCACAGCACCGGCCGGTATTGCAGAAAGCGCACTTGTTCCGGTCCGTATTGGGTCAATCCAAGGGGACGGGCCACTGCAAGAGCCGCTTTGAGCACCCAAACTGGCAAACGCAGGATGGGTTTTTTGAGGATTGTCGCAAGATCTGTTGCGCCAAGCGCGCCGTCGCCTGCGACGTTAAAGATGCCCGCAGGCCCATCCGTTGCGGCCCGCAACAGGATACGGGCCAAATCTCGGGTCCAGATAAAGACAAACGGGCTTTCGCTGCCACGGACCGCCAGCAGACGTGGCTTGTGAAACAAGTCGGTGATCTGATTGTCGGTCCCCTGCCCCAGCACGGTGCCAACGCGCAAGATCACCTGCTCCAGCTGTGGTGCGTTTATCCGCGCTTCAGCAAGCAGATCTTCGACCAGCCGTTTGTGATGGGCATAGGCAAACTCAGCGTTGCCGCGGATCGCGTCATTTTCCTTAAGAGGCACCGGATTGTCGGCGTGATAGCCATAAGCCGCACCGGAGGACGTCACCACCAGCCGTTTGACCTCGGCGGCCAAAGCAGCGTTGAGCACGTTCCGGGTGCCGTTTACATCGACGTCATACGCAAAGGTGCGGCCACTGCCCGCAGGCGGTGTCACAATAGAGGCAAGATGCACGATAACGTCTGGCTGGGCACGGGCAATCACCCGCAAGGGTGCGTCAGACGTGACATCCATCGGGCAGAACCGTGCGTTATTAGGCAGTTTTTTGGGCGGCACCACATCACAGGCGATGATCTGGTGATTGGTATTTGCCAGTTCAGACAGAAGCGCGCGGCCCACCATTCCGGCCGCACCGGTGATCAGAATACGTGTCATCGCGGTGCCTTTGTACGGTTCATTATAGCGGCCAAGCCAAGACCGGTGACGGCATGCCAAACCCCCCAGAACCCAGCCACCAAGGCCATACCTCCCAAGCCGTCAAAAAAAGCAAAAATCAGGATTAAGCCAAGACCGGAGTTCTGGATGCCGGTCTCAATGGTCACTGCCCGTCGATCATATGGCGACAGGCGCGTCAGTGTTGCAAGACCATAGCCACCGGTCAGAGCCAGAGCATTATGCAGAACCACAAGCATCGCCACAGAACTGGCAAATCGTTTGAAGAGGTCCCAATTGTTGGCCAATGCCAAAACAATGAACGCCAGAAAAATCACCATTGAGAGAGTTTGAAGTGGGCCACGCAGACGGGCAGCCAAAGCTGGCTTGACTGCCTTCAGTGTGACGCCAAGGATCAAGGGAAGAACCAACATGAATCCCACGGTGATCGCGACAGAGACGGGGTCAATTTTGGTGGTTTGCAGGATCTGGCGGGTTGGCGCATAGAGCCCCCCCCAGAAGGCGACATTGAGTGGTGTCATCACGATGGCACCGACGGTTGCAAAAGCGGTCATAGACACCGAAAGCGCCGCGTTGCCACCCGCGCGGTGGGTGATAAAATTGGAGATATTGCCGCCGGGACAGGCCGCCACCAACATCAGCCCCAAAGCGATTGAAGGCTGCGGCTGTGTGGCTAGAACCAGCAAGAAGGTCAGCGCGGGAAGCAGTAAAAACTGGCTTGCCAGACCTGTCAGCAAGGCACGAGGTGTATAGAGCAAACGGCGAAAATCACTGGGCGTGAGGTCGATTGCGATGGAAAACATCACCACCGCCAAGACCGCGTTCAATACGGTGATGGATGTTGCGCTGAAGTTCAGCACAATGCTGTCCAGTGCTGTCGCCTCCATCAGCTCTGCCCCGTTTCTAGCGATTTGATCCAACCTGTCACCGCTCCGCGATAGGTGGTCTTGTCCACATAGTACGCCATGCGCGGCAGATCGAGATAGTCCATGCCACCGGTGGCGCGATCAAAGCCGGCCGATTTCTGATTTTGCAATTTGAGCGCCGCTTGGCTGCCATCACGCAGCCCCGCGATATAGCGTGCGACCATGTCCGCCTGTTCATGGCGCCCCTGCCAGCCGAGACCAGTCGCCTCAACCATGCCCAGCACAAAAAGATCATCACGCGCTGGATGGAAGGCGTTTAGGTAAAGATTTGGTGCGTCGCCCTGCCAATTGAGCAGCATTTTGTCGATAAACGGATAGTGCAGACTGTAGCCGGTGGCGGCGAGGATCATATCGTAATCCGCGGCACTGCCGTCTTTGAAGGTGACCGTGTGGCCTGACATGCCGGCAATGTCGCCGCGAATGCGGATGTCGCCATGGCCCGCGTGATAGAGCACCAGCGAATTCACCACCGGATGGCTTTCGTAGAGTTTGTAATCGGGCTTTGGAAAGCCGTATTTCTGAGGATCCCCCACAAACCATTTCAGGATCAGACTGTCGATTGGGCGCTTGAGCCACATCGGCAGTTTGATCGCGCCGCCCATGGTGTCGGCCGGTTTTCCAAACACATATTTGGGCACAAAGTAGTAGCCGCGTCGCATGGAGATATCGCAGCTTTTGCCATGATGCACAGCATCCACCGCGATGTCACAACCGGAGTTTCCTGCCCCAACAATCAGAACGCGCTTGCCTGCAAACTGTTCCGGATGGCGGTATTGGGACGCATGGATCATTTCGCCGCCAAACTGCCCAGGAAACTGCGGCATATTGGGTTCGCTGAGCGTGCCATTGGCAATCAAGACACCCGCATATACAGCTTCGGTTGTTTCACCGTTGGTACGTGTGATTACCCGCCAGCCGTCACGCATCTCGCCAAGCGGTACGACCTGCACAACTTCGGTATTGAACTGGTAATGAGGGCGCAGATCAAAGTGGTCTGCAAAATCTCGGAAGTATTCGGCCATCTCACGATGTGATGGATACTCGGCAACCTCCTGCTTCATGGGAAAGTCGGCAAATTCCGTCATTGTCTTTGACGAAATCAGATGCGCGCTTTCATACATGGTGGAGCGCGGCGCATTGATGTCCCACAACCCGCCAACATCGCTGTGCAATTCAAAGCCATCAAAAGCAATGTTCTGCTCTACCAACACTTTGGCCATAGCCAACCCCATTGGGCCAGCTCCAATCAGAGCAAATTTGTCGCGCGTGTCCATATCATTCCCCGTCCCTTGTGACTTTTAAATTGAACAGTCGTTAAAAATAAGGCAAGCTCTTTTTATGCTGAAGAACATTCCTCAAGAAAAACAACGACAAAGAGCGCCATCCAAGCGGGCCTTGGAAACGCGAGGCCGGATTATGGATGCGGCGGAAAGGGTGTTTGCCCGAGACGGATACGATGCGGCCTCGATTCGTATCATCGCGTCAGAGGCTGAGGTACAAGGCGCGTTGGTCAATCATCACGGCGGCAGCAAAGAAGAGCTGTTTTGGCGGGTTGTGGCGCGGCGGGCGGATATCCTGGCAGAGGCCCGTATAACGGCCTTGAACGCGCGAAAAGCGCAAGGCGCGCTGTCTCTGCCTGCAATTTTGGACTGCTTCTTTGGGCCGTTTTTTGAGCAAATCGATGTGGGCGGACCGCAGTGGGTGGCCTATGCGCGGATCGTGGGCTTTGTGTCTGCGGATGCCCGATGGAAAGATTTGGCCGCAATTTGTTTTGATCCCACGGCCAACCGCTTTGTCGAAGAGATCTCGGCACTCTATCCGGCCACAGCCCGCGCGGCGGTGGCCAGTGGTTTTGTCTACTCGGTTGCAGGTATGTTGGCGCTGATCACGTCCCAATGGCGTATGGAAGCGCTTGGCGACACGTCACCAAGCGCCGCGGACCATTTGGACGAGCTGGTCGCCTTTTGCACAGCGGGGATTGAAGCCGCCACGCACCGCGCGCTGGCAAATGAGGTCAACGCTTAAGGCATCAGCACGGCAGCGCGACTGAATTGCACCACATCTGTGCCCAGATCATCATACAGCAAGGTCACATCAACCGTTTCCACAGAGCCAAGCGGCTGGGTAATGAAAATCTGCGTGTCTTCGGGAATGGTCATGGCATTCTCAATATCCGGCGGGCATTCCGGGATCGTGAAGACCTCCGCCGCGCCGCCATTAATCACATATTGAACTTCATACAGACCACAGCGCCATGCCAATAAGTGGGTGAAATAAACCAAGTCCTGCCCGTCAAACTCGCGCACGCCAATCCAACTGGTTTTGGTGGCATTCAGGATTGGACGCACCTCGCCTGCGGTCAGGAATTTGCCAGTTGGGGTTTGATCTTCGGCGACGCGATCCTCTGCCAATGCGGGTGTGGTCAGCACAAATAGACAGAGAGCAGCAATACGAGGAAGTTGCATAAGAGAACTCCTTTCCATGATTTCTTCAAAAAGTGTAATGCCCGCTTTTGCCAGGGGCTTATGCTGCGTATAGTCAGCTTAAGCATCGTGCAGGGCAATAGAATAATGACAAGTAAAGCGCTGAAATCGCAGGTATTCAACGTAGTTGTGGTTGGCCAAAATGGCCGTTTGCAATATGAGGCGGCGCTTTTTGCCGCCTCACTCAAAGCCAAATCCCCTCAGTTCAATGGCAAGCTATTTGTGGCGGAGCCAGCCCCCGGTCCACGATGGGAGAAAGACCCGCGCATTGGAAATCCGGAGGTGCGCACCCTGTTGCAAGACTTGGGCGCCGAAATCATCTCGTTTGACACGCCGGTGTTTGGCGAACCATATGCCTATGGCAATAAAATCGAATTGCTCTCCGCCCTGCCCGAAGGTGAGCCGTTTGTATTTTTTGACACCGACACGCTGATTTTGGATGAGCTGAGCACGGTGCCGTTTGATTTTGACCGCCCGTCCGCCTCCCTGCGGGTGGAGGGCACTTGGCCGATCCCACCTTTATACGGCCCGCAATACACCGGCATCTGGAAATCCCTCTATGACCGCTTTGATCTGGACTTTGAAAGTTCGATCGATCTGAGCCAGCCGGATGAATACTGGCGGCGGTATTTGTATTTCAACGCGGGTTTCTTCTACTACCGCTGCCCCAAAGTGTTTGGGGAGCTGTTCCTTAAGTACGCCCGCAGCGTCAGCGACGATCCACCAGATGAACTGGCCTGTCAGGCAATTTACCCCTGGCTCGACCAGATTGTCTTGCCGCTGGTGATCCATGGGCTCGGCGGAGGGCGTGATGCCTTGCCTGCCGGTTATTTGGATGGATCTGTCAGCTGCCACTATCGCCTGATGCCGCTGCTGTATGCGCGGGAAAGCGATGCTGTGATGCAGGTGCTCGAAGAGGTGGCGGCCCCCAACAAGATCAAAAAAGTGCTGAAGCAGTATGATCCATTTAAGCGCATGATCTATCAAAACCGCGGCCACAAAGCCCGGGCTTTGTTTGATCAAGCCCACCTACCGCGCAAAGAGCAAGCCATTCGCAACACGCTAAAGAGAAACGGCTATTGGCTGCGATAGCGGCTGGCATCGGGTTTGAGGCGCTGCTCCTGGGCCATCTGCGATGCCCCCACCCCGGGATATTTTCGGCAAGAAGAAGCGGCTTGGACAACGTTCAGGCCGCCATGCGCTTGAGTGCCAAAAGATACCAGATGCGCGGTTTTCTTGGGAAATGCGACTTTAGGCAGCACAAGGCCCCAACTTTGGTTGCGCGATGGCTTTGGTCTGCCTAACACTTGGCGCGACAATTTTAGGGAGAACAACGATGTCAGATGCGACATACGGTTTTGATACATTGCAAATTCACGCGGGCGCACGGCCAGATCCGGCCACAGGCGCACGCCAAACCCCAATTTACCAATCCACCGCTTATGTATTTCGTGATGCAGAGCACGCCGCCGCGTTGTTTAACTTGCAAGAAGTGGGCTACATTTATTCCCGCCTGACCAACCCCACCGTGGCTGTTCTGCAGGAACGCATTGCGACTTTGGAAGGTGGCGTGGGCGCGGTGTGCTGTTCTTCTGGCCACGCGGCGCAGATCATGGCGCTGTTCCCGCTGATGCAGCCTGGCTGCAACGTGGTCGCCTCGTCTCGCCTCTATGGCGGCACCATCACCCAGTTCAGTCAGACCATCAAACGCTTTGGCTGGTCCGCAACCTTTGTCGACACCGACGATCTGGAGGCCGTAGCGGCAGCAATTGACGAAAACACCCGTGCGGTGTTCTGTGAATCCATTGCCAACCCCGGCGGCTATGTCACTGACATCGAAGCACTGGCCAAAATCAGCGACGCCGCTGGTATTCCTCTGATTGTCGACAACACCTCCGCCACGCCGTACCTGTGTAACCCCATCTCCTTGGGCGCCTCTCTGGTAGTGCACTCCACCACCAAATACCTGACCGGCAACGGCACGGTGACGGGCGGCTGCATTGTTGACAGCGGCAAGTTTGACTGGTCCGCCAGCGACAAGTTCCCGTCGCTGAGCCAGCCAGAACCCGCCTACCACGGGCTGCGCTTCCACGAGACCTTTGGCCCGTTGGCGTTTACCTTCCATGGCATCGCCATCGGCCTGCGCGATCTCGGCATGACTATGAACCCACAAGCGGCGCATTACACGCTGATGGGCATCGAGACGCTGTCTTTGCGCATGGAGCGCCATGTGGAGAACGCCAAAACCGTCGCGGGTTGGCTCGAAGGGCATGAGCATGTCGACTACGTGACCTATGCGGGCCTGCCCTCTTCGCCGTATCATGATCGGGTTGAGCGGATTTGCCCCAAGGGTGCCGGTGGCCTGTTCACTGTAGCGCTTAAAGGTGGCTATGACGCCTGTGTGAAGTTTGTCGACAGCCTTGAGATCTTCTCCCATGTCGCCAACCTCGGCGACACCCGCAGCCTGGTGATCCACTCGGCCTCGACCACTCACCGCCAGCTGACGCCAGAGCAGCAGGAGGCCGCGGGCGCAGGCGCAAATGTGGTGCGGATTTCGATTGGCACAGAGACCAGCGCAGATCTGATGGCTGATCTGGATCAGGCACTGAAGAAGGCCCACAGCTAAGCCGCAGGGCTTTCACAATACAGATAATCAACCGCTCCAGTCTTGGGATTGGGGCGGTCTTTGTTTACCATAGGGTCACTTTGTAGACGCAAACCGCCAACAAGCCCTCAAATCAGAGCGGCTTTTTCTTCCCCTTCGGCGATAACTTGCTATAAATCCTACAATTCTGGGCAAGGTCACGCTTTGCCAATCACTGCATGCTAGGGCTTGATGCATGACCGCGGATCTTGCGCTTACACTCTCTTTTGAAGGCATTGGCCTTTTGACCCGCGTGCCGGGCGGCTGGCATTTGTTGGGCGAAGTGGGGCTGGACAGCCCAGATTTGGCGGCAGATCTGGCAGACCTGCGTGTTCAGGCCGTGGCGGTTGGTGGTGAAGATTTTACCACCACTCTGGTCCTGCCCAATGACCAGATCAAATATTTGACGCTGCCTGCAGGTCGGATGACGGGAAAGAAACGGCGCCACCAGGCCGAAGAGGCATTGGAAGACGCCACGCCTTATCGCGCGGACCAGCTGATTTTTGACATCACCACGTTGGGCCCTACTCCGCAAATTGCCGCTGTCGCGCGCGACACGCTGGACGAAGCGGAAGCTTTTGCGGTGGAGCACGCCTTTAATCCTATTGGATTTACGGCGATCCCATCCAAAGAACTATTTGCAGGCGCTCCCGATTTTGGTGGCACCGCCCAGGCCCGCGCGGCTGGCATCAAGATCAAGGCCGACAAGAGCACCATTTTGGTGGTGGGTGAAGGCCCCCTACCTGAACCGACACCAGAACCGGTGCCGGAGTCGCCATCTTTGCCCATTGAACCCGCACCTCAGGACAGCCCGGCAAAAGACGCTGAGCCAAAACCAGAGGCAGATGTGGCGACACCTCAGGTGATCCAACCCTCTGATGCTACCCCAAAGGAACCTACCCCGGAGGCAGAACCAGCCGTCCCCCCCCCTGCTGCGGAAGAGCAGACGGCCAAGCCCAAGACGTCTGACAGTGTTGCACCAGAGTCCGGCAAGTCGCACACCAAGTCAGACGATAAGGCCAAAGACAAACCTATTAAGAAGACGGCGAAGCCAGCGGCGGCCTTTGCCTCAATCCGTGCACAGAAAACATCGCCTGACACCAAAGCCGCTCCGGAACTAAGTGGCGTCAGCCGCAAGGTCAGCGGCACCAATGCGCCAAGCATTCCTACAGACACCGGCGACAGCAACACACCGCCATTGAGGTTTGATCCAGCCAAGGCGGTTGCGGGGCTCAAAACTGGGAACGACACGCCCGAGGCCAAGACACAAAATCGCGTGGCTTCCGACGGCGATGAAGCCGAAACTGCAACCTTTGCCAGCGCCCGCAGTAAAACAAAAATTGCCGGTCCGGCGCCCCGGTCAGGCAAAAAGGTTGTCACAACCAAACCTAAGAAGGCCTCTGCAAAAGATAAGCAGAAGATAGCGATGTTTGGCGTGCGGCCCGAAGAGGTGCGCGGCAAACCAAAACATCTTGGCCTGATCCTGACCGCAATTCTGTTTGTCTTCTTGGCGATCGTGGCCCTGTGGGCCTCAATGACAATGGAAGACGGGCTGGCCGGTCTGTTTGGGACCGATGAACCAGAGATCGCACAAGTCACAGATGCCTCTGCCACAGCACAGGTCGATGGGTCTGCAGAGGGTATTGCGGACACCACCGAGCCTGCTCAGGCACCCGCCCCAGAACAGGTGGCCAGTGGTGAAGAGAATGTGACTGTAGAACCCGCCCCGCCCCCAGCCGATGCGCCAATGGTTGTCACCGTGCCGGATGGCATGACACCAAATCCGGGAGACGAGGTTGAAACCGCGTTGTTGGAGCCGCTGGCCCCCGACAGCATCACAGACAGCGCCGAAATCGAAACGATGTTGGATCAGGTCGGTGACGGCAATATTGATCCAGTGGAGGCGGAATCACGTTACGCCGTGACCGGGATTTGGCAGCGCGCACCACTCTCCCCCAATGAGCTTTCTTCTGACAGCAGCAATGACATCTATATTGCCTCCGTAGACCGGGACACAATCGGATTTGATGCGGTGGCCTTAGCAGCACCCGATTCTTTGGACACGGACAAACCTGCCCGCGCGCAAGTGAACCCGGTTGCCGCAGACACAACCTTTGATCTGGACGACCGCGGGCTGGTGGTGGCAACAGCTGAGGGTGCACTCAATCCGGAAGGCATCATGGTTTTTGCTGGACGCCCCCCTGTGGTTCCGGCGGCCTACCCCAAACGCATCAAGGTTGGCGAAGAGCCACAGTTAAGTGACGCAGACAACTCACGTTTGGCAACTCTACGCCCAAAAATGCGGCCCAACAATCTGAAAGAGCAGAACGAACGCGCGACCTATGGCGGCCTCACGTTAACGGAATTGGCAGGGCGGCGCCCAAAACTGCGCCCCGAAAACGTCAAACTGGCCGATGAGAAAGACCTCACCCCAACACAGTACGCCGTAAAAGCCTCACCGCGCCCGCGCTTAAAACCCGCCAATATTGCGCAACTGGCCGCGCGCGCCAATCCAAGCGAAAACACAACCGCAGCGGTTGCAGTTCCTGCGGCAGCGGCCGTGGTGCCGGATATCCCTACAACCGCCTCCGTTGCACGCCAGGCCACCATCAAAAACGCCATCAATCTCAACAAGGTGAATTTGATTGGCGTCTATGGCACCTCTTCCAACCGCCGTGCCTTGGTACGTTTGTCCAGCGGGCGTTACAAGAAAGTGCAAGTGGGTGATCGCGTTGACGGCGGCCGCGTGTCTGCCATCAGCGAAGACGAGCTGCACTACACCAAAGGCAAGCGTAACCTTGTCCTGAAGATGCCAAAGGGCTGACCCCTAGTCTTTGACGATCGGGTGCACTGTCCCCTCATAGACCGGACCCCATATTTCAATGTCTTTGATCTCTGAAGTCGCTACCTCATAGGGGTTGGCCTCCAGCACAACAAACCTGCGCGTTTGCCGGCACGGATTCAGCCCAAGTCATGCTCCCGCTTCATCACCCAAGCTGCGTCAATTGTGATCGCCCGCATGGCCTCATGCACGGTAAGCGCTTCGACCTGTGCATTTTGAAGCCCATTTATGGTTGTGCGATTGACCACGGCATCCGCCAGAACCAGTGGGCTGAGCGGCGCCACAACTGGTGATAACCCCAAGCAATGAACGGCATGGTGTTATCGTGTTCGGACACCTCGTGCGCCGCCACCAACTCTTTCAGACGGGCGATGTAGTCCTCATGGGTTTTGCCCCGGGAAAATCCCCGGTTGGCAAATGCCAATCGTCCGGGGCCAAAAACGGGAATTGCGTCAACACGACAGGTAAAGACGGGTGCAAGTGGGGGGCAATTAACCCCGGCATCAACACCTTATTGGCAAACTGATTGTCGACAACCGTACCGTGGCTTTCAAAGAAATCACTCAGACTGCCCAATGTACCAACAGAGACAATCCGGCCATCCGCCACGGCCACCGCTGTTGCCTCAGGTATGTTGGTTTCCATCGTGATGATTTTCTTGGCGGTATACACCGTCATGTCCGCAGCACTGACCACAGTCGACTAAAGTAGCGCACTCATAGCGCCCAGAGGTAAATTTCAACATGGAACAACTCTTCTGAAAAACCTTTTGAGTTCAACCCAGAAGTGTGGCCACGCAAAACAAAATACTTTTCACAAAAAAGCGCCGCCCACCGTATGAATGGACGACGCTTCCCTCGCTCCAACCTAGGTCGGAAGGATGGTCTTGGAGAGCTTACTCAGCAGCTTCGATTTCGCCGTTGTTGATCTGCTCTTGTTCGATGCTTTCAAACAACGCTTTGAAGTTGCCTTCGCCAAAGCCGTCGTCGCCTTTGCGCTGGATGAACTCAAAGAAGATTGGGCCAATCACGGTTTTGGAGAAAATCTGCAGCAAGATTTTGGTCTCGCCACCATCGTCCACGCCTTCGCCATCAATCAGAATGCCGTGCTTTTTCATGCGATCCAGCGGTTCTTCGTGGTCCACAACGCGGGATTTGGACAAATCGTAGTAGGCATCAGGCGGACCAGGCATAAATTTGATGCCTTTGTCAGCGATTTTGTCGGTGGAGCCATAGATGTCGTCAGTGCCCACAGCAATGTGCTGAATGCCTTCGCCGTTGTACTTCTTAAGATAAGCCACAATCTGACCGGTCTCACCGCGGTCTTCGTTGATTGGAATGCGGATTTTGCCACAGGGTGAGGTCAGCGCACGAGACCGCAGACCGGTGAACTTGCCCTCAATGTCGAAGAAACGGATTTCACGGAAGTTGAACAGGTCGCCGTAGAACTTGAACCACTTGTCCATGTTGCCTTTGAACACGTTGTGAGTCAGGTGATCGAGATAGAAGAACCCGTCGCCTTCCGGCTTGGAAGTCACGATCCAGTCAAACTCTTCATTGAACGGTGAGGTGTCAAAATATTGGTCGGTGAAATAGATCAACGAGCCACCGATGCCTTTGATCGCAGGCCAGTCCAACGTTTTGTCGTCCGCGTCATAGGCTTCAGCCCCTTTGGAGACCGCGTGCTCATAGGCTTTCTGTGCATCCACAACACGCCAACCCATTGACGGTGCACAAGGACCGTGCTCTTCAACAAACCGCAGGCCAAAGCTGCCTGGTTCATTGTTCAGGATGTAGGTCACATCCCCTTGCTGCCAAAGCTCAATCGCCTTGGTCTTATGATTGGCAACATGGGCATACCCCATTTTGGTGAACAGATCGCGCAGCTCCTGCGGCTCCGGATGGGCAAATTCGACAAACTCAAAGCCGTCGGTGCCAGCAGGGTTAAAATCAGAAATCTCGGCGCGTGGCGCATCATGTGGGAAAGGACCCATGTCGCGTCTCCTATTTGGATTCTTGGATTAGTGATGTTCGCTAAGGCAAGAATACGCGTCTCATCGTGCGGATTTTCCGCGAACTGACGTGCAATTCGTATAACTACCGCGTAGTCTACGCATATTATTTATCTTTTACGCGAAGAATACGCACATGTTAGATACACTTGATATGCGCCTGCTCTCGGCGCTGCAAAAGAACGCACATCTTACGGCACAGGAATTGGGAGACGTCCTCAACCTCTCGCCGAGCCAAGCCGGTCGGCGACGGCAGCGGCTGGAAGCAGACGGCTACATAGAGGGCTACGTTGCACGACTTGACGCACAGAAGCTGGGCCTGTCGGTACAGGCGTTCATTCAGGTTCAATTGGGCACACATGGTCCCGAGCAAGCCCAAAAGTTTGCCACCCTGATCAGCACTCGGGCCGAAATTGTAAGTGCATGGACTCTCACCGGCGATGCGGACTATTTGCTGCGGGCCTATTGTGACGATCTTAACGCCCTCAACCGCTTGATTCATGAGGTGCTGCTCCCACATGCAGCGGTAAGCCGTGTACAAAGCCAGATTGTCATGGATCAACTCAAAAGAGACGCGCCGCTGCCAACCTAGGCCACGCGACAGAACAGGAACCAGGACGTATGGAAAACGCCCTTTATACCGCCACCATATTTCTGATCACGGCTGTGATCGCGGTGCCAATCTCCTCCCGACTGGGCTTGGGATCGGTGTTGGGCTATCTGGCAGCGGGTATTATCATTGGGCCAGTCTTGGGCCTGGTGGGCACCCACGAAGCGGACGAACTTTTGCACTATGCCGAATTTGGCGTGGTGATGATGTTGTTCATCATTGGGCTTGAACTAGACCCCCGCGCGCTCTGGGCGATGAAAGACAAGCTGCTGGGGCTTGGCGGGTTACAGATAGGGCTGACGACCGGCGCGGTGGCCACCGCCTGTGTGTTCTTTGGCCTGCCGATCAATATCGCGGTTGCTACCGGCCTGATTTTTGCTCTGAGTTCTACGGCGATTGTGCTGCAAACTTTGACCGAGAAAGGCCTGATGCAAACCAGCGGGGGGCGGTCGACCTTTTCGGTGCTTCTGGCGCAGGACATTGCGGTCATTCCTATGCTTGCGTTGCTGCCATTGCTGGCCATGCCCGCAACACTCGAAATTGCAGCAAGCGGAGCCATTGCAGAAGGCGGGCATGTGGACGAACATGCCATGTCGCTGGTGGAGGGCTTGCCCGGTTGGGGGGTGACCTTGGTCACTTTGGGTGCGGTGGGCGCAATTGTGTTGGGCGGTCTTTACCTGATGCGTCCGGTGTTCCGTTTTATTCACGCTGCGCATTTGCCGGAGATGTATACCGCGCTTGCACTGCTGATTGTGGTGGGCATTGCCCTGCTTATGGAGCTTGTGGGCTTGTCCCCCGCCCTAGGTACCTTCCTCGCTGGCGTGCTGTTGGCCAACTCCGAGTTCCGACACGAATTGGAAAGTGACATTGCCCCGTTCAAAGGTTTGCTTCTGGGGCTGTTCTTCATCACCGTGGGCGCCCAGATCGACTTCAACGTCTTTGCACGTGCACCCGGGCAGATCATTGGACTGACGCTGGGCCTGATCGCCATCAAAGCCTCTATTCTGTTCCTGCTGGGCCGTGCCTTTGGCCTGCGCCATCGCAACTTGTGGCTCTTCACATTGGGTCTCGCACAGGCGGGTGAATTTGGCTTTGTCTTGATCACCTTTTCAGAGCAGCAAAATGTGATCCCGGCCTGGGCGGCAGAGAAATTCCTGCTGATCGTGGCCCTCACGATGTTGATCACGCCACTTCTGTTCATTCTGCATGACGTGTTGTCAAAACTCACGGTTGATCGCAGTGAAAAGAAGGAACGCAGGGACCACGATGAGGTGGATGAAACCGGTCCGGTGATCATCGCAGGCATTGGTCGCTTTGGTCAGATTGTAAACCGCCTTGTGCGCTCGTCCGGCTATCAAACCGTGGTTCTGGACAACGACATGCGAGCGATCGAAAACATGCGCAGCTTTGGCGTAAAAGGCTTCTTTGGCGACCCAGCGCGCCCGGAGATCTTGCATGCGGCGGGCCTGCGGGAGGCACGGGTTCTGGTGGTGGCCTTGGACAACATGGAGGCGTCCCTCAAGTTGGTTGCCTTTGCCCGACGCGAACGGCCAGATCTGCATATTATTGCCCGCGCACGTGACCGAGGCAATGTATACCGGCTCTACAAAGCCGGAGCAGATGACATTGTGCGTGAGATGTTTGACAGCAGTCTACGGGCCGGACGTTACGTGCTCGAAAATATCGGGCTTAGCGAATATGAGGCCGCGCAAGCAGAGCAGGCGTTTTACAAACATGACCGTTTTGCGATGCAGGAGTTGGCACAGCTGTGGCGTGAAGACATTCCGCTGTCCAAAAACGACCCCTACATGAAACGGGCCCGCTCGCTGGAGACTGAGCTTCAAGAGGTGCTGCTGGCGCAGCTGGATAGTGATCCGGAGGAGCGCGCCTAAACGCGCTCCAGACGGAGAACATTAGCTGTCGGATACACCCGCTTCTGCAAAGGTCGCCATGCCAGAATGGCACGCCACAGCCGCCTTCAGGATGTTGAGCGCCACGGCAGCGCCGGAGCCTTCGCCCAAACGCATGTTGAGGCTCAGGATTGGTTCCTTACCCAGCTGCGCCAGAAGTGCTGGATGGGCGCTTTCCGCGCTCACATGGCCGGCAATCATATGATCCAGCGCGTCATCCACCTCTTCGCCCAGCGTGGCGGCTGCGGCAGTGGCGATAAAGCCATCGAGGATCACCGGAATACGCAACACACGCGCACGGGCCATGGCCCCAACCATGCCTGCCAACTCACGCCCACCGAGGCAACGCAGCGCTTCCAACCCTTTAGGTGCGTTGTTGACGGCAACACCTTCGCGCACCACGCGCGCCTTGGTCGCCAGACCAACCTCGTCAACGCCAGTGCCCCGACCAACCCACTCTTCTGCTTCTCCAGCGTAGAGCGCGTGCGCGATCGCCGCTGCGCTGGTGGTGTTGCCAATGCCCATTTCCCCCACAACCAAAAGGTCTGTTGTGTCCTTGACCGCGTTCCAGCCTGCCTGCATCGCGGCCACCACTTCGGCTTCGCTCATCGCAGGGCCTTGGGTGAAATCTGCCGTTGGCGTGTCGAGATCCAGCGCAATCACGTCCAGTTCTGCGCCAACCGCCTTGCTCAGCTGGTTGATCGCGGCACCGCCATACTGAAAGTTCAGCACCATTTGCGCGGTCACCTCAGACGGGAACGCTGACACGCCTTGCGCCGTCACACCGTGGTTGCCCGCAAAAATGATCACCTGTGGCGCCTCAATACTGGGGCGAGGGTTGCCGCGCCACCCGGCGTACCAGATCGCCATATCCTCAAGCCGCCCCAACGCGCCAGGCGGTTTAGTCAACTGGCCATTGCGTGCTTCCGCCTCGCCCATGGCCTTTTGATCCGCGCCGGGAGCAGCTGCCAAAAGCGTTTTAAACTCTGCCAATGTGGAAAATTCTGCGGACATAGCCGTACGCTCCTGTTGAATTTTTAACGTTAGCGCTATTTACCTCATTACCAGCCCCCGGCAAGTAAGGAAAAAGACGCAGGTATGGCCAGTTCCGACACGTCACCGTTTCGCCCCCGCGACATCAACACCGCTTTGGCGCTTTTGACACGCCTGCCGGTGAAGGCGGATTTTTCGCGCGGAGCACGCGCGGCCTGGGCTTATAGCATCGCTGGCGCGGCACTGGCTCTGTTGGCCGCGTTGCCAACGGCGGCCCTACTTTTCATTGGGTTGCCCCCTGTCTTGGCAGCTGTGGTTTGGCTCACGGCCATGGTGGTGATGAGTGGCGCAATGCACGAAGACGGGTTGGCCGACACGGCGGATGGGTTCTGGGGGGGCTGGGACAAGGCGCGGCGCTTAGAGATCATGCGCGATAGCCATATTGGTGCCTATGGCGTGATTGCCCTGTGCCTGTCGATTGCCGCGCGCTGGGGCGCGGTTGCGATCTTGCTGGAAGCAGACGTCTGGATGTTTGGATTACTGGCCGTGGCCATGCTGTCACGTGCCAACATGACCCTTGTGATGGCCGCCCTGCCCCATGCCCGCAGCGACGGATTGAGCCATTCGCAAGGCCGCGCCCCCCGCACAGGGGCGCTCACTGGCTTTGCACTGGCAAGTGTGACCGCGTTTGGCTGCGTTGGCCTGCCCGGCGTGATCCTCGCAGGCGTAGCCTTTGTCATGGCCGCGCTCTGCTCGGCTACGGCCAAGGTGAAAATCGGAGGCCAAACCGGCGACGTCCTTGGCGCTACACAGCAAATCACTGAAATCAGCCTGCTGTTCACACTGGTGATGTTGGCGCAGTATTTCTAAGCGCCGTCCGTCTCGATGCAGACCGTCGTGCCGCAATGTTTGCAATGCACCGCGTCCGGATCATGACGCAGCAGGCCACAGCTCTCACATTTGTGCCGTACTTTCTGCGGCCGGATAACCGCTTGCGCCAGTTGTACAAACAGCGCCACGCCGCCCACCATCACCGCGATAGAAAACAGTTTCCCCCCCGGACTGTCCAAGGTGATGTCGCCATAACCCGTGGTCGTCAGGGTCGCCACGGTAAAATACATCGCATCAATGAAGGGGGTCTCTGTTGAGGCTTTGTCGATGAAAAACACCAGTGATGACGCTGATGTCACCATCACAAACACAAACAGGTTGATGGATGCGATCACCGCATCCTCATGGGTGCGGAACCAACGGCTGTCGCGCCGCAGATCATAAAGCAGGTGATAAGAGTGGATCAGGCGCAGGCCACGCAGAACTCGCAAAAAAGCCAAATCGCCGGACAACCAGGGATCAATAAACAGGGAGCCAATCACCACTACGTCGGCGATGGTATAGATCCGCGTAAGGAAAAACTTGCGGTCCTCAGCCACCCACCAGCGCGCTATCAAATCACACAGGATGATTAGCCCTGTGAGCCGCGAGGCCAAGATCAATCCGGGCCCATAAGGCACATGGGCGGTGGCGATGAAAAACAGAATGGTGACAAAATCAAAGAGGATCAGCGCATAGCGGAACTTCACCGCGTCCGGCGTGTGAGCTGTGTAGAGCCGCTCGACTGTTGTCTTGAGGTTTTCCATGCGTCCCCTTCCCTTTCGGGCAGTAAACGCCAACAACCCGGTTCACGCAACTGTTTGATAGGCCACAAAAAAGGGACCGCAACTGGCGTTGCGATCCCCATAACGACTTACTTTGTGCTTAGGCTGCGACGCGAGATACCAGAACGTCGTCCACTTTCTTCGCAGCAGCAGCTTCGTCCCCATCAGCCACAGCAGCCACTTCGCGGGTCAGGCGCTCCAGTGCCGCTTCATAAAGCTGACGCTCAGAGTAGCTCTGCTCGCGCTGATCATCGGTGCGGTGCAAATCGCGCACGACTTCGGCAATGGCAATCAGATCACCAGAGTTGATCTTCTGCTCATATTCCTGTGCGCGGCGCGACCACATGGCCCGTTTGACCTTGGCTTTGCCTTTTAGGGTCCGCATCGCCTGTTCAATCACGTCCGGGCTGCTCAGACCACGCATGCCAATTTCGGTGGCTTTGTTGGTTGGCACCCGCAAGGTCATCTTGTCTTTTTCAAACGAGATCACAAAAAGCTCCAGCTGCATCCCGGCAACTTCCTGCTCTTCGATGGAAATAATTTGCCCCACGCCATGTGCCGGATAGACAACAAATTCGTTTGGGCTGAACTCGTTTTTCTTGGATTTGCTCATGCAGTACTTCCTTTGTGAGCCCCCATCATGCCAGACGACAAATTTTCGCTCGGGAAAGGGTGTTTCCCAATGCGGAATGTCCTCTGGTAGAAAAAGCCACCCTCAGCGTTTGCGGGGATGGCTCTCAGGCAGTTATGTCTTCTGTGACCATATATAACACAAAAAACACCTCCTTTAAAGCGCGGCGCGCCTCAAAAGGTGTTTTGCGTTCTGTTTTCAGCCTCTTAAGGCCAAGATGTGCAGCTTAGACAGCAGTCTTGTCCCATTTTCAGACCGAATCAGCTGATGCAGGTAGCTTACCCGCCTTCGCCTGGTGCTTCGGAGAAATATTTCTCCATCTTGCCACTTTCGCCGTCCCGCTCTTCGGCTTCGGGCAATTGATCTTTCTTGGTGATGATGACGGGCCACAGCTCGGAATACTTCCGGTTGAACTCAACCCATTTCTCCATGTCTGGCTCGGTGTCCGGACGGATCGCATCCGCAGGGCATTCCGGTTCACACACACCACAATCGATGCATTCATCAGGATGGATCACAAGGAAGTTTTCGCCCTCATAGAAACAGTCCACCGGGCAGACTTCGACACAGTCGGTGTATTTGCAGGCGACGCAGTTTTCAGTAACGACGTAGGTCATGGCTCAGGTCTTTCACATCAGCTTTGACGAACTGCCTAAATCAGCACGGCTCAATCTTCAAGCCGGGAAGACTTCATAAGATTGAGATTGCGCCGATCCCGTTTGGTTGGACGCCCTTTTCCGTCCGAGCCGGGGCCGCGCGGAACAGGTTTCTCCTCAGGCGTCAAATCCTCATATAATGTTTGCGCTTCTGGTGCTGGACCACGTCTTTTGCCAAGCGCAGCCACCTTGATCACCCGCACGTGTTTGGCCTGCGGGAACGTCAAAACGTCACCAATTGTCACACCATGACTGGCTTTTGCAATCTTTTGACCATTTACACGAAGATGTCCGCCAGTGATGACTTTGGCCGACAGGCCACGGGTCTTAAAGAACCGCGCCTGCCAAAGCCATTTGTCTGCCCGTAGTTTGGCTGACGGAGTGTGGTTAGACTGGGCGCTCACGCGCTCAGCCTTTGTCTTTCAGCCCCATAAGTGCCGCAGCAAAGGGGTTGTCCGGATCAATCGCCTTCTCCTTTTTCGGAGGACGGGCCTGGAATTGTTTTGGACCGTTGTCGCGACGCGGGCCTTTGCCCTTGGGCTTGCCACCTTTGCCGCGCGGCTTGTCGCCTTGACGGTCGTTACGGCCTTGGCCGCCTTGACCTTGGCCACCACCGCGGCGTTGCTGGTTGCGGTTGCCACCTTGACGGCCAGACCACGTGAAGGTGTAGAACACTTCCACTTCCGGTTCTGCCGGTGCCTCTTCCGCGGAGCCAGTTTCAGCCTCAGAGGCCTCCGCTTGCGCAGGCACATCTTCAACAACCGGTGCTTCAGCTGTCTCAGCCCCTGCTCCCGCAGAGGATTCTTCGGCAACAGGCACTTCGGGTGCCTCAGCTTGAGCAGGTTTGTCTGTCGGCGCAGCTGCAGGCGCAGCTTTCACTTTTGGACGCTCAGCTTTTTCAGCGGCGTAGCCAAGCCCCTGCATCAGGTCTGCAAACTGCTCCAGCGTCATACCGGTGATCGACAACATGTCGGCTTTGGCTTCAAACCCACCACGGCTGTCTTCGGCGCGCAGCATATCTGCCAGTCGCTCCAGCATGTCAATGCGGATCGCCCGTTCACCAGCAGCGCGATAGCCCGCCATGGCGTAGTAGCCGCGCGGCGCATCTTTGATGGTTGGCACGGTCACCAGACCGGGAGGTGGGGATTCTGGAAAATCCTGCAACCCTTGTGCCAGCGACCACAGCACCAAACGCAAACGGGTCGGCGCGGGTTTCAGCAGCAACGGCATGAAGATGGTGAACTGACCAAAACGGATGCCATGTTTGCGCAATGTGCCGCGCGCATCCTGATCAAGTTCTTTCACCTCTGCGGCCACATCACCACGTGGGATGATGCCAAGGTTCTCAGCCATACGGAAGGCAAAGCCCCGTGCAAGACCGGTCAGCTCTTCGTCTTTGGCCAGGTTCAGCAGAGGCTCAAACAGGGCCGCAACTTTGCGATCAATGAAGTGCTGCAGGCGGCGTTCCACCTTTTGCGCCACATCGGCTCCAGCTTCCTCGTCGACAAAAACATCGATCATCGGCTTCATAGGCTCTGCACCGGCAACCAATTTGCCTACCGCGTGTTCACCCCACATGAGGCCACCCTGCTCGGTGAAGTCGATTTCCGTATCCGGCGCGTTATAAAACCGATCCGCGCGCAAATGGAACTGCGGCGCCAACGCCTGCAAGCCCGCTGATTGCAGCGTCTTGGCTTCCTGTCCGCTGGCTTCTTTGTCCGCAATAAAACGGAACCCTTCAAGACGACCCACGAATTCACCTTCGACGGTCACCTCACCTTTATCATTCACTTCGGCCAAAAGGGCCTCCTTCTGTTTGAGCCGGCGCATCAAAACCGATGTGCGCCGATCCACAAATCTTTGCGTTAGACGCTCATGCAGAGCATCTGATAGGCGATCTTCTACCGCGCGGGTCTCGCCACGCCAATGGTTTTCGTCACTTACCCAGTTTTTACGTTGTGCGACATATGTCCACGTGCGGATAAAGGCCAGACGTTTCGACAATGTGTCGATGTCCCCATCAGCACGATCCAGACGTTTCACCTGCCGCGCCAACCAATCATCGGGCACGGTGCCGCTCTGATGCAGAAACCCAAAGATGTTTTCGATCATCTGAGCATGTTCCGCATGGCTGATGCCGCGAAAATCCGGGATGCGGCACACGTCCCACAACAACTTCACCGAAAGCCCGTCACTGGCTCGGGCCTGTATCTCGGCCTCTGCCGCCACGGTTTTTAATGCCCGAAGGTCGTCAGCTTCGCGGGCTTTCACCAAGAGGTCGTCATCTGAGTTGGTCTCAAGGGAGCGGATCAAGGCATTCACGGTGCCAAACTGCAACGCCGGATTGCGCCAGTTCACTTTGCGCACCGGTGTAAACCGATGCTCCATAATCGCTTCGGCCACGCCCTCATCCATGGGCCGGGCTTCACCGGTCACCCCAAAGGTGCCGTGGCTCATGCCACGTCCGGCCCGCCCGGCAATCTGCGCCAACTCGTTGGGGGCGAGCGGCCGCATGCGCCGTCCGTCAAACTTGGTGGTGGAGGCAAAGGCCACATGGTCAATATCGAGATTGAGCCCCATACCAATGGCGTCCGTGGCGACAAGGAAGTCCACATCGCCGTTCTGGTATAGCTCAACTTGGGCATTGCGCGTGCGTGGTGACAAAGCCCCCATCACAACAGCAGCCCCACCTTTCTGGCGGCGGATCAACTCGGCAATCGCGTAGACATTATCAACCGAAAATCCAACAATCGCGGACCGGGGCTGCATCCGGCTGATCTTGCGACTGCCAGAGTAGCTCAAGGTCGACATGCGTTCCCGCCGCATGAACTGCGCCTCCGGCACCAACGCCGCAATGGTGCCGCGCATGGTATCGCTGCCCAAAAACAATGTCTCATGTGTGCCGCGCATCCGCAAAAGCCGGTCCGTGAACACATGGCCGCGTTCCGGATCGGCACAAAGTTGGATTTCATCAATCGCAACAAAATCCGCGCCCAGCCCCTCGGGCATCGCCTCAACCGTGGCCACCCAATACTGGGCGCGCGGCGGCACAATGCGCTCTTCGCCAGTCACCAGTGCCACCACGGATGGTCCACGTGCGGCCACGATGCGATCATACACCTCGCGCGCCAAAAGCCGCAGCGGCAGGCCAATCACCCCTGTGCGATAGCCCAGCATCCGTTCGATGGCATAATGTGTTTTGCCTGTATTGGTGGGCCCCAACACCGCCGTGATCTGCCGATAATCGGCCATCTGTTTGCCCCGTCTGGCTAAAAGTTATGGCTCAGAGATCCTGCCCGCGCACCAGCGGCGCGAGTCGCTCCAAAGCTTCTGTTAGGCCCGCCTGATGGGGATGTATAGCCTGCACCTGCTGATAGGCCTCATAGGCATCTTCCGGTTTGCCAATCTCGTCCAGCATGATGGCCAATCCCATCACCGCATCAAAATGCGTCGGGTTGAGCGCAATCACCTGCTCCAAATCACTCAAAGCAGGCCCATAAAGGTCCAATGCATAATAGGCCCGTGCGCGCTCTGCCCAACCCTGGGCAAACTCCGGCGCGTGATCCACCAGCGCCGTGGCGTGCTCCACCGCAGCCTCCATCTCAGAGACCTCGATGGCTTTGCGCGTGCGCCGCAGTAGGAAATCCGCAGAGGGAGACCCGGAGGCATCCCATAGGTGACGAATTTGCCCGGCCAATTGTTCAGCCCGCGCGGCATCCGCCACCGCCAGCTCCGCCATCATGCGCGACAATTCGCTGTCCGCCACAATCTCAGCCGCGTCGTTTTGCTGAGAAATCGCAACTGATGGTTGAAATGCCGTGACACACAGCACAAATGCCGCAACGGTAGGTTTGAGAAGATGTCGTAAGTTGACCATAACGTAAATCAATGTAGCCCGTGTGCGTGTGATTCCCAACATGTGCACAAGAATTTGAAGGATCAAGCAGATGAGCGATATCATTTCCGCCGCAGTGGCAGCCCTGACCGAGAAACTTGGCGGCGAAGCCTTTGATGGCTCTGCCAAATTTGCCATCGAAGGCGAAGGCGCAATCATCATCGACGCAGACGGCGTGCGCGCTGGCGACGATGAAACCGACGTGACCATGACCGCAGACGCAGACACTTTTCAGTCGATTCTCGATGGTGAGCTGAACCCAACCGCGGCGTTTATGTCTGGCAAACTGGCAATTGACGGCGACATGGGCGCTGCGATGAAGCTCGGCGGCGTGCTGGCCTGATGACCTTGCAGAGCGCGCCTTTTTATCACGACGTTGCCGAAGGCCCAGAGGCGCAGGCTTACTGGGTGACGGCGGATGACGGGGTGCGCCTGCGCTTTGCCCACTGGCCCTTGGATCACGCCAAGGGCCCGGCTAAGGGGACGGTGCTGCTGTTTCCGGGCCGCACGGAATATGTGGAAAAATACGGCCGTGCCGCCGCAGATTTTACAGCGCGCGGCTACGCGATGATTGCCATTGATTGGCGTGGCCAAGGGCTGGCAGATCGCATGGTGGAGCCGCGCTATGTTGGCTATGTCGAGACTTTTGCGGATTTTCAGCGCGACGTCGCCACCGTGTTGGCTGCACTAAAAGACCTAAACCTGCCGCAGCCCTGGCACCTGCTGGGCCACTCGATGGGTGGCTGCATTGGTCTGCGTGCATTGCATGAAGGCCTGCCGGTGAAATCCGCGTCTTTCTCCGCCCCGATGTGGGGCATTGGCTTGGCTCCGCACCTGCGCACTGCAGCTTGGACAATTGGCGCGATAAGCCAGCCCTTTGGATTTGGTGGGCGGCTGTCTCCCATGACCTCTCCGGTGACCTTGGTTTTGGATCAACCGTTTGACGACAACACGCTGACCAAAGACCCCGACATGTACGCCTACATGCAGCGCCAGATGACAGAACAGCCAGATCTCGCTCTCGCCGGCCCTGCGATCAATTGGGTTTATGAGGCGCTCAAAGAGTGCAAAGACCTGCGCGCCCTACCGTCACCTGATATCCCCTGCCTGACTTTCCTCGGCACCGACGAGCGCATTGTGCACACGGGCGAAGTCCACAACCGAATGGCCCGCTGGCCCAATGGCACGCTGGACCTCATTCAAGCCGGCGAACACGAGGTGATGATGGAGGTGCCAGAGACCCGCATCCACATTTTTGACGCCTGCGTTGCGTTTTATGACAAACACCGCCCGCAACGCTCATAGTCCGGAAATATCCCGGGGAGTGTGAGGGGGTGGCCCCTCACCCCTTCTACTTTATCCGTCGCGCATCACGCGCTGACGCTGCTTGCCCAAACCTTCGATGCTCAACTCCATCACATCTCCCGCTTGTAAAAAGCGCGGCGGCTTGAACCCCATGCCCACACCCGGCGGCGTGCCGGTGGCAATCACATCGCCAGGATGCAGCGTCATCATCTCACTGAGATACGAAATAACTTCCGCCACGCCGAACACCATCGACGCCGTGGAGCCGGTCTGCACCCGCTCCCCATTGTGGTCCAGCGTCAACGCAAGGTCCTGCACGTCGCCCAGCTCATCCGGAGTCACCAGCCATGGCCCCAGCGGTCCAAAGCTGTCGCAGCTTTTGCCTTTGGTCCACTGACCGCCGCGCTCAATTTGCAAACTGCGCTCTGACACGTCATTGGCAATGGTGTACCCCGCCACATGGCTCAGCGCGTCGTCTTTGGAGACATATTTTGCCGCCTTGCCAATCACCACGGCCAGTTCCACCTCCCAGTCGCCTTTCTCGGACCCACGCGGCAGGATCACCGGATCATCCGGGCCAACAATGGCGCTGGTGGCTTTCATAAACAGGATGGGCTCTTTGGGAATGTCCATCCCGGCCTCTGCCGCATGATCGGAATAGTTCAGACCAATACACAGGTACTTGCCCACCTGCCCGACCGGTGCGCCCAACCGCAGATCGCCTTCCGCCAGAGGCAGGCTTTCCGGATCCACTTCCGGCAAGTCCGCCAGCACGTCACCGGCCAAATCCGTCACCACTCTGGACAAATCCCGCACCTGACCTGCCTTATCCAAAACGCCGGGCTTTTCCGCACCGCGCTCGCCATACCGCACAAACCGCATATGATCCTCCGTCTTTGACTTGCCACCATGCTCCTGCGCCGCGCTTCGGAGCGCAACCCCCTCTTGAACCTTCCCCCTGCCTCTGCCTATCTGATCCACAACAGATTTCTGAACAAAGGCCGCTTCCATGCTGAACCTTCCCTTCCCCGTCCGCGATGCCAACACCTCCTCCGGAGCCAATGCCTTTGGCGACCTGCCAGAGTGGGATCTGAGCGATCTTTATACCGGCGACGATGCCCCCGAACTGAAAGCTGACCTTGAGTGGCTCGAAGGCGAATGTGCCGCCTTTGCAAATGACTACGAAGGCAAGTTGACCGATCTCTCCGCCGCTGATCTGCTGACCTGCGTGCAGCGCAATGAGAAAATTTCGCAGGTGTCGGGCCGCATCATGTCTTACGCCGGTCTGCGTTATTACCAACTCACCACCGATGCCGAGCGCGCGCAATTCATGGCCAACATGCAGGAGAAATTGACAAACTTCTCGACGCCGCTGGTGTTTTTCACGCTGGAACTGAACCGCCTCGAAGATGACAAGCTCTCTGCCGCCTTTGCAGAAAATGCCGACCTAGCCCGATATGAGCCGGTCTTCCGCCGCATCCGCGCAATGAAGCCGCACCAGCTTTCCGATGAGTTAGAAAAGTTCCTGCACGATCTTGGCGTGGTGGGTGACGCTTGGGAGCGCTTGTTTGACGAGACCATCGCGGGCCTGACCTTTGACATTGAAGGCGAAGAGCTCAACATCGAAGGCACACTCAACTTCCTGACCGATCCAGACCGCGCCAAACGCGAAACTGCCGCCCGCGAAGTGGCTCGGGTGCTGGGCGAAAACGTGAAAATATTCTCCCGCGTGCACAACACTGCCGCCAAGGAAAAAGAAGTTGTCGACCGCTGGCGCAACATGCCCACGGCGCAAACCGGGCGTCACCTCTCCAACGATGTGGAACCTGAAGTGGTCGAGGCTCTGCGCGACGCCGTAGTGGCCGCCTACCCCAAGCTCAGCCACCGCTATTACGAGTTAAAGCGCAAATGGCTGGGGCTGGACGTGATGCAGGTCTGGGACCGCAACGCGCCGCTGCCAATGGAAGACCCCACCACCGTGGATTGGGACACCGCCCAAAAAACCGTGATGGACGCCTACACCACCTTTGATCCGCGCATGGGCGAACTAGCCGAGCCATTCTTCACCAAAGGTTGGATCGACGCCGGCGTGAAACCCGGCAAAGCCCCCGGCGCTTTTGCCCACCCCACTGTGACCAACGTGCACCCCTATGTGATGCTGAACTACCTTGGCAAACCCCGCGACGTGATGACCTTGGCGCATGAGCTGGGCCACGGCGTGCATCAAGTTCTGGCAGCAGACCAAGGTGAGATGTTGTCCTCCACGCCGCTGACTTTGGCAGAAACCGCCTCTGTGTTTGGCGAAATGCTCACCTTCCGCGCCATGCTGGACAAGGCCGAAACCCAGGAGCAGCGCAAAATCCTGCTCGCGGGCAAAGTTGAGGACATGATCAACACCGTGGTGCGCCAAATCGCGTTCTACGATTTTGAGTGCAAATTACACGCCGCCCGTCGCGAAAGTGAGCTGACACCAGAAGACATCAACGCACTATGGATGTCGGTACAGGCTGAAAGCCTTGGCGAAGCCTTTGAATACATGGACGGGTATGAAACCTTCTGGGCCTACATCCCGCACTTTGTGCACTCACCGTTCTACGTCTACGCCTATGCCTTTGGCGACGGCCTCGTAAACGCGCTCTATGCGGTCTACGCCGAGGGCGACGAAGGCTTTGAGGACAAGTACTTCGAAATGCTCAAAGCGGGCGGCTCCAAGCACCACTCCGAATTGCTGGCACCCTTTGGTCTGGATGCCTCCGATCCCAAATTCTGGGACAAAGGCCTGAGCATGATTTCGTCGATGATCGACGAGCTTGAGGCGATGGAATAACGCCACCAACCAAATTGCGTGATAAAGGGCCGGGGAAAACTCCCCGGCCCTTTTTCTTAGGCCGCTACCCCAGCTTTTGATGTGCTCTTCGACAGTTGACAGGGTGACACCAAAGATCTCCTCAACTTGCCGCGTATCAATGCACATGTCGTCATCGCCCATTTTGGCCAAAGCGCCATACATGTCGGTCAGCATGTGCCCCATGCCTGGATTGCCAAAGGCTTCCGCCACCTGCGCACCCAATTCTTCAGGAGTCTGAGGCGCAAAAGACACCGGACGATCCACCCAACCAGACAACAGCGCGGCCAATTGCCCACCGGTCAGCGGATTAGGCGTGCCAATTTCAAAGTGTTGCCCCGCCAGATCAGGACGGGTCAATGCCGCCACCGCCACGCGGGCCTGGTCAAAATGCGAGGTCCAAGTGACTTTCATTGTGTCTGGCAGTGGCGGATAGGCCAGAACACCTTCGGATTTCAGCTGTGGTGTCAGGAACCCGGGCAATAGGTTTTCCAGATAGATGGTGGGCTGCAGCACAATCGAAGGAATGCCGCTTTTCAAAACCGCCATCATGCCGCCCGTGGTGGCGTCAATCATCATAGAGGATGGATAACGTGCGCCTGACGTGCCGCCGGTTGTGAACACCAACAGGGGCAGCCCAACTTGATGGGCCGCAGTGAAAAACGCGGTCATCCATGTTTGTGGGTCTTGTGGTGTGGCTGGCGCTGGCAAGTGCAGGAAGGCAGCGTCCACGCCGTCCAGAGCCCGGGCGATGGAATCAACATCATCTAAAGTCGCAGAATAAGCCTGCGCTTCGCTGTGCATTTCCGAGATTTTGGCAACATCGCGCGCCACGGCGCGGACAGTCAATCCTTTGGCAAGCGCTTCCTGCACAACGGGGGCGCCTTGTGCCCCGGTGGCGCCAAAAATAGCAACGGTCTGGTTCATAGTGGTTCTCCATGGTATGGTAGTTACTGTTGAGAACCACACTTAGGAGACTTGGATTGACACCAAAAGGAGGCACTAATTCATTGGATAGGCACACAGAAGTAACCCCCTCCGACATTCAGGAGATGAACGACGGTGTGGATGCCTGGGTTGCAAATGACTTCAGCGGCACCTGCCCGGTGCGCGATGTTCTGGATCGGGTTGGGGACAAATGGAGCGTATTGGTGGTACTGCGACTGGGCCGTGGGCCGGAACGGTTCCGTGCGCTGCTACGCGCCGTAGCGGGCATTTCGCAACGCATGTTGACCGTCACCCTGCGTGGCCTGGAGCGCGACGGCTTGGTGCACCGCGAAGTCTTTGACACCCGTCCACCCTCGGTGGAGTACAGCCTCACCCCTTTGGGGCACTCGCTTTTGGTCCACATCACTGGGTTGGCCAACTGGGCGGTTGAGCACGAAGCAGACATCCAACAGGCACAAAAATCCTACGCACAAAAGCAAGGCTAAATGCGCTGGCCGCCCCCACCACTTGCTATCTGGATTGAATGAACCCATGTATTTCACAACTCAAAGGTGAGGATGGAAGGAATATAGCGTGACCGAGACAGGAATAGACCCCAATCGCGTGCGGCGTGTTCGACGCATCATCATTGCTTATCCCTTTGCTCTGATCGCAGCGGCTGTCCTGTTAAACTGGTTGCTCGGTATCATGCCAGCCGTACCAGCTTTGCCGTCCAAATCCCTTCTGATCGCGCTCACCCTCAGTGCCGTGATGTTGCTCGCCAACCATGTCTGGCTGATGACCAGCACCGAGCTCACCCGTCTCAAATTTGGCCTACAGGCCACCCCCGAAGAATGGACCAAAGCAGGTAAGCTGGAAACGGATGCCGACCCAATAGGGGTGCGAGAGGTGAAGCGCCACCATGACGCCCATAGCAACGCGTCCGAGAACACCCTCTACTTCGCGGTGCTTGCCCCGGCGATGATGCTGATTTCCCCCACAGAAAGCCTGGCCTTCATCTGGATGATTGGATTTGCGGTGGGCCGCCTCGGCCATGCCTATTCTTATCTCAGCGGCAAAGACGGTCTGCGTGGCATCTTTATGAGCGTTAGCCTGGTCTCTCTGTTTGGCATGGCCAGCTATCTGGCACTGTCCTTGGTGCTTTAGGGCTCAAAACACCCCCATTGCCAATCCGGCACCCAGCGCAGCCCCCAATTCGGCACAACGCGCCAAATCTGCAGCCTCAATCACCTTCTCCGCCAAAATCTCCTCCTGTGTCTGCGCATGGGTGCAGACAATCAGCGGCGGCTGTACTTCCTTCAATCGCCACCCCGTCGCAATCCGCTCCAATTGCCGCGCGGCGCCCGCGCCGTCTGATCCGGCGCAGATCATCTGCGCATAGGGCCGCCCCTCGATCTGCCCCAACACCGGATAATAGCAGCGATCGAAAAACTCCTTCATCGCACCTGATAGCGCGGCAAGGTTCTCCGGGGCACAAAACAGGTAGCCATCTGCGGCGAGGATGTCTTCAGGCTGCGCCTCCTCAACCCGCAACAACCGCGCATCCCCCTCCGCCTGTGCCGCCGCAAGCGCCGCCTCCGCCATCTGCTGGCTGCCCCCAGTGCGGGAGTGATAGACAATCAAAACCTGCGCCATTTCCGCCTCTTAGCCTTTTCCTCCCGCCACCATACCCCCGCATCCGACGCCAAAACAATCACACTCAACGATTGATGCGCATTGCGGCCTGCACTAGGCTTTATGAAAATTGTGTCTGCGCTGAATGTGCGTATGTTGTCCAAAGGGAGACCTCCTATGAAAGTCGCTTTTGTTGCTGCTGCGCTGATGCTCTGCACCGCCCCCTTGGCCTCCGCGCAATCTATCTCCGGCACCTGGACCTGCGTGCGCAACACCGCCGACAACGAGGCGGTGTCTAATGTGACATTCTCAGAGAATGGGCGACTGGATGCCTTGGTAAATATCGACTTCCTCGGGTTGGACCAAGAAGTCAGTGCCCAAGCCCGCTACCGATCAGACTATCAGCTGATCAACGGCACGCTCAGCGACACGCCGGTCTCTGCCTACGTCAGCAAACTGACAATCGACGGTCAGGACGCCCGTCGCAGCGAACATGCCGAAACGCTACGCCAAGCCCTTCTGGACGGCAGCGATGCCAGCGCAAAGGTCACGTTCACCTCTGAAAACTACATGATCCTGTCGGCTGACAAAGCGCCAATCAACTGCGTGCGCATGTAAGGCCGCGCCTTATTTCAGCAGATCCCCGACTATTCCGACCGCATCCACCACGGTGGACATATCTTCGGTGACTTCAAGGATCTCATCATCCACACGAATATAGCGGTTGCCCTTACCCGGCGCTTTTAGGTTCCAGTCAGCCAAATCTCCAATGTCGTCCCACTTCAAATCCGTAGGCAGTTTGGCGCCTCGGGTGTAGCGTTTGATCTGCCCGGGCGGGATGGCTTTGCCGTTGCCGTTCCCTTTCCCCGGCTTGTCGATCTTCACCTTCTTGCTGTTGCCCTGGCCACCTTTGTCTTTTGCGAAGGCCGTGTCGGCCGCAAACATGCCCACTGAGACAGCCAAAACAGCCGCGACCAAATTTTTGATAATCATAGCAAACCCTTTTCACATCAACGAATGTGCGAAGTGTGTCACTCCTCGGCGAATTCTCAAAACGCAAAATTCCGTTTGCCTTCGGCGTGTTCTCGTCACGTCAGGCTTTGACAAACCCGTCTCCCTCCCTAGGCTGCGGCCAAACACACGTTTTAGGGGAGAGATCATGCGCACTTTGGGAAAATGGTTGGGCCGGTTGCTGCTCATTGTGACTGTTGCTGTGGCTGCCTTTTTGATTGTTGCACCGGGACACGTGGAAAAATCACGCAACACCTTGAAAGACCACAATCCCTATGAGGTTAGTGACGCGGCACAGGCTTTGCACGCCAGCCTCACCGTGGGTGACTGGCACGCCGACACCCTTTTGTGGAAACGCGACCCGCTGGAACTGGCCAATCGCGGCCAGGTCGACCTGCCGCGCCTGATCGAAGGCAACGTTGCGGTGCAGGTCTTCACCGCCGTGACCAAATCCCCTGCTGGGCAGAACTACGATTCCAACACGGCGGACGCGCGCGACAACATCACGCTTTTGGCCGTGGGCCAGATGTGGCCGCCCCGCACATGGAATTCGATCTTTGAGCGCGCGGTCTATCAGGCCGAGCGCCTGCACAAAGCCGAAGCTGAATCAGAGGGCAAACTGCGCATCGTGCGCACCAAGGCCGAGCTGGACGCTGTGCTGGCCGACCGCGCAGCGGGCAAAACCGTGGTCGCCGGCATGTTGGGCATCGAGGGCGCCCACCCGCTGGAAGGCAACCTCGACAACCTGCAAAAACTACAAGACCTCGGCTACCGAGTGATTGGCCTGCAGCACTTCTTTGACAACGCGCTTGGTGGCTCGCTGCATGGCATTGGCAACAAAGGTCTGACCGACTTTGGCCGCGAGGTGGTGAAAGCGGTGGAAGCGCGCAATCTGGTGATCGACGTGGCCCACTCCAGCCCGCAAGTGGCGCGCGAGGTGATCGAGATGACCAACATGCCGATGATTGTCAGCCACACCGGTATCTACGGCAACTGTCCGGTCAAAAGGAACTACGAGGACGCACTGATGCAGGCGATTGTGCAAAACGGCATGGACCAGGGTGGCGGCGTGGTGGGCATCGGCTATTGGGCCGACGTGACCTGTGACGACAGCCCGGCGGGCGTGGCCAAAACCGTGAAAGCGGCGGTGGACCTCTTGGGGGAAAACCACGTGTCGTTGGGCTCGGATTTTGACGGCTCCGTGGGCACGGCGTTTGACACATCAGAACTGGCTGCCCTGACCCAAGCGCTGATGGACGCGGGGTTGAGCGAAGCGCAAATCCGCAAAGTCATGGGTGAGAACATGCTGCGCGTGCTGCGGGCGCGGTTGCAGTGATTCTGGGCGACAATCCCAAGTGACGCATTGCCTTGTGTGTCGCTGCATCTACGATTTAGACGAGCGTTTGATTAGCCTAGCGTCCGTAAAAGGGCGTCACAGACAACGGCTTAGGATCATTTGATTTTTTTGATTGCGACCTTATCTAGAGGACAACACCTAAAAGGTGAAAAAAAATTTGGAGCCACAACATTTGCCGCGAAACGAGATCACTCGGAGAGAGTTTTTACTGCGCATGTTTCATCCCATTATTTGGATGAAGCGAAAGATAAAATCCATCTTACGCTATAAGCGTACTCTCAAACTCGTATTGTTTTGTCAGTTTTTCACAGACTACGAGTTTCAAAAATACTCTGCTGCGTGGTGGGCCGGAGTGCTGTTACTGCTACCAACAGTCGCCATGGGATGGCTAATGCGTCTCATATTACCGTCTTTATGGGGCGCAATCGATTCAAAGCGAGAAGGCGACCTCTTTTTCTATATGTGAAGAAGTATGGTGGTGGGATCATTTGGGAACCCACTACGCCGCTAACCTATTGGATTGAAAAGGTTACAGCGGCAGCGGGTCTAGGCATTCCATTGGCCGTTCTGCTTGTCTTGTTAATTCATGTCGTTTCGGCGATTCTGGCGTGGCGAGAACTTTAGCAAAAAAAGGCGGCCCAAGGACCGCCTTTCTCGTCTCACGCGACAGCCAATTTAGCCGTCGAAATCAACCTGCTCGGTGATTTTCAGTGCCTGGGAGCGGTGACCGGCAAGGGTCATCAGGTTCACGTCATCAGCGGTGAACTCACCCCAGCTTTTCACCAGACTAGAGGCTTCTGCTGAGTTTGGTTCTCCCGCGTTAGCGCTGGAAACACGCTATGGGACAAGCCTGCTTGACCAATGACCGAAACCGCACAGTCATACCTCCGCCAACCACTCTTCCATCAACGACGCCAACCTCTCCCCCGACCGATGAACCCAATCAGGTTCATAATTCCTGATGGTGACCCAAAACAACGGTCCCGCAGGCCAATAGGTCACATCCAAATTGCCTTTGGCCTTGAGGTCTTCTTTGAAATGCCAATGCCGGTTGTTGGGGTACTTTTTGCGGCTCAATGTGGTGATATGTGACATGGTCAGCCCCAGCACCGAAGCCGCGCCGCTCAAGACCTCCTCCATGGCGTCCAGGCTCAGCTCACCTGTGACCTCAACTTGAATATTACGAGACTTATCCGTGTCTTTGATCGTCCGTCTGGGCATACCGTGTACCTTTTTACTACCAGCTCCGGTAACCAAAACGGACTTTGTTGAAAGCACAAGGGTGGAGTTTTGATAACTCGCTCGAAATCCTCTGAGCGTTTGCACCACGAAAACGGACGTTCTCTGCAAACGTAAAAAAGGCGGCCCAAAGGCCGCCTCTCTCGTCTCACTCAACAGCTGGTTTAGCCGTCAAAATCAACCTGCTCGGTGATTTTCAGTGCCTGGGAACGGTGACCAGCAAGGGTCATCAGGTTCACGTCATCTGCAGTGAACTCACCCCAGCCTTGAACCAGCGCGTCGGCTTCGGTGCCTGGTGCAATCGGGTACTCGTAGTTGGCTTTGGCGTAGATTTCCTGCGCTTTCGGAGAGGCCAGGAATTCCATCATCTTGATGGCGTTTTCTTTGTTTGGTGCGGCTTTGGTCAGCGCCACGCCAGACACGTTCACGTGGGTGCCTGCGTTCTCGAAAGTCGGGAACACGATGCGCACGCTGTCGGCCCATTCTTTTTGCTCTTCGTCAGACAGCATTTTGCCCATGTAGTAGGTGTTGCCCACGGAGATGTCACATTCGCCAGCCCAGATCGCTTTCACCTGTGCGCGGTCGTTGCCCTGTGGCTTACGTGCGAGGTTGGCTTTTACGCCTTCTAGCCAAGTTTTGGCACCTTCTTCACCGTGGTGCTCGATCATGGCGGAGGTTAGTGCCACGTTATAGGCGTTGGTGCCGGAACGGGTGCAGATGCGGCCTGCCCACTTTGGATCTGCCAGATCTTCGTAAGTGGTAACTTCGCCGTCTGCGACGCGGTCTTTGGAGGCATAAACGATACGTGCACGGGTGGTCAGACCAAACCAGTGGTTCTCTGGGTCACGGTACTGCGCGGGCACGTTTGCGTTGATGCTTTCGCTGACAACCGGCTGAGTCAGACCCGCATTCACAACACCAGCCAGACGGGAGATGTCCACGGTCAGAACCATGTCCGCAGGCGAACGGTCGCCCTCAGCTTCCAGACGCTCGATCATGCCTTTTTTCAGGTAAGCCACGTTCACTTTGATGCCGGTTTCGGCGGTGAAGGCATCGGTCAGCGGCTTGATCAGCTCAGGCTGGCGGTAGGAATATACGTTGACTTCATCAGCCAGAACTGGCGCGGCGACGGCTGCAGCGGCTGTAAAGAAGATCGACGTGGAAAGAAATTTGGTCATGTCATCACTCACGGTGGAACGGTTTCGATGACGCACCTTTAATCCGAGTTTTTTAATCAGGTCAATACCTGAATATTTTATTCAGGATTGGTTTTGCGTGCCTTTTCCTCAACCTTGACCTCATCCCACAGCGCATCCATCTCTTCCAAATCACTCTCTTGGGGTGTCTTCCCACGTGCGTTGAGCTTGGCCTCGACCCCCTCAAACCGCCTGACAAACTTGGCATTTGTGGCCCGCAAGGCTGCCTCAGGCTCGATCTTCAGATGCCGCGCCAGGTTGGCAATCACAAACAACATGTCGCCAAACTCTTCCTCAACCTCTGCCTGCGTCAGCTTGTCTCGGGCCTCGGCCAGCTCGCCGGCCTCCTCAACAATCTTGTCGACCACCTGCGAGATATCCGGCCAGTCAAACCCCACGCGTGCCGCCCGGTTTTGCAACTTCACCGCGCGCAACAAGGCAGGCAATCCCAAAGCCACGCCATCCAACGTGCCTTGCTGCGCCTTCCCTGCCCGCTCGGCCGCTTTCACGGCTTCCCAATCGCGGGTTTGTTGCTCAGCGGACTTTTCCCGGCTCTCCTCGCCAAACACATGTGGATGACGCGCGACCATCTTGTCCGACATCGTGTCCGCCACCTCGTCAAAGGTGAACAAGCCCCGCTCGCTGGCCATCTGCGCATGAAACACCGACTGAAACAACAAATCGCCCAGCTCGCCCTTCAGCTCATCCCACGCCTCACGCTCAATGGCATCGGCAACCTCATAGGCCTCTTCGATGGTGTAGGGCGCGATGGTCGCAAAATCCTGCTCAATATCCCACGGACAGCCGGTCTCCGGATCGCGCAAACGCCGCATAATTTCCAAAAGACGCGGCAATCCGCCGTTGGGATTGAGGATAAGGGGATCTTCGGCCATTGCGTCGCGCTCCAGAATTTGCTTTTGATGTTAACTGAACGACCATTCAGAGAAGGTGTCCACCCATGCCTGTAGTAAACCGTATTGCCGATTTTTCCGACGAAATGAAGGGCTGGCGTCGCCACCTGCACGCCCACCCCGAACTTGAGTTCAATTGCCATGAGACCGCCGCCTTTGTGGTGCAGCGCCTAAAAGAGTTTGGCGTCGATGAAATCCACGAGGGCATCGCCACATCTGGCGTTGTCGCGATCATCAACGGTCAAGGCGACGGACCCACCCTAGGCCTGCGCGCCGACATGGACGCGCTGCCAATGGATGAAATCACTGGCGTCGAATACGCGAGCACAGTCGAGGGCAAGATGCACGCCTGCGGCCATGACGGCCACACCACCATGCTTTTGGGGGCCGCGAAATACCTCACGGAGACTCGCAAGTTCGCTGGCCGTGTCGCGCTGATCTTCCAGCCAGCTGAAGAAGACGGTGGCGGTGCAGGTGTCATGGTCGAAGAAGGTGTCATGGACACCTTTGGCGTGAAGGACGTTTATGCCATCCACAACGTGCCAGGCCTGCCGCTTGGCGAGTTCCACACCACCCCCGGCCCAATCATGGCCGCCGTGGACAGTTTTACCATCAAGCTACAGGGCAAAGGTGGCCATGGCGCTTATCCGCAGGACACTGTTGATCCGGTGGTGGCCGCTGTCGCCATGGTCAACGCCATCCAAACCATCGTCAGCCGCAACCACGACACCCGCAACGAATGTGTTGTCTCTGTCACCCAAATCCACGCAGGCTCCGCCGACAATGTGATCCCCGATGGCGGCTTCATCAACGGCACCATTCGCACCTTTGACAAAGAGGTGCAGGCGATGATTCATCAACGCCTGAACGAGATCACCACTGGCACAGCCGCCGCCTACGGTCTCGAAGCCGTGCTCGACATCGACATCGGCTACCCCGCAACCGTGAACCATGAAACACAAACCGCCTTTGCCGCCGATGTAGCGCGTGACATTGCTGGTGATGTGGCTGTGAACGCAGACCAAGGCATGGAAATGGGCGCAGAGGATTTCTCCTACATGCTTGAAGCCCGTCCGGGCGCCTACCTCTTCCTGGGCGCAGGCGAAGGCGCAGGTCTTCACCACCCGGCGTTCGATTTTAATGACGACATCTCCCCGATCGGCGCGTCTTTCTTCGCCCGTCTGGTGGAAACAGCGCAGCCTCTGTAAGCAATTTGCGGGCGGTCTTGGCATAAGATCGCCCGCACCGCGCCTTCTGGCTTGACCTTTCTGATGAATTTGCGAAATTTGATCAAATTCTGCAGGAAGGAACACGCCCATGGCTCTGGAAGATGCCAAAACCCAAGTTGATATGGCCTTCACCCGTGACAACCCACGTGGCCTGAGCTTTGAAAACACCTTTGGCGGGGCCACCTCTTTCCTGCGCCGTCGTTATTCCAAAGACCTAACCGGCGTGGACATTGCCGTGACCGGCATCCCCTTTGACCAAGCCGTCACCAACCGCCCCGGCACACGCCTTGGCCCCCGCGCCATCCGCGAAGCCAGTGCGATTCAAGCGTTTGATCCGCCTTACGGCTGGGGCTACGACCCGATGAGCGACCTCAATATCGTGGATTATGGCGATGTGGCGTTTGACTACGCCCGTGTGGCTGGCTTCCCCGAGGCGCTGACCAATCACATTCGCGACATTCTCGCGGGCGGCGCGGCGAGCATTGCTTTGGGCGGCGATCACTACATCACCTACCCCATCCTCAAAGCCTATGCAGAGAAGTTTGGCCCGCTGAGCCTGTTGCAATTTGACGCCCACACCGACACCTGGGCCGATGACGAGCCCAACCGCATCGACCATGGCACCATGTTCTACAAAGCCGTCAAAGACGGTCTGATCGACCCCAAGCGCTCCGTGCAAGTTGGCATCCGCACCGAAAACCCGGACACATTGGGCTTCAACATCATTGACGCGCGCGAAGTGCATGAGACCGGTCCCGTGGCCGTAGCACAAAAAATCCGCGACATCCTTGGCGACCACCCGACCTATCTGACCTTTGACATTGACGGGTTGGACCCGGCTTTTGCGCCCGGCACCGGCACACCGGTCTGGGGTGGATTGACCAGCGGTCAGGCCAGCATCATCCTGCGCGACATTGCTGGCATAAACCTTGTCGGCGGTGACGTGGTGGAGGTCTCTCCCCCATTTGACACCACCGGCGCCACCGCCATAGCAGGGGCGCATATTGCTTTGGAGCTGATCTGTCTCTGGGGATGGACGCGGCGTTAGTACGCACCCCTCTGGAAATCAACACAACCGCCGCTTAGGTTGCAGGCATCGAGTGATCTACTCGGCCTGCCCAAGCGTATGATCTCTAAAATGGGGGCGCAGCGCTTCGGCCTGTGAGTGTGAGGTGCATAAAATGACGTTTCTCTGGTTAATTATAGTATTGGCCGTTGGCTTTACCGGCTATGTGCGCGTTGCACCAAGCGATCTTGCCAAATGGCACAAAGAACCGAAGGTCGACCATAACAGCGACAACGAAAACTCCGTGCGGCGGTTGGTAATGTCCGGCCGCGAGGGCCTGGCCCGGTTTCATCAGGTGGCCGTTGGCACCCCACGCACCACTGTCCTTGCAGGCTCTGTTGAAGATGGCATGGTCACCTATGTGACCCGCTCCAAACTTATGGCCTACCCGGACTACACCACCGCCTATCAAGACGGTGACATGCTCAAAATCTACGGTCGCTCACGATTTGGACGCAAGGATTTTGGCGTGAACGCCAACCGGGTTGAGGCTTGGATCGACGCTCTGTAACGGCGCGTCCAAACTTGAACTCAAACAGCCTGGCGAAATCTCCCGCCACATTGGCACGTTCAATGACATCTGACACTGCGCCATAAACATGCGCCCATCCACCTGTAAACAGATGGTCTCGCCAACCTCAATGCGCTGGCCTTGTTTGTCGGTGCAATAACAATCCACCGGCACACCATTCATCATCCCATCAGCTGTCGCGGAGGATGCCAGCAGAGCAAATATCAGGGTCAGGTGTCGCATAAGCCCAGTATAGCGCAAACCGCGCCCTTGACCAAACCCGCGTATTGTCTCACTTAGCGACATGGTACCAATAGAACGACTGCATCAGATCACCCAACGTTTTGAGTTCCTTGAGGCGCAAATGGCCGAAGGCAGCGGCGATATTGCTGCGCTCGCCAAAGAGTATTCCGACCTCAAGCCCGTGGTAGAGCAAGTTCTTGCCTACCAAAAGCTGCTCAGTGACATCGAAGAAGCCGAGGAAATGTTGGCTGATCCCGACATGAAAGATCTGGCGGAAGAGGAGCTACCAGAGCTTCGCACCGCCCTGCCCGAAGCGGAACACGCCCTGCAGCTGTCTTTGTTGCCCAAAGACGCCGCCGACGCCCGCCCCGCCATTCTCGAAATCCGCCCCGGCACCGGCGGCGATGAGGCGGCACTCTTTGCTGGCGACCTGCTGCGCATGTACCAGCGCTACGCCGAAAACCGCGGCTGGAAACTCGACATCCTTGAAGAGAACGCCACCGAGCTTGGTGGTGTCAAAGAGGTTGTTGCGCATATCAAAGGCGAAAACGTTTTTGCCCGCATGAAATACGAATCCGGCGTGCATCGGGTGCAGCGCGTGCCCACCACTGAAAGCGGCGGACGCATTCACACCTCGGCAGCCACCGTGGCGGTATTGCCCGAAGCCGAAGACGTCGACGTGAAAATTGACCCAAATGACATCCGCATCGACACCATGCGCGCCTCAGGCTCTGGTGGTCAGCACGTGAACACCACCGATTCCGCCGTGCGCATCAGCCACTTGCCCACCGGCATCATTGTGGTCAGCTCGGAAAAATCCCAACACCGCAACCGCGAGATTGCGATGCAGGTGTTAAAAACCCGCCTGTTTGATCTGGAACGCCAGCGCATCGACGATGAGCGCGCCGCTGATCGCGCAGGCCAAGTTGGCTCCGGTGACCGCTCTGAACGCATCCGCACCTACAATTTCCCGCAAGGCCGCATGAGCGACCACCGCATCAACCTGACGCTCTATAAGCTGGATCAGATCATGCAGGGTGACCTTGATGAAATCATCGACGCACTGACGGCTGACGCCCAAGCCACTGCGCTGGCGGAGATGAACGGGTGAAAGGCACCATCGCAGCCTTGGTGAAACGTGCCGTAACCGTGTTGCAGGACATCCCCGTCGACAATCCCGTAGGTGAGGCGCGTCTTCTTGTGGGGCACGCGACCGGCATTCCCGTTGATCGCTTGACGCTGGAGTTGCGCGAAGCTGCCACAGAGGCCCAGGAAGCGGCACTGGAGACCCTTCTCGCACGGCGCACCGCCCGTGAGCCAGTCTCTCATATGCTTGGCAAACGCGCCTTCTTTAATCACGAATTTATTGTCACTCCGGATGCCCTGGACCCGCGCCCCGACACTGAGGCACTTGTCCTGCAGGCGCTTGGAGCGCGGTTTTCAACCGTACTTGATTTGGGCACAGGTACAGGCGCAATCATCCTTTCGCTGCTTGCTGAACGGCCTGAGGCAATAGGCGTGGCGACCGACCGGTCTCCCACCGCACTCAAAGTTGCCCATCAGAACGCAGAGCAAATTGGCGTCACCGATCGGCTGATCCTGCTTGAAAGCGACTGGTACTCCGCAGTGACAGGCACCTTCGACCTGATCATCTCTAACCCGCCTTACATCGCGCTCGACGAGATGCCGTCGCTGGCCCCTGAACTGTCTTACGAGCCACGCATGGCCCTCACCGATGAAAGTGACGGCCTATCCGCCTACCGCACAATCATTGGCGGAGCCGCAGCGCACCTCAACTCAGACGGCTGGTTGATGGTGGAAATCGGCTGGAAACAAGGTCCCGCTGTAGAAGCCCTTTTTCACAAGGCCGACTTCCAGAATGTTGCCATTCACGCCGATCTGGACCACCGCGATCGGGTTGTAATCGGCCAAAAGGGCTAAAACCCACACAAATTTTCCTTTTTGCAAGCTTTGGCGCGATAAAAGCACTTGTGCGAACGTCCAAGGCGCAATATCAAGTTCGTGTCCTATTGGTGGATGCCCGTTTTGCGGGCGGTCCCGATTGGACATCAAGCCACAAATTGTCGCCCCCGGAATACTGATCGCAAGAGGCGTGAAACGGGATGAGCGACCGCAATTGATCAAGGCTGGATTGCAGATAAAATGAGATCTTCGAAGTCACGCTCGCGGAATAAATCAAACCGCAATCGCCCAACGTCGGGCAACGTCGTCAACCGGGTATTTGACAGCTCTGGCCCGGAAGGAAAAGTGCGCGGCACCCCTCAACAGGTGATCGACAAATACAATCAGCTTGCGCGCGACAGCCAGCTGGGCAATGACCGCGTTGCCACCGAAAACTTCCAGCAGCACGCCGAGCATTACCAGCGCATGTTGAACGTGGCGCAGCGCGAACAAGAGGCGCGCCGCGAGGAACAGGACCGGCAAAACCGCGAACGTCAGGCTGAGCGAGACCGCGAGCGGCGCGAACGTATGGACCGTCAGGAACGTGAAGGCAATTCTGGCGGTGGTGGTGGCACCCGCGACAAAGCCCCTGCCCCGCAAGACACACCCGCCGCGCCAGTTGACCTCTCTGAAGCCGATCAGCCAGATCTGATCGTGGACGTGGCCGAAAGCAATTTGGTGGTGGACACGCCCGAAGCGGAAGCGCCTGCTCCCAAAAAGCCGCCGCGCAAACGCGCACCGCGCAAGAAACCTGAAGACAAGGCAGAGGCTTCCGGTGATAAACCCGAGAAGAAGCCGCGCCGTGCACCCAAAAAGACTGAGGCCGCAGCAGAGCCTGCTGCGGCTCCGGCTGAAGACAGCAAAGCCGCCGAATAACCGGTCGCCTGAAAGTAAGACAGCCCCCCTCGCAAGTTCGCACCTGCGAGGGGTTTTCTTTCGGGATGGCAGGCGGGCCTATCCTGCCGCCAATACTTGATCCATCATTGCCTGCGTGCCACGCGCTTGCTCCAGCGGCCAGGCATAGGTCTCACCCGCACACATCGCCCGACCAAAGGCCTCCACCTGTTGCACATATTGGTTCACCACTGGGAACCGCTCAATGCGCACGGTTTGATCTGGCATCGACAGATGCAATTCCGCCTGATCAAACTTACCGGCGTTGAATGGGCAGGTCAGCGTCATCAACCCTTTCTCCCCATGAAAATGCATCTCCTGTCGTGGTGCAGATCGGATCGAGGTATACGCCTGATAGGTGAACCCTTCGAAGGCAAACCCCATGTCAGCAAATATGTCGACCCCATGCTCCCATTGCACACGGGCATAGTCGAGCTGCACCGGCTCCTGCCCGGTTGCAAAACGCACGCCGCCCATCACATACACGCCAATGTCGCGCAGCCCACCACCGCCAGAAGCCGCCTGATTGCGTATGTTACCGGTGTCGTCATTGAAAAACGAAAACGCCCCGTTCACATGCACAAGCCTGCCGATCTCGCCTTCAGCCAGCAACGCCTTCGCGCGCTGCCACTGCGGGTGATGCACAATCATGTATGCCTCCGCAGCCAGAAGCCCGGCCGTATCCCGCGCCGCAATCAACCTGTCGATTTCAGCCACATCCATGCCCACAGGTTTTTCGATCAACACAGGCTTGCCCGCTTCAAGCGCTTTGATACCCCACTCCACATGCAAATGATTGGGCAGCGGGATGTAAACCGCGTCAATCTCAGGATCGGCAAGCAGATCCTCATAACTCTGATGATGTCGCACCCGTGGCGCAAAGGCGGCAAACCCGGCCACCTTCTCCGCACTGGAGGAGGCCACAGCCGCAAGCTCTGCCCCCTGCGCCGCGTGTATCGCAGGGGCCATTGTGGTTTTGGCAAAATTGGCGGCACCGAGAATACCCCAACGAACAGGTGAATTGGTCATGATAGCGCTCCCATTTTGAAGGTTACCCTACCTCCTTGCACTCTGGGCACAAGCAAAAGCCTCCGCTGACCTTCATCAACGGAGGCTTTGCATGTCAAACAGATCGTCGTCAGTGGGTGCTCAGCATCCCACGGGTCGCAGCCAGCTCCCGCATCCGCTTTTGCAACTTCTCAAACGCCCGCACCTCAATTTGACGGATACGTTCACGGCTCACAGAGTATTGACCGCTAAGATCTTCGAGCGTCACCGCTTTCTCTTTCAAACGGCGTTGATTCAAGATGTCTTTCTCCCGATCATTGAGCACCTCCATCGCTTCGACCAGCAGCTCACGACGGGCATCCAGCTCGTCTTTGGCCTCATAGTCTGCGGCTTGGTTGGCGGTTTCATCCTCCAGCCAATCCTGCCACTCCATGGTGCCTTCACCATCAGAGCCAACCTGCGCGTTCAGCGAAGCATCGCCGCCAGACATGCGCCGGTTCATCGAGATCACCTCTTTCTCGGTCACCCCAAGATCGGTGGCAATGCGCTGTACGTTTTCCGGACGCAAATCGCCATCTTCCAGCGCGCCAATACGGGCTTTTGCCTTGCGCAGGTTGAAGAACAACTTCTTCTGCGCCGACGTGGTTCCGAGCTTCACCATGGACCAGCTGCGCAGCACATATTCCTGAATGCTCGCGCGGATCCACCACATGGCATAGGTTGCCAAACGGAAGCCTTTTTCCGGGTCAAACTTCTTCACAGCCTGCATCAGGCCCACATTTGCTTCCGAAATCACCTCAGCCTGCGGCAAGCCATAGCCGCGGTATCCCATGGCGATTTTCGCCGCCAGTCGCAGGTGAGACGTCACCATTCTATGGGCAGAATCTGCGTCTTGCTCTTCTACCCAGCGCTTGGCCAACATGTACTCTTCTTCCGGCTCCAAAAGCGGGAATTTGCGGATTTCCTGGAGATACCGGTTGAGACCACCTTCTGGTGTGGGTGCCGGCAGATTTTTGTAATTGCTCATGGCGAATGCCTCCCTTGTCTGTCTTACGCTGATTGTCTTGGGCGTATGTTTATGTCGTTAACATCAATGTAGGACGCTAACAGAAGGTTTCAACCAGCACGCGCAAATTTCTGACTTCTAGAGTAAGGTTTTTTGCCACGCCAAGCCATGCCTGTCACTCACTCTCACAACCATGTGCGCATTGTTGCAACGGTAAAGCAGCGCCACTGGCGCCACGTGTTATCCGTCTTGCCTGAACAGAGCGCAAATCCGTTGGGCAATATCCTGCGCAAACACGGTTTTGCGGGCGGACACACCCACAATCCGCCGAATATCCTGCACCTGCTGCACCGGCCGCACAACAATGCCCGCATGGGCCTCACCGTGTGACAAAGGCACAAACGCAATGCCCAGACCGGCCGCCACCAAATCAAGAACTTGCTGGTCATTGGTTGCCTGTGCGGGTGCGATTTCTGCCTCCGCTTCCAACCCCTGCAAACGGTTGGCTTCGGGGCAGTACGGGCGGTCGATCCGCGGTTCGTGCGCGATATCGCCCAATTTCAAAGACTGAGCTTGGGCCAATTCATGATCCCTGGCAACCGCCACGCCATAGACCTCTTCGCGCAGCATTTCAAAAGTATGGCCTGGGGGACAACAGCGGTTTGAGACAAGCCCAACTTCCGCATCTTCAGCGCTGTCACAGAAAGCCAAAACCAATTCCGGCACGCTCTGGCGCAATCGGCGCAACAGAGGCACATAAGGAGCCACCAGAATGTCCGGCTGGCAAAATATACGCAACGTTTGGCGCGGTTTGGGCCGCAACCGCTCTGCCACGCCGGCAAGCCTCTGAACTGGCTCCGAGATTTCGGCATAAAGGCTGTTGCCTAGTTCGGTTGCCACCAACCCCCGCCGTTCTCTCAGAAAGACCGCGCCCCCGAGCGTCTCCTCCAACTTTTGAATTGCCGTAGACACGCTTGGTTGACGCACGCCGTTGGCACGGGCTGCACCACTAAAGGAGCCGGTCTCAAACGCGCTTTTGAAATAGGTCAAAGGAGTCAGCTCAATCATAGCCACTGCCTATACACCCCATAAGATTCGCCTGAATTGTTTATAGCAAAAATCTCTGCGATTTCCACTGTAATGACACGCATTTACGGAGATCCAACATGACCACCCCTACAGCCATCGAAACCCTGCTTCAGAAATTTGCCGCCGGTGACCCCACTTTACTCACCCACATGTCCGCAGACATCGACTTCCGCATCGATCATTTTCACGACGACGCGGATGTCAGCTGGCAATCCGGCCAGGGCCTGGACGCGATGGGGCCGCTATTGCAACGCCTCGCCAAAGAGGTGTTTCCACAAGGCACCAAAGCCATACGCATCATAAGCACACCGTTAGATCTATCTGGCTGGGTTATGACCACCTTTGAGCAGGAGTTTTTTTACGGAATCCGCGACTGCCTGTGCAACAGCATCACTTACATCATTTCACATGAGACCAACGGCCAAGTAGATTTCTTTCGCGAAACCGTGACCAACGTCATGCCTCTCCCAAAGTGATGTCAAAGCGACTTGGCGTCGGTTGTGTGGCCATCTGCCAAGTCGCATTTCCAATCGCAAAGAATCGCTTATTGGGAACCCTGCAAATCCGCGATCAATTGCGCCATGTCGTCTGGCAATGGCGCTTCAAACCTCAAGTCCTCGCCGGTCACCGGATGCTCAAACCCCAATACGGCCGCATGCAGCGCCTGTCGGGAAAAAGACTTGGCCGCAGCGACACCTTTGGGGCCAATGGCTTTCTCCGCCAGTTTGCGCCGTCCTCCATACACCGGGTCACCAATCAACCCGTGTCCGGCGTGGGTCATGTGCACGCGAATTTGGTGTGTGCGCCCGGTTTCGAGCCAGCATTCCACCAAACAGGCCACCGCCGGATCGCCGAGCGGCTCTACAATCCGCACGCGCGTAACCGCATGGCGTCCGCCTTCGAACAACACCGCCTGTCGTTGCCGGTCAGTTTTGTGCCGCGCCAGATGGGTTGTGACCTTCATGATATTGCCCGGTTCAAAATTCACCCCACGCACGCCGCGCAAGCGTGGATCGTTGGCGTCTGGCACCCCGTAACACACCGCCTGATAATATCGCTCAACGGTATGCGCCTCAAATTGCGCCGCAAGCCCCTGATGGGCGGCGTCGGTTTTGGCCACGACCAGCAGGCCGCTGGTCTCTTTGTCGATGCGATGCACAATGCCCGGACGTTTCATGCCGCCCACACCAGACAGCGTATCGCCGCAGTGATGCAGCAACGCGTTCACCAGCGTGCCATTGGGGGTACCAGGCGCCGGATGCACCACCATGCCAGCAGGCTTGCTGATCACAATGAGGTCGTCGTCTTCCCAGATCACCTCCAGCGGAATATCTTCTGGCCCAATGTGGCTGTCTTCCGCCACGGGCACCATGATCACCACGGCTTCGCCACCTGCGACCTTGTGCTTAGGGTCAGTGACCACGCCGCCATCCAGCGTAACACTGCCTTGGGCGATCAGCTTGGCCAGCCTTGTGCGGCTTAAGCTCGCTTCCACTGGCACATCCCGAGAAAGCGCCTTATCAAGGCGCTTGGGCGGATTGTCCGCGATCACAAATTCTACAAGGGCCTCTGCCATGGATGAGTCTCCGGAACCAATTGAACCTGCCAACCTGCGCTTCCTGCGCCTGCTGGTGACAGGGCTGACGGTGGTGATGATGGTCGGGCTTGTAACGGTGGTTGCACTGATTGTCATGCGCTTCCGTGACGATGGCCCAATCCTGCCGGAAAACCTCACATTGGACGCGGGAGTCGAGGCGCAAGCGGTGACCATGGGGGACGGTTGGATGGCGATTGTCACCAGCGACAATCGCATCCTGATCCACGACCGCATCACGGGCGCATTGCGCCAGGAGATCATCTTGTCCAATGGCGCATTTGGCGCAACGGTGACTGAATAATTGAGCCTAGCCCACGGTTAGATCGGCAATGGGCCCCCTCAGGACATTTATCGAAACTACAAAAGCTGCCCCGCGTGCTTGGTATCTGCCTTTGCCAAGAACACTGGAATTGGATCTGCGTAGCCTTTCAAAGTCACGGGACGCAGCTCACTAAGCTCCACCCCCTCATCGACCAAATCGCAAGTCTCCCGATCCACCAATACCTGCCATGGCCCAGCCTGAGCGCAGAGCCGCGCTGCGAGGTTCACCGTTGAGCCTAGCACGGTGAAATCCATACGCTCCCGCGCGCCCATCGCCCCCAAAACCACAGCCCCTGACGCAATGCCGATTCCAACCGCCAGCTCACGTCCACTATCTGCTCCAAAAGACGCGGCCAGCGCCTCCTTGATCTCCACACCACAGCGCACCGCGCGGTCTTCTTTGTCCTCGCCCACAAACATCGCCATCAACTCGTCACCGACAAACTTATCAATGTCACCACCGTGACGCTCCACAATTGACGATTGAATTTCAAAGTAACGATTGAGCACGTCAATCACTTCTTCAGGTGCAACGGTCTCGGAAAATGCCGTGTAGCCGCGAATGTCTGTAAACAACATAGTCACCTCACGCCGCTCCCCGCCGCGTCGCATACGGTCGCCCTCCCGGTTCTGAATGGCGGACATGGTTTCACGGCTGACAAACTTCATCAGCTCCAGCCGTTCCCCCAATTGCCCTGCCATCACATTGATCCGCCCCGCCAGATCACCAATCTCATCGCGCGATTTTACGCCTTCGACCCGCTGGGAGTAGTCGCCCTCACCCACGGCATCCGCGACACGACCAATTTTCAGGATAGGTCGGGTCAGTTGGCGTGAAAAGATCAGCGCGCCTACTGAGGCTGCCGCAAAGCCCAATCCGCCAACAATCAGAACACGCTGCATCATTTGGGTAACCACCGCATAAGCGGTTTCTTCACTCAACTCCGCAATCACCGCAAATGGAAACCATTCAGGAAAGGCATAAGCGCCCAACATGGCGGTGCCATCGGGTCGCGCGTAAGCCTCCAGCGCATCCGCCCGCGCCCCTGCCACAATCAACGGCATGGCAGAGGCCACAATGGTGCGGTCGGCAATCAACTCTGGCGCATCCACAAGCACCGCGCGCCCGGCGTGATCTACAATGGTGATCTCGCCACGCGCCGCAAATGGGTGCCGCAACACCCGGCGCTGCAAGGTGCTGAGGTTGATGCGCGCGCCCATCGTGAGCCTGCGCCCCGCAATTGTGCTGTCCATCGGCAAAGCCAACGTGGCCAGCCAATCGCCAGTGTCCGGCAATTGGCTGATCAGTGGGCGGCCAAATTGCCCGGTGGCTTCAATATTGGCGATAAGTGTGTTGCCGATCGACAAGGTCTCAACCGGATCAACTCCAATCTCCGCAAGTTGCGCGCCAAAATCCTCGCTGGTCACCAACACCGGAATGTCGGACCCCTCCACACTCAATTGCAAGGCTACAACGTCCGGCAGCTGCGCCATACCTTCGGTCAAAAGCGCCACTTTGAGCGACACATCCAGATCAGGGTTGTCCACCCCTGACCGGATCACCATCAAAGGCGCCAACCAACGGCCTTGGTAGAGGCTGTCAAATTCACCACGCAACTGCCCTGCGACACCGGTGAGGTCTTCGTTCACCGCACTTTTGAGTTCATCCCGCGCAATCCGCACCAAATTGTTGCCCACAAGCGCCAACGGCCCCACGGCAATCAATGTCGCAAACAGGAAAAACTTAAGCGGCAGCGGGAACCGCATCACTGCTCCTCATGGCGCGCCACGGCCTCCACCTGCACGCTGTCTTGCGCAACCCCACAGGCCAGCCCCGTGCTGTCTTGCGCGGTCACTGTGGCCGTATAGGTCCCCGGCGCACCATAACCATGCCGCACCACCGCGCCGTAGCCACCTGCGCCATCGCCAAATTGCCAGCTGATTTCCACGCCATGTCCGTCCGGGTCGCTGACATCGGTGGCGTCAAACCGCAGTACATCATGCACCGCGCCCACCGGTGTGGTCCGATCCTTTCCGGCACTGACAACAGGAGCAGAATTCACCAAAATGTCCGCAGTATCTGCTCCGGTTGCACAGCTTGCTCCACTGTCGTCCGTCACAATCAAAGTGGCAGTGACAAGGCCGGCCGTGTCAAAACGTCGGCTGACCATCTCCCCGCTGAGATCCACCCCATCCGAAAACCGCCACAGCATGTCTGTGATCTTGCCATCCAAATCATAGGCCCCCGACCGAAATACCACCTCGTCACCGGGACAGACCACACGATCCGGCCCCGCATCAGCCGTAGGGGGTGCGTTCACCCGTGCATAAACCTGCTCCAACTGATTTGAGTTGGCCAAGCTTCTGCCGTCATCGGTAGACACCGTGATTGGATAGAGACCTGGCACCTCATACTGATGTGTCACAGCGGCGCCTTTCCCTGTGGTCCCGTCACCAAAGTCCCAGGCCACCGAAACGTCGGTGCCAACCGACAGCGCCCAGTCATTCGCGACACCGGCACAGAGCGCGCCCGCCACATCGACTCCGGTCAAAGGCGCCGGATTGACAACCACCTCTCGCGACCAAGTGGCCCGGCTGTTGGCCACGCCCGCGTCGTCAATCACCTCCAGCGATAGAGAATAAAGCCCAGCCGTCTCATAACGATGTGTCACCGAAACACCTTCGGCCTTCGTTCCATCGCCAAAGTCCCAAAGGTAGCGCGTGATCACCCCGTCACTATCCTGAGCCGCACTGGCATCAAACCGTGCCAACACACCGGCGGCAACCTGGTCTGGAGCCTCCGCCACCGGAGATGGCGCCGCGTTAATCGTAATTTTGTGACGCGAAACCAGTTGACCGCAATCCTGCGTGCCCCCCTCAAGCGTGGTGGTCAGCGTGGCCAAATACGCGCCCGGCTCGGCAAAGGCATATGCCACCTCCGCGCCTTTGGCGGTGCCTCCGTCAGAAAACGCCCAATCATACCGCACCGGCTCACCTGCGCCGGTTTCGTCCCCCAGCACGGCGGCAAATCTCACGTCACTGGCCACCGCTGCCCGCGCCACCGCATCAATTGTTTGACTGCGCGCCGGCAAGACCCGCACGGACACCGTATCCGTGTCCAATGGGCTACAATCTCCAATCGCATCCCCCGTGATGGTCAGCGTGACGGCATAGTCTCCGGGCCGGTCAAAACTCTTAACAGGGCGCGCCCCGCTGGCCCGACTGCCATCGCCAAACGTCCACTCAAATGCATTCACCGAACCATCGGCATCTGTGGAGCCACTGCCATCCATGCGCACGTCTTGATTGACACACACAGTCATATCCGGTCCAGCATCCGAAATTGGACCCTCGCGCACAATAACGGCAATCCGATCCAAGTCCGCACCGCGCTGGCCGCCGCTTTCGTCTTCCACCTTAAGAGTCACAGGGTAAGACCCTGGCATTTCATATTTTTTTGTCGGGTTAATCACATCAGATTGGGTGCCATCTCCGAAGTCCCAGAGGTACTTCAAAAGGTCACCGTCCTCATCCCCGCTGGCAGAGGCATCAAACAAGATCGACTGCCCAGAGCAGACCTCTTTGTTGCCGCCGGCGTTGGCCACCGGCGCGGCGTTTATGATGACCGTGGTGGCGTCCACATCCTGTGCATTAGACACCCCGGTACCATCATCCACGCGCAACGTAACAGGGTAACTGCCTGCACGGGGAAACACATGGCTGACCTGCCGTCCAGCGACAGTTGGCGTGCCGTCGCCAAAGTCCCAGCGATACATCAGGGCATCCCCATCCGCATCACTGCTGCCGCTGGCATCCAAAGTCACCAGCAAACGGTCCGTATCAATCACCGGTCCCGCATCGGCCTCTGGGCGATGGTTCACCCAAATGGTCACGTTGTCCTGCGCCGTGGAATTCGCCACGCCACTTCCGTCACGCACCACCAACCGCGCGCTGTACACGCCCCCCACCGGCCAGGCCCGCTCCACAACCGCGGCCTCCAAGGGCGCTTGCAAATCGTCAAACTCCCATCGGTAATCCATCAGCCCACCGTCGCTATCAAAGCTGGAACGCGCATCAAACCGCACGGTCTCATCCGGCGCGACACGCAGGTCCGGACCAGCCTGCGCCACTGGGGGGGCGTTGACGGTGATCAGCACTTCACTTTCATCCACCGCACCGCCCCCAACAAAGTCATCCGTGACTTGCAAGAGCACGCGCTGCACCCCCGGCGTGTCAAACCGCTGCGACACTCTCATGCCGTCCTGGGTACGACCATCTTCAAACTGCCACAGAAACCGTGCCACCCCGCCATCTGGATCCACCGATGCCCCCCCGTCGAGCACAAATTCCTCTCCAGGTGCCACTGTCAGGGCTGGCCCTGCATCGGCAATTGGCCGGCTGTTGACCACCACCTGCAGCGTGTCCCGATGGCTGCTTTGAGGCGCACCGCTGTCATCAAAAACCGTTAAAGACACCTCGTAAATTCCTGAAGTCTCATAGAAATGACGCGGACTTAATCCTTCCAATGCTTGCCCATCTCCAAATTCCCATACATAGCGCGTAATCTGACCGTCACTGTCGCGTGAGGCGCTGCCGTCAAATTGAACTTCGGAGCTGGTCACAAATTGATCCGGCCCTGCGTCTGCCATCGGTCGCCTGTTCACAACCATCTCAAACTGCGTTTGTTGCGTTGCTGATTGTGTGCCGCTGTCATCTGTCACCGTCAGCGTGACCTCATAGACACCGGGGTTGGCCCAAGCGTATTCCGCCACCGGCCCCTCGCCCATGGCACCATCACCAAAGTCCCATAGATGGGACAGGATCACGCCATCGGCATCGCTGGACCCACTGCCATCAAGGATCACCGCCTGGCCAATTGCCACCGGATCAGTTGGCCCCTCTATCAACGGGATCGGCGGTGCGTTCACCCAAATGGTCAGCTGATCGGCGCTTGCGGCATTGGCCACGCCGCTGTCATCGCGAACGGTCAAACCAACCTGATAGACACCCGGTTCCTGATACACATGGGTCACGTGGCTGCCATCCGAACTTTGACCATCTCCCATGTCCCAAGTGTACCCCGTGATGCTGCCGTCGACATCATAGCTTGCCGCCCCATCCAAGGAGACCGCGCGCCCCACGATGGTGCGTACATCCGTTCCAGCCTCAGCAACTGGCGGGAAGTTCACTGTCACCAACCGCGTTGCCACACCAAAATTACAGGGATGTGGGCTGTCATCCATCACACGCAACACCGCGCGATAGGCCCCCGGTTCCGAATACTCATGGCTGGCCTCTAACGTGTCCGCCACCGCGCCATCGCCAAAAGCCCACCCGTAATGTGTGATTGGACTGTCAGACGGCAGCGACCCCGCACCAGAAAACCGCACCACTTCGCCCGGTGCCACGGTGACCGCGTCCCCCGCCACCGCCCGTGGCGCAACCCGCACATGCACGGGCACCTTGGCCTCTGCCCCGCGCGCTGCCCGCGTGCCTGGCAAGCGCACTCGCAACCGCGCATCATGCGTTCCCGGCATCCCGTAGCTGTACACAATCACCGGCTCCTCAGAGCTGGCTCCGTCCCCATAATCCCATTGGTAAGCCAGTAGCGGATCAGCGCCGGGCACGCTGCCATCAAACGCCACGCTGGAACAATCCGCCAATTCGCGTGCGCGTGGCAGCGCTTCTGGTCGCTCCGGCACCGGGGCCAACCGGGGCGGCATCAACACCGGCACAGCGTGCCCGTCACCATCAAACAGGCTCAGGGTCACATCATTGGGTGTCTCAAATCCCCCCTGCAAAGTCAGCGATAGTATATCCTCCCCGGCTAAGTCCCCTGCCGCCACAATCTCGCTGGCCCAAACATTCTGCCCTGACGCCTGCAGCGCGTAGTCAGAATACATCCGGTTGAGCCGCAAATCCCCGCGCGCGCCGTCGAAGTTCTGCACTGTTAAGTCGCCCTTAGGCGCAGTAAACTCCACCCGTGTGCCTGGCCCTGACCCAGGCCATCGAATGGTCGGTTGATAGGCAATCATCTCTAGCCCGTCAGGCCGCCGATGCGCATCTCTTAACAGGCTCACATCTACATTGAACCCATTGCCGTCATCGCCGTCTGCGCCAATCACCTCCAATCGGAACCACGCCCGATCGCCAATCACGTCCCCTTGCCGTGCACGCACACTGCCCAATGACACCCACGTCTGATCCGTCTGTGCGTCAGAGCCAAATTCTGCGGTGCGCAAAATCTTTCCCGGTTGCGGGGCTAGTATCTCCTCGCGGCGCAGTTTTATGGGTGTGCTGCCATCCGCCACCGGGGTGGGCAGCGCCACCGCACTGCGCGCGCCTTCTCCGCCATACACATTGTACAACGTGTGTGAATTGCCCCCGCCACCATAGCGGAAATCATGCTGCCCCCACATCTCTGGATCAAACACACGCACATAAACTCTTTTCTGCAATTGCTTGGGAATGCTGAAAAATACAACCTCTTTGTGATCAACATCTCCCTCGCGTGTGGGGGCTGCGGACCCATAGACCACCAGCTGTCCAAATTCCGCCGGCGGCGCCAAATCCTGTGCCTTTGCCACATGCAGCCAGCCCCCACAGATGGACAAAACTGCAATCCCAAGTTTCAGAACATTCATTCGTGCCCCCTCCTCACTGGATCACCTCATTGCCCGCATAGTCCTGTACCACCACTTCAATTATCCGCATCTCGCCCGGTGTCGGCGGCACCGTGGCGCGGCAAATCCCGCGCCTACTGTCACAGCGCAGATACCCTTCAAACTCTTGGTCGCCGACCTGCGCCAAATACGGTGCGGCTTGGCGCAGGCCACCGTCGTCTAGCGCCTCCACCACAATCTCCACCGGCCCCACCTCTCCCTGAGGGCGCCATATGCGAACATCTACAATCTCCGGAGGGGTCAGATCCAAACGGGTCTCCAACACCAAAACTCCCACGTTTCCGGCCGCATCAGTCGCGCGCAGTTCCAGCATGTTTTGGCCTTCGGCGAGGGCCACCTGCATGGCAAAACTGCCGTCAAAAATATCTTGTGGAGCCCCGTTGAGCTGCAGTGACACCGCGTCCCCCAATGTGCCCGTCAGATCGAGCGCAGTGTCTAAGGTTGCGCGCGGTGGAGGCACATCTAACAACACTTGTGGTGCCTCGTTGTCACGCACAACCGCAAACATCAGTGTGCCGGTTGAGACACCCCCTTCGGACAAGACCTCCACCTGATACTCAGCCACATTGTCGGCCACCGGCACAGTGATCGCCAGCACTCCCCCAGCCGAGATCCGTGTGGTTCCCACTTCGGCACCCGCGGCGTCTCGCAAGACCACCTGCTGGCCAGGTTTTGCCGAGGTCGCCCCATAGACCGTCATCTCCGTATTGCGGCTCACCAACCGCTCATCGCGATCCCGTGCCATATCCGGGTTAAGCGTCATGGTTGTCGCCAGCCGCGGTACATAGCGCAACTGCCCGCGTTTTTGAGAAACATTCCCCGCTGGATCAACAGCTTTCAGCACGATCTGATTGGCACCGGGCAACAGGGTCAAGGTGGTTGCAAACCCGCCGTCCGCCGCCACGTCTGTGGGAACACCATTCACGGTCAGCACCACACCCACTTCCGAGGCACCCAACACCTCCACCTCCGGCAGCTCTACGAGCACGCCATTGGAGGGAGCCAACAAAGTCAAAAACGGCGGTGTGCTGTCCTGGCGCATCTCAAACCCGCGCACTTCGCTCCACTTGCCAGGCAGACCCAACTCATCCAGCGCCGCCACGCGCCAATAATACGCCCCCGGAGCCAACCCAGCCACCTCAAAGCCAAGCTCCTTGATGCCCCATTCCGTCGCAATCATCTGATTAAATCCCGGATCCCCCGCCACCTCAAACCAGTAGCCACTTGCCTCCGGATACAGCTGCCACGCCAATCGCACCCCTGCCCCATAGACATCCTCGAGGTCCATTGGGGCACTTAATAGCGGCCGGTCCAACACCTCTGCCCGCGTCGCAACACCCGCTTCCGTTATGACCACCCCTTCATCCTGACCTAGCGAGACCCGGGTTGCCGCTGCTTCGATGTCCAAAGCCGCCGCATCGTAGTTCACAAAGAGCGCCTTATCGGCCTCTTTCTTGATCCAGAAATCATCACTGTCGGTGGTGGTTTGAATACCAGGCACATCAATTTCAAAACTGTCCCGATCCGAGAGCTGATTGAGCAACGCATAAAAATCGCCATTGGCCAGCGACACTTTAGTGACCTCTTTGCCGGTCAGCGGATCTGATCGCATGCGCTGAATTGTGGCGTTGGAATTGGGGTTCAGCCGCAGCCGGCTTAGATCGCGAAACGTCACCTGTGTGGTGGAGTTGGTCAGCGTGCGAAGTTTTTCAAACTCAATTAACACATCGTTGAGGGACCGGTTGGTCCAAGCGGCCTCCACAGGCTCCCGTCCCTCAACCCGCCCGTGAATGTCCGTAATGAGCGCCTCTGCGGCCCGATCCCGCTGTGCCAGCGCAATCTCAAACGCCTCGGTTGCGTGCTCGGTGGCCGTACCAGCAAAGCGCACAACATTGCGCCACGCGCCATCGCCCCGAAAGCCAAGCGCAGCATCCCGATTGACGATGGCCGCACCAATTTCCTGTGGTGCAAACAGCCGCGCGCCCTCAGAGGTGGCTTTCTGAATGGCCACCAACGCTTCCGCCAACGCCGCATCTGCCGCCGCCACCTGGGCCACAGGTAAGTGCAGCACAGCCCCGGGAACCAAATCCGCAGGTGAGCCCAAATTGTTAAGTTTGAGCACTGTTGGCCATAAGTCAGGATCATTCAAATGCCGCGCCACAAAATCGCGCAGGGTCTCATCCCCGTCATAGGCCACTTCTAAATAGGGTGTATCGAGCGGGTCCACCTCTGCCCGTACCGGCAGCACACAGAATCCCACAACGCAGGCGGCCAGCAGGCCCAACCAACGCATAATTGTCTTCATTGGATTTTGGTCGTCCGCAGGGGGTCGCATGCCTGCTCTCCCAAAAGCGCCGAGAAAAGAAATTATGGTTAATAGTTCATCTTGATCGTCCAACAGCTTGGAACGCCACGCAAGGATTTTGCTGCGTTGGGCGTCCACCGGCTCCATCAGGGAAACAGTGACGCTAAATTTGCGTCATTTTACCCAACAGGGAAACAGTTTACGCGCTGATCTGCGTTTTTCCAACGGTTTTCCACGCCAAAATCATCCTGATACCCTGACAGAAATGGCAGCATCTAGCGTGGTGATTTGCTCGTATCGGGCGTTAATAAATCGTGATTCCGTTCACGTAACTTCATCACATATGGCAGCATCACCCTACTTTTCCCCTTATTTTCTTCGAGAATGTTTGTCCTTGCGCGGCTTGTTTTGAATTTATCTCAAATGCGAATTTCTCGTTAGAGTGGTCTCAGCAACCAAAAGGACTGAGCCAATGTCGCACCGAGATCTCGAAGTTGATGATGTATTCGCCGCAACCGGCGACACCACGCAGCCATCTGCTCTCACCGAAGAGATGACCATCTACCTCGCCACATTGCTCAACAACAACAACAGCGCCACCACCGCGTCTCGTGGGTTTCTCAATCAGCCGCAGGGCGATCACCTCGGTGTCCCTGCGGGGTATTCCTATCTCTTTCAGCTGGCGGGTCATGATCTGGTGTTCAGCTCACTGGTCCCGCGTACTTTTGACGACTTCGGCGGGCGCTCACAAAACCTTCGGCAAGAAAAACTGGCCTTGGAAACTTTGTTTGGTGGCGGCCCTGTTGTCTGCCCCCACGTCTTTGACATGCAACATCAAGACGGCACGCACCGCTTGCGGCTGGGCAAATTCCGCCCGGCGGGGACGATGTCTGATGACCGTTTGGCACCGTCTGCGGATCTGCCACGCAACCGCTACAGCGCGGATGGTCCCGACGCGGATGGTCCATTTACCGACGTGTTGATCCCGGACCCGCGCAACGACGACAACAACATTTTGGCCCAGCTCACTGCGTTTTTTCACGCCGTCTACAACACGCTGGTGGGCAAATCCGCCACCGCCATGATGCCCGGCAGCCAAACTCCAATTCCAAACCACCACCGCGCCCGCGTGGCGCGCCTTGCCACTGCCCGCATTTACCGTCGTATCCTGCGCCACGACCTGTTGCCGCGCATTATGCCCAAGGACATCATCAGCTTGTTTGACGGCACATCAACTCTGCAACCGCTTGGCCGCACGCCCTCTGAAACCAACGATCTGTTTGCCTACGGTATCGCCCGCATGGCCCACAGCATGGTGCGCCCGGAGTACATGCTTAACAACGGTGTTGGGGATCACACCCTCGGCGAAGTGGAACTGCGCAAGATCATCAACCATTCTTCCCTGCATGAACCGGGCATGGTGCCCACGCCTATTGACTGGAAAATCGACTGGAAGCTCTTCTTCACCGTTCCCGGCGCTCCCTTGCCAGAAAACTTCAATTGGGCGATCCGCTTCGGCCCACATACTGCCGATGGCATGACGCTTGCCACCGCAGGCAAACCAACCAAAGACATCTATCCGGCCGGCACAGCCATGCGCGATCTGGTGCGCGAGAAGTGGATTGGTCTGGGCCGAGTACAAGATCTCATCCACTCCGCCGCAGAGACAATGCGCGCCCACGGCCTCGCGGTGCCGTTTGATGCCGCCACGCATTATGACCGGATCGCCACCACCGGCATGGCTGCGCTCGAAGCGGCTGTGCGTCCCGGCCACAAACCACCCATGTCGGATGCCGATAAGGCCACCATCACCGCCAACCTGCCGCTGGTCACTTTCCTCGCGCTGGAAGCGCAGATTGATGGGAACAATGGCGCCACCTATGGCCCGCTTGGAGGGTTGATCCTTGGCGCGGCTTTTGCACCCGCCTTTGCGGATGACACCCCCACAACCGACGACGAAAAAATTGCCCAAGCGCTTGAAGTCGCGGCCTATGGCGACACGCCAATCCGCGACATGCCTTCGCTGATTGCAGCCACTCAAATCACTTAAAAACACTGTTCAAACACGGAGGAAGAACACAAATGGACCCTTATGAAATTAAAATCAAAAACTACCTGAAGATGGGAGAAGTCCTTCAAGGTTGGGCACGCGATGCTAAGAGCGTGCCTAAAACCGTGGGTGATTTCCGCGCCCAAGTGCCCAGCAATGTCGCCGAGCTGGCAGAAGAGTTCAAAGACACGGAACTGCTGCAAATCTTCAACGCACCGGACCAAAAAGTGGTGAGCATCATGCTGCCGCACCCTGACGACCTCGATCTGCCCCCACCCAGCCCGTACACGCTGCCGGATTTCTATGACGAAGCTTACAACGCAACCTTGGTCACACCATCCGAAGAAGAGCATAATTTTCGCTCCAAACGCATTGCAGATTACGCCCTGCGCAAATGTGTGTAAGGGATAGATAACTACTTTAGGATGTGCCGGGATCCAATTGATATCCAAGTGCAATTTTGTCGCTTTGAATCAAGTCAGGCACCGGCATATCCGCCAAGCGCAACCCATCACGCAACGCAAGCCAAGCTTTGCGATTTCGGATTGGAAAACCGGATACCAGCCAGCGTGTGATTTCCGCGCGTTCCGGTGCGCCATCCGCCACCCAGTTGGCCCGCGCAATGGTTTCGAACCGGCGCGCCACAGACGCTGCCTCAGACAATCGTCCAACCAACCCAAGTGCAGCCGCGTGCCAGGCAGGCACATCATGAGAAATCTCTTCAGACTTCTCTGATGCCGCAATACAACCCGCATAGTCTCCAGCCAAAAACCGCGTCGCTGCCACATAGCTCCAATGCGAAGGCTGTAGTCGAAAGTTCAACTTGAACAGCAGATCCAACAATCGATTTGAGGCGTCCAGCTGATCACAAAACGCCAGCCCAACGGCCGAGGACGTCATCGTCCAAGGGTCGTTTTCATTGTATTGAAACGCCAGATCAAACGCCAATTCTGCTTGCTCAAACTGCCGTGACATGGCTGCAGACCAGCCCATCGCCAACTGCCCACGGCTGTCCATGGGATCCAACTCAATTGCCCGCCGCGCCAATCGCAACCCTTCGACATGTAAGTCAGGCGAGCTATAGAGCCCAGGGAATGAAATCTGGCGCATGTTCTCGATCGACGCGCGGCTGGAGTAAGCCCGACTAAAGTCCGGATAATCTCGGATCAGCGCGTCGAGCAACCCTTCGGCTGTTTGCCAACTCCCCAGCGTAAATTGCAGAATATGCCCTTGCGCCTCGACCCAACGTTCGTAGGCACTGGCTGCGGTTGTGTTGGTGGCGGACAGAGGCCCCTTGAAGGCTGAGAGATGCAAGTTCAACGCCACCGCCAACCGCTCCGCCGCACCCGGCCCTTCCGCCAAGGCCATGTGCCCAGCATCCGTCAACACCTCCGACCACAACAGCTCACCACTGCTGCGATCTGACAGCACCACACGGCAAGACAAACCCTCGCCGCGATCCTGCGACTGCAACACCAGCGAATAGCTTGCCGCGCCCAGCTCCCCCACTTGGGCATCTGGCGCCATCAAAGCGGCGTCAAATATCTGCCACTCCCGGAACCGCGCCAAATTGGCGCAAAGCGCTTGGCGCAGTTGCTCCGCATCGCCGGCCATTTGGGCTGTGAGGTGGCCATAGGTGGCCTGCGCGACCACAATACAGGGCCGCAACGTCTTGGGGGCCTGTGTGCCACCACCTGTCTTGATATCAACAATCAGCTGCTGAGTTTCGTCCGACGGCTCTTCACCATACTCTTGATCCAGCAAGCTCCAAAGCGACTGATACACCGTCAGCGCGTTTGCCATTTGACCATTCTGCCAATAGGCCTTGATCAGCCGCCGCGCTGCACCTTCGTCAGCCGAGTCCATGCCCGCCACAAATTGTAGAATGTCTAAGCGCGAGTCTTGGGTGCTTGCCGCATCAGCGGCAGCATTCAAACGATGCCGCATCAGCCCGCTCACATGCTGTACCGCCTCTGTCACCCGCGCGGCAAATACATCGTTGATCTCCATCTGATCGCGATCAAACTGCGTCACTTTCTGAGGATCAACCCGCAAAACCAGGGCCATCTCGCCCTGTTCTGCGGCCTCCAATAGCCTGTCCAGATCAACATCAACCCGCTCCTGCGCAAGCCAGATGTCATTGCGATCGGTAAATACACCGTCAAATCCGGCTTCCACCAAAGACGACTTGAGTGCCCAAACCGCATTGCGCAAACTGGTTTGGGCTGCTGACTCGGCGCTGTCAGGCCACAAAACCCCGCGCAGTTTTTCGCGTGACAAACGCAAGTCCGGTGACAACGACAACAGCACCAATATCGCGGCAGCTTTTTTCTTTTTGATGGTCACACGCGCATCGGCGCAGTGGGCCTGAAACCCGCCGATGATGTCAATCTGAAGCCGCTCCGAAACCGTGCCGAGCTGCGCAGAATTGGTCTGGTTCTGCTCCATCAGTAAAGAGGTCCCTGCGTCCGTCGTTTTGTCCCCAATAGCGCTGTCTGAAACCGTTGGCAAACCTGTGTTTCCCGCCCCGGCTGCAATGTAGCGCTCACTGCTTTGATGACCCAAAACTGCCCCGCAACACAACCCAGATCGACAATACCAATCCCATTCGCTGCAAAAACTTTTGGCCAGCGGCCTTCGCTGATTTGGCCGCGCACTTGGAATTGTGTCTCAAGAGGAACTTTGCGTGCCACAAACAGGGCATCAAGTGCGTCCAATGTCAGCGTCTCAACGGTGAGCGCGCCACTTGTCTGCGCCGCAGTTCCTCCCCGCGATTGTTCTAAGAGCTGGCCAAACTCTGACGCCCCCAATTCCCGCAATGCCGAAGTTGCGGCTGCCTGCAACGTTCCCCCAGCCGCCGCGCCAAAACAAAACCCGCTGCCGCTTTCATCAAATGATGCTGCCACGACCACCGGAACCCCCGTGTCACAGGTTACATCAAGCACCCGCGTGTGACGGCTCTGACGTGCCCCCAAAACCTCGGTAACAAGCGTTTCAACACCCAACAAATCCACAGCCTGGGTTATCCCGGCCCACCAATGCGCAGCGGCGTCTCTTTCAAACAACTCCAAGGCCCCATGTCGCTGAGCTGCCATCGCGTCCGTATGCGCCGCCAGACCTTCGGAAAACCCAGCGGTCTCGGTGTCCGCGACCGGCAATATCTCGCGAGCCACCTGAACAACTGTCTGTCCGGCAAATCCCCGTGCCTCAATTGGCCCCTCCTTGGCCAATCCCGGCACCACAGCCCGCAACCCCAATTGCTCTGCCGCCTCACCAGCCAGCCGGACCAACGCCGCCGAGTGCGTGTCTCCAGCGCCCGTGACCGGCGTACCATCGACCAGCACACCGCCTGCGACAACCATCGCTGGTATACACCGGGGCCGCCCAAGAAACACATACGCAAGCTGCTGCAAGACAGGCACACAAAAGGCCGGAGTCACTGTGGGCAAGCGCAAGTCCCCACCCTGCGGCCGCTCAAACTCCCGTAACTCCTTGAACATAATGCCTGATTCCCTGTTGCCACGCCCTTAGTTGCCGTCAAACGGCGCGCGCCTCGCTCAACTCTACAAGGTGATTAACGCAAATCACGCAAGAATAACGCTTGGTTTGGCAAGTTTATCTCAAAGACTACCAAACAGGAGGTTCCAATGTCCCAGCCCCGCCCAACAGACCACAATGCCGTGGCACATTCCGTTGCCATAGATCTCCGCCAAGACGCGTTAGAGGCGCTGCGTGACATGTACCGCAATCATCCTGAGGTGACGGGTTACGACATTGGCTTCAAACATATGGGCGGGCTTCCAACCAACAAAGTAAGTCTACGCGTTCACGTCGATGCCAAACTTCCTGAAGACGAACTTGATCCTGGCCAGTGCATTGTAAGCAGAATCAACGGCTTTCCGGTCGATGTGGTCGCCGGCACCTATAAAGTTCATCGCGATCAAGGTGATGGCCACAGCACCTATGCGCCCGCCCTTCTGTCCGGTAGCCCCTGTCAACGGCGCGGCGCAGAGGCAGGCACCATTGGCGCCATTGCCATTGACCGCACAACCGGTGCGCCAGGCATCCTATCCAACTGGCATGTGTTGTCCTCCCCAGACGGGGCTGACAGCGATCTGGTCTATGGCAACAGCATCTCCGACCTGCCAATTGCCCGCCTGAGCAAATCTATGTTATCGCACCATGGCGATGCCGCTTTTGCCTTATTGACGGGGGCTACTCCATGGCAACCCGCTCTCAAGCAACTCAATCTGTCGCTGACCGGCGTGGCGCCAACCGCGCTCGGGCGGGTTCTCTGCAAATATGGCCGCACCACCGGGTTGACCCAAGCGCGTGTAGACGGGATTGGCACCTATAAAGTGGTACACAGCCAAACAAACGGCACAACCAAGACTGTGGAAGTGGATGGGTTCCGCCTCGTACCCCAGGACATTGCTGCTCCCAAAACAGCACTGTCCCTGCCTGGGGACAGCGGGGCCTGCTGGGTAGATCCTGATACCGGGGCCGCCGTGGGTTTGCATATGGCCGGCGAAGGAGACGACTGGCCCGAAGGCGACTGCGCTTTGGCCTGCCACATGGACCGTGTGCTTGAGCGGCTTGACCTGCGGCTTGCAACTGTTTGTGACGTGCAAAACCAAGTTTCCAAGCCAAAAGACAATGCTGCCTCTGCCAAAACCACGCCACACATGTCGTTGATGACCGGCATGCTGCGCCCAACCCATCCATTTGTGCCGCACAGCGTCACTGACTCCAATCAGGTGTACAGCGTCCAAGGCAATATCTGGTCAGAACTCCTGCACAGTTTACATGCGCAACACCCGGAATTCTCTCAAATCCCGTTCGATATTGAAGATGCCGTGGCCGACTACTTTGACTACGGCGAAACCGGAGAGGCACTGCATACCATCATTTTGGCCTCAACCGACTTCCTGCGCGACGGTGTTATTCCGGACATCGATGTGCTGTCCAAAGAGGTCACTTTCCGCGGCGTGTGTTTCCGGATCGCCGAAGCGTACCGCGCCCGCGGCTATTGCGTCACCGCCTGACCACGCCAAGTGCACAAGGATTGCCAAAGGACGCCTGCCCATGAACCAACGCATCTACGCCATTGATGCCGTCACGCTATCGTTGCAAGAGACACAGCCCCCCAATCTGCTGATACAGGTGGATGCGCGCGCCATTTCCTCCGGCTGGCGCGCGCCCACACTCACCGCGCATCACTACCGCCTGCCACCCAAGGACGGTATTCTTGCTTATGATCTGACTGGCACCCCACCGGACTCTTTTGCCACGTCTTTGCCGGTGCTGACCCGCGTCAGCGCTGACACCGTTCTAAAAGCTGTGGATCTCGCCAATTTCTGGGGACCAGACCAACCGCTGGCGGGGGTGTGCTGTCACGCACAGAGCAACACCAAACAGATGCTTTTGCAGCCTAGGATCGGCTCTCCAGAGATCCTTGAGCTGCCCAAACTGACTTTATCTGAGGACATCCGACCTCAATATGCGCGCGACATTCGCCCCCTCTTTCGCCCCTATGACATTGCGATGATGATCATGGTGCGCGATCTGGATCTCGGGTCGTATGAGGCGGTTTGCCAATATGGAGAATTGATCCTAGCCCGTTTGAAAGATGGCACAATGCCAAGTGATGGCCCTTGGCCAGCCAGCGACATTGCACTTTTTGAACATTGGTTGGCACAGGGCAAGGCGCCGTAAACACCAAACGTGGCAAGCACCAAAAACGCCGCGTTCCTCCCTGTTGATGGGTCATCCCCCCATCAGCATCTGTTGAGACACTTACATCCCCATTGGTGTTTCAACATCCGGGGCAGTTGCTGGGTCTGTCCCCCAGCAACTGCCTCAAATTTTGGGACAACAAGCAGCCCGCAACACCACGTGCGCAGGCAGAAGAACTTAGTATCTATTTGGAGGGGGGTGGTACCGCCTCCCCGGCTCGAACGGGGGACCCCTGGTTCCACAAACCAGTGCTCTAACCAACTGAGCTAAGGCGGCAACAAGGGCGATTTACCGCCCCCGATGGCGGATTGCAAGCGCCTAAAACACAATTTTGTAGGTTTGTTCGATGAGATCGCAGCCAAAACTCCTCACTGGCTTCTCCGCCTCCAAAACAAAGCCGTTTTTTTCATAAAGCGCGCAGGCTGCTTCATGGCTTTTGTGGGTCCAAAGCGTCACGCCATCATAGCCCACACCGCCAGCAAAGCTTAGACAGGTGTCAAGCAGGTGCTGCCCCAAGCCGAATCCACGCGCTTGGGGCAGCACCAAAAACAGACGCAACTTGGCCCAGCTTGGCTGCGCCCCCTGCACACAAAAAATGCTGCCAATCCGATGCGCGTCATGCTCCGCAACCCAGCCTCGCTCCCGCGCAGAATCATGGTCCAGCAGGTACCGTTGCAGAATGCTCTCCACCAGCGGACCAAAACTATCATCAAACCCCTCTTCGCGCGCATAATGCGTGGCATGTGCTTCCACCAACCAGTCCAAATCCGTGTCCTGAAAAGGGCGCAACGCGATATTGCCAAACATTTCCTGCCTCCCTGCCCCTTCTGGGCATCCGCATTCTTGCCTTTGAGCCATGATCACGATACCCGAATTGCCACCACATGAGAACGCGTCAGTCAGACAGCATCAAACGGCCGGGAGATCACCATGGGCATCAACACCGAAAGCGACATCGAAGCCAACATTCAAATTGGCCCCACAGATCATGGCTTTGTGCGCATCTTTATTGAAGCCAATGGCTTGGAAATCCCGATGGATTTTGACCCCGAAGAAGCGGAAGAAATTGCCGAAGAAATTCGCGCTGCTGCCGCAACCGCGCGTCAGATGGCCAAATAGACCGGCGTTAGGAGGGGCCAGCCCCTCCAGCACAGCCCGCTGTGCTCCCACCCCGGGATATTTTGGGACAATGAATACCGAAGCTAAGTGAGGATCTCACCGGGGCCTTTGAGTTCGAAACCTGTGATTTCAAATTCATAATAGCCGGTGCGATCCCCTTTTTCCGCGCGGGCAATCAACGTGCCTTCGGCGTTGTGAAACACTGCATGCACTGTTTGTATCGCGCGGTAACACCAGTCTCCGTCTGGGTAGTAGAATTTGACCATCATGGGCCGTCCTCCTCATGCGGCATTGGGGCCAGTTTGGGGTCTCGATACCGCTGCAAACGCCGCGCCGCATCGGTGGCAAATTTCTGGATCATCTTTTTGCGCCGCGCCGGGGCCAGCTTATCTTCCGGCGCCATGCGAATGATTTCCGCATCATAGGCATCGGCAAAAATCAGCCCCGTGCCCTCGGGCAACAAATCGGTCGGAAACTCGGTGTCCACCGCCCAAAAATACCGGTCACACCACTCCAGATAGCCTTCCCATTTGCTATCCGATTGAAAATCCGCGCGGCTGGATTTGCACTCAATCACCCAAAGCTCACCTTTAGGCCCCAGCGCCATCACATCCACGCGCAATCCGCGTGCGGGCACAAATTCCTCAATCGACACATAGCCATGGCTGCGCAGATGGCGGCTCACGCCACGGGCCAGTAACTGCCCTGGCTGTAAGGTCTGTGTTGCTGTGTCACTCATACGTCCAACGTGAACATTTCAAGAACAAAACGCAAGAAGCAATTTCCCGCTGTGCCCCTTGCACCACGCCCCCCTCGGGCATAGATAGAGGGCGGCGGGTTCTGCCCTTCTCGTAATACGGTTGCATTCCGGTGGCCTTAAGCAATTCCGAGGGAGCTGGCTCTGTTCTGGTCCTGGCCTGATTACCTGGCACCCACCTGTACATACAGGTCCTCGGGAATGAGATAACCCTACGGCTGCGTTTGCGGGCCCGCCACTTTTACTCTTCAGACAAACCTTCTATCGCAAGAATCAAAGGCTCCAATTCCGCCGCGTAAAACCCAGCGGAGTTGATACTGTTTGTCTCGATGATCCGCAGCCCAGCATCCGTTCGGCAAATGTCCATAACATAAGCCGGCGAATAGCCGCTATTGAGCTGCGCCATCTCCTGACCAAAGTTGAACGCATCATCCGGGATGTCATGCACATACGCCACCTGCCCCGCCTGTTTATAGCGCGAATAGGTGACAATGCGGTCACTAACGATCCAAAGCCGCCACTCTTCGTAAATCGATTGCGGTTCACTCAACATGACCAAAGTGTCAGCCCGTAAGGAACCGATTGGCAAATCCTCTTCTGGCAACGCAGACACACGTGCCGACAACGCGGCAATGTCTTGCGCGGTCATCACACGTCCGGGAACTTCTTTACTGTCTTCCACTGGACGCAAAAACCAAAGCCTGTCCATCCCGGCCAGACGGTCTGAGCACTCGCCAAACGGCATCACATGAGCATTCGTGCCATTGAGCAAAAACGGGTGCCAAACGGACTGCTGAAGAAACGGCGCGATACGAAATACGCCTGGCCTCAACCCATGCGACTCAGCGTATTTCCACATGCTGTAAGCGCCAAACAACACAACAGAGTGCTTGTATTGAATTACAGGGGGCGGGACAAGATCCCCGACAAATGGCACGATCTTACACCAACGGACATCGCGCCCCATAGCTGTCAGCACATCGCCCAATTTCCGTGTGTCTTCAAAATCTTGCAGCAACCATTGCATCGCATCAACCCGCGTTTGTCTCAAATCAGGACGATAGCGCCGCTCCAGCTCTCGTCAATCACACTTGACTCAATACCAAATAGTATCATATGCATTGAGATACCAAATGGTATCACTTGAGCGAGACAGTTATGCCCGATCACTTACAACCCGTGTTCCGCGCCCTTGGCGACCCTACCCGTCGCGACATCTTGCGCCTCTTGGGCCGGGAGCCAATGACCATCGCCGAGGTTGCCGACAACTTTGCCATGACCCGCGCTGCCGTGAAAAAGCACCTTGTGGTGCTCAGTGATGGCGGCTTGATCAAGGTGGCCCCACGTGGCCGCGAAAAGGTCAACTCTCTCAACGCCTTGGCGCTGAAACCAGCGCTGGAGTGGATGGGCTGGTTTGACCAGTTCTGGGATGAGCGTCTCGACGCATTGAAAACCGCAATTGAAAAGGACACGACAGATGACACTGGACACAACAATGGCTGAGCTTTCCCAAGACACCACCATTCGCAAATCGGTCTTTCTGGCGGCGCCCAAAGCCCGCGTCTGGGACTTCCTGACCAAAGCTGACCTGCTCAACGAATGGTTCCATCCTGCCGATAAAGACTTGGTCGAGGGCGAAGACTACACGCTGGTTTCACAAAAAGACGGTGACCGCATGTGCTGGGGCAAAGTGGTGCAGGCCACCCCGCACGACTACATGAAATGGGATTTCACCGTGGGTCCGATGAACGGCCAAATGTCCTCGGTGGAATGGCAACTCGCAGAAGTCCCCGGCGGCACGCGGCTGACGTTGATCCACTCCGGCCTGCCAAGCAATGTCGACGGCTTTGGACTGGTTATGGCGCTGGACAAAGGCTGGCACGGTTTCTTGGGCAATCTGCACGACATGCAATGATCCCGGCGGCGGCGGCCCCTTGTGTCGCCGCGCCACATCCCTAAGCTTGCCGGCAACTTAAAGGAGCCAGCCATGTTTTCCCGCGACGCCCTCGCCTATGATCCCATCCCCCTGCCCGATCATGTTGAGCTCAATGACGAAGCATCCCGCAAAGCGGCGCAGGCGTTTTTTGATGTCATGGCACAGCGCCACACGGTGCGTGACTATGACACCACACCTATCCCGCGTGACATCATCGAAACCTGCATCAAAACCGCTGGCCGCGCGCCATCTGGCGCCAACCATCAGCCGTGGAGTTTTGCCGCGATTTCCAATCCGGAGCTGAAAGCCCGCATCCGGGCTGAAGCAGAGGAGGAAGAACGTCGGTTCTACGATGGCGGCGCCGGGGATGAGTGGATCAAAGCGCTAGAACCGATTGGCACCAATGACCACAAACCGCACCTGACAGATGCACCTTGGCTGATTGTGGTTTTTGCCCAACGCTATGGCGAGTTTGAAGACGGCACACGGTACAAAAACTACTACGTGCCGGAAAGCGTGGGCATTGCCTGCGGTTTCTTGATCGCCGCGCTGCACCACGCAGGTCTGTCGGTGCTGACGCACACCCCCAATCCCATGAAGTTCCTGAACGGCACGCTGAACCGTCCGGCCTCTGAAAAGCCGATCATGATCCTTGCCGTCGGAAAGGCACGTGAAGACGCCCAAGTGCCCTCGGTGGCAAAAATCAAAAAACCTTTGGAAGAGATCCTAACAGTCTGGGAGTGATCAGCGACGGATCTGACGCTGGTGCGGGGTGCGGCGGTCAATCTTGACCGGCACCGGCTCCGCCAGCATCACCGGCAGCGCATCGCGCTTGCCGCCACCCGGATGGTCATCCTCTTTCATGCGCATGATCGCGATGCCAAACTGTACCCCAGCAAACACAATGCCATTCAGGACCCACATCACGACAACCGCCAAAATGCCTTCAGGGCTGCTGCTCACCAGATGCCAGAGATTGGCAATGTTAAAGTACAGCAGCATCGCAACAAAAGCCGCGGAAATGGCAAACCCAATGGCCACCTGACGAATGTAGAGCGAAATCAGCTTTGGCATGGCAGTGCCTCCTCGCAAACCATTAAACGACAGCCGCCCTAAAACGGCAAGTCACAGCTGCGCGACACGCGCCAGAATGACACAGGGCAGCCCGCTTTGCGCGCCACCCTGCCCCACCGTCCTTAACAACTGTTTAAAACAGCTTCACTCCGCCGCCATCATCTCCGCCATGACCTCTGGCGGAATCTCCGCCTCAAACCCCATCAGCTTTTTGTCGACCGGATCAAAGGCCGTGGCGCGTTTGGTCCACACCGCAAGCTGGGCCTCAAATTTCTCCGGCTGATCCACAATCGACGCCCGCAGAAAAATGTTCCCCGGCCGCGCGGCATTGGTGGAATACACCGGTGAGCCACAGGTGCCGCAGAAATGCCGGCTCACAAGATTGCCACTGTCCGCTGGTTTCTCAAACGCCGTCACCACGCCGCTCAAAGACAGCGCGTCTTCACGCACCGCCACATGGGTGCAATGCCCAGTGCCACTGGACTTGCGGCAATCCACACAATGGCAATGCCCCACCGCAATCGGCTCCATTGTGCTCTCAAATGTCACCGCGCCACACAGGCAGCTTCCCGAAAATTCAACCGTCATACCATCTCTCCTCACTGAATGGTCTTGACCCTAGAGTGAGTCGCTTGCAAAATGCAAGTGACTTTTGAAACAGGCAGAGAAAGCCTCAGATGACCAAGAAAAACAGATCGGGATGCCCAATTGCCTCAGGCCTCGAAATTGTCGGAGATCGGTGGACGCTGGTGATCCTGCGGGACCTGCTGACCGGCAAATCCAAATACGCCGACTTTCTCGACAGCCCGGAGAAGATCACCACCAATATTCTGGCGTCACGGCTGTCACTGATGGTCGAAAATGGGCTGGTGATGAAACGGCAATATCAAACCAACCCGGTGCGGCACAGCTATCACCTCACGCCCAAAGGCGCGGATTTACTACCACTGGTGCAAAGCCTCACGCGCTGGTCCAATGCGCATCTACCGCACACCTGGACCCCCCCGGCCTATTTTATGGACATGACGCCGCAACAAGCGGCAGAGGCCGGCGCAGAACCGCCAGCCTGATCCGGGCAAGCCTAAAAGTCTTCCGGCTTGGCTTCGCGCGCCATGTGATCCAGCACAGCGTTCACAAACTTGCCCTCTTTACCTTCTGGGAAGAAAGCATTGGCAATGGCCACATATTCCGTGATCGCCACCTTGGCGGGCACGTCACTCTGCAGCAGTTCAGCGCCAGCCGCACGTAACAACGCCCGGATCGTAGGATCGATCCGGTCAATTGGCCAAGCGGCCACCAACGCACGGTCGGTCATCTGGTCGATGGGCGCCTGATAGTTCACCGCATCCTCAAGGGTCTTGCGGAAATGATCCGCGTCGCCTTCAATCATGTCGGCATTGTCATCCACTTCAGCGCCAAACCGGTGATCCAGAAACTCCACCCGCACCTGATCCACGGTCTGATCGGAGTGCTCCATCTGAAAGAGCGCCTGCACCGCATAAAGGCGGGAGGCGGATTTCATCTTGCGTTTCTGGTTACCGGATAGGGTCATGCCGTTGGGTTGTCCTTGAGTTCGCCTGCCAGCTTATATTCCTCAGCATCGGGCAAAAACCCAACGCCCTTGCGCTGAGCGCCCCACTTACGGCTCAACGCCACAAGATGCAAGGCCGCTGCTGCCGCCCCGCCACCTTTGTTTTGGTCTGCCGGATCCGCGCGCACTTCCGCCTGCGTGCGGTTTTCCACAGTCAGGATGCCGTTGCCGATGCACAGTCCTTGTAGGCCCAGCATCTGTATGGCGCGGCTGCTGTCGTTGCACACGGTCTCATAGTGGGTGGTCTCACCGCGAATGACGCAGCCCAAGGCCACATAACCATCAAAGTTGCTCATACGTTCGGCAATGCCGATTGCCGTCGGGATTTCCAGCGCACCGGGCACTTGCACCACTTCATAGGTGCCGCCCGCAGCCTCGATCTCAGCCACAGCACCGGCCAGCATATTGTCAGCGATGTCTTTATAGTAAGGCGAGATGACAATCGCCAATTTCACCGGCTTATCAAATTCCGCACGTGGCATGATGTAATGTTGTTCAGCGCCAGCCATGACTTATTCCTCCGTCAGGATTGGGCGTGTGCCCACAATAGACAGCCCGTAAGCGTCTAGACCAAGATACTTTGTTTGTGGGCTGTCTGTCAGCAGGATCAGCTCCTTACAGCCAAGGTTGGACAGAATTTGCGCGCCCAAACCGGTGCGTTTCACAATCCGAGGTCCTTCGTCGTCATCGGCATAGAGGCTGTGACGCGGCTCGCGGAACAGACACACAGCCCCCCGGCCTTCTTTGGCAATCGCCCGCATCGCGGACGGCAGCTCATTGACCGACTTTGGCCCCAACCCCAACACATCGCCCGCCTCATGCAGCGCGTGGGTGCGCACCAGCACTGGCGCGTCTGTGCTGATGTCCCCTTTGATCATCACCACATGTTCCACACCGTGGATCTGATCGGTGAAAATCCGCATATCCCAGTCGCCCCCATATTCAGAGGTCACGGTTTCACGTGAGGTCTCGACAACCTCATTGTCCACCCGCGAGCGGTAGGCAATCAAATCACTGATGGTGCCAATTTTCAGACCGTGTTTCTTGGCCACCTCAACCAGCTCCGGAAGGCGCGCCATAGTGCCGTCGTCGTTCATGATCTCGCAGATCACCGCGCTTGGGTGACATCCCGCCAGACGGGAAATGTCTACGGAGGCTTCCGTATGGCCAGCCCGCACCAGCACGCCACCACGCTTGGCGCGCAGCGGGAACACATGCCCCGGCGTGGCCAAAGACGCCATGGTGTTCTGCTCATTGATTGCCGTGGCAATGGTCAATGCCCGGTCACCGGCGGAAATCCCGGTGCTCACACCTTCACGTGCTTCAATCGACACAGTGAAAGCTGTCTCATGCCGCGACGAGTTGTTCACCGCCATCATTGGCAAGTTGAGGCTGTCGATGCGCTCCGCAGTCATAGGCAGACAAATCAACCCCCGGCCAAAAGTGGCCATGAAGTTCACCGCAGCGGCGTCGGCAAATTCGGCGGGGATGATAAAGTCGCCTTCGTTTTCGCGATCCTCATGATCCACAAGAATGTAAATACGGCCCTGACGCGCCTCTTCGATGATTTCTTCAATGGGGCTGATCGCGTCACGCAGGCTGTGCTCGACGGGTCCGGGCTGTTCAAAGGACATGGGGTCTCTCCGCTGTGTTGCGGCTCAGATAGCCCATGCGGGCCACAAATAAAAGTGCAGCCACGACACCCGACGGCTCAAAAACGCAACGACACTGTGCGCGCATGCAGGACGGCCGCAGGTGTTAGCGCCCAAACTCAGAGCGCAAAGCAGGCTCAGCTGATGCTGAGCCTGCAAGGGGCGCCGCCCCTTCTTGGTGTCACCAATTCATCCCCGGGATATTTGGGGACAATGAATGATCAGCAGCACCCGGCGTTTGCAGTGCCACATCCGCCTGCCGCAACCGGCTGTGGCGCGTCCCCTGTCAAACCGCGCCCGAGATAAGTCACATCCGCCAAATAGAAGTTGGTGAAGGCCTCTTCAAAATCTTCAGCACCCGCCTTCTGCGCCAAGCCAGTATCCATGATCGCCTTTTGCCACGCCTGCACCTTGGGGTGGCCTGCAAGGAAATCATACCCGGTGTGGTCTTTGATGATCTGCGCCCGGTGCAGCAGAACCAACCAGGCGATATCCACCAGCCCAATCTGCGTGCCACCAAAAAACGGCCCATCGCCCAGAACCTTCTCGATCTTATCAAAGGCTGTGCCCAACTTGTTCGATTTCTCTGCCAAGGTCTCCGCATCCCGGCTGCGCATTGTGCCACATTGCACAAGGTAGTTTTTCGCCGCCAGATAGCTCCACGCGCGGTTCAACGCCTTCCGCTCCAGTGAGACATCCGCCTCCAGCGGCGTATAAGCCTCCTCAATATATTCAATGATGGCCTCACTCTCAAACAGCGCCACGCCACCCTCGGTCACCATCGCCGGCACCTGCCCGTTGGGCGAAATGTCCAAAAACCACTGCGGCTTATCAGACAGCGAGATATACTCGACCTGATAGTCCAGCCCTTTGGCCTCCAAGAGCGCAGTCACCCGCTGCACAAACGGGCAGATTTTGAAGCTCACAATTTTGATCATTGTCTTTGTCCTTTTGATCTCTTTGACCTGAAGACGTACGAGATCAAAAAAAGACGACAAATCTCTCAAACTTTTTTCCTGCACTCTTTGTTTTTCTGCAAACGCACCGCATACTTCATTCAAATTTCATGCATTTCTTTGGAGAGCTTTATGTCCTTACGTACTGTCTCTTTTGCCGCCCTGACCGCCGCCTGCTTGGCCCTGCCCGCCTTTGGCAGCGAAGAAAGCAAAACCTGGGAGGCCAGCCCGCAGGCCACACAGTTTGTGAAAGACACCATTGTGCTGGGTATGCTCGCCAGCCCCTACGGCACCGGCTGGACCGAATATGAGCAGCTGCACACCTACTTCCAACGCGCGCGCGACAATGGCATCACCGGCCATGAAATGACCCTGGCCGCCGCCGACATGTCTTGGGAAACCTTTCTGGAACAGCACTACCACTTTCGCGCCGCCATGGCGCAGCAACCTGAAAACTACCTGATCGTGAACGAGACCCGCGACATTGAGGCCGCGCATCTACAAGGCAAAACCGCGGTGATCTGGAACAGCCAGACCGCCACCATCCTCAACGGCGATCTGAAGAAGATGGCCGCGCTCAAGGACATTGGCGTGAAATCCATGATCCTCGCCTATAACGACATCTTCCGCACCGGATCTGGTCAGTTGGCCGCCCAAAACGGCCGCGACATTGGGTTGACCCCTTGGGGCAAAAAAGTGATCGACGAGATGGTGCGCTTTGGCATCCTGCTGGATCTCAGTCACACCGGTTCCAAAACCGCCAATGATGCCATGGACTACATGGATGAAACCTACCCCGACGTGCCCTACGTCTACACCCATTCTGTCCCGGCGGGTCTCTACAAGGATGAACCCAATGCCACACCCCAAGGCTGCTACCGCGCCATCCCCGATGACGAGGCGCTACGAGCTGCCAAATCTGGCGGCTACATTTCACCAACATTTACTGAATGGATGTTGGATGGCATCTGGCCCGATGACATCTCGCCCAAACAAGCGGCAGATATGATCGACTACTACGTGAAGTTGGTTGGCGTGGACCATGTTGGCATTGCCACCGACGACATGTTCTCCACCAAGCTGGTGGTCGACTTTGCCACCGCCAACGCGGACATGTACAACGACGGCGGCTATATGATCGACGCGTTCAACAAAGGCGCCACCGGCAACGGAGAGCTGGCTAAAATGCTGGCCGCCATCACCGATGATCTGTGGGCGCGTGGCTACACCAACGAGGACCTCGCCAAAATTTACGGCGGCAACAAAATGCGGGTCTTTGCGCAGGTCTGGGAAGGTAAACCGCCAGAACAATTCTTGCAGGAATACCCGGAACGCCTGCGCCTGCGTCAGGAGCTTGAAGGTAAATTCTTCAACCGCTGATCTACCTCAACAGCCGCCACAGCGTTTCTTTCTGGGCGTCACCTCTAGGATCTCTCCTTTGGCGCCCAGCTCCATCGCACAGCAAGCCCGATATTGATCGGCCAGCTTTGCGCGGGCTGCCGTGACACGCGATTTTAACGTGCTGTAGGCCAGCCCCATTTCGGCGGCGACGTCTTTTTGCGGACGTCCATCAAGATCAACCGCCCGCAACAACGCCGCATCCTCATCAGTCAAGGCTGCCAAAAACGGTGTGACACAGCCCTCCAACTCGCTCAGAACGCTGGCCTCTTCCTCTGCGCCATACCAAAGATCGTCAGCCTGAATGCCTTGCGCCTTGCCGCGCACGCGGTAGAAATCAATCGTTGCATTGCGCGCCACCTGAAACAGCCAAGCCCTCAGCGCCGCCGGATCACGGACGTCGGACAAATGCGCATGGGTCTTGATCAGGATGTCTTGCAGCAGGTCGTCGACATCCGCCTCACTGGCCACCCGCTTGCGCAGAAACCCACGTAGCGCGCCACTGTAGTCCTGCCAAATCTGCTCAAGCTGCATCTCACCTGCCTCGCGTGCCTCACTCCCCAAAACTGGGGCGTTGGATGAAAGACTGCAAGAGCCGCCGCCCAAAGCGCTGCCCAGCTTTCTCATTCCACAAATATCCCGGGGGTCTGAGGGCTGGCCCCCAGTCCGTCAAATCTTAACGCATACCGCCCAGGCAACAGGCACCAAAATCGCACCTCCGCAAAACAGCCGTGATACAGACGCAATACCGACTTGTTGCCCGCACCGTTCGGTGGCTTAAGACGACATCTCTGCCAGTCGCGCCACATAGCGTGCCAACGTGTCGATCTCGAGGTTGATCTTGTCACCCACCTTCGCGTGGCCCCAGGTGGTGACCTCTTTGGTGTGCGGAATGATGTTCACACCAAAATCACATCCATCCACTTCATTCACAGTCAAAGACGTCCCATTGAGCGCCACAGAGCCCTTTGGTGCGATGAATTTTGCCAAGCTTTCAGGGGCCCTAAAGGTGAACCGCGTGCTGTCGCCTTCATCTTTCATGGCCACAATTTCCGCCACGCCATCCACATGGCCGGACACGATATGCCCACCCAGCTCGTCACCCACTTTTAACGCGCGCTCCAAGTTCACAGGCCGGTCTTCGCACCAATCTCCGAGGTTGGTCTTGGAGACGGTTTCCGCTGAAATTTCAACGTCATACCAATCATCACCCAAGGCGATCACCGTCAGGCACACCCCCTCGCTGGCAATAGACGCCCCAAGTTCGATCCCGCTGGTGTCATAGGCCGTCTTGATGCGTGCCTTCAGGTCGCCGCGCTGTTCCAGCGCAACAATTTCGCCAACGTCAGTGATGATTCCGGTAAACACGGGCCGCGCTCCATAGCTGTGATTTGCCCAAGATCTACAGGCCGAACCGCCTCAAGACAAGCTGTCCAGACTGCGGCAAACAGCGACCACAATTTTGCCACGCCGTTAGGCTAACATTCCCTTAACAGAAGGCGTATAGGGTTGACCGTTATGACAATTCCGTCCGGTGACAACAAAGTGTTCCTATTCCTGCAAGGGCCGCATGGCCCGTTTTTTGCAGCGTTGGCGCGCATGTTGCGACGGTCGGGCGCCACCGCTTGGCGCGTTGGGTTTAACGCGGGGGATCGGGCGTTTTGGCCCCATCAAAAGAGTTTCTTACCTTATCTGGGCGCGCCGGAAAACTGGCCAGCCACATTCAAAAATATCTTTTTAGATAAAGGCGTTACCGACATTGTTTTGTACGGAGATGTGCGCCCAATTCACGCCCAAGCCGTAGAAATCGCCAAGGCTTCTGGCGTCCGTGTACATGTCTTTGAAGAAGGCTACCTGCGCCCCTATTGGGTCACCTATGAGCGCGGTGGCTCCAATGGCAATTCACGCCTGATGGGTATGGATATTACGCAGATGGAGAAAGCCCTTGAGGGCTCCGACATGGAGACTCCAATGCCACCCGGCCATTGGGGGGACATGCGCCACCATGTCTTTTACGGCGCTCTCTACCATTGGTTTGTGATGTTCACCAACCGCAAGTTCCGCAACTTTCGCCCACACCGATCCTTGTCGGTCACCCGTGAATTTCGTCTATATTTGCAACGCCTCCTCCTGATGCCATTCCACGCTATTGAGCGTCGCATCGCGACCCTGCGCATTCGTTACGGCGGCTTCCCCTATCACCTGGCACTGCTTCAACTCGAACATGACAGCAGCTTTCAACAACACTCGCCGTTTGACACCATGACCGACTTTTTGTCGCTGGTGATCGAAAACTTTGCCAAAAGCGCGCCCAAACATCATCATCTGGTGTTCAAAGCCCATCCACTTGAAGATGGCCGTGTGCCCCTGCGCAAAGAAATTCGACAACTCTCAGAGACTTTTGGCGTCCCCAAACGTGTACATTACGTGCGTGGCGGCAAACTGGCCCAGCTTCTCAACGACACGCGGACGGCGGTCACCGTGAACTCGACTGCCGCGCAACAGGTGCTGTGGCGCGGCATTCCGATCAAAGCATTTGGCAGTGCGGTGTATAACCAACCGGAATTTGTCAGCACACAACCTTTGACCGAGTTTTTCGCCGCCGCGACCCGGCCCGACAGTCGCGCTTACAAGACCTACCGTCGCTATCTGCTTGAAACCAGTCAGGTTCCCGGCGGTTTCTACTCCGCACGCGGCCGTCGACGTTTGATGCGCCAAGTGGTTGATATGATGCTCTCAGATGACGACCCGTATCAGGCTCTCGCGGCTGGCACAGCGGCACCACGGCAACAGTTGCGCCTCGTGAAGTGACCCCCATAAGGTCTAGCGCTGGATTTTTAGTTAGGATTTCTGTAAGTTGTCTCAAAAAACTGAGGCAGAATAATCAGGTCGAGGAGACCGAGCAGTGAAATCCTTTGCATCCCGACTGGGGAAGTGCGCCGTCGTGCTGACCATGGCGACCGTTTTGGCGTCGTGTAGCCTTGTGCCGCGCTCCGGCCCCAACAAACGCGAAATCTACGCAGGCTCAGTGCAGCGAGAGGGTGATGCCTTCATTGTTGCCGTGAACGACCGCGTCTCCCGCGCCACCGCAGTTGTTCCAGCGCTTGGCTTTTCTGATGGCTTCCAAAACGCCGGACAGCTTGGCTCCGATACGATTCGTCCCGGCGATATTCTGGCGCTGACCATTTGGGAAAACGTCGACAAACCGCTTCTCGGTCCAGAAGGCCAAGTGGCTGCCGTGCTTGAAGAAGTTCAGGTCGACGGGGCTGGCTTTATCTTTGTGCCTTACGCAGGTCGCATCCGCGCCGCCGGTAACACGCCGGAAGGCATTCGTCGCATCATCTCTTCCAAGCTCGAAGAACAAACACCTGATCCACAGGTCGAAGTGCGTCGCGCTGCTGGCGACGGTGCCACCGTTTCTTTGGTTGGCGCGGTTGGCGCCCAAGGCGTCTATCCGATTGAGCGCCCCACCCGCACACTCTCCACCATGCTGGCACAAGCTGGCGGTGTGACCATTGTTCCAGAGATCGCACAGATCACCGTATTGCGTGGCAAAGAAACCGGGCACATCTGGTTTCAGGATCTCTATGACAACCCTCAGCTCGACATCGCTCTACGTGGCGGGGATCGCATTTTGGTCGAAGAGGACACCCGCGCCTTTACCGCACTTGGTGCCACGGGCACCCAGAGCCGCGTAAACTTCTTCACCAAAGACCTCTCCGCAATTGAAGCTTTGGCGCAGGTGGGCGGCTTAACCCCGACCAGCTCTGACCCAACTGGTGTGTTCATTTTTCGTAACGAAGCGGACAAAGTCGCCAACAACGTTTTGGGTCGCAAAGACCTGATTGGGGCGCAACGTATGGTCTACGTGCTTGATCTGACAAAGCCCAATGGCATGTTTATGGCGCGCGACTTCATCATCCGCGACAGCGACACGCTCTACGTGACCGAAGCCCCGATCACCACATGGGATAAAACCATCTCGGCCGTCACGGGTACTCTGACATCTGCTGACACACTGAGCAGCCTCGGCGGTCTCTAAACGTGCAGAGGTATTCTGAAAATCAAGCCGCCGGGGGCGATGACCCTCGGCGGCTTTTTGCATTCAACGGCGGTTTCTTTTTGCAAAAACGCCTACGCCGCATCTTATCCCTCGCCGGGTATGAGCTGCGCTTTGGGCGTCCCACAGAAGACGATTTGATTGCGATCTGGGGCAACAGCCCAACCGCCCATCGTGGCCGTGCGATGTCAGAGAAAACTGGCGCGTCTCAGCTCTACGTCGAAGATGCCTTCCTGCGCTCCCTCTTCCCCGGGCGCGTCGGGAAAGAACCACCGATTGGTTTACTAATTGACAATACGTGTCCGCACTTTGATCCCAGCCAACCCTCTGATCTTGAACACCTCCTTAAACACGAACCCTTAGACGACACAGTCCTGCTCAACCGGGCACGTGGGGCCATTGAGCGTCTCAAGGAAGCCAGCCTCACCAAATACGCCGCGGTCGATCTCGATTGCCCTGCCCCAGATCCTGGCTATGTGCTGGTGATCGACCAAACACGTGACGACGCCGCCGTAACAGCCAGCGGAGCAGACAGGTTGCGATTTCAAGAAATGCTGGTGCTTGCGCAGGAAGAAAATCCCGGCGCACATGTCCTGATCAAAACCCACCCCGAAACCCAAAGCGGGGCACGCGCTGGATATTACAGCGACGCAGACACCCGCGACAACGTCAGTCTCTTCACCGATTCAATCAGCCCTTGGGTGCTGCTAGACGGCGCCATCGCTGTTTACACCGTGTCCTCTCAGTTGGGTTTCGAAGCCATCCTCGCCGGTCACAAACCGCGCGTTTTTGGGCAGCCGTTCTATGCCGGTTGGGAGCTCACTCAAGACGAATTCCCCCTTTACCGCCGCCAACGCCGCCTGACCCGCGCACAGCTCTTTGCCGCCGCAATGATCCTCTACCCGACGTGGTATGCTCCCTGTCGCGACCAGCTCTGCGAACTCGAAGACAGCCTTGAGCAACTCGCCGCACAGTCCCGGGCATGGCAAGAAGACAACATCGGTTGGAACGCCTTTGGCATGCGCCTGTGGAAGCGCAAACCCCTGCAAGGTTTCTTTGGTCGTCATAAAGCGCTCACGTTTGACAAACGCCGCTCAGCACGCCCAGCCATGGTTTGGGCCAGCAAGCGGGGCCCAGAAGGCGCCACCCGTGTTGAAGACGGCTTCCTACGCTCTCGTGGCCTTGGTGCGGAGCTGGTGCCGCCACTGTCTCTGGTCTGCGATGATCTCGGCATCTACTACGACCCCACTCGGGAAAGCCGTCTCGAACAGCTGATCACCAAACGCGCGTCCTTGCGGCCCGACCAGCTGCTGCGCGCGGAGCGGCTCATCAAGTCTCTGAAACAGCACCGTATTACCAAGTATAATCTCGGCGGAACCGCTTTTGATCTACCTGAAGGTCACCGCATTCTGGTGCCCGGCCAAGTCGAGGATGATGCCTCCATCCTGACCGGTACCACCGACGTCAAGACCAACCTCGATCTACTCAAAGCCACCCGCGTCGCGAACCCAAATGCACGCATCCTCTACAAGCCGCACCCCGATGTCGAATCCGGCTTGCGCAAAGGCCATATCCCTCGAGAAGAAGCGGAGGCCTATGCCGATATGGTCTTGGATCAGGCCGATATGGCGACCTTGCTCGACGAGGTGCAGGAAGTTTGGACCATGACCTCGCTCACGGGTTTTGAAGCTCTTTTGCAAGGCTGCAAAGTGACAACCCTCGGTGCACCATTCTACGCTGGCTGGGGTCTGACACATGATTTGGGTGATGTCCCACAGCGTCGCAAAGCGCAGCCTGCCCTCGAAGGTCTCACCCATGCCGCATTGATTGACTACCCGCGTTACCGCGATCCGGTCTCAGGCCTGCCCTGCGCCGTCGAAGTGGCTCTGGAGCGCTTGGCTACTGGCGAAATCCCTCACCCCGGTTGGAGCAACCGCATCTTGTCCAAACTGCAAGGCCGCTTTGCCAGCTATCAATCACTCTGGCGCTGAAAGCCTAGCGCGGATGGCGCTGCGCTTCGATGCGGTGCCAGACACTCATGATGTCCTGCCCCATACGTTGGTGTGACACCAAGTCAAACCGCGGCGCTTCACGCAGCCGCGCCAATCCCATGGCGCCAATCGCTGGATGACCCTCGGCCCCGATCGCCACACCGGCTGAAAATGTTATCAGCTCATCCACAACATCAGCGGCTAGCAACGACGCGGCCAGCGCTCCGCCACCTTCACAAAACACCCGCGTAAGCCCCTGTTTACCAAGCGTTTCTAGCACACCTCTGGCGGACAGATGCACACCATCCAATGGGCAAGACAGCAACTCAGCACCAAGGTCGCGCCAGGTCTGTTGCAACGACGCATCGGCATCCGCGCCATGCACGATCCAAAGGGGAACATCTTTGGCGGTTCGCGCCAACGCGCTCATCAGCGGCAGGTCCAACCGCCGGGACACCACCACCCGCACGGGTTGCGCCACCTCGCCAAACTCACGTACCGTCAGCGACGGATCGTCCGCCCGCGCCGTGCCGCCACCAACCATCACCGCGTCATGACGCAGGCGCATTCCATGCACGGCACGGCGCGACTCCGGACCGGTGATCCAACGGCTTTCGCCCGTGGCCGTGGCGATGCGCCCATCCAATGTGGTTGCCAGCTTGAGGGTCAAAAATGGTCGCCCAAGATCAGTTTTTAGAAAAAACCCCTGCAGGTCGCGGGCCGCCTCATCCGCCAAAACACCTGTAGTCACCTCAATGCCCGCATCGCGTAACATCACCAATCCGCGCCCGGACACGCGCGCGTCGCTGTCTTCCACGGCAACCACAACCCGCGCCACTTTTGCGGCAATCAAGGCCTCCGCACAGGGCGGCGTTTGTCCATGATGCGCACATGGTTCCAGCGTCACATAAGCGGTTGCCCCCTGCGCTGCCCCCCCTGCCTGCGCCAACGCCACAGGTTCCGCATGTGGTCGCCCACTCGGCTGGGTCCAGCCGCGACCAACAACACGTCCATCTTTCACAATGACACATCCCACGGCGGGATTGGGCCAGCACACGCCTTGCCCGCGTCGGCCCAACGACAGGGCCAACGCCATGTAACGGCGATCAGTCACGTTCACTCCTCAGGAGTTTGGTCGGGACGCAGTTCGCTTACAAATTTATCAAAGTCGTCGGCTGCTTGGAAGTTTTTATAGACGCTGGCAAAGCGCACATAGGCCACGGTATCAATCCGCGCCAAGGATTCCATCACAATCTCACCAATGGTCTTTGATGGGATGTCGGTCTCGCCCATACTCTCCAATCGCCGCACGATGCCACTGATCATCTGATCAATACGCTCTGGTTCAACCGGGCGCTTCTGCATGGAAATACGGATCGAACGTTCAAGCTTGTCGCGGTCAAAATCTTCGCGTCGGCCGTTGGTTTTCACCACAACCAAATCGCGCAGCTGCACGCGTTCATAGGTTGTGAACCGTCCGCCACATGCTGGACAAAACCGCCGGCGCCGGATCGAAACATGATCCTCCGCAGGTCGTGAATCTTTCACCTGAGTGTCGATGTTTCCGCAAAACGGACAGCGCATAGACTTCCCCTTGTTCCAACTGCTCTTTGCCTGTGCCGCAACAGGTTACGGCGTGGGTTGGGTATTTTCCCAAGTTATCCACAGGCACTATAGGAGAGCTACAACTCTTTGGGTAGAGGCAAAAAGCCACCCCAAGATAGGCGATACTGGGAAACCACGCTTATGTTTCCCCCTGAAGGTTTTTCGCAACGCCGCTATATGGAATTCATAGGCCCAACGGTCTTTCCAATCATGCACCTAAATGCGCCGTCACACCCCTCGTGTGCGGCGCATTCCTGTGTTCAAACAGATAAATCCCCTGCCAGGTTCCCAGCGCCAACCGCCCCTCCGTCACCGGGATAGAAAGCGAAACGGGCATCATAGCCGCCTTAATGTGTGCGGGCATATCGTCCGGGCCTTCGTAGGTATGTGTCAGGTAGCGCATTGACGGATCGGTTGTTGGCGGCACCAACCGATGGAAAAAGTTTTGCAAGTCGGCCTGCACCTCAGGATCCGCATTTTCCTGAATCAGCAAGCTGCAGGATGTATGTCGCACAAACAACGTCAAAAGCCCTGTAACGCCAGCATTTCCAACCCAACGCTGAACGTCGGGCGTAAACTCATAAAGCCCTGGTCCTCGGGTGGAAATTTGAAACTCAGTCTGCATTGGCAATTGCTTACTAGCTGGTATCGCTGTTTCGAGGCGGAGCGCAGCTGTTGCGTGACCGTCCCACGGTCGACGCCTGCCCAACACTTGGCCCCCAATTTCCTGCACGCCCAGTTGCTCCAGAAACCTGCTCTGGCGGCTTTAGGGAAAACTGTGCCGCATCAGGGCTGTTCATCGTGACCCCACGCCCGGCACCTCCAACCGTGTAAACCAGCGCACTGTCGGATGCGCCAAGCTGACGGCTCGCATAGGACCCAGCCCCACACCAAAAATCGGACTTCCGCCCATTTGGCCGCGCAATAACCTCAAACACATCGGCATTCACCGGGTTCACGCGCACACCGTTGCGCGCCGTAAATGCCGCACTGCCACCGGTCTGACATGCGACCAAAGACAAGAGCGCCAATCCAGCGATACCTGTTAGTAAGTCACGTTTCATTTCCCTACCTATTGTGAGCTATCAGGACCAGAAACTGTTCTGGTCGATATTGCAGTCCTGCCGCGCAGATCCAACCGACTTGCTAGATCCCAATCGAGGCCCCCAGCGGCCCGATCGCCCTGTGGCCCCTTGTGCAGCCTGCGGAGGATTTAGGGAAAACTGAGCTGTTTCGGGGTTGGCTGTTACCGTCCCCGGACCGGTACCGCCAACGACATAAACCCGCGCATTGTTAGGCGCACCCAGCCTGCGGCTGGCATAGTCACCGGCAGCGCACCAAAAGTTTGCCTCTATGGCATTGGCACGCACTCCCACCTCAAAAACGTCAGCGTTCACGGGTGTCACCTGCACGCCACCACGAGAGACAAATCCGCCGCCGCTGGCATCCATACAGGCGCTCAACGCGAGGGACCCAACCAACGCACAAACTGAGAGTGTCTTCATTCTTTTTCTCCATTGCAGTGGATGTTCTAGAGGACCCGTGTCCCGAAAAAATTCATTGGCGCAGAATTAGAAAACCGCGAAAGGGTCGCCAATAATACGGCAATACCGCCGCGCATCAGCCACAAATTCATCTTCACCAATGCGCGGGCCGAACGTCCCTTTGCGCCCTGTCGCGCCAGCGGCTTGCCCCGCTGGCTTTAGGGAAAACTGTGCTGTGTCGCGCGCGTCACTGGTCACGCCTGGTCCAGCTTCACCAACCACGTAAACTCTTGCACCTGCAGGCGCGCCAAGCACTTGCCCCGCATAGTTGCCGGCCCCACACCACAGCTGCGCGTTTGGATTACCGCCAGGCCTTGGAGCCACTTCAAATACATCCGCGGATACTTGGTTCACACGAATATTGCCTACAGTCGTAAAATCGCTAGCCCCCAAACCACCAGCCTCGGAACAGCCAGCAGCCAGAAAAATCGCTAAAGCGGAAAGTCGTTTCATCAAAAAACTCTGGAGTTGTCGTCCACCCAACGTGGCGAACGTGATCAACTTACCCGCAAACGCCATAAGAGAAAAGGCCAGCAAAGCTGCTGGCCTTTTCACAATTACTGCATATGCCCGAGCCATCGCCCGAGATACATTTAGAAAATTTGATCGCCCATTTGGTCAACCATCTGTTTTGCTTTGCCAATAGAGGCCTCTACAGCCTCGCCCTGGTCCCGGATCACGTCCGCTCGGATCAACGTGTGGCTCTTGGCCTCACCGTTCACAACACCGTCAATCCGCGCTGAGATGCGAAACTGACCCCCTTCTGAAATCGGGCAAGGGGTGATTTGGAACCCTTTATACTCCACCGGCTGTGCCGTTTTTTCGGAGGCAGCGCTTTTGCTGTCGCCGCCACCAAAAAGCTTTTTCAACAAAGACATCGCTTACTGATCCAGGAAGCTGCGCAGTTTGCGCGAGCGGCTTGGGTGCTTCAGTTTGCGCAGCGCCTTGGCTTCGATCTGACGAATACGCTCCCGGGTCACGCTAAACTGTTGACCTACTTCTTCAAGCGTATGGTCAGTGTTCATGCCAATGCCAAAGCGCATCCGCAAGACACGTTCCTCACGTGGTGTGAGACTTGCCAGAACCCGCGTCGTGGTCTCTTTGAGGTTTTCCTGAATGGCGCTGTCCAATGGCAGCACGGCATTCTTGTCCTCGATGAAATCTCCCAGCTGGCTGTCTTCCTCGTCCCCAATTGGGGTTTCCAGAGAAATCGGTTCCTTGGCGATTTTCATCACCTTACGGACCTTCTCAAGCGGCATTTGCAGCTTTTCGGCCAGTTCTTCCGGCGTTGGCTCGCGACCAATCTCATGCAACATCTGACGCGAGGTCCGCACCAGCTTGTTGATCGTCTCGATCATGTGCACCGGAATACGGATGGTGCGGGCTTGGTCGGCAATCGAGCGGGTAATGGCCTGACGGATCCACCACGTTGCATAGGTGGAAAATTTATACCCACGGCGGTACTCAAACTTGTCCACTGCCTTCATCAGGCCAATGTTGCCTTCCTGAATGAGATCAAGGAATTGCAAACCACGGTTGGTGTATTTTTTGGCAATCGAGATCACCAGACGCAGGTTGGCCTCGACCATTTCTTTCTTGGCCTGACGCGCTTCTTTTTCACCCTTCTGAACCTGCTGCACGATGCGGCGGAATTCCGGGATGTCCAAACCAACGTACTGACCAACTTGCGCCATATCGTTGCGCAGCTCGGTCACCTTGTCGACGGAGCGCTCCATAAACATCTGCCAACCGCGGCCAGATTTGGACGACATATCGTCCAACCAGTTGGGATCGAGCTCGCGGCCACGGTAGGCCTCAATAAACTCACGACGGTTGATGCGCGCTTGGTCGGCCAGCTTCACCATGGAGCTGTCGATCTGCATCACACGACGGTTGATGCCGTACAACTGGTCAATCAGCGCGTCGATACGGTTGTTGTGTAGGTGAAGTTCATTCACCAATTCAACAATCTCAGACCGCAGCTTCTGATACATGCCTTCGTCTTTTTTGGAGAACGACCCATCTTCATTCAGGGTCGCAGAAATCCGCGCATCCTGCATATCCGAGAGCATCGCAAAGTCGCGCGCAATAATATCGAGCGTTTCCAGCACGCGCGGTTTCAGCGCTGCTTCCATTGCGGCAAGCGACATGTTGGCCTGCTCGTCTTCATCATCATCGTCATCGTCTTGGGCAATTGGGTTGCCGTCAGCGTCCAGCTCTGGCCGCGCGTCTTCCGTTTTGGGAGCCGAGGACACGTTCGCAGCTTCGGCCGCCACCGGCGTTTCTCCGCTGCCTGCTTCGCCTTCGGTGTCGCCTTCACCCATTTGATTGCCAAATGTGGTTTCCAGATCAATCACGTCGCGCAGCAGAATGTCTTCGGACAGAAGTTCGTCGCGCCAGATTGTAATCGCTTGGAAGGTCAGCGGGCTTTCGCACAGACCCGCGATCATCGTATTGCGGCCAGCCTCGATGCGCTTGGCGATCGCAATTTCGCCTTCGCGACTCAACAGCTCAACAGAGCCCATTTCGCGCAGGTACATGCGCACCGGATCATCGGTCCGGTCGAGCTTTTCATTGTTGCCACTGGCAAGGGTCACACCGCGGGCGGCGGATGAGGTGTCCACAACGGCGGTGGTCTTGGCCTCTTCTTCTTCTTCTTCGTCCTCAATGATGTTGATGCCCATTTCGGACAACATCGACATCACGTCTTCGATTTGCTCGGAGCTCACTTGATCAGGCGGCAGAACTTGGTTCAGCTGATCGTAAGTGATGTAGCCCTTCTCCCGGGCCTCGGCGATCATTTTTTTGACGGCGGTCTGGCTCATATCGAGCGAGATTTCGGCGTCCTGATCGGCGGGCTTCTGGTCGTCGGTGTCCTTGGCGGCCATTCAATGCTCCTGCAAGTTCGGGCTGAGGTGATTCGCTGGCTCCGAATCAACCCCGCGACGGGGTGATTCGCAACCCCATCGCGTCCGTTTTCTTCATGTGTTGCTTACGAGGCTGCGCCCATTGGGAATTATCCCCGGCGTGGCGGCTTCCCACCCCTCGTAAAATCGATCATTTCACGCAACGCATCCAGCGCTGCGCGTTCATCTTTGTCAATTGGCGCGCCGTTGTCCCCAACAGCAAAATCGCCCCCGCCTTCTTCGTCGAGACCGCTTTTCATCGCCTTGTTTCGTGCCTCCGCCGCTTGGCCCAACCGCCAGGTCATTGCTTCGTCAACAACACCCATCAAGTCTTCTTCGGCTTCGGCGATTTCTTCGCTCAGTCCCCGCGCTGTCTTGAGCTTTGCGAGCTCTTCGGTCAGCGTCATACGGGCAAGTGCCATGTCGCCAGGTTTACGAACAGCCGGGGTAATCGCCACATGGGGTTGGCGCAGCAGGTTTTCAACCATCTCCGGTCCCAAAGCCATTTCTACGTTGCCGCGCGGATCCGGTGTATTGGCATAGCGCAATAGAACATCGCGCAACTGAGCGTTGTCATAGTCCAGGCAGTTCATGCTTTCGATTTCGTACTCAAAGTCATCCAGGAGCTCAGGGTTCACCAAAGCCACGGCAAGGACTACCGCTTCGCGCACCCGCAGTTCCACCGGACCTTCGCTGGCGGCCAACATCGAGACTTTTGAGCTGGACATAACCACGGGCTCGGCATTCCATTTACCGCGCTTAAAACTGCCTTTTCCGCCGCCCCGTTGGGGACGAAACAGTTGGAACCGCAACTCCTTGATTGCTTCGCCATAGTGACTACGGATCGACGGATCTTTGATCAGCTTGATCTTCTCTTTAAGAAGTTTGTCCAATGCCGCCCGCCGCTCAGGACTGTCAAACACCTTGCCTTCTATCTCGCGTTGCCACAGCAGGTTGACCATTGGCATCGCGGCATCCAGAACCTTCTGCACAGCGCTTGCACCTTTGGCTTTGATCAGATCGTCCGGGTCTTGCCCCTCCGGCATCACTGCAAAGCGCAGAGACTTGCCCGCCTCAAGAAGCGGCAACGCAAGATCAACAACCCGCATCGCGGCCCGAATGCCGGCCTTGTCTCCATCCAACGCGATAATTGGCTCATCGCTGATGCGCCATAACAACTGCAATTGATTTTCGGTCACAGCAGTCCCTAGCGGCGCCACAGACGCACCAAATCCCGCGTCGCACAGGGCAATCACATCCATGTAGCCCTCAGCCACAATCAGCGGTTGGCCTTTGCCTGCGGCTTCCCGTGCCGGACCGTGATTGTAGAGGCTACGCCCTTTATCAAACAACTCGGTCTCTGGGCTGTTGAGATATTTGGCGTTATCATTGGGGTCCATCGCCCGCCCGCCAAAGGCGATGCACTTACCCCGCGCATCGCGAATGGGAAACATTATGCGATTGCGGAACGTATCGTAGGGTTTGCCACCTTTGTTGGACGGTTTTGCCAGCCCAGCGCCAATGATCAGATCAGGGTCCACCCCTTTGCCGGTCAGCGCATCCCAAAGGCCCTGCCAGCCATCCGGTGCAAAGCCAATGTCAAATCGATCCCGCGTCTCCTGCGCCATACCGCGCCGATCAAGATAGGCTCGCGCCTCGCTCCCTGCCCCGGCGTTCAACATCAGCCGGAAATGCTGCACCGCCATTTCCATGACATCCGACAGCTGTGTGCGGCGGTCGGCTTTCTGCTGCGCCTGTGGGTCGCGCTTGGGCATGGTCATCCCGGCTTCTTCGGCCAGAATTTCCACCGCCTCCATAAACCCAACATTCTCGGTTTCGGTCACAAATTTGATCGCGTCGCCTTTGGCCTGGCAGCCAAAGCAGTAGTAGTACCCCTTGCGATCATCCACATGAAAAGACGCGGTTTTCTCATGGTGAAACGGACACGGCGCCCACATGTCGCCTTTGCCCTGATTGGACTTGCGCGCTTCCCACATGACCTTGCGCCCCACCACCTGAACGATGGAGGTACGGCTGCGAAGCTCATCTAAGAATCCGGGCGGTAGGGACATGTTGATCCGATTAAGTCAGTTTGAAGCGGACTTCTGCATTTCCTGAATTTGCTCCCAATTGTCCAGACACTGTTGTTCAACTTGTGCGCCCAGATCGATTTTTTTCAGGTCCCGTTTTTTGGCACCATAGACCACCGGCGCAAAATGCAAGATTGCCGCGTTGTAGTTCTCCGGCCAGGTCGGCTCATTGGCAAGCAGATACTCTTCTAAGTCTTTGGCTTTCACCTTCTCAAGACGGGCATCTTGGATCGCCTTGATCACTTGACCCTGATATTTGCAGGTGTCTTCTTTGCCATCGGCTGCATAGGCTGCACTGCTCAGCATCAGCGCCACGAGAGTATAACGGACCATCAAGGCCTCCTGAATCACTTTAGACCCAACGAGACTACCCGCGTGACGCGACGCTTTCCATGGCCCTTTGCAAATCGTGAACAAGTGTCTTCGCCATCGAGCGGAAAGTCATGATCTGAAACGCCTGTTCCCCTACACGGGTAACCGACACCATCATATGCCCCAGCATCGTGCGCGCCGTGTGTCCGCGTTTGAAAGATGCCCCCCGCAAATCCACCGGCACCAACCGCGCCAACACCTCCTCGGCGCCCCCACCTTCAAGCCGTGCAACCGCCCAGGCGTCACTCTGATCCACCACAGTTGCCTCGTTCTTGAGGCTCCAGTTTACAGCTGGCCCAACCAGCAAGGCTTGATCACGCCCAAACCATACCGCCCGAGCGTCCGTCGTGCCAGTTGCCCGATTGGGCTTTGGCATGGCCATGCCATGCGCGGACTTTAGCAATTCAGAACAGGCCTCCAACCGTTCCTTGCGCACAGTTATCATTGTCAGGCTCACCGGCAAGTCTTCGGTCAACGACACACCACCAACGGTCAGCGGCAACAAACCCTCACATGGTGTCTTGGCAATCAACTCAACCACGCATCCGCCCTCCCTCTGGATCAAAGAACACCGGATCACACACTTCACACCGGGCTGTCACACCACGCAGATGATCCACCATCACCACCTGTTGCCCGTGCCGCGCGCGGCCATTGCGCAAAAATGCCAGCCCAAGAAAGCACTCAGTCGTTGGCGAAAATCCAACCGAGGTGGTGTACCCCTGCTCGTTCTCTCGCACCGGCTCCGCATCCGGCTCAAACAAATGCGCCCCGGCGGTTAGTTGCTTCACCGCCCCCACCGGCTTTAGGCCCACCAACTGCTCCCGCTCGGCGCCAGAGAGCCCCGGTCGCTCACTCATGGTTTTGCCAATGCAGTCTTTCTTGGCGCTGACCATGCGCTCCATGCCAATGTCAAAGGCCGTGGTGCGCCCGTGAATCTCGGAATGAGTGATGAAGCCTTTCTCAATACGCAGCACATTGAGCGCCTCCATGCCATATGCCCCGCCGCCCAGAGCCTCCGCCTTCTGCACCAGCACCTGATACAGGCTCTCTCCATAGCGCGCAGGCACGGCAATCTCGTAAGCCAACTCACCACTGAACGAAATCCGGAACAACCGCCCCCGCACGCCACCAACTGTGACCTCTCCACAGCCCATGAACGGGAAGCTCTCGTTGTCGATCTCCTCACCCACAATGCCAGCCAACAACTCCCGCGACTTTGGACCGGCCACAGCAAACTGCGCCCATTGCTCCGTCACAGACACCATAGACACATCCAGCTCGGGCCGCAGACATTGGTACACATACTCCAAATGCCGCATCACAGGACCGGCCGCCGCCGTGGTGGTGGTCATGACAAAATGATCTTTGCCCAACCGCGCGCAGGTACCGTCGTCCATCACCGTGCCGTCTTCTCGCAGCATCAAACCATAGCGCACCTTGCCCGCTTTCAGCGTGCTGAAAGTATTGGTGTAGACAAAATCGAGCAGCGCGCCTGCATCCGGCCCCTGTATGTCAATCTTACCAAGCGTCGAGACATCACACACCCCAACCGCATTGCGCACCAACTGAACCTCCCGGTCACAACTCTGCCGCCATTTGGTTTCGCCCGCTTTTGGGTAATAGCTCGGCCGATACCACAGCCCTGCCTCAATCATCGGTGCGCCGTCCGAGACGCTAACTGCATGGCTGGTGGTAAACCTCTCTGGGGCAAAGCCAATACCCTGCGCCCCCGCGCCCAGCGCTGCAATGCTCACCGGCACAAACGGAGGTCGAAAGGTTGTTGTGCCTGTCTCGGGTATCCCGCGCCCCGTGGCATCTGCGAGCACGGCAAGCGCGCCCATGCTGGAGATTTTGCCCTGATCCGGCGCCATACCCTGCGTGGTGTAGCGTTTCATATGTTCTACAGAGCGGAAGTTTTCCTTCGCCGCCTGCTTTACATCCTTCACGGTCACGTCGTTCTGAAAATCCAGCCACGCGCGCCCGTTCCCGGCCACCGCCCAAAGCGGCGTCAAATTATACGGCGCATCTTCCGCTGTTGGCAGATCCATCGCACCGCGCTCAAAGCCAAGCACCTCGACAGCTTCTCTGGCTTTCGAAGCCCCCTCCAGCAATGCGCCCAAAGTGGAGAACGTCCCGTTACAAGCCCCTGCCGTGGTCAAACCCGGCACCATACCCTCCACGGGACCAAAACTCTGAATGTCCTCACGCCACTCCGGCCGCCCATTCATATGGCAGGTCAAATGCACCGATGGGTTCCAACCGCCAGACACCGCTAGACAATCCGTGCCAAGCTTCTCTTCGCCGCTGACCGTTCGGTAGGTGACACTCTCAAGCGCCTTGCGCCCGCCCGCATCACAAACTTCAGCCCCCCGGATCACTGGATAACCTTGCCCCACAGGTCCGTCTTTCCGGCTGTCCAACACGGCGGTCACATGCACTCCCGCAGCTTTGAGATCACGCGCTGTGCGGTGTCCGTCATCATTGTTGGTGAACACCGTCACCGCCCGTCCCGGCGCCACACCATAACGGGTCACATAGGTGCGCACGGCCGCCGCGCTCATGATGCCCGGCCGGTCATTATTGCGAAACGCAATCGGGCGCTCAATGGCCCCCGCACATAAGATCGTGCGCTTGGCCACAATGCGCCAAAAACACTCCAACGGTCGTCCAGCGGCGTCGCTGAGGTGATGGCTCACCCGTTCCAGCGCGCCAAACGTGCCTTGGTCATAAGCCCCGGTCACCGTCGTGCGCAGCATCAGGCGTACATTGGGCAAAGCAGCCAACTCATCAACCACATCCGCGGCCCATTCCGCCGCCGCTATGCCATCGATTTCTTCGCGCTCGCTGTTCAAACGCCCGCCAAACACACTGTCCTCATCGGCCAGCAAAACCTCTGCGCCGGCCCGCGCTGCCGTCAATGCCGCCATCAACCCGGCAGGCCCCGCGCCAATCACCAGCACATCACAGCGGGCAAAGGCTTTTTCATACAGGTCTTCGTTGTGTGCGCCGGACAAGGCACCCAATCCGGCGGAGCGCCGAATGATCGGCTCATACACCCGCTCCCAAAATGCCTTGGGCCACATGAACGTCTTGTAATAAAAACCCGCCCCCAAAAACGGCGCAGCCAAATCATTGATCGCCAGCAGGTCCACATTCAGACTGGGCCAACGGTTCTGACTACGTACTTCCAGCCCGTCATAAATTTCCTGCACCGTCGCGCGCACGTTGGGCTCCTGATGCGCGCCGCGCCCAACCGTGACCAATGCATTGGCCTCTTCCGAGCCTGCGCCTATCACGCCCCGTGGCCGATGATACTTAAACGACCGCGCCACCAGCTTGATGTCGTTGGCCAACAAGGCCGAGGCCACCGTGTCGCCCGCAAACCCTTGTACTCGATGTCCGTCGAAGGTGAAGTTGACCCGCTTGCCACGGTCCACCTGCCCCTTGCCCGCAACCCTCATGCACTGACCTCCTTCACGTCAGACGCCAGCTCAGTTGCAAGCACCTCATGGGTCAGCGTGTTGCGTGTCACAACGATCCAGGCACCGCAGCCTCCCTCGTGATACCAAAGGTCCCGCGTCATGCCGGCAGGGTTGTCGCGGTTGTGCAGGTAGTCGTCCCACACAACATCACTCGCATCGGGACCAGGACGGTTCAACGCGACCGCATCCCCTTGATAATAAAACTCGCGCCGGTCACGCTCGCCACAGTGCGGACAGGTCAGCCTCATTTGCTGTCCCCGTCGCTGCTCTGCTCGGCTTCCGAGGCAACGGTATCACCCACATCATAAACCGTACGCGCGGCATCACATTGGCTCGCAACCACCCGGTTCAATTTGTACCGCACCGCCTTGCCTGGCACCTCGGCCAAATCCACCGCGCCACCACAGCTGTCGGTCTCTCCCACCATCAGATAATCCGTCTCGATGGTCATAGCGTCACCGGTTTCCCGCGTCACAAAGAAGTTGCCGCCATCACATTCCACGGTACAGCCTTGGCGACCGTCATAGTCGAAGCACAGCAAAAACTGATCGAGCACCTGCCCCGCATGCTTAGTGCTTGCCACATGCCCCTGATTGGAAAACCCAACCAGCATATTGGCCAGCTTGTTCTGATTGTCATCTTGATAGATCCACAGCTGCATCCAATCGACCACCTGCGCCGGTTGCCCTGCCAAATGCGCATCCGAATAGTCCCTTACGTAACAGCCCGCATCCGGCCCATCGGCCCACACAGGTCCCGCCAGCACAGCGCCACTCAACGTCAAACTCATAATCACAGTCTTCATGGCTGCCTCCTCAATGCAAATTGTGCTGAGAGCCGGTGCCCTCTTCGTCCATAATCCCCACGCCGGTGCGGAATCGATCCATCCGAAATTTGGCGGCATAGTCGTGCGACTGATCCGTCGCCATCAAATGCGCCATACACCAGCCCGAGGCCGGCACCGCTTTGAACCCGCCGTAGTTCCAACCACAATCGATATAGAGCCCGTCAATGCCGTCCATCTTATCAATAATGGGGGAACCATCCGGCGTCATATCCATGATCCCGCCCCAGGAGCGTAGCACCTTCGCTTTGCCGATCATCGGCATCAACGTCATGCCTGCCTCCATGACATGCTCTTTCATCGGCAGGTTCCCGCGTTGCGCATAAGAGCTGTAAAAATCCAGATCCCCACCAAACACCAAACCACCTTTGTCAGACTGGCTGATATAAAAATGCCCCATGCCAAAGCTAATCACATGATCCATCACCGGCTTCAGCCCCTCGGTCACAAAGGCCTGCAACACATGGCTCTCAATCGGCAACCGCCGCCCCGCCATGCCCGCAACCAGCCCTGAGCGCCCGGCCACAATGATCCCAACCTTCTTTGCCCGAATAGCACCTCGCGTGGTCTGCACGCCTTTCACAACACCGCCCTCAATATCGATGCCGGTCACTTCGCAGTTCTGCACCAGATCGACACCCCGATCCGAGGCCCCCCGCGCATACCCCCAGGCCACCGCATCATGGCGCGCTGTACCGCCACGCGGGTGATAGAGCCCTCCATAAATCGGAAACCGCCCCTGTTCAAAATCAAGGTAGGGCAGCTTTTTGCGCACGGCTTCCCGATCCAACAACTGCGCATCATCGCCCTGATTGATCATCATATTGCCACGCCGGGCAAAAGCATCGCGCTGTCCATCACTGTGAAACAGGTTGATCAAGCCGCGCTGGGAAAACATCACGTTGTAGTTCAGCTCTTGTTCCAGTCCTTCCCAGAGCTTCATCGAATGGGAATAAAACTCGCTGTTGCCCTGCAGGAAGTAGTTGGCGCGCACAATGGTGGTATTACGCCCCACGTTGCCGCCACCCAAGTAGCCTTTTTCCAGCACCGCGATGTTGGTCATGCCATGGTTCTTGGCGAGGTAATAGGCGGTCGACAGACCATGCCCGCCGCCGCCAATGATCACCATGTCATATTCCGGCTTCGGCTGCGCATCGCGCCAATGCGCGGTCCAGCCTTTGTTGCCGGTCAACCCTTCTGCCAAAACCTTGAGGCCGGAAAACCGCATATCTTTGTCCCCTGAATGCCCATCTCTGGCGTGCCATCAAATCCGACACGACCTCCCGACATCAGGCGCAAAAATCACGCGTAAGGATGGTCGCTTAGCGACAGAATGCGTCGCTAAGCGTTCAATTGCAATCAGGCTATCTGCAGATATTAGAACGACAATGAAAACGCGACACCAACCAAAGGTGCCGTGTCATAGCGTTGCGAACTAACAGTAGAGCCACCGGCATTCTCGACCTCAAGTTGCCCATCAAACTCTGCCCCGGCAAACAGCGCGAAGCTTAATCCCGGATTGGGATCATAGTTCAAACTCACAATGACAGGCACGCTGGTGTCCTGCCCAACACCACCGGGTGTCGGTCCCGAATTTGACAGCGCAAACCGGTTGAACTCTTTCCTGGCGGACAGAGCAAGCCCCCAACTGTCATCCAACTTGTATTTCAAAGAGAGGCCTGGCCCCTGGCTTGCCCCAAGTGATGGACCGGTGGTCAAGCTCAGCCGATCTGTCATTTCCCAGTCCAAAAGGAAAAAGGGAAAGATGCTTGTGCTCTCGCTGCCAAGCCCACTGAATGCACCAATTGCAGGACCAATGTTAAGACGCTCGCTTAACTGCCAGCTCACACCCGCAAAAACGCCAGCGGTAAGACCATCACTACTGGAGGCCCCGGATTCTGCACGTCGATCGATCGACGGCGCCACAAACCATTTCATGCCAGAGGCGTTGCCTCCACCAACAAGGAAAGAAAGTGAATCTTCTCTGATCCGTCCCCAAGGCGCAGTGCCACTAAAATCATAGTCGGACTGGCCTGCTGTCGCAGTGATCCCATAGGACAATCCGCTTGGCCTCCGATTGAAACCGCTTAATCGCAGGTAGGCCCGATTTGCAGAGAACGAACTAGTGGCCGAAAGATCAGCGTCACTCTGATTGAGGAAGGCACTCTCCACCTGAAACACCCAACCCTCCGGAGACTGCGCCATCGCTTGCGTGCCAAGCCCTGCACCAATTGCGGCAAGCGACATGAGATATTTCATCAGTAGTGTCCTTTGTTCAAAATTGGTTGGCAGACACAAAACCTGCCATGCACAAAGACTACTTAAAGGGGCAACTTGACAGTGTCAAACTTCGCTTTAAAGACAAGTGCCCATGCGCTGCATTCTTGAAATGCGGCCTGCCTCTCACATCAGTAGAATCACAGATTTATGGCGTCGCGGCCTTGCGTTCCGCTTTGCTCAACACGCGCGGCTCCACGACGGGTGCCCCATCATCAAACAAAGGATTGTCCTTTACTTGGCCGCGCATCAACGCTCCAAAATGCCGCGCCAGCACATTGAAGCCCGCCTTGTTGAATCCATAGTCTTTGAGAGGCTCCGTACCAAATGGCGCATCTTTGGTATGCACCACCGCAATCACCTTGCCGATGGCCTTTTCGATCCCGTCGCCCCGCATTGCGGGCACTGACACGCCGACAAAGGCCAGCTTGGTGCCGCCCAGCGTGTTGAACAGCGGCGTGTCACAACAACTCGCATACCACCGCATCAGCCCCTTAGGAGACAACCGCAGACAGGACAAATGCTCTTGTCCTTTGGTGATTGCCAAATTTGCCGGAATGGTCTGATAGATGTCAGAGCCGCCCCGCGGCATCAACGTGTCTTCCGCGCCCAGCGCATGTGCGCCTGCCTGACAATCTTTACAGTAACATTGCACATGTGAGCCCGTTTTCGGGCTCACATTCTTTACTTTTGCACCAAACTGCCCACATCGGCAGCCGATTGCCAAATCAACCATCAAAGCCCTTTTGCGCGATAGCTGGCTGCCACCTTGTCAATTGACACGAGGTAGGCTGCTGTACGCAAATCCTCTACATCGGCACGGTCGTGCCATACATCTCGCATAGATTGATAGGCAATGCGCATGGTGTCATCAAGGCCAGAGCGCACAAGTTCCAACTCGTCTGCACCGCGCAGGTACTTCTGCTTGAAGTTGTCGGTCAAGCTGTACTGATTGCCCAACGCTTGACTGATCTGCTCAAGCTCATCCACCACCAACTGGTGACGTGCTTCTTCCTGGCGGCGCTGCATACGACCAAAGCGAATGTGGCTGAGGTTTTTCACCCACTCAAAGTAGGACACTGTCACACCACCAGCGTTGGCATACATATCCGGAATGATCACAGTGCCTTTCTTGCGTAGAATCTCATCCGCGCCAGCGGTCACAGGACCGTTCGCCGCTTCGATGACCAACGGGGCTTGAATGCGCGCGGCATTCTCCATGTTGATCACCCCTTCCAGCGCCGCTGGAATTAGGATGTCACAGGCTTCCTCCAAAACCTTACCGCCTTCACGCGTATAGGTCGCGTCCGGATAACCAGACACACCGCCGTGTTTGGCCAGCCACTGCTGAACCGCGTCCACGTCAATGCCATCATCATTGTAGAGGGCGCCGTCACGCTCGATAATGCCCACAATTTTGGACCCATCTTCATCAGACAGGAACTTCGCTGCGTGGAACCCCACATTGCCAAGCCCCTGCACAATGATGCGCTTGCCATCCAGCGTGCCTTCAAGGCCTGCTTTTTCGACGCCGCGCTCATCTCTGAAGAACTCGCGCAGCGCATATTGCACGCCACGCCCCGTAGCCTCGACACGACCGGAGATACCCCCGGCATTGAGCGGCTTACCGGTCACACAGGCACGTGCGTTGATGTCTGTGGTGTTCATGCGGGCATATTGGTCTGCAATCCAGGCCATCTCACGCTCGCCGGTGCCCATGTCAGGCGCAGGAACGTTTTGCGATGGGTGGATCAGGTCACGCTTGGCAAGCTCATAGGCAAAGCGCCGTGTGATGCGTTCCAATTCATGCTCGTCATATTTACGAGGATCAATGCAAAGCCCCCCTTTGGACCCACCAAACGGCGCTTCAACCAGCGCACATTTATAGGTCATTAGAGCAGCCAGCGCCTCAACCTCGTTCTGGTTCACACTGGTTGCGAAGCGAATACCACCTTTGACAGGCTCCATATGCTCAGAATGAACCGAGCGGTAGCCGGTGAAGGTCTGAATTTGCCCGCGAAGGCGCACACCAAAGCGCACGGTATATGTAGCGTTGCATACGCGTATCTTTTCTTCCAGTCCCGGCGGCAAGTCCATCAGCGCCACCGCGCGATTGAACATCAGGTCCACACTTTCCCGAAAACTTGGTTCCTTAATAGCGCTCATCATTTTCCTCCCGACAAGCAACACCACTGCGACTCACTGCCACATTTACCGACTTAAGTATGAGTAAGGTCATAATCGCGCTGAAGAAAACAGTCGTAACTTCGCAACACCCACTCGCTTGGCTGTTCCCGATTTGGAAACAGAGGTGACCCATCGTCAATCATTGTCACCAACCCCCTGTGTTTAATGGAAAAACCTTTAATCAATGTCTAACCAAGCGCTGAATTTTGCCTCAATTGCGCCCCAATCCACTGAGATAACATTTTGCGACGAGAACCGTCCGTAGGCGGAGGTCCCCTGTTGGGAGCGTCGCATAGAGGTATGTAAAATGAAACAGTTCCAGGCCCCGATTTCGCGCCAGTCCACCCCCCCGTCCTCGGCATCGTTGCGGCGGAGCGTCCGCCGATTTAAAGACGATGAAAATGGTGTGATGATTGGCTTCAGCATTATCCTTGTGATTATGATGATCGCCATCGGTGGCATTGGCGCCGACATTATGCTGGCGGAAATGCGGCGCACCAAACTGCAACACACTCTGGACCGCGCCATCCTGGCTGCTGCTGACCTCGATCAGGTCCGCCCGGCTGACGAAGTGGTGGCAGACTACTTCGCCAAATCCGGCGTGGAGCACACGCTCAATATGGTGACCGTCGACCAATCCATCAACCATCGCAGCGTCACCGCCAACGCAGCCGTCCAATCCGACATGGTGTACAGCACCGTTGGCCGAAACTTTAAGACCCTCTTGCCGGAGAAGCCTGCCAACGGCACCTATACTCAGGCAGAAGCGGACGCATTGAAGACCAGGATCAACACCGGCCCAACCCTCAACCTCGCCGCTGCGGGCACTGCTGAAGAGCGCATTGGCAACATTGAAATCTCTCTGGTGCTCGACGTTTCCGGATCGATGAACAACAACAGCCGCCTGACCAACTTGAAAACCGCAGCCAAAGAGTTTGTTCAAACCATGGACGACACCACCGAAGACGACACCATGTCGATCTCGATTGTGCCTTACGCGGCCCAGGTTTCCACGCCTGACGCACTCATGGCTGCCTTGACCACCAATGGATCTAACCCATTGGCAAACTGCCTGAACTTCCATGCAGCCGATTACGAAGACACATCCATCAGCCCGTATCAGGAATATGACCAAACGCTGCACGCCACCTGGAGCAGTAGCAATTACGACCGCCGCCCCTACAACGACTACGTGTACGTCAATGGGAACACAGATTGCCGGGCGGAAGAGACTCGTGAACTGACCCTCATTCAAAACGACACTGCATCCTTGAAAGACTACATTGACGACCTGTTTGGCAGCGGCAACACCTCAATTGACACGGGCATGAAATGGGGCACCGCCCTGCTTGATCCGGCCTTTCAGCCTGTTGTTTCGAGTATGATCGACGGGTCCTCAAGCAACAGCGGCGCAATTTCGAATGAATTTGAAGGTCGTCCCTATGACTATGGCACCAATGAATCGCTAAAAATTGTGGTCGTGATGTCAGACGGTCAAAACACGCGCCAGCACTTCGTGACCGACAACTATCGCTTGGGCAACTCCAACGTTTGGTACAACGCGCAAGAAAACTTCTATTCGCTCTACCTCGGTGAAGATGACGGCGACGATGATGGTGATGGCATCACCGACGAGCCAATCTTCTTTTGGCCCGAGGACGAGGTGTTCCGCAACCACGCCTATGGTGAAGGCACTTATGAGACCACAGAGGTTATCCAAACCGATGAGTGTAAATCATACCGCCGCAACGGCAGCTGCAAACGCTACAAGAAGATCAGAAAGACTGTAACCGTTAGCGAGCCGGGCGAAGCAGTCCTGCTGTCCTACGCAAACCTCTGGGCCCGCACGACCCCTAAATATGTGGCAGATGAGCTCTATGAACCGCTCATGGGGCAAACCGCAGCTCGTAACGCTTGGTACTATCCGGTGATGGACGACGTGAGCTATGGCACCAAAGACACCCGTACACGCAACATCTGTGCCGCTGCTAAACAAAAAGGCGTCATCGTTTTTGCCATCGGCTTTGAGGCCCCTGATGCCGCGCGTGTGGTGCTACAGGACTGCGCCAGCTCCGACAGCCACTACTTTGATGTAGCCGGGCTTGAAATCCGCGATGCGTTTGCCGCAATCGCCACCTCTATTCGTCAGCTGAGGTTGATCCAATGATCGCTGCTCTTCGCCATAAACTCCGCCAGATCCTGCGCAGAGAAGAAGGGGCCGTCACCGTCGACTTTGTCATCATGGTGCCGTTCTATCTCAGCATCTTTCTTGCGTCCGCAGAGCTGGGCATCATGTCGATGCGCTATGCCTTTCTGGAACGGTCTCTGGATCTCGCCGTGCGCGACATTCGCCTGACCACAGGGCACACGCCCAGCCACGACGATTTGGTGCAACAGATCTGCGATCAAGCCGCAGTTATACCAAGCTGCACAACAAACTTGTCGTTGCAGATGCTCCAAAGGGATCCGCGCAATTGGGAAGCCGTGCCCGCCGCCAACACCTGTGGCACCCTGCATGACAACAACCCCGACGTTGATCCGGTGGTGCGCTTTGACAATGGCGACGCCCACGACCTGATGTTCCTGCGCGCCTGCGTCACCGTTGACGCCATCTTCCCCGGTGCCATGTTCCGGTCTGTGGCCCTGCGCAACGCGGACGGCGAATATGCCCTGGTTGTTGAAAACGTCTTTGTACAGGAGCCGCAGTGATCCATGCCAATGACAAGATTTCTTAAGCGCGTCTCATCGCTTCGCAAAGACACATCGGGTACCGTTGCCGTCGAAACGGTTATTATCTTTCCGTGCCTGTTGTTTTGTCTGTTTGCGATGATGAACATCTTTGACGCCTATCGCGCCAAATCCACCACAGAGAAAGCGGCCTTTGCCGTCTCCGACATGCTGTCGCGAGAAACCAGCGCGGTGAACTCGGATTACATCGACGGCATCCATGCGGTGCTGGAGGAAATGTCAACCGTGCGCAGTGGTCACTCCCTCACAGTCAGCCATGTGTACTGGAGCATTGTGTCAAACGACTACGAACTGGCTTGGTCCCACAGCGACAACAATGGCGCTGGCATTTCCGGGGCCGAGTTTGAAAATATGAAAGACCGGTTGCCTATTCTTGTAGATGGCGAAGGCCTGCTTATTGTAGAGACCTCCGCCAGCTATGCGCCGCCAATTCTGGCACAGTGGAACGGCACCCGAGAAGCCGGATCACTCAAGCTGGAAGAGACCGCAAACCCGTTAAACATGGACATCGACACGTTTGTGTTCACCCGTCCACGTTTTACGCAGCGACTGGCCTGGAGCAACGGTTAAGACCGCGCGATTGACGGCGCGGACCCTTTACCCCTCGGTTTAGGTCCGTTCCGCCAGCAGCGCTTCAATGATCTGAGCCATGGATTTGGCCTCAGATCCGGGTGTTACGCCGCCAATGCCCACCCGGCGGCCAAACGCCCACCAAAGCCCCGGTTGCCACATGCGCGACCGGGGTTTTTTTAGGTGCACCGTAAAGCCATTGGACGGCTTGAGATCAAACATGCCAACTTTGACCGCCGCAATGTTGTCCAGCGCCACAATCACGTCTCCCGACGTGCTGCGCAGGCCTTCTTGCGTTAGCTCGATACGGTGTTCTGTGGCGCGACGCGTGGCGTCTGCCAACCAAAGCACCAGCCCGCCGAGAACCAACAGGAACACCCGCCAGTGCAGCGCAGGGGATGTGGTCAAGGCGATGTAGATCAACACTCCACCCAAGACAAACAATGTAACCATGCCAAACAGACGGCGCATGGGAGAAGCGGTGATCGTGGCCAAAACCTCTGGGAGGTCCGAAGTGTCTTGCGTGGTCATAGCTGTCCTGACGGAATTAATACGGCATCGGATGCGCGCGATGCGCAGCGCTGATGTCTTTAAGCACTTCTGCGTCGAGCCGCAAACCGGCACCTGCTAATATGTGCTCCAACTGCCCCACAGTTGTGGCCCCAAAGATGGATGAGCACATAAACGGACGCTGGACCGTGAAGGCCATCGCCATGTGAACAGGGTCCAACCCGTGTTTGTCGGCAATATCCAGATAGGCCTGAACCGCGTCAAACACGCGTGGGCTCACCCGCCCGCCAAGGTCCCCATTGATCGCCTTACGGGACCCAATTGGCGTAGCACCACCCTGGTACTTGCCGGTCAGAAGCCCAGTGGCCAGCGGCGAAAACGCCAAAATGCCAACGTCTTCATTCACACACAGCTCAGCAAGATCTGTATCGCACATGCGGCACAGCAACGAATATTCGTTTTGGACCGACGCCACACGCGGACCACCTTTATCTTCGGACATGCGCAACCACTGCGCCGTGCCCCAGGTGCTTTCGTTGGAAAGCCCAAAGGCGCGGATACGGCCTTTGTCGACCTCTTTCTGTAAAGCCTCCAATGCCTCTTCCATATGCGCCAGCGTGTCCGCTTTGTTTTGCCCAGACGGATCATAGTCCCAGTTTTGGCGGAACATATAAGAGCCACGGTTGGGCCAGTGGAATTGATAGAGATCGATGTGGTCCGTCTGCAGCCGCTTCAGGGACCCTTCGATGGCTTCCGGAATGGTCTTGGCAGAAATCAGCCCCCCATCCCGCACATGTGCCAGACCTGCCCCTGAGTGTTTGCTGGCGAAGATCATGTCTTGGCGGCGGCCGGTCTTGGCAAACCAGGAGCCAATGATCTCTTCGGTGCGGCCCTGGGTTTCCGGGCTGATCGGGTTCACCGGGTACATCTCTGCCGCGTCAACAAAATTGATACCTGCCTCCAGTGCCATGTCGATTTGCTGATGGGCCTGAGCCTCGCTGGTCTGTGTGCCAAAGGTCATGGTGCCGAGACAAAACTCAGACACCTCAAGGCCGGTTTGGCCCAAAGGATTCATTTTCATGGGGCGGTCCTGTTCACAAAAGATTTGGACTTAACTTAGGGGGTGACGCGCAGACCGCAAGCCGGTGAAGGGGGCCAGCCCCCTCTTGGCTGTGCCAATTCACCCCCGGGATATTTGGGGAATATGAATGTAGCAGGTCAGCGTGTTCCACGGGCGTGGAAAATGAACCCCAATGTGTTGAGCAAAAGCTGCGCGGCGAGGATGGCCGTGGAGCCTGTGGGGTCATAATCCGGTGCCACTTCAACAAGGTCGATGCCCACCACATCATGGCGCTTGGCCAAGGCCTGCATCATCTCCAACACATCATAATAGAGAAACCCGCCATGGCTTGGCGTGCCCGTGCCTGGCGCAATTGACGGGCAGAAAGCATCGATGTCCACGGTCACATAAACCCGCGCCCCTTCGGGAATGCGCTTGATGAGAGCTTCTGCCCCCAGCTTGCGCGCCTGACGCACGCTGAGGATGTCACTGCCCATCCCGCGTGCATCCGCATAACCTTCTTTGGCGGTGGAGCTGACGTTGCGAATGCCCACCTGCGTGAGCCCGGTCACATAGTCTTTCTCCGCCGCCCGCCGCATTGGATTGCCATGGCCAAAGCGTACCCCGTGGCGCTCATCGACAAAATCCAGATGGGCATCGATCTGCAAAATATGGATAGGTCCCTGATCCTCAAACGCATTTATACAAGGGATGTTGATCGAATGGTCCCCGCCAATGGTGACTGGCAACGCCCCCGCGTTCAGCATTGCCCGTACCCCCGCCTCGATATTGGCGTGGCTTTTCATCGTGTCGGTGTGCACGATATCTGCGTCGCCAATATCCACAATGCGTACCGATCCCGGCAGATAGGTGGCGTCATCCTCATGGTCATAAGCGCCCGCATGACCAAAACTGAACAACGTTGACGCCTCGCGCACCGCCCGCGGCCCAAACCGCGCGCCGCTGCGCCACTGCGTGCCAAAATCATAAGGCGCCCCCATCACCGCCACATCCGCCTCTATCGCATCCCAATCCGGTTGATAGGTCCGTTTGCCAAAGGTCGAAATCCCGACAAACGGCAAATCCAGCCGCCCGCCCTCATAGCCATGATCTGCCATCGTTACCTCCCATGTTTCCTTGACGGTGCCGGATTTTTTCGCCGCAGTAAAGCACCCCCAATATTGAGAACAAAAGCAGAACATGCTATCTTATCGACCATGACGACCCATCTCCTCAAACGCGCCCCCGCCCGACCCGCAGACATGCTTGCCCCCGTGCCCGAAGTGGCGCTCACCTTGGCCCGTGTACATGAGGCCTGCGGCCCTGCGCGGTACAGCTTTGCGCTTTGGCTCGCCGCTCAGACCAAAGGCCCACTGTTTTGGATTGCTCCCAATTGGGGCGCCGCGCCGCTCAACCCGGTTGGCATATTGCCCCTCATCAACCCCGGCCGCATCATCTTTGTCCGCCCACGCCGCCCCGAAGAGCTGCTCTGGGCCATGGAAGAGGTCTTGCGCACAGGAGCGGTGTCCTTGGTGGTGGCCGATCTGCCCGCGCCCCCCGCACTCACCCCCATACGGCGTCTGCACCTGGCTGCTGAGACCGGGGCCAAGGCCAGCGGCATACCCCCATTGGGCCTGATCCTCACCCCCGGTGACGGCGGCGCACAGGGCATTGAAAGCCGCTGGCACATGGCACCGACCTATAGCGCCGGGACGGAGGTCTGGCAGCTCACGCGCCTGCGTGCCCGCAGCGCGCCCCCACAAAGCTGGCACCTCACCGGCCTGCCCGACAGCCCCAAGCTGACGTCACATGGCACGGAGACCAAGATACCCTAACACAGCGCGCATCACCCGCGCCTGCAACAGGTCCATGTCCTGCTCACCCCGCAACAACGCCGCATCAATCATGCCGCGACACAGCGCCAACAAATCCAACGATGCCACCTCTGCATCTGCGACATCGTGGTGTCTCAACACCCGGTGCAGCACTCCCAAAATAGCCGCCGTCAGCTCGGCCCCCTCCTCCGACAAAGGCATCAATGCCGCCGCCCGATCCAAGGCTTGGGACAGTTGTGGCCAGCCTTCCTGATGCGCAATGGTCGCCGCCACCAATGCCGCCAAAACCTCCGACAAACCGGCGTCCTCATGAGCTGCCTCAGCCGCTTGCAGTCCAGTCAGAAGACGCGACCGCTTCGCCCGCACCATCTCTGCAATGATCGCGTCTTTATTGGGGAAATACTGATACAGCGACCCAACCGACACGCCCGCCCGCTCCGCCACCGCATTGGTGTTGAACCCATCAAACCCTTGCCTCACCAGAATGTGAGCCGAGGCTTGCAGGATTGCATCCACTGTCGCTTGCGCCCGCGCTTGCCGTGGTTTTTTACGTGGATTTACAGGAGCTTGAGTGACGTCTTTCAAGAGCATGGCAAAGCGAGTCCAAAACATGAGTAATAACTCACATATTGACACAAACGCACTTCAACACAAGGCTTCCCCATGCCCCACTTCACCCATCACAGCATCCTGATCACCGGCGCCACTGGCGGCATCGGTCGTGCGCTCACCCAGGCCCTCACAGAGGCCGGCGCACTGGTCATCGCCACCGGCCGCAGCGCGCAAGCTTTGGACCGTCTGACAGGTGCCTCACCGGAAACACTCAAGAAACTACAGGCCGACCTCTCCAATGCCGAGGGACGTGACGCCCTGCTGGCACAAATTCAAGGCTACCACGTCTCTGGCATCATCCACGCGGCGGGCGTGCAGTTTTCACAAAACATCCCTGAAGGCCTCGCCAAACATCCGCGCCAATCCGAACTCGAACTGGCCCTCAACCTACAAGCGCCCATCCATTTAACCAGCGCCCTCCTTCCAACGCTGGCACAACACCCCAAGCCTTTTGTCTCCGCCATCACCTCTTCGCTGGCCCTTGCTCCCAAACGTGACGCGCCCACCTATTGCGCCACCAAGGCGGGGCTGCGCCACTACCTGCGCGCCCTGCGCTATCAATGTGCCGATGCCATCCCGCAATTGTTGGTGAACGAAGTGCTGCCCGCACTGGTGGACACCCCCATGACCGCCGGGCGCGGCACCGGCAAAGACAGCCCAGAGAAAGTGGCCAGCGAAATCCTGCGCGGCCTTGTCGATCAAAAGTCAGAAACCTGGATTGGCAAAGCCCGCCTGCTACGCGGCATCAACAGGGTCAGCCCATCGTTAGCGGCACGCATTTTACGATAGCCACACGCAAAAACGACACGTCCAAGTCGAATTCCCTCTAGTCAACGCGCCGCAAACCGCCATGCTGCCGACATGCGCATGATCATTACCTTCTCAGCCTTGTTCCTCTCGGTCATCCTTCTCCAACTCAGCTCGGGCGGCGTGGGGCCTTTGGATGCGCTCTCCGGCATCGCACTTGGATTTTCCACGGAACAGATTGGCCTCTTAGGCTCGGCGCATTTTCTGGGCTTCTTCATCGGATGTTGGTGGTCACCGCGCCTCATGGGCAGCGTCGGTCATTCCCGCGCCTTTGCCACCTTCACCGCGATGGGCGCCATTGGCCTTCTGGGCCATTTCATCATCGTTGATCCCTACGCCTGGGCTCTGATGCGGGTGGCCTCCGGTCTTTGTGTAGCGGGTTGTTTCACCGTGGTTGAGGCGTGGCTGCAATCCAAAGTCACCAATGAAAACCGAGGCCGGGCCATGGGCACCTACCGGGTGGTCGACATGGTGGCCTCTCTGGGCGCACAGCTGGTGATAAGTGTTTTGGAGCCGGCCTCTTATGTGTCTTACAACCTGCTTGCATTGATCTGCTGCGCCGCGCTTTTGCCCATCACGCTGACAACATCGCCACAACCCAAAACCCCCAAAGCCCCACGTCTGCGCCCCAAACTGGCCTATGAGCGGTCTCCATTGGCCGTTGCAGGTGTGATTGTCGCCGCGTTGAGTTCCGCCTCTTTTCGCATGGTAGGGCCGGTCTATGGCACCGAAGTCGGGCTTCAGATTGGGCAGATCGCATGGTTCCTCGCCGCCTTTGTGCTGGGTGGCGCCATCGCGCAATATCCAGTGGGCTGGCTGGCGGACAAGTTTGACCGCCGCTGGGTGTTGATCTGGCTGTCAGCGGCGGCAGTTGTGTCATGCGCGACGACCGTCACCATGGGCGCAGGCAGCACCGCCATGATCATGCTCAACGCGTCTTTCTTTGGCTTCACGTCTTTCCCGATTTATTCGGTGTCAGCCGCCCATGCCAACGACTTCGCCACCTCCGAAGAACGCGTCGAGCTTTCCGCCGCGCTGATGTTTTTCTTTGCGGTTGGCGCAATTGGCACACCGCTGTTTGCCTCCGGCCTGATCGAACGCTTTGGTCCCTCTGCCCTCTTCATCATGATTGCCGCCGGACATGCCTTGCTCATTGTCTTTGGTCTGACCCGCATGTTGGCCCGCCCAACGGCGGAGCACCGCACCCGCTACGTCTATGCACCGCGCACGTCATTCACTGTGGGACGCATCACAAAACGCCAACGCGAGAAGCCCACACGCACCGAAGACCCACCTAAAAACGAGGCGGATTGAGGTCGAAATCCGCACCTCCGCAAAACAGTCGCAATACAGACGTGATACCGACGCGCAAATTCGCCTGTGGAACTGGCAAAGTCTTTGGGATAATGGGGTTGAAACAGTTAAGGGAACCCCGCAATGGCGCGCCATCTGATCACCTCGGCTCTGCCGTATATCAACGGTATCAAACACCTCGGAAACCTTGTTGGCAGCCAACTGCCTGCGGATCTGTTCGCCCGCTACATGCGTGCGCGCGGCAACGAAGTGCTGTTCCTCTGCGCCACCGATGAACACGGCACCCCTGCCGAATTGGCCGCTGCCAAAGCAGGCAAAGATGTCGCCGAATACTGCGCCGAAATGCACGCTGTCCAGACCAAGATTGCCGACGGCTTCCGCCTGTCGTTTGACCACTATGGCCGCTCCTCTAGCGCGGAAAACCACGCGCTGACCCAACACTTTGCAGGCCGTTTGGCCGACATGGGGCTGATCCGCGAAGTGTCTGAAAAGATGGTTTATTCCAACGCGGACGGCCGCTTCCTGCCGGACCGTTACATCGAAGGCACCTGCCCCAATTGCGGCTTTGAAAGCGCGCGTGGCGATCAGTGTGACAACTGCACCAAGCAGCTTGACCCTACTGATCTGATCAACCCCTATTCCACCATTTCCGGCTCCACTGATCTGGAAGAGCGCGAGACCAAACACCTGTTCCTCTGTCAGTCGCAGATGCGCGACAAACTGCAATCTTGGATCGACAGCAAAGCTGACTGGCCGGTGTTGACCACCTCGATTGCCAATAAATGGCTGAACGACGGCGACGGCCTGCAAGACCGCGGCATCACCCGCGATCTGGACTGGGGTGTGCCTGTTAAGAAAGGCGGAGAAGACTGGCCCGGTATGGAAGGCAAGGTCTTCTACGTCTGGTTCGACGCACCCATCGAATACATCGCCTGCGCCCAAGAATGGGTCGCCGCCGAAAAAGGCACCGACTGGGAGCGCTGGTGGCGCACCGACAAAGGCGCGGACGATGTGACCTACACCCAATTCATGGGCAAAGATAACGTGCCTTTCCACACGCTGTCGTTCCCGGCCACAATTCTGGGTTCCGAAGAACCGTGGAAGGCCGTGGATTACATCAAATCTTTCAACTACTTGAACTACGACGGGGGCCAATTCTCCACCTCTCGTGGCCGTGGTGTCTTTATGGATCAAGCGTTGGAAATCTTGCCCTCTGACTACTGGCGTTGGTGGCTGCTGAGCCACGCCCCGGAGAGCTCCGACAGCGAATTCACTTGGGAGAACTTCCAGCAATCGGTGAACAAAGACCTCGCCGACGTGCTTGGTAACTTTGTCAGCCGCGTCACAAAATTCTGCCGGTCCAAGTTTGGCGAAGAAGTACCGGCTGGCGGCGAACTGGGTGAAACAGAACAAACGTTGCTCACAGAGCTGACCACCCGCATGCGCGCCTATGAGGGCCATATGGCCGCCATGGAAGTGCGTAAATCGGCACAAGAACTGCGCGCCATTTGGGTTGCGGGCAACGAGTATCTGCAAACCGCCGCGCCTTGGTCGACCTTCAAAGAAGACCCGGAAAAGGCTGCGATGCAAATCCGTCTCGCGTTGAACCTGATCCGGATTTATGCCGTGATTTCAGAGCCTTTCATCCCGGATGCGTCCGCGACTTTAATGGCTGCGATGCAGACCGAAGATACCGATTGGCCAGATGATGTTGCCGCTGCCACTGAAGCGCTGCGGCCTGGACACGCCTTCACCGTACCGGATGTCACCTTCCGCAAAATCAGCGATGATGAGCGTGAAGAGTGGCAGGAGAAATTTGCAGGCAAACGCCAAGACTGACGACACAGCGCGGCCAAAGAGCCGCGCAGACCTCTTTTCTCACGGCAAACTGGCTTCTTCTCCCCCCGTTTGTGACAGAGGTCAAAGTTGAAATGCTCGACTCACGCTAATTCATTGTTCAAAATGAAATCGTGCACCTGAGTTTTGCGCCAAATGGAGATTGACTGATGGAAGCCATCCTAAACGTGTTCTGGAGTATCATTGAAACTCTGCCCCCCATCGTCTCAGCGTCGCTACTGATGTTGGGTATCAGCGTTTTTGTCGCACTCATTCTGGGATTTGTTGTGGCAGCTATGGCCTCAGGTAAAGAAAACCGGGCGTAAGTCAACAACTTGGCTCTGGCCGTCACCTGTTGGCACCCTGCGCAATTTGTAGGATCGGCTTATGTCGGCCTAGCAGCTTGAGCCATGTGAAATGGGACGTGGCTGGATGCGACGGTGCTTCTAAAACAATAAGGGGCGCCGCATTTGCAACGCCCCTTTCATTCTCAATTCCAAGCCAACCGCCTAGGCCGCGCGCGCATCTACCTGCGCATCGCCTTCCGCTGCCACTTTGAACACCGACACCTGTGAGGCCAGCTCGCTGGCGTCGCTGTGCAGCACAGAGCTTGCGGCGGCGGTCTCTTCCACCATTGCTGCATTCTGCTGCGTCACGCGATCCAACTCTGCCACACCTTTGTTGATACCACTCAATGTGGTCGCCTGACGCGTCGCCCCATCAGCAATCCCGCTGATGTGCTCAGACACGGTGGCCACACCGCTGACAATCTTGGTCAGCTCATCCCCGGTCTTGCCCACAAGGGTCACGCCTTCGTCCACGTGTTGCGCACTTTCATTGATCAGCTCTTTGATCTCCGCGGCAGATTCAGACGAGCGCTGCGCCAATGCACGCACTTCAGAGGCCACAACCGCAAAACCACGGCCTGCATCCCCTGCCCGTGCCGCTTCCACCCCGGCGTTCAACGCCAATAGGTTGGTTTGGAACGAGATGTCATCAATCACCGAGATAATCTGCGAAATCTTGTCAGAGGACGCCTGAATCAATGACATCGCATCCACTGCTTGTTTCACCACTTCGCCGCTGGACTGTACGGTCTGTTTGGTGCCCGCAACAATTGCCTCTACGTCTTTGGCGCCTTCAGCTGCGTCGCTCACGCTTGCGGTCAGCTCTTCCATGGCATGGGCCGTCTGTTCCAGCGTCGCCGCCTGACTTTCCGTGCGGTTCGCAAGCGAGTTAGAGGAATCGCCAATCTCTTTGGAGCTGCTGCGGATACGGTGCGAATTCTCCACCACAGCCTGCATGATCGACACCAATGTCACCAACGTGTTGTTGTAGTTTTCACGCAATGGTTCGTAGCCTTGCGTAAAGCGTTGCTCGATTGGGTGCGTGAGGTCGCCCTCTGCCAACCGCTGCAGCGCCGCCGTCAAAGCTTCAACCACACGGTCCTGCTCTTGCTGCGCCAACTTACGCTCTTGCTCCACGTCATGGGCCTCAGAAAGCTGTGCTTTCAGCCCATCAACTGTACGTGAAATCCCGCCGATCTCATCGCCACGGCCGATATGTTTTGCAGGTGTGTCATAGCGCCCTTCAGCAATATCACGCACCACCTCGCGGACATCCTGCAACGGATGGGACACCACCCGGCGGATAACCCAGGCACACAAGGTACACATCACCAAAAACACCAGACCTGCCGTGGCGATCGATTTCATATTGGCTTTCTTGGCCTGTGCAAGTGCCTGATCCGGGGACCAAACAATGGCCAGGCTGCCCGAAATCTTACTGCCATCTTTACCGCTACGTGCAGGCACCGCCAAAACGTAGCCACTCTCAGACGCGGCCGCCTCACCAGTATCCAAGGCCTGCTTTGCAAGTGCCTCAACCTCCGATGCGCCCCCCATGGGTTCGGATCCTGACGTGCCAATGGCCTCACCCGCTTTGTTTAATGCCACCGCAAACAAGGCCTGCCCGTCTGCACGTGCAACTGTGGTGTCTAGAATACTTTGCAACGCTTCTGTGTCACCAAAACGGATTGCACCGCTGGCGCTGGATGCCGTGGCACTGGTCATCTCTGTTGCCAGCTGCAACAAGCCATTGTTGATCGACTTGGTCAGCTGGCGCTGAGAGTCCACAGACAACATGGTCGCCACTATCAAGGTGGTACCGACAATCAGCAATGTCGCCTTGAGAAACACAGAGAGTTTATCAAACAGGCCCAGTACCGGTGAAATGAGTTTCATAATCTGCTCCTAAAAAGGCAAGCGATCCCACTTGGGGATCGCACTACACTTATTCGAGGGTTTCGGCATCCACACCAACGGTAAGTGCGCCAATGCTTGCGCCTGTGTCTGGGTCAACAATGGTCAACGAAATCTGCACCTGGTACGTGCGGGTCGAGTCGTCTAGCTCCACTTCACTAAAGTGATATGCATCTGGCCCAACGCTGTAGGTTTGCTGATATTTGGCTTCGTCGCCTTGCCACATGTCGGAATTCACACCCGAAGCTGCGACGTTGAGGCCAACTGAATCCATTATGACAACTTCGGTGATCTGACCTGCGGATTTCTCGACCTGTCCACGGAGGAAGTCTGCGGCTGCGTTTTCAATCACGGGCGTGATGGTTGGAGTGCTGGCCGCGCCAACTTCGGCCCGCCAGGTCGTGTCCATCTGATCAATCATCGCTTGATCATAGCCACTGGTGGTTTCGTTCTGCGCCTTGATGGCTGCAACCAGCACCGGGTCCTGTGCCCAGGCGCGAATGCTGTTCTCAAGGTAGGATGCCATTGCTGGTTCATATTCATTGGCAACAACAGGTGTCGCGGCCAGCGCGACCATAGCGGCAAAAGCGGTTCGTTTCATCGGAGGAATCCTTGTTTGGCTGCAAGTTAGCTATGCTTGCATACGCGCCAATGGGTTTCCTCCCCGTTAACTCCTGAGGATTTCCATACCTTCTGCGACACATTACCTAACAAAACGGAGGCCTCAGGGAGACCTCCGTTTCGAAAGACGTGTCAATTTTCGGCAGGTACCTTAGTACAACCCACCCGAACTCACCGTGCCAAAGTCCGCCTTGGGCCCCACAACCCCGGTCCCACCGGAGGATGTTGTGACCTGACGCCCGGCCGATTGCACTTCTTCCACCAGCGGCAGGTTGGAGCCCATGGCAAAACCACCGTCATAGGCGATGCCAAAGATTGGCTCTTCCCCGTCTCGGAAGTATTCGGCCACCACATTTGCACCACCAGCGTCATTGCCCAAACGCGCGCCGGTGTAGCGGTCAATCTTGATGAAATGGCCACCTGGCGGCACGCGGAATTTACCGCCACCGTATTTCTTGATCGCCTCTTTCATGAACTCCTGGAACACCGGGCCACAGGTGGTCCCGCCATATGTTCCTCGGCCCAACGGGCGGGGACGGTCGTGTCCGATATAACAGCCAGCAACGATGTTACTGGTGAAGCCTACAAACCAAACGTCTTTTGCTTCGTTGGTGGTCCCGGTTTTTCCTGCCACAGGCACCGGCAACTTGATCTGGCTGGACGCTGTCCCACGTGTCACCACACCCTGCATCATCGAGGTCAGCTGATACGCGGTAATGGCATCCATCACCCGCTCGCGGTTGGTTACGATACGTGGGCCGCGGCTCTCAGGCACGCTGGGGTCCAAACAGTCGGTACAGTCACGCTGATCATGACGATAAATTGTCTTGCCATAGCGGTCCTGCACCCGGTCCACCAGGGTGGGTTCCACTCGCTCGCCACCATTGGCAAACATCGCATAGGCCGCAACCATCTGATAGAGCGTGGTTTCGTCAGCGCCGAGTGAGTTTGCGAGAAAAGCACCCATGTGGTCATAAACCCCAAAGCGCTCGGCATAGCGCGCCACCGTGTCCATCCCAACTTCCTGTGCCAAACGAATGGTCATCAAGTTCCGGCTCATCTCAATGCCAGTTCGCAGGGGCGTTGGGCCATAAAACTTGTTGGTCGAGTTCTTAGGACGCCAAACCCCCTGTGGCGTGTTGATCTCAATTGGCGCGTCAATCACAATGGTTGCGGGAGAATACCCGCTGTCCAACGCCGAGGCGTACACGAAGGGTTTAAAGCTTGAGCCCGGCTGCCGCTTTGCCTGCGTTGCGCGGTTGAACACAGTGTCCTGATAGCTGAAGCCACCCTGCATGGCGATCACCCGGCCGTTGTTCACGTCCATCGCCATAAAGCCACCCTGCACCTCCGGCACCTGCCGCAAAGTCCAACGAATGAAGCTGCCGTCGTCATCCTTGGTCATGGCGCGCACCAACACAACGTCACCCACGGACACAAGATCGCCTGCCACTTTGGCTTTGCTGGCCAATGAGCCGTCTTCGCGGCGCTTGCGCGCCCACTGGGCGTCTTTTGCCGGAATCCAATGCCCGTCGGCATCCTCTTCGACGCTTTCAATGCCAACCCGCGCGTCGTTTTTGCCAACGTCCAGCACAACCGCCGGATGCCATTGCCCTTCAAGGTCCACATCGCGTGGAATGTTCACATTCGCCAAGGCTGCGCGCCATGCCGCCTCGTCACCCAATACGTCTTCCGACAACACTTCGCCGGTGCCACGCCAAACGCCTCGCGAGCGGTCATATTTTTCCAACGCACGGCGCAATGCTTTTGCCGCCACATCCTGCATTTCCGGGTCTTCGGTTGACCGCACCGCCATACCGCCAGAGAAGAATTCCTCTTCACCAAAATCACGGCTCAACTGACGGCGAATTTCATCCGTAAAGTAGTCACGCGGTGGGCGCTCAGTCCTGTAGCTCTCATAATCGCCGTTTTGAACCGACTTCAACGGAAGCGCTTTTTCACTCTCATAGACCGCCTGCGTAATCACGCCGTTCTCAGCCATTTCTTTGAGTACAAAGTCACGCCGCGCTTTCACACGCTCTTTGTTGCGCACCGGATGAAACTTACCCGGGGCTTTGGGCATCGATGCCAATGTTGCAGCCTCATGTGGCGCCAGCTCTTCCAGGTTCTTGTTGAAATAAGTCTGTGCCGCCGCCGCCACGCCATAGGAGTTCTGGCCGAGGAAAATCTCGTTCATATACAGCTCAAGGATCTGATCTTTGGACAGCGTTTCTTCGACACGCGTTGCAAGGATGATCTCTTTGATCTTACGCTCAATCTTCCGGTCACCCGACAACAGGAAGTTCTTCATCACCTGCTGCGTGATGGTCGACGCGCCGCGTACATTGGAGCCGCGCGATTGCACCGCTTCGACTGCAGCCGCCGCAATACCACGCGCATCATATCCGGAATGTGTGTAGAAGTTTTTGTCCTCGGCAGAGATAAACGCCTCTTTCACCAGATCCGGAATTTCATCCGCTGGCACAAACAGCCGCCGCTCTTTGGCAAACTCATCAATGATATGCCCCTCACCCGAATAAATCCGACTGATCGTAGGAGGCTTATACTGCGCCAAGCTCTCGTGACTTGGCAGCTCACGGCCATAGATCCAGAACACCGCCCCAATGGAGAGTGCCACAACGGCAATGCCCATGGTCACAAATGTGAAAATGGTGCCGAAGAACGAAAGGATGAATCGTATCACGCTGGAGGCCTTCTGAAGTAACGTCTCAATGCCCCTCTATATAGGCGGGCATTGGCGGGGTCAAAACACCTTGCTGCGATTGTTGAATGTGCGCGCGCTTTTGCCATCTGCGCCCAAATCTTGCATAGTCTGTCCGTTGTTAGGCGAGCGCAATCCCGCGCTCTTTCAGTTGCATCTGCACCTTATCAGTCGATTGCCCCGCCAAAGTGCCGTTTGTCACAACAGTCACCCCATACCCACGCTGCGCCGCCGCCATTGCAGTCTTGAACACACAATAATTGTAGTCCAACCCAACAATGCGCAGACTACCAACGTCCAACTCCGCCAAAAGCGCATCCAACCCCCCTGTTTCAAAGCCATCCTGAACCCGCTTGACCACCTCATGATCCGCCAAGTCCACAAACGGCGCGGCAAGCTCAGTCCCGGATGACCCCGCGATCGCTTGGCCCTTCATTGTCAGACGCGCAATCACCTTGGTCGCAGGCAACGACCACTCTTGTCGCAGCGCAATCACCGGCCTACCCTGCGCTTTGGCAACTTCGATCTCATTCAAGATCACGGGCGCTACTCTTTGCTTGTCCGGGTCAGCGTATGGCCCCTCGTTCCAGAACACCGTTTGCAAGTCGATCAACAGCAAGGCTTCACCGCTTCGCACTTCAATCGCCTTGCCCCGGCTCACCGACCCAATCCGCACCACACCAGCAACAAGCCAAAGCAGCCCCGTCACAATCACCCCACCAACGACATATACAACACTCATAATTCACCACCTGTCTTAACCTTCAAACGCGCCGTAAGCCGCATCACCACGTCCAACGCAGTTTCAACCTCTCGAACCTCAAACTCATCTCCGATGGCCTCAAGCAACTGCCGCTCTTGCAGGACCGCGTCATCAATCATGGCCTGCCCCTTCGCTGTCAGAGCCAGGAGTGGCGATCTCTTGTGCCGAGGGTTTGGTCGCTGTTCCGTCAATCCTTCTGCCAATGTCTCGTTGACCATGACCTGCACATACTGTCGTTGAATTTCCAAGTGACGGGCAATGTCCGGCACCGGAAGCGCGCCCTGCTCGCGAAGTGTCTCCAGCACGGCCCGCATCCGCACCGTCAAACCGGTGCTTTCGAGCCCTTGCTCCACAGCCAGTTCTGCAACCTGCATCAATGGGCGCGACATCCAAACTAGGCGATATAGATGATCTGTCTTTTCCATGTCATCATTCATGTCAGAATGACAATAATAATGTCAATTTATATCTGCACGCTCTACGCCTCCCGCTTCCGGCAAAAAAATTGGGGCGACACACGTAATGTCGCCCCTTCTTGCTAGATATCGATGTTCCGACCTACTCCGCAGCCATCGGAAACCGCTCGCCTTCCCGCATCTCAATCGCCTCTGCCCGCTGAAACGCCGCGCGCGCCTTGAATCTCGCCACATAGTCTCCCAGCGGTCCATCCTGCGGGATAATGCCAATCATCTGTCCAAAAAACAGATTGTTCCCCACGGCCACATCCGCCGCTGAAAACTGATCCCCCAGCAGCCACTCACCTTTGGCCACCGCTTCGGTCAGCACCTCCATCATCTGCTCAAACGACCCCCAGGCAACCGTGGCCGCCGAGGCTTCCCAGTCAAACAGCTTCTGGGCATAGGCGGGCTCCATGATCGCACTGGCAAAAAACATCCACCGCAGATACGCTGGACGTGCGGTGGATGTTAACGATGGCGCCAGCCCCGCCTCTCCAAACCGGTCTGCAAAATAGATCGCCATCGCCCCGATTTCCGGCACCGGCGTTTCTCCTTCGATCACAAGCGGCACTTTCCCCATCGGATTGAGCGCCAAATAATCCGCCTGTTTGTGCCGCCCAGAGGCAAAGTCAAAACTCTCCAACTGATACGGAACGCCAAGTTCTTCCAGCAGCCAAAGCGCCGCAAAAGAGCGGGTGCGCGGGGCATAATACAGGGTGATATCCGAAGATGATGTGTCAGACATGATGCGTTCCTTATTTTAGGTGTCACAAAGCGTCTAGGCATAAAGGTGACAATTCATGTCCTATTTGTTCGCATGCGTTTTTGACACGTGAACGGCCACCTTTGCACTGCATTTCTAAGGCGCTTGGCTCACACCTTCCCTGACGGGCCAATTGACGTTAAAGCAACACACAGCCCTTCTTTTTTAGGCACCAAACAAAGATGACCGAATACACACTCAAAGGCGTGAAAGTGGGCCTGCCACATTGGCTCAAAGACACAAAAATCGAGGCCAAACTTGCGGCTGGAAACTATGAGAGTCGTGAAAGCGACGCCGCACTCAAACGCATCAAGCCCGGCTGGAAGGTTTTGGAAATTGGTGCAGGGCTTGGATATGTCAGCACCATATGCGCCCAATTAGCAGGGGCTGAAAACGTCACCAGCCTTGAGGCCAATCCGCAAATGCTGGACCAGATCCGCGACACGCTTGCGCGCAACGGCCAAGAGAAAGTGAACCTCTGGCATGGCGCGGTGGTCGGGGACGGCCACGACGGCGACACTGTTGCTTTTCGTGCCGGTGCTCTGTTCTGGGGTGGCGGTCTGGTCGAGGACGGACGCAGTGAGAAGGGCATGATCGAAGTGCCTGCGGTTAGTATCAGTGACCTGCTGACCATCGTGCAACCAAGATTTGTAATCATGGATATCGAAGGCGCGGAGCAGCACCTATTTGACAGCCCATGGCCCAAATGCGTGCGCCATGTGGTCATGGAAATCCACATGTCAAAGTACCCCAGACATGTGCTTCAGAAGATGGTGGATTGTATGTCGCGCTCCGGCCTGACCTATGATCCCGCCACCAGCAGTGGCCGCACGTTGGGTTTTATGCGCGTCGGCCCCTCAAAAACGTCATAGCGCGCGGCTCAGGCCGCCTCCCGCTCGGCCAAATATTCCGAAAGCCGGTCTTGCATCATCGGTACCACGTTGCTCATCCGCAAAAACCGCGCCACATCCCACATCCGCCAGGCTTGGCCTTCGTCGCCAAGCCGCAACCGGTTGATGTCCAGTTCTGGCATCTCAGCCACAAAAAACCAGGTCATCTGATTGGGATCGGCCCCGGATACATACTGCCGTTTCCACGTCAAATCCGCTACCGTCAGCGTCAGAGACAACTCTTCCTGCGTCTCGCGCAACACACAGGCTTCAGGACCCTCTTCACCTGCACGCCCACCGCCGGGCAAATCCCACATGTTGCGAAAAGGGATATCAGGATCATCGTCTCGCAATATCGAGACCAGGCGGTCACCTTTCAAAATAGCCACTTTGGCTCCGTGAAACGCCCCGTTGTCCTGCATCTGCCTACCACCTGTCCCTGTCAGTTGCGACACACTCGACAAACTTCACACCCGAAAGAAAAGCGGTTTCCCGCCGCCGCCATCAAACCGGCGCGCCTCCGCCTACTGCCGCACCAAAGCGCGCGCCGCCTTGTCTTCCACAACCCAAGCCAACAGCCCGTCGCGCAATCCTGACGCCATCGCGGCACGCCAGCCCGCATCTCGCAAATTGGCCAGATCCTGCTGGCTCGACATAAAGCCCAGCTCCACCAGGACGGACGGTACATCCGCCGCCTTGAGCACCGAAAACCCACCGGTTCTCAAAGGCTTGCGATTCAACCGCACTGTGGTTTGCTTGAGTGACGACACCAAAGTTTCCGCCAACAACATGGTGCGTGGCTCTGTTTCTAACCGCGCCAAATCCAGTAACACATCGGTCACCTCATCGTCTGCCCCCGACAGGTCAACACCCGATAGAATATCTGCCCGATCATGCCGCTCTGCCAACAAAGCCGAGGCCGTATCGCTGGCCTCTTCTGACAGCGTATAAACCGTCGCCCCTTTGGCGTTGCCTTGACTCACGCTGTCCGCATGTAGGGAGATAAACACATCTGCCTGCGCTTGATGGGCAATCGCCACCCGGCCTTCGAGGGACACAAACGCATCTGCATCTCGTGTCAAAACAACGTCAAAGCCTCCCGCACGCCGCAATACATCTCGCAATTCTCGGGCAAACGACAACATCAGGTCTTTCTCCTGCGCCCCGTCGCGCTCCGCGCCGGGATCAATCCCGCCGTGGCCGGGGTCAATCACCACCACCGTGGGCGCCCAATCTGGCCGCGCCTCACGCGCCACCGCAGTTGTGTCCGCAGGCTCCGGCAAATCCCAACGCGGATCATGTGGCGCGCCAGCTGCCTTGGCAAAAGCCAACGTGTCACTTGGTGCCAAGACCAATTTTAACTGTGCTTGCCCTGTGGCCTCAGTCACGGTCATGCCCGCGCGGTCCACCTCAAACGGCCGCGCCAAATCCAACACCATGCGGCTCCAACCGGGCCGATAAGTCCCAAAGCGCACCGCTTCGATCCCGTCCACCACGCCAAGCTCTTCTGCGGTCAGGTCTTCCCAATCAATCTCTTTGAAATCCAACACCACGCGACGTGGATCGTCCAAGCTAAACACCCGCCACGGCACACCCTGTGTGAGGCTCAACGTCAACTCCGCGGCCCCGCGCCGCCCTTCGGCCAACCCACTCTCAGCCTTATCCAATCGTGCCAAGGCAGAAAAACCCCGGTCCTGCGCCCCGGCCAAATTGGCCCAAAGCGCCACCATAAAAGCCAAAATAACTCTGCTCATCCTGCCGCCCTGCCCGCTGTTGCGCGTCTTGTTAGGCCGTAGCTTACACCAGCCCATCGCCCATCGCCACGCATTCTCATTCCCCAAATATCCTGGGGGAGTCGCCAAATGGCGACGGGGGCAAAGCCCCCGCCCACTTCGAGGTTATACAAACCCGCGTGCGGCCATAAACATTTTTAATCGCGCCAGACCTTCTTCGATATCCGCAGCACTGCGCGCATAAGAGAACCGCAGCGTCTGATGGCCGCGCACCGGATCAAAATCCAACCCCGGCGTGACCGCGACCCCCGCTTCCTCCAATATCTCTCGTGCGAACGTCCGGCTGTCTTGGGTAAACGCGCTCACATCGACATAGAAGTAAAACGCCCCATCCGGCGGCGCAAACTTGGTGAACCCCGCTTTTGGCAACCCGTCTGCCATCATGGCGCGATTGGCACGATAGACCACCATATTGGTCTCAAGCTCTTCTCGACAATCCATCGCTGACAAAGCCGCGACCTGGCTGGGGTGGCTGGCACAAATGAACATGTTCTGCGCCAGCCGCTCGATCTTACGCACATGATCCTCCGGCACCACCATCCAGCCAACACGCCAGCCGGTCATGCTGAAATATTTGGAGAAGCTGTTGATCACATAACAGTCATCCGTGAGTTCCAGCGCTGTGACCGCCTTCGCCTCATATTCAATGCCGTGATAAATCTCGTCACTGATAAACGCCGCCTCTTTCTCGCGACACAAATCAATCAGCGCGCCCATCGCCGCGTTGTCCAACATCGTGCCAGTTGGGTTGGCAGGCGACGCCACCATCAGCCCTTCAAAATCCAAGCGACGCAGATCATCCGGCACCGGCTGCAACCGATTTTCTGGCGCGGTCTGCACATCCAACGGCTGCAAACTCAGCGCTTTCAGAATCTGGCGATAACTTGGATAGCCCGGTGCCCCAATCGCCACCCGCTCGCCCGCATCAAACAGCGCCGAAAACGCCAGCAAAAACGCGCCTGACGAGCCTGGTGTGACTATCACCCGGTTTGGATCAAGGTCCACATTATACCACTCGCCATAAAGCTGCGCGATCCGCGCGCGCAGTGCTGGCAGCCCCAAGGCCACCGTATAGCCCATCGCGTCCTGCGCCATCGCCTCGGTCAGCGCCACCCGCGCGCCATCTGGCGCCGCGGTGCCCGGCTGGCCCACTTCCATATGGATGATATGGCGCCCATCCGCTTCGGCTTGGCGCGCCGCTTCCATCACATCCATCACAATAAAGGGATCAACCGCCCCACGCCTTGAAGTCCGCATAGTTTTCGTTCCTATTGTCGCTCATGAGGTTTCACCGCGAAATGACGGCGCCGTCAATCACCGCTTTGCGCGTCCGGGTCGTCACGCTGCTGCTGACCCTTGCGCTCACCTTTTCGAGCACCGCCGCTCAGGCCGTGTCTCTGTTGCGTGATCCCGATATCGAACACGCTTTGCAACGCATGGCGGCCCCTGTGTTGTACGCGGCTGGCCTTGGAGACAACATCAAAATCCTGATGGTGGACGACCAGAGGTTGAACGCCTTTGTGGTCGACCATGGCCATATTTTTATCAACTCCGGCATGTTGATGCGTATGACCACACCGGAGATGCTACAATCGGTAATTGCTCACGAGGCGGCTCATATCGCCAACGGCCACATCGCACGACGCATGGCGAACCTTGATTCGGCGCGCACCGCCGCAGGCCTTGGCCTCGCTCTCGGCCTGGCAGCTGCCGCCGTTTCCGGACGCGGCGACGTGGGGGCCGCGCTTGCCTTTGGTACCCAGAGTTCCGCCCTGCGGCAATTTCTCGCGCACACCCGGGCTGAAGAATCCTCCGCCGACCAATCCGGAATCCGCTACCTCGCCAGCGCAGGCATCGATCCGTCCGGAACGCTCGATGTGCACCGTCTGTTTGAAGGCCAAGAGCTGCTGTCTGCGTCCCGCCAAGACCCCTACATGCGCTCCCATCCGCAGACCCGAGACCGCCTGCGCGCCATGGAGCGTTTTGTCATCGCCTACTCGGGCACCGCTAAACCACAGCCCGAGCTAGACTATTGGTACGATCGCGCGCGCGGCAAAACCACAGCTTTCATTCGCCCCACCAAATGGACCCTTCAGCGTTACCAGGAGAGCAAAGCAGAAGACGTGCGCCACATGCGCCTCGCCGTCGCCTACCATCGTCAGCAAAACGCCGCCAAAGCAGTGTCCCACATCAATCAGGCCCTCGCAGCCCGTCCCAATGACGCTTACTACTACGAACTCAAAGGCCAGATTCTGCTGGAGAACCGCCAATTTCAAAACGCGGTGATCGCCTATCGCGAAGCGGCAGATCTGGCCCCCACCAACGCGCTGATCTTGGGAGGATTGGGCCGTGCACTCTTAACCGTGAACCAGCCGAAAGAGGCGCTACAATATCTCGAAGCCGCCCGCGCCCGCGATTTTCGGGATGCACGCGTGTTACGCGACCTTGGCTCCGCGTATGCCCAAACCGGTCGACACGGCATGGCTTCTTTGGCCGCTGCTGAACGTTATGCCCTTGCCAATCGATTAGACGACGCAGACATTCACGCCCAACGGGCCATGGCCCGCTTACCGCAAGGCTCAAGTGCCTTCCGACGGGCAGACGACATCGCGCGCGCCGCTAGGCGCCGCAAACAGAAAAAATGATGGAGAAACACATGAGCAGAAATATTCTCGCCGGCGTATTGGCAGCTGCGGTTCCGATTGGACTGATCACCGCCTACAACATTGACCAAAGCGCCCCTGTCAAAACCGCCCCTGCTGACACCAGCGCCCGAAGCCACAGCACCTCCGACTTTGCGCCCGATCGTGAGACCTTCCGCGCCGAAGTGCGCGCTTACCTTCTGGAAAACCCCGAGGTGATCATGGAAGCCGTGGCTGTGCTTGAGGAGCGCAACGCTGCGGCTCAGGCCACCGCCGACATTGATCTGGTAACCACAAATGCTGACCGTCTGTTCAATGACGGCTACAGCTATGCGGGCGGCAATCTTGAGGGCGACTTTACCATTGTCGAATTTGTTGACTACCGTTGCGGCTACTGCCGCAAGGCCCATGATGAGGTTGCAGAGCTGGTCAAATCTGACGGCAACATCCGCTTCATTGTAAAAGAATACCCAATCCTGGGTGAGGCCAGCGACCTCAGCTCGCGATTTGCCATCTCGGTGAAACAAAAACTTGGTGGCGAAGCGTATAAGCTGGCGGCAGACACGCTGATCAAAATGCGCGGTGACGTGAACGAAAACTCCTTGCGCAAACTGGCCACGGGTCTTGGCTTTGACGCTGATATGATCCTGAATCACATGGACGCGCCCGAAGTCGAAAAAGAAATTGCCACCACACGCGCCCTCGCCCGCGACCTGAGCATTACTGGCACCCCAAGCTTTGTCTTCCACGACGAAATGGTGCGTGGTTATGTGCCGCTCAAAGGCATGCAAGCAATTGTGAAAGACAAACGCGGCTAAGGCCTTGCGCCAACCAACCCGTCTAACACCGCAGCGGCCACCGTTGCGGTGTTTTGCGTTCCGCGCCCGTTGCGCAACGCGCGCATGCTTAACCCTGCTAATCTGAGATCTGGCACCTCCGCAATACAACTGTGATACCGACAGAATACCGACGTAAAAAAACGGCCCGTTGGGGCCGTTAATCTTTGTGTCGATTGTAGAGGTGGTTCACTCCGCCGCCTCAGTAGCCTGGATCGCCGCCACCTTCTTTTCCACTTCTTCGACGATGTGATCGACCATCGCTTCATTGGACATTTTGTGGCTCTGCTTCCCGGCAAGATACACCATACCAGAGCCCGCCCCACCGCCGGTAAAACCAACGTCCGTCATCAATGCCTCGCCCGGTCCGTTCACCACGCAGCCGATGATCGACAGGCTCAATGGCGTGTGGATATGAGCAAGGCGATTTTCCAATGTTTCCACGGTCTTAATCACATCAAACCCCTGACGCGCACAGCTGGGACAGCTGATGATATTCACCCCTCTGTGGCGCAGACCTAGGCTCTTGAGGATCTCAAAACCCACCTTCACCTCTTCCACCGGATCGGCGCTCAGGCTAACACGTAGCGTGTCTCCAATGCCCATCCACAACAGTTGGCCAAGGCCAATCGCGGACTTGATGGTGCCGCTGACAAAGCCACCAGCCTCGGTAATCCCAAGGTGAATCGGCGCGTCGGTGGCATCCGCAAGGATCTGATAGGCCGCTGCTGACATGAAGACATCGCTGGCTTTCACAGAAATCTTGAACTCGTGAAAATCGTTATCTTGCAGTATCTTAATGTGATCGAGACCGCTTTCTACCATCGCGTCAGGGCACGGCTCGCCGTACTTATCCAACAAGTGCTTTTCCAAACTCCCGCCATTCACCCCAATCCGGATCGAGCAGCCGTTATCCTTGGCAGCCTTGATCACCTCTTTGACCCGCTTCTCATCGCCGATATTGCCCGGGTTAATCCGCAAACAGGCCGCCCCGGCCTCCGCCGCCTCAATGGCGCGTTTGTAGTGGAAATGGATGTCCGCAACGATCGGAACCGGGCTTTCTTTTGTGATTTCTTTCAGCGCCTTAGTCGCTGCCACATCCGGCGCTGAGATGCGCACAATATCCGCACCAGCCTCCGCCGCTGCCAGCACCTGGCCCAGCGTCGCCTTAACATCGCCGCTGTCGGTGTTGGTCATGGTTTGCACCGCAATGGGCGCATCGCCGCCAACAGGCACATTGCCCACCATGATCTGACGCGATTTGCGCCGTTCGATATTGCGCCACGGACGGATGTGATTCATCGACATATCAAGACCTTTCACCACAGCAGGGAGGGGTTTGATGCCTGTCTAATCGCTTCCGCCAACAGGGGCAATGCGCGATGGCGCACAGACAAAGAGCGCTCCAAGGGCGCTCTCTTAACTGATTGAAATCTTAGTGGGTTTTGATCCGGATCACTCGTCCGCAATCACAACATTCTGCGCCGCCGCCAAGGCCACGATCTTGGCCAGCTCCGGATCATCGCTCAGGTCCGCCACCGCAAAGCTCTCTTTGAGCGCATCCGTGGCCAACGCGAGATTGCGCACAGTACCTGTGCCCTCGCCCGCCGGCCCATACAGCTCGCCATTCACTTTGAAGTAAACCGAGCCAGACATGCCTGCGCGCAGGGTTGGTGGCTCTTCCGTGGCCGGAAGCACATACTCTTCACCAGCATCGAGGATTTTCTCAAACAAAACAGAGCCATCCGCTGATCGTACACGCACCCAAGCAGGCCGCACCGCCATCAACACCAGCTCTGGTGCGTCATCTTCAACCACTTTAGGCACCGGCAGCTTGTCTTCCGTCGGAGACACCATTGCAACAGCAGCCGGGAGCTCGGGAGTAAACACACCGATGTTGTTTGGGTTCAGCTGAGAAATTGGCGCATCCCGTGCCACCAACACAGGCACATCCAACGCTTGCGGACGATACAGGCGATCCAGCGCTTCAGACGGCGCAAACACACCTGCTCCGGCCAGCGCCACGGTAGTTGTGGCCTCAGCTGTTTCGGAGGACACAGGCACGCGCCCAGCCCCTTCCAGCGGGTCTAGGTCACTCAACACCACCGGAGACTGTTCCACAGGTGCCAGAGTAACCCGTTGAATTTCATTGAGAACAGACCAGCCGCCATAGCCAATCCCGGCAATCAGAGCAACCAACACAAGCGAGGACCCAACCGCACGCATCTCCACTCGCGACAGCAGAGATTCTTGAACGGGAGTAAACGGCGTATTTGGCGATGCAAACGGGTCATTGCCTGTCATCGCGGGCGCAACGGGTGCTGACTTGCGCACACCGGATGCCGCAGCGGACATGCCATGTGCTGTGGTAAAGCCACTCTCTGCACAAAAGATGTCAAACGCACGTTCCGGATCCATCCCCAGATAACGCGCATATGACCGCACGTACCCTGCAATAAAGCCGGGTGTTTCAAATGCCGATGGGTCGCAATTCTCGATCGCCGCCACGTAACTTGCGCGGATCCGCAACTCGCGTTGCACATCAAGCAAGGACTTCCCCATAGTCGCCCGTTCGCCGCGCATCATGTCGCCAAGATGCACGTCAAAATCGTCGTACCCTTTCGGGCCTTCGTCTACCGCTTCGGTATTGCGCTTGGTTCTGCGCCCGATCATCCCACTGGCCTCTTATTGCACTGCCGGTTCTGAATGTCCCCGATTCGAACCGATCCCCTTGTTAGGTATGAATATAACACAAACAAGGGTTTCTACACTAAGAAGTCATCTTAGCCGGCCATATCGGCACGATTCAGCGCACAGTGGCTCCAAAGGGCGTCCATCGCATTCACCAGCGCGTCGATTTCCTTGGGTCCATGCACCGGTGAAGGTGTGAACCGCAGGCGCTCTGTGCCCCGTGGCACGGTGGGGAAGTTGATTGGCTGAACGTAGATGCCGTAGTCTTCCAGAAGATGGTCTGACAACACTTTGGTGTGAACTGGATTTCCGACAATCACCGGCACAATATGGCTGCCGTGATCGATGATAGGCAACCCCAGACCTTTCAAGCGCAGCTTCAGAATCTGCGCCTGTGTCTGATGCTGATCCCTCAATGGCTGGTCAGTTTTCAGATGTGCAACAGAGGCAGCAGCACCCGCGGCAACCGCTGGTGGAAGTGATGTTGTAAAGATGAATCCCGGCGCATAAGACCTTACGGCGTCACACATTTTTTCGGATGCAGCGATATAACCGCCCATCACGCCATAGGCTTTCGCAAGGGTGCCGTTGATGATGTCGATGCGATGCGCAAGATTGTCACGCTCTGTCACACCGCCACCACGTGGGCCATACATTCCCACCGCGTGCACTTCGTCGATATAGGTCAGCGCGCCAAACTCATCCGCCAAATCGCAGAGCGCTTCGATAGGGCCAAAATCACCGTCCATCGAGTAGACAGATTCAAACGCAATCAGCTTTGGCGCGGCCGGATCATCCGCTTCCAGAAGCTCGCGCAAATGCGCCACGTCGTTGTGCTTGAAGATACGCTTTGCACCACCGTTGCGGCGCACACCTTCGATCATCGACGCGTGGTTCAATTCGTCCGAATAGATGATCAATCCAGGGAAGAGCTTTGGCAAAGTACTTAAAGTTGCATCATTTGCGATGTAGGCGCTGGTGAAAAGCAGCGCTGATTCTTTGCCGTGCAAGTCGGCAATCTCGGCTTCCAGGCGCTTGTGATAGACCGTTGTGCCAGAGATATTGCGCGTCCCACCAGAGCCTGCCCCGGTGGCATCCACTGCCTCATGCATCGCGTCCAGCACCACAGGATGCTGCCCCATGCCCAGGTAATCGTTGCCACACCACACGGTGATCGGCTGCGCCTCGCCATCCGGACGGGTCCAAGTGGCATGCGGGAAGTGACCCTGCTTGCGTTCGATATCAATGAACGTGCGATAGCGTCCCTCGTCGTGCAGACGTGTGAGTGCGGTATCTAGCTTCGCAGTATAATCCACAGTGGCTTTCCTTCTTCCCGGTCCGGGCGACCTGGCGTCGCAACACCCCATCTGGGCGTTGGCGCTCTTTTAGTCATCTGTCGCGCTTTCAGCAATGGCTACCAAATGATACATCTTTCGCACATTGATATCGATCAAACTGTGAAAGAGCGAGTCTGGACAGTGTGAATTGCGGTGGTACGGTCCCTGCAAATCGTCGCACCCAAAGGAGGCTTTTATGACGCTTGATCCTGTTCTCGCCCGCATTGACCAAAACATGCCAGAGGCGTTGGAGCGCCTGTTTGACTTGTTGCGCATTAAATCCATTTCCACAGACCCGGTGTTTGATGCCGATGTCGACGCTGCTGCGGACTGGTTGGTCAATGAACTGCAAAGCCTTGGCATTGAGGCACAAAAACGACCCACAACTGGCCACCCAATGGTTGTTGGCCATGTGGATGGCCCCGGCCCACATGTGCTGTTTTACGGCCATTATGATGTGCAGCCCGTCGACCCCCTGGAGCTATGGGACCGTGACCCCTTTGATCCCGCGCTGGAAGACACCACCGCTGGCCAAGTGATCCGCGCGCGCGGAGCCTCCGATGACAAAGGCCAGCTGATGACCTTTGTCGAAGCCTGCCGCGCCTGGAAAGCCGAACATGGCAGTCTGCCGTGCAAAATCACCTTCCTGTTTGAGGGCGAGGAAGAATCTGGCTCACCAAGCCTTGTGCCCTTCCTAAAAAAGAACGCCGAGGAGCTGAGCTGTGACCTCGCCTTGATCTGCGACACCGGCCTATTTGAAAGCGCCGTGCCCGCGATCACCACCATGTTACGCGGCTTGCTGGCCGAAGATTTCACCATCACCGGCCCCAGCCGCGACCTGCACTCCGGCATGTACGGCGGCATCGCCATGAACCCGATCCGCGTGCTGAGCAACATTCTTGCGGACCTACACGACAAAACCGGCGCAGTGACGCTGGACGGCTTTTATGACGATGTGCCGGAGCTGCCCGATGACATCCGCGCACAATGGCAGGGTCTCAATTTTGATCACGGCACATACCTTGGGGATGTTGGCCTCAAGTCACCCGCAGGTGAACAAGATCGCACCCCGCTGGAGCAAATCTGGTCGCGCCCGACGTGTGATGTAAACGGAATCTGGGGTGGTTACACCGGTGACGGTTTTAAGACCGTCCTTCCCTCCCAAGCTTCGGCAAAACTCTCCTTCCGCCTTGTCGGTCAGCAAGACCCGGACAAGATCCGCGATAGCTTCCGCGCCCATTTGGAAAGCCGCTTGCCCGAAGGTTTCACTGTGGAGTACCGCTCCGAAAAAGGCTCCACCGCCTCACAGATGTCGATCGAAGACCCGGCTTTTGAAAAGGCACGCATGGCACTCAGCGATGAATGGCCTCGCCCGGCAGCCTATGTCGGCTGCGGCGGCTCGATCCCCATTGCTGGCTTCTTCAAAGAGATGCTGAACATGGATTCGATGTTGATTGGGTTTGGCCGCGACGATGACCAAATCCACTCCCCCAACGAAAAGTATAATGTCGAGAGCTTCCACAAAGGCACCCGTTCCTGGGCGCGTATCCTCGCTGCGCTGAGCAGCTAATCAAATCCAGGGATGTCCTTTTACGGACATCCCTACCAATGTCTGCCCAGCGACCTCACCAGGCGCCGCTCAAACTCACTATATTTCAAACGACATTCTTACTCTGTCAAATCGAGCATTGGCCAGATCCTCTGGGCTGATCCAAAGCTGGACAACACCATACTTGCCAAAATCTATCGGCACCCCCACGCCGTCGCCAAATTGAAACAACAACACATCATCGGCGTGATCTGAAACCGCATGATGCACCTCAAATCCACTGCCAAACATTTGCAGGGGGATTGGCCCGATTGAAAAGCAAGGGTCAACAACCCGATTTGCCGCATCTATGATATGGCAGTCCCATTGATCACTCAATGACATCGCTTCAAAGCGGTTTTGATATCTCACCATCGCCCTGGCACAGGCCTCGCCAGAGGCATCCCGAGCTGCAACAGTTGTATAACCAGCATGCGCCGGGCTTTCCTTGATCGAAGTTTCCAACCACCCTATGCGGGTATCCAAAGAATACCCTTCATCATCTTCTTTCTCGTTGTGGAGTGGTATTTCGTTCAACAGGTCCACAAAATCTTCCAGCTGTTGGCTCGATGGCATGCCTCTTGCTTGGCGCGCAATGCCAAACCAATGCATGGCTTGCCGATCAAAGAAGTCATCAAGATCGGGTAAAGACACATCATCTTGCACCGCTTCCTCAGAAGTTGGCGCATACACGACCTTATAAATTGACTTCTGGAGGTTTTCGAGTTTTCTGATGCGCCGCTTGAGCCCCCTACGCTTCACCATCCCGTAATCGCCATCAGTCTCCAGAACACGGTGCTGTTCCAAAGAGATATCGATGCAGCCACAAAGAAAGCGCCAACACCAGTCAAACACAAATTCCCAATCAAGAAACTCCGGCGCGAAGTCAAAATTTATGAAACCCGTGTAATCCTCTGCATTTGCTGTTCTTGCCTCTGAATGTGCTGAGAAGATTCATAATTGGGTTTCGCCGGGAATGTTCGTTCTTTGCGGCCTCTCTCCAGCGCGGAATCCATGGCCGTTTTCTGGGATTCACCTACGTCTCGCAGTGCCTCCTCCGCTGCTTCGTGTGAAGCTGACATATTCACGATGAGCGGATTGAGCATATCGTGGGTCAGGAACGGGACCACGTCAGCAACTTGAGGAACCAATGAAAGTCCTCCGTCAATCACACCGCTTTGAATCACATGGTCAAAATTTTCGCCCATAATACGTCGCATGCACGCTGATGGCCTACGCTCACTCAGGTCACTTGGGTCGCCCGCCCAAAAGTGGAGAGTCGCGTCACATTCATCATGTAGATACGATCGTCACTCAAAGGTAAGAAAATGCTGAGAAGCCCCTTCTCTGGCCTACCTGGCAGAGGCGCACCTTCACAATTTCTGGGTAATTTTCCGAAATCAATTTCTGCCGCGAACTGATTATAGACCCGTCTGGTTCTGCCATTGTAGGTGACGACCTCCGAAGGCCAAGCTACCCCCTTCGGCGATCGCGGTTAGCCGCCGAATCGGATTGGTTCGTGGCCATTTGCAATACAATTGGGGATTGGCCGCACCAGCAACGTGGCTTGGGCCTTCCCGGCATCAAAAAGCGACGCACTCACAAACGTCACCTCGTAAACAAATGAAACTCAAGGAAAAAGCAACTCTGAAAGCCACCAGAATTGTGGCACAATATGCACTGGCAGGCGATAAGCTGAGCGCCAAACAAGAGCTGCAAAAAACAGAGGAGAGGGGGGAAGAAGTGGCGCGGTTGACGGGGCTCGAACCCGCGACCCCCGGCGTGACAGGCCGGTACTCTAACCAGCTGAGCTACAACCGCGCATCTATCTTCGCCTTTCGGCGCGTCCATTCCCGAAGGACCCAGGACTTGGGCTGGTAGTGTGGCGCGGTTGACGGGGCTCGAACCCGCGACCCCCGGCGTGACAGGCCGGTACTCTAACCAACTGAGCTACAACCGCTCACTACCTGCTGTCTGGCGTATGCCGTTCAGCGTGTGGCGTGGTTTATGCCGAGTGCTCTGGCGCGTCAAGCGGATATCCGCACGAAATTCGAAGAAATTTTCGAACACCCATTGTCGACGATACACCAGTGGGTTTTGCGCTTGAGCAAACACTCGCGTAGAGTGCTTTGCGCATTGAATTTTTTGTGATTTAATGTGCCTACGTGATTCAATTACCTTTGAAGGAATAAACCCGATGAAACCACTTTATGCTGCCCTGTGTGTTGCCGGTATCACTCTTGCTGCGTGTTCTCAGCAAGAAGAGCCGACCCCGGTCTATGCACAGCCTGATTTTGACAAAACTGGCAACGCTAGCTGCATGGCTGGCTACGACCTGCTGACCACAGATTCCGGTGCTCTGGTGTGCGCACCAGCAACTGCTGGCTAATTTTCAGCCACAACAGAAATTTGGGCGGTCCCTTGAGGGATCGCCTTTTTTTGTGTCTCAATGTTAGTGAATGGGAGTTGTGCACCGTCCTCGCGTGAGATGTTTAGCGAAGTGTCTGATCTTCCTTGCCCCCAAATGCCCTCTAACTTTACAACCGGGGCCGACACCCTCGACCGCCTTATCTTATCCGGACGTTTTCCATGATTGATACCAATGTGGCTTTTGACAAATATGAAAGCCTGCGTGACGCTCTACCGTCTGCAACCTTCCCAACCACTTCTCACACAGGGCGGGACCTAAGTGACACCACCGACCAGTTTGACGCTTACATCCTTGATGCCTTTGGTGTTTTGAACCGAGGCGAAACCGCCATTGAAGGCGCGATGGGCCGCATGGCCGAACTGCGCGCCGCTGGCAAACGGCTGATCGTATTGACCAACGCAGCCAGCTACACCCGTGTCGAAATCCTCGCCAAATATCATCGCCTTGGCTTTGACTTCACCGCTGACGAAGTGGTTTCTAGCCGGGAGGTCGCCTTCGCAAACCTGCCCAAACTGGCAGACGGACAGGTCTGGGCCGCAATCTCTGCGAAAGGGGACGACTTTGGCGATGTCCCCGCCCTGTCCATCGTTAAGGATCTCGCCGAACAACCAGAACTCCTAAACACCGCAGGCGGCTTCCTGTTCCTGTCCACCGCCCGCTGGAATGACACAGACACCAACGCGCTTGCAGAGGCACTGCAGGACAACCCACGCCCGCTGATCGTCGCAAATCCAGACCTCGTGGCCCCGCGCGAAGACGGGCTTACCATCGAACCCGGCATGATTGCCCACGATATCATCGACCGCACCGGCATCGACGCTGCCTTCTACGGCAAACCCTACAGCGACGCCTTTAACACCGCTCTAGCACAACTGGACGGCATTCCCCGCCACCGCATCGCCATGGTTGGCGACACATTGCACACCGACGTGCTTGGCGGCGCAGCTGCGGGCATTGGCACCATCCTGGTCACCGATCATGGGCTGTTCAAAGGTTTTGACGTTGCGCCATACATCAAGCAGTCCGGCATTCAACCGGGCTGGATTGTCTCGACAACTTAAAGCGTTACAGAATGGGGCGCATCTCAGCGCCCTACAATCAGAAGCTCTTTGGGAAACGACGTCAACGCCCGCACGCCGTCGGCCGTGACCAGCATGTCGTCCTCAATCCGTACGCCAAAATTGCCCAAATCATACAGCCCTGGCTCATTGGTCCAAACCATACCCTCATGCATCACCTCGTGATTGCCGCGCATGATGTAGGGTGCCTCATGCACCTCGCGCCCCAAACCATGTCCCGTCTTAGTGCGAATACGATCCGCAAAGGGTGAGGCCTCCAAAACACCGGTTACGGCATCATCAATCTCATGTGCTGTCACACCCGGTTTGGCCACCTCAAAACCCCGCAAGTTGGCGGCCAAAACGATCTCATAGACCGCCCGCCCCTCCGCACTGACATCGCCCACAAACACGGTGCGCGTAATGTCTGCGGTAAAACCATCTTTGCGCGCGCCAAAATCAAACAACAATGCATCCCCTTCCTGCACCGCATAATCGGACCGCGCTTTACCATGTGGCCGCGCCGTGTTTTCGCCCGCCACAACGATGGGCGAAAACGCCAGATCATCCGCCCCTTCGGCAAACAGCGCCTGAATCAACGCGCTCTCTATTTGCTTTTCCGTCTGTCCAATCCGCACACCGTCCAACACCCGGGTCAAAGCCCGCTCTGACACGTCAATCGCAGCCTGAAGCGCCGCGACATCTGCCTCAGTCTTGATCACCCGCAGCCCGGAAATTGCCTTTTCGCCATCCACAATCCGCAAGTCCGACTGCGCTTTGGTCAGCGCCACCTGCACAAACACGCGCATCACTTGGCCTTCAACCGCCAAGGAGCCAATCTTCAGATGTTCGGTGAGCGCGGCAAAGGCTGCGTCATACCCATCCTGATCGCGCCAATCAAACACCGAGCCCTCAAAGTCCACTAGCGCCCAGCTGCCCAGCTCCAGGTTCGGCACAATTGCCGCTGGCGCGCCCTCTGCCGGGATCACCGCCAGAAACGGCCGCTCATGGCTCATGAATGGTTTACCAAAGGCACGGGTGAAATTTGGCCCGGGTACCAATGCCACCGCATCCACATTCAGATCCCGCGCCACTTGGCGGTATTCGGACAGATTCGACATTCTGATCTCCTGAAAACTCTCTGTGCAGCATCACTTCTGCAATTTTGGATATGGTATCCGAAAATTGCATTGGCGCACAATCACCATAATCGGACAGCCTTGCCCGGTCCATGGAATCGCCGCCAGACAGTCTCTAAAACCAGTGCGCAAAACATCTCATAGACGCATGCCTCCTCCATTCCCTCCAAAAACGGCGTGACTTCACCAATTTCCCTCCGCACCTCATCGCAAAAACCAAAAGCGTTTTCAGCGCCTTACCTCGCTCAGCCTCATTTAATCCGCAGCAGGTGGATTTAGTATGCAAATTTTATATTGGATTTTGTATCCAATTTGTCCTAGCACTCAGTTCACCAACTTTTGGGAGGACCCTATGCTTAAGAAACTTGCTGCCATCGCGGCACTCACCACCTTCGCGGCCATCCCGGCCAAAGCTGACACCCTGGACGACGTGGTAGACCGCGGCACCCTTCGCTGTGGCGTGGTGCTCGATTTCCCACCCATCGGCTACCGCGATGCCAACAACGAGCCAGCTGGCTACGACGTTGAGTACTGCAACGACCTCGCCGCCGCGCTGGAAGTGGAAGCCGAAGTGCTACCTGTGACCTGGGCAGAGCGTCTGCCAGTGATCGTGACCGGCCGTGCCGACGTGGTCTTTGGCGCCACATCCGACAGCCTCGCCCGCGCCCGTACCGTAGGCTTCACCATCCCTTACGCGATCTACTACGCCCAAGGTGTGGTGAATGCAGACAGCGGCATCTCTACATTCGAAGACATCCGCGGCAAGCGTGTTGCTGCCGCCATCGGAACCGTACCAGAACAGGAATGGCTGAAAATCGCTGCCGAGTGGGGCGAAGAAGGCAACTATCAGGGCTATCAGTCCGAAAACGAAGTGTTTCTGGCCGTAGCGCAAGGCAAAGCTGACATCGGTATCACCACCAACACCGCTGTTCTGCCGATCACGCAACAGTACGACACCATTGTTGCTGGCCCACGCATGCCTTGGACCACTGATTACACTTCTGTTGTTGGCAAACGCGAAGAAGTGACCTGGCTGAACTACCTCAACCTGTTTGTAACCCATCAGGTCCGTTCCGGTCGCTACAGCGAACTGTGGGGCAAATACGTCGGTGGCGAAGCACCAGAGCTGCGCATTCCCGGCGTGATGTACTGATCCACCACTCCCTAAAACCCGCCTCTGTCCAGCCTAGGCTGGGCGGGGGCCATGGGAACAAACCACATGTTTGATTACAACTTCCATTGGCGACCGGTGATGAAAAGCCTGCCAGACCTGCTCGAGGCGGCAATGCTGACCTTGCAGGTTGCGGTACTGGCCATGATCCTTGGCATCGTCATCGGCCTCTGCCTTGCGCTCATCCGCTTACACATGCGCGGCCCGCTTTTGTGGCTGGCCTCCACCTGGGTCGAACTGGCCCGCAACACCCCTGCCCTGTTTCAGCTTTTCTTCTTTGGCTTTGGCCTTGGCTCTTTTGGTCTTCACCTCTCGCCGTACATGATTGTGCTCATGGGCCTGACCTTCAACTGCGCCGGTTATCTCGCAGAAAACTTCCGTGGCGGCTTTCAAGCCATTCCAGACACCCAAATCCGCGCTTCACGCTCGCTTGGCCTGAATGCGTGGCAGGCCTACACCCGCATCGTGATCCCACAGGTGTTCCGCATCGTTTACCACCCCATCACCAACCAAATGGTCTGGGCCGTGCTGATGTCCTCTCTGGGCATGCTGGTGGGCTTCCGCGAACTCTCCGGTGAGACGCAGTTCTTTGCCTCCCGCACCTTCCGGATCTTCGAATATTTCGCTGTCACCGCGGTCATCTACTACGTGATCGTCAAACTCATCCTCGGAGCCTCCCGCCTGCTGGCGACCCGGCTCTTCCGATATTGAGGGAGGCTTTCATGGAACCTACGATTAGCTTTTTCAGCGGATTTGCTCCCAAAGACCTTCTGTTTCTTGGCGAAGCCGCCCTGCGCACCATGTGGATTTCGATCCTGTCGATCTCCATCGGTACAGTGCTGGGCGTGGTCTTCGGCTGGATCTTATACGAAGGCAAATGGGCCGCAGCGCTCACCGTTGCCCCCATCCTGGACGTCTTCCGCTCTGTGCCTTTGATCATCCAACTGGTGCTGTTTTATAACTTCGCGCCCATTGTTGGCCTCAACCTCGATCCGTTTGCCTCTGGCGTGGTGATCCTGACGATCTACACCGCCGCGCTTGTGGCCAACGTCGCCCGTGGCGGGATCGAGGCGGTGGAACCGCCAATGCGTCGCGCCGCGCGCAGCCTCGGCATGAGCTACTGGCAAGATCTGCGCTATGTGGTCCTGCCCATCGGTGGTCGCGCTGTGTTCCCGGCTTGGGTTGGGGTTGCCCTTGGCGTGATGAAAGACAGCGCGCTGGTCTCGGTGCTCGGATACGTCGAACTGCTCAAGGCCAGCCAAATCCTGATCACCCGGACACAGGAACCCTTCCTCATCCTCTCAATCGCAGGCGCGTTCTACTTCGCGCTCAGCTACCCAATTTCGCGCTATGCCGCGTCGCTTGAAAGAAAGTGGGCCCAATGATCGAAATTCATGATCTGCACAAATACTTCGGTTCCCTACATGTGCTCAAAGGCATCGACCTGAACGTCGAAAAAGGCGAAGTGCTCTCCGTCATCGGCGCGTCCGGCTCCGGCAAATCCACCCTGCTCTACTGCATCAACGGGCTAGAACCCGTGCAGCAAGGCAACGTGGTGGTCGACGGCACCGACGTGCACGCCAAAGGCACCGACATCAACAAACTGCGCCAGCAGTTGGGCATGGTGTTTCAACAATGGAACAGCTTCCCGCACCTGACCGCACTGGAAAACGTCGCCCTAGCACCAAAAATCGTGAAAGGCAAATCCAAAGCTGAGGCCCGCGAGATTGCCGCGCAACAGCTCAAACACGTGGGTTTGGGTGACAAACTCGACGTCTACCCCTCCGCCCTTTCCGGTGGTCAACAGCAACGTCTCGCCATTGCCCGCGCCCTCGCCATGGAGCCGGAATACATGCTCTTTGACGAAGCCACCTCTGCGCTCGACCCAGAGCTGGTCGGCGAAGTGCTCGAGACCATGCGCATGCTGGCCGAAGAAGGCATGACCATGATCTGCGTAACCCACGAAATGGGCTTTGCCCGCGACGTGAGTGACCGCGTCGCCTTCTTCCACCAAGGCGTGATGGAAGAGATCGGCCCACCAGAACAGATCTTCGGCAATCCGCAATCCGAACACACCCAAAAATTCCTCGCCAACGTGCGCTAACCCCGCACGCAAGACCAAAAAGGCTCAAGCTATGACCAAGAACATCTTCTCCGGCACGATGCCGGCCCTCATGACTCCGTGCAAAGCTGACCGCACACCAGATTACGACGCGCTTGTCAAAAAAGGCCACGACATGATCGCGGCTGGCATGTCCGCTGTTGTCTATTGTGGCTCCATGGGCGACTGGCCCCTACTGACAGATGAGGAGCGCATGACCGGCGTAGAACGTCTGGTTGAGGCAGGCATCCCTGTTGTTGTTGGCACAGGTGCAATCAACCCAAAATCCGCAGTAGCCCATGCCGCCCACGCCCAAAAAGTGGGCGCCGTTGGCCTGATGGTGATCCCGCGCGTTTTGTCCCGTGGCTCCTCCATGGCGGCACAGAAGGACCACTTCAAAGCCATCCTTGAGGCCGCGCCAGACGTGCCTGCCATCATTTACAACAGCCCGGTTTACGGTTTTGCCACCAAGGCGGACCTGTTCTTTGCTCTGCGGGCCGATCACAAAAATCTGATTGGCTTCAAAGAGTTCGGCGGCAAAGATGATCTGCGCTACGCCGCCGAGCACATCACCTCGCAAGACCATCAGGTCACCCTGATGGTCGGCGTGGACACCGAAGTCTACCACGGCTTTGTGAACTGTGGCGCCACCGGCTCGATCACCGGCATCGGTACCGCCCTGCCGAAAGAGGCTCTGCTGCTGGCTGCTCTGTCGCAGAAAGCCGCTGCCGGCCACGCAGAGGCCCGTAAGCGGGCTCAGGAACTCGAAGAAGCCTTTGGCGTTTTGGCCAGCTTTGATGAAGGCACCGATCTGGTCCTTTATTACAAATACCTGCTCGTGCTGAACGGCGAGGAAGAGTACCGCCTGCATTTCAATGAAACAGATGTTCTAAGCGACGCCCAGCGCAACTACTGCGAACAGCAATACAGCCTGTTCCGCACTTGGTTTGCCGACTGGTCTAAGCAAGGCGGAGTCATCGCTGAATGCATGTGATCGACAGCCATACAGGGGGAGAGCCCACACGGGTGATCCTGGACGGGGGGCCGGATCTGGGGACCGGCTCCCTTGCGGAGCGCGCCCAGCGTCTCGCCACCGAGCATGAAGAGTTCTACCTCTCCGTCATGCGCGAGCCGCGCGGCCAACCGGCTATGGTTGGCGCGCTTCTGGTGGAACCGGTGGACCCCACCTGTGCGGCCGGTGTGATCTATTTTGACATGGGCGCCGTGCTTGGCATGTGTGGCCATGGCACAATTGGTCTGGCCGTGACGCTGGCACATCTTGGCCGCATCACTCCGGGTGTGCATCGCATCGAAACCCCGGCTGGTGTGGTTGAGGTCGAACTCTGCGACGCCAACACCGTGACCGTGCGAAACGTCGAAAGCCGTCGTGTGCGCAAACAGGTCACCGTAGACGTACCAGGTTATGGCGCGGTCACCGGTGACGTGGCCTATGGCGGCAACTGGTTCTTCATCCTCGATCCCAGCCCGCTGCCCGTCGACATCGGCAACATCCGCGCGCTGACCGACATGGGCATTGCCATCCGTGAGGCCGCCAATGGCATCGGTGCAGGCGGCGAGAACGGCGAACCCGTCGATCACGTGATCTTTCAGGGCGAAGCACCGGAAAAAGGCGTGCACAGCCGCAACTTTGTGCTCTGCCCGGACGACACCTACGACCGCTCGCCTTGCGGCACTGGTAGTTCTGCCCGGCTGGCTTGTCTGGCCGCAGACAACCGTTTGGCACCGGGCGAAGAAATCGTTCAGCACAGCGTGATCGGCAGCCCCTACACGCTGTCCTATCGAACAGGCCCCAACGGCGGCGTGATCCCCTCGATCACAGGACAGGCGTTTGTCACCGCACAAAGCACCATCCTGTTTGAAACCGAAGACCCTTTCAAACACGGCATCGCGCATTAGCGCCTTCCGGACAGACATCCCTCCCCATGCCTGTCCGGTTAAATCCTCTCACGACAGGTCACAGGCATGACAAACGACATCATCGTCATTGGCGCCGGCATCATCGGCATCTCCACCGCGTTGGAATTGCAACGCCGCGGCCATCAAGTCCGCGTGTTGGATCGCGCAGGCATCGCAACCGAAGCCTCCAGCGGCAATGCAGGCGCCTTTGCCTTCACCGACATCGAGCCTTTGGCGACCCCGGGCATCATGCGCAAAGCCCCCAAGTGGCTGCTTGATCCGCTTGGCCCCCTGTCGCTTCCCCCCTCCTACGCGTTCAAAATTGCCCCTTGGATGCTGCGCTTTTGGCGCGCCAGCTGGAAAGACCGCTACTCCGCATCAGTGGAAGCGCAAACCGCACTGATGACCCATTCCCGCGCCGCGCTGGAGCGTCAGATCACCGCCACAAATGGCGAAGACATGATGCAGCGCGAAGGTCAGTTGCAGCTCTATGAGGGCGAAAAAGAATTCCGCGCCAGCTTGCCCGGTTGGGAACTCCGTCGCACCCATGGCATCGACTTTCAAATTCTCGAAAGTCCCGAGGCCATCGCAGAGATCCAGCCCGGCCTTGATCCACGTTTCACCCATGCGGTCTTTACTCCTGCTTGGATGAACACGGTTGATCCGCAGACCTGGACGCAACAACTCGCCAAGGCATTTCTCGCCCTTGGCGGACGTATCGACACCGCCAACATTCACGCGCTGAAATGTCATGATAGCGCGGCCGTTGTGTATACGGAAAATGGCCCCATCACCGCGCCCAAGGTGATTGTCGCGGCGGGCGCTTGGTCGCACCACCTCGCCCAAACCATGGGCGACAAGATTCCGCTGGAAACGGAGCGCGGTTACAACACCACGCTGCCCGCTGATGCTTTCCCACTGCGCACCCACCTCACCTTTGGGGGGCACGGTTTTGTCGTAACCAAGATCAACGGCGGCGTGCGCGTGGGCGGCGCTGTGGAACTTGGCGGCCTGAAGCTCAAACCAAATTACAAACGCGCTGACATACTCCTGCAAAAAGCCGCCAAGTTTATGCCCGCGCTAAACACGTCTAACGGCAAGCAATGGATGGGTTTCCGCCCGTCCATGCCAGACAGCTTGCCGGTCATTGGTCCATCCAAACGCAGCAACAACATCCTCTACGCCTTTGGCCACGGCCACCTTGGTCTAACCCAATCTGCCGGCACCGCCGAACTGATCGCCGACATCGTCGACAATGCCACTCCCGCCATTCCCCTCACCGCTTATGCGGCCACCCGTTTCTGAAAGGAGCGCCCTTATGAAAATCACCGGTTTCAACGTCTACCAAGTGGACCTGCCTCTGAAAGAAGGCCGCTATAACTGGTCTAACGGCAACTTCATCGAAGTCTTTGACAGCACGGTGCTGGAAATCCTCACCGATGAAGGTCTCAAGGGCTACGCTGAATGCTGCCCACTGGGCTCCGCCTACCTGCCGTCTTTTGCCAAAGGTGTGCGCGCCGGTCTGGCAGAGCTCGCGCCTCACCTCATTGGCCAAGACCCGCTCAACATCGGCGCGATCAACCGCACCATGGACGCCGCCCTGCGCGGTCACCCCTACGCCAAGGCCCCCGTGGACATCGCCTGCTGGGACTTGCTGGGCAAAGCCACCCTGCTGCCAGTCTACACCCTGCTGGGCGGTGCCGCGCAGGACGACGTGGTGCTCTACCGCGCCATCAGTCAGGAAGACCCGGATGTCATGGCCAAAAAAATCGAAGGTTACGCCGCCGAGGGCTACACCAAGTTCCAACTCAAAGTGGGGGGCGAAGCCAATGACGACATCGACCGCATCCACGCCACCCGTGCCGTGCTGAAGAAAACCGATCAGTTGGTGGCCGACGCCAACACCGGCTGGACCCGCCACGAAGCCGCTCGTGTTGTGAACGCCGTGTCCAATCTCGACGTCTACATCGAACAGCCCTGCCTGACCTACGAGGAAAGTGTCTCCATCCGCCGCCGCACCTCCCTGCCGTTTGTGATGGACGAGGTCATCGACACGCCCAACACACTGGTGAAAGGCATCGCTGAGGACGCAATGGACGCCATCAACCTGAAAATTTCCAAAGTTGGCGGCCTGACCAAAGCCCGCCAAATGCGTGACCTCTGCGTCGCCCATGGCATTCCCATGACCATTGAAGACACCTGGGGCGGCGACATCACCACCGCGGCCATTGCCCATTTAGCCCGTTCTACGCCTGCGGAATTCACTTTCTCCGCGACAGACTTCAACTCTTACGGCACAGTCACCATCGCCGAGGGTGCGCCGAAGCGCAAAAATGGCCGCATGACCGCGCCGGACACGCGCGGCCTTGGCATCACACCTGTGTTTGACGCTCTCGGTGAGCCTGTCGCCACCTACCGCTGAAGGACCACATAATGCGCAGCAGCAAAACCATCCACGTGATCTCCGCCCATGCCGAAGGCGAAGTGGGCGACGTGATTGTTGGCGGTGTGGCCCCTCCGCCGGGCGACACCATCTGGGAACAACGCAGCTTCATTGCCAAGAATCAAACCTTGCGGAACTTTGTCCTAAACGAACCACGTGGCGGCGTTTTCCGCCACGTGAACCTGCTAGTGCCGCCCAAACATCCAGAGGCGGACGCCGCCTGGATCATCATGGAGCCCGAAGACACGCCGCCGATGTCGGGCTCCAACTCAATCTGCGTCTCTACTGTGCTTCTGGATGGCGGCATCATTCCGATGCAAGAGCCGGAAACCCATATGACGTTGGAAGCACCCGGCGGTTTGGTCAAAGTTCGCGCCGAGTGCAAAGACGGCAAAGCCCAGCGCATCTTTGTGCAAAACCTGCCCAGTTTTGCCGACAAAATCGGCGTGCCACTCGATGTGCCGGGCCATGGCACAATCACGGTCGACACAGCTTACGGCGGCGACAGTTTTGTGGTTGTCGACGCGCAAGAACTTGGCTTTGACATTGTCGAGCAAGAAGCCAAGGACATCGCCCGTCTTGGGGTGGCCATCACCAATGCCGCCAACGACCAGCTTGACTTCACGCATCCAGAAAACCCGGAGTGGGACCACATCTCGTTTTGCGCTTTCTGCGGCCCGCTAACCCGCACCGAGACCGGTCTCACGGGCAAATCCGCAGTGGCGATCCAGCCGGGCAAAGTGGACCGATCACCCACTGGCACCGCGGTGTCTGCCCGCATGGCGCTCATGACCGCAAAAGGTCAGATGAAACCCAATGAGACGTTTGAAGCGGTGTCCATCATTGGCTCCCGCTTCTCTGGCCGTATCGTGGAAAGCACAACCGTCGGCGACCGCCCAGCCATTGTGCCGGAAATCTCCGGCCGTGGCTGGATCACAGGCATTCATCAGCACATGCTGGACCCCGACGATCCCTGGCCCACAGGCTACCGGCTCAGCGACACCTGGGGCGCCTAAAATAGGCTGGGCGACGCTTAGCCGCCTAGCTTTTTCAAATCCTCCAGCAGCGCCTTTGGCACCTCAACAAAACCGCGTTCGGTATTACGCGCCCGCGCCTCAAACCGGCGCTGCGAAGGCAACCGCGCACCCTGATCCAGAATATCCGCAAACAGCCGCTCCGCCCGCGCATCGTTATCAGCCACGCGCCCGCCACTTAGGTGATAGGGATCAAACGCCAGAATGATCTGCCCATGATACGGTGCACCTCCTTGCCCCTCGGCAAACGCCATGCTTTCCGCACTAGTCAAATCATCAATCAACGGCCCTGCCATCAGCTCAATCATGATTGACAGCGCAGACCCTTTGTAGCCGCCAAAGGTCAGCATCGCGCCATCCAACGCCGCCTGCGGATTGGTCGTCGGATTGCCGTCCACATCCACCGCCACACCTGCTGGCAACGGCTTTCCGGCGCGCAGGTACAACTCAATTTCTCCCCGCGCAAACCCGCTGGTGGCAAAATCAAACGTAAACGGGTTCTGCCCTGCGCGCGGCCAGGAAAACGCCAGTGGATTGGTGCCCAAAGTGCCGCGTTTTCCTCCTGCCGGAGCAACCCAGGAATGGCTCGGTACCATCGACAAGCCAGCCAAACCTTCTTCCGAAAGCCGCTCCACCTCCGGCCAAAGCGCGGAAAAATGAAAACAGTTGTTCACCGCCATGGCCGCCATGCCAAACTTACGTGCCTTCTCGATCAACTGCGGCATCGCCTCGTTCACCGCAAGAATGGACATCGCATTCCGCGCATCCACCCGCACAATGGCACCATCCGACGGATCAATATGTAGCAAAGCATGTCCGTCGATCTTCCCCGCCTTCATGGTTTGGTGACACATGAACAAGCGAAACAATCCATGGGACTGACAATCATCACGCTGACATTGGTACAACATCTCGGCTATGGCGGCGGCGTGCCGACTGCCATAGCCAACGTCAGTTAGAGTTTGCACCGCAAGTTGCCGTACATCTTCCAACGCAATTTGAAGCACTTCCGTCATTTAGCATCTCCCGCCTTAATATTTGGGATATTGGATACAATAGACTCTTCCCTATTCTCAAGCCGTAAAACCACGGCCCGTCCGTAAATCCTGTTGGAAAATCAGCGCCCAGACGGTAGCTGTATCCAAAACACACCTTAGAAAGAGGGTTTGGGCATGGCTGGAAAGCGCGCGGTAACCAAACAGAGTTTGCCAGAGATGATCGCCAACGATCTGCGCGAGCGCATTCTCAGTGGCGACATGTCCGAAGGCGAAGCGATCCGCCAAGAGGCCCTTGCCGAAGAATACGACGTTTCCCGTATGCCCATCCGCGAAGCGCTCAAACGTCTTAACGCCGAAGGTCTGATTCAATGGGCCAACAACCGCGGCGGTACTGTCACCAAACACTCCATTGCTGAGATCGGTGAAATTTTTGACCTGCGCATTCTGATCGAAACTGACCTCTTCCGTCGCGCAATTCCACAGATGTCACTTGCCGATTTTGACAAGTGTGAGAACATCTTACAGCAAATGGAGACCTCTTATGATGAGGACGATGTTGCGCGCTGGGGCACGCTGAACCACGAGTACCATAGCGCCCTCTATGCGTCTGCAGGGCGCAGTCTGACCAAAGACATTCTTGACCGGATCAACATCCAGTCCGACCGCTACGTGCGCCTGCACCTCAGCGTCATGGAACAGCGCGAACCCGCCAAAGAAGAGCACCGCAACCTACTCAAGTTTGCCCGGGAACGAAACACTGACGCCGCCTGCGATCTGCTTGCCGCCCATGTCGAGCGCACCAAGACCGAACTCCTTGAACTGATCGAAGCCAAACGCGCCATCGAAACCTAGAGCCAAGCCGTTATTTTCCCAAATGGCCTTGCACGCTGGATCAAATTGGATACAATATCCACAACCAATCTTTCAAACAGCGAGTCCCACATGACTTTTGTCCCTCACGGCAACCACCTCATTGCTGGCACCTGGGTGTCCGGCGACACAAAATTCCCATCTGAACCCGCCCATGGCCCCGTGCATGATTTCTCCGTTGGCACCGTCAACAACGTCGACGGTTCCGTGCAAGCCGCAGAAGACGCTTTCTGGAGCTTTGGCTACTCCACTCGCGCAGACCGCGCCGCTTTCCTGAATACCATCGCGGATGAAATCGAAGCCCGTGCGGATGCGATCACCCAAATTGGCGCGCAAGAAACCGGCCTGCCCGAAGCCCGCCTGCAAGGCGAGCGCGGCCGCACCACCGGTCAATTGCGTCTATTTGCAGAACACATCCTCAAAGGGGATTATCTCGATCTGCGCCACGATCCGGCCCAGCCCGATCGCGCTCCAGCACCGCGCCCAGAGCTGAAAATGATGCAACGCCCGATTGGCCCCGTGGCTGTTTTCGGTGCCTCCAACTTCCCATTGGCCTTCTCCACTGCTGGTGGCGACACCGCAGCCGCCTTGGCCGCAGGCTGTCCAGTTGTGGTCAAGGGCCACTCCGCCCACCCCGGTACTGGCGAAATCATCGCCGAAGCCATCCATGCCGCAATCAAGTCCTGCAATATCCATCCCGGCGTGTTCAGCCTGATCCAGGGCGGCAACCGCGCCGTTGGCTCCGCGTTGGTGCAACACCCGCTGATCAAAGCCGTAGGCTTCACCGGCTCCCTCGCGGGTGGCCGTGCCCTGTTTGATCTCTGCGCCGCCCGTCCAGAACCCATACCCTTCTTTGGCGAGCTTGGGTCGGTAAACCCGATGTTCATCTTTGAGAACGCGTTGGCCAACCGCCACACTGATCTGGCGACAGGTTGGGCTGGCTCCCTAACCATGGGCGCTGGCCAGTTCTGCACCAACCCCGGCATTGCCGTGGTGCTTGCTGGTGCGGATGCAGAGGCCTTTGCCCAAGAAGCCACCGCTGCGCTGTCTGATCAGCCCGAGCAAACCATGCTCACCGACGGCATCGCCGCCGCCTACCGAAAGGGCCAAACTCTTGTGGCCGAAACCACTGGCGTCCAAGAACTATTAAAAACCAGCTGTGATCTGCGCGGCGCAACGCCATACCTCTATCAAACCACTGCTCAGAACTGGCTCGCCAACGACGTGCTCGGCGAGGAGGTTTTTGGCCCGCTCGGCGTGATCCTTGTGGCGGAAAATCTCGACGAAATGCGCGCGGTTGCCAAACAACTTCAGGGACAACTCACCTGCACGCTGCATATGGATGACGCTGACACCGAGGCCGCACAAAGCCTGCTGCCCATTTTGGAGCGCAAAGCGGGCCGTATCTTGGCCAACGGCTTCCCCACCGGCGTCGAGGTCAGCGACACCATGGTGCACGGCGGCCCTTACCCGGCCTCAACAAACTTTGGCGCCACCTCGGTGGGCACGCTCTCCATCCGCCGCTTCCTACGTCCGGTCTGTTACCAAAACCTGCCAGCGGCGCTGGATCCAACGACAGAAACCTAGGCCCCGGCCAACCGGGCCAAACCCAAAGACACCTCCCCAAGGGCGGCATTCTACAAGGATGTCGCCCTTCTTTGTGTCGCCCCCGCGCCTTTGGTCGCAGTTGCACTTCCCCCGCTTTTCAGTAGCTTACGGCAAAGACCCGCAGCCAGTTTCAGCCAGCCTAAGTTTAGTACCTATTCGGAGCGACCCGCATGCGCCCCCTTTCCCACGTTGACCGCGTTCTGGACGCTGCCTTTTCGCCCTCTGCTGCCGCACATTCTCGCCTCGCCGCAAGCTGGCGCCGCTCCGCCCATAAACACGGGCTCGATCCGGCCTCCAAACGCGATGTCGTCCGTGTTTCGCAAGACAACCTCAAAGACCGCCGTGAATCCCTGGACACCTTCATGACCGTTGCCGCCCCACGTCTGGACGCGCTCTACGCCCTTGTTGGCCAATCCGGCTGCGGCGTGTTTTTGTCCGACGCCAAAGGTGTGATCCTGGATCAACGGCTCAGCGACGCGGACGCGCCGACTTTTGACCATTGGGGCCTGTGCAATGGGGCCGATTGGAGCGAAGCGCAGGAAGGCACCAATGGCATTGGCACCTGCCTGACCGAAGGCCGTCGCCTGATCATCCACCGCGACGAACACTTCTTCGCCTGCAACACCGGTATGAGCTGCATCGACGCCCCAATCTATGGAAGCGACGGCTCCATTGTCGCCGCACTGGATGTGTCTTCCGCCCGCGCAGATCAAACCGAGGCCTTCAACCGCCTGATCGCCGCACAGGTTGCCCAAACTGCCCGCGCCATAGAAGAGGCCCACTTCCGCGCCACCTTCCCAACCGCCCGCATTGTGGTTGCCGAAAGCGAAGACGCCGAAGCCGCCACCCTGCTGGCGATCAACAGTGATGATCTGGTGGTTGGTGCCACGCGCGAAGCCCGACGTGTTTTTGGTATGGACGCAACCGCATCACTCACGCCCCGCCCGGCGGCAGATATCCTGGGGCGCGAAGACGGTCCAACAGGCTTTGAGAAAGCTGAGCGTGCCGCCGTGGTGCGCGCGATTGCCCGCGCCGATGGCAACATCAGCAAGGCCGCGCGCCAGCTTGGCATTGGCCGCGCCACGCTCTATCGCCGCATGAAGCGTCTCGGCCTCAACGAAATGTGACCACATGTGTCTCACCCCTGAGACACCTCGCTTGCACAACCGTTTCCCCCCTCCCTGACCTGGTCCTCCACACCCGCCATCCTCCCCGCAATCCGATCGGAGGAGATCGGCATATGAGGAGGAAATTATGAACGACATGACCCACACCGAGGCAGGCACCTACGTCTCGCCGTTTGCAGAACGTTACGACAATTTCATCGGTGGCGAATTTGTTGCACCGGTCAACGGCCGCTACTTTGACAACGTCACGCCCATCACCGGCGAAAAAGTCTGCGAAGTCGCACGCTCTGACGCTGCTGATATCGAGAAAGCACTCGACGCCGCGCACGCCGCCAAAGACGCTTGGGGAAAAACCTCTGCGGCTGAGCGCTCCAATCTGCTGTTGAAAGTCGCGGACGCCATCGACGCCAACCTAGAGCGCCTCGCGCAAGCAGAGACCTGGGACAACGGCAAGCCAATCCGCGAAACCATGGCAGCCGACATCCCGCTGTCCGCTGACCACTTCCGCTACTTCGCAGGCGTGCTGCGTGGTCAGGAAGGCAACATGTCCGAAATCGACGCGGACACAGTGGCCTATCACTTCCACGAGCCTCTGGGCGTTGTTGGCCAGATCATCCCTTGGAACTTCTCCATCCTGATGGCCGCCTGGAAACTGGCACCTGCACTGGCCGCCGGTAACTGCATCGTGCTGAAACCAGCCGAGCAAACTCCAGCCGCGATCATGATCCTTGCGGAAATCATGTCCGAATTCCTGCCTGCTGGTGTTCTGAACATCGTGAACGGTTACGGTGCCGAAGTGGGCGCACCTCTGGCTGGCAGTAAGCGCATCGCAAAGATCGCCTTCACCGGTTCCACCGCCACCGGCAAAAAGATCATGGAAGCGGCCACCGACAACCTGATCCCGGTCACGCTGGAACTGGGTGGCAAATCGCCAAACATCTTCTTCTCTGATGTCATGGCCAAAGATGACGCCTTCCTCGACAAAGCCGTCGAAGGCTTTGTGCTCTTTGCCTTCAACCAAGGCGAAGTTTGCACATGCCCATCGCGCGCGCTGATTCAGGAAGACATCTACGAAGAGTTCATCAAACGTGCCATCGCTCGCGTTCAGGCCATCAAACAGGGTGACCCACGTAACCCTGAAACCATGGTTGGCGCACAGGCTTCCGTGGAACAGCAAGAGAAAATTCTCTCCTACCTGACCATCGGTGTTGAAGAAGGCGCAGAAGTATTGACCGGCGGCGCAGCGGCCAAATTCAACGGTGAGCTTTCAGGCGGCAACTACATTCAGCCAACCATCCTGAAGGGCCACAACAAGATGCGCGTCTTCCAGGAAGAAATCTTTGGCCCGGTTGTCTCCGTGACCACCTTCAAAACCGAAGAAGAAGCCCTCGAGATCGCCAACGACACCATGTACGGCCTCGGCGCCGGTGTCTGGTCGCGTGACGCCAACACCTGCTACCGCTTTGGCCGCGCCATTGAGGCAGGCCGCGTCTGGGTGAACAACTACCACGCCTACCCAGCCCACGCAGCGTTTGGAGGCTACAAGCAGTCCGGCATTGGCCGCGAAAACCACAAGATGATGCTGGACCACTACCAGCAGACCAAGAACATCCTGATGAGCTACAACCCAAACAAGTTGGGCTTCTTCTAGGATCACTTACCCCCGTGAGGAAACTTCCCCCGTCACATGAGTGGCGGGGCTTTTTATGTCAGCTCCGATCCCGCGCCAATCATCACATCAGCCAAAGTGCCGTAGGCCGCAACCCACGCCATATGCATGTCCTCCGTGAAGTCTTCACCAAGAGCATAATCCAAAGCCCAAATAAGCGACTCACCGACAACGACATAATGCTCTGGCGCGACATCATAACTTGTGTGTCGCTGCCCCAGCCCGACCACCTCCGGCAAAAACGATTCCGGCGTGTTCAGGCCTTTGACCAACAGCTCCAACATCTGCATAAACTTCTTTTTTTGCACTCCCATGTCATCGCGAAACAGCGGTGCCACTTGGGGGGCCACTTCAAACAGCCGATGGTAAAACAAGTTTGAAATTTTGTCCTCAATCGGCCCCACCCGTCGGAAGCTGTCTTGAACCAGCACGATCTGATCTGGGGTCATCTTACCTATCCTTCACAAATGCAGCACCTTCAGCCTACACCATCCGCAACGCAACGTAGCACGAAAAGTTCCTCCCCCTTTCACGAAGACAAGGCGTCGGTATCACCAAGACACATTGGTCGCGGTTGGAGAGCGAGTGTTTTGACACCCGACACTTGGGCGTCCGCTCCCCCCCAACAAGTCTAAGCCAATCTGAGAAGATGACAGAAATGCACGAATTCACGCGGCGCATTGTTCGGAAGATATGTAAACAAAGGCGCGTTCCACATCCGCTCGCGATACCCGCTATCCAAAGCTTGTCAGAACTGATAATGGCCTGTTCGAAAAGAACATTTCCCCCTTTCAGTAAGTAGCCATGAAAAAAAACATTCAAACTCAAAAAACCTCATATGGGCAACCGCTGGAAACAAGTGAAATCCTTCAGGCCTGTCGCCTCTACCAAGCCAAAGATCCATCTCTAAAAGCGCGATACCTAAAAGCCAAACGTGTCATTCGGGCGTTCCGAAACCCGTCGTTTTATGAGATCACCACTCGCTGTAACTTGAAATGCGAAGGGTGCTATTATTTCGAGGGGGGAACCACCGCAGTGATCCCCGAAACCAAGCAACTTGATGCTTGGGAAACGTTTTTTGAAGCCGAAGCCCAGCGCGATGTATCCATGGCATATTTTGTCGGTGCCGAGCCAGCCTTGGCCCAGGACAGGTTATTCGCGGCGGCGGCCCATTTTCCGTATGGCAAGGTGGGCACAAATGGCACCGTCAAGATTGATCCCGCACTGCCCTACCGGATTGGCGTATCGCTTTGGGCAAGCGACGACATGCTGGACAAACGTCTGAGGGGCGGAAGCGCTTTTCGCAAAGCGCTGAGAAACTATGCTGGTGACCCACGCGCAATCATCTTGTTCACCGTTTCCAGCTGGACTGTAGACCAAGTGCCTTTGATCGCGGAAATCTGCGCCGATCACAATCTGCCTTTGACCTTCAACATCTACTCGCCCACCCAAACCTTTAACCGCAAACTGGCCGCAGCCACGCCCAACGACAGTGCTTTCTTTCGAGTCAGCTCCCAAGAGGCGTCTCCGCGGTTTGATGATGAGGCGCTGGATCGAATGCGCCGGGCGATGAATGATGCCATCGATAAATACCCGGATACGGTGGTCTATTCGAAATATTACAACGACTACATTTGCCAACCCGGCTCGCGCTACGCTTTGGATCCTGAAACAGGCGTTGCCCTAGATTGCCAATCGCGCATCTTAGAACCGATGCGGTATCACGACGTATCGCTCAAACAAAATCCGGTCAAATGCTGCACTCCAGATGTAGATTGCTCCACTTGTCGAATGTATGGCGGTGGTTGGTCGTCCCAGTTTATGCCGCGTGCCAAGGATGTGTCAGATATCCATGCGTTTTCCGGCTGGGTTGACAGCCTTGAGACGCTGGGATCGATCATGCTGTATTCCGCGCGTGACCATCAGCCGAAAGTTGCTGCTGAGTGACTATTCATGCACCAAAACTGGATTTGCGGCCTGCATCTGACATGCAGTGGACCACGATGGCGGATATCATTCGGCTTCGTGAAGACACCCGTCCAGCGGAATTGCTGACTCAGGGAGTACTGCAGACGCAGATTAGGCAGCGAGACATATTTTTCATCTCGGATCCTGAAGCCATAGCGACAATACTCTCACGGGACAGCGCCAACTTCCCCAAGGCTTCGATGCATCACCGTTTGGGGTATCAGGCTTTTGGTCCGTCCATTTCCGGCACCATAAACGAGGTCAATCTGCGCCAACGCAAAGCTTTGGCACCAGTGTTTGGCGGAGCGTCTCTGCGCAACGTCACGTCTGTAGGATTTGAGGCCGCTCAAGAGACCACCGCACGTTGGGCTGCTCATTACGAGGTCGATCTAAGCCGCGAAGCGCGCCGCCTGGCACTAGACATCACATGGAGCCTGTTCCTTGGTCCGGGCCACTACGCGCGTCCGTCACAAACTGTTGACCGTATTTTTGACCAGCTGCTGGACCTGCCCAAAGATCAGGGCATCGCCCAGGCTACTGTTCTGAAGGGACTCGTAGATGAGTTGATCCGAACAGAGCGCTATACAACTTTGCCAGGGAATAACCCGGTGTCACAGATCACCTGTCCCAACGGGCATGACGGCCTGGCACCTTTGAGCCAAGAAGAAATCTATGCAAATGCCGTAAATTTGGCCTGGGCTGGGTTTGCGACAACCGGCACGTGTCTGGCCTGGGGGCTGTGGGTCCTTGGGCAGGACGTGGACTATCAGGACAGCTTGCGCCGCAAACTTCGCCAAGGCGAGGCGATTACTGACCAGTTGAATGCGCTTTACAGCGAAGTCATGCGGCTGTGGTCACCAGCCCCAGATGCCCTGCGAATTTCCAATCGTGAGTTGATCGTGGAGGATCACAAGATCGCGCCAGGATCTTTGGTTATGATCTGCCCTTATGCTCTGCACCGTCGTCGTGACATTTGGCCTAACCCAGATCAATTTGAGCCGACACGGTTTTTGGAAATTGACAAGTCGCAGGCCCCACATCAGAGAATCTGGCCATTTTCAGGGGGGACAAGTCGCTGTATGGGGCAAGCCTTTGCCTGGAAAGAACTGTCGACGACCACGGAGGCATTGATCAGGGAAAACCGCATTGTGGTGGATAGCGACGCAGCTGTGCAGGTAGGTCTAAAACCCGGTGTTTTGATCGACCCTGACCGTCCCTTGAAGGCTCACCTGGAGCAGATTCCCTAACGCTCTTTTATAGCAATACCCTAGTAGCTCCAGTCCCGACCAATGATATGGGCATACCGGGAATCCGCGATGCGGTGTTTGATCAGATCCGTCAAATACGCCAGATAGGTTTCACACCACCTCTTTGTATAGTCCCTCAAGGTTTCGCCCGGCTCAGCGGAAGGCATCTTTTTGAAAGCAAAGTGGATTTGTTTGTCCTTCCAATAGCGTTCACTCCAAAGGCCGGGCGCCCCCGTCCGAAACTGGATATGAGCGTAGCTGATCTGCACAGGTAGCGGTCCAAAAGCACTGTCAAATAGGTTTGTCGGGCCCTCTTTGTGCACGCTGTCAGGGCCACACCACATGATCGCATTCTGGGAAAGGTATTTCTGAATGTCCCGCCGGGCTTTCAGCGGCTCTGTTTGCATCGAGACATCTTTGCTCCCCCTCCCCAATCTGGGCCGAAGTCTCGCGCCGATAATACCCAGATTGTCAAAGTGCCGGGATGTCAAAAACGCATGTCCCCAGACAGGGCCCAAATGGGATCCAGCCAGCAAACAGCCTTTGTTCTGCTCCAAGGCCTCATGGATCAGCGAATAGTCCGGTGCTACCGTGATATCAGATATCTGTTCGAGGATCTCATCCTCACCCTCAACTTCTAGGCACGTAAACAAACGCACCAAATCATTGGCACGCGCCTCCCACCTGGTGGCGATGAGCCAGTCATTCAGGGTGCCATAGGGTTCGCCACACAGCTTCCAGAAAGCCAAAAGTTTGTGTGTCACTCTCATCGGCGCCTGGGGCGTCGAAATGGCCGCGATCTGCTCTCGCAAGTTGGTTCTGACGATGCCACGCGCCTTATACTGTCGGCTAGCAACTTCCTGGAACCCCTCAAACGTTCCAAGTTGAGTAAGCCGTTGCTGATAGGCGGCCTCCGCAGAGGCGTCTTTGGGGTTTTTCTCCGCTGTCTCACGCAAAAGACTATTTGGAAAATGATGCAGGCCGTCGTCTCCTGGATTGGGGGGCATGCCTGTTAAAAGAGCTGGACGCTCGGGGCCGGTCTCGGGGGAGTCGTCAAACAGTTTACGCAGGTCTGAATAGGCCCCTGACTGCACAAGACATTTCGCTATACCCTTTATTGCTTGCTGCTTCGTCGCGGCCGATGCGTGAGGCTGGTCATGGATTTTCCGCCAAAGCGCTAAACCTGCAGACGCGTCTCCAGCCTTAGTGTGTTTCATAGCCAGAAAAGCAAGCAGAGGCTTCCGCCGCCCGGTATTTGCGACAAAGGTGTCATAGACCTTTTGCACCTCGCCCCATTGCCCTGTTGCGAGAAGTTTCTCGCACAATGGGCGGGCGGTAGCCTGCTTATCAGGTTCCGCTGAGAATGCCTGACGTAAAAACGCTTCTTCGTCCGCCCCTTCCCCAGCCAGTTTGGCGCATTCTGCATTTAGCAGTAGGACCGGATAGGCGTTTGGCCACTGATCAAGCGCTTTTTGTGCGACATCCGTGGCCTGCGCGATGCGGCCAAGGTGGGCAAGAGCACGCGAAGTCCCGATCATCGCCTCCTGACGCACAAATGGCGCAGGTTGCGCACCCGCGATCTGTTCAAAAATCAGAAGCGCCTCTGCCAAGTCACCTGCGGTCATTTTCTGACCAGCAGCATCCAATTGTTGTTTATGATTCATGATTTTATCGAGTCTTTTTGGTGCCACGCTTCAGTACTTTTGTCTGTTCGAGAATACCAGCCAATTTAGCACGTTACCCGCCAGACCACCGTGGAACCATTTTTGAAACACCGCATTGCGGACGCTGTGATCAAGCGAGAGCACAATCCGCATCATAAGCACTCGAAAGGCGTAAATCCTGCCAGGTCGGCGCCCCACTGTATGTCACGTGTATAGGGGAAAGGCGATTTTACTTGATTGATGTTGTACCGGATCAGACAGGTCGCGTGAAACCAGCGGCCCTGTAGCAAAAAATTATGCCCTTGACACAAAGCATGCATTATTCACAAAAATACCCAACATTTCCAAATTTAGTCGACAAAATGATCCTGCGCCGCGACACACAAGAAGACGACACGGTAATTGCGATGCTCGCCGCCGCTATCCGGCGTGACATCTCTTTTGGTACGCTGTTGCCAGATCAAAAGTTGAAGTTACAAGCCCTGCGCACGCGGTATGGTGGGTCCAATCACTCAATGCGTGAAACGTTGCGGTTGCTTTCGGCGGAGGGATTGGTTGAGGCGACGACACAGCGAGGATTTCGTGTGGCTTCCGCCACAGAAGACGATGTCCGCGACATTTTGATGGTGCGCTCCGAGATTGAAAAGATAGCCATTGGGCTCGCTATTGAGGCTGGGGATGTGGCTTGGGAAGGTCGCGTAATCGCGGCGCATCATGCGCTTCGCAAAGCTGAAGATGGCATCGCCCAAAACGCTGATGATTTGACCGCAATGCAATGGGATGAGGCGTGCCGCGCCTTTTCATATTCGCTGATTGACGCCTGCGGCAGCCCGAGGCTGATCGACCTTCAACGTAAACTATACAATCAAAGCCGCCGGTTTCGACTGGCTCTGCTTCGCGAAGGGCAGCTAAATTTTGCACGTAGATGCGCCAGTCAGCAGGCGCTGGTGGACGCAGTATTGGCGCGCAACAGCGAAGCCGCAATCACGGCTTTGATGGCAGATATCAAGTCTGAACTACAACCAGACATCTAAATCAGATCATTGGGAGGATAACGTGATCAAACTTACTCGCCGGAAGGCACTGGCCCTGATGGGCGGCACCGTGGCAGCAAGCGGCTTGGCTGCGCCTGCATTGGCCATGAACAAGAAAATCAAAGTGGGCGCGCTGCGCTTCACATCCCACTCTGGCAATTTCGTGGCCTTTGAGCGCGGATACTTTGCCGAGGCAGGCCTGGATGTAGAATTTGAATTTTTTCAGGCCGCGCAACCCATGGCCGTGGCCATTGCCAGTGGCGACATCGACTATGCCGTGACCGCGATTTCTGGCGGCCTCATCAGCCTGGCTGACAAAGGGGCAATCAAAGTGATTGGCGGCGCGTTGCAAGAAGAAGCTGGCATTGATGGCCAGAAATACCTGATCTCCGATGCCTCCTATCAAGCCGGCATCAAAAGCCTCAAAGATCTGGATGGCAGGAAATACGCCGTCACCCAAGCTGGCTCGTCTTTCCACTACATGGGTGCAAAAATGGCGGCCGCCGAGGGCATCAATCTGAACTTCACCCCTTTGCAAAAGGTTGGCGCGATCATTGGTGCCATGAAGTCCGGTCAAGTTGACGGCTGGTCGATTGTGCCACACATCGCCAAACCTCTGGCCAAAGCCGGTGCCTGGCACATTGCCGGCAACGTCTCGGACTACATTCCTGACTATCAGGTCACAACCGTGTTCACCTCCGCCAACAATGCGGCCAACGAACGTGGTCAGACCGAAAGCTTCCTAGCTGGCTTTTCCAAAGGCGTGGATGACTATGCTGCCGCCATGATTGACGGAACGGCCGATCAGGACGCGATGGTCGATCTCATCCATAAGTATGTCTACACGGATCGCGAACGCGCCAAGGCAGCTGGCTCCATCATCAACGGCACGATGCGCATCAGCTCCGGGGCAGCCCTTAACGTAGGCTCTGTTCAGGATCAACTGAGCTGGTTCCAATCCGAAGGATTGGTCGGGAAAGATATCACCCTCGACACACTCGTAGACAGCTCCTACGTGGAAACAACCGGCGCCTAAACGCCTTCAGGCGGGGCGCGCGAGCCGCCCCGCCGCAGACTTCTTGAGGCACGATATGGACATCAGGCTTGATGGCATTGGCCATTCCTATGATGGCGTTGAAGTGATGCGCGACATCTCACTCGACATCCCAAACCAACAAATCATCTGCATTGTCGGGCCGTCAGGCTGCGGAAAATCGACGCTCCTAAGGTTCATTGGCGGGCTGGAACGCCCTCAACGTGGCCGCGTTCTGCAGTTGGGCAATCCGCCCCAAAACTGCCTCAACCCGCTGACCTACATCTTTCAGGACTTTGCCCTGCTGCCGTGGCGCACGGTGACCGGGAACATCTCACTGGTCTTGGAGGATCACGGCATTCGTGGTGGTGCCGCACGTGAGATCATCGCCGACGTTCTAGCCCGCACAAAGCTCACCGACTTTGCCAAAGCCCTGCCCAAACAACTGTCTGGTGGCATGAAACAAAGGGTGGCCATTGCCCGCGCATTGGCGGTAAAGCCCGCCGTCATGCTAATGGACGAGCCGCTGTCCGCGCTCGACAGCCAGACCCGCGAGCTCCTGATGGACGACCTGGTCAACCTGTGGTCGCGCCAACCTTTCACGGCTGTCTATGTCACACATAACCTGGCAGAAGCCGTGCGCCTGGGCCATAAGGTTGTGGTTCTATCTCGCCGCCCCGGCCAAATCCGCGAGATTGTCGAGATCGACAAACCTTTGGCTGACCGTGAATTTGGCGACGCAGATCTGGATGCTTATCAAAAACGCTTGTGGAATCTGATGCGCGACGAAGCCCGGGCCGCAGATGAGGAGTTGTTGCATGTCTGAGACGTCCCAAAAAGCCGTCGCCTTTCGCGGCGGCGGATTTGCCCCAAAACCCAAAGCGTGGATTGGTGTCGCCGTCTTTGTTGTACTGATCGCCATCGCAGAATGGGGCACACAGTCAGGCTGGATTTCCCCCCTGACCCTGCCCAAACCGTCTGATGTGTTGGACACATTCCGCCAGCTTTATACCAGCGGATTGCTGTTTCAACACCTTGGACCGTCCTTGGCCCGCCTCGTCGTAGGCGCAACAATTGGTGTCAGCATTGGCATTGCCGTTGGCGTGTTGATAGGGCTGTTTTCCCATATCCGGTCTGGTCTTGTGCCTTTGGTCGCCGCAATTTTCCCAATCCCGAAAATTGCCCTTCTACCGCTGTTTGTGATTTGGTTTGGCATTGGCGAAGGGTCAAAATATGCCCTCATCGCATTTGGCACCTTCACTCCCACTGTGGTGGCCACCTACGGCGCTGTCGACAACGTTGACCGCACCTTGATCCGCATGGGGCAAAGCTTTGGCCTGTCTTGGTGGTCCATTGTACGCAAAATCATTCTACCAGGAGCTCTACCGGGCATTTTGTCCGGCCTGCGCATCAGCCTCGCAATTGCGATCATCCTGCTCGTCGCCGCAGAAATGCTCGGCGCACAATACGGAATTGGCGCATATATTCTCGAGGCCGGGTCGCTGTATGACCTCGAAAGGTTGTTTGCAGGTGTTGTGATCCTGTCTCTGCTTGGCGTGCTTGTAAGCACCGTAATTGGCGTCATCGAACGACGCATGCTGGGATGGCGCACCTGAGCGATACACCAGAAAAGACACCGAAGAGACCCCATCGCGAGCCCAGTTTTCTCAAACCCGCCTAAGGGATCTCATTAAAAAAGCCCCAGCCAATGCAAGGCTGGGGCTTTTATGCTTTAGATCGCGATACCGAATACGGTGCGGAAGTTTGATTTTTGTGCTGACACGTAGCCATCTTTCACCAAAATGCGTGGTGTGCCATCATCCGTCCAAACCAGATTTTGGGGTTTGATCTCCGTCCCCTTTTCCAAGACTTGATCAGACCGGGTTCCTTCCGAGAATTCTAGGCTGGTATAAACGGCAAGTGGTTTGCGCAGCTTCAGAGATTTGGCAGGTTTGCTCAGGTACCGATGCAAATCCTCACGGAGAGGCCTTACAAAGGTGCGATTTGCCGTGATGTATCCGCGTGCGGTTTTGAGGCGCGGAGTGCCCTTGGGAGTAAAGGCAACTCCTAGAATGCGAACGCAGCTTCCCGCTTGATAAACTCGGTAGGTTCGGTAGCGGTCCTCAAACGTCGTGGAGGAATATGCCGCAATTTTTGACAACACCAGAACCCGCTTAGGTGCTTCAAACACAAACTCATCGAGATCGCCGCGTGGGAGAATGAACTGATTTGGACCAAGTTCATGCGACCCTTCCTGAGTATGGAACCTGATCAGATCTGTTTGGGTCTCTTCAACATCCAAAACGGAGGTCATCTCCCCAGTAATTGGCCTGATTTTTCCCGATGTGTTGGCGGTTTTTAGGGGCGTCATCACACGCAAAATTCTGTTGCCGTTGGCCACCATTGCTCGGTGGGCAGAGATATAGCCTTGAGCTGTTTTGAGGCGCGGAATACCTGTGTTACGCCAAACGACATCTTCCACTTCGATGACGCTTCCAGCAGGGATTATCGCGCCAGTTTTTGTGCCTTTGGCAAACGAAGAGGCCCAATGCACTTTCAAATCTTCGCGAGCAATCACCTTCTGCCCTGGCGCGACTTTGGTATATCGATCCAAAGACCGTTGGGGAAAAAAGTCTTTCCGAGGCGACGGTAGTTTCTTTTTCGAGAACTTTTCAGCGTAAGCAGCCCGTGCTGCTTCACCACTTCGTGCCAGCGAAATTGGAAGCGCTTTGGTCAGCTGCTTAAGACCGGTCAAGTCCGTGCCCTCGATGTCGTCAGCAGACAGCACAGGAGCTTGCGATCTGACCTCGGAGAAGACGCCATGGTTGTCGGTGAATTCGCCATAAACGTCACAAACAAACTGATCCGACGGTTTTTCACGCAGATAGCGATAGGTGCTGTTCGCGACCCCACGCTCTAAGCGCTCGCGGTCAACAAACTCAGCATTGCAATAGTCGGTGGTGAAGTCGACAAGCCCGGCACGCAGGGCTTCATAGCCTTCTTGCTCCAAAACCTCATAGACCGGGACAATTTTGCCCCCGACCTCATCATAGGCCGTAACCGTGGTTTGTGGAACGCAAGCGAGCACAGGCTCAACAAAGCTGAAATCCACAGGGAGTTCACTGAAGCGATGGCGTGGACAGTACTGTTCGTCGCCCCAGATGGAGCGCACGTAGTAAAACGGCGTGTCTACTTTGTGGCCTGCGACCTCCTCAAGAAGCTTTGCCAATTGTCCTTGTGTAACGCCGCGACCCCAAAATTCAACAATGCCAAAAGGTTCTGTCAAATCCATTTCCGCAGAGAGGTAGGCGAGGCAGCGGTCCTTTTTGGCTTTTTCTTCTGCGCGCAGAATGTTCATGTAGGGTTCTGTCGCGACAAGGATAAAGCCAGCTGCCTTTCGAACGTCTGGATCGGTGAAGTCCGCCTCTGACATCTCCGCCAGCATCGGGGCGATGTCCAACAATTGTTTCACGCCCAGCCCCGCGGCCTGCGCAAATTCTTCAAAGCTTGAGATACCGCCAAAGCGACCATAGAACATTGTGAAGTCGCGCTTTATCTCATCGTCCGTAGACATGGCCCGCCACACTCGCCGGGACCCATAAAGCAGTTTGGTTTTGAGATCCAAGCCTTGCAACGCAATCATTTTGTCTGCGATTTCTTTGAGCAGGATTCCGTCGCGGGTGACAAAATAGAGCGTTTTATAGTTACGTTTCAGCGCATCTTTAATTGCCCAACTGGCGTAGAAGGCCAGCGCTGGACCCGCGTAAGCATAGCCAAAGTACTGCCGATCATTAAATTGAAAGGCCTCTTTGTCTAACATCTTCCAGCGATAGCGCTGCATATTTGTTGCAAGAACATAGGTATCCAGAAAGCGATTTTCCTGAATGAGATGAGCCTCATAAGGTGAAAATGCGTCGATGTCGTGCGTGATCCCTTGGATCCCAAGGTTTCGAGGCTGCTCGCCATCCGCCTTGGTGTTGTCGCCGTAGTGCACCCAATCGGCATACTGATAGTCGAATTCAAAAAAGAGATGTTTGGACAGCTCACCACTGTCTTTCTTATGGCCAACCTCAGAAGAAACATGGAGCGGCAGATCGCACAATGTGGGTGAGCAGCCCCTCTTGAGTGGTCCATTTTGAAAGTTAGTGCATTGTCGGTCTTTGGTCCATCGGGACGGTGGTCTCTGGCGCAGGTGGGCGGTATCCCAGAGCACTATGTGGTCGTTTGGTGTTGTAGTGGTTCCTCCAGCTTTCGATGATGGTTTGGGCCTCACGAAGCGAGTAGAAGATTTCACCGTTCAGCAATTCGTCTCGCAAGCGCCCGTTGAAGCTCTCGCAGTATCCGTTCTCCCAGGGCGATCCAGGCTCGATGAATGCCGTCTTGGCCCCAACGGCTTTGATCCAGCTTCTAACCGCTTCCGCAACAAACTCGGGGCCGTTGTCTGATCGAATATATGCAGGCACACCCCGAAGAATGAACAGGTCCGCCACAGCGTCGATAACCTCGGTCGCGTTCAGCTTTCGCTTA